>CAVTZT010000010.1:0-291334 GCA_963739255.1 uncultured Chloroflexia bacterium
CCGAATACGCCGACTAGGTTGTTCGTAGTGACGACTTAAGTCGTCGCTACGAACAACCAGAAGCTATATTTGTGATTGAATCTATCCATGCCGTACGATTACCGAAAACTATCTACAAAGGAGCGGGCGGATATTGTTGCATATCGGCGTGCTCATGGTTATCCTTTACACGCGCCGCCGCATCCATTTCGAGAGGCTGGATATTACCTGATCACGGCTGCCAACTTTGAACATGCCCCGATCATGGCAACGCCGGGTAGGCTGACTGAATTTGAGGTTTGTTTGACCGAAGCAATGAACGGAATTCGGGCAGAGGTAATTGCTTGGGTGATATTACCAAATCATTATCACATCCTGGTTGACGTAGAATCTCTCGATTACGTCTCGGCAACTTTGAAATACTTGCACGGATCAACCTCCCGAAAATGGAATATCGAAGATGCTCTTACTGGAAAACGACGGGTCTGGTATAAATTTTCCGATCGGATGATGCGTAATGAAAAACAACTGTATCAAACATTTACCTACATTCATTACAACCCAGTCAAGCACGGGTATACCGATGACATTTATCAATGGGCTTGGTCCAGTGTACGACTTTACGAACAAAGTCGTGGCCGCGATTGGCTTGCGCTAAAAGGGAGATTCTACCCACCGCCTGAGGATTTTGGCCATGGCTGGGATGATTAAGAGAACGTATTAACGACTTAAGTCGTTACTACGTCTTGGTCAACCTGATTCTTCTGCTCTCCTCGTGCGGACCGGCGCCGGCAAGCCCCGATCCCACGCCTGAAGCTCCCACCCCGACGCCGGCTGGCACCTTCCCCTCCGCCCCGCCCGCCACGACCCCTACCCCCCTGCCCTGGTACCAATCCCTCGACCCATCCTACGCGGAATTGAAATATCAATACGCCCACGTGACCAATCCGCAGGCGCGCCTGTACCTCTCGACACAGGGCGCCTTGCAGGCTTCGTTGAACAGCAAACGCCTGCCCCAGGCTGACGCCTATGTTGCCTACGTCCAAAAGGTAACGACGGGCGGCCGGGTGCTCTACTACCTCGCCTCCGGCGAATGGATGCGCGGCCAGGACCTGCAGGAGGTGGCACCCTCGACCTTTTCCGGCGTGCTGCTCACCGGTCCGGTCGGGGGCCGCTTCGGCTGGGTGCTGGAGGCGGTCCAGAGCCTCGACACGGACGGAGATCCCGTCCGTGCGTACACCCGCTACCAGGTCGTGCGCGAGGACGCGGCCGCCCCGTCCAAGAAGGGTTTCCTGGCCGTCGGCCCGGATGAATGGCTGCCGCTGAACGAGTTGTCCCTGATCGTGCCCGGCTACCGTCCGCCCGCCGACGTCAATGCCTGCCGCTTCGTGGTGGTCGACCTGGCCCAGCAAAACTTGAGCGTTTACGCCGGCTGCCAGCTGGTCTTCGCCACGCTGATCTCCTCAGGGCGCCAGTTCGGCTGGACGCCCACCGGCACCTTCACCGTCTTCCGCAAGACCGAAGACAGCCTGGTCACCTCACCCTTCCAGGGCGGGGACCAGTATTACCTGCAGGGGGTGCCGTACATCAGTTACTTCTACAGTTTTTGGGCATTTCACGGAGCCTACTGGCACGATCGCTTCGGTTTCCCTGCCTCGCACGGCTGCATCAACTTGTCCCCCGCCGACGCCCGCTGGCTGTTCAACTGGATCACGGTCGGCGACCGGGTGATCGTCCTGCCGCAGGGCTAGCATTGCGAGGTAAGTTTACGCGGCCTTATGGGGGAAAAAGAATTATTTCCCAAATAACCCGTGTTTATCTGTGTTGATCTGCGGTTACCTTTTTATGCGCCTCTCGCGCCGGCGCCTGTACTGCTCGTGGATCTCGGCGACGTGGTCGACCTTCTCGGCGATGGCGGCCTCCAGCCAGAACTTGCCCTTTTCGGCCGTCGCCAGGCTGCCGGCCCCGTAGGCGCCGGTGCGGGTGTCGTCCTCCCAGGGCGGGTTGGCCACCAGCGCGCCGCCCTCGATCCAGTCCATGTAGTAGGATGGGGTGGTGATGAAATCGGTCTCGTCCACGGCGCGCTCCAGGTGGATCAGCTTGGGGCGCAGGTGCAGGATCAGTGAGGTCTCCAGTTCACAGGCGTGGCCCATCCCGCCCAGTGCCGACTGGCGCTTGGCCTCCAGGGCTGCCACGCCCTTCGGACCGGAGAGGTACAGGAAGGCGGTGGCGCAGAAGATGTGCGGGTACTTCTCGCCGGCGTACTTGACCACGTTGACCAGGAAGGACGAGTTCCCGCCGTGGCCGCTCAGCACGTAGAAGCGAGTGAAGCCGCGCCCGACCAGCGTGTCGATGACGGCCAGCCAGAAATCCTCGAAGGCCCGCCCGCCGACGTTGAAGGTGCCCGGGAAAGAGCGCCGGTGCGTGCTGACCCCGTAGGGTGCCACCGGCAGGCACACCGCCTGATCCGGGACGGCCTGCGCCGTGCCCTCCGCCACCGCCTGGATGATCAGCGTGTCGGTGCACAGTGGAGCGTGGTAGCCGTGCTGCTCGGTGTGCCCGACCGGCAGGAGCACTACTTTTTCCTGCTCGCCGTCCGCCGGCTGCGGGTCCGGGCGCGCCGCTGGGCCGGGCAGGGTCAGGGTCGGGAGATCAGATCCCAAGACCTGCGCTGAGCCGGCGGGTCGAGCCCGTCGAGACCCTGTCGAAGCGTCCAGGCCGGGTGGGACCAGGACATGGACGGAGGTGAAACCGTCCTCGAGCAGGTTGCCCACCAGATTCCGCACTACCGCCGCAAAGACCGGCAGGGGCGTCTCCAGGCTGCTGCCCGGCCAGCCGAAGGGCAGCGAGGGCAGGATGCCGATCTCGCCGGAGGTTCCCAGCCGATCGGGAATCCGCAGCAGATCGAAGCCCTCGCCCAGGGGCAGGACGAGCTGGGTCGGGCGGGGCAGGGCGGCGACCTCAGGCCAGGTCAGCTCGTCGAAGCGGAAGAGGGAAGGGGTCATGCTTGCCTCCGAAAAAATCGACCCCACAAAACCGCTGTGGGGCAGGATGCTTGAAAGGGAAAGGGCTGCTCCGTCAGGCGCTAGCCGCTGGCGTGACCCAGCCGCGGGTCCAGGGCGTCGCGCAGGCCGTCGCCGAGCAGGTTGAACGAGAGCACGGTCAGCATGATCGCCAGGCCGGGGTAGAAAACCAGGTGAGGAGCGGTGAAGACCTGGTTGCGCTCCTCGCCGAGCATGGAGCCCCATTCGGGCGTCGGCGGCTGGGCGCCCAGGCCCAGGAAGGACAGGGCCGCGGCATCTAGGATGGCGGTGGCAATGCCCAGCGTCCCCTGGACGATGAGCGGGGTGAGGGCGTTGGGCAGGACATGCCGGAACAGAATGGTGAGCGTATTGCTCCCGATGGCTTTGGAGGCCGAGACATAGTCCATCGTGCGCACCGAAAGCACGCTGGCGCGCACCACGCGGGCGTAGGAAGGGATGGAGACGATGCCGATGGCCAGGAGGGCATTGATCAGACCGGGGCCGAGCATGGTCACGATGGCGATGGCCAACAAAAGGGAAGGGAAGGCCAGCAGTACATCCATCACACGCATGATGACGTTGTCCGTCCAACCGCCGATGTATCCGGCAATGGCGCCCAGGCAGGCGCCGATGATGATGGCGAAAGTCACCGTCGAAAAGCCGATCATCAGGCTGAGGCGTGCCCCGTAGAGCAGCCGGCTGAACTCGTCGCGCCCGTTGCCGTCGATGCCCATCAGGTGCTGGATCTGGCTCGCCGGGCACCCGAACAGGTGAATGCAGGGGGCCTGGCGCATGGTGACCGGTTCAACGCCGATCAGTGGAGTGTAGGGATCGTACGGGGCGAGCAATTGCGCCGTCAGGGCAATGACGATCAGCAGGCCGAGGATCACCATGCCCACCAGGGCGGACTTGCGCCGGAAAAGCCGCCGCCAGGTGATCTGCCACAGGCTGACCGACCTGAGCGAGAGGCCCTCGTTATCCAGTTTGGCAATGGTTCCTTCGGTTTGCGTCATGGAGGCGATCCTACTTCAATTGGATGCGAGGGTCCAGGTAGGCGTAGGAGAGGTCAACAATCAGGTTCAAAAGGACAAAGAAAATGGCGATCACCACTGTGAAAGCCTGGACGATGCCATAGTCGCGGGCGGTGATGGCGTCGTACAGGGTCCGGCCCATGCCGGAGAGGTTGAAGACCGTCTCGGTGAGCACAGCGCCGCCCAGCAGGCCACCCAGCTCCAGGCCGATCACGGTCACCAGCGGGAGCAGGGCGTTGCGGAAGGCGTGCTTGAGCACGACCTTGTTCTTTCTCAAGCCCTTGGCGCGCGCCGTGCGGATGTAGTCTTGGCCGAGGACGTCCAGCATGCTGGAGCGGGCCATGCGGGCGATCAGGGCCATCGGGATGGTCGCCAGGGCCATCGACGGCAGGATTAGGTGCTTGATCGCATCCGCGAGCAGCGACCAGTTGCCGGTCAGGAGGGCATTGAGGATGTTGAGCCGGCCGATGAATTCAACCGCCGCGGCCCAAAAACCATGCGCGGGGATCTTCAGCCCCCAGGCCTGGACAAAGGTGGGCGCTAGAACGCCGGCGGTCAGGCGCCCGGAGGGCGGCAGCCAGAGCGGCGTACCCTTCAGCAGCAGCGAAAAGAGGAAAGCCAGCATCAACCCCAGCCAGAAGACCGGCATCGAGACGCCGATGTTGGCCCAGGTCATGGTCAACACATCGACCCAGGAGTTGTGCCGCACCGCCGAGATGATTCCAAGAGGGATGCCGATGATGATACTGAGGATAAGTGCGCAAAAGGTGAGCTCGATGGTGGTGGGCAGACGCTCGACCAGCAGCTGGCCGACTGTCTCGCTGTAGCGGAAGGAAACGCCGAAATCCCCGTGAGCGATTTCATCCACGTATACGACGAACTGGACCGGGATGGGCCGGTCCAGGCCGTGGCGGTGCATGAACTCGTTACAGATTTTATCCGTGGCCCTTTCGCCCAGGACGGCGCGGCAGGGGTCACCCGGCAGCAAGCGGGCCAGGGCGAAGGTCGCAAAGAGAATCCCGAATAGAACCGGGATGCTGGATAGGATACGGCGCAAGATGTAAGTGGTCATCGTTTCTCGAGAACCCCCGGTGAGGCTTTGCCTCACCGGGGGGCAGTACATGGGTCAGACCTTCAAGGACGGCCGATCTATTTGGGGGCGTTCAGGAAGGCGCCAAACAAGGTGGACATGTAATAAAACTCACCGGTATTGCCCTTGTGAAGCGGGTTTGCAGCATCCCACTGGACAATGAAGGTTTCCACCACATCGTTGGCATTCATAACGGTGCCGTCATGGAACTTGACGTTCTGGCGCAGCGCGCAGGTCCACTCGGTCAGTTCGGTGTTCGGCGTGCAGCCGGTCGCCAGGAAGGGCACGACCTCGGTGGTGCCGGTCTTGAAGCCGTACAGGCCTTCGGTGATCTGGATGTAAGGCCGCAGCGACTCGCCGTCGCTCTCATCCGCGCCGTACAGCGAGATCGGCTCGGCATTCTGCATCCAGACGAAAGTATCCTGACCGGGGATTTGCACCGGTGCGAACATCTCGTCGCCCAGGGCGCTGACGTTGGCGCCCTGTGCGGTTGCTTTGTAGGCCACGGCGGAACCACCGTGCGCCACCGGGATGGCCGGCGCATGCTGGATGATCAGGTTGTTGGCCTGAACGTAGAAGGGCTCGCGGGCGGCGGTATCGGCCAGGGCAGCGCCCTTCTTCAAGGTGTCGATGATGTCCGGCCAGGTGGTGCCGAAGCTCTTGTTAGCGCCGGCGCCGAAGAACACGTCCAGGAAGTTGGTCTGGTCCGGGTAATCTGCGGTCCAGCCCAGCAGGTGCAGGCCTTGGAGCTCGCCCTTGTTGGCGGCATCGATGAAGGCGCCCGACTCTATGACCACGATCTTGGCGGTGATGTTCAGATTGGCCTTCAACTGGGCCTGGATGTCCTGGGCCACGTTGGCGACGTTCGGCAGGTAGCCGCGCACCACGTTACGGTAGGCCAGCTCGGTCTGGAAACCGTTCGGGAAACCGGCCTTGGCAAGCAGAGCCTTGGCCGCGACCGGGTCGAAGGAGGGCCACTTGTCGCCCACGCAGCCGTTCGGGATGCTGCAGGGAGTGAAATAATCGGCGACCGTCGAGCCGGCCGGATAGAAGTTCTTGATGATGCGGGCGCGGTCGATGCCCATGCCAATCGCCTGGCGCACTTCGGGCTTGTCGAAGGGCGGGTAGGTGTTGTTCATGCCGATGTACATGATGTTCATGGCTTCGCGCGGCAGGAGCACTAGATTCTTATCGGCCTGGACGGTGGCAAAGTCCTGCGGGCCGACGTTGTCGATGGCGTCAACCGTGCCGGCTTGCAGCTCCTGCAGGCGCTGGGCCGATTCAGCACTCCAGCGGAAGACCACGGTCTTGGTGAGGGCCTTGGTGCCCCAATAGTCGTCGAAGCGGGCAAGGTCCACTTCCTGGCCCTTCTGCCATTGGGCCAGCATGTAGGGACCGGTGCCGACCGGGTGGGTCAGCAGTTCGCTGCCGGTGCCGCCGCCGCCGGTCGTCTGCAGCCAGGCCGCAGGCTGGACGCCGAAGGACGCCAGGGCGATCTTGGAAAGGAAGGCGGGATCAGGATAGCACAGGGTGAATTTCACCGTGTTTGCATCCACGGCCTCGATCTTGGAGAACTCGCCGCCGTACGAGCAATCCGGTGCGGCCAGGCTCAGGGGCTGGAATGCGATCGGCGGCTGGGTGGGTGCTGCGGTGGGTGCCGCCGTGGGGGCTGCAGTCGCCGCCGGCGTGGGCGTCGGACCGCAGGAAGCCAGCAGCATGCTGGCGAGAACGAGAACTGCTACAACGACGTAAAAGGATCGTTTCATGCTTTCTCTCCTCCTGAGAGATATGAAGATTAGTTTGGATTGGGGGAAAACTAGCCAATCAGTATCGGACGCGTCGGCCTCCTTTCTCTATTGGTAGGCAACATTATACAGTTTTTTTATAAAATAGCAACTACCAGGGGTCGTCAAAACCGGCCTTCGTTTCGGTTTTCGCGAAGGAGGAATACACCCGATGGCCTTCAGACTTGGCCTTCGGACATGACTTTGGACGTTCACCGCACACCGTCCCGGTGTCCCTCCGGGAGAGCTCACGGAGAACACCGAGAATTTAAAAGCATCTCCGCGGTCTCGGCGTTCTCAGCGGTAAGACCTGTTTGTTTGATTTTATGTCAAACCATCCGTCAGACGCATTGACGATTCTTGCCCGCGGGAATACAATCAGATCACAATTCAATATCTGGTCAGGGTGCCTCCTCCCCCGGATGGGAAGGCTCAAAGGCGAAGCCGGTGCGAGTCCGGCGCTGTCCCGCAACTGTAAGCTCTTAAGAGCAAGTCAGGCCGCCCGCCCTGGTCAGTTCTCCACACTCTCGTGGTAAGGAGGTGGGAACGGCTGACTGGAATGCCCCTCCCCCTCCCCTGTCCATCCGGCAGGGGATTTTGATTTGGGACCATGCCACAGATGAACACAGATAAGCAATGACAAGGAGATGATTTCATGAACCGCAAACTGGTTCTTATGCTTGGTATGCTGGTTCTGCTGATGACCGCCTGCAGCGCTGCCCCGACGGCCACGCCGGCGCCCATTCCCACTCAGCAGCCTCAGATTCCGACTTCCACTGTCGCCGCGGCGCCAACCGCGGCATCCACGCCGACTGCCTCGACCATCACGCTGACCGATGGCCTGAATTGGGTCGTGACGCTCAGCGGTCCGGCCCAGCGCGTGGTCTCGCTGGCCCCCTCCAACACGGAAATCCTGTACGCCATCGGCGCCGGGGCGCAGGTGGTCGGTCGGGACGATACCTCCGATTATCCCAGCCAGGTAGCATCGCTACTGACCGTCGGCGGGTATGGCGGGTACAACACCGAGGCCATCGTCGCCCTCCACCCGGACCTTGTACTGGCCGGCGGCATCAATCCGCCCGAGCTGGTCGCCTCACTGGAAAATCTGGGGCTGAAGGTTTACTTCCTGCAAAACCCGGTGAAACTGGAAGATTTGTACATCAATCTCGAGAAGGTCGGCAAATTGACCGGCCACGAGGACGGCGCCTCCGCCCTGGCGGCCTCCCTCAAGGCGCGCGTTGCTGCCGTGGATGCCAAAATTGCCATCGTGACCACCCATCCAACAGTTTATTATGAGCTGGATGCCACCGATACGACCAAACCCTACACCGCCGGCCGTGCCGGTCCCACGAATTTCGTCACCCCACTCATTACCCGCGCTGGGGGCGTGAATATTGGCGCCCAGATGCAAAGCGAGTGGCCGCAGATCAGCCTGGAGCAGCTGTTGGTCACCAACCCGGAATTCATCATCCTGGGCGATTCGGCCTACGGCGAAACGCCCGACAAGGTGGCAGCCCGTCCCGGCTGGGGCGAGCTGACGGCGGTCAAGAAGGAGCAGGTCTACCCGTTCGACGACAACCTGGTCAGCCGGCCGGGACCGCGCCTGGTGGACGGTCTCGAGGCGCTGGCCAAGTTGCTGCATCCGGAGTTGTTCAAATGATTTGTAGTAGGGGCGACGTTACGTCGCCCCTACCCATGCCATGTCCCACCGCTTCTTGCCCTATCTCTGGACCCTGCTCTTCCTCAGCCTGGCGCTGATCCTTTCCATTGCCATTGGCTCGGTCTTCATCCCGCCCGCCGACCTGGGACGCATCCTGGCTGGCTGGCTCTCGGGGGCGGTCCTGCCCGAGCCGCTCAAGACGTTCTCCTTGATCCTCGCCTCGATCCGCCTGCCGCGCGCCGCCCTGGTCCTGCTGACCGGTGCGGCGCTGGGCGGGAGCGGGGCAGCCTACCAAGGCCTGTTCCGCAACCCGCTGGCCGACCCCTACCTGATCGGGGTGGCCTCCGGCGCGGGCCTGGGCGCGGTGCTGTCGATGAGCGTCCGGTGGTCGTACTCGTTCTGGGGCCTGCTGGCCGTCCCGCTGGCCTCCTTCGCCGGCGCTCTGCTGACGGTCTTCCTGGTCTACGCCCTGGGGCGGGTCGGCAAGACGGTCCCAGTGACCAACCTGATCCTGGCCGGCGTGGCCTTCAGCTCTTTTGCCACCGCCCTCACCTCCTACCTGATGCTGCGCTCGACCGGCGAACTGCGCCGTGCCATCGCCTGGATGCTGGGCGGGGCCAGCCAAGCCGGCTGGGGGCCGGTGCTGACCGTCCTGCCCTACCTGGCACTTGGGTTGGGGATCCTGGTCCTGAGCGGGCACGCCCTCAACCTGCTGCAGTTCGGCGACGACCAGGCCCAGCAGCTCGGCCTGCCCGTGACGCGCACGCGGACCCTGATCCTGCTGGCCGCCTCCCTGGCGACGGCCGCCGCCGTGTCCTTTTCCGGGATCATCGGCTTCATTGGCCTGATCGTCCCGCACGTCATGCGCCTGTGGTTCGGCGCCGACTACCGCCGCCTGCTGCCGCTCTCCATCCTTGGCGGCGCGGGGGCGCTGCTGGTGGCGGACATGATCGCCCGCTCGGTGCTGGCGCCCGAGGAGCTGCCGGTCGGGATCGTCACCGCCCTTGCCGGAGCGCCCTTCTTCCTGTGGGTGCTGCGCCGGGCAAAGAACCAGGGATATTGGTAGGGGCGGATCGCGATCCGCCCTTACCCAGGTGATGATGATGTTGAAGATTGAAGGATTGACGGTCTCTTACGGCCCGCGGCGTGTCCTCCACGCCGTAACCCTGGAGGTGAACTCCGGCGAGGTGGTGGCGCTGATCGGGCCGAACGGAGCGGGCAAGTCTACCCTGGTGCGTGCCGCGAGCGGGGTCGTGCCGGTGCAGGCCGGGAGGGTGCGCACGAACGGCGACGACCTGCTGTCCCTGCCGCCGATGCCGCGCGCCCGCTACCTGGCGGTGGTGCCCCAGGCGGTCTCCCTGCCGCCGGCCTACACCGTCTGGGAGACGGTGCTGATGGGCCGCACGCCCTACCTGAATTTCCTCGGCCAGGTCTCGGAGAAGGACGAGCAGATCGCCCGCCGGGCCCTGGAAAAGGTGGATGCCCTCGACCTGGCCGAGCGCCGCGTGGGCGAGCTTTCCGGCGGTGAGCAGCAGCGCGCCCTGCTGGCGCGTGCCCTGGCGCAATCCACGCCCATCCTGCTTTTAGACGAGCCGACCACGAACCTGGATTTGCATTTTCAAGTCAGCTTCATGGAAACCGTGCGTGCGCTAGCACACCGGGAGGGCCTGGCGGTGCTGATCGCCCTGCACGATCTCAACCTGGCTGCCCGCTATGCGGACCGCGCTGCCTTGCTGGTCGAGGGGGAGATCAAAGCCGTGGGGACCCCGCGGCAGGTGCTGACGCCGGAGTTAATCTCGGCCGCATATCATCTGCCTGTTCAGGTGGTTCCCCATCCCTTTGCGGATGTGCCGCTGGTTTTACCTGTAAACAAGGAGTAAAGCCGCTCTCTCTTGCCAGGGCACGCTTTATTGGGATAATTGGGGGTAAAGGACGCTTGCGGCAGGCTTCAGCCAACCGCATCGGTGGAACTATGAGAAGATTCATATTCAGCTTCCTGCCCGGTGGTTTGTTAGCGGTCACCGCGCCGGTGGTTTTTTATGTGGTCAACCCGGACAACAGGATTTTCAACTCCTGGCGTGACATCCTGGGTTCGATTTTCTTGACCCTGGCCCTTTTTGGCGCCTTTTACCTCCTGGCGTATTTATTCACCCATACCCTCGAGACGGCGGGGTTGATCGCGGCCGTCCTGGTCATCGGCGCATTCTACCTTTGGCAGATCGCCCTGGTCCTGGCTTCGACAGTATTGATTGCCATCCTGGCGCTCAAAATCGCCCGCAGGAAAATCAGGTACGCGATCATAAATTACCTGCTCGGCACGTTGGCGCTTGTACTGGCAGGTTTTTACGGGGCGCAGCTCGTCTTGTTCCTTGTACAAGTGCCTTCGACCGCCTCGCGGGCACTGGTGGACCCGGTCATTGCATCGGAGGTGGCCGCGCCCGCCCCGGGTGAAAAGCCGGATATCTATTACATAATCCTGGACGGCTACGGGCGGGCCGATATGTTGGAGAGCATTTACGGCTACGACAATTCAGCCTTTATTCAAGCGCTCCAGGACCTGGGCTTTGTCGTACCGGGCAGCAGCCGGGCGAACTACCCGCGTACGGTGCTGTCCCTCGGCTCCAGCCTGAACATGCAATACCTGGAAACCACGGCCTCCGTGATGGGGGATTCGCCGGTCTGGTGGCCGTTGGAGGAGGCGTTGTACCACAGCCAGGTGCGCGCCTTCCTCGAGGATAAAGGGTATCGCACGATTTTTCTCGCCAGCGGTTTCGATTTCACCGACATCCGGGACGGGGACGAATATGTCAAGCCGTTTCCCATCATGTTGAATAACTTCGAGGGCGGGTATGTCCGCTTCACGAGTTTGTCCATCCTGGGCGACCTGAACCATCTGGTTTCCTACCCGTCCTATGCCACCCAGCGTCAAACCATTCAGGCCAGTTTTGCCGCCTTGCCGCAGGTTGCCCTCGAGGCGGGACCGAAATTCGTGTTCGCACACATCACCGCACCCCACCCTCCATTCGTGTTCGACGAAGCCGGGAACCCGGTCAATCCGAACTATCCCTACACGCTGGCCGATAAAATGCGCTTGATCATGGACGTTCCCACCTACAAGCAAAGCTACATCGCCGAAGTCCGCTATCTGAACAGCCAGGTGATCAAAACCGTCGACGCCATCTTGGCTAACTCCTCCACGCCTCCGGTGATCATCATCCAGGGCGATCACGGTCCGGGCCTTTACCTGGATAATCAATCTGCAGCGAATACCTGCCTGTATGAGCGTTTTTCGATCCTGAACGCCTACTACCTGCCCGGGAAGCAGTCTGTTCCGATCCCCGATTCCATTACACCGGTAAACACCTTCCGGCTGGTGTTCAACGAATATTTCTCCACCCACTTTGCACCGTTGGCAGATAAAAGCTATTTTGAATCCTTGGCGCGCTTCTACACTTTCCAGGATGTCACTGACCAGATCGAGCCGGCTTGCACGCAGCAAAATCCGCCTTGATGATTTTAAGGGGCAACGACGTCTTACCGCGTTTTACCGCCCAGCCTACAGCAAATTCTGGCGTTACCGGTTAATCAAGATGGGCTGGAGCGAAATCCAGCCCTAATTCATCCCAGCCCGGGGGGAGTTCCGGGATGCTCCATGCGGGTGGAGGGTTCCATTTTTCCCAGCCCTCGCAAAAAGGCTGACCGCCAGCCAGCATCCTCCTGATCACGCCTTCCCCTTCCGCCCGGATTGCCCGGGCTTGTTCCCTGGAAAAGACCCCGACCGCCACCATTTGATTGTAGGCTGGTTCATCTTTCCAGTACCACTCGGACTGGTTCGGGCTGATGACGATATCCAGCTCGTGATCCATTGTGTCGAAACCCAGGCGCGTCCGGCGCAAAGGTGTTTCCAGGTTGACGTACCAGCAGCGTAAAGGGCCTCCACCGGCTTCCCGCATGGCCCAGATCGAATGCGCCTCCCCGGATCCGGCGAGCATCAGCACGTCCGTATCGGTCCAGAGCTGATCGACCAGCTCGATCCTCGCTGCGCTCAAGAAGACCTGCGCGGCAGGATGCTCACGCACGTCCTTCCAGCGGGTGCCAGCCCTCCAGTAGAGGGCAATCCGCTCGGGTTCGTCCTGAACGACGATGGCAGGCATGGCCCACCAAAGCCTGCCAAATCCGGCGCCGCGCAGAACGACAGGATTGCCTGGTTTCCAGCGGGAGTATTTTCTCATGCAACTCTCGGGAAGGAAGGGGGATCAGAATACATGACAGTGTCTCAGAGCCTGCCGAAAAAAGCAGATGATTAAACACCAAGGACACGCGAGGCGCATCAATAACCCCGTCGTGTTCCTTTGTGCCCTTCTGCTCATTGGATCAAATCTTGAAGCTCTCTCCCGGCTTGAGCACGTGGACCTGCGTCTTGGTCTCCTTGGTAACGCGCGCCGCCCAGGCCTGCGGGTCCTGGGCGATCAGGTCCCAGGTCCCGTAATGGTAGGGGATGACGTGTTGGGGGGTCAGCAGCTTGACCGCCCGCAGGGCGTCGTCGGGGCCCATCGTGTAGTTGTCGCCGATGGGGATCACCGCCAGGTCGAGGCCCTCCTCGCCGATCAGGCGCATGTCGCCGAACAGGCCGGTGTCGCCGGCGATGTAGATCTTCTTGCCCTCGGTCGTCGTCAGCAGGAAGCCAGCCGGGTTGCCGCCGCCTGCACCGTCGGGCAAACCGGAGCCGTGCAGTGCCAGGGTCAGCTTAAGGTAGCCGAAGGGATACTGGTGACCGCCGCCCAGATGCTGGGCGTGGGTCTCCACCTGCTGCTTGCCGAGCCAACTGGCGATCTCGGCGTTGGAGATGACAGTCGCCCCGGTGCGCTTGGCGATGGCGACCGTGTCGCCGAGGTGGTCGCCGTGGCCGTGCGTCACCAGGATGTAATCCGCGGCGACCTGCTCGGAGCCGGTCGCGGCGGCCGGGTTGCCGCTGAAGAAGGGATCGATCAGGAGCTTCTTGCCGCCGGTCTCCAGCCCGAGGGCGGCATGTCCGAACCAGGTCAGGGTCGTGGTCATTGTTTTCTCCTCTCTGTGGGTCGATTATAGTATAGGACAAAAGGATGGCCCGGGTCAATCGAGGCCGGAAAGAATATGGCTATAATTAACCAATTCATTTTCCGGAGGTCCCATGGCTGAAAAACCCGGTTTCCGCGCACGCTTGCGCTATTGGTTCGACAACAGTTTTGCCGGCGGCCCGCTGGTCTTGATCGGCTGGCTGGGGCTCGGCACGGCCTTCCTGGTCATTCTGATGACCGTGGTTTCGTTGCTCCCCGGCATTCGCCCGGAAGGTGAGGACCTGAAGCAGCTTTTTTGGAACATCCTGTTCCAGGCGCTGACCCCCAATCCGTTCGACACCACGGTCCGCTGGCAGTTCCTGGTGGTCATGCTGCTGGTCACCATGGGCAGCCTGTTCATGGTCAGCATCCTGATCGGTACCCTGACCAGCGGGATCGAGACCAAGGTGGACGAACTGCGCAAAGGCCGCTCGCGCGTCGTCGAGAAAGGCCACACCATCATCCTGGGCTGGTCGGCGCAGATCTTCACCATCCTCTCGGAGCTGATGATCGCCAACGAGAACCAGAAGAAGGCGTGCATCGTCGTCATGGCCGACAAGGATAAGATCGAGATGGAGGACGAGATCCGCGCCCGGGTGGAGATGCGCGGCAGCACGCGCATTATCTGCCGCAGCGGCAACCCAATCGACCTGACCGACCTGGAGATTGCCAGCCCGCATACGGCGCGCTCGATCATCATCCTGCCTCCGGAATCGGACGACCCCGATTCGGTGGTCATCAAGACCATTCTGGCCCTGGTCAACAACCCGAACCGCCGCCAGGAGAGCTACCACATCGTCACCCAGATCCGCGACCCAAAAAACATGGACGTGGTCCGGATGATCGGGGTGCGCGACCAGGTCCAGGCGATCCTGACCGGCGACCTGATCGCCCGTGTCGTCGCCCAGACCTCGCGCCAGTCGGGCCTGTCGGTGGTCTACACCGAGCTGCTGAACTTCGAGGGCGACGAGATCTACTTCCAGGAGGAGCCGGCGCTGGTCGGGAAGACTTTCGGCGAGGCGCTCCTGGCCTACGAGGCCTCATCGGTCATGGGCGTGCGTTTCGCCGACGGCAAGATCGCCCTCAACCCGCCGATGAATACGGTCCTGAAGACGGGTGATCAGATTTTCGCCATCTCGGCAGACGACGACACCGTGATCCCGTCGGGGCTAGCGAGCGTCCCGGTGGAGGCAGGCGCCGTCGTCAAGAGCGCAAAGCCGCGCAAAGCCGCGCCGGAGAAGGCCATCCTCCTGGGTTGGAACCGGGCGGCGGCGGTGATCGTCCGCGAGCTGGACGCCTACGTGGCCCGCGGCTCGCGCCTGACCGTGGTGGCGGACCTCACCGCTTCGCCGGAAGTGGCCTCCGCCGCTGAGGAAGTCAAGGAGTGCGCCCGCGGGCTGCACAACCAGAAGGTGTTCTTCGTGCGCGGCGACACCACTGACCGCCACCTGCTGGACAACTTGAAGATTGCGGACTATGACCACGTCATCGTCCTGAGCTACGCCGGACTCGAGGTCCAGGAGGCCGATGCCCGCACGCTGGTCACGCTGCTGCACCTGCGCGACATCGCCGAGCGCGACGACACGCCCTTCTCCATCGTCAGCGAGATGCTCGACCTGCGCAACCGCGAGCTGGCGGAAGTCACCCAGGTGGACGACTTCATCGTCAGCGACCACCTGGTCAGCCTGATGATGGCCCAGCTCTCCGAGAACGGGGCGTTGTACGACGTCTTCGCCGACCTCTTCGACCCGGAAGGCTCGGAGATCTACCTCAAGCCCATCGGCGATTACGTCCAGACCGGCGTGCCGGTCAATTTCTACACCCAGGTCGAGGCGGCCCGGGGGCGCGGCGAGGTCGCCATCGGCTACCGGCTGGCAGCTGAATGCGGGGACAAGGACAGATCCTACGGCGTGCATACCAACCCGAAGAAGTCCGAGCCGGTGACCTTCGCCCCCGAGGATCGGATCATCGTAGTAGCGGAAGATTGAGAGGGCTCGCCTCCGGACGGGAGGGCACCGCCGCCTGTCTCAAGAACCGGACCCCCGACCTGAAAGAGCTGCCGGGGGGCCTTTTTGAAGCTGCTGCCTGGCGTGATTTTGGCGGCCGATGAGGCTGGGTGTGGTCGGTCGCCCGGGATGTCACTTGGTCGCCACCCGGTTACGCCCGGCGTCCTTTGCCTTGTACATGGCCTGGTCGGCGCGGTTGATCAGGGCATGCAGGGTGGGTGTCGCTTTACTGAATCCCGCTACTCCGATGCTCAGTTGGACATGCAAATCCCCTGCCTCGGTCTGGATCGGCGTTTTGGCCACATGCTTCAGCAGCCTCTCGGCTGCGTTGATGGCTGCTTTCATCTCCGTGCGCGGGAGAAGGATCGAGAATTCCTCCCCACCGTAGCGGCCGAGGATATCACTCTCGCGCAGGCTCTCCTGCAGCAGGCGGGCCACCTCGCGCAGGACCCGGTCGCCGATTGCATGGCCAAAGCGGTCGTTGAACTGCTTGAAATGGTCGATGTCCACGATCATCGCCGCCAGCGGTTCGTTGTAGCGCTTTGCCCTGCTGAAGCCTGTATCTGCCAGGTTGAAGAAATGGCGGCGGTTGAATATTCCGGTCAATTCGTCGGTGATCGCCAGCCGCTGTACAGTGACCAGCAGGCGGGCGTTGCGCAGCGCCGCGGCGACCTGGTTGGCGAACAGGGTCATGGTTTGTAAATCGCTCTCGTGCAGGCCTTCCCCCCACATCCATAGGATGCCAATGGTCTTGCCTTCGATCACCAACGGCAGGTGGCAGATCGAGGTGGTTTCGATGATTCCAACCGCCTTTAATATTTTGATCGCCATCTGCCGGGAGGAACCGGGCACCAAGTTGAGCACCAGCGTGGCCGGATCTGGAATGATGAACGGCCTCTGGGCCATGTCCGGGTCGGCGGAAATCCGGTCAAGCGGTACGGCGGCACCGTAAAATTTCAATCCGGTAATGCGCGCGATGGCATTCACGGAGCGCTTGGGCAAGGAGGTGTAACGGATGGTGAAGCGTGTGTCGTCGGCTTCGGCCAGGGCGATCATACAGCTCATGGCAAGTCCGGCCAGCTCATTACCCAGCGTTTGCATCACCCCGTCCGGATCGGCGGCCGCGTCGGCCCTGGCACCCAGATCTGCAAGGCTGCGGATCAAGACATTGGAGCGCTCGAGTTGATTGGCCTGATGATGCTCGGCTTTTGCCGTGCGCAGGCGCTGGATCGCGATGGCAATCTGGCCGGCAAGAATGGCGAGCAGTTCCTCGTCCTGTTCGCTGAAGGCGTTGAGCTTCTCGCTCTCGGCGTGGGCGATGCCGATCAAACGCCCTTCCACTATCAGGGGCAGGCACAGTTCGGAGCGGGTCAGTGGATGCAGGTTCAAATATTCGGGTGTCTTGGAGACATCGCCCACGCGCCGGGGCTTACCGGTCTTGGCCACCACACCGGTAATTCCCATCCCCAGCGGGATGCGAATGGAATCATGGTCCTCACCATGGTGATAGGTCGAATGCAGGTAAAGCTCGCCCAGCGCTTCGTCCAATAGAAAGATGCTGAAGGTGTCCTGGTACAGACTCTCGCCGATCAGGTTCGTCACGCGCTGGATGAGCTCATCTTCCTCGTTGGCTTCCGTACTCGCCGCGGCGACGGCGTGCAGCACAGCCAGCTCACTGGTGCGTTTGCGCTCGGCGCTCAGGAGCAAAGTGTCCTGGACCACCATGCTTACCTGTTCGGCGAAGACGCCGATCAAGCGCACATCCTCCTCGTTGAAACCCTCCGCCTTGTTTGCGGCGAAGATGGCCCCCATGCGCCGCCCTTCCAGGTCTTGCAAGCTGCCGACGAGGGCGCATTTGATATTGAAGGTCTCAGCCAGCCGGCCGAATCCGGGTGGGATTCCCTGCAAGGAATTTACCAGGAATGCGTTTTTCCCGATCAGTTTCCAGATGCGTTCGACCGTCTTCGTCGGGAAGTGCAAGGCCGAGGCCAGTTCGTCACTGATGCCGTGGGCGGGGACTTGAGTTTGCAGTTCTCCCGTGTTGGAGTTGACCAGGAAGATAGCGCAAATCTCCGCGCCCAACAATTCGGCCAGCTTGTCGGTCAGGGTGCCATAAGTGCGACGTTCATCGCCGTGCACGGAAAATGCCTGAGCGATGATGTGCAGACCGGCAAGCTCGCGCACGCGAATGCGTGCATCTTTCAGCAGCAGCACCTTGGTCATCGCCAGCGAGATATGTCGCGCCGCCAATTCCCCGCGTTCGATTTCCTCGGGGCTGAAAGGACGGGGTTGCCGGTAACCGAAAATCAGCACGCCCAGATTCTGTCCACTGGCGACCAGCGGCAGGCAAAGCATCGACCGCAGGCGGGGAAAACTTATGGCCAGCTCTGCATCGAGGCCGGCCGCATGGGCCGTATCTTTGACAGCCAAGACGTTTCCGGCGCTCAGGATTAAATCGGCCAGTCTGTCCAGGCCGGGCTTGTCCGGCGGGAGAGGGATCGTCTTATCGTCCGAGCCGTGGACGGCGATCGGACGCATGTTTTTGGGCGCCTCATCCCGGAGCAGGAGAAGGCACTCGTCTGCACCGAACAGTTCCCCCGTTTGGTCGGTAAAGACCTTGAGCAGGGCGGGCATGTCCTCCGCCTCCAGCGAGGCACGCACAACCCTGGTCAGCAAGGTCATAAAATGGACCCGGGCCTCGCGATTCTCCAGGGCCCGCGCGTGCTCGCCGACATCCCGGGCATGCCTGCGGGTCAGCTCCCCTAGTTTCCCGACCGCGACCGCTGCAAGCAGGGAGGCCAGGATGCCGAACAAGCCGGCATGTTGGACGAATATCTCCACTGACGTAAAGCCGAACAGATAGGCGAGGCCGATATTCAGGACCAGGGCAACCAGTGTGAATGCCAGGCCGCCCCGGATGCCCCACAACCAGGCTGCGAGGAGCATGGGAATTGCCTGTAAGAGCGCGGAAAGGACGGACAGGCTGCGGAGGTACGCGAATGCCGCCAGGGAAATCGCCTGTAGCATCAAGACGATCCCCGCTTCCACGACTCGCCTGCGTTGAGTGGTCTGCGGCATGGATACTCGCATCAGGAATGGCGGAATGTGTACGTTAAAGAACAGAGACCGTCCTGGCGCCTTCCGGCGTCCAAATCCCCGGTCTCCGTCATCGAAGCCATCCTCACCCCCATTAAACATAAAAAGTGCCCGCACCGGTATGGTCGGGCACTTACAGGTTCTTTACAGGTTGATCAGGTTGGGGTCCATGATATATTGCCACCAGTTGTTGACCACCCCGCCGGTGCGCCCCGCGACCTTGGGCAGGTGTTTCAGCCACCATTTGTGCAGCACGTGCAGATCGCCGTTTCCCCATTCATCGGCGTTGACCTCGCGAACGTCGTTCTTGAAATTCGGGAAATTGAGCCAATCATCACAGGTGCTCATGACCTTGCGCGGGTTGTTGTAATCGTAGTCCTTGACGCTATTGGGGGCGTAATGGATCGTTCCCAGCCCGGCGTTTCCCGGGGCGATCTGGTCGAAGCAGAGAAAGCGCTCGAACGGGTTGAGGTTGGGGTTGACGGTGGCGGGCGCCCGATCCGGCTTGTAAGCCCAGGTGATGAAATCCTGGCAGTTGAAAACCTGTGCCAGGATGCTTTCAACGCGATGGCCGAATGAGTGCACCATCTCGCCCGGCCCGCGCTCGTAGGAAAAGCCCATGACGACGAACTTGCGCTCGCAGCTGGCGGTGCCCGCCAGCGGATCGGAGTTGCACCAGAACGCCCCGGCGCCGCCCATGGCCGACTCGTAGAAGCCGGCTTGGGGGAAACCCATCAGCCAGACTTCGTCGATGTCGCGCTGGGCGATGCGCGGCAGCACGTTCAGGCCGGTCAGGATGGCCGAGTAGTCAACCGTGCCGGGCTGGTGGGCCGGCTGGCCGCCTTTCACCACGTTGAGATAGCCCTTGGGATCGTAGCGAAAGCCGTCCGTCAGGGCCGGGAATTCGTTCAGCTCGACCCGCTGCGCGATCTGAAAGCGCGCGTTCCCGCCGCTGGTCTCCAGGATGTCTTGAATGAAACCGTTGGCCAGGGTGTCGGGGTCGTTCCAGTTCATCAGCTGGGAGAGCTTGGTCCCCGCCTGGTCCATGATCGGATCGTAGACGACCAGCAGGAGGCGCGAGGTGACGATGCGCACCGGCTCGGTCGTGTTATCCGGAGGGACGATCGGCTGGGGCGGCGTGGGGGTCGGGGTTGGCTTGGAAGCTCCCAGCAGGCGGAGGATAAAGTCCAGAATGGAGCCAATGAAACTGCCGGAGCTGCCGGACGAGTTGCTCATGGTTTCTTCTCCTTACGGCACGTCGGTGGCAAAGTAGACCTGGTTCCCCACGCTCAGGAAAAGATAGCGGTTCGGGCTCATCGTCATCGCCGTGGCCGGCTCGCCGATCATTTTCTGGCGCTGATCCTCGGTGGCGCGGAACTGTCCCTGCAGGGTCAGGCTGTCGGGCCGCGGGCTGAAGCGGTAGATCGCCTGGGTCAGCGGCTCGAACAGGTACAGCGACGGGTCGGGCGGGGCGGCGAAGGTCATCTGCGAGAAGACCGCGTCGGAGACCTGCGTGCCGGCCTGCTGCCCGGGGCGGGTGTCGATGTAGGTGACCGGGTCGGTGCAGCGCGTCGGCACCACGTCCAGCCGGCTCAGGGTACAGGAGGTCACGTGCCCGTCCCTGAAGAGCAGGTAGAGGTCGTTCCCGTTGGCAGCCAGGTCGATGGCCGTGTTCATGTTCTGCGGGATCTGCTCCCCGAAGAACATGATCGGCAGGTTGGGGAAGTCGCCAAAATTCCCGGCGTAGACCCAGACCGCGTTCCCCAACGGATCGAGCACGTAAAGATCCTTGCCGTCGGAGTCCAGCACGAAGCCCGAAATGCCCCGCCAGCCCAGCTCGGGCGCCGCCAGCGGGACGGCGATCGGCTCGGCATCCGGCGCGCAGTAGAGCAGGGTGGCATTGGCGTCCATCGCCAGCAGGCTGGCATTGCGGGTGTTGACCTTGGGCAGGGCGGCGATATCGATCAGCGTCCCCACTGCGGTGTCCCCGTATTGCCCCGGCGCGCAATTGAAAGACGGGTCGACTTCGTAGCCCTGGTTGGTCAGGAAGGCGCGCAGCACGTTGCCGCGCCCGGCATTGAGCAGGTACAGCTCGGTGTCGTTGGCGGCCATGTGGCTGACCTTGATCGTGCTGCTCAGACCGCTGATGATCGCCGGGTGGAAATCCAGGCGCACGATCCCGTCCAGGTTGTCGAGGGCGGTCTGCGCCTCCTGGCGCAGCACCAGCGAGTCCTGCGTCTTCTGATATTTGTCTGCCTCGCCCAGGAAATACAGCACCGTCTCCCAGCTGTGGCGCACCTCGAGCGGGTCGCCCTGTCCCTGGGCTTTTTCCGCGGCAGCCAGGGCCTGGCTGTAGAAATCCTTGTAGCGGTTGGGCTGTCCCAGGCGGAAGTAGACCATGCTCGCCACCAGGACGACCAGGATGGGGATGGCAATGGCGATGAAGGCCATGCTGGATCCGGAAGCCTCGGAAGTTTCGTCCTTCAGGCCGGGCAGGATGCGGGGCAGGAAAGACTGGAAGCCTTGGGCCAGTCGTTGGGTGACGAGGCGCATGCGCTGCATGGCGTGGGCCAGGCTGCGGAAGGTCTGCTGGCGGTTGCGGGATGCTGGGCGGGAAATCTCGGCCAGATCGCCGCTGTGCTGCGGGGTGATGAAGCGGTTGGGGCGGCGCGGCGCGGCTGTGGTGACCGGCGCAGCGTGACCGGCGGGCGGTCTCACCCCCGCCGCGGCAGCTGCCTGCCGGGCTTGCGTACCAGGCCGGCTGCTGGGCCCTTCCGCCTGCCTCTCGGGGGCCGCGGCGGCAGGCACCGCTTGCTCCGCTGCAGGCTCGGCCTGTGTCCCCGACAGTATGCGGGTGAAGCGGCTGGCGGGCTGGCTGCCCTCCACCTGCGAGGCCGGTCGATGGGAAGCCGGCGGGGTTTGGGCCGGGGCGGCCGGCTGCGGCCTGGCGGGTGCCTTCCCGGCCGCGGCGGGGGAAGCGGCCGTGTGCGTCCCCGGCAGGACGTTCAGGATGCCTTTCCCGGCCTGGACCTGGATCAGGACGGCATTGAGATCTTCGTCCGTCAAGCTGATGAGTTTACGGCGCAGCGGCTCGGCGGCGGGTTTGGTTTCGGACAGCAGGGCACTTTCCCACGCCGACGGCAGCTGGGCGCACAGGACCAACACCTCACCGGGATGCAACTCGGCCTGGGAGAAATACAGCGGCGTGTTCTGGCTGAAACCCAGGCCGCGCCCGGCAATCTGTGCGTCGCGCAGCGGGCGGGACTCCCCGGCGGCCAGGTGAAAGACGTGCGTCGGGCCGGATTGGGCCAGGACGAACTGTGCCTCGCGCAGCACGCCCAGGATCAACCGGCCGACGATGTACTGGCCTTTCCCGGTGGTGCGCAGGTTGCGGTCCACCAGGAGCTGGTTGAGGCTCTCGATCGTGGCGCGCATCGCCGCGGTCAGCGACCCGGCGTTCCGGTAAAAGCGCTGGGCCAACTGCTCGGCGATCTGCCTGTACTCGGCAGTGGAGAGGGGGATGTTGCCGGAAAAGGAGAGGTAGACGACCAGGCGGTCATCCTTGCGGCCGCGTGCGGCGCGTTTGGGCGGCGAGCTGACCAGCAGGCCAGGGTATTGGGGCCGATCCAGTCCTTTGATGCGGTAGAAGGGGATCAGGTTCAGGTCGAACTTGGCAGTCACAGGCCCATTATACTGGTAAAATCGGCGGGGAGTAGCCTCCGGCCTGTCGCCACTCACGGCCAGCTTACCCCCCCTTAGTATGGACTTCACCCTGATCCGTGACTTCTCCGCTCTCGCCCCCCTGGCGGATGAGTGGAACGCCTTGCTGGCAGAAAGCAGCACCCACGTCCCCTTCCTGCGCCACGAGTACCTGCGCACCTGGTGGGAGACGCGCGGCGGGGGCGAGTGGCCCGCCTCCGAGCTGGCGGTCGTCCTGGCACGCCAGGCCGGGCGTCTGGCCGGCATCGCCCCGTTCTTCTTTACCCAAAATCGTGATGGTCAAACGGCCTTGATGCTGCTCGGCAGCATCGAGATCTCGGACTACCTGGACTTCGTCGCCCGCCCGGCGGACCTGCCGGAGCTCCTCTCCGGCCTGCTGGATTTCCTCGCCCGGCCTGCCTCGGACCTGCCGGATTGGCGCCTGCTTGACCTGCACAACCTCCCCGAGGCCTCGCCAACCCTGCCGCTGCTCCAGGCGGAAGCGCAAAAGCGCGGCTGGTCCTACGCCCAGGAGCGCACCTATCACGCCCCGTCCATCCCCCTGCCGGGTGACTTCGAGGTCTACCTCTCCACCATCGACAAGAAGCAGCGCCATGAGATCCGCCGCAAGATCCGCCGCGCCGAGGCGTCCGGGCAGGAGGTGCGCTGGTACATCGTCACGGACGAGTCCAGTCTGGAAGCCGAGGTGGAGGCCTTCATGGCGCTGATGGCCGACGACCCGGAAAAATCCGCCTTCCTCAGCGAGCCCATGCGCCGGCAGATGCACCTCGCCTGCCGGGCCGCCTTCCGGAACGGCTGGCTGCAGCTGGCCTTTCTCGAGGCGGACGGGGTCAAGGCCGCCGGCTATTTGAATTTCGACTACCTGAACCGCATCTGGGTTTACAACTCCGGCATCGACCGCCGCTTCATGGATCTTTCCGCCGGCTGGGTGCTGCTGGGCTACCTGTTGCAGTGGGCCAACGAGAACAAGCGCAGCCAGTTCGACTTCATGCGCGGCCAGGAGGACTACAAGTACCGTTTCGGGGCGGTGGATCACTTCGTCGTGCGGGCGAAGCTGACCCGTTGAGGAAGACCGTTTGAAGGCTTTAAATCCATGACCGTTTCCGGGAAAAGGGAGCGCTGGGACCATGCAGCCTGAACTGCTCCTCGACGCCCGCGCCGACCTGGGCGAGGGCCCGGCCTGGGATGCCGGTGCCGGCCTGCTGACCTGGGTGGACATCCGCCTCGGGCGCCTGCACTTCTTCGACCCGCGCGACGGCTCCGACCGCAGCCTGGATGTCGGCGAGAGCCTGGGCTGCGCCGCCCCGCGCCGGGACGGGGGCCTGATCCTCGGCCTGCGCCACGCCCTCGCGCGGCTGGACCTCCCTTCGGAAAAAATGACCCGCCTGGCGGAGCCCGAAGCTGGCCAGCCGGGCAACCGCTTCAACGATGGCAAGTGCGACCCGGCCGGGCGCTTCCTGGCCGGGAGCATGGACGACGCCGAGGTCGAGGCGACCGGTTCGCTCTACTCGCTGGCCCCGGACGGGAAGCTGAAGACCCTTCTGACCGGCCTGCGCATCTCCAACGGCCTGGCCTGGAGCCCCGACGGGCGCACCTTCTACCACATCGACACGCCGGACCGCCGGGTCATGGCCTACGATTATGACCTGCAGACCGGCGATATCGACCGCCCCCGCCCGGCCGTGACCGTCCCGCCCGAGCTGGGCTGGCCGGACGGGATGACCTCGGACGCCGAAGGCATGCTGTGGGTCGCCCTGTGGGGCGGGGCGCAGGTGACCCGCTGGGACCCGCGCACCGGCCGCCTGCTGGCGGAGATCCCCATCCCGGCTCTCAACGTGAGCTGCTGCGTCTTCGGCGGCGAGGACCTGACCGACTTATATGTCACCACGGCGCGCAAGGGCATGAGCACGGCCGAGCTCGATCGCCATCCCCACTCCGGCGGGCTGTTCCGGGTCGGGGCCGGCGTCCGGGGCATGCCGACGTTTGCCTTTGGCGGCTGATTTTTCGACGGGGGAGTCATTCGCCGGGGATGGCGTCAGGCGCCGTGCCCCGGCTGCGATGCACCAGGAAAATTCCGGCAATCACGGCCAGCCCGCCGATCCACTGGACCGGCTGGAGCGGCTCGCCCAGGATCGGGATGGCCAGCAGGGCGGTCAGCACTGGCTGCGCCAGCATCGTGGGCGAGACCACGGCGGCGGGCAGGTGCCCGAGGGCATAGCCCAGCCCCAGGTAGCCGGTCAGCTGCGGCAGGAGCGCCGCCCCCAGGAAGAACAGGTAGGTCTTGGGCGGGTAGCCGCCCAACGCCGAGCGCGTGACCAGGGCCAGGAAGAGCAGCAGCAGTGCGCCGCTCAGGCTGGTGAGCCAGACGTGGGTGAGCGTGTCCAGGTGCTGCCGGCTGCGCTGGGAGAAAATGTAGAAGGCAGCGTAGAAAAGGCTCGACGAGAGCGCCAGCAGGTCACCCCAGCCGATCACCGGGTGGCGCAGGAAGTCCCAGCTCAGCACGGCCACCGCCCCGCACATGCTCAGCCCCAGCCCCAGCCAGAACAGGCTCCCGGTCCGCTCGCGCAGCAGGGCCCAGGCCGCCAGGCCGACGAAGAGCGGCGAGGTGTTGCCCAGCAGCACGGCGTTGGCGACCGGGGTCAGCTTCAGGGAGGCGTTCCACAGGAAGTGGTCGAAGCCAGAGCCCAGCCCGGCGAGCACGGGCAGGATCAGAATCCCCAGGCGCAAGTCCGGCAGCCGCGGCCTGGTCTGCTCACGGGCCGCGTGGCGCACGAAGAAGGGGGTCATGAACAGGGTCGCCAGGCCGATGCGGTAGAAGCCCATCACCGACGGAGGGACGTTCGCCCAGCGCACGAAAAAGGCCGAGCAGCTGATCGACAGGATGCTGACCCCCAGGGCGAGGTAGGGGAGGAACTTTTGACGGGCAGACATCGAGCGTGATTGTATCATGCCGCCCTGGCTGAATCGCAGAATCGCTGATTCGCCAACTCTCCCTGGCATTCGGACAAAAGTCCGGACATTCACCGAGGAGCCCGCGAAGAGCGCGGAGAAATCTTTGAAAAAGCTCTGCGTTCTCGGCGATCTCGGCGGTAAAAACGGCGATAGCCATGTTTGTCCGAACTCATGTCCAAACTTCAACTCTCCTGGTTGCATCCCCCTCTGCCCCGTGTTAGAATCATTGTACTTGTTTCCTGATTGGTACTGGAGCCTGACATGCCCGAGATGGTCGAAGTTTTGATTGACAGTGTCCGCGTCAGCCTGATGTCGCCGCAGCGCGTCGTCATCCTGCGCCAGAAGGACGCCGATCGCTACTTGCCGATCTGGGTCGGACCGTACGAAGCGGAATCCATCACGGTCGCCCTGCAGGAGGTCGAGATGATCCGCCCCCTGACCCACGACCTGCTCAAGAACCTGTTCACGGTCTTCGACGGCAAGATCCTGCGCGTCGAGATCATCTCCCTGCGCGAGGACATCTTCTACGGCAACATCGTCGCCGAGACCGGCGGCAAGACCACCAACATCGACTCGCGTCCCTCGGACGCCATCGCCCTGGCCTTGCGCGCCCACGTCCCCATCCTGGTCAACCGGGAAGTGCTGGACGAGGCGGGGATCGTCCCCGAAAAGGACATCCAGGAACAGACCCCGCCGCCTCCGGCGCGCGAAACCAAGCCCGTCCCGCCTCCCACCAAGGAGAGCCAGGACCGCCTGTCGGTCTTCGAGGACTTTTTGAGCCAGCTCGACGAGGACAAGCCGGGCGGCGAAGATAAACCCTCCGGTGAGGGCGGCGAGGACAAGCCCAAGAAGAAACCCAAGAAGTAGAACTCCATGGCCGACCTGCCTCCTGTCGAAGAACCCGCCCCGGATCAGCCCCCTGAACCAGGCGAAGGGACCGCCCGCTCCACCGCCACCGTCCCCCACAACCGTGAAGCCGAAGAAGCCGTTGTGGGGGCTGTGCTCATTAACCCGGAGGTCTACTACGACCTGGCCCAGTTCCTCCTGGCGGACGATTTCTACATCCACCGCCACCGCTGGATCTGGGAGGCCTTCACCCGCCTGCACGAGCAGCGCATCCCGCTCGACTTCCTGACCGTCACCGAGGAGCTCGAGCGCGTCGGGCAGCTGGGCGAGATCGGCGGGCCGGCCTACCTGACCGCCCTGCTCAACCAGGTGCCGACCTCGCTGCACGCCGAGGCTTACGGGCGCATGGTCGAGGCGGCAGCCATCCGACGACGCATGCTCACCGCCGCCAACCAGATCGCCACCCTGGCCTACGACCAGCAGGAGACGGTCGAGAACGTCATCGAAGAGTCCGAGAAAGCCATCTTCAACGTCAGCGAGCGCCGCCTGCGCCACGACGTGCTGCCCATCCGCCAGGTGCTGAGCGAGGTCTATGACCGCATTGACGAGCTGGCCAAACGTCCCGAGGACTTCTTCGGCGTCCCGACCGGCTTCATCGACCTGGACCGCATGCTCTCGGGCCTGCAGCCCTCCGACCTGATCATCATCGCCGGGCGCCCCGGCCAGGGCAAGTCCGGCTTCCTGCTCTCTGTGGCCCGGAACGTCGCCCTGCTGCACAAGAAGCACGTCGCCGTCTTCTCGCTGGAGATGTCCAACGAGCAGGTGGCGCAGCGCCTGCTGGCCCAGGAGACCGGCATCGACTCGCAGCGTATGCGCACCGGCAAGCTCGGCGACGATGAGTTCCCCAAGTTCACCCACGCCATCGAGGTGCTGGGCGACACGACCATCTTCATGGACGACACCCCGGCCATCACCCCGCTGCAGCTGCGCACCAAGTGCCGCCGCCTGCACATGGAGTACGGCCTGGACCTGGTGATCGTGGACTACATCCAGCTGATGGGCGGCGACACCCGCACGGAGAATCGCGTCCAGGAGGTCTCGTACATCTCGCGCAACCTCAAGGTGCTGGCCCGCGAGCTGAACGTGCCGGTGCTGGCCGCCGCCCAGCTCAGCCGCGCCGTCGAGCAGCGCACCGACAAGCGCCCGGTGCTCTCCGACCTGCGCGAGTCGGGCTCGATCGAGCAGGACGCCGACATCGTCATGTTCATCTACCGCCCGGACCAGTACGAGAAGGACACCGTCAAGCAGAACGTGGCCGAGATCATCATCTCCAAGCATCGTAACGGGCCCACCGGCTCGATCGAGCTGGTCTTCATGAGTCACCTCGCCAAATTCGTCGACGCCGCCACGCGCAACATCGACCTGTCGCAGGCCTGACCCTCACCCTTACCCCCGACCCCTATCCCCTGCCCTCACCCCGCCCCTCTCCCATTGGGAGAGGGGGGAGGGGGTGAGGGAGGGGTGAGGGAAAATTATGCCCAAATTCAAAGGCTTTACCGAACAGGAAACCTTCACCCAGGTCCCCGATACGTTCCTCCGCCGGCTGCTCAACGAGATCCGCGATGCCGACGAGCTCAAGGTGACCATCTACTTCTTCTGGCGTATCGAGCACATGGAGGGACGCTTCCGCTCGCTGTGCCGCAGTGAGATCGTCGAGGACGCGGCTTTTATGCAGGGCATCGGGGAGGCCGGGCTCGACGCGGGCCTGGAAAAGGCTGTCCGGCGCGGCACCCTGCTCAAGGCGTCGCCCCGAGGTGCGAGCCGAGGGGTCGAAAACGACAAGGGCGGCTTCTATTTCCTCAACACGCCGCGCGGCCGCGCCGCCGCCGAGGCCATGCGCAAGGGCGACTGGCGCGATGCCGCCCGGTCCGCCTCTGCCCCGCCGCCCGAGCGCCCGAACGTCTTCAAGCTCTACGAGGAGAACATCGGCCCGCTGACCCCCCTCCTGGCCGACGCCCTCAAGGACGCCGAGCAAACCTACCCCGCCGAATGGATTGCCGAGGCCCTGGGCGAGGCCGTCAAGCGCAACAAGCGCAGCTGGAAGTACGTGGAAGCCATCCTACGCCGCTGGAAGGAAGAAGGTCATGGCGAAGAGCAGGATCGACGCGACGCTGAAAAAGATCGCCACAAGTACGTCCAAGGCAAGTACGCCGACTACGTCAAGCACTAGCCTGGGCGACCCGGACTGCCCGCACTGCCACGGGGCCGGCTACGTGCGCCGCGACGCCCCGGTCGGCTCGCCCGACTTCGGCAGGCTGGACATCTGCGTCTGCCGCCAGGGCCAGGTGGCCCAGACGGTGCGCGAGCGCCTGTTCTCGCTCAGCCACCTGGATGAGCTCCGAGGCCTGACCTTCGAGACCTTTCAGCCGCGCGGCCGCAAGGGCCTGGGGGAGCAGCAAGCCAACTCGCTCGAATGGGCCTACAACCAAGCCCGGCAGTACGCCGGCAAGCTGAACGGCTGGCTGCTGATCCTGGGCGGCTACGGCTCGGGCAAGACACATCTCGCCGCGGCCATCGCCAACTACGCCGTCGGCATGGGTGTGCCGACCCTCTTCCTGACCGTCCCCGACCTGCTTGACGCCCTGCGCTTCGCCTACGACTCCGAAGACACGTCTTTCGAGGAACGTTTCGACGAAATCCGTTCCGCCCCGCTGCTGGTCCTGGACGACTTCGGCACGCAGAACGCCACCGGCTGGGCGCAGGAGAAGCTCTTCCAGATCGTCAACTATCGCTACATCAACCGCCTGCCGCTGGTGGTGACCACCAACCTGGCCCTGGACGAGATCGAGGCGCGCATCCGCTCGCGCCTGGCGGACCCGGAGCTGGTCAGTGCGGTGCGCATCCAGGCCTCCGACTACCGCCGCCCGACCGACGACAAGGGCCACCCCGAGCTGTCCTCGCTCGACCTGCACGCCGCGCGCACCTTCGCCTCCTTCGAAGACCGCCGCGACGAGGGCCTGTCGGCGGACGAGCTGCGCTCGTTGGAGAAGGCGCTCCGGGCCGCCACGGACTTCGCCAAAAAGCCGCGCGGCTGGCTGGTCTTCACCGGCTCGTACGGCAGCGGCAAGACCCACCTGGCGGCCGCCATCGCCAACGCCCTGACCGACAAGGGCAGCCCGCCGCTTTTCATCATGGTCCCCGACCTGCTCGACCACCTGCGCGCCACCTTCAGCCCCAATAGCGGCACCACCTACGACCGGCGCTTCGACGAGATCCGTGCCGCCCCTCTGCTGGTGCTGGACGACCTGGGCACGCAGTCGATGACCCCCTGGGTGCGCGAGAAGCTCTACCAGCTGTTCAACTACCGCTACAACGCCGAGCTGCCCACCGTCATCACCACCGCCGACACGCTCGACGAGATGGATGCCCGCATCCGATCGCGCATGCTGGACGCCCGCCTGTGCACAATCTACGCCATCACCGCCCCGGCGTACCACGGGGGAAGGAAAAGGACGAAGAAATAAACCCGTAGGGGCGACCAGTCGAAGATCCCCGTAGGGGGCTGGTCGCCCCTACGGTTTTTCCTATGAAAAATATCATCTTTCACCCCATCGGCATCCTGCACACCCCCTTCCGCGACCTGCAGGGCATGCCCATCCAGCCATCGGGAGCGACCAGCGCACCAGGCACGGCCGAGATCTTCCCCGAATTCGCCGCCGGCCTCCAGGACCTTGAAGGCTTCTCGCACGTCATCCTGCTCTACCACCTGCACGCCGTGCGCAAGGTCGACCTGACCCCCACCCCCTTTCTCGACGCGCACCCGCACGGGGTCTTCGCCACACGCTCCCCGGCGCGCCCCAACCCGATCGGCCTCTCGATCGTGCCGCTCGTGCGGGTCGAGGGGAACCTGCTCCACCTGCAAAACATCGACATGCTGGACGGCACCCCGCTGCTGGATGTCAAGCCCTACGTCCCCGAGTTCGACCATCCCGCCGGGAAGGTGAGGACCGGCTGGCTGGCGAAGGCCCGCGGTCGGGTGCGTTCTACCAAATCGGACGGGCGCTTCCGGTAGGGGGGATCTCGCGCAGTCCCCAAAGGAGGATCCGCTCCTACTCCATCCGTACCAAAGTTCCATTGAAACCCGCCGAGCGAGGTTGTATACTGCTGCATCAGTCCGGTACTTCCACGTGGAGGATGGTATGAAAATTAACGTTACTTTGCTCTTAGCTGGTTCCTTTTTGCTGCTGTCCGCCCTGGCTTGCGGGCCGCTGACCACGCCTGCGGCGGCTCCCGCCCTCCCCCCGACGGTGCCGACGGCCTCACCCGAGCCGCCCACCGAGACCAGCGAGCCGCCGACCGCCACTGAGGAGCCGACCCTCCCGGAGCCGACCTTCCCCGCCCCGGCCTCGGTGCCCGTGCCGGCCGCCGCGCCCCATTTCCGCTCCGGCGCTCCCATCCAGCTGGATGAGATCCACATGGTCACCTCGACCGAAGGCTGGGGACTCAGCGCCAAGTACGTGCTGGTCACGGCGGACGGCGGCCAGACCTGGCGCGAGGTCACCCCGCCGGTCACCTTCCTGGACGGCACCCCCGACAAGGCCTATGGCGCCTTCCTCGACGCGAAAACCGCCTGGGTCATCTTCGCCGGGAGCGACCACATCCCTCACGAGGCGCAGGTCTGGCACACGACCGACGGCGGTGCCACCTGGACCCCCGGCGCGCCGCTGCTGCACCAGGCATACGGTGACAGCGTGTGGGCCGAGTTCGCCGTCCTCGATGCCCAAAACGTCTGGCTGCTGGTGCGCGGCGTCTACGTCGGGGCCGGCACGCATCACGACCACGAGCTCTTCCACACCGCCGACGGCGGCCTGACCTGGACCTCCCTGGACGGCCAGATCAGCGACGACTACACCGGGCTGGTTTTCAGGGATGCCCTCAACGGCCTGCGCACCCTGCAGACCGTCGGCGCCTATGCTGCCGCCCCGCCGGCCTACGACGTGACGACCGACGGCGGCGCCAACTGGGATCAGCGCGAGCTCCCGCCTCCGCCCGAGGCGCCCGACCTGTTCACCCAGTATGATTATTGCGAGACCTATCAGCCGAATTTGGATTCGACCAAGTTCATTCGCATGTTGGTCGGCTGCTTCGACTACTACGATCCGCCCCATAAATTCGTTTCCTATGTATATGCAAGCTATGACAATGGGAACACCTGGCATACCCAGCTACTGCCGGACAAGGTCCTGGCTCCCCAGGACACGCTGCGCTTCTTCGGCGCCTACCCGACCCTGTTGCTTGGCAGGGACATGTACCAGAACACAAACGGCGGCTTCGGGGATTGGACGCACGTCAAGACGGTGAACTGGGACGGGCAGTTCTCCTTCGTCGACCCGCAAAACGGCTGGGCGGTCGCCCGTTCGAGTGACGGAGAAGTTGCCCTGGTGCAGACGGTCAACGGCGGCGGCACCTGGAGCGTGATCAAGCCGGCGATAAAGTAGTCCTCCGTCAAACCCCCGCCGCCGGCCTCATTCGACCCCCGGGAGAGCCTTCACCTTGTTGCGCTACCTGGTTCTAGGCACGACCTTCGCCTTTGCCGCCGCCGTGCAGCCCGGGCCCTTCCAGGCTTTTCTCCTCTCCCAGGCTTTGACCCGCGGCTGGCGGCGCACCCTGCCGGCGGCCTTTGCGCCCCTGCTCTCCGATGGGCCGATCATCCTGCTGGTGCTGCTGGTCCTGACCCACATCCCTGCCTGGCTGGTGACGGCCCTGCAGGGGTTGGGCGGCATCTTCCTGCTGTACCTGGCGATCGGGGCCTGGAAAACGTGGCGCAACTACGCCGCCGTGTCGTTCGCTCCGACGGGGGGCAGCGCGCAGACGGTTTGGAAGGCCGCCCTGGTCAATCTGCTCAATCCCAACCCCTACCTGGGCTGGAGCCTGGTGATGGGCCCCCTGCTTCTGAAAGGCTGGGCCGAGACCCCCGCCCACGGGGCCGCCCTATTGCTCGGGTTTTACTGCACCCTGATCGTCTGCACGATGGGCATCATCCTGCTCTTTGCCGGCGCCGGAAGCCTGGGGCCGAAGGTGGGCCGGGCACTGGTGGGCGTCTCGGTCCTGGCCCTGGCGGGCTTCGGCATTTACGAGCTCTCTCAGGCCGTCCGGGTGTTTTTTGGGAGGTGATGGCGGGAGAGGATGTCCAAACCGGCCTATAATAAGAATATCCCTTTTCCCTCCCAGGTTCCCCATGACCCTTTCCCCCAACCCTGTTCTCAAAAAGCTCGGTCTGGCCGACGACGACCGGGCCGTGATCATCCACACGGACGACATCGGCATGTGCCAGGCCAGCGTGGAGGCCTTCGCCGAGCTGGACGCGGCCGGCATCATCTCGTCCGGGGCGGTGATGGTGCCCTGCCCCTGGTTCCCCTCCGCCGCCGAGTATGCCCGCCTCCACCCGCAGGCTGACCTGGGCGTCCACCTGACCCTGACCAGCGAGTGGAAGACCTACCGCTGGGGCCCGGTCTCGACCCGCGACCCGGCTTCGGGCCTGCTCGACGAGCAGGGCTACTTCTACGCCCAGACCGGACCGGCCCAGGAGCATGCCGATCCGGCGGTTGCCGAGGCAGAGCTGGACGCCCAGGTCACGCGCGCCGTCCAGGCCGGGATCGTCCCCACTCACGTAGACACTCACATGGGTACCGTCGCCCATCCCAAGTTCATGAGCGCCTACGTCCGGCTGGCGATGAAGTTCGGCGTCCCGGCGATGATCTTCCGCCTGGACGAGGCCGGCTGGCGCGCCGCCGGATTGGAGACGGAATTCGCCCGGACGGCCGCCGGTCTGGTCCAGCAGTTGGAGGCCTCCGGCCTGCCCCTGCTGGACGCCATGGGCGGCATGGAGCTGGACACCGATGCCGACCGGCTGGAGCGTACCCAGCAGGCCCTCTCGGACCTGAAGCCCGGAATCACGCACTTCATCATCCACCCCTCCAGGGACACGCCCGAGCTGCGCGCCATCACCCCCGACTGGCGCTGCCGGGTTGCCGACTACCAGGATTTCTTGAACGACGAGCTGCGCCAGCACATCCGCAAGCTCGGCCTGCACGTGATCGGTTACCGCGCCCTTAAAGCGCTCATGCCGGGCGCATGAAGTCGGAGCCATCACGGAGCTTGATGGAAGTGCACTCCTGCAAGGTGGCAGAGTGCGAGCGGTAGAAGGCCGAACGTTCTCGGTCGACGCTTGCACTTCGAGGCGGAACAGAATCCGCCTCGAAGCTTTTAACGGCACCTTCGGGCCGTGACATCCGTCACTTGAAGGCAGGATGGGGATTGATACAATAGGGTATATTTGATAAAATTTATCTCAATTAAGGAAGTAAATCCACCCTATGTTTCCCGCTTACATTCTCTCCCTTCGTGAGGGGCTCGAAGCCGCCCTGGTGGTGGGCATCGTCCTGGGCGCGCTGCGCCAGATGCAGCGTCGGGACCTGTCCGCCCCGGTGTGGAGCGGCGCGGGGGCTGCCGGGCTGCTCAGTGCGGCCGCCGCGGTCCTGCTCACCCTGCTCGGCCTGGAGTTGAAGGACCCGGCCGAGGCCATTTTCGAGGGCCTGACCATGCTGCTGGCCGGCGGCCTGCTGACCTGGATGATCTTCTGGATGAGCCGGCGGGCGGGAGCGTTCCGCAGCAGACTGGAATCCGGCGTGCGGCGTGCCTCGCCCGGAGGGAAATGGTCCCTGTTCGGGCTGGCCTTCCTGGCGGTGCTGCGCGAGGGCGTCGAGCTGGCCCTCTTCCTGACCGCCGCGACGCTGACCTCCAGCGCGGCACAGACCGTCACCGGCACCCTGCTCGGCTTGGGGACGGCCGTCCTGCTGGGCTGGCTGCTGTTTGCCTCCTCCGTGCGGTTGAACCTGAAGCATTTCTTCACCGCCACCGGCATCCTGCTCATTTTCTTTGCTGCCGGGCTGGTGTCGCGCAGCGTGCACGAGCTCAACGACGCCCGCTGGATCCCGGTCATCATCGAACACGTCTGGAATGCGGGCCGCATCCTGAGCGACCAATCCGCCCTGGGGCTGGTGCTGGCGACCCTGTTCGGCTACAACGCCAGCCCATCGCTGACCGAGGTGCTGGCCTACGCCCTGTACTTCGGGGTCGTGCTTTTCGGTTTGATCTGGATCGTCCGTGGGTCCAGGCGGACCGCGCAGCCGCAGGGCTGAGCTGGGGAGAAATCGCCTGGCCGGACTCACCCGCGTGACCGAAAGCCAGCGGTGACCTTTCCGGGGGTTCTAAGGATGTAAGGCTAAAATATGGGCCAAGCCCCATCCGCCGCCATGCGCGGCGGCAAGGTTGGTGAGGGGTAAAGCGCGGCCAGCGGTATCTTGAACGTGGGATATAGGAAGGAGCCTCAAACATGACCTCCAAGACAATCGTATTCATCCACGGTATGTTCATGACCCCGTTGTGCTGGGAGCAGTGGGCCGGTTATTTCCAGTCCAGAGGCAACACCTGTGCCGCGCCAGCCTGGCCTGGCAGGGACCGGCCGGTCGAGGGCTTGCGCCTCGCGCACCCCGACCCGGCATTGGGACGCCTCACCCTGGCGGAGGTCGTCGCGCACATGGCGGGTTTCGTCCGCTCGCTGCCCGGGAAAGCGGTGCTGATCGGCCACTCGATGGGCGGGCTGGTCGTCCAGCTCCTGCTCCAGCAGGGCCTGGGCGCGGCGGGGGTGGCGATCAATTCGGCCCCGCCGGCGGGCGTGTTCACCCCGCAGTGGTCCTTCCTCAAGGCCAACTTTTCAATGATCAACCCCTTTGTCCCCGCCGGCCGACCGCGCCGGATGTCCTTCCAGGATTTCCAGTATGCCTTCGTGAACGGCATGCCGGCCGAGTCGCAGCAGGCCGCCTACGACCGCTACGTCGTCCCCGAGTCGCGGCGCGTGCCGCGCCAGTCGTTGACCTCGGTCGGCCGGGTGGATTTCCGCAAGCCGCACGCGCCCCTGCTGTTGATCGCCGGCTCGGACGACCACATCATCCCGGCGGGGCTCAACCGGACGAATTATGCCCGCTATCGGGCCTCCCCGTCTGTCACAGATTTCAAGGAATTCCCCGGCCGGGTCCACTTCATCATCGGGCAATCAGGCTGGGAGGAAGTGGCCGATTACGTCCTGGCCTGGCTGAAAGAGAAAGGTGCCTAACCACGTGAAGGACGGCCGCACGATGACAAGCTCCCGACCTGCCTCGCGTCCCTTGGAGCGCTTTCTGACCGTTGCCGGGTTGGCCGTCTGCCTGGCGGTCACGGTCGACATCTTCCTGGTCTTCGACCGGCTGCAGTCGATGTGGCCTCTGCCGGGGTTGTACCTGCTCGAGATGCTGCTGTTGGGCGCCACGGCGGCTTTGGCCGTGTTTTCCATGCCGCGCTCTGCCGGGCTCCTGATCGGTGCCGCTCTGGGGGCCATGGGCGCCTTTGCCTTGCTGGCCGCCTGGACGGTCGGTGTTCTCTACCTGCCGGTCCTGGTGCTGCTCGGGGCAGGTGGGATCGTCTCCCTGCGCCGCGGCCGGGGGCGCACCTGGCCTGTCCTGGCGGCTGCGGCGGGGGCAGGCCTGGCCCAGACGGCGCTCATCCTGGGGGTGGTGCGGCTCTTTTACCCTTGAGCGGCGGAGGAGCCCTCCAAAAAAGACGCCGGGAAAGCTCCCGGCGTCCTGTCTGTCTGGGGTATGCTGGCAGGCTTACGCCCAGCCGCGCAGCTGCATGGCCTTGACCACCCGGTCGATGGCGACCATGTAGGCCGCATCGCGCATGTAGACCTTTTCCTTGAGGGACATGTCCAGCACGGCGTGGAAGGCCTGGGTCATCTTGGTGTCGAGTCTTCTCCAGGACCTCTTCCTTCGGTCCAGTAGAAGTTCATGTCGTTCTGGACCGACTCGAAGTACGAGGAGGTCACGCCGCCGGCGTTGCACAGGAAGTCGGGGATGTCGAAGATGTTGTTCTTCTTGAAGTACTCGTCCGCTTCGGGCGTGCACGGGCCGTTGGCGCCTTCGGCCACGATCTTGACGCGCTTGGATATCTTCTTGACCGTGTCGGCGTTGACCTGCCCTTCGATGGCGGCGGGGATGAGCACGTCGGCTTCCTTCGTCGATCCACGCCTCGCCGTCTTCGATGACGTAGCCGGCTGCCTGGGCTTTCTTCTTGTCGATCGTGCCGTACTGGTCGACGATGGTCAGCAGGAAGCGCGGGTCGATGCCGTCCTTGTGGCTGTAGGTGTAGGAGTTCTTGTCGTTGCGGTCCCAGCAGGAGACGCAGGCGACCTTGCCGCCCAGCATTTCGATAAAGCCGATGGCCGCGTACTGCGACACGTTGCCGAAGCCCTCGCATGCGCGGCGACGCATTTCTTGGGATCCATGCTTCAGGTGCTTCATGGCCTCGCGCACGGTGTAGATCACGCCGTAGCCGGTGGCTTCGGTGCGGCCCAGGGAGCCGCCGCCGCCCAGCGGCTTGCCGGTGAACACGCCGGGGGTGTACTGTCCGACCAGCTTGGAGTACTCGTCCATCATCCAGCCCATCATCTGGCGGGGTGGTGCCGACGTCCGGCGCCGGGACGTCCTGGCGCGGGCCGATGTTCTTCCACATCACCTGCACCCAGCCGCGGCACAGGCGTTCCTTCTCGCTGACCGAGAGCGTGGCTGGGTCGACGATGATGCCGCCCTTGCCGCCGCCCAGCGGGATGTCGGCCACGGCGCACTTCCAGGTCATCCAGGTCGCCAGCGCGCGCACGGTGTCGATCGTCTCGGCGGGATGGAAGCGGATGCCGCCCTTGTTGGGGCCGCGGGCGTCGTTGTGCTGGACGCGGAAGCCCTGGAAGACGCGCAGCGAGCCGTCGTCCATGCGCACCGGGATGCGGAAGTGGTACTCGCGCATCGGCCAGCGCAGCACTTCGGCAACCTGCGGGTCGAGCTTGAGCAGCTTGGCGACCCCGTCGAACTGCTTCTGGGCCATTTCGAAGGCATTAATTTGTCCGGACATATTCATCTCCTGATCAATGGGTGAGTGTTAGGTGAAAATATAAGCGGGCATCCCGGACGGGAGGCCCGCTCTACCTGCTCATATGTCGAATAATTCTTGCACAGGCACTTCCATGAATTGGATTGTCTAACAAATTAAAGGTACACGATTATCCGTCGAAAGTCAATATGACAAAATCCACCCCCACGCGGGTCGCAGGTGTGATTTTACTCACAAAATGGATCGGCCCGGATTCCCGGGCCGATTATGGTAAGCGGAATTCAGCAGCTATTCGTCATCCCCCGACTCTTCGTCGTCGCCGGAATCCAGCTCGATCTCCACTTTCTGCGGGTCGAGCTGGACCCAAAGCAGAAGTACGGCACCCTCGTCCGACTCGACCGTGCGAGCGGCCACGATGGGGGCATGTTCTTCCAGGCCCAGGTCGTTGCGGTAGTGCAGGTGGATGGACGCGTTGGTGCGCCAGCGCCGGTAGCAGCGCTCGACCAGCGCCGGGCCGTTGAACGTGCGCAGGCGGGTCAGGACCATGAGCGGCAGGTGCGGGCCTTCGCCCAGCCCCAGCGCCCAGCCGTCCTGGACGGGTTCGAATACGGGAGGGGGGCCTTCGATAATGGTGATTTTATCGTCCATGGGATACCTGTAGTGGCAAAATAATACCATAAAAAATCGGTCTATAATCTAATCGTATCGTTAGAGAAACTTATCAAATTCATAAGAGGGCCTGATGAACCTTTTCAAACAACTCCGTGCCTTGCTCCTTCCGGTCACCGTAGCCGGTGTTGTGCCGGGGTTGATCCTTCTCTCCAGCAGGGTGACGCCCAGCTGGCTGCTGCCCCATCCGTGGAACTGGCTGACCCCTGCCTTGAGCCTGCTGCTGGCAGGCTGCGGGTTAATCCTGCTGGTTGGGACGATCTCCGCCTTTGCCCGCATCGGCGGCGGCACGCTGGCTCCCTGGGATCCGCCGCAAAAGCTGGTCGTGCGCGGCGTCTACCGCCGCGTGCGCAACCCGATGATCAGCGGCGTCTTCGCCATCCTGCTCGGGGAGGCGTTGCTCTTCGGTTCGCTGCCATTATTCTTCTGGTTCCTGTTCGCCGTGCTGGTGAACCTGCTTTACATCCCGCTCTCGGAGGAGCCGGGCCTGGAGCGGCGCTTCGGGGAAGGTTATTTGCAGTATAAAAAGAATGTCCCCCGCTGGATCCCGCGTTTGCGTCCCTGGGAGCCGGAGGCGGCCCATCCGAAGGAAGAACATGGGCAATAAGCTCACCTCCAGGATCATTCCGGAGGGCACGCGCCTGACCTTCAAGACCGAGGTCGCCTTCGCCCTCGACGAGCCCCCGCGCATGGTCGGGTCGGGGAGGCCCCATCCCTGCTGATGGTATCAGCGGGCTGCATCTGACTCGTAGGCCAGGACCCGATCAGGAGGCCTGGCGGGAGCGCGGGTCGAGGGCGTCCCGCAGGCCGTCGCCCAGGAACGAGAAAGCCAGCACCAGCGAGGTGATGGTCGCCGCCGGGATGAGAACCTGCAGGGGGTAACGCTCGATCAATCCCGCCGCCCGGAAAATCATCAGACCCAGACTGGAGGCAGGCTCTTCGATGCCCAGGCCCAGCAGGCTCAAGGTCGCTTCGTTGACGATGACGCTGGCCACGTCCAGCGTGGCGGCCACTGTGATGAGCCAGGCCACGTTCGGGAGGATATGCTGCAGGATGAGACGGGCATGGGAGGCGCCCAGGCCTCGCGAGGCGAGGACAAACTCGCGCGACTTGAGCGATAGGGTCTCGCTGCGCACCAGGCGCGCCATGAGGGGCCATGACACCAGGCTCAATGAACTTGCGACCAGCAGCAAACGACCCGTCCCACCGTAGAGCTCGCGGGCAGTGGGCCCGAACACCGCCGACACCAGGATGGCCAGCAGCAGGCCGGGAAAGGCGAAGAGCATGTCTGCCAGGCGCGAGATGAGCATGTCTGCCCAGCCGCCGAAGTAGCCGGCCAGCAGACCCAGGCCTCCGCCCAGGCCGAGGTTGAGAGCTTCCACCACGAAAGCGACCAGCAGGGAGATGCGCACCGCCATGAACAGGCGGGCGAGCGTGTCCCGCCCCAGATAATCCGTGCCCAGCCAGTGTTCTGCGGAGGGGCCCATGTTGATGGCCTGGTAATCCTGGTAAATCCCGTCCCGGCCCTGGCGGTGTTCGGGTGAGGTCAATCTCTGGTACAGCCACGGTCCAATCAGCGCCAGGAGGACTGCGACGACCACAAAGGTGCCGCTCGCGGCCCGCGGCGCGGTTGCGCAGAAAATAGATCCACCAGGGACGGCTGGCAAGGGTGGTCTCGGCAGGGGCGGCCATCTCTGTCATGGGTCACTCGGCCCGCACGCGCGGGTCGGCCAGAGGGTAGACCAGGTCGGTGATCAGGTTCATGATCACCACCGCCAATGCCAGCAGAATGGTCGTGGCCTGAATCACGGGGTAATCGCGCTGGCCGATGGATTGCACCGTCAAATATCCCACCCCGGGGATGGCGAAGAGGTTTTCCACCACGAATGCGCCCGTGACCAGGAAGGCGGTGGCCGGGCCCAGCACCGTGAGCAGCGGCAGGAGGGCATTGCGCAGGACGTGGCGCAGGATGACCAGGCGCTGCGGCAGCCCCTTGGCGCGCGCCGTGCGGATGAAGTCCTGGCGCATGACTTCCAGCATGCTGTTGCGCATGAGGCGGGCGATGAAACCCGCGTTGGCCGCCGCCAGCACCAGCACCGGCAGGATCAGCTGCTCCGGCCGGCCCCACCCGGCGACCGGCAGGGAGGGCAGCCCGGTTTTATATAAAGCCAAATCCGCCACCCACAGAACCGGGATGATGACGAACGATGGGATGGAATACAGGGCCAGCATCAAGCCCATGATGATCGTATCCCGCCAGGTGTTTTGCCAGAGGGCGGCCAGCACGCCGGCCGGAAGTCCCACCAAAACGCTCAGGGTCAGGGCCAGCCCGCCCAGTTCCAGCGAAACCGGCACGCCGGTGGCAATCAGGTCCCATACCGGGCGCTGCGGGTATTTAAACGAAAATCCCAGGTCGCCTCGCAGGAGATGGCCGAGGTATGTGAGATATTGCTGAAACCAGGGCTGATCGAGGCCGTAGAGATGGCGCAGGAACGCGTAGCGGGTCGGATCCTGCCGCCCGCCCATCATGTTGCGGATAGGATCCCCGGGGGCAAGGTGACTCACGAAAAAGGTGAGGAAGGTGACCGAAAACAGGACGAAGACGAGTGTCACCGCCCGTTTCGAAATGATTCGACCCATGGGAAATCAAGTGGAAATAAGCGGCAGAATAAAGTGGAGCTCTTGCAAGAGTGTTTTCTGGTTTTCCGTAGTAGCGACTTTGGACGCCCTTTCCTGGCAAAGGATCGACTAAAGTTGCACCTGCAGGGGCACTTTTTGAGGCATATAAGAGGTCTAAAGAATTCGACGTGCTTTGCCCGCAAGCAAAGCACGTCGAATGGAGTGACTATTTGCCGACGGTGATCTTCGTCCAGTCCTCTTTGGGGAAGAGACCCTGCGGGGTCACCACCAGACCTTGCACCGTGGAGCGGATGAGCAGGTTGGCCTTCCCGTAGTACAACGGCAGCCAGCCCACTTCGGTCAGGGCGATCTGCTCGGCCTGTTGATAGAGCTGCAGACGTTTGGCCTGATCGGTCTCCACGTCGGCCTGGTCCACCAGCTGGTCGAACTGGGCGTTGGAGTAGTGGCCGTTGTTGTTGCCCACCCCGGTGCGCAGCTGCTGGGAGACGAAGTTCTGCGGGTCGGGATAATCCGCGCCCCACACGCTGATGTAAAAATTGAACGCCGCCGGATCATCGGGCTTGTTGGCCATGGCGGTCAGGTCGTCGTTGAACTTGGACAGCTCCTCGGTGTTGATGTCCACATTCACACCCAGGTTTTCCTTCCACATCTGCTGGAGTGCAGTCCCAATCTTGGCGTAGTTCGGGTCCTGGTTGTTGATGGAGAGCGCCACCTTGGGGAAGCCATTGCCGTCCGCGAAGCCTGCGCTGGCCAGCAGTTGCTTGGCCTCGGTAGCGTCATACTTCTGAATCTGGGTCGCGGACTGGTTGAAGCCGGGCATGCCGGGCGGGATGATGGTATCGGCCCGCACCACCGTGCCACCCAGCACCTTGTTGATCAGCGTGTCCTTGTCCACCGCCTTGGCGAATGCCTGGCGGACCTTCACGTCATTGAAAGGCGGCTTGGCATTGTTGAAGCCGATGTAGGTCACGAAGAACTGGTTGACCTGGTGGAAGGCCGGGTCGTTTGCCACCGAGGAGATCTGGTCGGTGGGGAAGTTGTACGTGCCCATGATGTCCAGCTGGCCGGTCTGGTACAGCTTGAGGGCTGTGGCCGGGTCCTGGATGAAGGGCATGTCGATCTCCTGCAGCTGCGGCTTGCCCAGCCAGTATCTGGGATTGGGCACCAGGGTGATCGACTGGTTATGCTTCCATTCCTTCACCATGAACGGGCCGGTCCCATAGGCCTTGTCGGTCCAGCTCTGCGGATTGGCATCAACGGCCTTCTTGGGCACAACGAACGAGGCCGGGAAGGTCAGCTGGTACAGGAAGTACACCGACGGGTTCTGCAGGTCGATTTCCAATGTCTGCGCATCGATCACCTTCACGCCGCTGACGGTGGCGGCTTTACCATTGGTCACGTCCATGGAACCGACGATGTTGGACAGATAGTAGCCGGCGTTGCCGTTGGCAAAGTCCGGTCCGAAGGCGCGGTTGAGGGAATAGGCGAAGTCCTCCGCCGTCACCGGGTCACCGTTGGCGAATTGCAGTCCTTTGCGGATATGGAAGATGAAGGTCTTGCCGCCGTCCTTCACATCCCACGACTCCGCCCCCGCTGGGGCGATGTTGAGGTTGCTGTCAAGGCGTACCAGCCCTTCGAACACCAGGCTGATCACGCCCACCGACTGCGATGCCCCGGCCAGGGGGGGATCGAGGGCGGGCAGTTCATTGATCCCTTCCAGACTCCAGCGCAGGGCGCCGCCGGAGGGGGCCGCAGCCGGTCCGCAGGCCGCCAGCAGCATGCTCAGGGCTGCCAACAGGCTGACCGACCATAACAGGGCTTTCTTATGAAACATAGGCGTACCTCCTTAGATTAAATTGTGGGATTGAACAAAAGGGTTTGATCTGTCACCGTTGCGGTTAACTACACCGGATCATCATCCCGAGGTTTACCCATCTCGATTCCAGGATTGCTGTTGGTGCACGATCACCGTTCGATTATAGCCGATGTAAGATAAGAATATCAGTATCTTTGCCGGCATTCTAACATTCCTCTTGCGTTGGGATCGATCGTGGATTTTCCCAGAGGTAAGACATGAAGAATAAAACGTAAAGAATAAAACGTAAGAGATCGGGTTGAATGAATACCTGACCTCTTACGTTTTACGTTTATTTTTTTATTCTTCCCTCGGCGGTGCGGCGGGTCCGTAGTCCAGCACCGCACGCATGCTGATGCCCGGCTTGGACGGGTCGGCGATCCCCTTTCTTAAATCGGGTATTTTTCCTGGAGGTTTTTGAGCATGGCGTGAAGTTCTTCATGCCGCCCCTGTCCAATCACCTTTTCTTCATGTTCTTCAAACCCTTCATAAAGCTTTTCTAATTGTGTTTCTGTTAACACCTTTTCGGCCATGGGAAATAAAATAGTATTCTCTTTCTGTATATGGTTCCTCAAAAGGTTTGCATATCCCCTGGCTGCCTGCGCGAGCTTTATCCGGTCCACATCCATTGAGACCGATTCTTCCATATCCCGGATTAACTTCCTGCCCTGGGCATGTTCAGCAAGCATCACACCAATAGGTCCACTCCTGTCTGGAACGCCTGCCCCGATCATCGCCGGGAATAATAGTCCCTCCTCTTTTCCATGATGGCACTTATCTGCAAACTCTTTCAGGAACCCAATGAAATCATGAATATCCTTTGTATCCACTGATGTGGTTTTTTCTATAGTAGCGATCATCTTTTCCAGGATCTGAATGGCAGATAGAATCGCTTCATGTTCATTCGTTAGATCGGCAATTGCCTTACTCATACGTCACCTCTTAAGCATAGCTGTTTGGAATGTACTCTTACAGGATTATGCAGCTTGTAGGGTCTTGGCATACGCTTCGGCAGATATTACGATCTTTGGGATGGCAGGTGAACCCACCCGGAAGAGGCGTCGGAAGCCCTTGTAAGATTAATCCTCTTTCGGCGGCGCGGCGGGACCGTAGTCCAGCACCTCGCGCAGTTGGGTGCCGCCCTGCGGCGGACCGACAATGCCTTTTTCCTCCAGCGTGTCGATCAGGCGGGCGGCGCGCGTGTAGCCGATGCGCAGCTTGCGCTGCAGCATGGAAACCGAGGCACGCCCCTCACGCCGCACTAGGTCGGCCGCCTCGGACAGCAGCGGGTCGCCCTTGGACTCGGGGGCCATGTCCTCGAACATGGGCACTTGCCTGCCCCCAAAATCCGGGGGCTTCAGCGGTACGCCCTGCGGCAGGATTTCGGCAGACCCGCCCGAGGTCCCGGCGGCGGCGTACGGGCTGGAGGCGCCGGCCTGCTTCCTCCAGTAATCCACCAGGCGTGTGATCTCAATATCCGAGACGAACACACCCTGCAGGCGCACCGGGGCGGGCGAGTCGGGCGCCTGGAAGAGCATGTCGCCGCGCCCGAGCAGGCGTTCGGCGCCCGGCTGGTCCAGGATCACGCGGCTGTCCACGTTGGAGGCCACGGCGAAGGCGATGCGGGCCGGGAAGTTGGCCTTGATCAGGCCGGTCACCACGTCCACCGAAGGGCGCTGCGTGGCGATGATCAGGTGGATGCCGGTGGCGCGCGCCAGCTGCGCCAGGCGGGTGATGGTGCGCTCGGTCTCGTCCGGGCGAGATCATCATCAGGTCGGCCAGCTCGTCGATCACCACCACCAGATAGGGCAGCTTCCTGCCTGCCCTGGGCGGACATGCGCATGTTGTAGTCCTGGATGTTGCGCGCCCCCGACTCGGCAAAGCGTATGGTAGCGCTTGTCCATTTCCCGGGTCATCCACTGCAGCGCGCCGACCACGCGCTCGATCTCCACCACCACCGGCGCCAGCAGGTGCGGGATGCCGTTGTAGCCGGTCAGCTCGACGCGCTTGGGGTCGACCAGGATCAGGCGCAGGTCGTCGGGGGTGTTGTTCAGCAGCAGGCAGGACAGGATGGCGTTGACGCACACCGACTTGCCCGAGCCGGTCGTCCCGGCGATGAGCAGGTGCGGCATGGCCTCCAGGTTGGTCACCTTGGGATGCCCGGCCACGTCCTTGCCCAGGGCGAGGCGCAGCGGCGAGTGGATGCGGCCGAAGACCTCGCTCTCGACCACCTCGCGCAGGGTCACCAGGGTCATCTCTTCATTGGGCACCTCGATGCCGACGAAGCCGCGCCCCGGCACCGGAGCCTGGATGCGGATGCGCGGCGCGGCCAGCGCCAGTGCCAGGTCGTCAGCCAGGCTGACGATTTTGCTGACGCGCACCCGCGTTCGCCCGTTACGCGTCTCGACGAAAAGCGGCTCCACGCCGAACATGGTGACCGTCGGTCCGCGGCTGATCTCGACCACCTGGCTGGGCGCGCCGAAGGAGGCCAGGGTCTCCTCGATCAGGCGGGCGCGCTTCTCGATGTACTCCTCATTGACCGCCTGCGCCTGGGCGGCCTCCAGGATGTCGGTTGGCTTGGGCAGGAACCAGGGGATCTGCGGGGTGCCGGGGAGGCCGGTGCGCACCGCCACGCCGGGGATCGGTCCGGCGGCCGGCCGGTGCGCGCCGGACTGGGGCGGCAGCGGGCGGAAGTCGTCGGGCGGTGCATCCCCGAACGAACCGGGGCCTTCGGCCGGTCCGGGCAAGGCGGCCGGGGCCAGTCCGGCGGAGGCCGGTTTGGGCAGCGGCTTGCCCAGGCGTTCCTTCAGTCGCCTCCACAGAGGCCCGACCCAGCGGAACATCTCCTGCATGGACAGGTCGAGGGTCATTGCCAGGCCGACGAGCAGCCAGCCGAAGACCAGGACGGCTGTCCCCAGCCCGCCGATGTTCGGCACCAGCAGGCGCTGGAGCAAAGCGCCCAGGTACCCGCCGCCCCCTCCCTGCGCGGCGCGGTCCATGGCCGAGTCAGTCGATCCGGTGAGGCTGTGAAAGGCCACCAGCAGTCCGCTGAACAGCAAGAGGATGCCGACGATACGCTCGATGTTGAGCTCCGGCAGACGCTCCACATTGCGCGCCACCAGCCAAGCCCCCAGGATGATCAGACCCGCCGGGAGCAAGTAGACGCCCCAGCCGAAACCCAGCGCCAGCAGCCGGGCCCACGAGCCGGTCAGGCCGCTGCGGTTGGCCGAGAACAGTCCGAGCAGCGTCAGCAACCCGACGAAGACCATGATCACGCCGATGATGTCCACCTTGCGCTCGGGCGAGATGTTGCCCAGGATGGCGCCGCGCTGGGCGGACGGCTGGGCTGCCCTGCGGGAGGAAGTCCGCGTCGAGCCGCTGGCCTTGGAAGCCGCCGATGCTTCCGGCTTGACGGCGCGCGGCAGCGGGGTCGATTTCCTGGCGGGGCGTTTGGAGCGGGTGATGGGCATGGCAGAATGATTATACTGCTTCTTGCCAAAAAGAACAAAGTTTCTATAAGTCACCTTGCACATATTGGGAGGAGACCAGGCTGAGCCCGCTGCGCTGCACCCCGGGTTGCTTCTTTGCCCAGAGGAATCTCAACGCGAATTTCTTCTAGTTTAGACTAATACATCAGACCCGGCGAAACCGGTTGAAGCAAATTGAACCTTACCAATTCAATTTCAAGCAGCCTGGTGTGTTTTTTTAGCTCTTTGACGCTCACGGATACGTTTCCATTGTTCGGAACGGATGAGGTCGAAGCGTTCCCGGGGCAGACGGGGCTTGCCTTTTGGCCAGCCCGGGGAATTTCCTCGGGGTTTGGGCACACAGGCGGGTGTACCGATCCTGCCGAGAATAGCTTCCAGCCCCATGCATACGCGTCCAGGGGAGAGCCGGGCCTGGGGTTTCTGCCAGGGGAGAGGTTTGTCAGCGACGATCGGACGGGCTAGCCAAAGCTCCCAGGTGATCAAAGGCATCAAATCACTCCAACGGTCGCTTTGTTCAGGGGTTGCCAGGGAGGGCAGTGTCCAATGCAATCTGCCTTTGGCAAAGCGGTTCCAGTGATCGGCGGGGTAGCGTTGGGCATAGGAACTCCACCAGTTTTCAGGCAAGGTCTCGCCGGTGGCGCCCATCCAGAGGATACGCGGTTTGCGGCGGGTGCCCGGTGCTTGGGGACGCTCGATTTGAGCGACCTGCATTCGGCAATCGGGAGCCTGGCCGAAGCGCAGACCTTTCCAGATACGGACAATGACCAGGCCAAAGTCGGGGTCATTGATCTCAATCAGCGCATCCGGCGCCCACCAGGTGGCAGGATCTTTGAAATAGAACTTCATCCCATGCTTCGGGTACCGACCCCGGCCACGATAGGGTTTGGTCGGTCCTTCAAGACATAAATTGCCCCGCAAGCGAAAGATCTTGTCGGCCGGAAGATCGGCGGTGTCTTTCAAGAACAGCGCACAGCCATATTCCGAGTCCCACAGCGTCAAGGGACGAGTTTTCAAGCGCTGACACACCGTGCGCAGTTGCTGGCTGGCTTTCAGGATCGGCTTTTGGTCGGTAATACGCTCGTGCAGCAACGGCAATGCCCAACTGCTGTGTCTTTCCGGGATGACCGCCAGAGTGCTGTAGCCATATCCGATGGTCACCGGCCGCCGTCCGGGGATCGGCGTGGGTTGGTGCTGATAGCTGCGCCCGGATAACGTTTCCGCATACAGCCGTTCCCAGGCCGTATGATCACCCGCCAGGATCAGACGCTCATTCTCCTGCATTTGCGCCAAATACAGCTCCATCATCTTGATCCGATCCGGACGTCCATCCTGCAAGGCTTCATACGCACTCGGCCATTTCCGCCGAAAGGCTGGCGCACACGAAAGCTCGACAAAGGATTGCACATGCCGCATTTGGATCACCGCATCGCTCAGTTCGAAGAGCGCATCCCGAGCTTTGCCAAGATGACCATACGCCGCTTGACGAAATCGGATTAGTTTGTTAAAGTCCTCGGTGGCTGTTGAGTTGTGTTTGCGAGACATAGCTCAATTTTGCCACCGGGCAGCTTGTGCAAACAGGCTGCCCTACTTTTTCACTAGAATTTAGTCTAAACTACAAGAATTTCGCGAAAAGGCGAATTACGCGAATGTTTTTAGATTCCCAGGCAAGTCTCACATGGGGAAAGGGCATTCGCCCATTCGCGCCTTTCGCGTTGCTCTTTGGGCGATGTTTGTGCAAGGCATCACCGACTTCGAGAAGGCTCAGATCCGGACGCGCCTCTGCCGTTGGGCGAAAGCCAGCCCGCGAGCACGGCCCAGAGACCGGGGAGGTTTGTGGTTTATAATTGCGGCATTCCTTCGTAAAGGTATCCGCTTTGTTCGAAATTGTCTTCCTCGGCACCTCCGCCTCCGCCCCATCCGCCAAGCGCGGTCTCTCCGCTCAGGTAGTTAAGCACGACGAGTATCGCTTCCTGATCGACTGCGGCGAGGGCACCCAACGCCAGATCCTGCAGTCCGGCATCGGCTTCAAACACCTGAACCACATCCTGATCACCCATGGTCACCTGGACCACATCCTGGGGCTGGCCGGGCTGTTCTCCACGTTCATGCGCTGGGAGACGATCGACGAGCTGAACATCTACAGCGGCAAGTGGGCGCTGGATCGCGTCCACGACCTGCTCTACGGCGTCGTGCTGCGCGGCGGCCAGTCGCCGATGACCCTCAACCTGCACGAGATCAAGCCCGGGGTTTTTTTCGAGGCGGACGATTTCACTCTCAGCGCCTTCCCGGTCTTCCACCGCGGCTCGGACAGCCTGGGTTTCCGCTTCGATGAGCGCTCGCACCGTCCCTTCCTGCCGGAAAAAGCCGAGGCGCTGGGCGTCCTGGCGGGCCCCCTGCGGCGCGAGCTGGTGGGCGGCAAGACCGTCAAGCTGGCGAACGGGCACAAGGTCAGGCCGGATGATGTGCTCGGGCCGCTCAAGCCCGGGGTCCGCCTGGTGCACATCGGCGACGCCGGCCGGACCGAGGACCTGGTCGAAGCCTGCCGTGCGGCCGACGCGCTGGTGATCGAATCCACCTACCTGGAAGAGGAGGTGGAACTGGCGCGCCAATTCTCCCACCTGACCGCCCGCCAGGCTGCCGGGCTGGCGGCCGCGGCCGGCGTGCGCCGGCTGATCCTGACCCATGTCTCGCGCCGCTACCGCGAGAAGGACATCCTGGCGGAAGCCCGGGCGGTCTTCCCGGAAGTGAGCGTGGCACGTGATTTCGATACTTTTTCCATCAAGCAAGGATGAGTTTTATGCCCCGCTTTGAGCTTGATATCAATCCCGTCAACCACATAACCGCCGACGCCCTGGGCAAACCCGGCCAGCGCGTCTTCTACCTGCAAGGCTGGCGCGAGGACGACCCCCAACCGGTGACCATCCTGATCGAGAAGATCCAGCTCCAGTCGCTGGCCGTGGGAGCGGAACAGCTGCTCAGTGAGGTCAATCGCCAGAACCCGGGGTTATCCGAGGCCGAAGCGGATTATGATGAAGAAAAGATGCGCATTTCCCCGCCGGTGGATCCGCTTTTCCGCGCCGGGGAAATTGGCCTGGGGTACGACGCCGAAAACGATCTGGTGGTCATCCTGGCGCGCGAGATCGTTGTGGAAGGGGAAGAGCAGGAGAACGCTGCTGTCGTGCGTTTCTGGTGCACGCGCACGCAGCTGCGCCGCCTGGCCGGTTGGGGCAAAGAAGTGGTGGACCGCGGCCGGCCGATCTGCCCGCAGTGCGGACAGCCGATGGAGCCCGAGGGTCACTTCTGCCCGAAGAAGAATGGGCACAAGCATTAACCACAGACACTAGCACCTGCTGCTAGTGCAGGTGTAAACACAGATGAACACAGATATATACCCATAGGCACAAAGGAACGGGCGCAGGGGTGCAAACGACCTTCATCCAACTGTGTTTATCCGTGTTCATCCGTGGTTCCTCCTCCGATGCCTGATCCATCTGAAGACCTCCGCACGACGCTTGAGCACGGGGAAATCGAGCTCCAGGGCCAGTTCATGCTCGGCTCGAACTATACGTTCCTGGTCAATGTCCACCACGCGGGTCTGACCCTCCCGGCGGTCTACAAGCCGTCGCGCGGCGAACAGCCGCTGTGGGATTTTCCCGAGGCTTCCCTGGCCGGGCGCGAGGTGGCAGCCTATTTGGTCAGCGAGGCACTGGGTTTCCATTTCGTCCCCTTTACCCTCCTGCGGGACGGCCCCTTCGGTCCCGGATCGCTTCAGGAGTTCGTCGAGCACGACCCCAAGTATCATTATTTCAGCTTCAAGCCCGCCGACCGTGAGCGCCTGCGGCCGGTGGCTTTATTCGACCTGCTGGCCAACAACGCCGACCGCAAGGGCAGCCACATCATCGTTCAGAAACGCACGCGCAATCTCTACCTGATCGACCACGGCCTGTGTTTCCACGCGGATGAAAAATTGCGCACGGTGCTGTGGGACTTTGCCGGGCAGGAGATCCCTGCCGACCTGCTGGCGGCCCTGTCGGTTTTCCGGGAGAAGCTTTCTGGACCGGGGGGCCTGCGTCCTGCCCTCGAGCCGTATCTCACCCCGGCGGAGATCGCCGCCCTCGCTGCCCGGACCGAAGCATTGCAGTTGTCTTGCAGATTCCCCCTGCCGCCCACGGACCGGCGCGCGGTTCCGTATCCGCCTTTATAATTATTTTTATTATTTCAGTTCCGACTGGTAGGAGAACACCATGGCCTTATACAAGCTCGCCCTGCTGGGTTTCGGCAACGTCGGTCGCGCTTTCGCCCATCTCTTGCTGCGCAAGCGGGCCGAGCTAAAACAGCGTTATGACGTCACCTTCGTTGTCACCGGTATCTCCACCCGCAAGCACGGCAACGTCGTCAATCCCTCCGGGGTCGACCTGACCGGAGCGTTGGAGCTCGTGCGCTCCGGCCGGTCGGTCAACTTGGTGACCACCTCCCTGGTCGTCGACGGCGAGGATTTCATCCGCAAGTGCGGGGCGGACGTGCTCTTCGAGACCACGCCGGTCAATCACCAGACCGGGCAGCCGGCGATCGACTATATTCGTACCGCCCTGGAGCAGGGCATGCACGTCGTCACCGCCAACAAAGGGCCGGTGGTGCATGCCTACCGTGAGCTGACCGCACTGGCGCAGTCCAAGGGCCGCAAATTCTTCTTCGAATCCGCCGTGATGGATGGTGCGCCGATCTTCTCGCTCTTCCGCAGCGCGCTGCCGGCTGTCCGGCTGAACGGCTTTCGCGGCATTCTCAACTCCACCACCAACCTGATCCTGACGCGTATGGAATCGGGTGAGTCCTTCGAGGCGGCCGTCAAATACGCCCAATCGATCGGGTTGGCCGAGACTGACCCGACCGCCGACGTCGAGGGCTGGGACGCGGCGGTCAAGGTTGCCGTGCTGGCGACGGTGCTGATGGAGGCCCCCCTCCTGCCCCAGCAGGTCGACCGCACCGGCATCCTGGGCATCACACCGGAGATGGCCCGCAGCGCCAAGGCTTCCGGCAAGCGCTGGAAGCTGGTCTGCTCGGCGGAGCGGAACGGGGAGGGCGTGAGCGGGCGTGTCGCCCCGGAACAGGTGCCCCTGTCCTCGCCGCTGTACGGCGTCGAAGGCTCCAGCTCGATCGTCGAGTTCAAGACCGACGCTTTGTCGAGCCTGAGCATTGTCGAGGGCAATCCCGGCCCGGAGACGACCGCCTACGGCCTGCTGGCGGATTTCCTGAACGCGGTCAGGGGTGGATAAGCGTGGTAGAAACTCAGATGCCAGGTCTGGCGAAAGACCTGGCATCTTTTTATTTCCTTTGGTCACACCCCCGGTTTTATTAGTTAGTTTTTGGTGCGAAAGAGACGAGTACATTAACAATTGACAATACAAAAGCCTCTTTGGTAAATATAAGGTGATTCAGGCCAAATATCTACCAAGGAGGCACTTCCAATGTTACGCGATAGCCATCCAATTGACAAGCTTTTTGAGCAAATTGTTGTGCTGGTGCCCAAGATGGATCCTGTTCTGGCCAAGATCGACCGGTATTTGGAAGCGGAAGTATTTTTTCAACTGGTGAGGCATGATCTGGCCAAGCGTTATCCGCTGACCTTGCGAACTGGACGGAACTCCACGCCGGTGGAAGTGATCCTGCGTATGCTGGTGGTCAAGCAGCTGTACGGATACAGCTACGAGGAACTTGAACGGGCGGTGTGTGACAGCCTGGTTTTGCGGCAATTTTGCCGGGTGTACCTGAACACGGTGCCGGATGACACCACACTCATCCGTTGGGCGAACCTGGTGCAGGCGAGCACCTTGGAGCAATTCAATCGACGGATCAGCGAAATGGCAGTGAAGCTGAAGGTCACCCAGGGGCGTAAGTTGCGGACGGATGGGACGGTAGTAGAGACCAACATCCATCCACCCCGTGACAGCCAGATGCTAGCCGACAGTGTGCGAGTGGTGGTACGCACGCTGGAGCGGGCGAAGAAGGTTTTGATCCAGAGCAGCCAGTTGGTCCAACAAAACTTTATGAACTTGAACCAGGAAGCCAAAGGCGTGTCCCATCAGATCAGCGAAGCCATGCGCAAACGCAGCGATGAAGCCAAACAAGTTGGCAAACAGGCTTATCGGCGGTTGATCGAAATCACTCGGACAGCCCTTCAGTATGCTCAAGAGGTCCTGCCGTTGCTTGAAGAACACGCCAGCGCCCAGGCGCAAAAACTGGTTGCCACTTTGAAGACCTTTGCGCCACGCGCCGAGCAGGTGATCGACCAGGCCACCCGCCGTATTTTCAAAGACGAGAAAGTGCCTGCTGCGGAGAAGATCGTCAGTATCTTCGAACCTCATACCGACATCATCAAACGCGGCAAGGAAAACCACCCAGTGGAATATGGCCACAAGGTCTGGCTCGATGAAGTGGATGGCGGCCTGATCAGTCATTACCGCATCCTGGCTGGCAATCCCAGTGACCAAGACCAATGGCTGCCCAGCTTGAACTCCCATCGTGAACAATTCGGGCAGGCGCCGGAACTGGCCAGTGGTGACCGCGGCTTATACTCAGCCTCGAACGAGACCGAAGCAATCCAGTTGGGAGTGAAACAGGTCATCTTACCGAAACCAGGCTACCGATCGAAAGAGCGCAAACAATATGAAGCCCAGGATTGGTTCCAAGAAGGGCGTAACTGGCATGCAGGCGTGGAAGGACGGATCAGTGTCCTGAAACGTTCCCATGCTTTGGGTCGCTGCCTGAACCATGGGCTGACCGGGTTTGAACGCTGGGTAGGCTGGGGCGTGATCTCCGCCAACCTGCGAGTGATGGCCAGAGCGTAATTGGAAGTGTATGCAATTGTTAAAGTTCAGATTATTTACCATATTGAGGGTGCGCACTGTGTCGTTTTCGTTTCGCACCAAAAACTAGTTAGTGGAAACCATCCTCAATCAGCTTTGGGTTTCTTGGCAATCTTCGGCAGGATCAGCGCATATAAGGAGATGATCAGCAAAGGCAAATGCAGGAAACCCATCCAGCGCCTATCCGCACTGAACCAGTGCGTCAGATTTAACAGGCCGTACAAGAATCCGTTAAAGGCGGTAAGCCGGTAAGCAAATCCGTTCACGGCCGGGTAGAACAAAATCAACCCGAAAAGGAACACCGGCGTCGTGAGGCAAAAGGTCATGCCATAGTCGGGCGAGGTCAGCAGCAAAAGTGGGTCAAAGTTAGGCTGAACGGTTGTGTTTACCACCCTATAAGGGGACCAGAAGGCCAGCAACGCCAGCAGGAGCAATCCGAATTCCAGAATGGTCAGTCTCCTGAAAGAGGGCCTCAGGTCGTTTTTTGCCGCCACCACCAGCCAGGTTATTCCCAGGGCGAGGTAGGCAATCACCCCCCCAGTATGCACCACAAAGCCGTACTTTTGCGTCTGCCCCATCGTTTCGGTGATCACGATGACCAGGTAATTCAGCCCCATGTACCCGGCAACCAGCCGTCCCATCTTTTCCGGCCGGTAGAAGACGAGTGCCACGAGCGCCAGTGTGGCAAGGTGAAAGACGGGTGCAAGCGCCTTGTACGGGCCTCCCGCCACCATCAGCAAGCTGATGATCACCTCCTGCGTATCTTGGGGCGGATATGGTTTCTCCGTGTAAAGAGGCAGCATGCTGATGATAAAGAGCACCAGATAGACAAGTGGATAAAACCATTTACGGGCGCTGATAGGTCGAACGTCTCTCATGGTAGCTCCTGAAAAGGGTGACCGCCTCAAGTTTCTCTCTTGTTGCTAAGCTTGGAATAGTAAAAGGTATAGGGTTGCGGCGGTGGAAAGAGCGATCAGGTAAGGGAACACCTTGTGCACTCTCGCGATGGCAGACGGCATGGGCTTGTCGATGCTCAACAGGCCACCCGCAGCCACATCCGCGGCAAACAACAGAACGCTGACCGCAATGGCGGCGATTTGAGCCGGGACAAGCGGGATCTCGCGATGCGCCTGGTAAACGGTGATGATCAGGAAGACGCCCGTCGCCAGCCCGACCAATTTATGGATATTGAAGATGACTGGGCTGTGTGGCTTTCCCGAACGGCTCAGCCAGAAGCCGGAAAGAAAAATGAAGAGGAAAAACAACCCCGCGCCGATGACTTTCAATTGAGTAGCGTCCATCTCAAATTCCTGTTTCGCGTGCACTCGATCCGGGTAAGTGTCTATCTGCGTCTGTCTTAAAGGATTGATTCATGCGTTTCCCTCCGGTGCAGGGCACATTCATACTATACAGAGTTGTCTCTTCCCTGGCAAGAGGATAGGCAGGATTTGAGCATGCTGGAGGGCGTTCGCAACGAGGCATCCCCCTAAAAGTGGATACCATTTATCGCGTTCTCATGTATAATCGCCCAAATTTACCGGTCCTTTATCGTTAGTAGGAAAATTATGACCCGTTCTCATCTTTCCAGGTACGTCTGGCTTGGCATGGTGATTTTGGTCGTAGCCAGTGCGTGCGGGCTGTTATCCAACGTCCCGCTCCCCTCGCTGGGCTCCGGCTCCTCACCCGCGCAGAACTTCCCCCTCACCCCCAACCCGCTCAACGTACAGATCACGCCCGACACGCAGCATGTGATCAAGGGTGATATAGCGCAGGCCGGCGTGATTCGCCAGGAGTCGCTGGTCGGCAAGGATGCCAAGGGGAACAGCCTGGATGTCATCTTCCCGGGGGACTTTTTGACCCAGGAATCCGACGGGACGATCGACCCGGCCTTCGGCACCGCCGTGTCGGCCACCCCGGTCTCGGCCATCGGCGGCATCCCCTTCGCCAAGGGTTTTGTCGCCGCCTTCCAGTTCGGCCCGGAGGGGCTGCTGATGAGCGAGCCGGTCTATGTCTCGCTGGACGTCCCGGGCAATTACAATGACCTGGTCGGTTTTGCCTCGAACGGGGACGGGACGGATTTCCACCTCATCCCGATCGATGCGGGTCCGCTGGGGAGCAGCGGCCAAACCAATGTGAGCTTCTACATTAACCACTTCAGCATGTACGGGGTGGCCGAGGCGACCGCCGCGGAAATCACCGCCCAGCAGGCCCATCCGCCTTCCAACCCGGACTCCCAGGACGACGACCTGCTCGCGGCGCCCAAATCCAAAAAACAGATCCTGACCGAGGAACATGACCAGTTGCTCAAGTCGATGCAATCCCGCGGCAGCTGCAACGACGTCGTCGTTGGCGCCCGTTCTTACCTGAACTGGTATGGCCGTGTCCAGCAGGCCGGCCTGCAGGATACCTTCAAGTCTGCTTTCACCACGGATACCAAAACCTTGATCACGTGGCTGAAGGATTGCCTGAAGGAGACTTGCGCGACCTGCCTGCAGACCCAGGACCAGGCCCAGAAACAGAACCCGGGCCAGAGCAAGAGCGAGGTCCTGAAACAGAAACAAGCCACGGCCAAAACCGTCATGGCCCAGGCCGACTACGTAGAAGCCTTTTCCCTGTTGCAGAGCAACTCGGCGGATGCCAACTTCTACCGGGAACTCTCTCGCAAGTGCGCGCAGAATGCCGGGCTCAAGGATCCCTCCCCACCGGTGGCCGATTGTGGCGGGACCAATTGTGCGAAGGTCACTCCGACGGAGCTGGCCTGCCCGGCTCCTTAGAAGGCCCGAGTGGTCGGCTGGCGTGGCGGCCTCGGGCGCGCCTTGCACAGGGTTCGTCCCCAAACGTGCGACAATTGAAAGAGGCCGGGGGAACAATTCCCGGCCTCCCTTTCAGCCTCCACCGTCGACCGGCGCTCAGTCCGGGTTTTTCCACTTCTTGCGGTCGAGCCACTTGAGCAGGTAATAGTTTGCAACCCCGATGACCGCCGTGGCCAGCAAGAAGGCCGGATAGGCCACCCTCCAGTTTTCCGGCCCGGTCATCATCGTCCACTCCGACATCCCGCCAATCCCGGCCAGCAGCGTGAGCGGCATGAAAATGGTAGCGATCAGGGTCAGCCGCCGGACGGTGAGGTTGGTATCATTGGCTGCCTTGGTCATCTGGTTGTTGATCATGGACAGGTACATCTCCATCAGGCTGGTGACCACGTCACGCGCCGACTCGACCAGCTCGAAGAACTTCGTCAGGTGGTCGTAGATGTCGCGGTAGAAGAAGATGGCCTTCTCCGGGATGAAGGGACAATCCTTGCGGCAAATCTTCACCAGGATTTCGCGTTCGTGGAACAGGCTTTTGCGCACGGCCAGCAGGTCCCGGCGCAGGTGGAGCAGGTCGGCGGGGTTGAAGTGGGACAGGCCGGCCAGGATGGTCTCCTCGGCAGTGTCGATCTCGTCCTCCAGCGCTTCGATCGTCATAAACTTCCGGTCGACGATGTGGTCCAGGAGGACGTGCAGCAAATAAGCGGGTCCCTGGCGGAGGTCGCGGTTGTCGATCTCCGCCGTGCGTTCGATGTCCAGTAAAAGGCTGTTCTTGCCCGAGTACCGCCCGCTGACGGTGACCAGGAAGTTCTTGCCGATGAAGGCGTCCACTTCGGCTACCGAGAGGGTCCGGTCGTGAATGTGAAAGTCGTTGAAGAGGATGAAGGTGTTGAGGGGGTAATCGTCGATCTTCGGGATCTGGTTCTCGTCCAGGCAGTCCTCGATCGACAGCGGGTGGAGGCCCAGCGGGTCGACCAGGGCTGAGAGCTGCTCCTTGGTGGGCTGGTAATAGTCCAGCCACAAGTAGCCCTCCTTCTTCAGTGCCGCCAGAGCTTGGCGCAGGGTGGCCAGGTGGGTAAGCCTGCCGGTTTTCGAGATGTGGTAGAAGCGGGATTCGGACATGGCGTCTCCTGTATGCAGGCTGGGTGAGGACCGCATTTGCAGGAAGTATAGCATGCCAGCCGGATGCTGCCGGTCAGTGCGATGCACTTTATTCCTGGAATGGAACCCATGCCGGGAAGAGTGTAGTTCCATCTGATCGGGCACCGGGCATGCAAAAGTGCGTCGCACGGGTGTTACCGGCGCCGGAAAGCGGAAGAGGCCGGCATGTCCCCGGCCCCTGGCTCGCAGTGCCGCCCCTCTCCTGCCGGAAACAGGAGCAGGCCTCCCTACTGGCGCTTCTCCTGCACCAGCAGCAGCCAGGCATTCCAGCTGGCCGTGGCGAGCAATGCGGCGATGACCAGCACCAGGCCGAAGATCGATTCGGTGTCGCCGCGCAAGACCTCGACGCCAACCGCTGCCAGTCCCAGGCAGGCGAGAGACGGCAGGCCGTACTCGCGGATGACCTCCGCCGCATTTCGCCGCCGGCCTGCGTCCCGGGTCGACCGAAGAATTTGTCGGACCAGGCCCAGCAGCCGCGCGCCCCCCAGCACGAACAGGGCGATCGCCAGGCCGATCGGGACCGGGTGCGGGACGAGGAACACGAGGGCTATCATCAGCACGTACAGGAAATCCTCGAAGCTCCTCTGTGCGGTGCGCAGCATGAGCGTCCCCTGAGGGGATTTGATCTTTTCCAGGTGGATGGAGAGTGAGACGAACAGCAGCCCGGTCAGCGTGGCCGAGGCGGCCGCTACCGTGGAATAGAAGAATTGCCAGTCGCGGAGTTGCTCGGTAAAGGAATTCATAACTTAAAATCCACTGCTCCTCTCTTAGAACTTGTCATGATTGAACCTGTGCAAGCCGAGGCAGTCTATTACAGGAGATTGGGCTTTATGTCCATCTCAGGATACTCCTGGAAGGGAAAATTCCTCTTCCTGCTGATAAACCCTGGTATTTTCCCCTCGATACAACCTGACCCGGCCTTTCCCGTGGACGGTCCAGCTGCCGTTGGCGCCATACCGGATCATCCCGGTCTGTTCATCCACCCCGATCAGGACGTCTTCGGGGAGCAGGCGCCTCAACTCCGGGACCCAGCCTTTCCCGAAGGTGTCATGATGCGGGATCAGGCAGGCATTGGGCACCCAATTCAATCCCGCCAGGATGCCTCCCGTTTCCGGGCTGTAGTAGTGCTGGCACAAGACCATCGCGCCGGCGCTGCTCCCGGCGATCACTGCGCCTGCCTGGTAGGCGTACAGCATGGCCTGGACGCTGAGGCTGCCCTGCAATGTGTCGCCGAGATATTGCGGGAACCCTCCCAGGAGGTAGATCAACCGGGAGTCCCTGATCGCCGCGGCGATGGACTCATTGTCCGCCGAGGCCCGGTCGGTCAGCGGCAGGAGCCTGACCCGCCGGGCCCCCAGATGGGTGAACCAGCGCACGCCGTTCCTCCCGGCCCGCTCATGGTTGTGGTCGGGAGCGGCCGCGGTGGGCAGGATGCAGACCGGAGCATCGAACCCCCCGGACAGCTCGAGGGCGCGGCAGGTCGGGCTCGGCCATCCGGCCGCCGAACTCCGCTCCGCCTTCCAAGAGAATAGAACCACTCACCGTGTTTGAGTTCGCCGCCGATTGCATGGAATGCCGAACCATAGGCCCCGACTACGCGGTAAACAATAGAAAGCGCATCACTTCGAAGTAGCTCTGGCTCTCGAACTGGACCGTGACGGGGTCTTTCTGTTTCGCCCCCGGGAAGAAACTGTAGAGATAAGCCTTGAAATGATCCCGGTACTGGACCTCGACCGAAAAATGGGCGGGGACGGGCACCTGGCATTGCGAGAGATCTCCCTTCAAGGCCTTGGCCACCCCCTCGCGAATTCTGGTGGTTGCCAGGGCGGGATGGATGCTCACCGTCGAGTTTCCGATGCCCTCCTTCACTTCCACCGTCCCGATATGTGGGTTGAACTGGATGCTTTCGACGCACAACCCTTTGTCCCCCGAGACAAAGGCCAGCGGTACTTTGAGAAAACCCGCCACATAGGCATGGATCAGAAATTCCGAAGCCTCCTGTCCGTTGATCGTCATGCGGGTGATCGTCCCGGTGATGGTGTGCGCCAGAGGGCTTGTCCCGGCACCGGCGCGCGAGTGGTAGCCGATCAGGAGCACGGCTTGAAAGGTGTCATCGAGTTCCTGCAGCATCAGGAACGGATGCCCGCTCCACCCGCGGATCAAGCGCGCCGCCTGCGGCAGCTGGGAGGCAATGATATTCCTGCCGGTGTCGTGGGCATCTTTGACCCAGATTTCGGTTGCGCCAGCCTCCAGGGCCCCTTCGCAGGCAGCTACGACTTCGGCGGTCATTTGTTCTCGGGGGATGTGGTTGTCTTCTTTGGGAAGCTCGGTTTCGTCCCAATGCGTGACCCCGGTGATGCCCTCGATGTCCGCGCTGATATAGATTTTCATGTTTCCTCCTCGGGTCGGGAACGGCTGGATTGGCGCCCCATCCCTTTCTCAAATGGATGGTTGGATCATCTGGGTTGACAGGGGGTAAAATAACATTGGAAGGAGTATAGCACGGTTGCCGCCCTCATGCCCAAATCCACCGTCTATCTTGCCCTCGGCACCAACCTCGGCGAGCGGCCGGAAAATCTGAAAGCGGCTGTGGCTGCCCTGGCTGCAGCCTCCCCGCAGGGTACCGCCGCCCTGACCGACCTGGCTGCCTCGCCCGTCTATGAGACCCCGCCCTGGGGTTACGCCGACCAGCCGGACTTCCTCAACATGGTTGTGCGCGGCGAGACCTGCCTGCCTCCCCTGGACCTGCTCATCCGACTGAAACATTTGGAAACCCGCCTTGGCCGGGTCCCCTCGGTACGCTACGGCCCGCGCCTGATCGACATCGACATCCTGTTTTATGGTGACCTGGTCTTGAGCGTTCCGCAGCTGACCATTCCACACCCGCGCCTGCACGAGCGCGCCTTCGTGCTCGTGCCGCTGGCGGACCTGGCACCCGAGCTCGTCCACCCGCTCCTCGGCAAACCCGTCCGCGCCATGCTTGCCGCGCTGGATACCACAGGAGTGAGACGCTATGAATGATCTGATCGCACAACTTTGCCTGGAGCCCGCCCTGGCCTGGAAGGTGACGGTCGGGGTGTTGGGTGCCGGCCCGGCTTCCACGAAGGCGCGCCGGGCGGCTGCCGTTGTCCGGGAGGCTCCCCTGGTCCGCTCCCTGCTGGCGAAGTGCACCACCCGCCTCACGCCGTACAAGAAATGGGACGGGCAGCACTGGGTGCTTTCCCTGCTGGCCGACCTGGGCACCCCTGCCGGGGAGGCGGCGCTGGTGCCGCTGATGGAGGCGACCTACGCCTGTTGGCTGAGCAGCGTGCATGAGAATTCCATCCGCGCCATCGACGGGCGCGTGCGCCGCTGCGCCTCGCAGGAGGGCAACGCCCTCTGGTCGGCGCTGTGCCTAGGCCTGGCAGACGCCCGCGCCGAAGAGCTGGCCGGGCGCCTGATGCGCTGGCAGTGGCCGGACGGCGGCTGGAACTGCGACAAGCACCCCGAGGCGGACAGCTCCTCGTTCATGGAGACTCTCATCCCGCTGCGGGCGCTGGCGCTCTACGCCCGGACCACCGGCGACCGGCGCGCCGGGCAGTCCTGCGAGCATGCCGCCGAGGTCTTCCTGACGCGCCGGCTGTTCAGGCGCCGTCACGGCGGCCAGGTGATCAACCCGCACTTCGTCCGCCTGCATTACCCCTGCTACTGGCACTACGACATCCTCTTCGGGCTGAAGGTGATGGCCGAGGCGGGCTTCCTGGCTGATCCGCGCTGCGCCGAAGCGCTCGACCTGCTCGAGTCCCGGCGCCTGCCGGACGGCGGCTTCCCGGCCGAGGAGACCTACACCCGCACGACGCGGCCTTCTTCCACCGGCTATTCGCCCGTGGACTGGGGCGGGGTGAGCCGGAAGAAGATGAACCCCTTCGTCACCGCGGATGCCCTTTATGTGCTGCGCTCGGCCGGCCGGGGTGAAGCTGCGTCCCGGCGGGGCGATTTGCGTAGAAATGAGTAAATCCCATTCCGATAGGAGCATCCCATGGAAATCGAAATCCTGCACCGCCCATCCTACTCCCTGGCTGTTGCCCACCTAGCTCCGGACGAGAAGATCCGCGCCGAGTCGGGCGCCATGGTCTCCTTCTCCTCAGGCGTCGACATCGAGACCAAGATGGAAGGCGGCCTGCTCAAGTCGCTCGGCCGCGCCGTGCTGGGCGGCGAGTCGTTCTTTCAGAACTTCTGGAAGGCCGGCCCGCAGGGCGGCGAGGTCACCCTGGCCCCCGAGCTGCCCGGCGACATCGAGCTGATCGAGATGAAAGGCGAGAGCATCCTGGTCCAATCCGGCTCGTACATGGCCTCGGAGGCCGGCGTGGATCTCAATGCCAAGCTGAGCGGCAAGGCCTTCCTCTCCGGCGAGGGCCTTTCCATCCTGGAAGCCAAAGGCAGCGGCAAGCTGCTGGTCTCCTCCTACGGCGCCATCTTTCAGAAGGCCATCGGGCAGGGCGAGAAATATGTGGTCGACTCCTTCCACCTGGTGGCCTTCGACAACACCATCGAAGTCAAGCCACGCCCGGTGGGCGGGCTGAAGTCGACGGTCTTCTCGGGCGAGGGTCTGGTGATCGAGATGACCGGCCCCGGGCGCATCTTCATCCAGACCCGCTCGCCGCAGGCGCTGATCAACTGGATCATCCCGCAGCTGCCCAAGCAACACGACCACAATTAATCCTTCCTGCCGTCGGGGCCCGTTTTCCTGTGAAAACGGGCCTCTTTTTCGTTATAATCAAAGCAGGAGATTTTCATGGCCGAATTGAAACCGCTCAATTGGAAGCCCGAACCCGGCATCGGCTACACCGTCGTCCGTCGGCCGGACGGGGGGATGGCGCTCACCTTCACGAACCTCTCGGATGCGACCATCAGGCATTGGCATGACTTTTCCCTGGAGCACCTGCTCGGCTCCGACCGGTTGACGCGCAACCTGTACGATCTGCGCCAGGTCAGCGAGATTCCCGAGAAAGCCATCCGCACCGCCATCGAGGTCAACAGCGACCCGGCGGCGCGCAACATTCGCCTGGCGGTTGTGGTGGCCAATGACAAGGTCGCCAACGCCATCCGGGAGATTGCCTCCCTGGCCCTGCCCGAGACCGCCGCGGCGATCAAGATCTTCACCGACCTCGACGCAGCCGATGCATGGCTGAGCCGCCCATTGGATCAAATCGTCTGAGCGTGAATCCCCTGACCGCCGGCAACCTGTCCCTGGCGTGGGGCACGCGCACCTACGTCATGGGGATCCTCAACCTGACCCCGGACTCCTTCTCCGGGGACGGGTTGCTAGCATCCCGCACCCCCGGCCCCTCTCCCAAAGGGAGAGGGGTGCGGGGTGAGGGGGTGAGGGAGGCCCTCGCCCAAGCGAGCCGCTTCCTGGCTGCGGGGGCCGACATCCTTGACGTCGGCGGCGAGTCGACCCGGCCCGGCTCGCAGCCGGTGGAGGCCGACGAGGAGCTGCGCCGCCTCCTCCCGGTCATCCGCGCCATCCAGGCTGAAGCCCCGCAGGCGCTGATCTCGGTCGACACCTACAAGGCGGCCGTCGCCGAGCAGGCCCTGCAAGCCGGCGCCGGCATGCTCAATGACGTGTGGGGCCTGCGCGCCGACCCGCAGCTGGCATCCGTCGCCGCCCGCTTCGGCACCCCGGTCGTGTTGATGCACAACCGCTCGAAACCGGCCAATGTCGAGATCCGGGAGCGCCTCGGAGCTGCCTACCTCGGCGCGGAATACGGCGACCTGCTGGGGGAGGTCAAGGCCGAGCTGCTCGCCTCCGTAAAGATTGCCCGCGCGGCAGGCATCCCCGACGAGGCCATCATCCTGGACCCCGGTCTTGGCTTTGGCAAGACCGTCGCCCAGAACCTGGAGCTGATCGATCGCCTCGGGGAGCTGCGCGGCCTGGGGTACCCGATCCTGATCGGCCCCTCGCGCAAGTCCTTTATTGGCTATACCCTCGACCTGCCGCCCGACCAGCGCCTGGAGGGGACCGCCGCGGCGGTGGCCGTGGCGATCACGCGCGGGGCGGACATCGTGCGCGTCCACGATGTCGAGGCCATGGTGCGCGTGGCGCGCATGACTGACGCCCTCGTCAGGCGGAGATGACCCGTGACCTCCGACTACGACAACGATCTCCTGCAGGAAGGCATCTTCCGCATCCGGTCCAAGGAATACGAACAGGCGCGCCGGTATCTGGAGCGCGCCCTGGATGCCGCCGACGACCTGGAGACGCGCGCCCGGGCCAGCTACTGGCTGAGCGTGATCACCCCGGAGGCGAAGGAAAAGCGCCAACTGCTGGAGGATGCCCTGGCGATCGACCCGGTTTATCCGCAAGCCCGCCGCGCCCTGGCCATCCTGGACGGCAAGCTCAAGCCGGAGGAGATCGTGGACCCGGAGGCCGTGCCCGCCCCGGCCCCCGGTACAGCCGAGGTGCAAGCCGACCGCTTCACCTGTCCACAATGCGGCGGGCGCATGACCTACAGCGCCGACGGGCGTTCCCTGGTGTGCGAGTCTTGCCAGAGCAGAGAGCAGCTCGGGACAGCCGCCCAAAGCAAGGAGGACGATTTCTTCATCGCCATGGCGAGCGGCCTGGGACAGCGCAAACCGGTATCGATGGTCACCTTCCAATGCCAGGGCTGCGGCGCACGCTTCATCCTCGCTCCGCAGGAGCTGACTGCAACCTGTGCTTACTGCGGTTCGGTGCATGTGGTCGCCACCCGGGAGCGGCGCGAGCTGCTCGAGCCGGATGCCATCGTCCCCATGGCCATCGACCGGGAGCAGGCGGCACAGGCTCTGGCGGGATGGGTGAAGAAGAAACGCCTCACCCCGCGGGGCAAGGTCCAGCCCCCGCGCGGCCTGTACCTACCCGTCTGGGTGTTCGACATCCTCGGCAATATTCCCTGGAGCGGGGTTCAGATCAGCTCCGCCCAGTCTGGCTATATTCCCGGCACGCAGGAGATTCTTATTTCGACCGCGCTGGGGGTATCCCCCCGGCGCAGGGAGCCCGTCTCGGGGACTTTCCCGGTCCATTATGACCATGTGTGCGTGACCGGGATGCGCCGGCTGGCGGAGTTGTTGGTAAAGCTGATCCCCGAGTTTGACCTGCGCTCGGCTCCGGCATACGACCCGCGCTTCCTGTCCGGCTGGCCGGCGGAGATCTACGAGATCAGCATGGCCGACGCCTCGCTGGAGGCGCGCAAGATCGCCGTCGAGCAGGTGCGCCGGGAGATCAAGTCCGAGCTGGCCCAGGTGCAGGAGCTGCGCTATTCGTCCTCGGACATCGAGGTGACCGGCTTCAAGCTCGCCCTGGTGCCGGTCTGGGTGGCTGAAATCCCGCTTAAGGACTTCATCTACTACGTCATGATCAGCGGCCAGACCGGGACCGCTTGCGGCTGGTTTCCTGCCAGCGGGTTTTGGGGCTGGCTGGATACGCAGCTCGGGCCATAATGGATAAGGCATCTGCCCCTATGCCCTCTACTCTGACCATCATCCGGGAGCGGCGCCACCGGCGCCAGGTAAGCCGGCGCAGCGGACGGCAGCGCAGCCAGCGCCTCGTGCTTGGGGTGGGCTTCGTCCTCACCGCGCTGATCCTGGTGGCGCTGCTCGCCGCCGCCCTGACCTACGCCGGGCTGACCCGCGGCCTGCCGCCGGTCGAGCAGCTGCCCATTCTGCTGAATCCGCGCGACGGCCTGCTGCTCCAGCCGACGCGCTTCTTCGACCGCAGCGGGAGCCACCTGCTGGCCAGCCTTTCCCCCGACCCCGGGCCGCGCACCTACATCCTTTATGACCAGTTCCCCAAGGCGCTGGTCGACGCCACCGTGCTGCTGGCCGACCCGGACTACTGGCGCGAGCCGGGCTTTCTCGTCGCCGGCTGGCAGGACCCGCAGAAGCACCCCACCCTGGCCCAGAAGCTGGTCTCGGACCTGCTGCTGTGGGATGAGCCGCCCTCGGTCGGCCGCGCCATCCACGAGCGCATGCTGGCGGCACAGGCCACCGCCCGCTACGGCCGGCAGCAGGTGTTGGAATGGTACCTGAACAGCGCCGACTACGGCCGCTACGCCTATGGGGCTGAAACTGCCTCCCGGCTGTATTTTGGCAAGTCCGTGACCCAGCTCGACCTGAGCGAGGCGGCCCTCCTGGCGGCGGTCGGCCACGCCCCGGCGTTGAATCCCCTGGACGCTCCGCAGGCCGCCGAGACGTTGCGCCTCGAGACGCTCCAGATCATGCGGACGCTGGGAGTGATCACCGCCGCCCAGGCTGACCAGGCCAAGGCGGAGAGCCCCTCGATCCGCCCCGCCGCTTCGACCGGGAGCGAGCAGGTCGCCCCGGCGTTCGTCAACCTGGCCCTGGACCAGCTCGGCAAGCGCTTCGACCGCGCCCGCGTCGCCCGCGGCGGCTTGGAGATCGTCACGAGCCTCGACTATGACTTGCAGCTGCAGGCGGATTGTCTGGTGAAGACCGAGCTGGTGCGTCTGGCGGGCTCGGGCACCGGGAACTCCTCCCAGGCGGTGCAGACGGTGCCTGCAGCCGACGGCTCCGATTGTGTTGCGGCGCACCTGCTCCCGGGCCTCCCGGCCGGTGCGGCGCCGCCTTCCGCCTCCGCCAGCGCCCTGATCCTCGACCCGCGCACTGGGCAGGTCCTGGCGGCCGTCGGCGACCTGCACGGCGGGCAGGAAGACAGCCTGCTGGCCTCCCATCCCGCCGGCACACTCATCACCCCGTTCGTCTATCTGACCGGTTTCACACGCGGCCTCAACCCGGCGAGCCTGGGCTGGGACATACCATCCGGCGCCCCCATTCCCGGTGTCGACTACCAAGGTCCCGTGCGGCTGCGCATTGCCCTGGTGAACGATTACCCGATCCCGGCCGCCCAGGTCCTCGATCAGATGGGTGCGGAGGCGGTGCGCGGCATCGCCGCCTCTTTCGGACTGGAATTCCCTCCCGCGGCGCGCCTGCTCCAGGATGATTTTCCCCTGTCGCTCCTGGACGTTGCCGGCGCCTACGGCATCTTTGCCGACCAGGGCACCCAGGCCGGGCAGGAGCTCTCCGGCCCGTCCCTGCATCCGGTGGCGGTGTTGAAGGTCACGGGCGCAGACCATTCGGCCTGGGCCGACTGGTCGCTCCCGCAGACGCGCGCCGTGGTCAGCCCTCAGCTGGCCTACCTGATGAACCAGGTGCTGAGCGACGAGACCGCCCGCTGGCCCTCGCTCGGGCACCCCAACCCGCTGGAGATCGGTCGCCCGGCCGGGGCGAAGGCCGCCCGGACCCTCGACTCGGCCGCGGCGTGGGTGGCCGGGTACACGCCCCAGCGCGTCGTCGTGGTCTGGATGGGCTCCAACGCTTCGCCGGCAGCAGCCGGCTCCGGGTCCGGGCAGATTGCGCCGCGCCTGGTGACGGCTGTGTGGCACGGCTTGATGCAGGCTGCCGTCGGCGACCTGCCGTCCGCCGGCTGGGAGATGCCCTCCGGCATGTCCATGGTCCAGGTCTGCGACCCCTCCGGCCTGTTGCCCACCCCGGCCTGCCCGAACGTGGTCAACGAGATCTTCCTGACGGGCCGCGAGCCGGTCCAGGCGGACAGCCTCTACCAGACCGTCCAGGTCAACCGCGAGACCGGCCTGCTGGCGACGGTCTTCACCCCGTCCGAACTGGTCGAGGATCGTGTGTACATGGCCGTGCCGCCGGAGGCCCGGCAGTGGGCGCAGACCAAGAACATCCCCGCGCCGCCCACGGCCTACGACACCATTCAAATGCCGCCGCCCCTGCCCGAGGCACACATCACCTCCCCGGCCATGTTCGCCGATGGGCGCGGCGAGATCACGGTGACCGGCAGCGCCGCTGGGCCGGACTTCGTCTCCTACCGTCTGGAGTACGGCCGTGGCTTGAACCCGCGGGAGTGGATCCAGGTTGGCATGGACGCAAAGACGGCGGTGGAGCAAGGCACGCTGGCGATCTGGGACACGAGCAGCCTGAACGGGCTCTACGCCCTGCGCCTGCTGGTGGTGCGCGCCGACCAGCGCATCGATCAGGCGGTGGTCCAGGTGACGCTCGACAACACCCCGCCGCAGGTGACGGTGACGTCCCCGCAGGACAGGCAGGCGATCAGCGCCGCGCAGGAAGCGCAGCTGGCGCTGCAGGCCCAGGTCAGCGACCCATTCCTGACGCAGGTGGAATTCTTTATCGATGATGTCAAGGTGGGGGAGTTTACATCCGGGCCGTTTGGCCTGCTGTGGTCCCCGGTCGCCGGAGGGCATACCTTCCGGGTGACGGCGGCCGACCGGGCCGGGAACACGGCCGAGGCACAGGTCCAGTTCAATGTAAAACCGTAGGGGGCACAGTCACTGCGCCCCTACGGGAGACCTCCCGGTCCGGGGAGGTTCAGCCTTTCCCACAGGCCGGTCAGGCGGCTCCAGCGTTCGACCAGCGCCTGGCCCGCCGGGGTGTTCCAATCCTTTTCAAGGTCGGCGTGGCATTGGGGACCCAGGCCGGGGCGGTCGTGGTGGCAGAAGCGGCATTCCAGCGGCTGGTGGCCGGTCCCGTGCAGTTCGCACAGGTTATTCTTCAGAAAGTTGCAGCCGTGGGCGGCGTTATGCTGCATGGCGATGGTCAGCTCGTTGCCGGCAAACGCCGGGGAGAGCACACCAAAGGTGCGCTCCGGGGACAGCTCCAGCATCATGCGGTCGGCGTAGCCGGCCTCGATCGCCGCGGCGGCCTCGGCGACGGTCCACCAACCCGGGCGCTTGCAGAAGTTCAGGCAGGTCTCGCAGCCGCACGGCTCGGAGGGTGGGTACTTCTCTGCCAGGGTTTTCGGTTGCTTTCCTTTGGTGCGGGACATGCCTATGCCTGTACAGTACACGCGTGAACTTTACGGCGTTAGTCCTGGCGCATCCAGCGCCGCACCGCCTCGTCGGAAGGGTGGTGGTTTTTCATGGCCTCCAGAAGGGTCTCCGGGTCGGAGGCGCACAGCAGCCCGTGGCGGTGTTCGGGGAAGATGAAGCCCTCCGCCTCGGCCCGGTCGAGCATGGCGAGCAGCGGGTCGAAGTAACCGTTCACGTTCAGCAGCCCGACCGGCTTGCGATGCTCGCCGATCTGTGCCCAGGTGAGGGTTTCGAAGAGCTCGTCCAGGGTGCCGTAGCCGCCGGGCAGGGCGGCGTAGCCGTCGGCCAGAGCATACATGCGGGCCTTGCGCAGGTGGATGGTTCCCAGGACCTCCATGCGGCTCAGGCCGGAATGCGCCAGGGCCTGCGTGTTCATGTTCTCGACGATCACCCCGACAACCTGCCCCTGGCATTCCAGGGCGCCGTCGGCCAGGGCGCCCATCAGCCCGGTGCGCCCTCCGCCGTAGACCAGCGTCAGGCCGCGCCGGGCCAGGGTCTGGCCCATCTGGCGGGCAGCCTGGAGGTAAGGATCGGGAACCTGATCGGCGGAGCCGCAGTAAACGCAAACGGAATTCATCTGGGCCTCATCTTTGATCGGTATGATTAAGTGCGTACAATCCGGTTAGTATACTTCCGGATGCAGGATTCGCCAACTGCCGGCCGCTTTGGACGCGTTAGAGTTGTATAAGACCCGCCGTGTTGCGCTTGACTCTGCCCCTCCCAGAGGTCTAGAATAAGGTAGAGAAAGCAGGGATAGCGGTATGGAATACCGGGATTATTACAAGGATCTGGGCGTGGAGCGCAACGCCAGCGCGGAGGAGGTCAAGCGTGCCTACCGCAAACTGGCGATGCAATACCACCCCGACCGCAATCCGGAGAATAAGCAGGCCGAAGAGCGGTTCAAGGAAATCAACGAAGCGTATCAAGTGCTCAGTGACCCGCAGAAACGCACCCGTTACGACCAGTTGGGCCAGTCCTATTCCCAGTGGCGGCAGAACGGCGCCCCGGGCAACTTCAACTGGGGCGATTGGACCGCCTCCTCCGGCGCCTCGCCGGTGGACCTGGACGACCTGTTCGGCGAGGGCGTGTTCTCGGACTTTTTCCGCAGCATCTTCGGCGGGATGGGTGGTGTGAACCGGGCCACGCGCCCGCGCGGTGCCCAATCCTTCCAGCAGCCCGTCGGCATCAGCCTGCGTGAAGCCTACGCCGGCACGACCCGCCAGCTGCAGATCGGCAGCCGGCGGATCGAGGTGAAGATCCCCGCCGGGGCGCGTACCGGCACCAAGATCCGCGTGCCGGCTCCGGATGGGAGCGGGGAGGTCTACCTCGCCCTGGAAGTGGCCGAGGACCCGGTCTTCGAGCGTGACGGCAACGACCTGCATACCCGGGTCAGCGTGGACGTGTTCAAAGCCATGCTGGGCGGCGAAGTGGAGGTCAAGACCCTGTCCGGCAAAGTGCTCCTGACCATCCCACCCGGAACGCAGCCGGAACAGGTCTTCCGCCTCGCTGGACGCGGCATGCCGCAGCTGAAACGCGCGGAGGTCAAGGGCGATCTTTACGTGCGGGTGAAAGTGCAAATTCCCAAGCAGCTGACCGCCAGGCAGAAATCCCTGCTGGAAGAAGCTGCTCGAGCGAAATAAAAAAAAGTTGGAGGCATTTCATGAAGAAGTCAGGTATCTTTAACGGTAGCCGTTTTAGTCGTAGCAGGTGCCTTGGTGGCCTGTCAATTCACCAGCCTCGTCCCGACTGCCCTGCCGGTGATCCCCACGCAGGTGCCGGCAGTGCCGACCCAGGGGAACGCTTCGCCCGCGCCTCAAACCATCGTCAACCTGGTCGACCAGCAGGACAGGCTCGTCGCCATCTACGATCAGGTCAACCCCAGCGTGGTGACGATCAAGACCTCCACCGGTCTTGGCTCGGGCTGGGTCTACAGCAGCGATGGGTACCTTGTGACCAATGACCATGTCGTCCAGGGCGAGACACGCGTGGAAGTGGACTTCACCGGTGGGCAGAAGGTCTACGGAGATGTCAAGGCCACGGATCAGTACTCCGACCTGGCCGTGGTCAAGATTGACCCCAGCGGATTGAACTTGCAGCCGCTGCCTCTGGGCGATTCCAACACCATCAGGGTTGGGCAGATCGTGGTCGCCATCGGCAACCCCTGGGGCTTGAACGGGACGATGACGACGGGCGTCGTTTCCGCGCTGGGCCGGGAATTGCAGTCCGGGCCACAGACCTCCACGGGCGGCACGTTCGGCTCGGGCGACATCATCCAGACCGACGCCTCGCTGAACCCCGGCAACTCGGGCGGCCCGCTGCTGAACCTGAACGGTGAGGTGATCGGCATTACCGACGCCATCCGCTCGGATGCCGCCACGGCCGCCGGGGAGCCGGTCAACGCCGGGGTCGGGTTTGCCATCTCGGTCAACACGATCAAGCGGGTCATCCCCAGCCTGATTTCCAAGGGCAGAGTCGATTATCCCTATCTGGGCATCACGGCGTATTCGAATCTGGATTCGCCGGACATGCCGCTCGACCTGATCAACGCGCTGGGCCTGAAGTCGACCTACGGCGCGTATGTGACCAGCGTCACTTCCGGCGGGCCGGCGGACCGGGCCGGTCTGCGCGGCGGGACCACTCCGCTTACCGTCCCCGGCTACCGGGGCATCGATTCAGGCGGGGACCTAATCATCGCCGCCGACGGACAGAAGATCTACAACTATGACAGTTTGATCACCTTCCTCGCGCTGCACAAGTCGCCCGGTGATACCGTCACCCTGACCGTGCTGCGCGGCGATCAGAAGCTGGACATCCCTGTCGTCCTGGGCACCCGGCCGGCGCAACCCTAGGCCGGGCCCCAGGCCCCGGGGGTTTGGAAATCACAAAACGAAAATGAAGGAGGTGGATGAACCAGGCGACTACAACCCAATAGTTTCGGCCAGCCCGGTTGTTTTTGCTTAAACCCGGGAAGACACATGAGGAGGTTAACATGTTAACTGACCGTGATTTGAAGGAAATCCTGAATTTCTCCTGCCCGGGGTCGGTCCTGAGCGTCTATCTGGACACCGACCCGAAGGAGAGGAAGGCAGAGGCGCTCAAGCTGCGCCTGCGCCGTCTGGTCGAGGAGGTTAACCTGCCCGAAGATCGTACGATCGTGCTCGAATACTTTGAACACGCCCGCGAATGGAAAGGACGCAGCATGGTGATCTTTTCCTGCGCGCGGCGGCTTTTTTTCCGGGCTTATCCCCTCGCCGTGCCGGTGCACAGCCAGGCCCGTCTCGGGGATCATCCTTACGTCAAGCCGCTGGCGGACCTGCTGGACTCCTACGGCGGCTACGGCGTCGTGTTGGTGGACAAACAAGGCGCCCGCCTGTTCCTCTTCCACCTGGGAGAGCTGATCGAGCAGGAAGGTGTGCTGGGAGAAAATGTCCGCCGCACCAAGCGCGGCGGGGCTTCCAGCCTCCCTGGAAGGCGGGGCGGGACCGCGGGCCAGACCCGCTACACGGACGAGATCACCAACCGCAACATCAAGGGCACGGTCGAGTTTACCGTGCATTTCTTCGAGCAGAGTCGTGTGCGCCGCATCCTGATCGGCGGCACGGACGAGAACGTGGCTCATTTCCGCCACCACCTGCCCAAGGCCTGGCAGAGCCTGGTCGTGGGTACATTTCCGATGGAAATGACCGCCAAGACAACCGAAGTGCTGGCACGCGCCATGGGAGCCGGGCGGCAGGCCGAAGCGGCGCGCGCCTCCCGCCTGGTCGAGAAGATCATCACCAGCGCGGCCAAGGGCGCCGACGGCGTCGTCCGCCTGGACGAAACGCTGGATGCGGTCCATGCCGGACGGGTAAAGATGCTGGCGGTCTGTGAGGGTTATCATGCCCCGGGATATCACTGCCGGGGCTGCGGCTACCTGACGACCCAGGAGTTGAAAATCTGTCCTTTTTGTGGAAAAGGCTTTGAGCGCATCGACGACGCGGTGGAGCTGGTCGTGCGCGAGGTGATGCGGGCCGGCGGGGACGTGGAAGTGGTGCGCAGCAATCCGGCTTTGGAACAGGTGGGGGTGGGAGCGTTGCTGAGGTATTAGATTAGCAATTGCCCGGCTCCAACAAGGGGCCGGGCAATTTTTTAAGCAAATCGTTCCTCTTTCCACACATCGGCGCTGTTGCTGTAGCCGGCTTGCTCCCAGAACCCAAGCCGGTCCTGGCTCATGAACTCCAGGCCGCGCAGCCACTTGGCCCCCTTCCAAAAATAAGGGGTCTTGAGCTCGCCACGACCGGAGATGGCACCGACCACCCCCCGCAGGGGATAGCCGTGATCGGGGGTGAGCGGCTGGCCGTTGAAGTGCGTCGCCAGCAGGAAGTTGTCCTGCAGGGTCACCTCCAGCGGGATGTTGACCGTGAAACCGTACTCGGCGTGCTGCATGACGTGCTGCGCCGCCGGCTTGAGCCGGATCAGGCCCTGATCCACCAGCGCCCGGACTGACACGCCCTCCCAGAGGGTGTCGGCCTTGCTCCAGCGCGTGACGCAGTGGATGTCCATGGTGACCCGGGTGCGCGGTAGCCGGTTGAACTCCTCCCAGGTCCAGCGTACCTCCTTCTCCACCTCGCCCCAGACGCGGAAGTCCCAGGTCGCCGGGTTGAACGACGGCACCGGCCCGTAGTGCAGCACGGGGAATTTAAGCGTCAGCGCCTGCCCGGGCGGCAGGCGGTTTTCTCTGCGGATGCGTTCTTCTTCCTTGCGTCGATCGGTGCCTTCGAAGAGGGTCATTCCAGACAACTCCTGTCCAAAATTATAACACCTCCCCATACGGTATAATCTTTCATATGCGGCGAGATGCCTATACCTCCCTGGTCTATGCCCGGCGCTCCCGCCTGTTCGGCAAGGCGGCGTATCTCCTGCTCAAGCTGCTCGGCGCCGAGATCCCCCGCCCGGTGCAGATCGGGCGGGACTTCCTCCTGCTGCACGGCGGGTTTGGGGTGGTCATCCATCCCAGCACAATCATCGGCGACCGGGTGCGCATCTACCCGGGCGTGACCCTGGGCCGCGCCGACGTCCAGCGCCCGATCGAGAAATCCGCCTTCCGCGGCTTCGAGGTCGGGGACGATGTGATCCTGTCGTCGGGCGCCAAGGTGCTGTGCAAGGAGGGCGTCCTGCACATCGGCCGCGGCACGATCGTCGCTGCCAACGCCGTGCTGCTCGAGTTCGACCGGCGAGGGCGAGGTCTGGGCCGGCATCCCGGCGCGCTGCGTGGGAAAGAGGGAGGATTAGTTCACCGCACACCGTCCCGGTGTCCTTCCGGGAGAGACCGCACACCTGCCCCGGACGCAGGTGCCGGGGAAGGACGCGGAGGGAGGAGAAAAAATGGGAGAGAACGAGAGGCTTAATGGGCTCACAGAGGCGATTATTGGAGCGGCGATTGATGTGCATCGTGCTTTGGGACCCGGTCTGTTACAGAGTGCTGCGTAAATATTTAAACCAAGGTCTCGTAATTTGCGGGTAATTTGAGACAAAATAGTTCAGATGTTTATGTAAGAAGCAGTAGAATCAGCCTACGAGGCTTGCTTGACCTTCGAGCTAGTCGGGCGAGGCTTGAAAGCCGAGCAACAAAAGCCATTGCCGGAAATCGATATGGACGTCAAGCTGGATTGCGGCTATCGCCTGGATTTGCTGGTCGAGGAATGCGTGATTGTGGAGATCAAATCGGTTGAAAAGATCGACCCGATTCACCAAGCCCAGCTATTGTCGTACCTGTAACTCTCCGGCTGCAAGGTCGGATTGCTGATCAATTTCAATGTCGCTCTCCTCAAGCATGGCATTCGCCGCGTGGTCAACTCCTTCCCCGACTCTCCCAGGCCAATTTCCTCTCAGCGTTCTCGGTGTACTCCGCGGTGAGAAATTATGACCCGCATCTGCCTCATCCCCAAAGTCCACGGCGTCGGCGGCATGGTCTCCTTCCAGGCCAAGCTGACCGCCGGTCTGGCCGCCCGCGGCATCCACACCTGCGACGACCTGGCCGGTACGCCCTACGACGCCGTGCTGATCACCGGTGGGACACGCGACCTGGCCGGCCTCTCCCGGGTGCATCGCCGGGGCGTGCGCATCGTCCAGCGCCTGGATGGAATCAACTGGTTGCACCGCCGCCAGCGCACCGGCTTGCGCCATTATCTGCGCGCCGAGGGCGCCAACCTGCTGCTCACCTACCTGCGCGCCCGGCTGGCAACGCATATCGTCTACCAGTCAACCTTCGTCCAGGGCTGGTGGGAGAGCTGGTTCGGCGCTGTGCGATCGCCGAGCACGGTCATCCACAACGGCGTGGACCTGGCTGTCTACACCCCCGACGGGCCGCACGAGCGCCCGGTAGATCGCTCCCGTCTGCTGATGGTGGAGGGCTCGCTGGGCGGCGGGTACGAGGCGGGGTTGACGACCGCCGTCCGCCTGACGGAACTGCTGGCCGATAAGGATTTTCCGGTTGAGCTGATGATCGTCGGGCATGTCGCCGCGGGACTGCAGACGGCCGTGCAGGCCCGCAGCCGCGTCCCGCTGCTGTGGGCCGGGACGGTGCCGGGCGCGCGCATCCCCTACCTGGACCGTTCGGCGCACCTGCTCTACTCCGCCGACCTGAACGCCGCCTGCCCGAACTCGGTCATCGAAGCGCTGGCCTGCGGATTGCCGGTGGTCGCCTTCGACACCGGCGCGCTACCCGAGCTGGTGACCGGCGACGCCGGCCGCCTGGCGCCCTACGGTGCGGACCCGTGGAAACTGGAGCCGCCCGACCTCCCCGCCCTGGCGCGAGCCGCCGCCGGGCTGCTCTCCGAAGGGGAACGTTTTCGGGTCGCAGCCCGGGCACGAGCCGTCGAGGCCTTCGGCCTGGAGCGCATGGTCGAGCGCTATCTGGAGGTATTATTATCATGATTCCGGACTCGACCGGCTTGCCGGTCGGTGCAGAGAGTGTTTCCAAGTAAAAGGGAAACCACGGATCAACATGGATGGACATCGATGATTCGATAAATATCCCGCTGAAAGCATCCATATCCCCTTCATCCGTATCCATCTCTATAAGGCTTCTTGCGTTAAGCGGATGACCGAAAGATAATTGCACCATGGAGTAGGCTATGCACAACCCCGAGATCTATGACTTCCTGATGAAGCACCTCCAGTCCATTCAGGAGAACGACCTGGAGACCTACCACGCCACCACGGGCGAGGATCTGACCCTCTACGAGTGGTGGGTCACGCCTCAGCGCATCGACGGCTTGCCCTTCCACGACTTCATGATGGCGGCCAACGCCCGCCGCGGGACGGTCTTCGGCGCCGAGGGCGCGGCGGGCGGCGAGACCCGCCTGGACCTCGCCAACCTGCACATCCAGCGCTACGGCGAGGCGGCCATCGCCAGCTACACCATGCTGGTCAGCAGCGAGACACCCCAAGGGGTGCGGGTGGCTGCGCACAACGAGAGCCGTGTGATGGTCAAGCTGGGCGGCTCCTGGAAGGTCGTCCATGTGCACAAGTCCCCCGCCTGGCCGGCGCCTCACTTGCCTAATGACAATGGCTAATCCCGTCCTGGCACTCGCCTCCATTGCGGCCCGCGTGCTGCCGGCTTCGTTCAAGCAGGCCATTTATAAGAGCGGGCCGCTGGCCTCGCTGATCCGGCGGACGCTCAACCGCGCTGCCCCGACCGGCCTGGCGCAAGTCAGGATCGCCGCCGGGGACCTGGCCGGGTACACCTTGCTGCTCGACATGCAGACCGAGAAGGACTACTGGTTGGGCACCTATGAGCCTGAGCTGCAGGCGGCGCTGCATGACCTGATCCGGCCGGGCGACATGGTCTACGATGTGGGCGCCAACATCGGCTATGTCACGCTCCTGCTGGGGCGGGCCGCCGGGGAGGCCGGGCGGGTATACGCTTTCGAAGCCCTGCCGGAAAACGTCGCCCGCCTGCGGACCAATGTGACTTTAAACGGGATGCAGGCCCGGGTGATGGTCATGCCCGGGGCAGTGACGCAGGCCTCCGGTCCGGTGCGCTTTTACGTCCACGCCTCGGGCGGCATGGGCAAGGCTGCCGGGTCCGCTGGCCGGACCGACGAGCCCTACCCGTCAGAGATCTCCGTCCCCGGCCTTTCGCTGGACGAGTTCGCCTACGCCCGGGGCAACCCGCCGCCGCAGGTCGTCAAGATGGACATCGAGGGCGGCGAGGTGCTGGCCCTGCCGGGGATGCGCCGCGTGTTGGCCGAGGCCCGCCCGGTCATGCTGATGGAGCTGCACGGGCCCGAGTCCGCCCGCCTCGCCTGGGAGACACTCACCGCCGCCGGTTATGACCTCTGCTGGATGAAGCATGGGTACCCGCGCGTGCCGTCCCTGGAAGCGCTGGATTGGAAAGCCTATGTTGTAGCCAGGCCGATTTCCCCTCTCCCCGCGCAGCATCCCCGAAGGGGATTGGGAGTGGGTCGGGGTGAGGGTTGAGATTCCCATGCAGCGCTCCTATCTGTTCAAAGGCGGTGGTTTTCTCTGGCTGGGGCTGGTGCTGCTCTTCGCCCTGGGCATTGCCTTCCTGCTGCCGGTCACGCCGCAGGACTACTGGTGGTACCTGCGCATCGGGCGGGACACGCTGGCCTCCGGTGCCGTGCCGAAGGTGGATGCCCTGAGCTTCAGCCAGGCCGGGTCGCCGGTGGTCTACCACTCCTGGGGCGCAGCAGTACTCTTCTGGCTGGTGTATAAATTGGGCGGCCTGCCCCTGACGGTGCTGCTGCGCGGTCTGCTGGTCGGTGTGACGTACTCCTTCGTCTGGCTCACCGCTCGCCGGGGCGGAGCCGGGCGGTTGGGGGCGAGCCTGGTCCTCCTGGCCGCCGTGCTGGCCTCCAGCAACAACTGGTCGCTGCGCCCGCAGCTCTTCGCCTATCCGCTCTTCGCGCTCGCGCTGTGGATCCTTTATCAATGGCAGCTCGGCCGGTCCCGCCTGCTTTGGGCCCTGCCCGTGCTCAGTCTGCTGTGGGTCAATTTGCATGGCTCATTCGTGATCCTGGTCCTGCTCGTCGGCGCGGCCCTGGTCTTCGGGGAGGGCGACCGCCGCTGGCTGGCGCTGGCCTTCCTCGGCGTCCTGGCCGCCACGCTGGCCAACCCGCGCCTCTTCGGTGCCTGGACCTACGTGCTGCATTCGGTGACCGACGCCTCCAGCCGGCAGTTCTCCGCCGAGTGGCGTCCGCCGGTCAACACCGGCTGGCAGATGAACATCTTCTTCGTCTGGCTGCTTGGGTTCCCTTTCCTGGCGGCCTATTCGCCGCGCAAGCTCTCCCGCCTGGAATGGGCCTGGTTCCTGGGCTTCGGCCTGCTGGCGCTGTGGGGCCTGCGCTACGTCATCTGGTTTGCCCTGCTCCTGGCTGTACTGACTCCCCTGCTGCTGGCCCCCTGGGAGCGCAGGGTTCTCGGCCCGCCGCGTCCCGGCCTCCCGGTCGTGAATACGGTCATCGGCCTGCTCTTTGTCCTGCTGCCGCTGGCCTTCCTGCCCGGCTTGCGCGAAATCTGGTGGCGGCAGGCGCCGCCGGTCACCGAGAACACGCCGACCGAGGCGACGGACTGGCTGAGGGCGCACCCCGCGCTTCCCGGCCCGCTGTGGAGCGAGATCGGTTTCTCGAGCTACCTGGAGTTCGCCCTGCCTTCCCGCCCGCCCTGGATCGACACGCGCTTCGAGGTTTTCCCGGTGGCGCAGTGGGAGGGTTACCGGGACGTGACGAATGCCGCCTGGAACTGGCAGCCCCTGCTCGACTCCACCGAAGCGGACCTGCTGATGGTCTCGGTCCAGAACCAGCCGCGGCTGCTCGAGGTCCTGGCGGGCTCGTCCGACTGGTGCCGGCTGTACGCCGATCCCGTGGCGGTCATCTATCAACGCGGCGCGTGCGCGGGCCAATGAAGTCGGTGAGGTTTTACCGCAAAGATCGCAAAGATTATTAACGATTCTTCGCGTCCTTGGTGTCTTCGCGGTTAGCGAGGTCTCTCATGGATAAACACTTTGCCGGCAAGCTGGCGATCCAGCAGCGCGTCCTGCCGCCTTACCGGGCCGCTTTCTTCGACCTGCTGGCGGCGGCCTGCGACGGCGGTTTGAGCGTCTTCGCCGGAAACCCGCGCCCCGGCGAGGCCATCCCCCGCGGGGAATTGCGCATTGCCCGACTGGCTGCAGCGCGCAACCTGCACCTGCTGGGTGGGTCGGCCTATTTTTGCTGGCAGGCCGGGCTGCCGGACTGGCTGGTGGATTGGGACCCCGACACCCTGGTCGTGGAGGCCAACCCTCGCTATCTCTCAACACCTGCCGCACTGAAGTGGATGAAGCGCCGCAGCCGGCCAGTGGTCGGCTGGGGGCTCGGCGCCCCGGCGCCTTCCGGACCCCTGGCCGGTTTGCGCCGTGACCGGCGGCTGGCTTTCGTCCGGCAGTTCGACGCCCTGATCACCTACAGCCGCCGCGGGGCGGACGAGTACGCCGCCCTGGGCTTTCCAGTTGACAGGATCTTCGTCGCCCCCAACGCGGCCGTGCCGCGCCCGGCCGTCTCCCCCCCGGTGCGTCCTCCTGAATTCGAGGGACGCCCGGTTGTCCTGTTCGTCGGCCGGCTGCAGCTGCGTAAACGCCTGGACGATTTGCTGATTGCCTGCGCCGCCCTGCCCAAAGAGCTCCAGCCGCGGCTGATCATCGTCGGCGAGGGGCCGGAGGGCAGGGATTTGAAGGACCTTGCCGGCCAGATCTACCCGCGGACGGAGTTCCCCGGCGCCAAACACGGAGACGAGCTGGCGCCCTATTTCGCCGCCGCCGATCTGTTCGTCCTGCCCGGGACGGGCGGGCTGGCGGTCCAGGAGGCCATGTCTTACGGCCTGCCGGTGATCATAGGACGGGGCGACGGCACCAACGATGATCTGGTGCACCCGTCCTCGCGCACCTCGCCCGGGAATGGCTGGCAGCTGGCGGAGGAAGGGGCTACTACCCTGACGGAGACCTTGCGCCTGGCGCTGGCGAGCGCCTCCCGCCTGCGCAAGATGGGGGCCCTGTCCTACCACATCGTCAGGGAAGAGATCAACCTGGAAAAAATGGCCGCAGTCTTCGTGGACGTGCTGAACGGATTGAGGAAGTGACCGGGGCGGGGCGGCTTCTTCTCCGAACGCAACGGGATCGAGATTCGCATCACGAGGGTTACAGACCCTGCGGTGGCAGGGAAGTCTCAAACAAGCGCCGGAAATTTCTGCGGGTCCATGAAATGTTTGCAGGAGTATTCTAGGAAAGACAATATCCTGAGTATGGAGGGCAGCATGAAAAACCTGATCCGATCCGCCTGGGGGCTGGTACGGGAAAACAAGCGTGTTTACATCCTGATAAACGCAGTCTACTATGGACTGGTCGCCGTCTGCATGATCTACGCCGCCTTCAACCCGGAACTGCAGAAGTCCCTCTTGAGCCTGGTCGGCTCGGCGTTCATGACCGGACCGCTGGCGTTCGTCGGGCAGGCTTACGTGAACGCGCGGGTCTTCGCAGCCATCCTATCGACGTTCTTCGTCAACCTGCTGATCGGATCGTTCGCCAGCCTCACCCTGCCGTCCCTGGTCATCCCGTTCAGCGGCTTCCTGGTGGGCCTCTATCGCGCCGCCCTGTGGGGGCTGCTGCTTTCGCCCGCCAATCCTGGCCTGCGGCTGGTCATGATCCCGCACTCGATCACCCTGATCATCGAAGGGCAAGCCTACGTGCTCACATTGCTCGCCGCCTACGTCCAGGGGCGCGCTTTCCTATGGCCAAAGAGCGTGGGGCTGGAAAGCCGCCTCGCCGGTTACCTGGAGGGCTTGAAACGCACGGGCCGGCTTTACATCCTGATCATCCTGACGCTGGCGGTTGCGGCAATCTATGAAGTGGTCGAAGTCGTTATCATGGCCAAGCTCGCCTCATAGCCAAAGTGTCATTCAGCGGTTAACCAGCATCCTCCCATCGAGACGGAACCTCTCGCAGGCTCCAAATCTGCGGTAGGTGGCTGCTGCCAAGAGCCCGCGCCTTACATCCCCTTGATCAGTCCCCCTGGCTGGCATGCCCGGCAGAAGTTGGTGATGCGCTGGTTGGCGCCCACCAGCGAGATTGGCGTGCCGCAGCGCGGGCAGGGCTCGCCGGTCTTCATGTGCACGGACAGGAAGTCGCGCGGCTCGCGCTCGATCGCCTCCCCCATTTCCACCCGGATCTTCTCGACTGCCTCCCGCAGTGTCGCTTGCATCGCCGCGTAGAGCCGCTCGACCTCCTCGGCGGTCAGCTGGGTGCGTTTGCGGTAGGGATGCAGGCGCGCCGCCCACAGGATCTCGTCGGCGTAGGCGTTGCCGATTCCGGCGACGAACTCGCCGCGCGTCAGCACGCCCTTGATCTCGCCGCGGTACGGCTTCAGGCGCTCACGGAACTGCTCCAGCGTGACCTCGAACGGCTCCGGCCCTATCCCGGCGTACCCCGGGACGGTTCCCAGGTCGCGGGTGAGGTAGAGCTGGCCCATCTGCTTCTGGTCGGCGTAACGCAGCTGCCCGCCTTCCACAAAGGTGAACACGACGTGCGTGCGCGGCAGGCGCTTTCCGGACGGCTCGGCCAGCTGCAGCCGTCCGCTCAGTTTGGGGTTGACCGCCAGGAAAAGTGCGGTTGGTCCGGCCTGCAGGGAGAAGACCAGGAACTTGCCGCGCCGGGCGACGGCCGCGATCACCGCCCCGCTCAGGGTTTTTTCGAAGCCGGCCGCGGTCAGGTCGCGCACGACGATCGGCCCGCCGGGCGGCAGGACCTCCACCGCGGCGAGCGTCCGCCCCACGGCGTGCCGCTGTAAAACCTCGCATACGACTTCCAGTTCGGGGAGCTCAGGCATGGCGGTTAGTGTACGAAAAGCGATTCATGAGTTCGTAAAACTCCAGATCCCGGTGCACTCGGGCAGGAAAACCTCGCCGCCCCGCGTTTCGGTCTTCGCCAGCATCTCCTCCCCGAAGAAGAAGGGAAGCAGGGATTCAGCTTCCTCCTGGCTCGCGAAGTGGTAGTCGGTGCGCAGCCAGGTGCGCCGGAAGCCCTCTTCTTCCAGGTAAGTAAAATAAGCTTCAAGGTTTTCTGGCGGCCGGGGGGATGCTGTGCCTGTCCCCAGCGTCTCCAGGATGACCAGGTAGCCGCCCGGCCGGACGAGGCGCTGCATCTCTTCCAGCCCTCGCCCAAGCTCCGCCTGCCAGCGCGTTTCATTCCACACCACCAGGTAGCAGATGCTCCAGCCGGAGAGGGCCACGTCGGCGACGGCGTTGGGCAGCGGGATGGCCCGGTGGTCGGCGACGGCGGTCAGCCAGTTGCCCGGACCGCCCGCCTGCAATTTCTTCGCCGCCACGGACAGCATCGCCCCGGACGCGTCGCAGGCCAGGACCGAGGCGGCCAGCGGCGCCAGCAGACAGGCCAGCCGTCCGGTCCCGGCGCCCAGGTCGACGACGACTTTGTCTCGCAGGGGCACGATCTGCTCGAGAGCCGGCAGGAGATTTCCCTGGTAATCCTCGCGCGACACCAGAGCCTCGTACTTCCCGGCCTGCCGGCGGTAGATCTCGGCATAATCCGGCATTCTTGTTTCCCTCTATAAACCTGTGTTCATCTGTGGTTACACCTGCACTAGCAGCAGGTGCTAGTGTCTGCGGTTCGCATTCGCCAGAAGTTTTTCCAATCTTCTCTCCTGGTCGCGGCGGGCGCGCGCCGCGATCGGCGCAGCCAGGATGCGGCGGACGGTCGCCTCGTCATGTATCGAAGTGTAGAAGTCGCGGAACAGCTCGACGGCCAGGACCGCCGCGCCCGGATACTTCTCCCAGGTTACGGCGTCCCCGGGGCGCAGGCTGCCTTCCTGGAGCACGCGGCAGTACAGCCCGGGACGCTCCGCCCGGCGGAAGCGCTCGATGAACTGCGGATCGCCCATGCGCCGGGCGAGCGTCTTGCAGGGGATGCGCGGGGCGGTCACTTCCAGGACGACCGTGCCGATCGTGAAGCGGTCGCCGATCGAGGCCCGGGCACTCTCCAGCTCGCTGAAGGTCAGGTTATCACCAAAGGTCCCGGGCGCCAGCTCGTACCCCAGCTCCTGCGACCACCAGTCGTAATCCGCCCCGCCGTAGACATAGACGGCCTGGTCCGGGCCGCCGTGATTTTTGCGATCGCAGATCGTGTCGCCGCTCAGACCGGCAAAGGTGACCCGGACGGGACCCTCCACCGGGAGCTTGTAGATGCCGGTCCGCTCGCTGCCCCGCTCCTTGGGGACGATGCGCTCCTGCCCGAGGTTGACGCTGATCAGTTGCATGGCTGGCTCCTAGGCCCAGCCTTCCGCCGCCAGGGCGTCGTGCAGCTCATCGGGGTGGTGGCGGCAGCGGAACTCCAGCCGGCTGGACTCGGCGTGAGCCTGGCTGTAGGGCATGCCCTTTGCCATGCGGTTGTGCTCGTGCAGCTCGTGCAGCAGGACGAAGCCGCGTTCGTTCTCCTCGATGGCGTCGTCGATCCAGACCTCGTTCTCCGGGACGAACTCGTAGACGTGGTCGTGCCCGCCGGCGGTGAAGTCGATGTCGTAGGCGGAGCGCACCAGCCGCCCGTTGACCACCCACACGCTGACGCCGTCCTCCAGCTTCTTCCACAGGCGCTCGTGGATCGTCGCCGGGTCGGGCAGGCTTTGGCCGCCGTGGGTCACCTTGCGCACGTCGCCGGCGCGGCGCCGCTCCTCCCGCTCGCGGCAGTCGGCCTCGGTCAGGGCGTCGCCGTAAGCCATGCCCTTGGCCATCAACTCGTGCTCGACCAGCAGGTGGTCGATGAAAAACTGGTGCTCGTCATGCTCCGCTTCGCGGTCGATCCAGAACTCCAGATCGGGGATGTAGGGGTAGCGGTAGTGCTGGCCGAAGTTGGTGAACTCCTCGTCGATGTGCCCGCGGACGTAGGCGCCGTCCACGATCCAGACCTGGATATCACCGCGCTGATCGACCTTTTCAAGGTAGGGAGGTTTCAAAGCTTCTGCCATCTTCGTTTCCTCTGAAGTAACTCATTGACCGGCAACCTGCCTTACACCCATGGTTAGCCTATTTTTACCATCATCCACCCGGGCTGTCTATTCTCCTTCCAGCGGATGGAGGTTCCCGGCACCCATGACCTCGGTATTATTGACCCTGCCAGTCGGCCAGTGTAAGATAAATCACATTATAATTGTCCGATTTGTTTCAGACTAGTGTACGGCGATTGGGAACGTGGAGGAGTTGCCATGCAGCGGTTTATTGGTATCCCTATTCGAATGCTCGCCGTCTTTGCGATCCTGTCACTGTTCACCTCGGGTTGCAGCCTGCTCGAAGACATCCTCAACGCCATCGCGCGGCGCTGTGCCGATTCGACCTTCACTGTTACCACCACGGTCGATTCGAACACGGGGGTCTGCACTGTCAGCGGCTGTTCACTGCGCAATGCCGTCTCCCTGGCGAATATTTGCCCCGGTCGGCAGTCCATCCTCGTTCCGGCAGGCACATATGTGCTCAGCATCGCAGGGGCCAACGAGGACCGGAACAAGACCGGCGATCTGGACATTACCGACAGCGTGGACCTCGTCGGTGAGGGCAGCCCTATCATCGACGGGAACCATACCGATCGGGTTTTGGACATTATGGCGGGGACGACGGTGGACCTGACCGGCCTGACCATCACAAACGGCCGCACAGTGTCCGACTCAGCCAGCGATTATTCCGGCTACGGCGGCGGCATCCTCAACCGCGGCATCCTGCATATCCACAGCAGTACCATCACCCGGAACGAGGCAAACGCGGGAGGCACGTGGGGATTCGGCGGGGGCATCTTCAGCGACAGTCCCGAAATGACGATCGACAACGGCAGCCAGGTGACCTGGAACTCCGCGCCGACCGGGGGAGGGATTGCCGTCCTGCCTCCCCTTGGAGGGACTGACACGCCATCCTTCGAGCTGGCTGATTCCACGGTCGCCGATAACAGCGCCGAAGCCGACGGCGGTCTGGCGCTCAATGCCCATGCCAGCCTGACGCGCTTCATTGTGCGGGATAACCATGCAGGCGGCGCAAACGCCGGCGGCCTCTCGAGCATGTTGGACATCTTTCTAAATTCCGGAACGATTGAGGGCAACACCGGCGGCACGATCGGCGGCCTTGACGGCTATGGAACGCTGGATGTGCGGCAGGTGCTTATCCAAAATAACTCGGGCGGCGTTTATCTCTCCCCTGAGGCGCAGGCGACCTTTTTGAGCAGCGCGATTATCAACAATACCCTCGCCGCGCCGGAAGGGGTCGGGATTGAGAATCATGGCCGATTGACGGTCGAGAACACGACGATCAGTGAGAACTGGCGCGCCATCTTTTTCAGCGATCCGGCGGCGACCCTGGTCGCTTCGTTCACCACCATCGCCGACAATATCAACGTCGGCTTGGACACCACGGGCAGTGGAACCGTCATCAATAATTCCATCCTTGCCGGGAACGGGCGCGAAAATTGCAGCGGCACACCCATCTCAGGCGGCTTCAACGTCTCCAGTGACGCCTCCTGCAGCCTCAGGGGTCCTGGGGACTTGAACGGCACGGATGCCAGACTCAATCCGCTTACGGCCGCCGGTGACACCTTCGTTCATACTTTCGATACTGCACTCCCCAGCTCGGCCCTCGATTCGGCCGACCCGTCCGCCTGTCCCCCCAATCCCCCCACCGACCAGCTCGGCACGGACCGGCCGCAGAATCTGCACTGCGATCGCGGCGCCTGGGAAGCCCCGCCGGTTTCCGCCTCCGCCCCTCTTGTCGCCGCATCGCCCACACCTGCTCCGACGGAGACTCTGACTGCAATCCCTGCGGTGGGCTTGTCGTTCATCCAGCCCGACTTGTCGGTCGACCATTTCTACTCCGGCGGAGCGGGCTGCGGCCCGCTGGACCTGAAGCTGCAGGTCGGGGTCTCGCAGCCGAACCAGATCTCAAGCGTGGTGCTGTTCTTCCACCTGAAGGACAAGACAGGGAGCGGTTCCACCAACTGGAATGAGGGGGTGGCAATGGAGCCGCTGGGCTCGGGCCGATACTCGTATGACCTGGCTTCCAAGACCATCCCGGCGTTCAATTCCTATCCGGAGGCGTGGCTGGTATACCAGTTTGCGGCCACGGGGGCCGGGGGTCAGGTGGTGCTGCGCAGCCCGGCGTACAGCAACGTCACCCTGCCCATGTGCGGGAAGAAGTGAAATTTTCGGAAGTCAATTTATTCAGGTATCGGAAGGAAGGAAATAATGAAAAAACCAGTCAGCTTATCCATGAAGCTTGTGGCGGTCCTGTTTGGCGGGGCCTTCATCTTGAACGGTTGCGGTGTGGATCGTTCGGGATTGGGCTGGAGCGCCAATGTTCAGCCCCAGTACGTCTGCCCGGGCGAGCATGTCACCGTGAGCTGGGATGCCGGGAGGTCCTCCTGCATCGGAGGCGGCTGTCCGGCGCCGATTCGCGTGGGCATTATCAGCGCCCCCGCCGAACCGTTGGGAATCCTCGCGGGCCAGCCGTCCCCGGGCTCGCATGACGCCGGCCCAATCAACGCGGATACCTCCTTCACCTTCAACGCCTCGGGCGGGGATGGTCATTACGCCACCAAGCATGCTTCGGTCGATGTAGTGCTGCCGCCGCCCGCCGTCAGAACGGTTCCGCTCGAATTCCCGTCTACCTGTTCCGGATCCGCCGTCGGATGGGCCCCGGTCGACCTCTCCGCCCCCACGTTTCGCTCGAGCGCTATCCGCCTGCTCAGCATCTGCAATACCAGCCCGGACATGGTCAGCCTGGTACTCACGTTTACCACCGGCACGCAGGGCTGGACTTTGACCCCCGGGACGTGCACGACGCCGAATCCATTGGCACTGACCATGGGCCAGACGGTTGTGAGTGCACGCGCCAGCCCGCGCTCGGTGGCTGTCCTGCCGCCCGGCGGGTGCTCGGTCAGCTCCAGCAGCCTTCCCCCACCGATCGACCTTGTCGCCTCGCTGGAGTGCGACCTGACAAGCACCACCGCCCCGCTCGTTTACGTCACACCTACGGAAGCCCCGACCAAGTCGGGAATCATCCTCCTTCCAGGGCTGACCCCGACGTTCACGCTGACCTCCATCCCAACCGCCGGCCTGGCCTTCGGCCAGCCCGGAATCTCGACTGACCACTTCTACTCGGGCGGTGCGGGCTGCGGCCCCCTGGACCTGAAGCTCCAAGTTCAGGTCTCGGATCCCAATCACGTCTCAAGCGTGGTGCTGTTCTTCCACCTGAAGGATAAGAGCGGGGGCGGCACGACGCCGTGGAACGAGGGGGTGGCGATGGAACCCCTGGGAGGAGGCGTTTATTCCTACGACCTGGTCTCCAAGACCATCCCGGCCTTCAATTCCTATCCGGAGGCGTGGCTGGTGTACCAGTTCGCGGCGACGGGAGCGGGCGGACAGGTGCTGCTGCGCAGCCCGGCGTACAGCAACGTCACCCTGACCATGTGCGGGAAAAAGTGAGCGTTCGGGAATCCCCGGACAGCACCGAAGGGAAAGAAGGAGAGAAGCATGAAAAGCAGGGTCAGCATTGCGATGAAATTGTTGGCGTTATTCACCATTCTGTCGCTGTTCACCTCGGGCTGCAGCCTGATCGACGATATCGTCCGGGCGCTCGGCCGCTTATGCGCCACCCCAGTTTTCGTGGTGACCACCACGGTTGACGTGGCCACCGGGCTATGCATCCCCGGCAAATGTTCGCTGCGCCAGGCCGTGATCACCTCGAACTCCTGCCCCGGGACCCAGACGATCAGCATCCCGGCCGGGACATATACCCTGACCCGCACCGGGGCAGGAGAGGATGCCGCCCGGAGCGGGGACTTGGACCTGACCGACAGCGTCTCGATCCTCGGCGAGGGCAGCCCGATTGTCGACGGCAACCGGACCGACCGCATTTTTGATGTCTTCCCCGGGACCACGGTGGATATCACCGGCCTGGTCATCCAGCACGGCCAGTCGGACGACGGCGGAGGCATCCGCAGCCAGGGCATCCTGCGCCTGCATAATGTGACCCTGCAGGAAAACGTGGCTACTTCGCCTGCGTCCCCCACCAGCGGCCCCACCGGCGGTGGAGGCGGCATCCTGAGCGAGCGGGACGGCACCCTGACCATGGAGGGCAGCCAGGTGATCGGCAACAGCGCCTACCAGGGCGGCGGCATCGCCATCTATCCCAACGCAACTCCAAGCCTGCCGGCCTCCCTGGTGGAGATCCGCGACACCGCCATCGCCGAGAACAGCGCCGCCTCCGCCGGGGGAGGCCTGTACCTGTACGTCTCCGTCCGCGTGAATCTCACGAACGTGGAGATCCGCGACAACAGCGCCGGCAGCGACAACGGGGATGGCATCTGGAATGGGGCCACCCTTGGCCTGACCCAGGTCACGATCAGCGGGAACCACGGTGGGATCAACGGCGGCGGCATCTACAACGACCCCCCCGGGAACATCGTTGCCACGCAGGTGCTCCTGGAGAACAACACGGCCCGCTTCGGCGGCGGGATCTACAACAAGGGATTGGCCAGGTTTTCCCTGAGCGCCGTCATAAACAACACGTCCGACCGCGGCCAGGGCGGCGGGGTTTTCAACGCCGACAGCGATGCAAACCTGAGCATATTGAATTCGACGATCAGCGGAAACCAGGGGAAGGGCTGGTCAATACCGGCAGCTTCGTGCTGGGATTCACCACCGTTGCCTTCAACAACGGGGTCGGGGTGAGCTCCACCTTCCCTTCCACGATCACCAGTTCGATCCTGGCGGATAACGCCGGCGGGAACTGCGCAGGCGGGATCGTCCTGGAGAGATTCAATGTCGATAGCGGCGAGACCTGCGGCTTTAGAGACCCCAGCGACTTGGTCAACACCGACCCGCTGCTGGCCCCGCTCGCCTTGAGCGGCGGCCCATCCCCGACCTATGTGCATGCCCTTGCCCCCCTCAGCCCGGCGGTCGACTCGGCTGATCCATCCTACTGCCCAGATACCGACCAGCGCGGCGTGACCCGGCCCCAGGGTCCACGCTGCGACCGGGGTGCCTTCGAGCTCGAAGGCGGGGCTCCGGCACCGACGGCCACGCCTCTCCCGACCCCGACGGCGGTCGCGACCGCCACCTCCGTCCCTACGGCAACTCCGACCGGGGTGCCCCTCTCTGCGCCCTCCGCTTTGGCGTTCGGCCAGCCCTCCCTGTCGGTGGGCCATTTCTACTCTGGTGGAGCAGGCTGCGGGCCCCTGGATCTGAAGCTGCAGGTCGGCGTCTCGCAGCCGGACCAGGTCTCGAGTGTGGTGCTGTTCTTCCACTTGAAGGACAAGAGCGGAGGCGGCACGACGCCGTGGAACGAGGGGGTGGCGATGGAACCCCTGGGAGGAGGCGTTTATTCCTACGACCTGGTCTCCAAGACCATCCCGGCCTTCAATTCCTATCCGGAGGCGTGGCTGGTGTACCAGTTCGCGGCGACGGGAGCGGGCGGACAGGTGCTGCTGCGCAGCCCGGCGTACAGCAACGTCACCCTGACCATGTGCGGGAAGAAATAGGACCGGCTGCCGGGGCTTTCCAATCCTGGCTGCGTTGACCGGAAAACGAACCGGGAGGGCTTGCATGCCCTCCCGGCTTTTTGGTAGCGCGCCGTCCGGGCTGATCAAGGAGCCCGGATCTCCGGCGTTTCAGCCGACCTTCTGCAGGTACCATGCGGCGACATAGCCGCTCGTGCCGCCCGGTTCCTTGACGTTCAGCCACTGGTCCTCGACACCGATCTTGGGCTGAGCACTGCTGGCCGGTTCGAGCACCGTCAGCCGGGTTCCGGGCAGAATGACGGTGAGCGTGTCGGCGTTGAGATTCGGCTGGGCACGCAGGCGCAGGCCGGGGGTCGCCGAGTAGGCGACGGTGACGGTGAGCGAGCCTGCTGCGGCGGGCGCGGGAGCGGCGGGCGCGCCGACGGTAGGCGCAGGCGCGGGCGCGGCTGCGGGCGCCGGCTCACCGGGCTGCTGGACATACCACGCCGCCACGTAGCCGATGTTGCCGGCGGCATCTTTCACGTTCAGCCATTGGCCCTGGACGCCGATCTTGGCCTTGGCGGGGTCTGCCGGCTCGAGCACGGTCAGCTGCGCGCCGACGCTCTCCATCACGACCAGGTTGCTGGACAGGTTCGGCTGGTCGCGCAGGCGCAGGCCGCTCGCGCCGGCCGATTGGGAGACGATGACGATCAGTTGCGGCACTGGTGTCGGGGCCGGGGTGGAGGGTGCCGGCTGGGGAGAGGGAGCGGGGGCTGGCGCCGGGGCAGGGGTCGGGGTGGGCGCGCCGGATCCCTGGACGAACCAGGCGGCGACGTAGCCGGTATTCCCCTGAGGGTCCTTGACATTCAGCCACTGCCCGTTCACCCCGATTTTTGCCTGGGCCGCATCGGTCGCCTCAAGACACAGCAGCCAGGTGCCGGCCCCTTCCAGGGCAACGATGCTTGCCTCGGTCGAGGGCGCGGTGCGCAGGTTCAGGCCGGGGATCGTATTCAGGGGCACCTGGACAAAAAAGCCCGATCCGCCCGGCAGAGGGGTCGGGGCGGGCGGCGTCTGGGCCAGGTACCACACCGCGGCGGTGATGAATTGTTCCGGCGGCCGGTTGAAGCCAAAGCGGCTGATCAAGGTCACCGGGGCCTGATCGGTCGGATAAGGGAAAGGATCGAGCATCAGGTAGTCATTGCCCTGCTTGCCGTATAGGAGCACCCAATGGCTTTGCAGGTTGGGCGCCGGGGAACGGTCGAGCTGGACGATGACCGGCTGGCCGGCGTTGAGCGAGGCGTCGATGTCGCTCAGCGGCGCCGGCTGGTCCTGGCACAGGACAATGCGCTGATAGACGATCTTGGGGAAAGCCTGCGCCAGCGCTCCCCAAACGATCAGCCCGCCGAGGAAGCCCGCCCCGGGACCCATGTCCTTGAGCTTCTTGTTCAGCGTGGAGGGTGTCTCGCTGAAGCCGTAGCCGTTCACCAGCATCACCAGGGAGGTCAGGGCGCAGCCATCCGTGCCGATGGTGATGGTATTGTCGAATCCCAATTGTTCGTTTTTCCACTGGGGGTCCTGCTGGGAAATATTCTTCGGAATAAAAGCCATGCGATACCTCCGTCCGATTCTGAGTCTACCCAAAAAAGTTCACCTGTCAAGCGGGAAAACTGAAGTTAAGACACGATTTCGGACAAATAAGGGTTTTAATAATTTTACCGCCAACCCCGGCACCCACCTGCACCGCACCTGCGGTGCGCCGCAGGTGCTGGTGTGCGCTGGCGCGCAGCGTCGGGGCAGGTGGCACACGGAGATCGCACACCGTCCCGGTGTCCTTCGGGAGAGCTTTTCAAAATTTTCTCCGCACTCTTGGTGGGCTCCGCGGTGAATGTCCGAATTAATGTCCGGATATCAGGGAAAAGAGAAGAGATGGGATATTTTTGGATTCATTCGTGAATTGTACAAGTTGCGAAAATCCGCCGCGGGGAGGCGAAGCTTGCGGTATCTCATCTGTTTTCCCGGCGGGAAAATTCCGATTTGTACCAGCTGTCCATGAAGCTCGAGGCCGGTCAGGAGGAGGGGCGCATCTGCAAGGTGTAGGGATCGAAATGGGAGGAAGCCTGGATCAGCTCCTTCAAATCCTCCCAGGGCGCGGTTTCAAAGGACTGGATGCGGACGAAGCGTTTGTACTTCTGATCGCCCTCGAGCAGGCCTTTGGGGTCCGGCAAAAAGGCCCCGTGAATGAAACCCAGGCGGACGTGGTCCCCGTGGACGCCGATCTGGCAGATGCCGGCGCTGACCGGCCCGCCGGCCCCGGTGTGAAAGTAGCTGAGGCCTTTCCAGAGCATCTGCTCGCAGGCGTCCGGGGCGACGGAGACGATCAGGTTCCTGAGCTCGAGGACGATCTCCTGCAGGTCCGTGGGGTGGTGCTGGAGGAACTGTTCGAGTGCGCGACTGGGAAGCATCCCATCCTGGCTTTCCCCGGGAGCGCGAAGGAGGATTTTACCGGGGCCCGAGGAGGCAATTATAAATCCCTTCCCCGCAAAGGAATCCCCGGATCGGTTCCCGAATGCAACTCGGGGCGAGTCCCGGACCCGCCCTGAGCATCATCTTACTTCAAGCTGCCCGTCATGAGGGCTGCCTTGACCTCCCCGATGGCCTTGGTGATCTGGATTTCGCGCGGGCAGGCCAGGGTGCAGTTGAAGACGGTGTGGCAGCGGTGGACACCGTCGATCTCGTTCAGGACCTTGAGGCGCTCGGCGGCGCCGCGGTCGCGGCTGTCGAAGATGAAGCGGTGGGCCGCAACGATGGCCGCCGGGCCGACGTATTTCTCATCGCTCCAAAAGGACGGGCAGGAGGTGGTGCAGCAGGCGCACAGAATGCACTTGGTGGTGTCGTCGAAGCGCTGGCGCTCTTCGGGCGACTGGAGGCGCTCCTTCTCCGGCTCGGGCTCGTCATTAATCAGGTAGGGCAACACCGACCGATAGTGCTCGAAGAAAGGCCCCATGTCCACGATCAGGTCCTTGATCACGCCCAGGCCCAGGATCGGCTCGACGGTGATCTTCGCCCCAATGTCGCGCACCAAGGTCTTGCAGGCCAGGCGGTTCATGCCGTTGATGCGCATGGCGTCCGAGCCGCAGATGCCGTGGGCGCACGAGCGGCGGAACGAAAGCGTCCCGTCCTGGTAACCCTTGACCTTCTCAAGGATGTCCAGCACGCGGTCGTTTGGCTCGCCGTCCAGCTGGTAGGTCTTGTAGGCGGGCTTCTTATCCTTCTCGGGGTTGTAACGTAGGATTTTGATGGTCACCTGCATGGGAGCCTCCAGCCTCACCCCTGCCCCCTCTCCCGCTGGGAGAGGGGAACGGGGTGAGGGAAATTCTAGTAAGTCCGCTCTTTCGGCTGGTACTTGGTGATGACGACCGGCTTGTACTTCAGCTCGATCCTGCCGTCGGTGTGCACCCAGGCCAGGCTGTGCTTGAGCCACTCCTTGTCATCGCGCTGGGGGAAGTCCTCGCGCGAGTGGCCGCCGCGGCTCTCGGTGCGGGCCAGGGCCGAGACGGTGGTGACCTCCGCCAGGTCGAGCAGGTTGCCCAGCTCCCAGGCGTTGATCAGCTCCATGTTGAAGATCTTGCCGGTGTCGGTCACGCGCACGTGCTTGAGGCGTTCCTGCAGCTCATGCACCTTGTCCAGGGCGTTCTGCATGCCCTGCGTCGTTGCGGTAGATGCCCATGTCCTCGAACATGATGTGCTTCATCTCGCGGGCGATGTCGAAGGCGTTGTCCTTGCCGTCGGCCTGGAAGAAGCGGTCGAGCTGGGCGTGGGCGAAGCCTTCCGGGTCGGCGGGCAGGGACGGGAGGGCGGCGCCCCTGGCGAACTCGGCGGCGCGCAGGCCGGCGTGCTTGCCGAAGACCACCAGGTCGAGCAGGGAGTTGGTGCCCAGGCGGTTGGCGCCGTGGACCGAGACGCAGGCCACCTCGCCGGCGGCGTACAGGCCGGGCACCACGCGTGTTGTGCTCGTCGTCGACCACCTCCCCGTACTTGTTGGTGGGGATGCCGCCCATGGTGTAGTGGGCGGTGGGCTGGATGGGCATCGGCTGGGTGACCGGGTCGACGCCCAGGTAGACGCGGCAGAAGTCGACGATGTCGGGCAGCTTGGCCAGGATCTGCTCCCCGGTCAGGTTGACCGGCGAGCCGTCCGGCCTCCTTGCGACCGTCGAGGGCGGCGTATTTGTTGACCGTCTCCGGGCCGCACGTCCAGGTAGAGATAGTTCTGGCCGTTGACGCCCCGGCCCTCGCGGATCTCCAGGTAGATCGCCCGGCTGACGACGTCGCGCGAGGCCAGGTCCTTGACGTGCGGGGCGTACTTTTCCATGAAGCGCTCGCCCTTGCCGTTGATCAGCACCCCGCCCTCGCCGCGCACCCCTTCGGTGATCAGGATGCCGAGCTTGTAGATGCCGGTGGGGTGGAACTGGAAGAACTCCATGTCCTCGATCGGGATGCCGCGCCGCATGGTCACGGCGATGCCGTCGCCGGTAAAGGCATAAGCGTTGGAGGTGATCTCCCAGATGCGCCCGTGGCCGCCGGTGGCAAAGATGACCGCCTTGGCGTGGAAGACGTGCAGCTCACCGCTGGCGAGCTCGACGGCCACTACACCGGCGGCCGCGCCTTTGACCATCAGCAGGTCGACCACCTGGAATTCATCGAAGAAGGTGACCTTGTTCTTGATGCACTGCTGGTAGAGGGTCTGCAGGATCATGTGGCCGGTGCGGTCGGCGGCGTGACAGGCGCGCCGCACCGGCTTGCCGGTGACGATTGTTGGTGTGGCCGCCGAAGCGGCGCTGGGCGATCTTGCCTTCGGGCGTGCGGTCGAAGGGTAGGCCCATGTGCTCCAGCTCGTAGACCGCCTGGATGGCCTCGAAGCACATGAACTCGATGGCATCCTGGTCACCCAGGTAGTCGCTGCCCTTGACGGTGTCGTAGGTATGCCACTCGGGATGGTCCTCTTCCTCGTTGCCCAGCGCGGCGCCGATCCCGCCCTGGGCGGTGCCGGTGTGGGAGCGGGTGGGATAAAGCTTGCTGATCACGGCCGTCTTGGCGGTCTTGGAGGCGTACAGGCCGGCCATCAGGCCCGCGCCCCCGCCGCCAACGACCAGCACCTCGAATTCGTGAATGTTCATGCCGCTGCTCCTAGTAGGTCAGGATGACGTAGCTGCCAATGACGCTCATGACAAACCAGACGACGAGCACCAGGATGCGCAGGGTCTTGCGAATCCAGCCAATGGTGAGGTAATCCTCAATCACGTTGAGCAAACCGTGCAGGCCGTGGGCTGCGGCGAGCACGAGCATCAGGATGCCCATCATCTGCCAGAAGAAGGTCTTCCAGATGCCAACATCCGGGACGTTGGTGTTCTGCACGTGCGTGTATTCGGGCATGAAGGCCCAACGCATCAAGTCGGGCAGTTTCATCTGGAGGCGGGCGCCCATGATCAGGGCACCCGTGATCGCCACGAAGACGAGCAGATACATCGCCAGGGCAGACAGGCGGGTGAACAGCCACATGACCGTGTCGAAGTTGACACCGCGTTGGGGAATAGAAACGGTTCTCGGTTTCATGCCCGCCTCCTAACCGCCCAACCCGCCCAGTACGATCAGGTACACGGCCAGACTGAAAACCGGCACGAAGACGAACCATTCCAGCCAGATGGCCTCGCGCTGATGCTCGATCAGCTTCGGCCACAGGTCCAGGATGACGATGCGCAGGCCGTTGATCGAATGGAACAGAGCGCAGAAGAAGATGAAGATCTGGAAGATCCAGTTCTCGTAAATTTTATTGATGAATATTCCCAATTGATTGCTGGCAGGCTGGTTGGTCAGGAAGGATGCCAGGATGTGCAGCGCCACGAAGGTCACGATGCCCAGCCCGCTGATGCGGTGCAGAATAAAGGTGAGCATTGGACCCTTGCCCTGATACCTTAGCCCCTCCATCAGGCTGACGTTCCTCTTCATACCCATCTGCGCCTCCTTACGATGAAAGAGTTTTCGGGAACCTGGTGTATTATCCCATCCGGAAATATATCGATAAAAGTGACAATACTCATGGTTTATTAGTTCCAGACATCCTCTTGGGGAAGCCGGAAAGGTCTTTATAATCGTAGAGAGTCTTTTTTTTCCTTTGGCAGGTATTGATCTCGTGCGAGATCAGGCCGGGAGCGGATTTCAAGCGACGCGTTATAAGGTAAAATCGGACAGTGGCAGTCCTATTATAAAACAATTCGTCCAAGCCAGGAGGTTCGCATGGCAGGTTCCGGGAACATCACCCGTCGTGACTTTGTCAAGCTCACCACGGCAGTCGTGGGCACGATCATGGGGGCGGTCATCGGCCTTCCGGCCATCGATTATCTGGTCGATCCGGCGCTCAAGAGCCAAAAAGCCGATGCCTGGATTCCGCTGGGGAAGATGGAGACCTTTGAGATCGGCAAGCCGACGCTGGTCTCGTTCACACGCAGCAAGACGAATGGGTGGGAAAAGACGGTCACCAGTTACGGGATGTTCGTGCTGCGCAAGTCGGAGACGGACACGCTGGTGCTTTCGAACAAGTGCACCCACTTGGGCTGCCAGGTCAACTGGAAGCCGGAACGGAACGAGTACGTCTGTCCCTGCCACGATGCCCAGTTCGATATTAATGGCAAGGTGCTCGGCGGCCCGCCGCCCCGCCCGCTGAACAGCTATTCCGCCGACCGGCTCAAGGTCGAGGACGGCATCCTGTACCTCCACTTTTTGGAAGGCTGACCTATGTGGAAAAAACTCTTTGCCTGGCTGGATGAACGCCTGGGCCTGATGGACTTGTACAAAAATGTCCTCGACCGGCCTGAGCCGAAAGGCAACTGGTGGAACACGCTGGGCAGCGCCAGCTTGTTCCTGTTCCTGCTCCAGGGCGTCACCGGCATCTTCCTGGCAGTATACTATACGCCTTCGCCCGACCACGCTTATGACAGCATCCAATACATCATGAACCAGGTCGCCTTCGGCTGGCTGGTGCGCGGCATCCATCACTGGGGGTCTTCGCTGATGGTGCTGGTCGTCTTTATCCACATGATCCGGGTCTTCGTGACTGCTTCCTACAAATACCCGCGCGAGCTGACCTGGCTGATCGGCGTCGGCCTGCTGCTGCTCACCCTGGGCATGGGTTTTACCGGCTACCTGCTGCCCTGGAACCAGCAGGCCTTCTGGGCGACCACGGTGGGCACCTCCATCGCAGGATCGGTGCCGTTCGTGGGCGATTTCATCCTGAAGGCCCTGCGCGGCGGGACGGACCTGAGCGCGCTGACCCTCTCCCGTTTCTTCGCCGCCCACATCTGGATGCTCCCGGCATTGCTGGCCCTTTTGATCGGCGTCCACCTCTACCTGATCATCAAACACGGCGAGTCGCAGTTCCCGGACAAGGACGACTAAAGGAGCGGGACATGAAAGACGAGCAAAAGAAAAGCATCCTGGAGAAGTACAAGATCGCCTTGCAGAGAGGCGAACGCTTCTGGCCGGACAGCATCTACAAAGACCTGATCGTCTCCTTCGGGATTTTCATCGTCCTGGTCCTGCTGGCGACCTTCGTCGGCGTGCCCGGCGACCCCCAGGGCAAACCCGAGCGACACCTCCTACGTCCCCAGGCCGGAGTGGTACTTCCTGTTCCTGTTCAAATTTTTGGCCCTCTACGGGCAGATCCCGGTGCTGGGAAAGATCGAATGGATCGCCACGGCGGTTGTCCCGGGCCTCGCCGTCCTGGTCCTGTTCGTCCTGCCGCTCACCGACCGGGGACCCTACCGCCATTATTCCCGGCGCCTGCTGGCCCTGACCGTTATGGCCGTGTTCGTCGTCACCATCGTCGTCCTGACGATGATCGCCGACATCCCCACGACGACCCTGGCGCTGCCCCAATTCCTGGCCGGGTTGGTCATCCCTGGGACGGCCATCCTCGTGCTGGCGATCCTCTCCCTGGCCGCCAGGAAATCCCCGCAGCGCGCCGGCCGTGTACAGCTCTGGGTGGGAGGAATCGCCTCGGCGTTGACGCTCGTCCTGGGGGTCGTCCTGGTGATCGTCGCCCGGCCGACGGCGGCCGAGGCCGGAACCCAGTTGGCGACCACGCTCACCGAGCAGATTGCCCAGGGCCAGGATCTGTTCTCGGTCAACTGCGTCCAGTGCCACGGTCCGGAAGGCGAGGGAGGCGTCATCCAGGGTGTGGTCGGGCTGGACGGGTTCAAGATGAAGGCCATCCACAGCCAGGATGAAATGTACACCCGCACTGACGAGACCCTGGTAGACATCATCTCCTACGGCCAGCCGAACCTGGGCATGCAGCCCTTCAGCAAGACCTACGGAGGCGAGCTCACACCGGATGAGATCAACTCCATCGTGTCCTTCATGCGCTACACCTGGGATGACCGCGCCGAGTTGCCGCCCGGGACGACCGGCCTGGCCTCGATCCCGGTGCCGGGTCCGAATGAGGTGCCTTCATACGATGTTCATATCGCCCCGTTGATCAAGCGCTACTGCGTCTCTTGCCACACGAACGGGCAAGCAGAATAACAATTATCTGCTGACCTCCTACGACGAGATGCTGCAGACCGGTGATAACACCCCGGTCGTGACCGCCGGCGATCCCAACAGCCTGCTGCTCCAGCTCATTGCCGGGCACGAGTCCACCGACCCGAAGACCGGGACGACCATCCGCCAGATGCCGCCCACCAAGCTGCTCGACCAGCAGTACATCGACGTGCTGACCCGCTGGGTACTGGCCGGCATGCCCCAGACCGCCGATCAGGCCAAAGCCCTCAGCCCGCAGCCGACCGGCAGCGCGCCTGCTCCGGTGCTGTCCCCGACCCCCACGCCCGGTGCCGCGGGAGCCACGCCGACCTCGACGCCATAAAGTCGAAGCGCAATAAAAAAAGGGCCGCCTCATGAAAGAGACGGCCTTTTTCACCGGCTGTTTTGACCCATAGCTCTAAAGTACGTCTCCTGATGTGATATCCCGCTCCTCCACACTCATATCCTCCATGCAGCGGATGACGGCGTCACCGAACTCCGAGCACTTGATTTCCCTAGCCCCCTCCATCAGCCGGGCAAAATCGTAGGTGACGGTCTTGGCGGCGATGGCGCATTCCATGCCCCGGATGATCAGGTCGGCCGCCTCGCCCCAGCCCATGTAGCGCAGCATCATCTCCCCGGAGAGCACGACCGAGCCCGGGTTGACCTTGTCCAGGTCGGCGTATTTCGGCGCCGTGCCGTGGGTGGCCTCGAAGATGGCATGCCCGCTCTCATAGTTGATGTTGGCACCCGGGGCGATGCCAATCCCGCCCACCTGGGCGGCCAGCGCGTCGGAGATGTAATCGCCGTTCAGGTTCATGGTGGCGATCACGTCATAATCCCGGGGGCGGATCAGGACGAACTGCAGGGTCACGTCGGCGATCGAATCCTTGATCATCAGCTTGGACTTCCATTTCCCGTCCCCGTGAGTCGGCCAGAGCGCCAGGGCGGCTTCCACCTCTTTCTTGATGTCATCCTGCTGAGAGGGCGACATCATGTCGAAACCGGGATCGGCCAGCCTGGCATTTTCCTCCACGCTCAGGTCGGGGTTTTTCTCTTTATTGCCTAATACCCAGGTCTCGCGCTCGGTGACGATCTGGTCGCGGAATTCGCGCTTGGCCAAGGCATACCCCCAGTCCTTGAAGGCGCCCTCGGTGTACTTCATGATGTTGCCCTTGTGGACCAGATTAACACTCTTGCGTTTGTTCTCCAGCGCCCAGCGGATGGCGGCACGGACCAGACGTTCGCTCCCTTCGACCGAAATCGGCTTGATTCCCAAACCGGCTGTATCGGGGAAGCGGATTTTCTTGTATTCCTTCGGGAAGGCTTCCTTGAACATGGCCATGAATTTCTTGTTCTCTTCTCCGCCGTACTGGAATTCGATCCCGGTATAGATGTCTTCGGTGTTCTCGCGGAAGACGACCATGTCCATGTACTCAGGGTGCTTCAAGGGGGAAGGCACGCCGTTGAAATAGCGGACCGGGCGTAGGCAGACATATAAGTCGAGGACCTGGCGCAGGGTGACGTTCAGCGAGCGGATCCCGCCGCCGATGGGTGTGGTCAGCGGGCCCTTGATCCCGACCAGGAATTCCTTGAATGCCTGGATGGTCTCGTCGGGCAGCCAGGAGTTGAACAGCTTGAAGGACTTCTCCCCGGCATAGACTTCCATCCAATGGATCTTGCGCTTGCCGCGGTAGGCCTTCTGGACAGCGGCATCGAAGATGCGCACAGAAGCGCGCCAGATGTCGCGGCCGGTACCATCGCCCTCGACGAAGGGGATGATCGGGTCGTCCGGGACCTGCAGCCTGCCGTTCTTGATCGTGATCTTTTTCCCCTCCGAGGGGACCTTTACCTGCTTGGTTGCCATGCCTGCTCTCCTATGGATAATGTCGGCCGGATTATATCAAATTGCACTGCAAATTAGATGCACCGGCTTTCAATTCGTTGCCGGACAAAACATCCAGCGGCCCGTTCTCCTATCACCCGCCCGGGGTGGACGTACGAGCGGGATCGATCTTGGAATTCAGGCTCTCGCCGTGACGATGGGCAGGGTTTGCAGGGCATGCGGTACGATCAGCACCTGGCAGGCCGGACCCAGCTCCCGGGCGGCAAGGGCCAGGGCTTCGTCCATGGTGGCAGCCGGGATCATCTTGCAGGCCGCCACTAGGTCTGGGAACTCGCTGCCGACAATCACGACTTTGGCCTGTTCCAGGACCTTGGCCATGACGAAGGCCCGCTGCTGCCCTGGCGGGTAACCGTTGCGGCGGGCATCGTCGAGGATGAACTGGATGCTGGGGGCATCGCGCATGGCAGCGAAAAAGCGTTGCTCGCCGGCACCCTCCCCGGCACCTTCCTCGCAGCGGGCCGGGATGATGAAGAACCCGCCCGGCCGGACGACCGGCGTGGGCGCGAAGAACAGGTAGGACGGTGCCCGGCTGGCCTGGTACAGGTTGGCGTCCTTGGGAAAACCGACGCCGCCGATGGCGATGTCGTACTGGTGCGGAATGGGAACTTCATAAACCGAGCGCGCAAAAGACACCAGCTCCTGGAAAGCCAGGTCGGGGTCCCCGGCCGTGACGCGCAGCAGGCGCTGGTCATCGTCCAGGACGACGTTTAGGATGAAGCGCAGGCCGGCGCGGCGGGCGGCCTCGGTCACCGCTTCATGGAAGGGATTGCCGTCGATGCGCCCGAGGCGGGTGCCGGGGTGGTCGACGAAGGCCGGGCCGTGGGTGTAGGCAATCAGGGCTTCGCCCGCCGCGCCCACGGCGGCAGTCTTGCAGCCGCCGGAGTAACCGGCGTACTGGTGCGGCTCCACGATCCCGGTGGCGAGAAGCAGGTCGGCTTCCACGGCGGCGCGGTGCAGCTGGACCGGCACCCCGCTGGCGGTGACTCCCAGGTCGACCAGCGCGGCCGGGTTCTGGGACTCGTTGTCGATGACCCGGTAGCGGGCGACCACCTCCGCGCCCAGTTTGGTGATTTTCTCTTCCCGGGTGGAGGGCCGGTGCATACCGGTGCCGCATAGCAGGGTGACATCCTCGTCACGCAAACCGGCTTTTTCCAGCTCTGCGAGCAGGGCTGGGACCAGCTGGTGGTCAGGACTGGTGCGGGTGACGTCGGTAAAGACGACACAGGCGCGCTGTCCAGGTCGGGCCAGTTCGTGCAGCGGCGGCGACCCGACCGGGCGGGCCAGCGCTTCTTTGATCGCGCCCGGCACGTCGGCTAGCGGTGGCATTGCTTTCGATGAGGCGATGGCGGCCTGCATGCCAGGGGGTAGGGAAAACTCGATCGTCGATCGGCTGTAGGGGATGGAATACGTTCGATCCGGCATGCTGCGGGTTTCCTGGTATGGGATGGACGATACGGCAATTTTCGAATTATACGCTAACATGCTGGCGGCGCGTCGTCGAGTCGTTGAGGTTTGTGGATTGGCAAGCGTCGAACCGGGATATGAAACATTTACCGGTAAAAACTTCTCGCCCCGTCAATTTTTGAGAAAACCTGTTAGGAGAAGTTGAAAAGTGAACTGCAATGCAATTCAAAAGTGAACCGTTGGATCAACCATCGGGAAACTAAGGGAGTGAACCATTTGGTGTTCAAACCAGATGCGGACCTCCAAGGCCTGCTTGGCCACGTCGGGGATCAAATGGAGTTCCACATCTTCACGCACCGGAACGTGAGGAACGCCGATCTCGTGGTTGAAAAGTGAGATGCGTCCATACCCGTTGAGAGTACGCATCTCACGCAAGCAGAAGATGTCCTTAGAAGAAGTATAGGGCTTGGGCAAGACAAACGGGCGAAAGAGGCTGGTGCCGGATTTCCAGGCCTTGTCAAAGCGAATACTGGGGATCTCGCCAGTGGTGGAGTGGACCTGGTGGTTGTTGTAGCGGTCGACTTCGTCGCGCAAGACGCCGCGGACCTCTTCGAGATCCGTGAGGTTCTCCAGGGCACAGGTGCGAACGATACGGTCCTGTAACCAGCGGTAGGGACGTTCGATCTTGCCTTTTGCCTGAGGCGAGAGAGCATAGGTGACGTCCACGCCCAGCAGGCGCAGACAGGTGCGCCACTGGGGATCGATGTCATCGGTCTGGAGGACGTGCTGGCGCCAGACACTGTCCCGCTTTTGGACGAAGCGGAAGATACGCAGGTTGTCGACATAGTAGCGCAGAGGCAGTCCATAGGCATTCATTAAGTGCTGTGCGGCCTGAATATGCGCCCAAGACGTCTCCCGCTCCACAAAATCGGCATACAGCAGCTTGCGGCTGTAGTCATCGATGGAGGTGATCAGGGTCCATTTTTCTGCAGCGAACGGTGACCAGCGGTGCGTGGAAGCATCGTGCTGCACCAGAGCACCAATGGCCGTCGTGATCACCTCCCGGTCGTGGCCCTTCTTCCTGGGCCGAGGTTGGTGGCAGTCGAGCGCTTTCGCCCGTTGGATGATCGTGTTAACCGATACGCCCATCCCTTTTTTCTCCAGCCGGTCCCGCAACGCCGTGTAGTTATAGCTCGTGATGGGTAGATCTGGATCCTCTACCAGGGCTTTCTCCCGCAGCAGCTCTGCGTTGATCGCCGCTTCCACTTCAGCCGAGAGCCGGGCGGGGGTCTGCCGCTCGTAGGCAATCGAAAACTTCTCCGGGTCTTGCCGATATTCCTTCAAGAGAGCAAAGAAACGTGTCTTATTGATTTGCAAAATCTCCTCCACTTCAGCGCGATCGATCGTTCGCTGCAAGTAGCTCTCCAAAAGTACTTTGACCTGCTCAACGCTAAACCGCTTGTGCACCTGGCCCATGATGTCCTCTTTTTGCCAGGAATTTATCACCTTTGACCAGTTCACTTTTGAAGTGAATACGGTTCACTTTTCAACTGAACAGAGTTCACTTTTCAATTTCAAATAACAATTTTTGAGAAAACCTTGACAAAATCCCGGCTTGGCATAAAATTACGCCCGATGTCCGTACTCCATCGCAGGCGAAAAATTGTCAGCAAGTTCAAGAGAGTTTCTTCTGTTTCGGTTTTTTAGAGAGCCGTCTTCCGGCTCTCTTTTTTTGTCCCTATGAGGAAAAATGCTCAAGCTGCCCGGATTGATCGACCCGCACGTCCACTTGCGCGAACCTGGCCAGACTCACAAAGAGGATTGGGGCACGGGCACCTCCGCCGCCCTGGCCGGCGGCGTGACCCTGGTGCTGGCCATGCCCAACACCCAGCCGCCCATCTACGACCCCGCCACCCTCGACCTGGCACTGGCCGCCGCCAGGGAAAAGGCGTGCTGCGACTACGCCCAGTTCCTGGGTGCGGGACCGGACAACGCCGAATGGGGCGGACGCCCAGATCTACCTCGACAGGCTGCCGGGCTGAAGATGTACCTCGACAGCACCTTCGGCGAGCTGCGCCTGGACGATATGACCCTCTGGCAGGAGCACTTCCACCGCTGGCCGAAGGATCTGCCCATCGTGACCCATTCCGAGGGCCGCAGCATGGCGGCGGTCATCCTGATGGCGGCGCTCTACGACCGGCCGGTCCACATCGCCCACGTGTCGCGGCGCGAGGAGATCCTGCTGATCAAGGCGGCCAAGGAGCGCGGCCTCAAGGTCACGTGCGAGGTCTGCCCGCACCATTTATTCCTCACCAAAGATGATATTCCAGCTATTTCCCACGGTCATCCCGGCCGGGGCGAGGTGCGCCCGCGTTTGGCGGCTAAGGAGGACGTGGACGCTCTCTGGCAGAACCTGGACGGCATTGACTGCTTTGCCACCGATCACGCCCCGCACACCCTGGACGAGAAGGACGGCGATAGCCCGCCGCCGGGTTTCCCCGGTCTGGAAACCATCCTGCCGCTGCTCCTGACCGCCGTTGACGGCGGAAGACTGACCATGGACGATATCCTTCTGCGCATGGTCACCAACCCAAGGCGCATCTTCGGCCTGCCCGAACAGCCTGAAACCTGGGTCGAGGTGGACGAGAAGGCAACGTATGAAATCCACGCCGCGGAGATGATGTCCAGGTGCGGCTGGACGCCGTTCGAGGGTTGGCAGGTCAAGGGTCGGGTGCGCAGAGTCGTGCTCAGAGGTCGAGAAGCCTTCCGGGATGGCAAAGTGCTCACGGAACCAGGATATGGCCGCAACGTCCGCGAGAAATAAAAGAGCACAGAGTTCAACCCTGTGCTCCCGGAATGGACGAAGAAGTAGTCTATCTCTCGGTTAATGCGCCGGAGACGTATTTGTGCAGGATGCTTGAAATCAAAGTCTGGTACGGGATGCCGTCCTTCATGGCGCGTTTTTGCAGGTCGAGCAGGTCTTTCTCTGAAATGCGGATGTTGACACGCTTGTCCTTGCGGAAAGTGGCGCGGGCGTACGCCTGGTACTGGGCTGCCTGCTCTTTGACATTTTTCACTGACTGCCATTCCTCATTTTCGTAGGAGGCCAGCAGTTCGAGTTCGTCCGCCTGGAGTTTTAGATCGCTCATTTTATACTCCCTTTCAGATATATTTTGGTCGCTTTGCGGCTCGGAATGATGGTTTTCAGGAACACTTCGGTTTCGGTCTCGACAAATGGGACAAGGTAAACGTAATTTTCAATCTGTGCCACAAATATCTTTTGTCCTTTGTACTTTTCCTGGTCGGGATTTTCCAGTACGTCGAGCAGGAATCCCATTTCTATATAAAGGACAATCTCATCAAATGAAATTTGCCTTTCGGCTTTCAGCAGAGCATTCTTTTCGTCGTTCCACGAAAAGATTTTCATGTTCAGATTATAGCCATTTGTGTGCCTTTTGGCAACACCAGGATACCCCTGGAGGTCGTTCGAGATATAGGAGGTCCGGCCTCACATGCCCTGTACCTTCCTGCACGCCCTGTAGGCTTTAATCTTAGCGAAGTGATTCCGCCACTTGGCACCGGTCTCAATGTACACCCTCCACCGACCTTCAATCTTCAGTCGTCAATCTTCAATCGTAAATAAGGAGTAACTATGCCCACTCTTCCCAACCACAGTTCCCACCTGCCCTTCGGCGACCAGCGCACCGCCCCCTGGTACGGCAAGGACATCCTCTCGGTCAAGCAGTTCAACCGCGAAGACCTGGAGTACATCTTCGCCGTGGCCCATGAGATGCACGTCATGGTCGACCGCGTCGGCACCTTCGACCTGCTCAAGGGCAAGATCCTGGCCAACCTGTTCTACGAACCCTCCACCCGCACCTCGTCGTCCTTCACCGCGGCGATGGAGCGCCTGGGCGGCTCGGTCATCCCGATCAACGAGGTGAAGTACTCGTCGGTGGCGAAGGGCGAATCGCTGCCCGACACCGTCCGCACCCTGGAGTGCTACGCCGACGTGATCGTGCTGCGCCACCCCGAGGTCGGCTCGGCGGCCATGGCCGCCAAAGCGGCCCGCAAGCCGGTCATCAACGCCGGCGACGGGATCGGCGAGCACCCCACCCAGGCCCTGCTGGACGCTCTTCACCATCCGGGAGGAGCTCGGCCATATCGACGGGCTGACCGTCACCATGCTGGGCGACCTGAAACACGGGCGCACGGTCCACTCGCTGGCGCGCCTGCTCTCGCTCTACAAGGTCAGGCTGAACTACGTCTCGCCCGACATCCTGCGCATGCCGACCGAACTGATCGACGAGCTCAAGGCTAAAAAGATCAACCAGAGCGAGTATGCCACGCTCGACAAAGCCCTGCCCGAGAGCGACGTGCTCTACGTCACCCGTGTGCAGAAGGAGCGCTTCGACCGACGAGGCCGTCTACGAGACGGTCAAGGGCGCTTACGTGATCGACCCGAAAGTGATGAAGGCCGCCAAGGAGCGCATGATCGTGATGCACCCGCTGCCGCGCGTCGGCGAGATCAGCCCCGGAGTTCGACGACGACTCCGCGCGCTGCCTACTTCCGCCAGATGGAATACGGCCTGTACGTCCGCATGGCGCTGCTGGCGATGGTGCTGGGAAAGGCCTGATTTCCTGCTAGAATTGGAGGGTTCCCGTGTCAAGTGTTCCAGTGTCATGGTGCACGGGAACACTTGACACTTATGTACCTGACACGGTGACCATGGAAACTTTCTTTTCCTTCCTCGCCAAGCGCGTCGACGACTGCTCCTCGCAGCTCTGTGTAGGTCTCGACCCGCACCCGTCCGACCTGCCGGCCCCGACCGCCGCGGCGGCGCGCGACTTCTGCCTGCGCCTGGTCCAGGCGACCGCCTCCTACGCGGCGGCCTTCAAACCCAATGCGGCCTTCTTCGAGCTCTACGGACCCGAGGGCTGGGCTGCCCTGAAGGATGTCATCGCCGCCGTGCAGGCCGAATCCGACCGTCTCGGCTCGCTGATCCCGGTCATCCTGGACGCCAAGCGCGGCGACATCGCCTCGACCGCCGAGGCCTACGCCCGGTCGGCGTTCGAAACGCTTGGCGCACATGCCATCACGCTCTCGCCCTACCTGGGCCGGGACTCGCTCGAGCCGTTCCTGAGGTACAAGGAAAAAGGCGTCTTCTTGTTGTGCAAGACTTCCAACCCCGGGGCGGCGGACCTGCAGGATGTGCCCCTCACCCCTTCCCCCTCTCCCGCTGGGAGAGAGGCCGGGGTGAGGGCGATTCCCCTCTATGAGCTCGTCGCCCGGCTAGCCCAATCCTGGAATACCGGCAACAACATCGGTCTGGTGGTCGGTGCCACCCAGCCCGAAGCGCTGCGCCGTGTCCGCGCCGCCGCCCCGGAGCTGTGGTTCCTGGTCCCGGGTGTGGGCGCCCAGGGAGGCGACCTGGAGACCGCCCTGCGCCTCGGCTTGCGGGCGGATGGGAAAGGGATGCTGATCAATGTTTCCCGGGCCATCTCCCGCGCCGAAAACCCCAAACAGGAGGCGGCCAGGCTGCGGGATGAAATGTTACAGGTGATTAGGGATCAGGAATCAGGTGATCAGGGGGCAGCAGTTCATCTGAATGACCAAATTCCTAATTACCCGATTCCCGAGTCCTTTTCCCTTCTCGCCGACGGGCTGCTGGAGGCCGGCTGCGTCAAGTTTGGCGAGTTCACCCTCAAGTCCGGGCTTAAATCGCCGATCTACCTCGACCTGCGCCAGCTGGTGACCCATCCTGAGCTCCTTGCCCGGGTTGCCAGTGCGTATTTGCCGATTTTGAACGATTTGGCTTTTGACCGCCTGGCCGGCTTGCCCTATGCCGCGCTGCCGATCGCGACCGCTATCTCCCTTCAGGGCGGCTGGCCGTTGATCTACCCGCGCAAGGAGGTAAAAGAATATGGTACCAAGGCCGAGATCGAGGGCGAGTACCGGGCCGGCGAGACGGTCGTGGTGATCGATGACCTGGCCACCACCGGGGGAAGCAAGTTCGAGGCCATCGACAAGCTGACCGCCGCCGGGCTCAAGGTGCAGGACGTGGTCGTGCTGATCGACCGCCAGTCCGGGGCGAAGAGAGTCCCTGGCCGAGGCGGGCTACCGCCTGCACGCCGTGCTGACCATCACCGAGCTGCTGGACTATTGGGAAAAAACAGGCAAGGTGGAGAAAGACAGGCTGGCGGCCACCCGCCGCTTCCTCGAGAAAAAATGAGGTTTATTATGGGTACCAAGCATAAGTTTAACGGCGAGATCGAAAACGCCGGGGGAGGCGGCGCCTTCGTGCGCATCCCTTTCGACGTCGAGCAGGCCTTCGGCAGCAAACGGCCCAAGGTCAAAGTGACCATCGACGGCGAGCCGTACCGCGGCACGCTGGTGCGCATGGGCGGACCGGAACATATCCTGATCATCCTGAAAGAGATCCGTGAGAAGATCGGCAAAGGCTTCGGCGACGAGGTGGCGGTGACCGTCGAGGAGGACGTCGCCCCGCGCCGCGTGGAGGTCCCGGCGGATTTTCAGCAAGCGCTGGACGGGAATCCCGCCGCCAAGGCAGCCTACGAAAAGATGTCGTACACACACCAGAAAGAATATGTGCGCGCCATCCTGGAAGCCAAACGCAAGTCAACCCGCCGGAGCCGGATCGCCAAGGCGGTCGAGATGCTGAGAACGAAATAGTAGGCGCCCTTTTCTTCCCGGAGCCTCGCCCGACATAGACAGGAGAAAGTCCCATGGAAGCGAATGTCCCCAAGTGGCTGGAATGGGCGCGCGAGATCCAGGCCCTGTGCCAGACCGGCCTGACCTACACCCAGGACATCTTCGATATCCACCGCTACCAACGCATGCGGGAGATTGCCGCCGAAATCGTTCATAGCCAGGGCGGGGTCCCGAAGGAGACTGTCCTGGAAGACTTCCAATTTCAGCTCGGCTACGCCACCCCCAAGGTCGACGTGCGCGCCGCGGTGGTCCGGGATGGAAAGATCCTGATGGTGCAGGAGGGCTCCGACCACGGCTGGTCCCTGCCCGGCGGATGGGCGGATGTCGGGGTCCCGCCCTCCCGCATGGTGGCGCGCGAGGTTCGGGAGGAGAGCGGATTGAAGGTAAAAGCGGAAAAGATGATCGGCGTCTATGACATTAATTTTTACCCTTATGTCCCGCCGCAGTTCTACCATGTCTACAAGTTTGTTTTCCTTTGCACTCTCCTCGGAGGCCGGCCGCGGCCTGGTGACGACATCCTGGCCGTCGATTTCTTCGACCCGAAAAATCTGCCCTCCCTGTCCACCACACGCACCAGCAAAAAGATGATCGCCGAAGTCTTCACCCATCTCGAGCATCCCGACCTGCCGACGCATTTCGACTAGCACATGAAGCCTGCCCTTGCCTTTCCTTATTACGACCCGACCGGGCGACAATTTTCCCACCTGCAGACCATCCTCCCCGCCCTGAAGGAGCACTTCGACCGCGCTTATCTTTGTCCGCCCGCCTCCACCCGGCGGCATGCCGGCCTTACGCAGTTCCTCCAAGCGGATGATTTTTTCACCCTCTTCCCCTGGGATCCTGATGGGCCAATCGGCGACTGTTTTGCCTTTCTCTACCGCCAGGCGGCGCAGGCCGCCCCTCCCGACCAGCCGCTGCACCTGTGCTTCCTCGACCGGCTGTCGTTTGCGCTCGAGGGGGAATATCATGACCGCTTCCTGGCGGACGTGGATGCCCTGACTGCCGCCGACCTGCCGCTCATCTTTCAACGCACCCCGCTCGCCTGGTCGTCCCACCCGCGCAACTACAGGGAAATCGAGGGCTTTGTCACCACCGTGGGGCGCCTCCTGTTCGGGCGGGAGCTGGATTACGCCTGGTGCCATCTGGTCATCTCCGCCGCCCAGCTGGGGGAGATCATTCCCCGGGTGCACAATCACGACCTGAGCATGGTCGCCGAGATGGTCCTGCAGATCCAGGACCAGGTCAAGACTCGCGAGGTGGACTGGCTGAGCTGGGAGGATCCCCTGGTCCTGTCGCGTGACCCGGACGAGCTGAAACGCGAAAGGGAGGGCAGCCCCGAAGAGGTTGGGAGACGGCTCGCCTATGCCCTTCCGATGGTCGAGGCCATGCTGCAATTCGCACTGGGCAGGGAGAGCGGGACGTGATATACACCACCATCCGGCCGCTGCTCTTCCGGCTCGATCCCGAGGCGGCCCACCAGCTGACCCTGCAGCTGATCCGGCTGGGCGCGTACCAGCCGCTGCGGTCCATCCTGCAGGCGATGTATGCCGCGCCGGAGAAGCCGGTGCAAGCGTTTGGCCTGACCTTCCGCAACCCGGTCGGGCTGGCGGCCGGTTATGATAAGGATGGGATTGCCTTCCGCGGCTTGGCGGCGCTGGGCTTCGGCCACGTCGAGATCGGCACGGTGACTCTCCGCCCGCAGCCGGGCAACCCGAAGCCGCGCCTCTTCCGGCTGGTGGAGGACCGGGGGGTGATCAACCGCATGGGCTTTCCCGGCCGCGGCGCGGAGTTTGTTGCCCGGCAGCTTACAGCGGCGCGCTGCCCGCCGTCTTTCGTTCTGGGCGTCAACCTGGGCAAGAGCAAGGACACGCCGCTCGAAGAGGCGGCCGAGGATTACGTTGCCCTCCTGCGCCGTTTCCTGCCGCTGGCCGACTATTTGGCGATCAACGTCAGCTCGCCCAACACGGTCGGGTTGCGCCGCCTGCAGGGGCGCGAGATGCTGGAGGGGCTGCTGGGGCGGATCGCCCGGGAACGCGCCGCGCACGCCGCGGGCTCCAGCGGTCGCAAGCCGGTGCTGGTCAAGCTTGCCCCGGACCTTTCCGAGGAGGAGCTCGACGATGCCCTGGAGGTCATCCTGCGCACCGGCATGGACGGCGTCATTGCCACCAATACCACCCTGGGGCGCGCCGGGCTGCGTTCGGCCCGGCGGGAGGAGGCCGGCGGGTTGAGCGGCGAGCCGCTCAGAGCCCGCAGCGAAGCAGTCCTGCGTCAGGTGGTGAAACGCCTGGACGGACGCCTCCCCACCGTCAGCGCCGGCGGGATCATGAGCCCCGAGGACGCAAAAGCCCGGCTGGAGGCCGGGGCAGCGCTGGTTCAGATTTATACCGGTCTGGTGTATGCCGGGCCGGGGTTGGTCAAGGATATCCTTCAAAAACTGTAAGGGCGGACACATCGGTCCGCCCCTACGGTTATTTCGTTGCCAGCCGCAGCGCGGGGTCCGGGTATTCGCGCGGGTTTTTGAAGAACCCCGGCGGCAGAGCAAAGGGGGTGTGGGTCCCACCCGCGCTGATCGTCCCGTAGGGGATGTAATAAAGCTCGGTGGGGGCCTTGTCCGCCAGGTTGTAATCCTGGTAGCCGAAGATGACATAGCTGCCGTCCGGGCTCCAGTGCATGTCGGAGTAGCAGCAGCCCGCGCCGCCCAGAGGATTCAGCTGATTGGCCAGAAAAGTGTCCAGATTGTAGACGTACTGATAACCGTACACTTTGTTGCGGAAGGAGCTGTTGAGCAGAAAGAGGGCTGCCCCGTTCCAGTCGAAGTCCGGGATGCGCGGGGCTGCATTGTATCCGATCATCGTGAAGCGCGCCCCGGGAAGGTGTCCAGGGTTTTAACCGGGTTGCTGAGGTTGGCACATGGGCTGGCGTCGAAGACGCGCACCAGGTCGACCTGTCGGCCGGCGTCCACGCCCAGGATTCCGACGGCGATCTTCGAGCCGTCGCTTGACCATCTCACCCCGTAGGTCCCCTGTTCATTTCAATTCGTTCCGTATTGGAAGCAGCCCTTCATGGCGATCAAATCGAGACGTGAGTGGGCTTTGGCCAGGGCGGCCAGGTCGAAGGGTACGACGAACAATTCATGGTTCAAACTGATGGCGACATTTTTTCCGTTCGGGGAGATTTCGAACGCGTCCAGGGCCTTGGCTTCCAGGAAGCTGGAGATCGTGCTGGGCAGGCCCTTGGCCGCGAAGCTGACCATCTGGACCAATGTCCCACTGATGTAAACCACGGACTGGCCATCCGGCATCCACTGTAATTCGCTCTTGGCAGCCCCGTCGTCCGTCAGCCGGCCCAGGTTGCTGCCATCCACGTTCATGACCCACACGTTGTTGCCGTTCAGGAAGGCGATCTGATCCGCGCCGCCGAGCACCGGCAGGCCGGAGGCCTCCGTCGTGGGGGTGACGGTCGGGACGAGTGCCTCGGTTGGCTTGGCGGTCGGGTTGCCCTGAGAGGTGGGGGGCTGCGTGGGCGGCACGACCGGAAGGGTGGAGGCGGCCAGCGTGGCGAGGCGCGTCTGGGTGGGGGCCGGGCCCGCCAGGAAGGGGATCTTGTCTCGAAAGATGAAGATGCCGGTCCCGGCGAGGGCCAGCACGATGACCACGACCCCAACGATGCCCATCCAGGCCGTGGACTTGCGTACCGGCGCGGCGATCTCCGTGGCCAGGGCCTTCTGGTCGCGTTTCGCCATCACCGTCGCTTCCAGCTGCGAGACGGCTTTGGCGCCGGTCTTCTTGGAGACGCGCGTCATCGCCGGAGTTGTTTCCCCGGTCGAGGTCACGGCCGGTATGGTGAGGTCCGGCGCCTCGCCGCGGGCGACGGCATTCAGGGCATCCGCGATGGCTTTGACCGTCGGGAAGCGTTCGTCGCGGTTCTTGGCCATGGCCTTCTCGATGACACCCTCGGTGGCAGGGGGCAGGTCGGGTTTGACGTCCAGGATGTGCGGCACCGGGTCGGTGATGTGCTTGACCACCACGCTCATCGGCGTATCGCCCTGGTAGGGCTGTTGGCCGGTCAGCATTTCGAACAGGATCACGCCCATGCCGTAGATGTCGCTGCGCCCGTCGATGCCCTCACCCTGGGCTTGTTCGGGACTCATGTAAGCCGGCGTGCCCACGATGGCGCTCCCGGTGACGTTGGTCTGTGATTCGGACAGCTTGGCAATGCCGAAGTCGGAAATGTACGGTTCTTCGTGCTGGTCGAAGAGGATGTTGCCCGGCTTCAGGTCACGGTGGATGATGCCTTTGGCATGCGCTTCGTCCAGGGCGGGGGCCAGCCGCTCGTAGAGGCGGGCCACCTCGGGGAGCGGGATGGGGCCGTTCTTCAACCGGTCGGAGAGCGAGCCGCCGTTCATAAAGCGCATGACGAAGTACGGCTGGCCGTCCTCCTCGCCGAAGTCGTACACCGGCACGATGGCGGGGTGTTCCAGCATGGCGATGGTTTTGGCCTCGCGCTCGAATCGCACGCGGAATTGCGGGTCGTGAAGCATCTCGCGCGGCAGGACCTTGATCGCCACCTCGCGCTCGAAACGCGGGTCGTAGGCTTGGTAGACGGTGGCCATGCCGCCGCGGCCGAGTTCCGCCTTGATTTCGTACCGTCCGATCTTCTGTGGCTCCATAATAATCTGCGACTCCTAAATAATTACGGCTGCTGATTCACCATCAACCGGGAGGGGGCTGTTTTTGTGCAGTACCCTGAAGTATAGCAACGGTTAGGGGGAAATGCAAGAATTTTGGTATAATCTTTTTGCCGCCCCAGTAGCTCAAAAGGACAGAGCAGGGCACTCCTAAGGCCAAGGTTGCGCGTTCAATTCGCGCCTGGGGCACCTCATGCGTCTAGCGGCCCGCTCTCCGGACGGAAAAACGGACGACCGCGACACGCTCCGGTGCTTCACCTTACAAAATTCTAATCTACATAAAAAAGCACTTGCATTTTTGGGGAAGATAGGGTAATATACTGGTACGAACGTTTGGGTGCCCCCCTCACCCAGACGTTCGTGCTTTAACGGGGAATCTTATGCACCTCCATCCTTCAGGTCGAAAAGGAGAAACCGGTCATGGATGTTCGCATGGCTGTCGTCAGTCTGTGGGCGGAGGATGTCCCGGTAGCGGCCCATTTCTATCGTGACGTGATCGGGCTGCACCTGCAAAAGCATCATTCCGGCGAGCGGCCGCATTTTGACCTTGGAGGGACATTCCTGACCATCCTCAAGGGCAGACTGCTGCCGCCTCAGGACCCTGAGCCGCCCCGCTTTCCGCTGCTCGCCTTTGCGGTCGAGAACCTGGATGCGGCCATCCGGCGCCTGCAGGAGCACGGGGTCCAGCTGCCCTGGGGCATCGAGAGCGATGCGGCCGGGCGCTGGGTGATGTTTCATGACCCGGCCGGCAATCTCGTCGAGCTGGTCGAATTTCAATCCCTGCCTGCCGCCCGTTGATCATGGCGCGGTTCGGTGATATGGGCCAAGAGTTGTCGATGACCTCGTCGGCCATGACCGGCTCGCCGGTCCCTTTCTATGCTTCCTCTGGAACGGACGGTTTCGGTTCCGTTCCGCTGACATCGGGAACCGCACGGTTAGGGCAGCGCCTTGAAGTGATTGCTCAAGGTGTAAGTGATGTAGTTTTGCCACAGCGCCACCATTGCATCGGTCGGGTAGTCGTGGCTGGCAAACGTTTGTACGATGACACGGCCGTCCAGGCAGGAGGTGATCAGGCCGTAGTCATGCGTATTGTTTTCCCCGTGGCTTGCCAGAATCACCGCATTCGAGCCCGGGGACAAGCTGACAAAATCGCCGGCATCCCCCGTCCAATAGTTGAGTGACCACTTGAACTGGCCGACTTCATTGGGGGAATTGAAGACCGGACTGTCTGGCACACTCCAGAACATGCCGTATTCGACTTTATTGGCCCCGGCCGAGCGATCCCAGTTTTTCTGGAATTCGATGCCGCATTCCTCGAGGAAGGGACTTATTTTGCCCCGGTTGATTTGGTCCAGGTACCACATCTCTGCAACCAGACCGACTTTCTTATTGACCTGGTCATTAATCAAGTCCCAAAAACCACCGCTGACGGCTTCCCGGGTTTCTGCTGCCATGATGATCAAATCCCATGGGGTGTCAGACGTGAGCTTGTCCATGAAAGTACCCATGGCATCCCCGATGTAAGTGTAATCTCCGGGCAACGAAGCGATTGCCGTCTTTACGTAAGGCATCAGGCCTGAATACCCGGCAATGTCTTCGTAGACCAGGATCTTGGCCAAATCCATCCTCTTCGCAAGATCAGCAGGCAACGCGGAATTTGTCGGCGCCGAAGGGTTGTTTGTCTGCCCGCTGGCGGATAAAGTAGCTTGAATCCCAGCGGCGACCTGGGTCTGGACGTCAGAGGAAGGTGAAGTGGTCAACGGTCCAAGTCCGCACGCCAGCATCACGAATACAACTACCGATAGCAGCGATAGTTTTCCCAGGTTGCTTTTCATCATCATAGCGCCTCCTTACTCAATCTGTGGGAAGGTCGCTTGGCTGCGGAAGGGAATCCCTTTTATCGTGGTGAGGGCGGGGGCGCCGCCAGGTTATCCAGCCGCAATCCTTGCCAGAGCTTCCTCCAGGTGAACAATCTCGTCGCCTATATTGTAATGCACCGCGCCAACGCGCACCATCCCGCCGTCCTCCTCGACCCCCAGCCGCTCGGTCACCGCCAGTGCGTAGTAATTGCCGTCCCAGACGTAGATGCCTTCCCGGGCCAGCAGTTCGGCGACCCGGCGCGGGGGCTTGCCTTCCAGGGTGAAGGCGAAGGTGGGGACGCGCTCGTCCAGGCGGCGGGCTTCGGCGATGCCGTACAATCGCAGGCCGGGGATATGCTCCAGGGCGGAAAGCAGTCCCCGGCTGATCTCGAACTCGTAGGCCCGGATAGCGGTCATGGCTTTCTTGAATTCCAGGCGGCGGCCGGTGTAACCTTTCTCGCGCAGGCCCTCCTCCTGCTCGGAGCCGAAGGTCTTGCCGAGCCACTCGAAGTATTCCAGCGCGCCGAGCACCCCGGCGATGCCTTCGTGATTCTGTGTCCCGGTCTCCCATTTTCCGGGCGGCTGGTTCGTCGCCGGGCGGACTTTGTAGGCTTTAAGCTCGTCGAGCAGTTCGTAGCGCCCGTAGAGCGCCGCGGCGTGGGGGCCGAAGAACTTGTAGGAGGAGCACACCAGGAAGTCGACGCCCAGGTCCTGGACGTCGATCGGCCCGTGCGGGGCGTACTGCACCGCGTCCACGTAGACGCGCGCCCCGGCGGCGTGCGCCATTTGGGTGATCTTCCTGACCGGATTGATCGTCCCGACGGCGTTGGAGGCGTAGCCGAAAGCGACCAGCTTGGGCTTGCGCTCGAAGGCCTTCTCGAACTCGTCCAGCTTCAGGGTGCAGTCTTCCACGTCGAAGTCGATCCAGGTCACCTTGCAGCCGTGATCCTCGGCGACCAGCAGCCAGGGGGAGATGTTGGCGTCATGGTCCAGGCGGGTGACGACGATCTCGTCGCCCGGGCCCAGGGTCCGCCCCAGCGAGCGGCTCAGGTGCAGGGTCAGGGTGGTCATGTTGTTGCCGAAGACGATCTCCTCCGGCCGGGAGGCGTTGAGGAAATCCGCCATGGCGGCGTGGGCCTGCTCCAGGAGCGCGTCCGATTGCACGCTGGTGGCGAAGGCGCCGGCGTGGTTGGCGTTGCATTCCAGCAAATAGCGCTGGATGCGCTCCAGGCTCGGGCGGGCGATCTGCGTCCCGCCGGGGTTGTCGAAGAAGATCGCCGGGCGATCCAGCGAGGGGAACTGGCTGCGGATGGTTTTCGGATCGAGAGGCATGGGCGGCTCCTTGGCTGAAATGCGGGTTGATTATATCCTGCCTGCTTGTTCGGTGTATTATTATATAAGTGTAGAAGGAAGGAAGCCATGCAGACACTCGTCAACCTCCTGGACCAGCTGACCGCCGAGGGTGAGCTGGTCGAAACACTGCCCGACGGGGCCGTGCGCTGCACCGCCTGCGGGCACCGCTGCCTGATCCGCGAGGGGCGGCGCGGCATCTGCCAGGTGCGTTTCAACCAGGGCGGCAAGCTGCGCGTCCCGTGGGGGTACGTGGCCGCTCTGCAGGCCGACCCGATTGAGAAGAAGCCCTTCTTCCACGTCCTGCCCGGGGCAACCGCCCTGACCTTTGGCATGCTCGGATGCGATTTTAGGTGTAAGTATTGCCAGAACTGGCTGACCTCCCAGGCGGCGCGCGATCCCGCCGCCGACGAGTTCGATCTACTCCATTCATCGCATCTCCCCCGAGCAGATCGTGGATTACGGGCGGCGGGCCGGGGCGGAGGTGGTCGCCTCGTCCTACAACGAGCCGCTCATCACCAGCGAGTGGGCCGTCGGGGTCTTTAAACTGGCCGTCCAGGCGGGGATGAAGTGCGTCTACGTCTCCAACGGGAACGGGACGCCGGAGGTGCTGGATTACCTGCGCCCGTATCTGGCCGGCTACAAGGTGGACCTGAAGTCCATGCAGGACAAGAACTACCGCCAGTTGGGCGGGGTGCTGAAGAATGTCCTGGAAACCATCCAGCGGGCACGCGACCTGGGCTTGTGGGTGGAGGTGGTCACGCTGGTCGTGCCGGGTTTCAACGACAGCAACGACGAGCTGTGGGACGCGGCCCGCTTCCTGGCCGGGGTTTCCCCGGACATCCCATGGCACGTGACCGCCTTCCACCAGGATTACAAGATGACCGAACCGGACAACACCCCGGCGCGCACCTTGCTGCGCGCCGCCGAGATCGGCCGCGAAGCTGGTCTGCACTACGTCTATGCGGGGAACCTGCCGGGCCGGGTGGATGAGTACGAGGACACGGCCTGCCCCAAGTGCGGCACGGTGCTCGTGCGCCGCACGGGCTATTTGATCCGGGAATACAAGCTCACGCCAAAGGGGACCTGTCCGAAATGCGGCACTGCCATCCCGGGGGTCTGGCCGGCCTGATGCAGATCTGGTATGAGAGGGTTGTGAATTAAGCCAAATCTAAAGGGGATCAAAAGAGTGGTCTGCCGGGGGTGATTAATTTGGATATTTTCGCTCATCTATACTTGTATCTCGAGCCTAAATCTTGTACAATGAAAGTGAAACAAATGCCCCTCTTAACCGACCGATGTTCAAGGGAGAAACGCCATGGATATGATTAAGGTGTCCGCAACCTCCCGTACCTCTGCCGTTGCCGGGGCGATCGCGGGGGTGGTGCGTGAGCACAAGCGTGCGGAAGTGCAGGCCATTGGGGCTGGGGCGGTGAATCAGGCGGTCAAGGCTCTGGTCCTGGCTATCGGTTACCTGAAAGGCGACGGCATCAACGTGGTCGCCATTCCGGAGTTTGTCGACGTGGAGATCGACGACAAGGTCCGCACGGCGGTCAAGATCGTCGTCGAGCCTCGCTAAACTCCCGTTTACCTGACGGTCAAATCTGACATTGCCATGGGGTTGATCGGCGCGCCTGGGGAGCTATATGTTATGATTGCCGTGAGGAATTTGGTCCAGACCATGCTGCGTTGCAAAGGTTCATATGGGATGTTGGTCCTGATCCTGCTGCTCTTGGGAGGCTGGCTCGGATTCTCCTCGGTCAGCCGGGGCGCGCCGCGCCGGCGAGGCAGCCCGCTCCGGCGGACCACGTGGTCATCAGCGAATTCAGGGTCCGCGAACCGAACGGGGGATACGATGAGTTTGTCGAATTATTCAACCCATTAGCAATATCAGTAAGTATTGGCGGTTGGCAGGTCCATGGCTCCAATGATTCCGGGACCCCTGATCTGCGAGCAACCATCCCAACCGAGATTGTCCTGCAGCCCGGCCAGCATTACCTGATCGCCAATACGCGTAAAAATGGATACAGTGGGCTTGTTTCAGCTGATCAATCCTACTCTGAAGGAATTTCAGATGCGGGAGGCATTGCCGTATTTGGTATTGATTTAACGGCTGTCGATCAAGTCGGCATGAGCGCGAAATCAGCATTCAAAGAGGGCACTCCCCTGAGTCCACTGCCAGCAGACACCCAAGACCGTTCCTACGAACGCCTGCCCGGCGAGTTTTCTGTCCCCGGCTGCAGCGATACGGACAATAACCTCAACGACTTTGGTACCCGCCTGCCCAGCGACCCGCAGAACCTCTCCAGCGATTTGACCGCCTGTGAAGCGCTGCAGACCGGTACGCCCACCGATACCCCCACCTTTGCCGGCACGCCCACGCCGTCCGAGTCTCCCACCATCACCCCCACCCCGACCGAAACCCCCACGCCGAGTGAGACCTTTACCCCCAGCGAGACTCCCACCCCCAGTGACACCCCCACGCCGAGCGATACACCCTCGATCACATCCACGCCGGCTGCCCCGGCCCATATCGTCATCAGCGAGTTCCGCACCCGCGGCTGGAACGGGAGCGGCGACGAGTTCGTCGAGCTATACAACCCGACCGGTGCGGTGGTTAACATCGGGGGCTGGATTCTCAAACGTTCCACCAGTTGTGGGATGAATGTGTACAACATGGTCACCATCCCCTATGGCACCCTCCTCCAGCTTGGGCAGCACTACCTGATCGCCGCGGCCTCGTCGGCCACGCCATCGTCAACCCCGGCCGGGGCGAGCTTTGCCGGCGCCGACCTGACGTACAGTGCCACGACGGCTTTCCTGGCGGACGACGGCGGCATTGCACTGACCAACTCCGCCGGTACGGTGGTCGACCAGGTCGGGCTGTGCGCCGGCACCCGCTACCTCGAAGGCACGCCTCTGGCACCCTTCCTGCCGGCAGACGACGGCATCGACCAGAGCTACGAGCGCAAGCCGGGCGGAGACACCAGCTGCTACGATACCAACAACAATGCCGCCGATTTTGCCCTCATCTCCCCGGCGAAACCCCAGAACAGCTCCGCCACCCCGTTCGTGATGTGCAGCGGCGTCATGACCTACACCCCGACTTTCACGGCGACGAACACCCCCACGCGCACGAAGACGCCCACCCGGACCTCCAGCCTGACCCGCACGCCCTCGCGCACACGCACCCCCACCTTTCCCCCCACGCCATATAAAAGCGTGATTGTGCTCAACGAGCTCCTGCCTCACCCGCGCAGCGATTGGAACAGCGACGGCACGATCAACGTGGAGGATGAGTACATCGAAATCATCAATCTCAGCACGCTTTCCTTCAGCTTTTCAGGCTGGAAGCTGGACAACGGCAGCGACGGTCCCAGCCCGGCATACATTATTCCAGCTGCGACGCTGCTGCCCCGCCAGATCCTGCGCCTCTTTCGCTCCCAGACTGGCGTGGCCTTGAGCGACGGCGGAAGCACCGTGCGCCTGATCACCTCGAGTGGGCTCATCGCCGACGCTTTCACCTACCCCGTCGTGGAGGCCGCCGACCGGACCTGGTGCCGCCTGCCGGACGGGAACGGCGCCTGGAGCTTTGATTGTTACCCGACCCCGGGTCGGCCCAATGAGCGTCTCGTCATCGGCGCGCACGGGTCGGGTCCGGCGCCGGTCATCGGCGATACGGCGGTGAACTGCGTCCTGTCGGACAGCGTGCCCGCAGCGATCCTGGAGGCCGAATGCGGCTCTCCCGGAGGCGGGATCTGGTTTCAAAAGAATGATGGGGAGGTCTGGCTGAAGGGACGCTGGAAATGGGACATTACCATCTGGTGATGAAAACGGGCGGATCAGCGATCCGCCCGTATGCTTAGTGCCCGCAATGCGTGCAGCTTCCGCCGGCGCACCCCTCGCAGCCCGGCCCGGACATCCCCGAGACGGCCTTGCCGCCGCTTTCGGCGTAGAAGACGGAAATCTTGCGTTTGATCTCCTCCCCGCCGCATTTCGCGCAGGCCATGGGCTGGTCCGCCTTGCCCATCGGACGGATGGCCTCGAATTCGTGCTTGCAGTTCAGACAGACGTACTCGTAAATCGGCATACTGCTCTCTGTGACCTTGATGCTGCATTGAAAACTTGCGCAAAATTATTGATCAACGTTTGCCTTTTGAGTTTTCGCATCGGGCTTCGACACCGTTCGTGCCGCGAACACCGGCGGCACGCCGGTGCGAGACGGCAAGCTCAGCCCGACCTTTCATGAGAAAACTTATCTTTTTGACGGAGCATGACCTTGAGAAAGGGTCTGCATGTCTTCGGAGTGAATCTTAGCGCGGAATCGCCCGGCGCGCAAGATAGTCGGCGCGCTGGTTGGCGCGCACGCCGGCGTGCCCGCGCACCCAGCTCCAGTTCACGGCGTGGCGGCCCAGGGCGGCATCCAGCGCCTGCCATAAGTCGAGGTTGGCCAGCCTGCCGCCTTTGCGCTTCCAGTTCTTGGCTTTCCAGGCGGGCATCCACTCGGTGATGCCGCGCTGCAGGTATTCGGAGTCGGTAAAAATTTCCACTTGCGAAGGTTCCCGCAGGGATTCCAGCGCCCGCAACGCGGCGGTCAGCTCCATGCGGTTGTTGGTCGTCTCGACCTCGCCGCCGGTCAGCACCTTCTCTGTGGCCCCGCAGCGCAGGATGGCGGCCCAGCCGCCCGGGCCGGGGTTGGGATCGCAGGCGCCGTCCGTGTAGATGGTCACGCGCGGACCACTCATGGGGATTTGCCCAGCTCCTCGGCCATGGCGTCCATCTGTGCCAGGACGTTGGGTATTTTCTCCGCTGCCAGGTTCGTGCGGAAGATGGACAGCGTCCCGTCCTCCAGCAGATAGCGCACCTGGCGCCAGGAGGCCAGCTCGGGCGTGTTCTGGGCCAGGTGCAACAAACCGGCAGCCGCATCCCACTGGGGCTGCGTGGCGCGGTAGGCGCCGAGGGCATCCAGCGCAGAGATGCGCAGGGGCAGCGACCCGGTCGCCATGACCCACAGGGCCTGGTTCTCCGGCGACAGCGACCAGCGCACGAACAGCCAGGCGGCCAGCTGTTTCTCAGGTGTCGAAGCCAGTAGGCTGTAGGTCGGGCCATAGGTCACCAGCGTGCTGGCCTGCGGGCCGGGGAATGGGATCACGGTCCAGTCGTCGGGGTTCCTTTCGCGGGACATGGCGCCCGCCACCAGCGGCACCTCCGCCAGGTCGCCGCTCACGAAGAGCGCCGCCCGCAGGGCAAACGAGTCGTAGGTGGTCGGCTGGGTCGAGATCCAGGCGCAGTGATCGTCGTAAAGTCTTTTGATGTACTGCAGCGCGGCCAGGTTCTGGTCGCTGCGAAAACGATAGCCGCCCTCCTCGGTCACGCCGCCCCCGAACGCCAGCATCCAGGAAAGCGTCGTCTGCCAGTCGGGGTCCACCACCCAGCCGCCGTAGCCGTCGTTCTGCGGGTTGGCATCCGTTCGCAAGGAGGCATTTGCCGCGCAGGCCTGCTGGCGGAACTCGTCGGCGTTCGCAGGGGGCAGGCTGAAGCCCAGTTGGTGCGCCCAGGTCTTGTTGTAGAACAGCAGGCGGGCAGACGGCTGCGCCGGGAGGGCCAGGCGGCGGCCGTTCACCACGTCCTGCGCCCAGAAAGCCGCCGGCACGTCGGCGATCTCGTTCTCTTTCAGGCCCCAGAGCGGGTCGCCGATGTAGGGATTCAGGTCGATCACCGCGCCGGAGGCATCCCAGGCCAGCACCTGCTCGGGGAGCGTGACGGCCATGTCCGGCGTGCCGCCTGACTTGAGCGCTGCGTTGACCGCCTCATAGAGGGAGGGATAGTCGCCAAAGTCGGTGCGATTGATGGTGATGCCCCATTCGTTAGAATTATTGAAGGCTGCAGCCCGGGAGGCAAAAGCGGCTGCAGCCGGTCCGCTGAAGGCGTCCCAGACCTGGAGACTGAGGCCGCGCAGGGCGGCGGGGTCGATCGTCAGCGGTGTCGTGCGGGTCGGCGTGACTGAAGGGGTGGGGCTGGTCGTCGCGGTCGCGCTGGGCAGGCGTGTAGGGGTAGGCGTTGCGGTCGCGGTCGGTGAGGGGACGGCGGCGCAGGCCGGGAGCAAGAGCACGCCGACCAGGAGCAGCGCAATGAGCCGTGCCAGGGAGGGCTTCATCAGAAGATGGTGAAAGGGACGGGGGTGAGAACCAGCAGGAAGATGACCAGCATCAGCCCGGCCAGGGCGATGCGGCGCGGGTCGAGGCGGGTGATCTGGTCGAGCGGTTCGGCGTGGGCGCGCCCCAGGAAGAAGATGATCGCCGCCCACAGCCACCAGCCGCTCCAGAAAAAGCCCAGCAGGATGGTGGTCACCAGCAGGATCGGGAGGATGACATTGACGCGTTTGCCGAATACGGCGTAGAGCACGTGTCCGCCGTCGAGCTGTCCGGCCGGCACCAGGTTCAGGAAGGTGACGAGCAGCCCGGCCCAGCCGGCCATGGCGACGGGGTGCAGCATCACGTCCAGGCCGCCGATCGGGATCGGGCGCCCGGTGAAGATGTAGCGGATCCAGTAGAGCAGGGGTGGAAGGGTGTAGCTCGCCGGGGCGGGCAGGAGCTTGCCCTTGACCAGGTACTTCAATCCCAGGTAGAGCAGTGAATTGCCTTCCATCTGGTTCGGGCAGGTGTAGCTCTCCCCGACCCGGACATTGTTGGGGCAGACATCCGCCACCCCGGCCTGCTTGGTGAACGTGTTCTGGATCGGCTCGACTTTCGAGAGTCCCAGTCCCAGGAGCAGCACCGGGACGGCGACGATCAGCCCGGCAAGCGGCCCGGCCACGCCGATGTCGAAAAGGATGCGCTTGTTCCGGGGACGTTCCTTCATCTGAATGAAGGCGCCCATCGTCCCCAGGGGCGGCAGAGGAAAGGGCAGGAAATAGGGCAGGCTGACGGCGGTCTTGTGATAGCGGCCGGTGAAGTAGTGGCCGAACTCGTGGGCCAGCAGGATGCCCAGCAGGCTGGCGGCGAAGGGCCAGCCGACCCAGATGTTTGCCAGCAGGACCCTCATCTGGCCGAAGAAATCCTCCGGCAGGGGGCCGCGGTAACTGTAAAGCGTCCCGGCGAAGAGCACGCTCAACGTCGTTAAGATGAACAGGACCACATTGGTGCTGACGCCGCCCCGGCGTCGGATGGTTGACGCCGGGGATGAGCACGACGGTCTGGCGTCCGTCCTCGATGCGGAAGAGGGGCGTGACCCCGTGCGGGCGTAGCGCTTCGGCGAGCTGGTCGTACGCCTCGGCGGAGTCGAGCAGCAGCTGGCCGTGGTAGCGGACCAGGTAGCCCCGCTGCGGGTCGCCCAGGGTGATGTCCTCATAGTGGAAAACCCGGGCGACCAGGGTGTTGAGGATTTCAGGTTGAGGCAATGTCATGGTTGCACCTATAAATTGGGTAGTATCAACAGCAGGCGGGAGTGGATGGGGGTCGAACCCACCGCGGCCCGCAACGCGACCCGCCACCGGTTTTGAAGACCGGGAAGCCCACCGGGACTTGACCACTCCCGGGGATAAGCATACCCGAAGGGGACGCGATTGGCAAGATACCAAGTGTCCTGGAAGAGATTATCTCAAGTCAGCCCTTTTCTGAGAGCATTGAATTCCGGTTTAATAGATTGCCCGCCGGGTGGGGGAAATAAAAAAGGCGGCAGGTGCTCCTGCCGCCAACGGATCTGGAGGCTGCTAGTAGCCAGTGTTGGTGAGGCCGCTGGTGATCTGCGAGAAGATGTTGCCAATTTGCGGACCAAGGATTGCGGTGCCAATCCCGAGCAGACACGCAGAGAGCAAGGCGAGGATCCCCATGATGAGGCCGGCGATCGCCATGCCCTTGCCTTTTTCGCCAGTCTTGCCTGTCTGGCTCATGCCAAGGAAACCAGTCACCAGAGCTGCGATCGCCAGCAGGCCATCACAGATCGGGCCGGCGACGGGGATGAAGATGGCCACGCAGACTCCGAGAAGACCGACAATCCCTACGATCAGGCTGACGATGGACAGGACGTTCGTCTTTGTTGCGGGCGCGGGGGGCAGTTGTTCGACAGGTGTTTGCATATTCTCTCTCCTTTGGATTAATTTTGCCAAGTATAGCATAGACCAACACAAAACGGCCGCCGGGAAAGAAGGCTCACTGCGCTCCGAACCGTGAATGAAAGCAGTGTTGTTATGTTATGATAATCATTCAGGACATTTAGACAGGAAGATCATATGGACGCTGCATTCTCCACCTTATTCATGAGCCGCTGGAAAAAATACTTTGGGGGCGCTGACCTGCCAATGGGTTATTTCTATACTGACGAAGTCCGGGAAGAGGACTTGAAAGAAACAACCGTCCTGGAGCGTTGTTTGATTGGAAACCTCAAGCGGGTGCTGGACGGATTCACCTTTGTCTATGACGCCCGGACGGAAGGCTGTTCGGGAGGCAAACGGTACAGTGGATTTTCGAAAAAACTTCGCCCCAATTTCGAATACTTTCTCTCTTGTGGCATACCCGGCGAGCTGCAAGGGGAGCGCTACAAGAAATCTCCCGCGTTGGTTGAGGAGTACCTGAAGAACCATCCGCCTTTCGAAGCGCCCGGTAAATATCTGGTTTTCAAACGCCTGGATAAGCTCTTGCGAGATGAAAAGCCATTCGTGGTGATTTTCTTTGCCGCCCCGGATGTGCTCTCAGGCCTCTTTGCCCTCGCCAACTACGATCGATCGGACCCCAATGGGGTAATCACGCCGATGGGCTCCGGGTGCGCCTCGATCATAAACTACCCGTTTCTTGAGGCGGGTTCTGAAAATCCGAAGTGCGTATTGGGAATGTTCGACGTTTCTGCCCGCCCCTGTGTGACTGAGGACAAATTGACCTTTGCAATGCCCGTGCGAAGATTTGAACAGATGGTGCTCAACATGGATGAAAGTTTCCTGATCACAAAGTCATGGGAGCTGGTCAAGAAGAGATTATGAGTGGGCCACGGAAAAAACGTAACCTTCCCCGGGTTATGAATTGGAAAATTCGACTTAAGCTTTCACCCGTAAGGCGGGCGAAAGGCATTCATTTCCCCCATTGATGAACTCCTGACATTATTGGGACTGGACGGCCTGCAACAATTCCTTGCTTTCCTGAAGCCAGGTCGTCGGGTTCGTGGCGCGCTTGAGGTACTGGATTACCCCGTTTTGATCCACGATGACGGAGGCGGTCCGTTGGATCCCGATGAAGTTCTTTTCGAGCTCGAAGTGATGATAGACTGCGCGTTCAGGATCGGCCAGGACGGGGAATGGCGTTTTGAGCGCCTCTGCATACCTGCGGGCACGATCCGGCGTGTCCCCGAGAATCACTAGGATCTGCGCACCGACTTTGACAAACTCATCGTTCATGCGCCCTAACTGGGCGACGTGCGTGCGGCACTGCATTCAGTTGTGCTCGCGCACGAAGAACAGGACGATTTTTTTGCCGTGGTAATCGGCAAGGGCGATCTCTCCGCCAATATTGGACGGGAGTTTGAAATCGGGCGCGGGAGAACCAACTTCCAATTCAGAGTTTGGCATAATCATCCATCCTTGATTTGACAGAATTATATACCTTGCGAATCGCTCACAAGCGAACCGTATCCCCCCAGGGGATGAGAGGCGATCTCGGACAGTACACTAGCCACCTCCAGATCACCCGATTTTGGTCAGCATTGCGGTCTTCTGTTCCGCGAGTTTCTTAAAGACGAGACTTTTTCATCAACCAGCGGCCACAATAAGAACCGCCTGCAATGTGGGGTTTGCAGACGGTCGCTTTGTAGAACGGAGTTTCATGCCTGGATCCTGGCGTAGACCTTCACATCCCTTTCAAGCTTTGGGCCCAACGCGTCCGCAGCAATGTCCAGGTCGTAGTCCGCTTGCAGACCCAGCCAGAATTGAGGGGATGTGCCAAAGTAACGCGCCAGGCGCAAGGCAGTGTCTGCCGTCACGCAGCGCTTCTCCAGGACAATCTCGTTGATCCGGCGCGGATGCACACCGATGTCCAATGCCAGGCGACTCTGGCTCAGTCCCATCGGCTTAAGGAATTCCTCGAGCAGGACTTCCCCCGGATGCACCGGATGCAGCTTGTTCTCTGCCATTTTTGTCTCCTTAGTGATAATCCACGATCTCCACCAGGTAAGCATCACCGTCGCGCCATTCGAAACAAATACGCCACTGGTCATTGATGCGATTGCTGTACTGGCCGGTCCTATCTCCGGTCAGCTTTTCCAGGCGATTGGCTGGCGGAATCCGCAGGTCGTTCAGAGATGCGGCGTTATTCAGCATGCGCAATTTTCGAAGCGCAACCTGCTGAATGCAGGTGGAAATTTACGCGAAGTTTCACGTTGGTAAATGTGCCTGGTTTAGCACCTTTGATGCTCTTGATCACGGATGAATCATATAACGCGTCGCGCTAAGCGTCAAGCGTTCATGCTTCGATCTCAAGACGATACGACGCTGACAAAATCATCCAACGATTAGTCGGCACCACTCGACTTTTGACCACCGCTTGCGAATTTGCACCGGGTTTCAACCCATGTTTTTGCTCAGGGAGGATCGCATGGGGTTACAGTTTTGACAGCAGGCGGGGAGCTTTCAAAAGTGTTGGTTTCTTCTGGTTGACAGCCTTAGGGAATCTTCCTAAAATTGTGCAGTTCGTAAAATGTTTAGCGAGTAAAACATTTAATCCCTCTGGAAATTTCCCGGGAACACGAAAGGTCCTCCTCGATGAAAGAAAAATCATACCTGGCCTTAACGCATGAACTGTTCCAGCTCATGAAACGAATTCCCCATATGAAAATGACCCAACGCTCCATCAGCGGGTTGACAAGGAGCGAACACGAATTATTAATAGTTCTGCAGATGAAACTTGATGCTGACAATAAGGCGCTGACCGTTTCTGAAATCAGCAGCCTCTTGCAGATCACGCCCGCCGGCGTAACCCATCTGATCAACCCTTTGGAACAGGCGGGATATATAGAACGATTGCGAGACCCGAATGACCGGCGCATCGTCCTGATCGGGCTGACAGGCAAAGGAACCAAGGCGGCAGAGACCCTGATCGCGGACGTTCAAAAACAACTGATCGGTCTTTTCAATCACCTGGGCGAAGAGGATAGCACGACATTCGTCCGTTTGATGTCCAGGGCACTCGAGTTTTTCGAGTCGCAATTTGCAAATTGAGAATGTTCAAAGTGAATAGCATTTAAGTACAGGCAGCAGGCGAAGTAATCATGACCGGTAATGATCAAAACCTCATCATCCAAATGCAGGATGTCGGAAAAACTTATCCGACGGGGGAAGTTCCGTTTATAGCACTCAAGAATGTCAATATCGATATCGAACAGGGAGAATTTCTGGGGATTACGGGCAAGTCCGGGGCGGGGAAAACCACCCTGCTCAATATGATCTCCGGAGTAAGCGAATTGACCTCGGGGAGCATCCTGTTCCATTGGGTGGGGGATGAATCGCCTTCCCCACCCATACCGATCCATAATCTTGATGAGAATAAATTGGCCTTGTGGCGGGGTAAAAACCTCGGCATCATTTACCAATCTTTCGAACTGATGCCCACCCTGAGCCTGGTGGAGAACGTGATGCTTCCGCCGGACTTCTTGGGCGCATACCAGCCCCTGATCAGCAAAAAAAAGGCCCTTGAACTGCTGGAACTGGTTGAAATCGCCGATCATGCCTACAAGATCCCGGCGCACATCTCCGGCGGACAAAAACAGCGCGTCGCCATTGCCCGGGCCCTGGTCAACGATCCGCACCTGATCATCGCGGATGAACCGACCGGTAACCTGGACAGCGTCACCGCTGAGACCATTTTTGAAATTTTTGAGAAACTGGTCGAAAAGGGGAAAACAATCGTCATGGTGACCCATGATGAGAGCTTCGCCCCCCGTTTCTCCCGCCACCTGCAAATCGTGGATGGCGAAGTCAGCAGCCCGTCGGAGAACAGGACCAGCCCGGCCAACCGGCTGGCAACTTCCCCAATTGCGATCTCCGGGCAGGGGTGGGTTTCCGGAGGTCGTGATGAATCTCGAATTGAGGCCAGCTCCGGGCCGGGGATCCCTCCCCGGGAAACGCCGGCCATCGTCCTGCGCGATGTCAAGAAGGTGTACGAGAACGCGGCGGGAAAATTCGTCGCATTGAAATCCATCAATCTACAATTGTGTTACGGGCAGTTTATCTCCATCGTGGGGAAATCGGGTTGTGGAAAATCCACGCTGCTGAACATGATCACGGGCATCGACCATCCTACCTCGGGCGAAGTCCTCATTGGAGGCGAGCCGATCTACAAGATGAGCGAGAGCCAACGCGCCCTCTGGCGCGGGCGGAAGATGGGGGTCGTGTTCCAGTTTTTCCAGCTCCTGCCGACCCTGACGCTTTTGGAAAACGCCATGCTTCCGATGGATTACTGTAACCTTTATCCTTTCTACGAACGCCCGGAGCGGGCCATGGAATTGCTCAGGCGGGTAGGCCTGGAGGATCAGGCCCATAAACTTCCCACGGTCGTCTCCAGCGGGCAGCAGCAGTGCGCCGCCATCGCGCGCGCCCTGGCCACCGATCCGTCGATCATCCTGGCGGATGAACCCACCGGTAACCTGGATTCGCGCGCGGCTGATAATGTCCTCAACCTGTTTGAAGACCTGGCGAAGCGCGGCAAGACCGTCTTGATCGTCACGCATGATCCCTCGATCACACAAAGGACAGATCAAACGATCATTCTCTCGGATGGCGAGATCATCGACCAGGCCATCGCGCGGGCACTGCCCTTCCTGTCGCACCCTCAAATGCTGGCAGCCACGAAGCGGGCGCAGAAACGGAAAGTCTCCCCAGGATCGACCATCCTCCAGCAGGGGGAACCGGTCGAGCATTTCTTTATGATCGTGTCCGGGGAGGTGGAAATCGTCGTAAAAAAAGAACAGGCCAGGGAAATCCAGCTGGCCCGTTTGGGGCCCGGGCAGTTCTTCGGCGAGGTCGAACTGACCCAGGGCGGGCGCTCGATCGCCAGCGTCAAGGGAGCGGAGGCTGGCGCAGAACTGGCGCTCTTGCCGAGGGAGATATTCTTTGATCTCATCGACGGTTCCCCATTAACCCGGCATGCCATTCAGGAGGCCGCCGCAACCCGGCTTGCCGAAAACAGGCGCAGAAGGGCAACCGACCGGTGAACACCGAAGTCAAGCCCAATCTCCTGAAGCCCCGCTGGAGCAAGGTTTTCACCGACCTGTGGGAGGATAAAACCCGGACCGGGCTGGTGATTGCCTCCATCGCCGTGGGTGTCTTTGCGATCGGCATGATCATCAGCGCCTATATGATCCTGCGGCAGGACATCAACCGCAGCTATGAGGCCGTCAATCCACCCAACATCGTCATCCGGACGGATCCTTTCGATAAAGATCTGGTTACCGCCATCCAAGAGATACCCGGTGTGAAGGACGTGGTCGGGCGTCGCCTCATCCAGATCCGGGCAAGGCAAGGGACCAAGGACTGGCAAAGCCTGACGTTGATTGGCCTTTTGGATTTCAAGGGCAATATCAACCGCCTTGTTCCCATTGAAGGCACCCAGTACCCTGGCGACGACGAAGTCCTCATCAGCAAGAATTTGATGTCCAATACCGGCTTTCACGCCGGCGACAACATTGAAATTGAACTACCGGACGGCTTAAACCATCATCTCTCGGTTGTGGGACTCGTCACCGACCAGACAACCTCCAGGCCCGACCCTAGCTCAACGAGTGAAGCCTTTGTCACCATGAAAACGTTGAGATTATTCGGAATGGACACTATTTATAACCAGCTTTACATCACCGTCGACGGCGGAAACGATCTCGGAACCGTCGCCAGAGTCGCAGCCGTCATCAAAGATCAGGTCAAGCACAGCCAGCGGAAAGTCTATCAGATCGATGAAAAGCTGTCGGACGAACATCCGATGATAAGCACGATCTTGGCGGTGCTCGGCGTACTCGGCGCACTGGGCGGTTTGATCACGGTCCTGAGCAGTTCCCTCATCGTGAACACACTGAATGCCTTACTGGCGGAGCAGCTCCGCCAGATCGGCATTATGAAGCTGGTGGGGGCGCGCAGCACCCAGATCCTGGGGATGTATTTGACTCTGATCGTCGCCTATGGCTTGATCAGCCTGGTCCTGGCGGTACCGCTCGGAGCCATCGCCGGCTATTCCCTGGCCTGGTTCATCGCCAATCTGCTGGGAGCCATGCTGCAAGGTTTCCGGATCATCCCTGCGGCCGTCATCGCCCAGATCCTGATCGCCACCCTGATCCCATTAGGCGCCGGTTACTTCCCCGTCCACAACGGGGCCAGAACTAAAATACAGGAGGCGATCAGCAACTATCGCCCCGGCAATCAGGCCGCACGAAGAAGTCACTTCAAGCTTCCCTCCCAGTGGGTCAGCCGGATCTCCCGTCCGATCCTGCTCTCGTTTCGAAACACGTTTCGAAAACAGGGGCGCCTGCTCCTGACCATCTTCACACTCACGGTGGCCGGAGCGGTTTTCATTGCTGTGTTCAATGTGCGGGATTCGGTGACCGGCATGATGGGGCATTTAATGCAGCATTTCATGGGGGATATAACGGTGGATTTTTACCAGCCTTACGAGGTCGTCAAGGTTGAACGCACCCTCCTTGAAATACCGGGCATCAAGGCTGTCGAAGGCTGGGGAGGTACCAGCGGTGAAATCAGAGACGCGAACGATCATTTGGTTACCCGGATCTCCATTGTGGCTCCTCCGCAAGATACCCGCTTGCTTCACCCGGAATTTGTAGCCGGCCGTGGGCTCGCACCCGGTGAGAAATCTGCAATCGTTGTGTCCGATACGATTTACAAGTTCTATCCCGATTTAAAGCCCGGAGACAGCCTGCTGATCAGACTCTCCGGGAGGCAAACGGAGAAATGGAAAGTGGTGGGAATATTCCAATTTGTGAACATGCTCGGTGATCCCCTGGCCTACGCAAATTTCGATTTTATTGCGGACGAATTGCATCTGCCGGATCAGGCCGCCTCCTACCGCATCATTACCGAGACGCATGACATCGCCTCTCAACAGTTACTGACCCGGCGCATCTCTGTCTACCTGACGGACAGAAAATTCTTGGTCCAACGTGTGCAGTCCGGGAACCTTATACGAGCAAAGGCGGCGGAGGCGATCAACATCCTGATCACTTTTTTATTGATCATGGCGGTCCTGACGGCGATTGTCGGCAGCATTGGCCTGACCGGTACGATGAGCATCAACGTGCTGGAGCGGACCCGCGAAATCGGTGTGATGAGAACCATCGGGGCGGTGGATATGGTCATCATGCAGTCCGTCATCATCGAAGGTCTGGTCATCGGCCTGATCACCTGGCTCCTGGCGATCGGTCTGTCTTTCCCCATCAGCTTCATCCTGCTCGGGATCGTCGGAGAGGCGATGATGGGTTCGGCGATGGCCCTGAGTTTTACACCGCTCGGCATCCTGGTCTGGCTGGGCGTGGTTATTCTCCTTTCGGTTTTTGCCAGCATCATACCCGCCCGCAGCGCCGCCCGACTAACCATCAATGAGGTACTGGCTTATGAGTAATTTTGGAAGAATCGCCGCATGAGGAAACAGTTCGTTGGTGAGGAAATGGATACCAGCAAAGGAAGGTGAAATATGAAGAAATCGATTTTCAACTTGATGGGTTTGGTCGTCATCCTTGCACTGGGATTGGGTGCCTGTGCAAATCAAAAGACACCGAACATGCAGGACAATGTCTCTGGTCCGGGCAGCCATACCGCCACACCAACACCCGATACCGGCGGGGCGAGCGCCTCTGGGTTCGTGGTTGCGGACCAGCAGGCCAGGATGGCGTTCAAGCTGGCGGGGAATGTCAAGCTCGTTCAGGTTAAGACCGGCGACCAGGTCCAGGCTGGTCAGGTGCTGGTGCAGCTGGACGATGCCTCCCAGCAGATCGCCTTGGGGCAGGCTAACCTGGCCCTGCAGGAGCTGACCTCCCCTGCCGCCCTTGCCGCCGCGGAAAAGCTCGTCGCCCAGGACCAGCAGGACCTGACCAACGCCCAATCCAATCTCAACAACCAGATCTACTACAGCACCAATCAGGATGCCATCCAGAATGCCCGGGCCAACGTAACCCTGGCGGATAAAAACCTGTCCAATGCCCAGAAAGCTTATAACAACACTCCCGGTGACCCGGACAAGGACGCCCGCAAGGCCTACGCCTACCAGAACCTCTACGCTGCCCAGCAGGCCTACAATAACGCCGTTTACAACTTTAACTGGTGGTCGGGCAAACCCAACCAGTACCAGATTGATATGAAGACCGCCCAGGTGGCGCTGGCCAGGGCTAAACTGGCCGAGGACCAGATGCTTGTCTCCGTCCTGGAAGGAGCCCCGGTCCCCAGCGACGCGACCGGCGCCGGGATGGTCCAGCTGAGGCAGGCTCGTCTCGCTGTCGACCAGGCCCAGGCCAATCTGGATGCCACCCGCCTGGTCGCGCCATTCGACGGGGAAGTAGGAACCGTCTCGACCAGCGTTGGAGATTACATTTCCCCCGGCCAGACCATACTGGTCGTCAGCGCTACCAAGGATTTGCATGTGGAGACGACCGACCTGAGTGAACGGGATGTCCCCACGGTCAAGGTCGGTCAGGAGGTCACGGTTTCCATCAAGTCCCTCCACCAGGATGTCAAGGGGACGGTCAGTGCGATTTCGCCGGTGTCGGATACCCTGGGCGGGGATGTGGTTTACATGGTTAACATCATCCTGAGCGATCTTCCCACTGGCCTGCGTTCCGGGATGAGTGTAGATGTGCAATTCAATCCGGGTCCGTAAGAGGAGCTTGTATAGGTGATGAATAGCCGCCGGGAATTGTCGAGCCCGGCTGCGTCGCGGAGCACCTCCGAAGGGGGAAGTGCACCCGCAGGGTGCAAGGGCGAGATCCCGTCAGGAGACGCAGTCCCCGGACGGGACATCGTTCCCGAAGGGAAGACCCGGACCGGACTGACAAAAAAAGACTCCGCATTTTCGGAGTCTTCCAATCGGGGCGCCGGGACTTGACCCCGGGACCTCTTGCACTCCATGCATACACCCCCAGCGAGCGCATAATCGCGATATTCAATAAAAGGAACCTTGAAATTTCTACGAAGAAATTCTCTCCGCGATGTGGATATCGCTCAACTTCAACTCGTCCAACATGGACTTGTAGTTCTCACCCCTTACGCACTCTTCAGGGGCGCGTATGCCTGTCAGATTGATCTTATGACCGGCTACCAGCTTACTGCCGATGGCTGCTGGGAAACCGGTGACACGCTGCATGCCGGTGAATCCATTCTGAGCCTCGTCCCACATGAAGATTTCCACTTTGGCTTCCTTGCCACCCTTCTCACCGGTGACGGTGTTGTACATCACACAGGCATCTTTGTCTTCTGGCAGGGGCGCCAGTTTTGGATTTAGAATACCCAGCAGGAACTCGCGGGGCGAGATTTTGCCCCATTTTGTTTCCGCCGGCTCCTGAGAGAGCATGCCCGAATCGATCAGTGTGCGGATGCCAGAGTAATGTCCGGGCCAGCGCACAGTTTTCTCGGCGAAGTATTGCAGTTCTGGGTGGGTGTAGATGAACGAGGGCATGCCCGGGGTCACGGCGCATTCCAAGTCAGCATCCCGGCCAAATTCGCTAAACTTGAAGCATTCCATATCCGACAGCGCCTGGACTTCGACGATCTTCCCGTCCTTGATCATGCAGGTCTTGACGTTGTACTCGCGCAAAACGTGCTCGATAGACCAGGTGGTCATGTAGCACAGGGGGTGACGGCAGGCCGCGTCTGCATTTGGGATGCCCCCCACGCGCGCCACCGCCGTCTTGACCTTGTCAAGCAGGCTGATGCCGTGCTCAGTGGTCAGGTTGCTCAGACCGGGGGCAAAGCCCATCCCATCCAAGATCAACACGTCATTTTTCTCGGCGCGCCGGTGCAGGTTCTCGCCGTACTCGCGGATGCTCATACCTGCCGGGACAACCAAGCCTTCAATCTCATATTCATCCGGGCATCGATGGTACTCTTCCAGGATGTCCACCAGGTTGAGCCGGGCTGCGATGGCGGTTTCAATGGCCAAGTAGCTGAGACGCCGGTTAGGCAATGCCACTATACCGGCGTCATATCCTTTCATGACTGCTTGCAGCTTGGCGCTGTCTTCGATGCTGACGGTATGGATGTTGAACTTGTCCGCATCCTTCGCTATGGCTTTCAGCGCACTTTCCTGCGCGTCCAGCAGGCCTACTTTAGATACTTGCGGGTCTTTACCCAGATACCAGGAAACAGCCCTCCCCATCTTGCCTGCGGCGCCTATGACTAGGATCTTCATGTACAACTCCTTTGTGGATCGTGGTTTTTGCCCGGCGTATTCCGGGCTTGTGGCAGGGGAAATATCCTGATCACGAAAAGTTGATTTGCGGCAATTTGTGAAATTTTACGCATTCAAATCTGGATCAGTATATGACTAATATTCTGAAAAATCAAGCTCAAGTGCTCTCTGCGAAGTAAAAGAACGAGGGGAGAAAGTTTTTGATTCTAAGGAGGCATTATGGAAAGGGGCAACGAGGTTACACATCCGCGGTGGAATAAATAATTTACTTCCCCGAAATCACAAACCGCTTACATCCGTCGAAATGGACTGTAAGCGGTTTCCAGTCGGGGCGCCGGGAAGGTTGAGCCCCACAGGGGCGAAATCCCCCCTGGGGACGAAGTCCCCCTCGTGGGGAAAGCCGGGCCTTAAATCAAAAGACTCCAATGTTTCGGAGTCTTCCAGTCGGAGCACCGGGAATTGAAGAAGGAGGGCATACCTCAAACCCGGCGATGGGGGTTATATATCTAAATCAGCGCAACCGACTACGCACTTTCCTGAAATCTTGTGCGGGTTTCGAACTTGGCGTTTCCCCTGGCACAAGCTCCTCTCCGAACCAGCCTGCCTGTCTTCCCAACGGCCGAGCCCGGAGCCCGGCCGGGAGGGCCTATCTTTTAGAGGTAAAAATCATTGAATTCCTGAACTACGTAAAACTCATCCAGGGCGGCATGGGTGTCTATGTATCCAACTGGCGGTTGGCCAAAGCCGTGGCGGTGGAACGGCCTGGGGTCACGGCGGGAACCGTTTCCGGCACCGGCCTGGACGTCGTCTATGTGCGCCTGCTGCAGCTAGGCGACCCAGGCGGTCACATCCGGCGCGCCTTAGCTGCTTTCGACGCACAATTCGGTGTCACCATCGGCCGCAGGATCCTGGATCGCTATTTTATCCCCGGCGGGAAGGCACCCACCGCTCGGTTCAAGTCCGCCCCCATGCAGGTTGTGCGTACGCAGGACGGAGGCGATGAGATTCCGCTGCCCGGCGGACCGGCGGGACCGGTCGCCCTGACCTTGGACGAGGAGATCGTCGAGCTGCTGATTGCCACCGGCTTCGCCGAGGTGTGGCTGGCCCGGGAGGGTCACGAAGGGAAGATCTTCATCAATTTTCTCAAAAAGGTCGAGCTGCCCCTGGTCTACACCATGTACGGGGCGATGCTGGCCGGGGTGGACGGAGTCCTGGTGGGGGCAGGCAACCCCGAAGGGCTGCCGGCCACCTGTTCACGCCTAGCCAACCACGAAACCGTGACCAGCGACCTGCTCGTGCTTTATCGGGAGGCGGGCGAGGTCTTTATCGTGCCCTTCGACCCCCGGCGCGTGGCAGACGGTAAACTGGCGCAGAAGCCGCTTCGGCGGCCAGCCTTCTTGGCGATCGTGTCGCTGGAAAACCTGGTTGAGGCCCTGGCGCACAGCCCGAGCCAGGCTCCCGACGGCTTTGTCATCGAGCATCACACTGCGGGCGGCCACAATGCCGGTCCACAGGGGCCGCTCGTCAAGGACAGTTTGGGGCAACCCCAATACGGTCAATTGGATGAACCGAACCTGGAAGCCATCCGGCAGGTCCGGCTGCCCTTCTGGCTGGCCGGCGGCTATGGCAGTCATGAAAAATTGCAGCAGGCCCTGGCCTCCGGAGCGGCAGGGATCCAAGTCGGCACGGTGTTTGCCCTGACCCAGGAGTCCGGGATGAAATCCGCCTACCGCAGCGCGATCTTGAACGCGCTGGCAAAAACGACGGAAGATGCCTCCTTGGTACGGACGACACTCTTCTCGCCCACCGGCTTCCCGTTCAAGGTCGTCCAGATAGACGGGACCCTGGCGGACGAGGCGGTCTACACCTCGCGGCCGCGGATCTGTGACATCGGGCTTTTGCAGCAACTAGGCCTCGGCAAGTCAGGTGCGGACGGCTACCGCCGCCTCTTTCAGCGCTGCCCGGCCGCGCCGGTGGAAGGCTTCGTCAACAAACGCGGCCTGGAGCACAACACCCAGGACCGGCGCTGTCTGTGCAACGGCCTGCTCTCCTGCGTCGGGCTGGGGCAGGTCGCCGAACGCAGGGGGGAACTCTTCGAAGAGCCGGCGATCGTCACGCTGGGCAACCACCTCGACGGAGTCCGGCGCCTGTCGCGCAACGGACAGAGCCCCTACTGGGTGCGCGATGTGGTCGAGGATATCCTCGGCCCGGGGTGAAATCGGTAAATCGGCTTAATATCCAAAAGGGTCCCCTCTCCCGCAAAATGCCTGCGCATGAAGCTTGCAGGCATTTTAGTTAAATTCCCAAAGCACCTAGAATAAACTCCTCCAGCCTATGTGACGCTTCTTAAAAAATTAGACCGCTTACACCCTCCAAAAAGGTATGTAAGCGGTTTCCAGTCGGGGCGCCGGGAATTGTTGAGCCCGCCAGGGCGAAATCCCTGCCGGGCTCCGTCCGGCAGGGAAACCCGGGCCGGGATAAAAAAAGACCCCGGCATTGCCGGGAGTCTCTCAGTCGGGGCGCCGGGAATTGAACCCGGGACCTCTTGCACCCCATGCAAGCGCGCTAGCCGGACTGCGCCACGCCCCGTCAGGCAAGGCGGTATTATAGTCGCAATTGGGGATTCTGACAATGAAATCATCTTCCAGAGCCAGGGAGAGTTTCCGGATGTCGGAACCAGGTCGTGCGGCCGCCATTCGTGTCTAAATGACACTTCTGCTTGACTTTTTAGGCTCATCTGTGCTAGATTCATGTATCTTTAATCATTGAGGCTCTTTATGCATCGTGAACGCGTCTCCGAGAACGTCTTCTGGTTCCAAAGTGAAGTCTACGCACAAGTCACTGCCGGGGTCGTCGCCGGGCCGCAATGGGCCGTCGTCATCGATACCCTGGCTCTGCCCGAGGAAACCCTGGGCATCCGCGATTTCGTCGAGCATGAGATCGGCGTGCAGGTGCGCTATGTGGTCAACACCCACTACCACGCCGACCACGCCTGGGGCAACTGCTTCTTCCCCGGGGCGACGATCATCGCCCACGCCCGCTGCCGGGAGCTGCTCGCCGAGCGCGGCGTCCCCTCCCTCGAAAATGCCCGCAGGCAGAACCCTGCCTTCCGCCAGGTCAAGATCGTCCTGCCTCACCTGACCTTCGACCAGGGCACCATTTGTCTGCGCGTCGGCAAGAAGAACCTGACCATCTTGCCCGCCGCGGGTCACAGCACGGACGGGATCGCCGTGCTGGTGGACGAGGACCGCGTGCTCTTTGCCGGGGATGCTTTCATGCCGCTGCCCTACCTGGTGGATGGCGATGTGGACGAAATCACCGCCTCGATCAAGAAGATCGGACGCATGGGGCTGGAGAACATCGTCCAGGGTCACGGTGACATCATCCTGCGCGGCGAGATCGACGCGGCGGTCAAGGAGAACCTTGCCTACCTGACCAACATTCGCAAGGTGGCCAAGGCAGCCACCCGCCGCCGCGCTCCCCAGGAGTTCCTGGAGGATGCGCACATCGAATCGGCCGGCAAGAGCCGCGTCCACCTCGGTGGTCTGGCCGAGGAGCTGCACAGGCGCAACCTGCTTGCCCTCTACAGGCGGTCCCTGGCCGAAAAAGGGGGCGGTAAAGACAACTGAAATCAGAAATCCGCCGCACAGCAATTGTGCGGCGGATTTTTTTACCGGCTTGCCGGCTCCTCGGGCTGCTTCTACCCGGCATGCCGGGCCCGCCAGCCATGGCGGCGCTCGGTCCCCTTGAGCAGGCGTCCGATGTTGGGACGCAGGGCGATCAGGAGCAGGGCCTCGGCCAGCACGCCGTAAAGCACATACTGCCAGGGGGAGAGACCCAAGGCGGCGCGCACGGTGAAGACGACGATGGTAATCAGGGCAATGCTCATCGTCGTCACCGATGCAAAGCCGATCCCGTACCAGATCAGGCCGGCCAGCGGCAGCAGGATCAGAAGGATCGGCGGCCACAGGCCGGCGGCGCCTCCCCCGGCTGCCGAGCCGCCCGCCCCGCCGCGCAGGCGCAGGCCACCCTCCGGGCGGCGCTCGGCCAGGAAGATCGAGTAGTTGTGCCCCAGGATGGCAGCGATGGCCGTCAGGGTGTGGACCCAGGCGTCCGGCGTCAACGTCTTCGCCAGCAGGACGACCCCGGCTGCCTTGACGATATCCAGGAGGCCTGTGAGCAGCCCGGCCCAGGGACCGGCGGCGCGCATAGCATTCGTCCCGCCCGTCCGGCCGCTCTCGACGGTGCGCAGGTCCCGGCCGTTGGTCAGTCGGACAACGATCAGCCCGAAGGGGATCGAGCCGAGCAGGTACGCGGCGAGCAGGAGCAGCGCGAGGATGGCGGCGTGCATAGGGGTCCTGCCTGCAGACGGAACTGCAGGCTACATTGTTAACCCGGAAAAGGGGGAAAAGTCACTGGGGGTCAGAAACCTGCAAGCTCACCGCGCTGAAATTCCCGGCCTCGATGCGGAAGCCGCGCGCCTGCCACTTTCCCCCGCGGCGGTACCAGAGCACGTATACGACCGGGTACATCGCCTCGGCCAGGTCGGTCGGCGAGGGGTGGTCCGGCCCGTTGGGGTGGGAATGGTAGATGCCGACCAGCTCCAGGCCGGCGTCCTCGATGCGCTGGAAGGCGCGCAGCTGGGCACGCGGACTCATGCGGAAGCGCACCGGACTGCAGGCGGCGTTGGGCACCCCGCGCGTGATTTCCACCCGGTCGCCTCTGCCCGCCAGCAGGCCGCAGGCCTCCTGCGGGAGGCGCCGGGCGACGTGGCGGCGCATGGCCCGCCAGTGGTCATGGGTAAGGATTAGTCGATTCTCTTGGGGCATCCGATCGCAACCACAGACACTTGCACCTGCTGCACACCTGCCCCGGACGCAGGTGCCGGGGAGTGCAGGTGTAAACACAGATGAACACGGATTTACATGGAAGCAAGGAGGGTGCTCTCTTGCTCCGTCTAGCGGAACCAGACGGCCAGCCCCCAGAAGATCGCCAGCATTACCAGCGGCTCGACCCACGCCCGGCGGAACGGGTTGCCCTCCGCCTGGCTGACCGCCAGGAGGGTCAGGGCATAGACCGGTCCGAGCAGGGCCAGCCCGAAGCGTACCGGAGTCAGGGGCCAGTAGTGCAGGGCGGCCGCCATTTGCGCCGCCACCACGGCGATGCCGATCGCCCAATTGTATTCCCAGCGCTCGTTCAGGCGCAGGTGCAGGGTGCGCAGGGCAGCCAGGCCGCCGGCCAGGAAGAGCGCCGGTACGACCAGGAACAGGCGGGCATTGGCGGCGCGCAGCGCCACCGCCAGGATCAGGAAGATGGCGAAGGCCAGGGCGGTCAGGGCCGCGGTGGCAAGCGGGTAGCGGGCGTCGGCCGGGTCGACGACCACATACTCGGCCAGGAAGACCACCACCAGCAGCAGCCCGCCCGCGCCGAAGCCCAACCACCAAGTCACCCCTTCCGGCAGGGTGTACAGGGATATGCCCAGCACCATCACGGTCAGGGTGGGCAGCAGCCAGTGCTCGCGCGATTCGCCCGTCTCCAGGGACGGGTGGGTGCGCAGCAGCCAGTCCATCCCCGTGGCGGTGATCCCCGCGGCCAGGACCACGATGGCCGTGTTCAAGTTGACTGAAAAGGCCAGCAGGATGCCAGCCAGCGGGATGGCAATGTCCAGGTTCGGCACGTGCAGCAGGCGGGTCAGGGCGAAGGCCAGCAGGATGGCGGCCATCAAGACACTCACCCGGCTGGATTCGGGCAGATAGCGGTGGGATTGCATGCGTGCATTGTACCTGCCCGGGAGTAGCCTGCCAAGAGAGGCGAAAACGCATTCCGGTGCCGTTCTGCCGCTCGCGCGCCCGGACCGGCCCGCCGCGGGGAGATTTTCCAGAACATACGTACTAATTGGGGCGTGTGGTAGAATTATCCCCATGCAAACAGAGCAAGGCAAATTTCCTCCCCCGCCGGGCCTGATTTCCTGCCTGGCCTCGGGCTTCGACGCGGTGGCCACCCACATCCTGGTGATCACCCTGCCGATCCTGCTCGACCTGTTCCTCTGGCTCGGCCCTCACCTGCGCATCAAGCAGCTCCTGCAGCCGATGATCGGCCACATCCCCTCCCTGCTGTCGATCGGGCTGACGCCCAACATGCCCGACGTGACAACCATCCAGCAGGCCTGGACGGCCTTGGCGGACCAGCTCAACCTGTTCAGCCTGCTGCACACCTTCCCGGTCGGGACCACCAGCCTGCTGAGTCTGGAAATGCCGGCCCACACTCCCCTGGGGTTGCCGCTCGACCTGCAAGCCCCTTCGCCGTTGAGCCTGTTCGGCTGGTTCACCGGGCTGATCGTCCTCGGCTGGCTGCTGGGCGGTTTCTACTACCAGTGGGTCTCGGGCATCTCGTTGAAGCCCCAGCCGCGCTCCGTCTGGCAGTCCCTCAAGCAGACTGTCTTCCTGTCCATCCTCTGGATGGGATTCCTCTTCGTCGTCGGCATCCCGGCGCTGGTCTTGTTTACCATCATCACCCTGATCAGCAATCTGCTGGCCCAGATCGCCCTGTTCATCTTTGCCCTGTTTGCCATCTGGCTGGCCATTCCGATCTTCTTCTCGCCGCACGGCATCTTCACCTACCAGCAGGACGCCTTCCACGCCATCCTCAACAGCCTGCGCATGGCGCGCTTCACCCTGCCCAGCACGGGCCTGTTCCTGCTGGCCTTCGTGCTCATCAGTCAGGGGCTGGACTTCCTGTGGCGCACCCCGCCGGACACATCCTGGCTGACCCTGATCGGCATCGCCGGGCACGCCTTCGTCTCGACCGCCCTGCTGGCCGCCAGCTTTATCTATTATCGGGACATCAACGCCTGGTTAAAGATCATCTTTGAACAGCTCAAGGCGCAAGCAACATCCGCGCGGGTGTAACTTTTTGACCTCTCAACCCCCACCCGGGCTGCGCCCACCCTCCCCCTTCTCCCCCGCGGGGGAGAAGGGGGAGGGACGGGGAGGGGGTTGAGGGGTCCTTCACGAGGGAAGAATGACTGTTAATGGAAGCTACGAAGCAAAAGACATCCAGGTTCTGGAAGGGCTGGAAGCCGTGCGCCGCCGCCCGGGCATGTACGTGGGTGGCACGGACATCAAGGCGCTGCACCATCTGGTCTACGAGGTGGTAGACAACTCGATCGACGAGGCCCTGGCCGGGGCGTGCACGCGCATCACGGTCACCATCCATGCCGACTCGTCCGTCACCGTGACCGACGACGGGCGCGGCATCCCGGTCGACCTGCACCCGACCGAGAAGAAGTCCGCCCTGGAGGTGGTCATGACCAAGCTGCACGCCGGTGGCAAGTTCGGCGGCGGCGGCTACAAGGTCTCGGGCGGGCTGCACGGGGTAGGTGTCAGCGCGGTCAACGCCCTGTCGGAGTGGTGCGAGGTGGAGGTCAAGCGCGACGGCCAGGTCCACTTCCAGCGTTACGAGCGCGGCTACCCCAAGGAGCCGGTCAAGGCCATTCGCAAGCTCAAGAAGGCCGACGACACCGGCACGAAGACCACCTTCAAGTTCGACCCCATGATCTTCACCGACAGCCTGGACTACAAGTTCGACACCCTGGCGCAGCGCTTCCGCGAGATGGCCTTCGTCACGCGCGGTACCACCATCTACTTCCTGGACGAGCGCTCCAATCGCGAGCTGACCTTCTACTTCGAAGGCGGGATCACCTCCTTCGTGCGCTACCTGGACCGCAACCGCGAGACCCTGCACCCGGTGGTCCATGTGGAGAAGGAGATCGAGGGCATCGGCATCGAAGCCGCCGTGCAGTACACCGACGCCTACACCGAGTCGGTCTACGCCTTCGCCAACACGATCAACACGGTCGACGGCGGCACGCACCTGACCGGCCTGCGCTCGGCCCTGACCCGCGTGGTCAACGACTACGCCCGCAAGAGCGGCCTGCTCAAGGAGGCCGATCCCAACTTCTCCGGCGACGACACGCGCGAGGGCCTGACCGCCATCGTCTCGATCAAGCACCCCGACCCGCAGTTCGAGTCGCAGACCAAGGTCAAGCTGATGAACCCCGAGGTGCAAACCTACGTCACCCAGGTGGTCGGGGACGCCTTCGGCACCTTCCTGGAGGAGAACCCCCAGGCGGCCAAGGCCATCGTGCAGAAGTGCCTCACCTCCGCCCGGGCGCGCGACGCGGCGCGCAAGGCGCGCGACCTGGTCATCCGCAAGTCAGCGCTGGAGAGCCTGACCCTGCCGGGCAAGCTGGCCGATTGCTCCGAGCGCGATTCCGACAAGACCGAGCTGTACATCGTGGAGGGCGACAGCGCGGGAGGGAGTGCCAAACAGGGCCGCGACCGCCACTTCCAAGCCATCCTGCCCTTGCGGGGCAAGATCATGAACACCGAGCGCGCCCGCCTGGACAAGATCCTCTCGAGCAACGAGATCAGGGCGCTCATCTCCGCCCTCGGGACGGGCGTGGGCGACAATTTCGACTTGGCCAACCTGCGCTACGGGCGCATCATCATCATGAGCGTTGCTGGGGAGGAATGGACCCTTGTCAAGGATTCACAAGGCATGGTCCATTCCGTCCAGGTAGGCCCTTTCATCGACGGGATGATGGACAAAATGGAAAATCCGTCGGCGTACCAGATTTTGTGTTTCGATCCTCACGAGGGCCAGGTACGCTACAAACCGATCAAGAACGTCATCCGCCATGATCACACAGGAGACATGTACGAGATCGTGACCACCTACGGTCGGCGCGTCCAGGTGACCGGAGAACACAGCGTCTTTGTTGCCGGCCCCGACGGCCGTCCCGAGTTGAAGCGTGGGGACCAGGTATCGGTTGGTGATTGGCTGGTCGTGCCCGCCTCTCTTCCTAACACACCAAATGCACCTGCCCACATCGATGTGTTGCAAGCGCTGCTGGCTCTAGGCCCGCGGCTTGACGAGCAGATCATTGCGCGGGGATCAGCCGTCGAAGCCTGGTACAAACAGCGTGTGCGCGACGATTATCGCGAACAGCCGGAGATGATCGAAGCGCGGGTCAGTATTCCGGCGAAAGTCGGCAGTTTGCTTCAGCAGCAGCGCCAATCCCTGGCTCTCTCGCAGCAAACGGTCCTGGAAAAGGTCGGTATCCGGCAGCCGGCGACTTACTATGCCTGGGAGAAAGGTGAATCCCAGCCGACTCTCAGCCACTTTAAGGCGTATGTGGAAGCATTAAAGCTGGCACCTGCGCAAGTGCTTCCGATGGTCGAGGTCGGTGAAAGCCGTCTTGACCACATTTGGAAGACGCAATATCGGGCCGCGCCGCGCAACCGCGTACGGAATTACGTAAGGCTCTCCGACCTGAATCTTGCCGACTTAGAGACACTGCAGGGTGATCTGCAATTAACCCCTCAGCACCATGCCGACCAGTCTCTCCCGCGCTATATACCAATTAATCGGGACCTGATGTCCCTGCTCGGCTTTTTCGTGGCCGAGGGCTCTTTCAGCCGTCGAAATGGCATTCGGTTGGCAATTGGAAAGCGGAATGAAGCTCATCTTGCCGAGTTGACCTCGGCGATCCAGAATGTCTTCCATATCAAACCGAGGCTGTATCGGGGAAACAATCGAGCGTCGGAGCTACGCCTGCTCAATCGTGTGGTCACGACCCTGTTCCGCCAGGTATTTGGGTTCGACGGCACCAATGCTGCCCGAAAGCACGTACCTGACCTGGTTTTTAATGTCGACAGATCTTTGCAGTTGGCTTTCTTGCGAGGGTATTTCTTGGGGGACGGCACTCTTGTCGAGCACGCAATGCACTCTACGACGGTTTCCAGTCGGCTGGTAAACCAGTTGCTGTACCTGCTGACCGGTCTGGGCGTCCGGGCCTCGCTTTCTACACGACTGCCGACCGGTAAGCCTGGCGGATCGATCCGCGGCAAATCGGTGATTACTCGTCAGGTGGCTTACACGATCTCCATCTGTGGACGAGACTCGCTGGCGTTGCTTGCCCCGGTCTGGGGAGATCATATCGCCGCCGACCAACTTTCCGAGTGGCTGGCAGGACCGGCCAGAAGAGGCGGCAGAAAGTCAGCCCAAGTGCTCAAAGGTAACCTGATCGGGTTGCAAGTGCGTTCCGTGCACCGCCTGCGTCCCGCCTTTCGAAAGGTGTACGATTTTTCAGTGGAAGAGGACGAGACCTTCATTTGCGGCACTGGCGGAGTTTGCTGTCACAATACGGACGCCGACGTGGACGGGAGCCACATCCGCACCCTGCTGCTGACCTTCTTCTTCCGCTACATGCCCACCCTGATCGAGGAGGGCCACCTGTACATCGCCCAGCCGCCGCTCTACCGCATCGCCTACAAGAACCAGGTGCATTACGCCTACGCCGACCCGGAAAAGGACAAGCTGCTCAAGTCGCTGGGCGTCAGCGTCGACAAGGTCGGTCTGCAGCGCTACAAGGGCCTGGGTGAGATGAACCCCACTCAGCTGTGGGAGACGACCATGAACCCGGTCAACCGCACCCTGCTGCTGGTCACCGTGGACGACGCTGCCGAGGCCGACCGCACCTTCGACATGCTCATGGGCGACGCCGTCGACCCGCGTAAGCGCTTCATCCAGACGCACGCCAAGGCGGTGCGCAACCTGGATATTTAAAACCTCCTGTGTGTAGGATCTCAAGAAGCGCGGCACTGCCCTACCGGGTACCAGGTAGGGCAGTTTCTCATGCGGTAGGGTATTTTGATAGGAATCGTGCCCCCAATTTATTTGCCTTATTTGTTTAAAAGATTCTGTTTATTTAAAAATCCTTCCCATTCATCGAGGCCATCTGCCACGCTCGTTTTACCATTGGCGATTCTGTTCATCAGGTCCTTGCTTTCCCGCAAAATATCATTGTTGTATACATCCACAGGCACATCCGCAGGGACCCGCCAGGCCGTAGATCTTGCCGCGCTGTCCGTGAGGACGGCTTTTAGGCTATCGTCCGTGAACAGTGGTGAAGGCAACCAGGGAGCATTTGGATCGATTTGATTATAGCCTGCCTGGTAGAAGGGCACCATCCCACTGGCAAGGATCCATTGGATCATGGAAGGATTTCCAGCCAGCCTGGCCGCCAGGTCCCAGGCCGGGCCCGCATTGTTTGACTCTGCGGGTACGGCCCAGCCGACGCCCATGGCGGCTCCGCCGAGATGGTTCAACTGCGGCAGCCTTGCCACCGCCAGGGGTGCGTCGTAGCCTTTCATCTTGAGCATGCGCAAAAACATCACGTCCTGCACGGTCCAGGCGATCCTGCCGTCCATGAACCCGGCCAGGATATTCTGGGTGCTGTCGGTGGTGATTTGCCCTTTCCTGGCCAAATCATCAATCGTACCTCCTAAGTCTTTCAGACCGTCATAGAAAATTTTTGTTCTCAAATCGGACAACGAGAAGGGGTTGGGCAGGAAACTCTGGGCGATGGCCAGTGCAATGCCGGCGTGGGGTGGGATCACCAGAGGGCGGTCTGCGCTGAACTTTACCACGTCCGCGAACGTGGGGGCCTGCGGAAGCGGCCCCAGAATTTTCGGATTGTAAACGATCATCATGGGAGAAGTCCCGACCGCCAAACCCAGCAGGTTCCCTTTGTCGTCCTGGAAAGCATCCCGTCCGGGGCCGAAAATTTGCAAGCTGTCCGCCAACTGCTGGGGCACGGGTGCAAACCCGGTAGTGGAGAACACCTGCAATGCAGAAACGCTGTCCAGCATGTATAGATCGTATCTGCCGCTTCCCATTTGGACAATGTAATTACAGGAATCCGGATTGGTCGCACCGGAGCTCGCCGGAGATTTTTCCGATCCAATGGCAACCAGGCGGCTCATGGCGCCCATCGCGACCGTCATATCCTGGACGTCGATTTCAACCTTGATATTCATCTCGGCAGCGATGCTCTCGATCGCGCCTTTTATCAGGTTGAACTGATCGCCAGGGGGGAAGGGATTGACAAGATTGGCCGGCGCCATCTCGTACTGGATGACACTGACGCGCAGGGTCATGGAAGTGGCGGGTGGGGCGGTCGGAGGTGGGGTGACAGGGACGCCCGGTGCCGGCGTGGCCGTCCCGCAGCCGGCGCTCAAAAGGAAGACCCCGATTACCAGCCATTTACCGATCGTCATGAACAATTTGGATTTCATATCTCCTCCTTTGCGGATCCAATACAGCCAGGACAGATTCGCCCCTCGCCCGGTGGGTCAGGGCTGGCCCAATACGCCTTTCATTTCCGGGAAATAGCGGTCACAATAATCCGGAGACGCTGGCACCGTCTTCCCGGCCAGGTAGACCTGGTAATCCTGTCTGGCCTGGCTTTGATTCCCCATCTGGTAGTAGACGAAAGCCCGGCAGTCCAGAATATCTGTCGAGCCGCTGCGCTGATAATACTTTGTATAAGCCTCCAAACTTCCGGAAAGATCGCCTTGCGCTTGATAAGCAAAACCTAAAAGGCCGTAGGCCTGCGTATACCCGGGGTCCAGCTGCAGGATCTGTCCGGCCCGCCTCCCCATTTTTTCAAAATAGTCCGCCCGCTCCAGGCTGTAATTTGGCTGTGACGGTTCGAGCTTCTGGATCGCGCCGGCATAGACGTACGCCTGTGTGTAAAGCAGAAGCGGAACCAGAAAATACAGGATCGCAGCCACACCGGCCGCCGCGGCCAGGATGGAAGCCGTGCCGGCCAGCCAGCGGGCGACCCGGCTTTTGATGGCCGGGATCTGGAACCAGGCCAGGGCGACCAAAAGGGTCAGCCCCCAAGCCAGGATCACCGTATTGAACGGGAAAAATATACCCCGGCCCAATACTCCCGCCGCAAGCAGGCAGAGTGCCACGCTCCCGGTGATGGCATAAAAACGGATCGGGCTGCCGGTCGCGTGCGTTACGCGCACGAAGTGGAGCAGCCAGCGGTCTGTGACCCACAAGATCAGTGAAAATGCTGCCAGCTGGGAGAGCGTGACCAGATTGGCGTGAGCCGTTACCGATAGCCAGGGGCGGAAGGAAAGATCGATCAGCACAAACATCAGGGGAAATATTGCACCGATCAGGAGAAAGACCGCGCCGCCGTAAAAATTCAGGCGATATGGGAGTCTTTTGCCGGGGCTGCGGGCGACGAGGGTGCCGAGCAGGTATCGATACCAGGAAGTGTTTCCCGGGATGACCATTTTCTCCCCGTCCAAAGACTCCAGGCAGGCGTATGAAAGCGTAGCGGTGGGCGTTTTCCACAGGGCCCGGTCGACTTGAATGATCTTGCTGCACCTGCCTAGATCAATGGATCGTTCTTCTTCGGCTGTGCTCCGGTAGGTGAGGATCTGCCCGTCCAGGACGAACCAGTCCAGTCGGGTGGCCGCGACGCGTAAAGTTGAAAGCAGCCCCAACAGCCCCAACAATAAAACCAGGGCCATCAATACCAAGATGAATACTCCCCCGATGATCAATCCCTCTCCGGACAGGATGCGCGCCGCCAGCCAGCGGTATTCGGAGCGTTCATGGCTGGCCAGGTAAGCGGCGATGCCTGCAAACAGTCCCAGCACGCCGACCAGGGGCGTGATCCAGGCCGCCGCTTGAAGGGCCTGGAAGAAACGGTTGGGGAGCCGCAGGCTGAAAGCCTGGGCGCCCGTTTCCAGGATGGATCGCTCCAGCGACTTCCGGTACTCCGGGGATGGGTTCCGCCCGAGACTGCGGTAGCACCGGTCCAGGACCTCGGCCGAGCCGGACAGGTCCCCCAGCTCCCGGAAAGCCCGGATCGCTGCCCCCCACCGGTCCAATGCGGCGCTTGAGGATTTTGCCTGCATAGCCAGATCGCCCAGGAGCATGTCTGCCAGGGCAGCCGAATGGCGGTCGTGGAATTCCTCAAAGATGCCGCGGTCCTGCTCGATCCGGGTGCTCAGGTCAGGCTGAGGTTCTGCGCGCTGGACCCGTATCCGGGCGAGCTCCAAATCCAATCTGGCCTTGAGATATGGATCGCTGGAATCCTGGTATTCTTCCAGTAGCGAGGCGTAGATATTTAGGGCCAGCGCAGTATTCCCCACGAAACGCAGGATCTCGGCGCGCAACAGTTCCAGGCGCAGGCGGCGGTCCGACCTGCTCTCCTCGACCAGCGTCAGGGCCTGCACGGCAGCATGATACGCTTCGATGCTGGCGAGGAAGACCGGCCAGTTCGAATAGTTGCTGCCGAAACGCACGGCCGCGTTCCAGAAGATGGGCAGCACCCTGGCGGCCCCCAGGAACAGAAGAATCAGGAGATAGGCCGGCAGCAGGAGAACGCCCAGGAGGACCTGCAGGAGCCTCCCGCCTGCCCGGGTGGGTGGCTCCGCCCAGCCGCCGCTGCAGACCGCCTGGGCCAGCCGGGATTGGGCCAGCCACTCGCAGGCTGCCAGCTGGATCGGGGGCTCGTCCGCGATGCGGTGCCGTAGTGCGTTCAAGCGGCTGCGGGCGGCGGACCAGTGCCCACGCATGACCTGCACCTGCGCCTCGAGAAGCTCCAGGCGCAGGTCAAGCGCCGCCGGAAACCGGTCGGTCCCTGCGGCGCCCGCCTGTAATTCGGCCTCGATCTGTTCCACCTGGTCCGCCTTCCAGAGCAAGGCCGCCTTGCGGGCGGTGTAGTACTTGTGCCATTCCTGCAACTGCTTGGCCTGCAGGGTGGGATCGGCGAGGATCCCCAACAGGATGTCGATCTCTTCCAGTCGGAAGCCGCTCTCCGCCGCTTCGAAGGCAGCCTCAAACTGCTGCAGGCCTTGTTCGAGGTTGGCCCCCAGGGCGTGGTACAGGAGGGCTGCGGTGCGATCGTCGAACGCCGGGCTCACTTAGCGCGCTGGCCTTTCTTCGTTTTCGTACCAGTCCAGGGCTTTGTGGTGTAGTTGATGGAACTGCTTTTCGTCCTCGAACCACAGCTGCCTCAACTGGACCTCGCGCACGGAGCGTACAAATTGCTTGTAGCCTTTCTTTTTCCATTCATCCTGAACGAAAGAGTGGGAGGCGAAATCGGAATACCATTCCAGGTCCATGTCCTGGCAGTCGCACACGGCCTTGAGCATGTCCAGCTTCCAGCGTTGGAGGACCACGCCCCGGTTAAGCGCAAGGCGTGAACGCTCGTCCACCAGGGACTGGGCGATCCTGTCGAAGAACCAGTTGATGTGGGCGCGCTCGTCCAGTTTCTGTTCCAGCTCCGTCCAGTCCAGGGCGGGGTTTTCGCGATGCAGGTCGGCTGCCAAGCCGATCAATAAGGGGTTCCCGCCGACTTTTTGGTAAATGACCGTCTGCAGCTGCTCGCTGCCGATCTTTTTGGCACGCATGAGGGTCCGGGCGTCCTCCAATTCCAGGGGTTGCAAGGAATGCAGGCGCAGGTCCCCGGATTCACCCGCCGCCCGAAAAAAAGCCTCGTTTCTCGGGAAGTCGTCGCCGGCCAGGACGACTTTAAACTCGATGCTGCGCTCCTTGTGCGACCGGAGCAGCAGGTCTTCAACCATCCAGGTCGAGAAGCCCGGAGAAGCCTGGGAGGACAGCAAGTCCCAATGGTCTCCAAAAAACACGACCCGGCCATGCCCCGTCTTCAACAGATCGCCCCAGGCGTGGGCCATCTCACGCCTGGCCTGGAGCTGCTCCTGTTCCAGGTCGATGGACAGGTTGATGTTCTGCCGGGCGGAGGTCACGACCGCGTTCTGCCGGGCGATGATCTGATTCGTGGCGACGATCTGCCGCCTGGCGTTGACTTCCTCCAGGCGGGATTGAAATTTCTTCCAGGCCGGCCTGGGAAAGGCCGCTTTCAGGTCGTCCGATAGGGAACCGACGACCTCCCTGGCATCCTCACACAGGTTCTTTTGACTGAAATCCATCCACACGGGGAGGCAGCCGGCCGTCAATTCTTGAGCGAAATGCCCCAGGAGGCTGCTTTTCCCCATTCCGTTGAGCCCTTCCAAATACAATATCCAGGGCTTGTCCGGCGAGGAGATAAAATCCCTGAAGAGGTCCTTCTCCGCCCCGCGGTCCACCAGGTCCATCAGCGCCTCGGCTTGCGCGGGGTCAGATTGACGCGCTGGGTCGAATCGATGATTTTACTCTTGCCGGAGGTGCGCATCTTTAGATCCACCTTGAGTCCCCCGCGGTTCCCGTGATGATCTGCCTGGAATTTTTGATCATGCTCTGGCCCCTGGCTTCCATGCTGAGGCTGAACCAGGAATCCAGTTTTTGCTGCATGGTCGCGGCCAGCGCCTCGCGCCGGTCCGGGGTGACGAGCGCCTGCGCCAGCGGGGCGGCAATTTCCTTCGTGGCCCCTCCGATCTGCTCCATCCCTTTCTGGATGTGCTTGGCGGCCTTCTGGCGGCCCTCTTTATCCAGCCCGGATTCGTCCATCGATTTACCGATTTCCTTGGTACAGCCGGCAAGGAGCTCGGCCGCCACTTCGTTGATGTTCAAGTCCTCCAGCTTCTTTTTGATCAAATTCTCCAGTTGCCCGACCCCCCTTTCGGCATGTTCACACAGCGTTTTGATCGCGCTGGCTTTGAGCCGCTCGCCCGCCTTTCCGAGGGCTTTCAGCACATCTGTTGGACGAAAACCCAATTGCTTGAGGATGGCGTAGATCACCCGGGCGATAAAGCCCACCGAGTAGAGGACAGGGTTTGCATATTGCAGCAAGCCTTGATTCATAAAAAAATTGGTGAGCATGGATAGATCCACGGCATGCCTCCTTCTTCCTCCACCCCAACTGCTCTAAGATCCCCGGAATGGATTTTGTATGCAAATCATAGCATTTTTAATAATGAATTACAACCGCGGGTTTGGCCCGGGCTGACGGTCCGAATGGTATATTAAGAGCAGGTCACGCTAAAAGCGTGACCTACGGAGGCTGAGGCCATGTGCAGGAATATCCACACGCTCTACAACTTCGACCCGCCGGCGACCGAGGCGGAGATCCATGACGCCGCGCTGCAGTACGTGCGCAAGGTGAGCGGCTTCCGCAAACCGTCGAAAGCCAACGAGGCGGCCTTCCTGGCGGCGGTCGAGGCGGTGGCAGCCGCCTCGCAGGCGCTGCTCACCGCCCTTACCACCGAAGCCCCGCCCAGAGACCGCCTCGCGGAGGCGGCCAAAGCGCACGCCCGCGCCGCAAGGAGGTTTTCCAATGGATGAGACCACACAAGTAAACCTGGACGCCCTGCGCTCGCAAGACCGGGAGATGCAGAACGCAGCCTTCCTCCACATCCTGGCCGAGACGGAGAAACCCGTCGACTGGGCTTACGAGGCGTGGGACGGGCTGCTGGCAGACCTGCGCCACAAGGACAACCACGTGCGCGCCATCGCCGCCCAGGTGCTGTGCAACCTGGCGAAGAGCGATCCGCAGAAGCGGATGCTCAAGGATTTCCCCGCCCTGCTGGCGGTGACCAGGGACGAGCGCTTCGTCACGGCGCGCCACTGCCTGCAGGCGCTCTGGAAGGTCGGCCTGGTGGGGGAGGCGCAGCGCGAAATGCTGGTGGCGGGCCTCGCCGGGCGCTTCGAGGAGTGCAGCACCGAAAAGAACTGCACCCTGATCCGCTACGATATCCTGCAGGACCTGCGAAACTTATATGACGAAGTCATGGATGAAAAAATAAGGGGGAAGGCGCTGGTGTTGATCGAGACCGAAGTGGACCTCAAATATCGCAGGAAGTATGCTGGTCTCTGGAGAAATAGGTAAAATACTAGTCTTTCGCCCCGATTGTGGCTTACAGGAAACCGGAGCCTCTTTTTCCACCTGCGCCGTGGGACCTACAGCTGAAGAAAGGCACGTATTCAATAACGATGAGGCAAGCTATACTTATATGTGGCCCACTTTGTATATATTTTCAGTAATTAATCTCGCTGCTTTTTCCCCGATAACAAAATCACGAAAAGATTTTGGGTTGTGATAGATTCTAACAGTCGGATTCGGCTGCATTGCTGAGCGCAACAGAGCAAGTTGACTACATCGCATTATTAACCTGACTCCAAACTCTGGATTGAGTTTTACATATAAAAACGATAGTTTGGTTCAAAATCTGCATCTAGATATTTGAGAATACTTCCAACCTGACGGGCAGCACGAAGGGTAATAGGCTGTCCACCATCGAACTGAGTATTGTTCCAGTTCATTTTCGTTAGGGCTAAAATCTCTTGGGCGAGAAATGTAGGGGTTTCTGTAGCCTTGTCGCATCGAAAACCTAATGGAAGTGGCACATACATACCAGGATATGCCGAAAAGAAATCTACACTTCCTTTGGTATAAAGAACTAATATCTCTCCACCTGTATCTAAAAGTGTTCCTCTCAAGGGAGGGTAACGTTCTCCACGGAATAATCTTGTATATGAGCGAGTTATGCTTACAAGGTCAGCTTGTTCAGGCTCGATGGAGAAGGCTTGCAAAGCTCTTATAGAGCCATCGATCTCATCCACATTGTGTGGGGAACTTTTATGGACAACAACCCTCGCTGGGAAATTTTTGTGTTCTCGCCTATAAGTTTCAAGGGCATTTTTAATGAGATTAAATGAGTCTTCTGCAGATAAATGGATTTGCTTGTCGTCCTTCGATTTTAGTGCCGTACCACCTCGTAAAACAACGCCTTCGCCTCGCTCGTTAAATACCTGCGCCATACTGGTGAGAAGTCTTTTTTCATCCAACGTTTTGTAAAAACTTACTCCAACATAACAAGTTGTTAATTGTGATGGATCGCGTACCAAGCGCCAAGGTATCCCTCCCGCTTTGTAATAAAGAGCCGTATATAGATTCCACGCGCGAGTTGCTTCATCTTGTAGTTGCCTTCTCTCTCCTGTAGGTTTTTTCATCAGAAGTCGCTTACGCTCGTCATAAGTGCCCGGGCGAATAACTTGTATAGGCTTCTTGAAACGCATGGTTATTGCTTTGAGAAAGTCATGAAAAACAAACTTGGATAAGACTATTTCAGCTTCTTGTTCTTCGCGTCCCTCATCGTCTTCATATTCTGTTGTCACCTCATCTTCATCTTGGTCAAGGAACTCAACCAAAACAAAAGGAAAGGCACATATGAAAACGTCTGCAGTGGTTTTTTCAGACAGATCTCTAAGTTCATCCAAAAAAAGTTGCGCCAGTTGTTTAATAGTTTCGTCAGTTTTAGGTTTTTTACAAAGAGTCTCAAAACGACTTTGGGGAATAGTTCGCTGGAGTTTGCCATCCATCACCAACTCGGCACATAAACGCATACCCTCGCCAAAACCTGGAAAACGTGGAAAGAGATTGGGGCGCTTGCTAGGCTTGGCGGCAATTCCTGCACTACATTTTTCGAGCCACTTTATGACTCCTTCTACAAATTCGGGAGAACCAATGATTCCTAGTTTGATTTTTTTAGGCGCAAGCGAATTATTGAAGTCAAGAGGGCCATAATTCATTAGGCCGAACTTGATATCTATGTGCCTTCCAGTCCCAAACTCTAATTCGGGTTCGTGCAAGAATTCGATGTTCATAGTCCAAATAGACGAGGTTGATTTACGGTGGCTTTCATGGAAGCTGCATCCTCTCCTTCTTCGGCGGCGTACCAAATATTGTCAGGAAGGCCAGTGTCGATGCCCACCGTTGCTAGGTTGCCAAAACTCAAAAAGGGATCTACTTGCGTAAATAGATTACGAATAGGTCTTTGTAAAAAATCTGCCCACATAAGCAAGTGCCCAATTACAGCTGGATTGCGCTCCAATCGTTTGATGCCCTTCAATCTTTCAGCTCGAAGCGGATCTTCGCGGAAGCCATCAGATGTGAAGTGATAGGTAGGCGTAATTTCTAAATACCACTCATTACCCATCCGTTGAAAATACCCCTTGAAAGCCGAGTGACGGCAATATGCTCGTTGAGTTGGGTCACTCTTCTTGAAGTATTGTTTAAAAACCTCTCGGCTTACTTTGTTTTGTATGCTCTGGTATCGCACTTTACGAGTTTTCAGATCTCTTGTTGCAGGAAAGAAAAAGTACTTAAGTTTTTCATTCTCATAAAATCGCAAACCAAGGAGTCGCATTCGCTCCTGTAAACATAGTTTGAGAAGGCGAACAAAATCACGCTTCTTATCACCGTCGTCCGTATAGGCCCATTCATTTGAGTCGAAACTCTCGAATGTTCCTAAATCACAAATGGAATTGAAAGGCGGCTCACCAAGGTTCTGAAACGATATAATTCGCTTATTGGATAGCATCCACTCTGGCCCAACCTTGACTGCCATTGACTTGAACTCTTTCCAAATATCTCCAGGAGTTCGGTAGTCGGTTTCGGCAATGTACATCTTTTGTGGAAAGGAAGCTACTCGAAGCAGATTTGTATAAAGCACCTCTCTTTTAGGAAGAGGAGCAAAATATATGCCGATATCTTTCGGTATCGCAAGTTCCTTGAGTTTTACAGCACATGCCAAGTCAAAGCGATCGCGGAGCTTGTTAAATTGGACTTTGCGTGTCTTTTGTGAGGATAGTTCTCTGAAGAAATCTTTGATCGAAACCCAGTAAGCCTCATTGGTCTCTGGACGACATACAATAAGGATGACCGGCGCATTGCCTCGAAGCCAGTAATCTAAATCTTTCTGGTCACAAGAGAATTCAAAGGATTCTGTTGTTTCTGCTTGGAATGGCCGCGTAGTTGCTTTGGCTTGAACTCTGATGGTCGCGTTTGTTGCCTCTCCCGTCACAGGGTCGCAGATTTCAATTTCACCGTCTACCCCTACATCAAATATGAGCAAAGGCCGCCAAACATACTTCATCGATAATACTGTCACTCCTCAGGCTACAATGCACCAGTAATCCTCACCCAAGTGTACCAGAGGTCCTCACCAACGATGTACCAGTAGTCCTCACCCAAATGCGCCAGAGGTCCTCACCAACGATGTACCAGTAATCCTCACCCAAATGCGCCAGGGGTCCTCACCCAAAATGTACCACCCGGGATGCTCAAAATCGGCTTATCCTCCTGATCACTTATTGGTGATCAGGAGGTAGAGAATGAACGAGAGGATCCTAAATATCATGGACATCCGCGAGTTGTTGATCCATATTCGGGCAGAGTCGAGCAACCGTCAAGTCTATCGGGACATGGGAGTGGACCGGCGGACGGTGCAGCGCTATCGGGAATGGGCTCAAGAACAAAAGCTCCTGGAAGGGGAATTGCCTGGTCTGGAGGAACTGCTGGTCAAGCTGGAGGGGCGGTTTCAGGAGAAGATGCCTCCACAGAATCAATCGTCGGTGGAAGGCTATCGCAGCTTGATCGAGGGCTGGGTGAAGGCCAAGGTGGAAGTGGCCGCTATCCGGCAGCGGCTGATGGAGCGGGGATATACGGGCAGCTATGCTTCGGTCTGGCGTTTCGTGAATACGCTCAAGGCGGACAAGCCGCCAGAGACAGTGACCCGGGTGGAGACCAAGCCCGGAGAGGAAGCCCAGGTGGATTTTGGTTATGCCGGGCGGATGATCGACCCGGTGAGCGGGGAACTGCGCAAGGCCTGGGCCTTTGTGATGTTGCTTTCCTGGAGCCGCCATCTGTATGTTGAGTTTGTCTGGGACCAGAAGGTGGAGACGTTTCTGAACTGCCACCGCAAAGCATTCGAGGTTTTTGGAGGTGTCCCGGAGCGCGTGCGGATCGACAATCTGAAAGCGGCCATCCTGAAGGCGGTCTTCGATGACCCGCAGGTGCAGTATGCCTATCGGGAATGCGCCGAGCATTATGGTTTCCTGATCGCACCCTGCCGGGTGGCCACCCCCGAACATAAAGGCAAAGTGGAACAGGGCGGTGTGCACTACGTCTGCCGCAACTTCCTGGGCGGAAGGATCCCGACCGCGCTCACCCAGGGGAATGCGGATGTGCTGGTCTGGTGCAATACCACGGCCGGGCTGCGCATTCACGGTACGACCCAGGAAAAGCCTCTGGAGCGTTTCGAGCAGGTGGAAAAGGCCTGCCTGAAGCCTCTGCCCGAAAGTCCCTATGACATTGCCGTCTGGAAGAACGTCAAGCTGTATCGGGACGGTTACGTGACCTTCGAAAAGGCGTTTTACTCGGTTCCCTGCCGGTTGTACCCGGGCAGAGTATGGATCTGCGGCGGCTCCAGGCAGGTGCGCATCTTCGATGCGGGTTATCACCTGGTGGCCACGCACGAACGAGCTCAGAAACCCGGTGAACGCCATACCCAACTGGATCACTTGCCCCCTAACAAGGTGCCAGGCCTGATCCAGGACCGGGACAGCCTGCTGGCGGAGGCCGGGGTGGTTGGTCCGGCCACTCTGCAAGTCATCCAGACCCTGCTGGACGATCCGGTCTTATACCGGATCCCCACGGCTGGACGGCTGGTGCGGCTGAAGAACCACTTCAGCGCGGAACGCCTGGAAGCTGCCTGCCGCCGGGCCCTGGCATTCGATGACCCCAGCTACAAGACCATCAAGCGTATCCTGGCCCAGGGCCTGGAAGCAGAAAAACAAGTCAATTCTGTGATGATCCCTGCGGCCACAACCTTTGCCGCGCAGCGCCGAGGAACTGGTCGCGCCTCTGGCGGAGGTGCAGCCATGGAACTAAAGCACCAACTGGCCGAACAGCTCCGCCATCTGCGCCTTTCCGGAGTCATGGAAACCCTGGAGGCCCGCAACCGCCAGGCGATCGACGACAAGTGGAGCTACCAGGAATTTCTTTCCCGCATCCTGGAAGACGAAGTCGAGCGCCGTTCCCAAAAGCAGCTCCAGCTGCGCCTGCGCCGGGGAGCCCTCAACAGCACCAAGACCCTGGAAGGCTTTGACTTCAACTTCAACGCCAACCTCAACCGCCAGCAGATCCTCAACCTGGCCGCCTGTGAGTACGTCCGCGAGAAACGCAACTTGTTGATCTGCGGTCCAACCGGAGTCGGGAAAACCCATCTCGCTCAGGCCTTTGGGCAGGAAGCGGCCCGCCAGGGATTCGACGTGCTCTTTGCCAGTGTCCAAAAAATGCTCCACCACCTGAACGGCGGCCGGGCAGACGGTTCTTTGGACCGGCGCTTGTCCTCCTACCTGCGGCCGGATCTGTTGATCCTGGATGATTTCGGATTAAAGCCGATCCCAGCCCCCGGACCGGAAGATTTGTATGACGTGATCAACGAACGCTACGAGCACGGCAGCATTCTGCTCACTTCGAACCGGGCTCCCAACGAATGGGCCGACTTATTCCTGGACCCCTTGCTCGCTTCGGCAGGTCTGGACCGTCTGTTGGATCGGGCTGAGACGGTGATCATCCGCGGCCCAAGTTATCGTTCCCAGGGCCGAAAAAATCTTTTGGAGGAGGCGCAAACCAGCTGATTTTTTAATTTATCTCCCCCGTTTCACCAGTACTTTTCAATCTTGCATCCACGAAAAGGTGGTACCTTTTGGCCGCGAATCCCTGGTACATTCACGGGCGAGGATTGACAAATACAATTCGTTCAATTAGGTTAGCACCTAATTGGCCGGTAATACTTTGCGGGGTAACCTTTTTGTTGGTCATGTTACAAATATGCTTTCTGAAAGAAAACACCATTTATAAGACGAGTAGACTTAATGGATGAGCTCATCGGTGGCGGCGGGACCGGTGAGACTCCTTTTCGTTGTCGTATCAATTCTGGTAAATCGCCGCAGTCGCGAGCAGTGGAGCCGCTGTCTACCTAGAGCCGAGGTTAGGTGAGCAAAAATCGAGATTCTCTTTTACTTAAAGATTATCAAAGCCTACTATTTGAAGATTTTCTCTCAGATAAGACATCAATGTACTTCTGGAGTCTCTTGAAGGTTGAAACATGGCAAGACCGACTGACCTAAACGTTTATGAGCCCTCTCTTATTATAAACACTTCTAGCCTCTCTCTCGTACAAGCTCCACATGTCTTCATTTTCGCCAGTTGAAAGGAAAATACGTTTATCGATGCTACAGATGTACCGCACCCTTTCTTCTGTAAGGTTACACCAACTAGCAATTGCGCGAGTAGACCTGAAGACTTCTCCATCCTTCTCCGAAGTATTAGCTTTCAGCCATCGATATACTCTTTTCTTGTGACTACATTCAACTGCCTTCTTCTCGACCAATTTTACAATCCATAAAGTAATTCCAGCAATTGCACCTCCTGCTCCGCCAATGGTGATTCCCTGCCAAATACTGTTCATTGCATTCCTCCTTTTTGGTTTGCACACCTTACAGTGTGGCTCAGTCCCTGCGGCGGGGCCGGCGAGTCTCCTAACCGTCATCGCGCCATTTCGGTCAAAGCGCGCCTGCGCGCGAGCAGAGCAACTGCTGTCCGCTGCAGTCGGTGTTCGTCGGCTTTCCCATTTTACACAACATTACCTACGCTTATTCCTCTCAATCGGAATAAGATAGTAAATATTCGGCTAGTAGATAGGCTATTAGTCTGATATTTTCTCATGACATTATTTTGTAACTTCCCACACTACTGCTCCAGAGCCAAACAACTCTGCCTCATAATATATTTTTACGCTATTTGTTGTTGTATTATTCCAACAAATATCACCTTTTTGTTTGTCACCGGGCAATATCTTTCCATCAAGTGACGAGCCGCAATTAAAATAATCTTGCTCTAACTTTGTTCCTTCGCTGTCCTTTGCAGTAAAGCTAAGCATTGAACTAACAGTCAGGTCACTCGATCCTTTATTTTGAATTGTGAAGTTAGCGACTAATTTGTTGCCTTGAAATTCCGCATTGTTTAGCACTATGGTTTGGTCTCCAACTTGTATCACATCTCCTATTTTGTACACTACGACTTGTGGTGGTGCAGAAGTAGGAGGGTTGGTGGTCGTTTCACCGACTTTTACCCCTGTGCTACTTGAACCACAAGCCAGGGCAACAAGGACCAGCAAAGCAAGCGCAAACATTGGATATGCCATTGTTTTGTTTTTCATTTTATGTCTCCTCGTCGTAATAAGCTGGTTGAAAGATTGTTCTGATAACGTTGCTACGAGTGAGTGATACCAGGTTATCAATATCCGCCTCCTTTTTCATTTCTTACTCGGATTGGAATTATTGTTTGTATATTCCAGCCGCCCAACATCTGGGTAGACGGTCCCCATAACTACTTATAAACAGATTCAAAATCCCATCCCTGTTATCAGTATATGGCAATTTTTTCTCCAGATCAACGCCTTTCCTCCCGGCAGTTGTACTGTCCTGTTCGCAGCCACTCCAGGATCGCCCCCAGCACGCCGTCGATGTCGTTCAGCGCCTGCGCATCTCGTAAGACGGCCCGCCCCGGCGTTCGGAGATCACCCCCGGACGATGGCTTGACTGAAGAGAAACGACAGGACGGCGTCCAGGATCACCGCGCCGTAGTAAAACTTCCCGATCCTCTTATTTTTCAACCGGCCGTCTTCCTCCACCACGATGAAATCCAGCCAACTGGTCGTCCATGTGTGCGTCTTGACCCGGTACGTAAAATGCACGGCGAGACTCAGGGCGGCGAAGGCGGCGAAGAACACAACCGTCTTGCGCCATCCGAAGGCAAGCCAGTAGCCCGCCAGGACGCCCAGCAGGATGAATACCTTCAGCACCTTGTACCAGCCCGGCTGGAGGGTGTGCGTGCGCATGAAATCCAGGTCGGTCTTCATTTCGGCGAACAGCCTTTTCATAGGACCTCCGCGGGACGGCCCGCCGTCCCATCCCGGCTCCAGCATACGGCAAAGCCGGCTGGAAAGCAATCCCCTCACTCCCACCGGCCGGGGTGTTCTTGAAGTCTGGGGCGGTTCGCCTGAAAACTGATTTTTCGCCGCCCGCCTTTTCCACCGTACCTGGCAATGATAAAGAGGCCGGGCCTCCCGCGCCTCGCAGAGCCCCGGCCTCCTGGTTGTACTGCCGTTGCGCCCGGCCCGGGGCTCAGCCCGCGCCCGGGACCGCCGATTTACTGCCTGCCTTGTGCCGGCGGGCGATGATCTGCTGCAGCACCATAAAGAAAACGAACCCGGCCAGGCTCACCCAGCCCATCCAATCGCCGAGACGGCTGTAAAGCGTCGGCCCGCTGCCGAGCGCCACGTCCCCCACCAGGGCGAACGCCGCCCCGTCGGGCGAGCCGTCGCGCAGGGCGATGATGTGCCCGTAGGGGTCGATGATCGCGGCGGCATAGGCGACGTCGGATTTGACGAAGGCGACGCGATTCTCGACGGCGCGCAGCACGCTCTGGGCGACCTGTTCGAGGGCAATCCCCGGCATTTCCAACGTCGGCACGCTGATCAGCTGCGCCCCCTTGAGCGTCAGGATGCGCGAGGTGTCCGTCCAGTGCACGTCGTTGCAGATGATGGTCGCCAGCCGTCCCAGGTTCGTGTCGTAGACCGGGTAGACGCCGGCGGAGATGATGGGAGGCTCGCCCGGGCTCGTGGGATGGTTCTTGCCATAGACCTGCAGGAACTGGCCGCCCGACGTGAGCATCACGGCTTCATTGCGCCAGCCGCGCGGGTCGTTCACGCCGTAGCCGATGAGCAGGTTGGCGTTCGTCTCCGCTGCCAGTGCGACCAGCTCGGCGGTGTGCTCCACCTGCGGATCGAAGCCCAGGCCCAGCTCGGGCATGACGATGAGCCGCGCGCCCTGCTGGGCGGCCAGGCGCGCCTGCTGGCTCAATGCCTCCAGGCGCGGGGCCTGCGACTCGGGCGTGTCCTGGTGCCCCGGGACCGGATAGTTGTGCTGGACCGCCGCCACGCGGATCGTCGCGGCATCCTTCGGCGCCGTGGCCAAGATGGCGAGCGAGATGCCGATCCAGACTACGAGGGCAGCTCCCGAACCGGCCAGCCAGCCCAGGGTCCGGCGCCGGTCCAGCCATGGGGCACGGCCCAGGTGCCATCTCCCATCCAGGAGCACGAACGCGCCCTGGGTCAGCGCGAAGTTGACCAGCAGCAGCAGCACCCCCAGGCCGTAGATGCTGAAGATGGAGATGGGCTGGAGCATCCAGGGCTGGGTGTACATCGTCTGGGCAATGAAAGTGTGCGTGTTGATGGGCGGGATGAAACTGCGGATCATCTCGATGCCCACCCAGTCGGCGATGCCCTGCGGCACGAACCAGCGGTAACCGGTCTGTTCGTGGAAGCGCCGCAGCGCGGGGACGGTGACCACCTCGATGACAATGATCACCAGCACCACGATCTGGATCACCGACGCAGCCGGGTTCCCGCCGAACATGGCCGACAGGAACACGAACAGCCATCCGCCCACGCCGACGGCGGGCGCGAGCCCCGCCCACCTGGGCGGCAGGATGCGGTGTTCCGCAATCAGCATGGGGACCAGGGCAAAAAACGCCAGGAACCAGAGATTGTAGGGATGAAATGCCAGGGTGAGCATGACGGCGGTCAACAGGCTGACGCCGATGCCGGCTGCGATGGATGCGAACTTGCCTGGGGCCTTGACTTGAGGGGAACCTGAAGCGGTCATGGGCGGACTCCTTTCGGTCGATTATCCCGCGTGTACCTGTTACCGCCTGGCGGCAGTTGAGAGAACTTCTGTTCCCAGTATCGGCCAAATGGGGTGCGAATACAACGTTGTTCTCCCGGCGGCCGTCTTCTCTGGCCCGGCGTTGCCTGCGAAAGCCGGTCCCTCCGTCCCGCGCCTTGGCGGGGTCGAATTCGCATTGAATTTGTCCGATTATTTGGTATACTCCGGGCATGTTTACCCTGACCGACAAGGAGAGACGCACATGAGACCCGGTCGCAATGTTGGCGCCGCCCTGCCCTGGTACATCGTGGCAGCCGTATCGCTGAGCCTGTTCCTGGTGATGAGCCTGGCCCACCTGGGAGGCGGCAGCCCGGGAGGCTTCTTCTTTGGCTCGTCCGGCTCATCCGACTCGGGCAGCTCGTGGTGGTCCTCAAGCAGCTCGTCCAACTCGGGCAGCTGGAACTCGAGCGGCTCCGACTCGGGCTCCTGGGACTCGGGCGGCGACAGCGGGGACTCCGGCGGCGGCGACAGCGGGAGCTGGTGACCATGTCCGCGGGGAGAAACTGGCTGGTCTGCGTCGTCGTGCTGATCCTCCTGTTCACCGGGGTCACCTTCCTGCCCCCCGCCGTCTACCTCGGTGCCGCGCTGATCGCCTTCGGCTTGGGGCGCGCCGCCTCCATGTCCGACGCGGCAGCGCCCCCGCCCCAGCCGGCCGGGGCGATGAGCGCCGTCCCCATCTCACCCTCTACCACCACCGCGTGGAGCTACCGGAGAGACCCATGCCCGACACCCTCCCTGCCAACCTGAAGTGCCCGTCCTGCGGCGCAAACATCAAGCCGACCGACAAGGTCTGTGTCTTCTGCGGCTCGACCCTCCAGCCGCTCCTGGACCTGCCCGAACCGGCCAAGCTGGGCGGCCTGCAGGTCGGCGGAAGCGTGCGCCTCGTCCACCCCCGCAAGGGCCCGCTGGACTTCCACGTGCGCGGCCGCCTGCTCTTCACCGAGCTCTGGCAGGCGACGCACGGTCCGGACGTGCCCTGGACCCCGACCGGCAACTACTTCGCCGGCTTCGCCCTCGAGCCGGCCGGCTACCTGCTCAACTGGCAGGACCGCTTCTATATCATGGACGAGCGCAAGTCCCTGACCGACATGGACATCAACCGCGACTTCGCCCCCTACGCCCGCCAGTTCGCCCAGTCGAACCAGACCGCCAGGGTCGAGTTCTCGTACGCCGGGGCGCGCTGGCAGATGGTCGACATCGGCCGTTTCGCCATCGAGTTCGAGGACGGCGAGGGCTCGCACCTGCACAAGGGCGCCATCGGGCGCTTCATCCACGCCGGCAGCGGCGACGGCCAGGCGCTGGTGATCGACGACTTCCAGAGCGGCGGCAGCGGCGGGCAGGATACGCTCTGGCGCGGCTTCCTGATCAAGGAAACCGACATCACGTTTTAACTTGGAGGAGAATCCATGAAAAAGATCTTCGGACGCTATACCCTGATCGTCACGCTGGTGCTGGTGCTGGTCGTCGGCCAGGTCCTCTCGTTCCTGCTCAACGCAGCCGGCTGGCAGAAGTATGTCGCCAACCTGGGCAACATCCTGGGCATGATCGCCTTCTGGGGACCGATCATCGCCCTGATCTCCAGCCTGTTCGTGTGGATCGTGATGCGCCTGCTGGGCTTCGAGTCGCTCGAGAGCATCCGGCAGGAGTTGGTCGAGCAGAACAACCCCGCCCCGGCGGTGATCTTCGTCGGCACGCTGATCGCCAGCGTGCTCTTCCTGATGCTGGTCATCAAGCCGTAGGGGCAGACGGCTGTCTGCCCGTCCGGCGGGCAGCCGCTCGCCCCTGCGCTACGAGGCATGAAAAACGCCGCTGATGAGGCGGCGTTTACGCTAATGCATGGGGCGAATTGACCATCCGCCTCACCAGGAAGTCCGGCAGGAGATGGGTCCATGGCAGGATGGACCAGGATCCCATTCTGCTGCGCCCGGGGGTGCATCCCTTAGTTCAACTTCAACGTCCAGTCGCCGACGATCCCCCAAATGTAGTTCGCCTTGCGGACCGCATCCGTTTTTTCGGAAGATTCCCCGGTCTGGTTCAGCGTGTCATTGCCCCTGGCTTCCTCGCAGGTCGCACGCCAGGTCTCTCCAAACGTCCGGCGGGCCCGCAAAGTCCTTTCGAATGACCCGCCCGGAGGGCTGGGCTGTTGTTGGGGATCCGGAGATTTTCCCGGCCAGCTCCCCGTATCTTCCGCCTGGGCGAAGACCGCCAGACCATCCCCATAAAAGAGCAGGCATTCCGCCGGCATGCTGATCCCATACATGTGCCCGTTGTAGGGTTTACGATCGCTGTGCGAGGGTGTGTTCGAATGGCAGGCGGTATTCCAGTAGAAAACCGCCCGCTTACTGGATGGGTCCTTATTATCCCAACGCTGGCGCCAATTCTTGAATCCCCATTTGCCGTCGTGAAAATCCAGGCTGGTGGAATCCCCGTGCAGTAGCATGGAGAATAGGACCGCCGGCTGGTCGAGGAAATGGGCAAAATCATAGGTGCTGCAATTCCTCACCCGCCAGAAATCGATCGACGGCTCGTTCTCTATGTCCTTGTAGGCTGCCGTGCATTCCAGGAAAGCCGCCCGCAGGTCGACAGGCTGGTATTCGTCCTCATTGGGGTGGTTGCAGGCGATCCCGGCCATTGCTCTCGACTTAAACTCCCCGAGCCTGTAAAGATGATTGCGCTTGAAATACGCGATCAGCAACTCCCGCTCGAGATATGGGTCCAGCAGGAGGTTCCCTGGAAAATTCAAGACGCCATAGCTCCTGGCGACGTTCCTGGCGTTGACGCGTGAAACCAGGATATCCGGGAAGGCGATGGGATTCTCCAGGCTTGTGATCCCGTACTCGTTCAACACCATGCTTTCGTCCGGATATTCCGCGTAGAGTTTTTTGTACTCCACCCCGCCGGGGTCATAATATTTGCCTTCATTTTCAATCACGTCGGCTTCATCGACCTGGTTGCCCCCTTCGTCCAGCACCCGGCTGGCATCGGCCAGCGGAACATGAAAAAGCAGCCCGCTGACGCGATGCTTCCCCAAAGCGGGATCCCAGGACTCTCCGAAGAGGTCCGCATCGCCGACCTCCTGGTCCCAGGTGTTGTAATACTTTTGCCCCACTTTCTTGCGCACGAGGCCGCCCTTGTAGAACACCTTGGTGTCGTCGACGAGGAAATAATCCTTCCCCTTTTCCTGGTGATAGCACATTTCCCAGCGCCCGTTCAGATCTGCCAGCACGATGTCGGAGCGATAGGCGAGGATCAATTCCTGGATGGACGAGCCCTCGCCCCACCTGCGCCGGAGGAAAGCGTCCGGAAAGGCTCCCACGAGCAGCACGCCTCGTAGGTTCTTATAGAGGGTCTTCACCTGCCTGAGGAACTCCCGCAGGGCAAGCACGGTGCGCCCATCCTGATGGCTCTCCCCGGCATACACCTCGGCCAGGATGATGCTGGCAGTGTAATTGGGGGGACAGTCTTTCTGGAAATCGCAGGCGGTCTTGCCGATATCCTTGCGAAGAAGCCTCAATGAAGGGCGAAGGTCGAAGTCCCCGGCCCTGGGCGGCAGGGAGACCGGTGTCGGAGGCTTCGTCCCCGGTCCGATGGGCGGAACCACGAATTCATCCATGCCGAGGAATCCGTCGAAGCAGGGCTGCTTGAGGATGCGGACCTGGTCATCCAACAGCCGTTTTTCAACCAGCACGATCACGAGGTTGGCGTCCGGATCGACCTGCGCATCTTCCGGCTCGAAAAATTCCAACGACTCGATGGAGGTCGCCTCCTGCGACTTGAACCCATTAAGGCCATCGTCCCAGAGGGTATCGGTGAAGCGATCGTACTGGGAATACTGGCTGAGCAGGCTGCCAAGATCCATGCTGGAAATGCGCCTGAACGCTGCCCCGAGCAGGGTTTTGATCAATTTCAATAATCGGTTGAACCAGTTATCATCCATCCCAACCTGCCTCCCTTGTCTCGAACGATCGACCCCGCGGTTACGGAGCATCGCGTTACGACCGGATGGCGCGCCCCCTATTCCTCACCGTTTCATGGGTTCCAGCCAGTTATCCGGTCTTCCTTACCCTCATCGAGGTTGGGCCACCAGATTGCGGATCTCGGCCACCACCTGGTCGAAATAGAGCGTGGAGCGCCGGATCAGTCCGGGGGTGCTCAGAAAGCCATGCACCATTCCATTACAGCGCATCACCTTCACCGGCACGCCGGCTTCCTGCAGGCGCCGGGCGTAGGCCTCGCCCTCGTCGCGCAGCACGTCGAACTCGGCGGTCACCACCAGGGCAGGCGCCAGCCCGCGCAGGTCCTGCGCCAGCAGGGGTGAGACCAGGGGATTGAGCCGCTCCTTGGGATCGGGCGTGTACTGGTCCAGGAACCACTCCACGTCCCGTTTGGGCAGGACGAAGGATCGGCCGCCGAACTCTTTGAAGGACGGGGTGTCCAGCGAGGCGCTATTGGTGGACGGGTAAAACAGCACCTGCCCCGCCAGCCTGGGGGCGCCCTTTTGACGAGCCAGGTGTGCCACCACCGCGCTCAGGGTGCCGCCGGCCGAATCGCCGCCGACCAGAATCCGGTCCGGGTCGCCGCCCAGCTCGGCGGCGTGCCCGGCGGCCCATTGGACTGCGGCGAAGGAGTCCTCCACCGCGGCCGGGAAGGGGTGCTCGGGCGCCAGGCGGTAGTCCACGGAAAGGACCGCACAGGGCAGGCGTTTGCAAAGAAAGCGGGCCATGTTGTCGGCCGAATCCAGGTCGCCGATGACGAAACCGCCCCCGTGCAGCAGAACGAACAGGGGATACGTCCTGTCCGTCCCGGGCAGGTAGAGGCGCGCCTGGATCCCGCCGGCCGGCCCCGGGATCTCCAGGCTGCGGACCGCATCCACCCCTTCGTAGAGCCCACCGACCATTTTGAGCAAGCGGAAGCTGCTGCGAAAGTCGAGGCGCGCCTGGGCTGGGGTCCCTTGATCGAGGAATTTCTCCCCCAGTACCTGCTGGGCCCGGCGCATCAGGGTGGTTTGCTCGTCCAGGCGACCTCCCGGCAGAGGCGGGAGGCGCGGGCCGAGGTCGAGAAGTTTTAGACGCAGGAAGAGAACGAGGAAATGTGGGTAAGCCAGCAGGTTTGTGCTCATAAGTACATTCTAGCACGGGGAGGAGCGAATTCGGTCCATGGTTGTGCCCCCATAAGTCGATTGGGAAAAACCCGGAAAAATCCTGGCTGCTCGTGCTCCAGGCATCCGTTCGGATGAGGTCCAATGTCCGGTGTGCAATTCCGATAAAAGCGCTGTATTATTATTTAAACGCCCGGCCGCACACCCGTCCCTCCGGGCGGCGGCATTTAGCGTCTGCTTGGGCGATAGGAAAGCGTTCTTTCCGGGAGGCGGAGCCATGCTTACATTTCTGCGGACCTACTTCCAGCGTTCCAATTGGACTCCCTACGAGCCGGGACAGCGCCAACACATTCTGTCCATCGTGATCTGGTGCACGCTGGTGGCAGGGATCTTCATGGCCCTGGTCAACCTGACCCTGAATGCCTGGCAGCCTGCGCTGATCCTGTTGGCGATGTCGCTTCTGTGCGTTGCCGCGCTGCGTTTGAACCATTACGGCCATTACATTGCGGCCAGCATCATCCTAAGTGCCATGGTCCTGGTCGCGGCGGACTTCAACTTGATCGACGGCAACGGCCTTCAGGATCCGGGCATCGTCGCCTTTCCTATCATCGTGATTTTTGGCAGCCTGTTTTTTGGTAAGCGCGCCGCACCGCTCTTTGCCCTGACTGGAATCGTGTCCGTGGCGGGGGTGGCCTACCTTTCCATGATCGGGGCGATCGAGGCAGTCGGGAGTCGCCGTACGCTGGTCGATGCCGTGGTCATTGCGATCCTGATTGTGGCATCCGCGGTGTTCATCTGGGTGATCATGGACACCCTGGAAAAGGACGTTGAGCGCATCCGGAAGGACGAAGCCGATTTGCGCGTCACCTACGATATCACCCTGCAGGGCTGGGCCAGGGCGCTCGACTATCGTGACCAGATCACGGAAGGCCACAGCCGGCGGGTGGTGGAGATGTGCGTGCGGCTGGCACAAGAGTTGGGATACCGCCCCGAAGAACTGGCACATGTCTACCGGGGCGCGCTGTTGCACGACATCGGTAAAATTGCCATTCCCGACCACATCCTGTTCAAGCCCGGCCCGCTCGACGCGGAGGAATGGAAGATCATGAAGCGGCATCCCGTAATGGCCCGGGACCTGCTGGCCGACATTCCCTTCCTCCAGCCTGCCATCAGCATTCCCTACTGCCACCACGAGCGCTGGGACGGGCAGGGATACCCTCAGGGGCTGAGAGGGGATGAGATTCCGCTTCCGGCGCGCATGTTTGCGGTGGTCGACCACTTCGACGCCCTGAGCTCGGATCGTCCCTACCGGGCCGCGTGGTCGTGGGAGAAGACCATGGTGTATCTCGAGGAAAATTCGGGGGTGATCTTCGATCCCCGGGTGGTATCGGTCTTCCTGGGATTATTGGCCGAGAATGCCTTTGAGATCGAATACCCGCGTTAGAGGACCCGGGGGAATCGCCTTTGGATGCGGGGTTGGAGGGACCCGGACCATTGACGCGCAACCCGTATGACTTCCCTGGCCGGGCTGGGTCACTGTCCGGCCATTTCGTCGGTCCGATGACACCGGGTCGTGAGAGCGCCTGTTCCCGGAGTGACCCACCCGTCCGTCGATCAAGAAGACCTGCGCGCCACCAACCCGACCCAGATCCACCAGATGGGAGCAACGACCAATCCGGCTCCTGCCACCAGATTGAGTATCGATGAAAGTTTGAAGATCGCGCCAACCGGTACCAGCAGGAAAAGGACGGCGTGCAGGATTCCAAGATAAGCCGGCACTTTCGGGAAGCTGGTCAGGCGCACGGCGAGCACGCTGACCACCAATACCCATAACCCCACGGCGCCATAACCCCACAGGCCAAACAGATCAATGCTGGCCTTCCACACCGCGCCCAGGGCAGCCTGGGTTGCGGCATCCCCGGCAACGTAGGCTTTGGCGATATTGGGCAGGCGCGCAATGCTCAGGGAATAGCCGACGGCCGAGACGATGAAGCCCGCCGACGCCAGGTTGCCCGTCCAGCGCACCCAGCCTTCGTTGAGCGACCTGACCAGGCTGGAAAACGCCGGGATGACCGCCACCCCCAGGACGCCTGCCAGGATTTCGATCCAGAAGAAGCTGGTCAATAACGAGGGGTTTTGTGCGAATGCAGGCAGGAACTTTGCGGCCGGGACTTCGGCGCGCAGGTCAGGCGCCAGGAACAAATAAATTGCACTGGAAAGGATCCTGGCCGCGCCCAACAGGACGGCGCACAGGCCGCCAAGTTTCAATACACTGTTGTCTTTCATTCCGTCAATCCTCCTGGTTAGAATGGGATTCGGCCTGCCGCTTTACAGCCGCGGGTCGGTGTTGGCGTCCACCTGCCGGTAGTCGATGAACTCCACCGGCGCCAGGCACTCCGGGTAGAGCACCCCGGAGAACTTTTTGACTGCCTCAGACTCGGAGTGGATTTTGTCGGCCTCGGCGTCGCGGAAGACGAAGATGTGGACGAAGCGCGTCGGGTCGGCCACCTCCTGCCAGACCTCGTAGCGCAGTGTCCCCGGCTCGTTCGTGCGCAGGTAGGCGACGAACTCGTGGATGGCGGCGAGGACCCGCTCGAGGGCTTCGGGCCGCACCTGGTAGCGGGCCAGCTGCCGGATCTCCTTTGTATTGTTTACCGGTTTTGCCATACTTTCTCCTTTGCAGACTTTTCGAGGAGTGCCCTATCAAGGACAGTCCTCATAGAAGAACCGCTCAACGATCGTGTCGACCTGCGCCGCCCGGCTCAGCGAGGCAGCATCGGGTGCCTGCACGGGTGAGCCTTTTGTGGCATATGCCTAAGCCAATTGTTCCGATATTGAATCGGCGATATAACGGGCGTCTTCCTCGATCCCATAGATGATGCCCGATTTGCGGCTGTTGAGCCAGGGAAATCCGACGAAGTACAAACCGCGCACCGGCGAAACTCCGCGTTGATGAATTGGCCTGCCCTCTGGATCGAGGACCGGCAGGTGGATCCAGCTAAAATCTCCCGTGAACCCTGTGGCCCAAATAACGGTGCTGACCTTCGCCTCGCGAAGATTCAGGCGTCGCAGCGCCGAAACGCATTTGGCCGCGGGGTCGGGCGCGTCCGCAGGATCGTCCTCGAGCGGCGGCGGTGTGATCCCCGCCTTCTCCAGGTAAGCATCAATACCGTCCTTCAACCGTTGCGAGAATTCATCGGCATACCGCATATGGGCGGCTGCCTCGTCACTCAGGACAAGAACGCCTGCATCTACGTCCAGCAATCGGCCAAGGATCACAACGCCTTGACGCGCCAATTGCTGCAAGCTGACCGTGTGACCATGGGTTCCAAGGCCCGAGATCTGCGGCTGAGCCGCAAGGCTGATGGATTTGTCCTCCAGGCTGGCGAAAGTCACGTCAAGATGCTTCATGTCCACCCACCACGCCAAAAGATCCCGTCCCCGGTAGCGGCGAGGCGCGCGTCCAACCTTGCTCGTACACAAATACACCGTCCGGCCGGCAGACAGCAAATCTTCGGCAATTTGGCAACCTGACTGCCCGCTCCCGACGACCGCGATCGCACCGGGCGGCAATGCCGTCGCGCTGCGGTAGTCGGCCGTATGCAGTTGAGCAATGTCCTCGGGCATCCGGGAACGAAGCGGGGGAGATTTTGGCGTCCGTTGGATGCCGGAAGCGATGACGATGGAACGGCTTAACACCGGCTCTTCTGTCTGCCCGTCGATGCTCGTCTTGACGATGAAGCACTCTTCGTCTTCGCTTCGCTCGACCGAGACAACGGTGACGCCTGTGCGGACTGGTAATTTGAAGTGTTCGGCGTAGCGTTGAAAATAGTGGACCAGCTCATCCCGCCGACAAAAACCATCAGGCTCCGGGCCGTCGTAGGGAAGCCCGGGCAATGCATTCATAAAATTTGGCGTGTTGAGCCTGAATGAGTCCCAGCGTTGGGCTAACCAAGATTCGCCAACCCTCCCTCGCTCAAAAACAATATGCCGGCGGCGATCTTGATGAAGAAAATGGCTGACCCCAAGCCCCGCTTGACCGGCACCCACAATCACGCTGTCCAGTGTTGTCACTGCATCACTCCTTTGCTAGTCGGATAATGCCTGTTGTCCAGCAGTTCGCATTGGCGACCGCTGCCCGTGCGTGGACAAGGCTTGGGGGCGGGGAAAACTCAATGCGGGAAATGTGCTGCTGAATCCCGCAGATTCCCGGCCGTCCGGCGGATATGCGGGTTGGGCCGCCAGCAGGCGCTCCGGACATTTCAGGTAGGTATTACTTAATGAATATCCCGGATGATGGCCATCGCGATACTCCCGGCGTATAATCCTGGGCGCGATCGTTGAGTTCACCCAGATCGTTTAATGGAGTGCGTCCAATTCTGCCAACAGGACGACACTTTCTTGTTCATTGGGATCGGTACGCGCAATCACGGCAATACAGGTCTCTGTTGTGCTCGCATTGTACGGCAGGTGGGGCATACCGGCCGGGATGTACACGAAATCGCCAGCTCTGCCCACCAACTCGTCCGCCAACTGCTCCCCATACCACATGTGCGCTTCGCCTTGCAGGATATAAATGGCGGTTTCGTGGTGCGCGTGGAGATGCGCTTTCGCGCGTCCTCCCGGGGGGATCGTCAACAGATGCATACAAATCCCGCGGGCCCCTGCGCTCTCGGCTGAGATGCCCGCCAGGTAGTTCAATGCCTGCTTTCCTGTATATGCCTCGGCAGTGTGCAGAACCGTACAGGTTGGTGTGTGTGGCGTGGTCATCGTCTCCTCTTCGTTGTGAACCAGTTATCTCTGACTTGGAATGTCATCCTGGGGGAGGGAAGCCGCGATGAGAGCAAGGAATTGTACCAGGGCTGTCAATCGCGCAGGGAGCAGATCACGTTCAAAACGTGACCTGCTCCCCGCTGTCTACTGCGGGAAGAAGTGGATCACTTTGCCGGACGTGATGATGGCGGAGTTGAAGCTGTATTGGTTGCCGGCCGTCCCGGCGGCGTTCTCGATGCCGACAGTGGCGGAAATGCCGTTGTCGTACGAGGCGCTGCCGAAGAACGAGTCCAGGGTGAAAGCCGCCAGGCGGTTGCCGGACTTGTCGAAGATGCCCACCGAGGTGTTGACCATCTCGATGAAGTTGTTCGGCCCGACGTCGCCGTTGGGATCCGGCGGCCAGCCGGCGCCCCAGTTGGCGAAGTCCAGGCCGGCGAAGTTCTGGACCGGAGCCGGCATGGCGGCCGCCCCGACCGAGGTCTGGAGCACGGGGTCGACGAAGTTGGCAGGCGCCAGGCCTGGCTCGATGCGGCTCTCCCAGTTGGGGGCACCGGCCTCCGGCTCGTTCCGCTCGCGCCGCACCGGCGGAATTTGCGGCAGGTCGCGCAGATCGACGTCCAGTGAGACCGGCAGGACGAGTTCACCCACCACCGGGCCGGGTTCGGTCCCCGGAGCTACGGCCGTGCCGGCCTGGCGGATGACCACGCCGCCCGAACCAGCCGGGCCGGCGAAGCGCGGCGGCGGGTTGGAAACTGCGCCGGCCGGTGAAAACAAACGCCCGCCAAAGAGAGCGAGCGCGAAGGCAAACAAGATGAAGAGCGAGATCACGACCAGGGTGGTTGACCTGCGATTGCTTGACATGGGCCTTCTCCTCCTACCGGTAATCTGTCAAATGCCTGCATTAGCGTACGGATAAAAGACCATGTTTACGAAAATCGGGACGAACGTGATAGCGAGTTTATCCTAATCCTCCGCTTGACTTGCGGTCCGGACCGCTTTGTTCGCTCACACCAGGTTGCATCTGTCAGGAGTGCGTCCGGGCAGCCTTTATTCAGAGCAATGCTACCTAAATTATAGGCTTAATATATATTGATTCGCGCCAAATTGCAAGCCCCAAATTCCTGCTCTTGAATTGGCAGCATGGAATCGCCGGCAAATCCTTCCCCGGTACTTAGGTATGGTTTCCTTCCCAGGTCCGCCTGGCCACAATGGCTCAATCATCTACTCGGCAGGGAGGACGGCTTTGCTGCCGGGATGCGGCGGGCATCCTCCCTCTTTAGCGGTATTGGAGGCTTTTGGAGCTATTGGGAGAAAGGCCGTTTCAACTCAGGAACAGCAGCGCCACCCCGGCGATGGCGACCAGTGTCCCGGCCACCGCCTGCCAGTCGAAGCGCTCCTTGAAAACCAGCCGGCTGATCGGCAGCATGAAGACCGGCGGCAGGGCCATCAGCGTGCTGGCCACCCCGATCCCGGTATGCTGGACGGCCAGCAGGGAGGACGAGACTCCGATCACCGGCCCGAACAGGGCGCCGAAGGCGGCCCAGCCGAGGACCCCCGGGCGCGTGTGCATGCTCTCCACGGTGCTGACCGCCTGGCGCTGCAGGACGGCGACCAGCCACAGGGTGACGAACGCCGCCAGCATGCGGATCAGCGTGCCCGCAAAGGGCGAGAAGCTGCCGCGCATGCCCTGCTGGGAAAAGACCAGCCCGACGGCCTGGCCCAGGGCGGCCAGCGTCCCGAACAGGATGCCGCGCCCGGTCGCCTTGTGGGCGCTGGTCTCGGACGCCTCCGGCCGGACCAGCACCACCCAGGAGATGCCTGCCAGGGTGATGAGCATGCCAGTGACCTGCAGCCAGCCGAGCGCCTGGCCGAAGAAGATCCAGGCGATGGTCGCCCCGAAGACGGGCGCCAGGCTGAGCAGCAGCAGCCCCAGGCGCGGCCCGATCTCGACGTAAGCCTGGAACAGGAAGGCATCGCCCAGCGATAGCCCGATGATCCCGGAGATGCCCAGCCACGCCCAGCGCCAGGCCCCGGCGTGGAGCGGGATGGGTTGACCGTACAGGGCAGCGTTGATCAGGATCAGCGCCAGCAGGGCCAGCAGCACGCGCACCCGGTTGGTGACCAGGGAGCCGACCTGCCGGGTGGCCTGGGTGAACCCGATGGCCGAGATGGACCAGCAGAGGGACGTGAACAGGGCTGCGATTTCACCGATAAAAGTCATGGACCCTCATAAAAAAGCCGGGAGGCCGACTCCCGGTCCCAAGGTAGTCCGGAGCGGGGCGGACCGTTGCCGGATGGCTCACCCCGACCTGCCCCGGCTGCCCTTACTTGTTCGGCGGGTCGGCGACCGCTTTGAGTGAAGTGATGCCGGTTCCCGAAATGCCCAGGTCGGCGACGTTCGGGTAGGAGCCGGGGCCCAGCACCAGCGGAGCCGCTCCGTGCAGGAAGGGCGCGGCGAAACGCGCCTGCTGGTACAGGCTCCAGTTGCCGGTCAGCACGACCAGCGAAGCGGGCTGGGGGGCGGTCCCCAGGTCGGGGCTGGCCGTGTCGACATCCGTCAGCCTGCCCTTGAAGCCCGGCTGCTCGAAGAGCAGGATGCGGCCCGGGACGGCATGACTGCCCGGAGGCATGGCGAAGGCGTAGCGGGTGTGGAAGAAGCAGTAGACCGTCTCTCCGGTTGAATAGGTCACCGGGGCGGGACGGGTTGGGTTCGCCGTGCTGACCTTCAACGTGACCTGGTCGTTATCGGAAAAATTTGGGTCGTAGATGAACAGGGTCAGGTCGGTCCCGTTCAGGTCATAGCCGGTGGCCAGGACCTGGTGGTTCAGCCCCACCTGGTTCAAGTCGCTCGACTTGACCTTGATCAGCCCCAGCGGGTAGGGCTTGCCGGCGTCCAGGCTGGCCTTGATGACCGGCCATTCCTGCCGGATCATGGTCCAGGCGCGGCCGTTGAGGGCTGCGAAGAACCTGCCCAGGAAGGACTGGCCGTCGGGATAGAGCGGGTTCATCAGCTCGACGTAGCGCAGGACACCTCCGGGCAGGTCGAAGCTGAAGAGCAGCCGGCTGAAGATGTAATCGAACACGGTGCCGCTGGAGGGAGGCGTGGCGTCTGCCGGGATATTCAGCCCGGCGTTGAAATAATCCAGCGCGGCGTAGACCATCCCGCCGCACAGCCCGTTGGCAGCGTTGCCGATCTTCAAGTCGCCGAAGGGGGTGTGGAAGACGTGGTCGGGCACGGCGGGGAAGCTGTTGTCGAAGTGGAAACCGTTCTGGCTGGGCAGGAAGCCGGTCCGTTGGGCGGTGACGGACGAGGCGCCGGGGGCCGCGGAAAAGGCCTCCACCTGATAAGTGAGGGCGGAAAGGCCGGCGCTCTTCCAGTTGACGGTCAGGCTGGCGGCCCCGGTCTGGCCGGGGGAGGGACAGGAGCCCAGGCTGGCGTCCGTGGCCGGGTCCGAGGACAGGATCGTCAGCCGGCAACTGTGGAAGGCTTCCCCGGGTGGGATGTTGAGCGCAAAGGGATCGCCTCCGGCCTTGCCGGTCGACCACAAGCCGCCGCGCTGGCGGGTCTCGTTCAGGATCTTGGTCATGACATTGCCTCCTATTGGAACCGAAAGAGAAAGTCAACACGAAGGATACAACGCCCAAGGGGCGGAGAGGTCGCGAAGGAAAAAGTTCGAATGAAAAAAGCCGGCCAGGCGGCAACGGCTGTGATGGGAGCCTCCATGCAGGGATGGAATCCCCGCTCCCGGAGCGACCGGGTGTGGCGATTATACAACGTCTCGGCGTACATGACAAACCGGGCCGGCCAGCAGGCTAGATCAGGACCGTGGTCAGGGCGTAGACCACCACCCAGACCAGCAGCCACAGGATGCAGGCCCCCCAGGCAGCCAGGTTGACGAGCAGCCGGGCTGTGCCGGACGACGGGAGCGCCGGAAGTCGCGGTCGGACTTCGTCAGGCAACCGCTCCCAATCCCGGCGCGCCGCCCGCTGCCCCAACCAGACGCCGATCAGACCGGCCAGGGCCAGGGCGGCCAGCAGGAAGCCGAGGACCGGCACGAGCAGCAGCAGGTAGCCCCGGAAGAGGGTCTGCTGAATGCTGACCTGGTTGCTCAGGTTGGCGAAAACCGCCTCCGCCACGAGCAGCAGTCCGCTGGCGATCAGCAGCCCGGCCAGGCGCAGCTGGACCTGCATCTCGGCGTGCGCGCTGCGCTCCTGAAAAGCCTGCCAGGTATTCAACTCCTCCAGGTTCATCGACGCCTCCTTTTGTACATGCCCGGCGGATCAGGCCGGCCGTGTCTGGTTCCCCTAATGCCCCATGGCTTGTTCGAAGGCCCCCACATCGGCGTAGTAGCGGGCAACCGTCTCACCCGTCCCAGGGTTGGTGTAGATTTCCGCCTGCGGGCGGTCGATCAGCGCCACGCTGGCGCCCGTAATCACGATCATTTTTTTGCCCATAGGATGCTCCTCTAAAGCCAATCTGCTTCGTCTTTACCGATACATGACCCCCGGATTATAACCCCGCGGATCCCGAGGCGGCCGTGTTTTCCCTCAGGCCAGGCCGATGATTTCGTCGTCGAACGTCGGTGCCGCCGTCCGGTCAGGGGGGATGATCAGGAATTCGGCCGGGTCCCAGTCCCCGTCTAGGAGGCGCTGCAGCAGGTCGAGGCTGCCGTCGATCTGCTCGTATTCCCAGCCGCGCCTGCGCGCTTCCTCCCGGGTCTGCTCCTTGTAGACCTGGAAGTCGCCGGTGTGCGTGTCGATGTACGCCAGCTTTTTGTAGTTCTTCAACCAGTCCCCCAGCACGCTCATCAGATAGCGCGCCTTCTCCTCTCCGTACTTGGCAACGTAGTCCTCGTAGCTGCGGCCCATGCCCAATTGGGTGATGATGCTGTCCGCGTTCTGGCGCGAATTTCCCTCCCGCTCGATCCAGCCCGGCGACTTGAAATAGGTGCCGGGGTTGGCCTGGAAGTAGGCGGCGTACTTCTCCTTCGAGCCCATAAGCAGGGTGATGCAGTCGTGGGCGCGCGGCACCACCAGCGGCAGGCGGGCATGCACCCCGCGGATGCCGTTGCTGCACAACCCGTAGCCCAGCAGGATCGCCTCGTAGCCGGCGATGTCCACCCGGTCGATCTCCTCCTGCAGGCGGGTCGACATTTTGCGCTCGCCCATGTCGTGCAGCCCCTCGGCCATGAAGGTCACGTCGACGATGTTGCGGCTGCGCGAGGCACAGTACGAAATCTCGCGGAACATGATTTCGCAGGCGATCAGCTTGAAGCGGCGCGGGTCGGGCGTCATGGCTGGTTTATATCAGGAATCCTGGAAACTGGCGAGGCCTGCGGAGGGCGTGATTGGAGATCACTGCCAGCCCGGGCGAGTTTCTGCCTGTCCCTCCGGCGCCGCATCTTGGCGTGGTTGCCGCACTCATCCATCGAGCACCAACGCCTTAAGTGGTTGCGGCTGGTGTCGATGAAAAGCCAGTCGCAGCGCTCGCCCGCGCACCTGCGCACCTGCGGCAGGGCTGCTGAGGTCAGCAGGGTAACCGCCGAGGCCGAGAGGGTGCGCAGCAGGCGCTCCAGGCAGGGCTCGTCGTCCCAGCCCAGACGAAAGCCGCCCGCCGCCGGCACCAGACTGGCGTGGGCCTGGCCCTCCCGCCAGGCTGCCCCCAGGCGCTCCAGGTCGCTGGCGTCTGCATGGCCACCTTTCGCCAATGAGGAGAAGAGGCGAAAGATGGTCTCGCGCAGCTCCAGCCCGAGACGGTAGACCGCCTCCGCCTCGGCGGGGCGCCTCGCCGCCTCACCCAGCAGCACCCCGACCTCCTTCTCGGACAGGCTGCCCGCGTGCCGGCCCCACAGGACCAGGTCGCGGTAATCGTGGAGATACTCGTGGTGGGGCGTGCGGTCGTGCCCGTTGAGCGTGTTGGCAAAATCCAGGCACAGCACCCCGCCGATCAGGCGGTGGCTTTCGGCCTCCCGCGGTTCATCCATGGGCTTGCTTGACTCCTTCTCCGTTAAGTGCTATCCTACGACGAACACCGGTATCATTCATTATACCAGTGTCATGAGCAATACGCTCAGCGCCTTCAAGGCTCATCAGTTTCACTTGGAACGGACGGATCCGGCTTTGAGTACCATCAGCCGGGGCAAAGGAGGCTCACGATGGTCACGAAACCCAGCGGGTCGATGCGCATCGCCCTGTTCGCCGGCCTGGCCCTGCTGGCCGCCTGTACGTCCCGGGGCAGCCCGGACCAGGCGGCTGGCCTGCGCTGCAGCCCGGAGCAGGCCGATTGCAACCTCGTCTCGGGGTACTCCGGCAACTCGGTTGCCGAGGAGGTCAGCGGGGCGACGATCGCCGGGGGCGGCCAGCGCGGCCTCCCCAACCGGGTCAGCGGGGACCACGGCGCGGTCGGCGGCGGCGAAGGCAACACCGCCGGGGAGCGTTCGACCGTCGCCGGCGGCTCCGGCAATACGGCCATCCACTTCAATGCCGCGGTGGGCGGGGGAGCGGACAATCTGGCGGACGGCGAGGAGACCACCGTGGGAGGCGGGCTGAAGAACACCGCCAGCAGCCGCTTTAGTACCGTGGGCGGGGGCTCGGCCAACACGGCCAGTGACTACAATGCCACGGTCGGCGGCGGGTCCGGCAACCGGGCAGCCTTCCAGTTTGCCGCCGTGGGCGGCGGGACGCTCAACCTGGCGGACAGCACTGCGGCGGTCGTCGCCGGCGGGGACCACAACCTGGCTCACGGTCCCAACAGCGCCATCCTGGGGGGCATCAACAACACCGCCCAGGGGGACACGGCAGCCATCGGCGGCGGGGCGGGGAACGCGGCCGGGGGGGCCTACGCCGCGGTCCCGGGCGGCTTCGCCAACCAGGCGGACGGAGACTACAGCTTCGCCGCCGGGCGCACGGCCTTGGTGGCTGCTTCCCATCCCGGGTCCTTCCTGTTCGCCGACGCCAGCCTTTTTCCGTTCCCGTCCATCGCTGCGGATGAGTTCGCGGTGCGCGCCACCGGCGGGGTGAGGTTCGTCACCGCCCTCGACGCATCGGGCAGCCCCCTGGCCGGTGTGCGCCTCAGCCCGGGGAGCGGCACGTGGGAGACCCTGAGCGACGCCAGCGCCAAATCCGGCTTTGCCCAGGTCGACGGGCAGCAGGTTCTCGAGCAGCTCATGTCCGTGCCGATCAGCACCTGGTATTACCGTGGCCAGGGCCCGGCCGTCCGCCACATCGGTCCGACGGCCCAGGACTTCCACGCCGCCTTCGGCCTCGGCCAGGACGGTCGCTACATCAGCACAGTCGACGAGGAAGGTGTGGCTCTCGCCGCGGTCCAGGCGCTGTACCGTTTGGTCCGGCAAGACCGGAGCGGGAGCATCGCCTCCGGGACCGCTGACTCCCGGATCGCCTCCCTCGAGCGGCGGCTGGCGTTCTCGAACGGGCTGGCGGCTGCGGCGCTGCTGCTGGCCGTCCTGGCGCTGGGTTGGCGCACAGGCGTGGCGCAAAGGGCCTGTTTTGACAACCTGGCTCTTTCGAGGAGAAGGGAATGATGAAGGTCTTATCCAGCTTACTGTCCGTTTTTTTTATCGGTCTTTTCTTGACCGCTTGCAGGTCCCAGGCGGGTCCCAGCCAGGCCACGGCCTTCCCCAGCCCTCGGACGGCGGGCACACCGCTGCCGGGAAACCTGCCCCTGATCTCCGCCGCGGGTGCCGGCCGGTTGGTCCTGCTGGCGCGCTGGGGCGAGGGCACGCTGAACCAGGTCGCCCGCTCGCCGAAGGGGAACCTGCTGGCGGTGGCCTCCGGGCTGGGCATCGACCTGCTGGATGCGGCCACGCTTGAGCCGGTGCGCCGCTTCGAGGCGGGTGCGTCCGTCTCCTGCGCTGCCTTCAGCCCGGACGGGAAGACCCTGGCCGGCGGGGCGGACGACGGCAGCCTGCGGTTGTGGCGCGTCTCAGACGGGAAGCTGCTGCACCTCCTGACCGGGCACACGGAGCGCGTGCTTGCCCTGGCCTTCAGCCCGAACGGGCGCAGCCTTATTTCCTCCGGGCAAGACCAAACCATGCGCCAGTGGCGCGTCTCGGATGGGGAGCTGCTGCGCACGACCCCGGGGCTTACCTACGGTGTGACGAGCGCTGCCATCAGCCCGGATGGAACCATCCTGGCCTGGGGCTCGAACGACGGCTCGGTGCGGCTGTGGCGCCTCGCCGACGGGAGCCTGCTGCGCACCCTGCAGGGGCAGGCCGGGCCGGTGCTCAGCCTGGCCTTCAGCCCGGATGGGCGGACGCTGGCCTCAGGCTCCGGCGATCATTCCGTCTGCCTGTGGCGGGTCGCCGACGGGAGCCTGCTGCGCGCCCTGCCGGAGCAGTCCGGTGCGGTGCTCAGCCTGGCCTTCGGCCTGGACGGGAAAACCCTGGCCTCAGGCTCCGGCGACGGCAGCGTGCACCTGTGGCAGGCGGCGGACGGGTCCCTGCTGCGCACGCTCACCGGTTCCACCGCGGGGGTAATCAGCCTGGCTTTCAGCCCGGACGGAAAAACTCTGACCTCGGGCTCGGACGACAGTGCGCTGCGCCTCTGGCGCGTGGCGGATGGGAGCCTGCAGGCGATGCGGGAAGGATACCTGCGCCCGGTGGACGGCGTGGCTTTCAGCCCGGACGGGGCGACCCTGGCCTCGGGCTTGGATGACGGCAGCGTACGGCTGTGGCGGGTCGCGGATGGGTCCCTGCTGCGCAGCCTGGCGGGGCAGGCCGGACCGGTGCGCGGGGTGGCCTTCAGCCCGGACGGTATGACCCTGGCCTCGGGCTCGGACGACGGAATGGTGCGGCTGTGGCAGGTCCCGGACGGGAGCCTGCTGCGCACGCTGCAGGACCATACCGGGCCGGTCTTGAGCGTGGCTTTCAGCCCGGACGGGAAAACCCTGGCCTCAGGCTCCGGCGACGGTAGCGTGCGCCTGTGGTCGCTCGCCGACGGGACGCCGCGCGCCGTCTTGAAGCCGGAGGGCTATCAGACGCCCATGAACAGCGTGACCTTCAGCCCGGACGGGCAGATCCTGGCGGCGGGGACGGAGGACGGGCGGCAGGACACCTGGCAGGTTTCGGACGGGAGGCTCATCCATACCATGTTCGGGCACACCAGCTGGGTGAACAGCGTGGCTTTCAGCCCGGACGGTCTGACCCTGGCCTCCGGATCGGACGACAACAGCGTGGGTCTGTGGCGGGTCGCCGAGGGCAGCCTGCTGCGCTTTTTGCTCGGGCACACCAGCTGGGTGAACAGCGTGGCTTTCAGCCCGGACGGGCAGGTCCTGGCATCGGGTTCGTCCGACCTTACCGTTCGCCTGTGGCGGGTCTCGGACGGGGAAGCGCTGGCCGTGCTGGAAGGTCATAACGGGGCGGTGCTGGCTGTGGCTTTCAGCCCGGACGGGCGCCTGCTGGCCTCGGGCGCGAGCGACGGCACCCTGCGGCTGTGGGGCATTTCCCCATAAATTTTTTCAGACAGGGGGGCTTTTATTTTTCTACTTGATCAAACCTGAAAGGGCAAACAGGCCGAAGCCGGTGATGATCGCGCCGGAGATGCGGCTGACCCACTGCAGGGCACGAGGATTGAACCTGTCCCGGAACAGGCCCACGCCGCTGCTCAGGAACAGCCACCACAGGGCCGAGCCGGTGAACACCCCCAGGACCAGCACCCCGGCCGAGGCGTAGCTGCCGGAACTGGCTGCCAGGCCCAGGCCGGCAAAGATCGCCGCAAAGGAGAGGATCGTCAGCGGGTTGGCCAGGGTCAGGAACAAAGTGGAGGCATAAGCGCCCGCCAGGCCGGTGCCTGCGGTCGGGGCGGCCTGCTCGGCGGGTTTCGACAGCAGGGTTTTGAGGCCCAGGGTGCACAGGAAGGCGCCGCCGATCAGGCGCAGCCACAACTGCTGGCTGACCAGGAAGTTCGAGATGAAGGTCAGGCCGAACCCGGCGACGCAGCCGTAGGCGGCATCCGCCGTGGCCGCGCCCAGGCCGGAGACCAGGCCGTGCAGGCGGCCGTCGGCCAGCGTGCGGCGGATGCACAGCACGCCGATCGGCCCGACCGGGGCGGCGATGGAGAAGCCGATGGCGAGTCCCTTGAGCAGAAAAGAGATGTTCATGGATTGATACGCGGATTATTGCCGCCACGAGTTGGCGCGGATGTCCCTGGCGGCGGCGTACGTCCCGGGCTGGATGGAGTTCGGAGGGGCTGCTTTCGTTCCTGTCATAGGAGATTTACCCAAGTTTAACATGGATTCCGGACAAGGCATGTCTCCACTCTCTTTATCCAAAATAAGAGCGGCCGTCTCGGCCGCTGCTCGTTCCACCCACAACCTGCGAAGGGAGAATGCTAGGGGGTCGGCGTGGGTGTGTCGGTGGAGGTGGGTGTTTCCGTAGGAGTGAGTGTGGGCGTGTCGGTGTCGGTCGGGGTGGGGGTGAGCGTGGAGGTCGGCGTGGGCGTGAATGTGATCGTGGGGGTGTGTGTGGCGGTCTGGCTGGACGTGGGGGTGCGCGAGACGGTCCAGGTGCGTGTGGGAGCCTTGGTGTGCGTCCGAGTCGGGCTGGGGGTGCTGGTGAAAACGAGCGAGGATTCGAACAGCCAGGTGTTCCTGACGTAGTCATAAACCAGAATATAGGTATTCGACACGGTGGTCAGCACGCCGCTATTGTAGTAGTAGCGGGCGGTGACGTTGACGATGACGCAACCGAAGCATTCGAACACCACCTCCACCCTGTCGACCCTGACGTTGTGCACGGTGTTCCAGAAGTCGACGTAACCCTGGTAGCCTCCCTGCGACGGTCCGTTCATCACACTCTTGAAGCGGGGGGAGAGCAGCGACCAGGTCAGTGCGAAATTGCTGATGTTGATGTTGTCAAAGTAGTTACGGATGAATTGTTCCGGGGACTGGGCGGGCAGACGGAAGGTTGCCGTGTTCGACGGGAGCGGGGTGGGGCTGGGGCTTGGGGGGGTGGGCGTGGGAGTAAATGCGGTCGGCGTGGAGGGGACGGGCGTGTCCGTCGGCGTGGAGGGGAGGGAGGTCGGTTGGGCGGTGACGGTCTGGGCGAGGACGGTCTGCAGGAGATCGGTGGGAAACGCCGGCGGCGTGGACGTCCCGAACGGGCTGAGCAGGGCGCAGGCGACCAGGATAAAAAAGAAGGCGGGCAGGATATAAACGAAGCGTTTCATAGGCGAGTCTTATCCATCTTGCACGCGGGCCGGCCGGACAGTGCGGGCGGGAGGGGAGATCTTGGGGCGAGGACGACCCCTCAGCGACAAATTTATTATATAACTTCGGGCGATGGATTGCACTTACAAATATGCAGAATAAATCCGGCGAGGCTGCTGCACCATAAGGACAGCGGGAAGGACTCGCCCGCCTCAGGCGCTGCCCGGGAGAGGCGTAAGAACCGGCCGCAGGGGGAAGCTCGAGCAGGCTTCATCTGTCCAGCAGGGAGGTCTTGCCGCGATGCGCCAGCAGGGTGAAAACGTCCTCCAGGGTCAACTCGACCGTCTCGATCGACTGGACGGCCACTTTTTCCCTGGAGAGTGCCTCGGTCAGGTGCTGCGGGGTCCAATGCTGCGGATCGATGATCACATGGGCGCGGTCGCCGTGCAGGCTGGCCTGTGCCACCCCCTCCATCCCGCTCAGGCATTCGACGGCTTCCAGGAGCGGGCTGGCGGCCAGGTCCCAGGCGGCGCCCGACAGGTAGATGGATTTGAGGGCGCGCGGCGAGTCGAATGCCAGCAGCCGGCTGCGGTACATGAATCCCACCCGGCTGCAGTGTTCGGCTTCGTCCATGTAGTGGGTGGTGATGAAGACGGTGGTCCCCTGGGAGGCAAACTGGTAGATGAGGTCCCAGAACTCGCGCCGGGCGACCGGGTCCACGCCGCTGGTGGGCTCGTCGAGGAACAGGAGCGGCGGGCGGTGCAGCATGGCACAGCCCAACGCCAGGCGCTGGCGCCAGCCGCCCGACAGGCTGCCCGTCAGCGTCCGGGGGCGCGTTTCCAGGCCGGCGATGTGCAGGACCTCCTGGATGCGCTCTTTTTCGGTGGCCGCGGGGATTTCGTAGACCCCGGCGTAGAACTCCAGGTTTTCCAGCACGGTCAGCTCGTCGTAGAGCGAGAATTTCTGGGACATATAGCCGATGTGCGGCTTGATGGCTTCGGAGTGCCTGACCACGTCCAGGCCCAGGATGCTGGCATTCCCTTCCGTGGGCGTCAGCAGGCCGCATAGCATGCGGATGGTGGTGGTCTTGCCGCTGCCGTTCGGACCGAGGTAGCCGATCACTTCGCCCGCTTTCACTGAAAAGGAGACATGGTCGACGGCGGTGAAATGGCCGAAACGCTTGGTCAACCCCTGGACGTCCAGGACGGGAATTTCATCTGCCATTGATTTGCCCTTCCGACTCCAGGAGCTGGATGAAGACATCCTCCAGGGAAGGGGACACGGGGATGAGGTGGGTGAGGCTGACACCCGCCTGCGCCAGGCGTTTGGGAAGGCGCGCCAGTGGCCCCTCGGGGGCGCGCACGCGCAGGTGCAGGTACTCGCCGAAGGTGTGCACGTCCTCCACGTCGGGATCTTCGGCGGCGATCTGGCGGGCGGCCATGCTCTGCTCGGTGGCCAGCTCCAGGACCCGGCCGGAGAGGCCGTTCATCAGGTCACGCGGCGCGCCCTGGGTCAGCGCGCGGCCATGGTTCATGAAGATGACCCGGTTGAAGCGCATCGCCTCGTCCATGTAGGGGGTGCTCACCAGCACGGCCGAGCCCGCCCGCAACAGGCCGATCAGCAGGTGCCAGAATTCCTGCCGGGCAACCGGGTCAACCCCCCCGGTCGGCTCGTCCAGGAGCAGGACCTTGGGACGATGGACGAGGGCTGTGGCCAGCCCCAGCTTTTTCTGCATGCCTCCCGAGAGGGCTGCGGCCGGGCGGTCGGCAAATTCCTCCAACCCGGCAAAGCGCAGCAGTTCCTGCGAACGCTGCCTGCACTCGGCCTCCGGCACGTCAAAAACCTCGCCGAAAAAATCCAGGTTTTCCCTGACCGTCAGGTCGCCGTACAAGCTGAAGCGCTGCGCCAGATAGCCCATCTGCTCGTGGGCCTTTTCCACCTGGGAAGGGAGCTCGTAACCGGCAATGCGGATCAGACCTCCGGAGGGTTGCAGCGCGCCGACCAACAGGCGGATGGCCGTGGTCTTGCCGGCCCCGTCCGGGCCGACCAGGCCGACCATTTCCCCTGCCCGCACCTCCAGGTTCAGCCCGTCCACGGCGCGCAGCGGGCCGAAGGTCCTGGCCAGGTCCCTGGTCTCCAGCAGGATTTCAGTTCCCATGATTATTTCGGGACGAAGGTGACATCCGCGGGCATGCCGGGTTTAAGCTTTCCACTGGTGTCGTCAAGATTGAGCTTGACGGCGAAGACCGTATTCTTGCGGCCCGACACGGTCTGGACGTTGCGGGGGGTGAACTCGGCCTGGTCGGAGATATAGCTCACGGTGGCGGCAAAAATGACGTCCGGGAAGGAGTCCACGGTCACCTTGGCAGTCTGCCCGAGCATCACTTCGCCCAGACGGTCCTCGGGAACGTAGACCGTGATGGTCAGCTTGTCCAACCGGCCCAGGGTGAGCAGGGCGGCTCCGGCGTTGACCACGTTGCCAGGCTCGGCATTGCGCGTCATCACCACGCCATCGACCAAGCTGGCCACGGTCATTTTCCCGATTTGTGCATCCAGCAAATCCAAATTGGCCTGTGCTATCTGGACATTGAGCCTGGCCTGCCTCAGCTGTACGATCCCCGTCCCGGTGGCATCCTCGGGAATCGGATCCCCGCTCAGGACGGCCACGAGAGTTTGATCCTCCGCCAGCTTTGCCTTGGTCAGTGCCACCTGGGCCGTTTTCAAATCGATTTGCTCCTGGTTGGGCTTTCCGGTCCACCAGTTATAGGTGTAAAGTGCGCTATCGTAGGACTGCTGGGCAGCGTAGAGTCGTTGGTAAGCGAGGGCCTTGCGGGCGTCCTCGTTCGGGTCGCCGGGGGTGTTGTCATACGCTTTCCGGGCGCTGGACAGATTATTATCCGCCAGGGTCAGACTCGCCTGGGCATTTTGGATGGCGTCCTGATTCTTGCTGTAGTAAATCTGGTTGTTCAGGTTGGACTGGGCATTATCCAGGTCCTGCTGGTCTTGGGCAACCAACTTTTGGGCGGCGGCGAGTGCCGCGGGTGAGGTCATCTGCTGCAGGGCGATTTTGACCGTTTCCAGGTTGGCTGCCGCAATGGTGCGCTGGATCTTGAGCGTGGTGTCGTCGAGATGGAAAAGCACATTGCCGGTCTTGACCACATCGCCTTCCTGTACGTTCACTTCGAGGATCTTTCCCGGCACCTCGGGCGCGATGGATATTTCCGTCGTCTCCACGGTACCGGAAGCGGTCAGGTCTCCCGCCGCGGCGTTCTCTGACGGGCGCAGCAGGAAATACCAGACAAAAAATGCGACCGCGGCCACGGCTAAAACAATCGGTGCAATTATTCTACGGTTTGCGTTCATATTGTTTTTCCTTTCCATACAATGGATTAATCAAGTTTTTTGCGGAAGCGCAGGGCGGCCGCTGCAAGCAGGACGATGGCGAAGACGATCAGCGCAATGGTCTGGGGGATGATCATCTCCAACCCAACTCCCTTGACGACCACGCTGCGCAGGATGTAAATGAAATAAGTTAATGGAAATAAGCCGCCCACGAGTTGGAGAAAAACAGGCAGTGAGGCGACGGGAAAAATGAAACCGGATAGCATCATCGCCGGCAGCAGGATCGGCATGGTCATCAATTGAGCCTGCTGCTGCGTGCGGGCGAAAGTCGAGATCAGAAGCCCAAGCCCCAGCGTGGGCAGCAGGTACAGGCCGGTCATGGCAAACAGGAGCAGCAGGCTGCCGCGGATCGGCACGCCGAACCACAGGGTTCCGATCAGCAGGATCAGGAGCATGTCTGCAAAGGAGACCAGGATGTAGGGGATGATCTTGGCCAGGATCAGCTCCCAGTTGCGAATGGGGGTCACGATCAACTGCTCGATCGTGCCGCGTTCACGCTCCCTGACGATGGAGAGGGCGGTGAGGCTCGTGGCGGTCTGGAACAGGATCATGGCGATCAGGCCGGGGACGATGTTGTAGCTGCCGAGCAGGTCTGGGTTGTAAAGGACACGGGTGCGGACGTCCACCGGGGAGGCCGCGCTTCCGTTTGCCCCCATGAGGGCCAGCTGCTGGAGGCGCAGGCTGGCTCCATGCGCCTGGCCGGCCAGGGTCGCCGCGGAAAGGACGGCGCCCGCCGTGGTCGGGTCCGAGCCGTCGATCACCACGGACACCTGGGCGGCATTCCCGGATAGCAGGTTGCCGTTGTAATCCGGAGGGATGATGATCCCCACCTTGACCTTTCCGGAACCGATCAAGTCGTTGACCTCGGCATCGCTGGAGGCAACGTAATCAAACGAGAAATAACCGGTCACCCGGAAAGCGTCCAGTAAGCCGCGGCTGGCCTGGCTGTTGCTCTGGTCGAAAATCACCGTGGGCACGTTCTTGACGTCCGTGTTGTTGGCGTATCCCAACAAGAACAGCTGCAGGACCGGCATGATGAAAATAAAGATCAAGGTGCGCGGGTCGCGCAGCATGTGGAGGATTTCCTTTTTGATCAAGGCTCGAAACCGTCTCATGGACTAGCTCCTCATCCGATGTTACCTGGAATCTCTGTCAACATAGTGAAATCTCAATATCTCGCTCGGGACTTCCCTGACGTAGGAGAATAGCTCCGCGTGTCAGGTATTCTTTTCCAGTGTGGTCAACACCTTGTTCAAGAGTGAGATGAACGTGGTGCGCTCCTCGGGCGTAAACTGGCTCAGGGCCTGTTCGATCCTTCCTCTGACAAACTCATGGATCGCCTGGTAGGTCTTCTTTCCGGCTTCGGTCAGCTCCACCCTTACGATGCGGCGATCCTGCGGGTCGGGCAAGCGCTGTCCATAGCCGTTCTTGACCAGCCAGTCCATGATCCGGGTTGCCGTGCTGAGAGGGACGTCCAGCCCGCGGCTGAGTTCGCCCATCGTGATCGGCCTTGCGGCGTGCGCAATCACATTACCGGCGTTATAAAACCAGTCGGCATCATTGAACCCTCCGCCCTTGCCGGATAGATTTGATTCGTGGATTTGCTTCTTAAGGGTGGCGATATTTTCCGGCAGGATCACCTTGAAATGGCTCCTCAGACGGAGAATGCGCGGCATCAGTTCGGCCGCGTCGGGAGGATAGGGGAGGGAGGATGAATCGGTCATAAGTTTTCAGTCCGGTATATTTCCGATGGAAAATACTTCCAAATCGGAAGCATTCTATCTGGAAGAAATCCCCCTGTCAAGAGGGGCGCTGCCCCGGTCGCAGACGGGAGGCGCACCTTGCCACCCCGCGGACGAAATTCTGGAATGCCAACGGGGGCGACCTGGTACGCCGCGTGCCAGTCCGCCAGCGAGCCGGTTTCAAGGCGATTGGAAAAACCCATCTATCCGGCTTGCCAAGGATCCCGGTCGCGATTAAACTGACCGGGGGCACTGCTTCCGTTACACCGCCTGTCCGGCAGTGCCCGCCTGCCGCAGCCTTTACCCGGCGTTCAAGCCCAATTCAGAGGCAATGACGTCATGAGCGATTTTTATGGCCTTCCTACAGGTGTCTTGGAAAATGAACAGCTCCGGCTGGAGTACCTGGCAAGCGCTGGCCCGCGCATTGTGCGCCTGGCGCTGCATGGCAAGCCCAACCTGCTGGCTGAGCTGCCCGACTTTCGTGTCGAGACTCCGAATGGAACTTTCAACTTTCGCGGCGGACACCGTCTGTGGCGCTCGCCGGAGTCACTGACCGAGACTTACCTGCCCGACGACGAGGGGCTGATCGTGGAAAAGCGCGCCGACGGGGTGTGCCTGGCCTGGCCCGGGGGAGGCGGGATCGCCAAATGCATCGACCTCCGCCTGGCCCCCGACCGGGCGGCGGTCACGCTGACCCATGAGCTGCGCAATACCGGGGCCAGGGCGGTGACGCTCGCGCCCTGGGCCTTGACCCAGCTCCGCCTGGGAGGGACGGCCCTCCTTCCTCAGCCGGTCGGGATTGTCGATCCGCAGGGACTGCTGCACAATCGGATTCTGGTCCTTTGGCCGTATACGCGCCTCGAAGACCCGCGCCTCGTCCTGCGTGATGATTTCATCCTGATCCGCGCAATTCCCCGTCCGCAGCAGGTCAAGATCGGTTACTACAATCCGCACGGCTGGCTGGCATACTGGCTGGACGGCACCCTGTTCCGCAAGACCTTTGACGTCCAGCCCGGTGCCTCCTACCCGGACGGAGGCTGCAACGCTGAATTATATTGCTATGATCAATTTATCGAGCTGGAGAGCCTGGGCCCGCTGGTGACGCTCAAACCCGGGAGGAGCACCAGCCTGACCGAAACCTGGGAGTTGTATTCCGACCTCGAGCAGCTTTTTCTTCCCCCCGAGATCAGTGCCATCGTGAAAAGAATGGAGAGATAGGACGCAGGCATCCTTCTTTGCATTCGTCCTCAGGTCGAGGCCGGGGTATTCTTCATGCTTACGGAAATGTTATGAATTTTTTGTTTCCCCCGGATAAATGTAGTGTAAAATGATTGTGGCGTCCCTGCCGCTTCCCTCTCGCTGGCTGGCCGCTCGCCTGCCCTTTTTTGCGGGAATCCCATTGGGACGATCTCTGAGACCCTATGTTTAAATCCGAAAGATCCAACCGTCTGCTCAACCGAGCCTTGCAAATCCTGGTCGTGGTCTACCAGGGAATCGCCCTGGGCGTTTTTTTGGTGGCCCTGGTCCAGGCGATCAACTGGTTGAGGCTGCCTTTCCTGGGAGCTTTTTATGAGCAGACGCTGGTCTTCAACGGCGTCGGGCCGACCCGGTCGGACCCGGCCTGGCAGCTGTACAGCGGCGGTGTAAAGCTCGGCAACCAGCTTTTGCTGGTGGATGGGAAAGAGGTCCGTGGGACGCGCGGAGTCCAGGAAGCTTTAAGGGCGCATAAAATTGGTGATGAAGCCTCCGTTACCATCCTGACCCCGGAGGGGGTGCAAAAGACGATCAGCATCAGCCTGCACGAGTTCCCCGCAACGGATCGAATTACATATTTTTACATCCCCTATGCGGTCGGCTTGCTCTTCCTGCTGATCAGCCTGTGGATTTTTGGCCTGCGTCGTTCGGAGCCTGCCGGGCGCGCTTTCACCTTGTTCAGCACCTCGGTGGCCATCGGGACCGCGGCGCTGTTCGACCTGTACACCACGCATTCATTGTCCTGGCTGTGGACCTTCGCCCTGGCGTGTGCCGGCGGGGCAATGATCAACCTGGCCATGGTTTTTCCGCAGGAGGTGACGGGGGAGCTGAAAATGCTTCCCCCGCGCTCCGCAAGGTGATCAACCCGGTCCACCTGCGCTGGATCGGCTACCTGATTGCCGCCGTGCTGACGATCCTGGCGGCGTTCAACCTTTACAACTCCAGCCATCCCATGGCTTACATTCTAAGCTGGCGGCACATCTACGAGTTTGCCGGCATCTCAGTGCTGTTCTTCGTCGGTATGATGATCTACCGCAGCATAGCTTCACGCTCGCCGGTCGTCCGGCAGCAGGCCCGCCTCATCCTGCTGGGCATGCTGATCGCTTTCGGCCCGCTGGCGATCTGGTTCCTGGCCACCTCGGTGCCTCCGGAGAAGATGCCGGTCTTCCTGCGCTGGTTGAATCTCATCTTCTCGCTCAATTTCCCGCCTTATCTGCTTTTATTGACCCCCTTTTTCCCGTTCATCACCGGGTACACGATCCTGCGCTACCGTCTGGTGCAGACGGATTTTATGCTCCGTCAGGGGGTCCTGTACGCCCTGCTTTCGATCCTGGCGATCGTCGCCTACACGTTGCTGGCCAGCGGTGTTGCGTATCTGGCTCTGGCATTCGGGGAAACGGTCAAAGCCACGAACCCTGTTCTGGTTGGCGCGGTGATCTTCGCCCTCGCCCTGGCTTTTAATCCTGTTCGAAATCGCATGCAGCATCTGATCGACGTGACCTTCTTTCGCGGCGAGCAGGCCTACCAGCAGCGCGTCGAGAGTTTTACCAATGAATTGACCAACACGGTGGACCTGGGGACCATCATCCGCACGCTGCGGCAGAACGTCACCTCCAGCCTGATGCCGGACCGGCTGCATATCTATATCTATGATCCGTTGAGCGACAACCACATCGCCACGGTCGGCGAGGATGGCAGGCCGACGAGTGATTTGCATTTCAATCCGGGCAGTGCCCTGGTCGGGGCGCTGAGCAAATCCCGCCTGCCCATTTTCTTTGACGAGCGCGCCCTCCCGGACGAGCTGCGCCCCGACCAGACGCGTCTGGCGCTGCTGGGTGCTGTGCTTTTCGTCCCCATGCCGGGTGGGGAGAGGCTCACCGGTTGGCTTGCGCTCGGGCCGCGCCGCTCGGGAGAAAACTATACCAGCCGGGATTTGAGCTTCGTCAGCCAGATCAGCTCGCAGGCCGCCGTCGCCGTCGAGCGGGCCCAGGTCGTCTCCAACCTGGAGCGCCGCGTGCGCGAAATGAACGTCCTCGCCCGGGTTGCCCAGGGCGTGAATGTGACCGTCGTCTATGATGACATCCTCGAATTGATCTATGCCCAGACCGACCAGATTCTTCCCGTGGACGACTTCAACATCACCCTCTATAACAAAGAGAGCAATTATTTCTACTTTGCGTTCTACCTGGAGAACGACGAGCGCGTCTCGGGGCGCGAGAATCTGCCTCTGCCTCCCAGCAGCGGCCTCAGCGCGGAAGTCATCCGCTCCAGGCGTCCCATCCTGACCAACGAGTACGTGCGTGCATGCCAGGCACACAATGTCTCACCCCTCTCGCCCAATACCATTGCCTGGCTGGGCATTCCGCTCAATGCCGGCGCGGAGTCGATCGGCGCGCTGTGCGTCGGCAGCCGCGACCCGGGTGTGACCTACACCCTCGGGCAGCAGGAATTGCTCCAGTCGATCGCCGACCAGGCGGCGGGCGCCATCGTCAAGGCCCGCCTGCTCCAGGAGACGGAGCGGCGCGCCCGCCAGCTGACCACCTTGAACGAGATCACCCGCCAACTGACCGGCACCCTCGAGACCGAGCCTCTGCTCCAGAACATCCTCGACAGCGCCGTCAACATCTTGAACTGTGAAGCCGGCAGCCTCTTCCTGGTGGACGAGGTCACCGATGAGCTGATCTTCAAGGCGACGGCCGGCCCGGTGGCCTCCAACCTGGCGGGCCAGCGCCTGGCGCCCGGTACCGGCATTGTCGGCCAGGCAGTCCAGTCCCGCCAGGCGGTCATCAGCAACAACGTCCTGGAAGCCGCCTCCTGGTTTGCCCACACGGACGAGAAGACCGGTTTCGTCACCCGCTCGATTCTGGCCGTCCCGATGCAGATCAAGGAACGCGTCATCGGCGTGCTGGAGGTCATCAACCGCAAGGACGGCCTGCCTTTCGCCGAGGATGACCAGAACCTGCTCTCGGCCTTTGCCGGCCAGGCGGCCGTCGCCATCGAGAACGCCCGCCTGTACACCCTGACCGACCGGGAGCTGAACGCCCGCGTGGAGGAGCTCTCGGTCATGCAGCGCATCGATCGCGAGCTCAACGCCAGCCTGGACGTGACGCGCGCCATGCGCCTGACCCTGGACTGGGCCATGCGCCAGTCCGGCGCGGAAGCCGGCCTGATCGGTATGTTGGACGACCGGGGCATCCGCCTGACGGCCCAGCAGGGCTACGAAACGCTCGAACAGACTTACAAGGGAAATCCCATCCCGCTCGACCAGCCAGCCGTACGCTCGGCCGTCGATACCGGCCAGCCGCAGCGCGTGGTCTTCGGCCTGGGTCAGAACGGATTTTTACCTGATTCTGTCACTCAGACCGTCGTCCCGATCCGCCGTGAGGCGAACGTCATCGGCCTGGTGGTCATGGAAAGCCGTTCGACCGATTCCCAGTCGGGTGAGACATTACCCTTCCTCACCCGCCTGAGCGACCATGCCGCCATCGCCATTGCCAACGCCCAGCTGTACAGCGCCGTGGAGCAAGCCAACATTGCCAAGAGCGAGTTTGTCTCTTTCGTGGCGCATGAGCTCAAGAACCCAATGACCTCGATCAAGGGTTACAGTGAGCTGCTCTCCGCCGGGGCGGTCGGGCCGATCACCGAAATGCAGGCCAACTTCCTGAACACCATCCGCACCAACGTCGAGCGCATGTCCACTCTGGTCTCGGATCTGAACGACAATTCCAAGATCGAAGCCGGGCGCCTGAGGCTGGACTTCAAGGGCGTGTCCGTGGCCGAGGTCGTCGACGAAGTGGTCCGCTCCGCCAAGCGCCAGATGGAGGAAAAGAAGCAGAGTGTGATCTTCGACATCCCTGCCAATCTGCCGCAGGTCTGGGCGGACCGCACCCGCCTGGCGCAGATCCTGACGAACTTTGTCAGCAATGCGTACAAGTACACGTCGGAGGGCGGACGGATCGACATCGGAGCGGAACGGACAAGCAACCAGTGGGATCCGCAGGGTGCTGCTGAAGTGGCGCATATCTGGATCAAGGACAACGGCATCGGGATCAGCATGGAAGACCAGAAAAAGATCTTTGAGAAATTCTTCCGTTCCGAGGATCAGAAGGCCCGTGAGGCGCCCGGCACCGGTCTGGGCTTGAACATCACCAAGAGCCTGATCGAGATGATGGGTGGGCGCGTCTGGTTCGAGAGCGAATTCCGCCTGGGGACGACCTTCCACTTTACCGTGCCGGTCGCCCAGGGATGAACATTTCCCTCATCCCTAACCCATCTCCCACCCGGAGAGGGGCAGGGGTGAGGGAAGGATAATCATAATGACCCTCTTCGCCACAGTTGGACAGGCGCGCTCGCTCGACGGGCGCGAAGCCGGCCTGCAGGCTACCCACCAGGCGCTCAACGGCCTGGGCCGCAATACCCCCTTCCTGGGGCTGGTCATCAGCTCCTACCAGTATGACGCCCAGCAGGTGGTCAGCGGGATTGCCAGCCTGACCGGCAACATGCCCCTGATCGGTTTCAGCACCCCGGCCGGCATGACCTCCGCCGGGCTGCACCCGCACTCGGTGGTGGTAGCTCTGCTGGCCGGTTCAGACATCCGCGTCGATGTCCAGTGGCTGCCGGGGTACACGCAGGGCAGCCGCGAAGTTGCCCTGCGCATGGCCGACCTGCTCAGGTCCAAACCCCGGCAGCCGTGCCTGTTCTTCGCCGACGGTTTCAATGCCGACATCGAGCAGCTGTGCACCAGCCTGCCTCCCATGACGAACCTGATCGGGGCACTTTCCAGCGGCGACCTGCACACGGGGAACGCCTACCAGATCGGTGGGGCACAGTCCGGGGCAGGAGGGCTGGCCCTCGCCCGGATGGAGGGGGCGATCAAGGTGGGGATCGGGTTCGGACACGGCTGGCAGCCGGTCGGCACCCACTTCCGCGTCACGCGCTCGCGCGGCTTCTGGGTGCGGACCCTGGACGGGCGTCCGGCTTCGGAGGTCTACGCCCACCTGTTCGGTTATCCGACGCGTGATTGGGCCTTCCCGCCCCTCAACCACCTGGCCCGGATCTACCCGTTGGGGATGGAGCAGCTCGACAAAAGCCTGCTGATCCGTTCTCCCCTGCGCGTCGAAGCGGATGGCTCTTTCCGCATGAATGCCTCCGTGGCCGATGGCGCTGATGCCTACCTGCTGACCGGCAGCATGTCTGCCTGTCAGGCTGCGGCCAAGTCGGCCGTCGAGCAGGCCCTGGAGGGCCTGGACCGCTCGCGTCCGGTCCTGGCGCTGGTGCTGGCTGACATCTCCTGGCAGATGCTTTTCGAAGCCCAGCCGGGTGCGGACATTGCCGCCATACAGGAGGCATTGGGGAAGAAGGTGCCGATTGCCGGAGGCTATACGCTGGGGCAGATCGTCCCCGGCGGCGAGGGCACGCCGCAATTCCTCAACCAGCACATCGTCGTGGTGCTCTTTGGAGAAGGAAGGGAAAAGTAAGCCGCTTTCACAACCAGTCACACCAGCCGGGCCAACCTTCCGAATAACCGCAATCTTTCTGGATGTTATTTTTCATCATTCGTAATTTCCGGAGGTGGATGGATGGAGGAAAAGAAGACTAGGAAGTTCCTGAGACCCATCAGGGGAAATGGTGAACTTCTAAAATCCGGGCAGCGTTTTGCCCAGGTCCGCTATCTCCTTCAGGGTTGGCAGGATTTTGCAGAAGAGGATACTCCTTCCCTTCGGGAAGGGAGCCGCGTTTTACGACTCTCGGGGATGGACGGAGAAATCACGCTTGACCAGGAGGATCGAAACCGCCTCACCGTCGAAGAAATCCTGGGGCAGGAATTTACCTTGCAACTCGGTCAGGATCGATCCTATGAGATTGTGGTCTATAAGCTGAAGGACAGTAATCCGGCCAAAGGCAGGTACAGCGTGCGCTGCAAGATCAGCTACTAGTCCGGGGTTGAATTTTTACGCTTGGATCGTCTCGGAACTCCGGGGTCTTCTGAACCCTGGAGTTTTTTCTCCCCTTATAATGACTGCTGCCTATCTCCTCGCCGGGGAGATGGTTGTCTGAAGTTTATTAATTGGATATGATCGGGAAAAGCGCCATGTCCGAAAAAACGATCCCTTTTCTTCAATCCCTCGAGCAGAAGATCACCCAAAGCGGTGCCGCGGAGGTCGGCCTGGCGGCCCACGATTTGCAGAGCGACGAGGAGTTCCTGCTCCGGCCGGATTTGTCGTTTCACCTTGCCAGCACCTTCAAGTTGTGCGTCATGTTGGAGGCCTATCACCAGGCGCAGCAGGGAAAAATCTCCCTGGAGGATCTCCTTCCGGTTAAGAATGAATTTCAAAGCATCGTGGATGGCAGCCCTTTCTCGCTCGACCTGAAAGACGACTCGGAGACCGGTCTTTATGACCACCTGGGCGGGAGGCTGCCCGTGCGGAACCTGATCCGGCGCATGATCACCCGCAGCAGCAACCTGGCCACGAACCTCCTGATCGCGCTGCTCACGCCGCAGGCAGTGACCGCCTTCATGCACCAGCTCGGTGCGAACGACCTGCTCGTACGCCGCGGCGTGGAGGACAACAAAGCCTACGCCCTGGGCTTGAACAACGCCGCCACGGCGCGCAGCCTGATGCAGATCCTGGTGCGTCTGGCCAGGCTGGAGGCGGTCTCCCCCGCCGCTTCGGATGAGATGCTCTCCATCCTGAAACAGCAATACTTCAACGAGGGCATCCCGGCCGGTCTGCCGGCGGAGGTGGTCGTAGCCCACAAGACGGGCTGGAACGAAAAGCTGTATCATGACACCGCCATCCTCTTCCCGCCGGGCCGCGCGCCGTACGTCCTGGTTGTCATGACGCGCGGCCTGTCGGAGGAGAAAGAAGCCCCGGCTTTGGTTGCCTCCATTTCACGCTTGGCGTTCGATCACTTGACTGCCTGAAATCCTGTGGCAACCGGCTTCGCTCGACGGGGCTGCCATAATCGGCCCGGCCAGGCTGTGGCGTACCTTTGATGAAATGACCTAACCGCCCGGCACTTCTAAAGTGCCGGGCAGTTCATTTCTGTCGGAGAGTCATGCAATTTCCAAATTCTCTCCTTCCTTTGTGATCTTCGTGGATTCTCCTACGCTTCCACCGTCACCTTGGGCAGGTGCTGCATGGCCTCCTTGATCGCCTCGTCGGGGTACTCGTAGTCCTCCAGCTCGCCGGCCAGATAAGACTGGTAAGCGGTCATGTCGAAGTGCCCGTGCCCGGACAGGTTGAACAGGATGACGCGCTTCTCGCCCTTCTTCTTGGCTTCCAGCGCCTCGTCGATCGCCACACGGATGGCGTGCGCCGACTCGGGGGCCGGGATGATGCCTTCCGCCTTGGTGAACTGCACTGCGGCGTCGAACGTGCTGACCTGAGGCACGGCCACGGCCTCGATCAGGCCGGCGTGGTACAGGGCTGAGACGCTGGGAGCCATGCCGTGATAGCGCAGCCCGCCGGCGTGGATGCCCGCCGGCATGAAGGTGTGCCCCAGCGTGTACATCTTGACGATGGGCGCCATCTGGGCGGAGTCGCCGTAGTCGAAGGTATACTCGCCCTTGGTCAGCGAGGGGGTGGCGGTCGGCTCGACGGCCAGCAGGCGCGTGCGCTGCCCTTCCTTCAGGTTCTGGCGCAGGAAGGGGAAGGCGATCCCGGCGAAGTTCGATCCGCCGCCCACGCATCCGATGACCACGTCCGGGTACTCCCCGGCCATGTCCATCTGCTTGAGGGCTTCCTCGCCGATGACCGTCTGGTGCATCAGCACATGGTTGAGCACCGAGCCCAGGCTGTACTTCTTTTTGCCTTTAGAGGTAGCGGCCACTTCGACCGCCTCTGAGATGGCGATCCCCAGCGATCCGTTGTTATTCGGGTCCTCGGCCAGCAGGGCGCGGCCGTACTCAGTGCGGTCGGTCGGGCTGGCAAAGACCTGCGCCCCGAAGGTCTGCATGTAGATGCGGCGGTAGGGCTTCTGGTTGTACGAGATCTTGACCATGTAGACTTCCAGGTCCATGTCGAAGAAGTTGCAGGCCATTGCCAGCGCGGTGCCCCACTGACCGGCACCGGTTTCGGTGGTCATGGCCTTGGTCCCGGCGGCCTTGTTGTAGAACGCCTGGGCGATGGCCGTGTTGGGCTTGTGGCTGCCCACCGGCGAGACGGCCTCGTTCTTGTAGTAGATGTGGGCAGGCGTGCCCAGGGCCTTCTCCAAGCGGCGAGCGCGGATGAGCGGGGTCGGGCGGTAGAGCTTGTAGATCTCGCGTACCTCCTCCGGGATCTGGATGAAGCGCTCGGTCGAGACCTCCTGCATGATCAGCTCCATGGGGAAGAGCACCGAGAGGAACTCGGGCGTGACCGGCTCCTTGGTGCCGGGGTGCAGGACCGGGGCGGGCGGGACCGGGCTGTCGGCGTTGATGTTGTACCAGGCCTTCGGCAGGTCGGTTTCGTTCAGCATAAAGCGGGTTTGGTCAGACATGGGTTACTCCTTTCAAGAATTAGCGACTAGGGATTAGGAATCGGGCGACCAGGATCGGGGGAATGCCCTTCAGGGCGGATGGAAGGTGGTCAGAGACATGGCTGTCATGTGTTCTATTTTGGGGCGGTCAGGAGCGGCGGCCTGCTTTTGCAGGAGCGTGCCGGAGACCCGCGCCGGGTGCATGGTCGGTTTGGATTTGGGAAAGGGCATGGCCGGTAGGTTCATTTTTGTCTCTCTTTGTCTGCCCCTCTCCACCCGGGGGAGGGGTGAGGGAGGTGAGGAAAAACAAAGCGCGTTCGTCCGTAGAACGGGACGAACGCGTAGTCCGTGGTGCCACCCGAATTAGGCTGCCGGTCGAAATGAAAATCCCTGTGGTGATGCACAGGGATGCTGCCAGCCTCACTCGTTCAGATACGGGTCATGCGACCGATATCCTGGCTCTGTAACGGGAGTTCCCGGCCCGGGCTACTTATTATTGTAGTAGCGACTTCAGTCGCTCTTGGACGGCTGAAGCCGTCACTACATTTTTTCACCCTGCAACTCTGAGGTCCATTCGGCTTCGTCGTGCGGGCAGGACTTTCACCGCTTGCCGCCTGCTCTCTGGTCCGCCGTCCGAGGCGTACTCGTCCTCTTCGAAGTCTTTCGATTATTGGGCCGTATTATACGCCGATGGGAGGATTTGTCAATGGTCCGTTTAAGCTTGTGTTGGCGTTTAATAGTAATGTCCCCTTTGCGATCAAATTAGAATGTCCCCTTGAAAGGGACGAGAAATGGATCTAGTGACCATGAGCAAAGAGGAAATGCAACGGCTGGAAGTGATGAAGCAACTGCAGGAAAAGCGGATGAACCAAAGGACGGCGGCGGAGGAGCTGGGGGTGAGTGTCCGGCAGGTGAAGCGCGTGCTGCAGGCTTATCGGAGGCAGGGAGCCTTGGGGCTGGTTTCGAAGCAGCGCGGGCAGCCGGGCCACCATCAGATGGACCCGGCGACCGTGAGACGGGCATTGGATCTGCTGCAGGGACGCTATCGTGGCTTTGGGCCGACGCTGGCGCACGAGAAGCTGGTGGAGCGGGAGGAACTGAAGCTCAGCCTGGGGAGTCTGCGCAAGATCATGATCGAAGAGGGGTTGTGGAAGGCAAAGAAAGCCCGGAAGATGGAAGCCTATCAGATGCGGGAACGGCGGGCCTGTTTTGGGGAACTGGTCCAGATCGATGGCTCCCCCTATGACTGGTTCGAGGGCCGGGCACCGGCGTGCACCCTGCTGGTCTTTATCGATGATGCCGCCGGGAAGTTGGTGCAGTTGCTCTTTGTGGAAAGCGAGAGCTTTTTCACCTACTGCCAGGCCGCCTGGGGCTATTTCACCCGCTACGGCAAGCCAGGCGCCTTCTACAGCGACAAACACGGCATTTTTCGGGTCAATCAGGCCACGCGGGGCAAATCGGATGCCCTGACCCAGTTCGGACGGGCCATGCAGGAACTCCACATCCAGATCTTGTGCGCCAACACCCCCCAGGCAAAAGGGCGGGTGGAACGGGCCAACCAGACCCTCCAGGATCGGCTGGTGAAAGAAATGCGCCTGCGCGGCATCTCCGACTGGCAGGCGGGCAATGCCTACCTGGGCGAATTCATGGAGGATTTCAACCGACGCTTCGCGGTGCAGCCCCGCAGTTCACTCGATGCCCACCGGCCGCTCTCCAAAGCAGATGACCTGGCCCACATCTTCACCTGGCGCGAATCCCGGACCCTCACCAAAAACCTGACCCTGCAGTTCCACCATCTCGTCTACCAGATCCAGGTCGAGCGCCCCTCCTACGCCATGCGCAAGGCAGTCGTCACCGTTTCCGTGGATCTCCAGCGCCAGGTCAGCATTCTCTACAAGGGCCAGTCCCTGCCTTACATCACCTATCACTGTCAGGCCAAACAGTCCCCAATCGTACCAACCAAACACGTGGACAGCATGCTCAAGTATCTGCGCTCCGGTACCGTCCCTGGTCCCGATCATCCCTGGCGTAAGTATCCCAATAAAGTCAAACAAAATGTCCCGCATGGGGACATTCTAAATTGTACGCAAACAGGGGACATTTTAATTAAACGTTGACATGGTCCGTTTAAGCTTGCCATCCCGATTTAACCCGGACCCAAAGGGAGCGAGGCCGGGGAAATCGATTGTGCTACAATGGCCGGAACCAAAGGAGCCGATATGATTGACCTTCACGGAAAAGCCTTTTCCACCCGCGCCGTGCATGCCGGCGAGCGCGCTGCACAGACAGGCTACACCCCCGTCGTTTCGCCGATCACGCCCAGCGTCGCATACGCTTATGAGGATATGGAGGAATTGGACGCGGTCTTTGCCAACGCCCGTCCGGGATACGTCTATGCCCGCTTCACCGGCCCGGCCCAGGCTGCTTTCGAGACGGCGGTCGCCAGCCTGGAGGAGGGCGAGGCGGCCCTGGCCTTCGCCTCGGGCATGGCGGCCATCCACGCCGCTCTTCTGACCGCCGGCGTGCGCACCGGCTCGAGTGTGGTGGCGGCCTTCGACCTGTACGGCGCCACCTACTCCCTGCTGACACGCCTGTTCGCCGACCTGGGCGTGAGCACCCGCCTGGTGGACGTCAGCGACCTGGCGGCGGTGGAAGCCGCCTTGAAGGAAACCCGCCCGGCCGTGCTGATGGTCGAAACCATCTCCAACCCGCTGCTCAAGGTGGCCGACGTCCCGGCGCTGGCCGGGCTGGCCCACCGCTTCGGGGCGCAGCTGCTGGTCGACAACACCTTCGCCACCCCCTGGCTGTTCCGCCCGCTGGCTGCCGGCGCCGACTATGTCATCCACAGCGCCACCAAGTACCTGTCCGGCCACGGCGATGTGCTGGCCGGGGTGGTGGTGACCTCGGCAGCCAATCGGGCCAGGATGTTCGAGCTCAACAAGCTGGTCGGCGGTGTGCTGGGACCCTTCGAAGCCTGGCTGGCGCTGCGCGGGCTCAAGACCCTGCCCCTGCGTGTGCCGGCTCAGTTCGCCGCCGCCCAGAAGGTCGCAGACTGGCTTTCCGGCCGGCCCGGGATCGCCCGTGTCAACCACCCCGGGCTTGAGTCGCACCCGCAGCATGCCCTGGCAGAGCGCCTGTTCGGCGGGTTGGGATTCGGCGGGGTGCTTTCCTTCGAAATCCAGGACGCCGACCGGAAGACCGCTTTCCGCTTCATGGATGCCCTGCAACTCTGCCTGCCCGCCACCACCCTGGGCGACATCTACACCCTGGTGCTGCACCCGGCCACCTCGTCGCATCGCTCGCTGACCGAGGCGGAGCGGGCGCAGGTGGGCATCCGCGACGGGCTGGTGCGCCTCTCGGCCGGGATCGAGGACCCGGCTGACATCCTGGCCGACCTGGACCAGGCCCTGGAAAGCCTGAGCGCCTGAGGCTGGCAAACGCAGGATAAAAAATCCCTGGCGCGCGGTCCAGGGATCGGTTCAACATGATACCGCCGGTCAGCCGGGCATTTCCTTTTCCTCCGGCTGGCCGATTTGGTTCTTGGCTGCCGGAGGCCCGCGCCGGACCGGCCCGGACAGGGTCGAGATCACCTTCCGGAAAAGGGTCTGCAGGTGCGTTCGCAGCGCGCTGGCTGCCTTGCGCATGAAGGGCAGGCGCAGGGCCAGCAGGAACACGACGGTCAGGGCGTAGACGAACGGCTTGGAAATATCCCCGCGCAGATGGAAGAGATCGCCTTTTTTGGACCAGGCGTAATGGAGCACGACCAGCGGGGCGATCACGTAGACCAGCCGGTGCAGGCGGATCCAATTCATTCCCAGGCTCTTCATCGACGATTTGAAGGAGGTCAGCGCCAGGGGGATCAGCAGCAGGAAGGCGATTGTCCCCACGATGAGGTAGAGCTTGTTCAAGATGAGGTCGGCGATCACCGGCCAGGCGAAGCCGTAGTCCAGTGCTATGAATATGGCCACGTGCAGGCAGGTGTACAGGAAGGCGTACAGGCCGAGGGCCTTGCGCCGCTTGATCGCCTCGCGCCAGCCGAAGAGCGTGTTGAGCGGGGTGCAAACCAGCGAGAGCACCAGGAATAGGATCGCCGCCAGGCCGGTGCGCTGCTCGATCTCCTGGATCGGGTTGATGCTCATGCGCCCGGCCAGGTAGTCGAAGGCCAGCTGGGCAAGCGGGAACCATCCGCCCAGGTGGACGATGACTTGCAGAAGCGTGATGCGATTTTTCATTAAAAATTGGCGCGCAGGTCCATCCCGTCGTAAAGGTGGGCCACCTGTTCGGAGTAGCCGTTGAACATTAGCGTCGGAATGCGTTCAAGCTGGCCGATGCGGCGTTCGGTGGCCTGCGACCAGCGCGGGTGATCCACGTGCGGGTTGACGTTGGCGTAGAAGCCGTACTCGTCCGGAGCGATCATCGACCAGAGCGTGGCGGGCATTTTATCCACCAGTTCGATCTTGACGATGGACTTGATCGACTTGAAACCGTACTTCCACGGCACCACCAGGCGGATGGGGGCGCCGTCCTGCGGGGGCAGGGGTTCGCCGTACAGGCCGGTGGCCAGGATGGCCAGGTCGTTCATCGCCTCGTCCAGGCGCAGGCCCTCCTGGTAAGGCCAGGGATAGCTCGGGTCCGACTGGCCGGGCATGTCTTTCGGATCGAGGAGCGTCTCGAAGCGGACATATTTCGCCGCCGAGGTCGGACTGACCTCCTTGAGCAGGCTGGCGAGGGGAAAGCCCTGCCAGGGGATGACCATCGACCAAGCCTCCACGCAGCGCAGCCGGTAGATGCGCTCCTGCGGCGGGAATTTACTGATCAGCTCGTCCACCCCGTAAGTCTTGGGATTGTCCACCAGGCCGTACACCTGCACGGTCCATGGGGAGGTCTTGAAATTCTGGGAGAGCGGGGCTACCGCCTGCTTGTCGACGCTGAACTCATAATAGTTGTTATAGTTGGTGATATCCGCGAAGCTGTTGAGCGGGTTGCCCAGCTCGTCGGTCTTTTTGCTGGCGCTCAGGCCGGCGGGTGTGGGGATCGGCTTGGAGGCCAGGGTCGGGGCGCAGGCGGCCAGCAAGGTGCCGGTCGCGGCTACGCCCATCATCTTAAGGAAATCGCGGCGTGAAAAGTAAACCTCCTTGGGGGTAATCTCGGAGGGACGGACGGGCACGGATTTGTATTCAGTGGTCATGGCAAAACTCCTGGAAAACTAATGGTAAAGGCGGCACGATATGCCTGGTTTTTTTGTCGGTCCCAGGTGGTGGAATTATTGTACAGAAAAATCCTTACAAGAGGCTGAGAAAAACCTTAGAAAGTGAATAGTTATTGTCTGATTATTGCCGTGCTGGAGCTGCGCCGCATTGAACAACGCCCACCGCCTGGTCGCGCTGCCCCTTCCCCCCTCCCCTCCATCCCTGTATAATAACCCTGATGATCGAGCTCGACATCCCCGGGCGCGGTGTCCTGCAGCTCAGCCACCTGGTGCTGGACGTGAACGGCACCATTGCACTGGACGGCCAGTTGCTCGACGGGATGAAGAAGCGCCTTTCAACCTTGAGGGACCGGCTCGAGATCCACCTGCTGACCGCCGACACGCATGGACGTCAGGCCGAGATCGACCGTCAGCTTGGCCTGCAGGCGGTGCGCATCGCGCCGGGCGATGAGTCCGCCCAGAAAGCGGACTATGTCCGCCGCCTGGGGGCGGAAGGCGTGGCGGCCGTCGGCCAGGGCGCCAACGATGCCGGGATGCTGGCGGCTGCCGGCCTGGGCATCTGTGTGCTCTCGGCGGAGGGTGCGGCGGCGGAGGCCCTGCTGGCCGCCGACTTGGTTGCCCCGGATATCTTCGCCGCCCTGGATTTGTTCGACAAGCCTTTGCGGATCGTAGCGAGTTTGCGAAAATGACCCTGCCTGAAGACACCCCCAAACCGGAAGAACCTGCCTCGCACGAAGAGGAATTCCAGTCGGGAGAGCCGGTCCTTCCCGAAGGTTTCACCTCCCTGGAAGAGCCTCTCACCCTGCCGCCGGCACATCGACGGCGCCGGGTCCGGCGCTACTTCGTCACCCCTGACGAGGACGAACGCTCCGCCCTCGTCGAGAAGCTGGCGCGGCGGGCCTTCCCATCCTTCGAATTCTTTTTGTTCTCCCTGCTGTGCGGTGCCATCCTGGGGGCCGGCTACATCCTCGATTCGCAGGCCCTGCTTCTGCTGGGCATCCTGCTTGCCCCGCTGATGATGCCCTGGGTCGGGATGGTGCTGGGGGCCATGACCGGTTCCTGGCGTTTCTTTTTCCAGACGCTGATCGCCCTGATCGCGGCCTGCCTGCTGCTCTTCCTGACCGGTGTACTGGCCGGGCTGGCGGCGCGCCTTTGGCCGCGCCTGCCGCTTTTTCAAGCGAACATCCAGTCACATCTGTGGTGGGCGAACTTCATCGTCCTGGCGTTGGGCGCGGCCCTGCTGGTGTATTCTTTTGTCCGCTCCGAGGACAAGCCCATCCTGCCCAGCGTGATGCTCTCCTATGAGCTGCTCCTGCCGCTCAGCGCAGCGGGGTTTGGGTTGGGCAGCGGCGTGACGCGGATTTGGCCGGACGGCTTCCTGGTCTTCCTGGTGCACCTGGCTCTGGCCACCCTGGTGGGTGGGATCGTCCTGGCCGCGCTGCGTTTCAAACCGCGTGGCTTCTTCGGCTCTGTCTTGGCCGTCCTGGTCGGGCTGGCGTGTCTGGCAGCCCTGATCATCTATACCGGGCTGGGGAACCTGGTCCTGGGGATCAAGCCTGCCCCGGCAGCCCGGACGTCCGTGCCGACCGCCTTGACCCTGCCCTCCATCACCCCGGGCCTGATCCCGACCTCCACCCCGGTCGCACCGACCCAGACTCCACCCCCCGCTTCCTCGCTGACGGACACACTCGCCCCCTCTCCCCAGCCGACGCATTCCTACGCCGTCATCGCCGCCTCGGTGGGCGGCGGGGCGCTGGTGCGCGCCGAGCCGGGTGGTGCGCAGGTGGCTACCCTGGTGAACGGCACCCTGGTCGAGGTGCTGCCAGACGTCCAGACCCTCGGCGGGTACAATTGGGTGCGCGTCCGCACCACGGACGGGATCGAAGGCTGGGTGTCGCAAACCCTGCTCCAGGCAGCCACGCCGCCTCCCTCGCCCACGCCCAGCCTCACCCCGACACGTTGAGCTGCATTTATTCTTGAAAATTAAAGTTTAGCGGTTTTACCGCGGTAACGAAATTCCTGGCATCCCCTTTTTTGGAGTGTATGGATGACGATCCATTTTGGCACCGACGGCTGGCGCGCCGTCATCTCGGACACTTTCACTTTCAGCAACCTGCGCATGCTGACCCAGGCGATCGCCGACGCGGTGGCCTCCGAGCACTGGGCGGCGGACGGGAACGGTACGGGCGGCGGCGCGGATCCGCGCAAGATGGTGGTCGGCTTTGACACGCGCTTCCTTTCCGACCGCTACGCCGGGGACGTGGCACGCGTCCTGGCCGCCAACGGCTTCACCGTTTACCTGTCCCAGTCCGACGCCCCGACGCCGGCCATTTCCTATGCGGTAAAGAACCTGAACGCCATTGCCGGGGTGATGATCACCGCCTCGCACAACGCCCCGCGCTACAACGGGGTCAAGCTCAAAGCGGCGTACGGGGGTTCGGCGCTCCCCGAGCAGTGCCGCCGTGTGGAAGTCTATCTCAACGACAACGAGGAACGTGCCCGCGGGCCGAACCTGATGGATTTCGATGCGGCCCGCGAGCAGGGCTTGATCCAGAAGTTCAATCCCCTGCCGGCTTACTTCGACCACCTGCGCACGCTGATCAACACCGACATCATCGCCGACAACCCCCAGCGCTTCGTGGTCGACTCGATGTACGGATCCGGGCGCGGCGTGATCAAGTCCTTCCTGCAGGGCACGGGTTGCGAGATCGCCGAAATCCGGGGCGAGATGAATCCCGGATTCGGCGGTGTCCATCCCGAACCGATCGCCAAGAACCTGGGCGTCCTGGCGGGGGCGATCGGCGCCGGCCTGGGCAACTTCGGATTGACCACGGACGGCGACGCCGACCGCATCGGCGCCATGGACGAGCGCACCAACTTCGTGGACCCGCACAAGATCATGGCCCTGGCGCTGCAATATCTGGTGGAAAAACGCGGCTGGAGTGGAGCGGTCGTTCGCACCGTATCCACCACCCGCATGATCGACCGCCTGTGCAAGCGCTACGGGCTGAAACTTTTCGAGACACCGGTCGGCTTCAACCACATCGCCGACCTGATGATGAGCGAGGACGTACTGATCGGCGGCGAAGAATCCGGCGGCATCTCGTTCAAGGGTCACATCCCGGAAGGCGACGGCCCGATCATGGGTCTGCTGTTGGTTGAGATCGTCGCGTCGATGAAAAAACCGCTGCATGAGCTGGTGAGCAATCTGCTGGCGGAGGTCGGCCCGGTCTTCTACGAGCGCACCGACATGCGCCTGCACCACCCGGTCGCCAAGGCCGAGATCACCGCATTCCTGGCTGAAAAGGCACCGGCGGAGGTCGGCGGGCAGAAGGTGGTGGAAGTCAGCAACCTGGACGGGGTCAAGTACGTCCTGTCCGACAATTCCTGGCTGCTCATCCGCCCCTCCGGGACGGAGCCGGTCCTGCGGGTCTACGCCGAAGGGCGCAGCAAGGAAATGGTCAAGGCTCTGCTGGGCTACGGCGAGAAAATCGCCACCAGCATGACCTGAGCACAGGCTGAAAGGGAAGAGGGAGCCCGGCTGCCTTTTTAGTCCCCCCTTAAAATAAAAAGCGTGAACCCGCGCCGGCGGGTCCACGCGAAACCAACCAATAGGAGCGCAGAGGTTTGCGCTCCTATTTGAGTCTTAACTTGCCGGGTTGCGGCGCAGCCGGCGGGCCAGGAGGATGACGGCCACCAGCACCAGCGCCAGGACGATCAGGCCGGGCAGGCCGAACTGGTCGGCGAAGCCGGTCTTTGGCATGGCCGTGGCCTGGTACGTGGCGGTCAGGGTCAGGTTGGCAGCCACCTGGGTCTGGAGCACGGCCATGGTGGCGGTCAGGCCGACATCGGCGATCACCGGCGTATCAGACGGTTGGGCAACCACCGGGGTCGGGCTGGTGGTCGGCGTGACGGGCAGAGGCGTCTCGGTGGCCGAGGGGATCGGGCTGGGCAGCGGGGTGGCTGTCCACTGGGCAGCTATGGCGGTGGCGGTCTGATTCTGGATTTGCAGGGCATTATTCTTGGCGATGACGGTCTGCGTAGCGCTCCTGCTGCTCGCCCCGCCCCTGTTGATCAAGAAGAAGACCGCAATGCAGACCAAGGTCAACAATACCAGGCCCGCCATGACGCCGCCCACGATCAAGAAAGTGCGATTGCTCGATTCGGGTCCCTCGGGCGTCTCGGGGGGCGGGGTTTCCAGATTGAAATCATTGCCTTCGTCCAACATCGCATCCTCCTTGGTTTAAGGTATCTTACCCCAGGACTTCAAGATTGGCAAGCGGAACAATCACCTGCTCGCCCGAGTCCAGTTTCACTTCTCCCGCCGGGACGCGCAGGCCGCTGGGCACAACGGTCAGTCCCGACCGCACGTTGAGCAGGATTCCAACGCTCCCGGCGTGGGGGTCGCGCACAAGACGTACCGGTTGATTGGGGGCAAAGGTCTCCACCTCCCGCGGGACGGGCGGTTCCTGCGTGACCGGGAGGGGAATGAATACTTCCGGCCGAGTCCCGCTGTAGCGGTCGAGAGCTTCGGCATTGAGGGTGACGTCCCGCTTGGCATTGGTGGTCAGCAGCTTAAACGCCGAATCGTTGATCGGTCGGTGGGTGAATCCGTCGAGGATGATGATCGGATAGCTCATCATGGCGGCCTGGGGGAGCAATACCGGGGACAGGCCGCCCAGGATCAGGCCGCGTACCGGCAGCTCGGCGGCGGTCTCCAGGGTCGCCAGATCGTTGCAATAACCGGACAGGACGACCGAGCCGCGCTGGCTGACGTCCATTTGCTTGGAGGTCAAGACATCCCCCGGCCCGTTGAGCAGAGGCAGGAGCACGCCCGTGTCGACGCGGCCGTTGCCCCATACACCCTGCACCAGGGCACCGCTGAAGGAAATTTCTACGCCTCGTTCCGGGATCACGCGCGTGACCGAGCCGGGAATCCCGGCTTGCAGCTCGAGCGTTGTTTCCCCGGTTTCCAGTAGAACCTGACCTCCGCCAATCAATAAAACCCTCCCCGAAGTAGGGGCGCGAACCGACTGTGGGATCAGGTTTTTCGTCTGGGCGATGACCTGGTTCTTGTTCACCGTTTCCCCGGGCTTGCAGCGGATCATCTCCTTGGTTTGCTCGGGAGAGGCCCGGAGCGTGCGGGCTACGTCGATCAGGACATGTTCCTGCCCGAATTTTGCCTCGGCCACCACGTCCAGCGGCGAGACCTTCTGGTCCAGGCGGGCGATCACCCGTCCCGGGACCGGCAGGAGGCGTTCACGCCGGACCGAGGCAAGCGGGAGGATGTGGGTAACAGGTGCCAGCATGACGGATCAGCCTCCCACGGTCCACAGCCACTTTTTCAGGATTTCGCGCCGACGTGCCGCGTCGCCCGAGAAGATCAGCGGCCGGCCGCGCGCGTCGACGACGATGCCCATCACCGTGCCGGTGACGGGAACGCCTTCCTCGCGGGTGCGGCCGGGTCCGAAACCCATCTCGGCATGGTGCAGGGGATGGATGAACAGGCGGCCCGCTTCTCCGGCCGGCAGGGGCAAGACCTCGAGCGCTCCCTGCTTGACCTCCAGGCTGGTCTCGTTGCCATTTTGATTGACCAGGCGCAGGCGCAGGATCGGGGTGCCAAGCCGGGCGTTGGCGTAGGGGGCCACCACGGTCGCCAGCCCAAGGAAGGCGCCGGATTCGAGCACCTGGATCGGCAGGATGGCGTTGCGGTTGGCCGCTGCGCCCAGGGCGGGCAGCAGGTTGTTCTGGTCGAGGATGAGCGTGGTAATGCCGATCGGTTGGATGCCGTCCAGCAAGATGAGCAGACTCTGCCCCAGGGTCGGGGCACGGGTGAGCACACTGCCTGCGGCCAGGATCGGCTCGAAGTAGGGCATCAGGCCGGGCGCAGGCCGGCGGACCCGGGCGGGGAAATCCTTGGCGGCCGAGTTGAGCGCCACATATAAATTCTGGCGCGCAAGGGCTTGCTCGATGGCCATGTCTTCGACCGTGGCAGGCAGGCTTGCCGGATAAATGGATTTCTGGAACAGGTAATCGCGCACCATATCAGGAGGCAGCTCGATCGGGATCCACTTAAGGATGTCTTCCAGGCTGATGTAGCGCAGCAAGTTGGAGAGACCCTCTCCGAGACCCAGCTGCGGATAGACCCCCATGGTCAGGTCGCTGCCGAAGGCCGCCGCCACAGTGACCGCAGATGCGCCCAGGTCCACTCCCAGGATGCCCTTGCTTGAGTCGTACACCTGGCTGAGGAAGCGGATGATGCGGCTCTCGGCGTATGCCGTGGGGATCAGCGTGCCCCCGGCCCAGGTATTGAGCTCATCCACACCGCCCATCTGGCTGCGGCGGATCTGGGTGTAGACCTCGGCCAGGGCGTGCTGGGCAGGTTGGAGATCCTCGACCTCCAACGAGGGGCGCAGGTTCGGACTGATGGTCAAGGAGGAGACCAGCTTTTCCAGGCTGGATTTGACCTTGTCCGTCATGTTGGCGTTTCCGGCGAAGAGCAAGGCCGGGCGTTTGTCCGCCGGCATCAGATAGCAGGCCAGGCCGACCGTTTCGATCAGGCGTTCCACGGAGCGCGTGGCCCCTTCGTCGGTGCCCCCCGCGATCAGGATCAGGTCCGGGCGCAGGCGCAGGAGGTTGTCGATTTGTGCATCCGGCTTGCGCGGGTCATTCAATCCGATGGTTTCCACCACGCGGGCATAGGTGGTGCGCGCCAGCCGTTGGACGCTTTCCACCGAGACGTCGCTCAGCAGGCCGACCAGGGCGGTCTTGAGCGCCGGCCCGGCTGACAGGGTGGCGGCGAAACTGTCCACCCCGGTGCCTTCCTGGGCGGGCATAATGAGACGATGATCGTCGCCGATGAATTTTCGTCCAGTGATGGCTTGCAGGTTTTCGACCGCCTGGCGAACGCCCTCGCTGATGTCCTTGAATGGGGCGGTTGCCGAACTGGGCGCCTGGCCGGCGGCGATGAAACGGTAGTGACCCTCCACCACGTCGAAGAGCGTGGCGCGTGTCGTCACAGTGCCAACATCAATGGTCAGGAGGGAATCAGCATCAACCAGCGAGGCAGGCATAAGCGGCTAGAGTGCGGTGAACAATGTGTGTATGAAATTGAACAGGAAGCTCAAGCGTTCAATCAGCGCCGTCATGGCGGCCGTGAATGCTCCGGCAAAAAGCACTCCGAAGGTGATGGCGATGAAGACCTGCCCCAGCCATCCGAGAGAGGTGACCAGTTTGCTGCGCTGAGCCCCGCCGGGGGTGGCTTTCGCCCCGAAGTGAAAATAGACCAATGTAGTGATCGTCCCGAGGATGACAAAGAGGCCGCTGATGAATTGTTCCAGATAAGGCGTGGGCTGATTCGTATTTGCCAAAATCGCGCTGATATCGGCCAGAATGTTGGATAAGCTGGGCAGGCTGAAGGTCGCCCGGGTTTGCGGGAAAAGCGTGCCCACCACCGCCCCGCCGACTGCCACTGCCGCTCCGATGCCCACCAGGAATCCCATTGAGATGTTCCCAAAACGGGCGGTGCGCGCGGAGAGTTTCATTAAGAGCAGAACGCCCAGCAGGAGAGGAATTACGGCCAGCAGTTTGCCGGAGAGCAGCGGCTGGATGAGTTGCGGCATGATCACCTGGCGTCCGGCCACCACGGCGGCGTATCCGGCCGAAGCCCCGACAAAGACATAGACCGCCACGCGGAAGGCAGGGTTATCCCCGACCAGGTAGCTCAGGATCATCAGGGTGAGCAAGAAACTCACCCCTCCCGTAATGAGGTCCGTCGAGGGCGCCGCCATCGCTAAGCCTTTTCTCCGGTTTTGGTCTTGCGGGAGACGCGGCCGCCGAGCAAACTCCACAGGCCGCCCACCACGATCAGCCCCTCCGCCATCAGCAGGCCGGCGCTGAAGGCATTCCAGTAATTTTGCCCCAGGCCCGCAGGCTGGGTGGCCAACCCATAGTTCTGCTGCACATCCTGCTCGTAAGCCTTGCCGCCGGCCAGCCCGGTGACCAGGCCTCTGATCTGGCTTGAATCGAAGTAAGGACGGATCATCGGCTCCGCCTGGGCAGAGATGACCATTGCCATGGGGGTGTTTCCCAGGAAGGGGCCGGCCTGTTCGATCCAGACACGGGCGGTATCGGCGCTATCGGTCAGCACGAGAACGGCTTTGAAATCACCCAAATACTGGACATCCGTCAGGGGAGGCAAGGCAGGCGTTTGTGTCGTCTTCCAGGCAGACAAGCCATCCACGGTGAACGGAGCAGCTTCTGCCGGCGAATTGGCAAAATAGAGCACGCCCGCCGGACCTCCGGCCAGGTAGCCCAGGTTGACGATCTGATCGCCGCTCTGATTGTTTTGACCCGGTAGTGTATTATCTATAAAACGCTTGGCCAGGGCTGGTCCGGTCGGGGAGGTGGAGATGATCGTCAGGCGCGCGCCGTTCAAGAGAAGCTGCCCGATGACCGGCGCGGCGGCTGCCTCCAGCTCGCCGGAGAGCGCTGGTTCGTAGTCGAACACGACCAGTACGGGGGAATGAGCCGGCAAACCACCGACCAGCGAAAACATGGCCGCCATTTCCGGCGGATAGAGCGCCGCAGCCGGCGTGATTTGCAACCCCGTCATGATCGGCAAGCCCACGGCCAGGATCAGGACCGCCGCAATGATCCAGCGCAACAGGCTGCCGGGTTTGATACGCGCCGCCTTGCGGGTACGCGTCTCGACCTCGGATGAGACCAGCTTTTCCAGATAAGTGGCATAACGCTGCTGGCTGTCGGTGGCTTGCAGCTTGACGGAATATGCCGGCGGTTTGCGCAGCGGTCCCAGCCCGGGACCGGCGGGCAGTACTGCGGTCAGGCCTGCCAGCGGGCCGCGGTCTTCTGTGACCTGGTTTTCCTCCAGCGGGGTTGCCTTGGCCTCCTCCACCACCGCTTCGACCGGGCGCATCGCCTGGACCCAGGAAGGGAGATTGGCCGGCTGGAGCGAATCGGGGCTCTGCCCCTCTTCGCCGGAGACGGCCCGCGGCCTCGCTTCGCCCTGTTCCGGATTCAGCTTTGCCAGCCAGTCGGGTGTCTCCATTGAAAACGCCGCCTGCGTCTGACCGGCGGAGGCATTCTCCTCGTTGTCGACGATTAACGCGGGAGTCCCGGTGGAGGGGGTCGCAGTCTGGTCGATGCCTGACAACCACTCCGGTAGGGCTTCCGAGGCGGGTTGTGGAGACGGCGGCTCGGAGGTTACTTCGAATTCTTCCTTGCCTGCCTCTGCTTCCGGGGTCACACCGGCGTCAGCCTGTAAATTTGCCAGCCAGTTGGGCGATTCGGCGGCGGGTGCGCTTTCCGTCCCGCTTGGTTCGCCGGCCAGGGCGGACGGCGCGGGAACATTGGTGTCACTTCCGGCCTGGGTTTCCAATTTTGACAACCAGTCCGGTATTTCTCCGGCAGGTGTGGCCGCTGCCCGCTCCGCTTCCGGTTGGATGTTGGCCAGCCAATCGGGCGTGATGTCGGCCGATGGGGTAGGCGGCAGGTTCGCCTCCTGTCCGGGAGCCTGTTCGTTGAGCTTGTTGAGCCAGTCCGGCGTCTCCTCGGCAGGTGCAGCAGCCTGGGGACCCTGTCCGGTTTCGAGATTCGAGAGCCATGGAGGGGCTGCTTCGGCCGGGGCTGGAGTGGAAAAGGGTGGGGCGGGCTCCGGCTCGGGGGCTTTCTCATTCAACCTGTTCAACCAATCGGGGGTTTCTTCAGGCGGGTTCGCCTGCGAGGTAGCAGGTTCCTCCGGCAGGTTGGAAAGCCAGCCGGGAGTCTCTTCATTGCCCCGCTGAGTGGAGGGGCTCTCCGTACCGGCTGCGCTGCCCCTGGCTTGCATTTTTTCCAACCAATCCGGCAAGCCTATATCTCCGAAGGTCGCGGGCTGGGTTTCTACAGGCGGCTCCTGCACCGCTTCGGGTGTTGGGGGCTGTGTTTCACCGCCCGGGGGCGAGACCCACTCCGGAGCGCCCAACCCTGCGGCGGGGCCCACCTGGGGGGCCCGAGGTTCCTCGCCCTTGCCACGCAGGGCTGTCAGCCAATCCGGAATTTCTTCCTCTTCATCCGAGGCGGCAGAACCAAGCCCGGCGAGCCAGTCGGGGAGGCCCTCTTCGGAAGGGCCGGGGGCGGGAGCTTCTTCAGGGGCGGGCGGTGGAGTCTCTCGCTCGGGCGGCTGCGCAGGCGTGATATCTCCGGCAGTCTCATCTTTCTGGCGCAGGGAACGCAGCCAGGAGGGCAGCGCCCGTTCCAGCTCGGCGGTGTTTTTCTTGGTTGGCGCCTCTCCCGGATGGATAGGTTCCTTGTCACTGGGCGGCACGGAAACCTTCTCGAACTCGGCGGTGTTTTTCTTGACCGGTTCCTCCCCCGGCCGGACGGACCACGGAGAGCCCGGCGGTTGAAGTGTTGCCCCGCAGAACTGGCACTTCTCCAGTTTATCGGGGTTGGGTTTACCGCACTGGGGACAAAGTATGTCCGCCATTATTTTCCCCCGTACGGACGATCTGCGCCGAACAGGATGCGCAAGCCGGTGGTCAGGGTGCCAAGGGCCACCCCCATTAAAATGCCGCGTGCCCCCCCGGCAGCGAGTACCTGGGCGATGATGGGTCGGAGAAATTCACCCAGTCCGGGAAGATACCCCAAAAGAGGCAATGGGGCGGTGCCGAGCAGGATGAGCAAGGCGAAGAGGATGAAAATGATGGAAAAAAGATTGCGCCGCCGCCCTAACAGGCGCACGCTGGCGTAGGTCAGCGTGACGGTCAGCAGGGCGATCAAGCTGGCTTCGACCGGCAGCTGGATGGCCTTAAATACAAAGGGCAGGCCGACCTCTTGGTATTGCGGCGGCAGGAAGCCGATTGCCAGGGTCACGACCAGGGCGATGATCAGAATAAAACTGTATCCCCAGCCCTTTTGCCTCTGGCTGATTTTGTTGCCGTGGACGATCAACAGGTTGATGACACCCACGAATAAAGCAAAAGCCGCCAGGATGACCGCCCAGTTGAGCAGGATGAGCTGTAGTTCTCCCAATGGGTTGAGCGAACCATCCGCCGCACGGCCGAAAAAGTACCCCACAAGCATGAGGATTCCGGCGGCGATGGCAATGACCGTGGCGAGGATTCGATTCACACCAGACCTACCAGTTTCAGGACTGCGCCGCCAAGGATGACGATGATGATCAACCAGCGCAGGATATCCTGCACGACCAGGCTGGCAGTGTGCATGCGCCCGGCTTCCATGTAGGCGCCGGCGGCGAAGAGCTCTTCACCGATCAACGGGTCCTGGCTGCTGGTGTACATGATCGCTTGGGCGGGCAGGTTATCACTGGCTGCCAGAGTGAAGGCTTCCTCGCGTTCGGAGGCGTCAGTCAATAAACCCGCCTCCAGGCCGAAATTTCCCATCAGGATATTGGTGGAGACATTCTCGTCGCGAATTGCGGGCAGGGCGCCTGCCGCGAAGGAGAACGGCGTCAGGCCGGTCAAACGTGCCGTGGTGGGATCGTAGAAACTCTGGCCGGCGGCGCGCGAGGCCGCTTGGAGCGTATCCTGGGCGAGGATCACCAGGGTCGCCTCGCCCGTGGTGGCGACCGGGGGTTTGTCGCTGGCCGAGGTCAGGTCGGCGAGTCGGCGCAAGAGGATCAGACCAGCCAGAGCGGAGGCGCTCTGCGGGGTGGTCAACGCGGCGCGGCCCAACGAAACATGCAGGCGGCTGCCGTCCTCGACCACCCGGCCGATCGCCTGGCGCAGGTGAGTGTAGGCAGGGATCTCCCGGAAAACAGGGGGCGATTTGCGCCGGATGACCGACAGGCCCAGCATCAGGCCGGCGCAGACCAAGACGAGAATAAAACCGACCGCACCGAGCAAATTCACGGCGAGTCTGCCTCTCGAAGAAAAGCCGCGAAGGCGCGCGACTCGTCGCCGTTTTCCAGCAGGCTGGCGAGCGAGTCAAACTGCCCGGTCGAAAGGGCCGGCCGCAGCAATGGACCGGTAAGGTACAGCAGTTGTGCACCCAGGGCGGTCAGCGGGCCGGCAGCTTCCAGGGCCCAGGTAGCCAAATTCTCCAGCCCGCGGCGGCGGAGAAAAAGCGCCCACTGGGACCATAAGGGGTGGCCTTCGGAGAAGGATTCTGCCTGCATATAGGCCTATTCGCTATCAGTATAGCACAACTTGCGAATCAGTAGAACAGATGAGCACCAGTCGGATTTACTGCCACTTGAATGGATGGGGGAGCTTGGAACGACCGATGTGAGATAAAGCACGGCAGCCTGGATGCACATCTTTACAAGGCATACCCTTGTGCTATGCGCATTGAATTGTAATCGAGTCTGCCCGGGCCGGGGCATAAATTTCAAGATTGTTAACTCGGCGAGCAGCAGGCCAGTCTTAAGTTCTCCCGCATCGCAGGTCAAGGATAGTATAATCCACTCAGGATTTACGCCCAAATTTTCAAAGTCGGAATGGAAGCGGCCCGATCGTCTATTCCTCCCTGGAGGGGATGACGGTATGATCTATGGCGAGAAAATTCGCCTGCGCGCCGATGAGCGCAGCGATATCTCATCCTTCGTCCAATGGCTCAACGACCCGGAAGTGCGCGAGCACCTGTCCATGTATTTGCCGGTCTCGCTGGCCGGCGAGGAGCAATGGTTCGATAACATGCTCAAACACCCGGCCGAGGAACAGCCCCTGGCCATTGAAGTGCGTGAGGCCGTCCCCGCGGCCGGGATCATCCCCGCAGAAGTCAAGGACAGCTGGAAACTGATCGGCAACTGCGGCTTCATGGACATCGACTGGCGCGTCCGCAGCGCCGAGGTCGGGTTGCTGATTGGGGATAAAGGCTGCTGGGGGAAAGGGTACGGCACTGAGGTCATGCGCCTGCTCCTGCGACATGGCTTCGAGACCCTCAACTTGAACCGCATCTTCCTGCGGGTCGATGAGACGAACCAGCGTGGCATCCATGTTTACGAGAAAGTCGGCTTCGTTCACGAGGGACGGTTCAGGCAGGCGGTGTATTTGAGCGGGAAGTATCAGGATTTACTGGTCATGAGCGTCCTGCGGCCGGAGTGGGACAAGAAGACGAAAAGGTAGGCGAGGCATGGCGAACGAAATGAAGGTCTACGGAGGCATCAAGCTCTACTCGGGTACGGCCTCCCCGGAACTGGCACAGAAAGTCGCCGATTATTTGGGTGAGAAATTGTGCGGGCGGGATATCGTCCAGTTTCCCAATGAAAACCTGTTTGTCAAATTGCATACCAGCGTGCGCGGCCAGGATGTGTACGTCATCCAGCATACGGCTGCACCTGTCCACCGCAACTTGATGGAGCTGCTGATCCTGCTTCAGACCCTGCGGCTGGATTCGGCGGCGCGCATCACTGCCGTCCTGCCGTACCTGTGTTACGGACGCTCTGACAAGAAGGACCAGCCGCGCGTCCCCATCACCTCCCGTCTGGTGGCGGATATGATCCAGATCGCGGGCGCGGATCGTTACGTGACCCTCGACCCGCACGCCTATCAGATCCAGGGCTTTTTCTCGATCCCGGGCGACATCCTGAACGCCTCCAACATCCTCTACGATTATGTCAAGCAAAACCTGCGCCCTTATCTCAAGGACCCGGTTGTGGTGACCGTGGACCTGGGCTATGCCAAAAAAGGGCGCAACTTCGCCGCCAGCATCGACGCGCCGATCGCCTTCATTGAGAAGCGACGCGCCACCAACGATGGCAAGGCCCAGGCCCTGACCATCATCGGCGATGTGAAGGATCGGGACGTGCTCCTGGTGGACGACGAAATCGATACCGGCGGGTCCATCGCCCAGGCAGTCAATCTGATCAAGGACAGCGGGGCGCAGCGTGTGTATGTGATCTTCGTCCATTCGATCTTTTCCGCCAATGCCACCGAACGCCTGGCGGCCTTGCCGGTGACCGAATACATCACCACCGACAGCGTGCCGATCCCCCTGGAGAAGCAGGAGCCGCTCAAAGGGCGGCTGACCGTGCTGAGCGTCGCGCCCCTGCTGGGCGAGGTCATCCGCCGCGCCCACGAGGGACGCAGTGTCGGGCAGATGTTCAACGAATAATTCCAGCAGCAATCCCCCTGAAGGAGGTCTCCATGAAAGGCAACGAAAAGATCATTGCAAAGCTCAATTTCCTGCTGGCCGACGAACTGACCGCCATCAGCCAGTACATGGTGCAGGCGGAGATGTGCGCCAATTGGGGCTACGATCAGCTCGCCGAAGTGATCGAGAAGCGCGCCATCGACGAGATGAAACATGCCGAGAAGCATATTGGGCGCATCCTCTTCCTGGAAGGGCAGCCCCTCGTCAGCGAACTGAACAAAATCCGCATCGGTGACTCCGTCGAAGCCCATCATAAGAACGATTGGGAGGCTGAAAAAGGTGCCATCCAGGCTTACAATGAGGCCATCCGTTTGGCAGTGGAAATCGGCGACAACGGCACACGCGAAATGCTGGACGGCATCCTGAAGGACGAAGAAGTTCACATCGACTGGATCGAGGCCCAGCTCGACCAGATCAAGCAAATGGGCCTCCAGGTTTACCTGGCGGAACAGTTGAGCTGAGAGCGGGGACTTTAGTTGCAATCAAATCGCCCGAACAGGACGGCCGCTTGTTGCAGACGCATTGGCCAAAATCGTCACGCTTGCAAGCGGCCGTTTACTTCTATCACTCCCTGGACCGGCCAAGACAATCATGAATACACGACCCTCCCCCGCCTCCCGGCTCCTTGATGCAGGCATTACCTTATCTCCAGGATTTGACCGCGGACGATCTCAACCAGATCCGCCAGGCTTTGATGCACCAGGAGGTGGTCGTGGTGTTTTTCGAAAACAACCCCGACCGCCGGCAGGCGCTGGAGCGGCAGATCCCGCAGCTGGATTCATTCTACGAGGGAAGCGACGGGGCCTCGATATATTTTGGGAGGCAAGCGCCATGAGCCCGATCAGGGACGGGTCGTGTAATGCCTGAACTTCCGGAAGTCGAGACCATTGCCCGCAATATCCGGCCAGCGCTCGTCGGCAAGGTCATCCTATCTGCCGACCTGCGCTGGAAGCGCACGCTGGCTGCACCCTCCCCGGCTGCATTCAGCCGTAGGATCACGAGCCAGCGCATTGAAGAGGTCGGGCGGCGGGCGAAATTCCTGCGCCTGGACCTTTCGCGGGATACGCTGCTGATCCATCTGCGCATGAGCGGAGACCTGCTGGTCGTTCTGGGTGGTTACCAGCCAGCCCCGCACGACCGCCTTATCCTGAATCTCTCGGACGATACTCGCCTGATCTTCAACGATGCGCGCAAGTTCGGGCGTGTCTGGCTGACCGCCGACGCCTCCAGCGTCCTGGCAGAGCTTGGCCCTGAACCGCTCTCGGATGAATTCACCCCGCAGCTCCTTTACGCGCGCTTGCGTGCCCGCCGACGCCAATTGAAACCGCTGCTGCTCGACCAGACTTTCCTGGCCGGCCTGGGTAACATCTATGCCGACGAAGCCCTGCACCTGGCGAAGCTTCACCCACTGATGCAGTCGGATGCGATCGGCGAGTTGCAGGCCGAGAGCCTCTGGCGGGCGATCCGGGAAGTGCTCCAGGAGGGCATCCGGCGCAACGGTGCAAGCATCGATTGGGTCTACCGCGGTGGAGATTTCCAGAACCACTTCCGCGTCTACCAACGCACCGGCGAGCCCTGTCCCGTCTGCGGGACGAAGATCGAGCGCCTGGTCGTCGGCCAGCGCGGGACGCATTTTTGTCCCAAATGCCAGTTGCTTTAAAACGCAAATACTCATAAAATAACAGCGATGAATGATGCCATTACCATTTTTCTGTTCGTTGTCTTTCTCGGCATTGGCACAGCTGTCGGGTATCTGATCTCCAGCCTGCGCAAGAGCACGCCTCCGCCGCCAGCGGCCGATCAATCCCCCGCGCCCCAAGGGACCGTCGAAGTCCTGCGCGTCTGGCGGGCGGCCGATGGGAAGTTGCACCTGGGGATGGACGGCCAACAGGTAGACAGTCCGGCTGCCCTCTCCCCGGAAGGACGCCGCCGGCTGGTCAAGCTGGTGATCGACTTGCGCCCCTGGCTGGAGGCCTCTTCCGAGGCCGCCCCCAGTCAGGAGACCGCCGCTCAGCCTGTCGCAACCGTTCCCAGGGAAGCCAAGAAACCCGAGGAGAAACCCGCCGCACCGACGTCGGTGCCCTTAAAGACCATCGTCCAGCAAATCGACGAGGTTCTACAGGCAAAACTGGAGGGGACAGCGCTCAAGGGCCGCGACATCGAGCTGATCGACGGCGAGCTCGGCGCGGTGATTGTCAGGATCGGATTGTATAAATACGCCGGGATCGACGCCGTCCCGGACCCGGAGATCAAGGCCCTGATCCGACAGGCGGTAGTCGACTGGGAAAAAGGCTCAAAATAAAAAGAGCGACCTGTTGAAGGTCGCTCTAAATTTGTTTGGTCAGGTACAGGCTCCCGCGTTCAAATCCGCGTTCCAGATAATAAGCACGCGTCCCCACCGCGGCGATGACTGCCATGCGGCGGAATTTGCGCCCGCGGGCGATCCTCTCCGCCTCCCGGATGAGGCGCGTGCCCAGGCCGGCATGTTGCGCCGCCCCGCGCTGTTCGCTTCCCACTGGCAGCGACTGCCCGTAGACGTGCACCTCGCGGATCAGCGCTGCCCCGTCCAGATCGCCCAGGCCGGTTGCCGGGGAGTCTGCGGCGGGCAGGGAGAGGCGCAGGAAGCCGGCGATGCGGTCGTCCGGGGTGACAAAGGAGAGGAAATGCTCCTCGGCACCGTCGGCGGCGTAGGTCAGGTCGTCGAGCCTGAGGCTGCGGGCTTCGACCTTCTCGCCCCCCACCTCGCGACAGCGGATGCATGCGCAGCGCGTCCCGCGCCGGGCCAGCTCGGCATGCACGTCCTGCCGCAGGCTGGTGCGCTTGTTGCCCGCCACCACGTGCGTGGAGGGAATGTCGCGGATGACGCGGTTGACGCGGCAGTAGCGCGGGATGACCGGCTTGACGTCGGCGATCAGCCCGACCAGCTCTTCCGTGGTGTAGGGCTGGTACTCGCCGCGCTGCCAGTAAGCGAACAGGGGGGCATTCTCCAGCAGCTGGCAGGGATAGATTTTGATCTCGTCCGGGCACAGGCCGTCCCACAGGCGGGCAAAATCCTCCCGGTCGGAGTCGACTGTGGCGCCCAGCAGGTTGGGCATCCAATGCAGGACGATCTTGAACCCGGCGGCGCGCACCAGCGCCACGGCGCGATGGGTCTCGGCCAGGGTGTGGCCGCGCTGGTTCAGCTCCAGAATCCGGTCGTCCAGGCTCTGTGCCCCCATCTGAATTTTAGTCACGCCCAGGCGGCGGAACCAAGCCAGCTCGTCCGGGGTGATCTCGTCGGGCCGGGTCTCGACCACCAGGCCGACGTTGCGGTGGGCGGCGGTCTCGTTAAGCCGGTGGGCGGCCTCGAGGTTTTTCACCGCGGACTCGGCCGAATGAATTTCCGCATCTTCCTGAAATCCCCTCACCCCTTGCCCCTCTCCCCTTGGGAGAGGGGTTGGGGTGAGGGCGTTCATGGCATCGAAGCAGCGCCGCACGAACCAGGTCTGGTAGTCGCGCCGGTAGGAGGAGAAGGTCCCGCCCAGGATGAGCAGCTCGACCTTGTCGGTCGGGTGGCCGACGGCGGTCAACGCCTCCAGGCGCGAGCGCACCTGGGCGTAGGGGTCGAAGCCGTTCTCAACGGCGCGCATCGCCCCCGGCTCGTCGGAGAGATAGCTTTTCGGCATGCGCACTTCGTCCGGGCAGAAGATGCATTTGCCCGGGCAGGGATAGGGCTTGGTCAGGACCGTGACGGTGGTCACGCCGGATAGCGTGCGCACCGGTTTCAGGCGGATGGCTGCCAGCAAGCCCGGGTCAGGCGTCCATTCCTCCTCCTCGACCAACTGGTAATAAGCCGCCACCAGTGCCGATTTGCTCAGGTGCCCGCCTTCCAGGGGATGTCGCCGCACTGCATCCGTGACCGGTATGCCGCCGCGCACCTCTTCGAGGGCGATCCGGGCAATTGCTAATTTTTCCGGCGTCAGGGCACGGAGTTGGGTCCAGGTATCCTTTTTGACCATGGTCAGGTGTGTATAATCAGGCTATGGATTCGAATGCAGCCCGGCGGCTGCTCGACCTTAATCGGCAATTCTACCAGACATTCGGGCGCGAATTCTCGGGCACACGGCAGCGCCTCCAACCGGGCGTGCGGCGCATCCTGGAAGGCCTGCGGGGCGACGAGGCGATCCTCGACCTGGGGTGCGGCAACGGCGAGCTGGGGCGGGCCCTGGCGCGCCGCGGCCACCGTGGGATATACACCGGCCTGGACCTGAGCCTGCCGCTGCTTGAGGCGGCCCGTCGGCCGCTGGAAGGTTTCTCCGCCCAATTCATTACGGCCGATCTGGCCTCCCTGGATTGGGACCGGGCCTTCCCACCCGCCTCCTTCGACCTGGTAGCCTGTTTCGCCGTGCTCCATCATCTCCCCGGAGCGGACCTGCGTCTGGGCGTGGTGCGCAAGGCCCGCGCCCTGTTGCGCCCCGGCGGGCAGTTCGTCCATTCCGAATGGCAGTTCTTGAGCAGCGACAAACTGAAAGGGCGCATCAAGCCCTGGTCGGCGGCCGGCCTCGCGCCAGCGGATGTGGATGCCGAGGATTATCTTCTGGACTGGCGGCAGGGCGGGCACGGGCTGCGCTATGTCCATGCCTTCGACCAGGCCGAGCTGGAAGCCCTGGCCGCGGCCGGCGGTTTCCAGGTCCGGGAGACGTATTTCTCGGACGGAGAGGGCGGGAGGTTGGGGCTTTACCAAATATGGACTGTTCAGCCCGGTCCGGACAGAGGCAAGTAGCTTTCGGCTAAGTGGGGAATCGTTGAAGAGAGGAAATTGCAACGTAAATTCAAGCCTGTTCCTGAACGTCCTCACGTATAATTTAAGGGTATCCATGTCGGGGTAGGAGGGACTCATGAACAGGGAACTGGTTCGAGATCGTCGCTTCACGTCGGTGATGCTGGTTGCCGCGCTATTCGTCGTGGTCTATCTGGCGGCCAATGTCTTTCGGATCGGGGGGAATGATGCGGTCGTGAAGGTTAATGGCGACCTTACTCCCATTTTTGCCACCCTCAATGCTGCTGTCTGTGTCTGGATCTGGGCCCGATCCAGCAAGAGCGACATTACCAGGCGAATCTGGGCATTGTTTGCCCTGGGGATGAGTTTGTGGGCTCTGGCTGAAAACATCTGGATGATTTACTCCCAAGGGATTATTCCGGAGCCGCCTTATCCTTCGGTGGCAGACATCTTTTTCCTTATCGGCTACATCCCGCTATTTCTCTCCCTCATTTCCCGCTATAAAACCCTTCAGGTGGCACCAACCAGAAAACAGTGGCTGGTCACCGCCATGATTGCCTTACCGGTTATCGTGCTGACTGTCTATCTCATTATTATCCCCATTGTTCGGGAATTTTCTTCTCAAAGGATCATCGAAGAAATCCTGAACATCACATATCCCTTGGCTGACCTGGCTCTCTTGCTGGTGACATTTTTTATCGTCTACGTGATCAACGAGGGAGTGTTCTCCCTCGCCTGGAAGGTCATCATCTCCGGCCTGGTGCTCATGTCATTTGGCGACCTGACGTACTATTATGCCTCCTGGAACAGCATATACCTGCCGGATGGGCGCCTCAACGCAGTTTCGATTCTGACAGATTACCCATATAACATTTCCTATCTGGTGATGTCGTTGGGGATATACATTTACTGGCTTACTTCGGCCCGCCGTCAACAGGAAGAGATTGCCGCTAAAGTGAATTCCGATCGCAAGGTAAACTGTGACATCCTGGTATTTACAGACGGGGAGGACAATATCCTCTCTTGCAGTGATAATTTCCCAAAACTTGTCGGGGCAGTCGATAAGTCCCAATTAATCAAATCGCCATTGCAAAAAGCCCTGGGGATCGAGGGTGAAAAAATGGCGGCGATACTGAAGCAAATCGTTGAAATCGGCTATTTGAATGATCAGCAACTTAACATCGTCGATTGGCAGGGTCATTCCCATGAAGTATGGGTTACCGCATTATCCACACACCAGGCGGACACATACAGCGGCGCAAATATTGTAATTCGTGCATATCTCGATGACAGGATCGAGAATGACTTGAGCCAGGAATCGCGGTTGCTCGTCGACCATATGTTATCTGAGGTGGGCGTGTTTGAAAGGGAGAACCGGCAACTCATCAGGAATTATTTCACGGCACAGATCCAAGCTTTGACCCAACTGGCCCGCACCCTCGGCGGGGACAAGATCGTGCGTGCCCTGGGGCAGGTTTTAGAGGCTTCCGTGAAGGAAAACAATTTGCCGGCCGAGATAAATCTTCCAGATGTACTGCTCCTGGAGCAGGAGGAGAATAAAAAACTGGCGGAAACCTGCATGACGCTGCTTGAGAAGGCCGGCCAATATCTGCGTGGTATTGCGGATTCAACCATGGTGTACAGAGAAATGAAAAAAGCGGAACTAGAATTTAGCGAGGGCGATCTCAAGGTCATCGATAGTTTTGGGTTGAGAAAATTGAGCTGACGGTTTTCTCTCCGTTTTCGGAAATCTACGCCCGGCTGAGTCTAGACTTGTATTTATTAACCGTTGAACTTGATACCCCCCCAGAGCATTTAGGGGGCAGTCCGACCTTTCTCCGCACAAAGCTGACAGGTTGCCGTTATATCAGGGGGTAATATCCGCTCCAACTTGGAGAGCGTTTGACCCGTTGACGCCCGTGGTATGATGAATAAGAGGCCTGCAGTACCTTTTGGGGTATTCGGGTCAATAATATTTGCCTTGCGAGTCCGCAAAAAATCAGTTAGAATAATGAAACATATGTTCTGCCCCCCTGCATGATAAGAGGTGCCCCATGGAGTCCAATGTCTTTCACCGTATTCGCGAGAGTTTGTCCGAGAAGCGCCAAAACCTGAACGAGTGGCTGGAGACGACGCCCGAGCCCGAGAAGGACTGCTGCCTGGCCTGCGAAGGTGATCAACCCGTTCAGGATCACCTGCATGTCCTGGATCAGACCATGGAGAAGGTCGACGACCAGACCCTGGGAGTTTGCCAGGTCTGTCACGGAAAGATCGAACCGGGCGTCCTGGAAATTGATTACACTGCCTCGATCTGCCTGGATTGTCTTTCCGATGAGGAAAGGCGCCAGCTGGAGACCGAGCTGGAGTTTTCGTCCGAGATCCAGCGCGCCTTGCTGCCGCAGCAGGACCCTGCCATCCCCGGCCTGGAGATCGCCGCCTTCAGCCGTCCCGCCCAGATCATCGGCGGCGATTACTTCGATTTCTTTCAATTCCATAACGGCGCGCATGGATTGGTCATCGCGGACGTGATGGGTCATGGCGTGTCGGCCAGCCTGCTGATGTCCAGCCTGCAGACTGCCCTGCATACCCTGGTCCCGGATGCCGATTCTCCCTCGGAAGTGATGCAGCGTGTCAATCGCTATTACCTGCACAATGTCAACCTGACCACTTTCGTGACCGTCTTCCTGGGTCAATTCGATCCTGCAACGCAGATGCTCACGTACTGCAATGCCGGCCATAACCCTCCATTGCTCTACCGCCAGGGCACGAATGGGGATGGTCAGGCCTCCTGGCTGCAGCCGACCGGGGCGGCGATCGGCGTGATGGAAGACTACGCCATCCGTGCGGAGCAGGTCGGTCTGCAGGCCGGGGACATCCTGCTGCTCTACACCGACGGCCTGACCGAAGCCATCAACCCCGGCCAGGAGCAGTTGGGCAAGGACCGGCTGGCGCAGCTGATCACCCGGAATGCGAGTCTGCCGGTCAGAGACCTGGTGGCCTCGGTCCGGCAGGAGCTGGCCGATTTCATCGAGGGCGGCACCCTGGCAGACGACGTGACCATCCTGGTCTGCAAGGTCCCGGGGTAAAAACGTCCCTGAACGGGCCTCTATGATGAAAACGAAGGAAGAGATCGTCACCAATTGGCTGCCGCGTTACACGGGTACCCCCCTGGAGGATTTCGGGCAGTGTGTCCTGCTGGTCAACTTCAGCGATTACCTGCATCGCTTTGCCAGGATGAACGGCGTGCGTATTTGCTGCGAAGACAAGCCCATGCCGAATGCCACTGCCGACGGCATCACCATGATCAACTTCGGAATGGGCTCGGCCAACGCCGCCACCGTCATGGACCTGCTCTCGGCGATCAAGCCGAAGGCGGTCCTCTTCCTGGGCAAGTGCGGCGGGTTGAAGGAGAAAAGCCAGCTTGGTGACCTGATCCTGCCGATCGCCGCCATCCGCGGCGAGGGCACCTCGAACGACTATTTCCCGCCCGAGGTGCCCGCCCTGCCGGCCTTCAACCTGCAAAAAGCCGTCTCGACCACCATCCGCAACTACGGCCGCGATTACTGGACCGGGACGGTCTACTCGACCAACCGGCGCGTACTGGGAGCACGACGAGGAGTTCAAAACCTACCTGCGCCGCATCCGCGCCCTGGCGATCGACATGGAAACCGCCACCATCTTTTCCACCGGTTTCTTCAACCAGATCCCCTCCGGTGCCCTGCTGCTGGTGTCCGACCAGCCGATGACGCCGGAGGGGATCAAGACCGCCGAATCGGACGCGCAGGTGACGGAGGACTTCGCCGACCTGCACCTGCGCATCGGCATCGATGCCCTAAAAGAGATCATCAATGACGGGCTGACCGTCAAGCACCTGAAATTCTAGACCCATTGGGCCGCCCGCCACGAGGAAGCCGAATGCTCATCGCCATCACCCGCGGCGTCAGCCCGGCGATCAACCAGTGCGAATTGACCAACCTGGAGCGCGTCCCGATCGACCTGGAGACGGCCCGCCGCCAGCATGGCGAATATGAAAGCCTGCTCGAGTCCCTGGGGGTGGAAGTCCATTCCCTGCCCGCCGAAACCGACCTGCCCGATTCGGTCTTCGTCGAGGACGCGGCCGTTGTCCTGGACGAATGCGCCGTCCTCACCCGGCCTGGCGCCGGTTCGCGCCGGCCCGAGGTCGAGTCGATCGCCCAGGCGCTGGCTCCCTACCGCAAACTGTTTTCCATCCAGGCTCCCGGCACCCTGGACGGCGGCGATGTGCTGGTGGTCGGCAAGAACGTTTATGTCGGTTTGTCCACGCGCTCGAACCGGTCCGCCATCGACCAGATGCAGGCTTTCCTGGCGCCCGATGGTTACAGGGTTCACGGGGTCCGCGTCACCGGCTGCCTGCACTTGAAATCGGCGGTGACGCAGGTCGCCGAGCATATCCTGCTGGTCAACCCGGCCTGGGTGGGGCTGGATCATTTTACCGGGATGCAGTTCATCGAGGTAGATCCATCCGAACCACATGCCGCCAATGCCCTGAGGATCGGCGAGGTGGTGATCTGCCAGCCCGCCTATCCCAGGACCCGCCAGCACCTGGAACAGGCCGGGATGCGGGTGGTGGTGGTGGACGAGACCGAGTTGGGTAAGGCCGAGGGGGCGCTGACGTGCTGTTCGCTGATTTTCAGTTCTTGATCCTGTCCTCCAAACCCATCCCACGGGGGGACCTTTCAGGGTAGAATTCACCAGGAAAAATCACCGGCCTGCCGGCAGCCTGTCCGAAATCAACGCGACCCATGATGACCCACGTCAAAATCCTCAGTCTTCGCCGCCAAGAGCGTTACATTGTCCGGCGCTTGGTGTTGGCAGCGCAACGCCAGTTGCAGGCCCAGATTCCGAACTTGGGGGTCGATATCACCGAGGTCGGCGAACCGTCTGAAATTGGGAAATATGCCCTGGTCGTTGTGACCCCCAGCCTGGTCATTGATGAGAAAACCGTCTGCAGCGGGCGAGTCCCTGCCAAGGAGGAGGTCGTGCTTTGGCTGAGGGAGGCAATTGAGTTGACCGAAGGCCGGGAGTGAGCGGCAGACGAAGGGGGAGATACATTTTTCCAGTAATTGGACCTGAGCAGGCAATAAATCCCCTATAGACCCCACTGCGGATATTGGCAGCGTCTTTTATCATATATTTATGATAATTAAGACCATTTTAATCTCTATAATGTATAAATATTTTATCGTTTCTCAGGGCATGGAGTTGCCCTGCATCTTTGTGCAAGGAGGATTGGTTATGAGGAAAGAAATCGTTATCTCTGCTCTGTCTGTGCTCGCCGTATTGTTGTCCGCCTGCGGAGCCGCCGCCACGCCAACGCCGGCTGCGCCCACGGCCATGCCTGCAGCGGATACCCCAATGCCTGCGACCGATACGGCCATGCCGGCCGCGCCAACTGTCGCGGCAGCCACAGATACCGTCATGCCGCCGGCCGTGCCGGCCGCGGCGGCCAATCTCATGACCCAGCAGAGTGCTACGCTTGGGGATTACTTGGTCGACAGCAATGGCATGACCCTATACATCTACACCAAAGATCAGCCGGGCACCAGTACGTGCTATAACGGCTGTGCTACGAACTGGCCTCCTCTCCTGACGAATGGGGCGCCGGTTGCCGGCACCGGGGTAACCGCCTCCATGTTGGGCACTACGCAGCGCACGGACGGGTCAACGCAGGTCACCTACAATGGTTGGCCGCTCTATTACTTCGCGGCCGATAAGGCGGCCGGGGATACCAACGGCGAGGGGAAAGGCGGCGTCTGGTATGTAATGACACCCGCTGGAACCCAGAAGTAAATCTCTTGAGGGATACGCCAACCTAGAATGGGGAAATGCGGAATGGCTTTCCTGAACGACAGCTGACGATAGATTTTGATCCATAAGCGTAGCTGTATCCCCCCTTCGCCCATCTGCGTGAAGGGGGGCTTATTTATGACCGGCCCGTGGATTGCGGTACAATCGGATGGTTTCCCCTGGCACTTTCTATGGGATCAAAGGATGGCGTACCCAATACGACCCAAGAGGATCAATTTGCCGCTGCAACATGGATTACTGCAATGGAAAAATCCTGACGAGGAAACCAATATGCATATTCTGGTCACCAACGATGACGGCGTGCAGGCCCCGGGGTTATTAGCGCTGGCACAGGAGATGCGCTCACTGGGGCAGGTAACGATTTTTGCGCCTGACCGTAACTGGTCGGCGTCGGGGCACGTCAAGACACTGGACCGCCCGCTCCGCGTCCGGGAGGTCCATCTGGCGGATGGCACGGCGGCGTATTCCTCGGATGGGGCCCCGTCCGATTGCGTCGCCCTGCCGCTGATGGGTTTCGTCCCTGAAAAGATCGACATAGTGGTGTCAGGAATCAATCCAAATGCCAATATCGGATATGACGTGACCTATTCGGGCACGGTGACGGCGGCCATGGAGGCGGTCATCACGGGCAGAGTCCCTGGGATTTCGGTCTCAATGGATTGCCCTGAGTATCACCGCGATCCAATCGATTACTCCACGGCTGCACGGGTTGCCCGCCGGGTGGTGGAGAAAGTAATGGCCGAGAGCCTGCCGGCCGGCGTGCTGCTCAACGTCAATATCCCGTATTTACCGGAAGACCAGCTCAAGGGCTGGATGGTCACGCGGCAAGGGCTGCGGGTCTATCAGGACAAGCTCGAGCGGCGCGTTGACCCGCGCGGGCGCCCCTATTATTGGATCGGCGGCGGGTCGCCCACCGGCGTCATCGAAGAAGGAACTGACTTTGGCGCGCTCAAAGCCGGGTATGTCTCGGTTACGCCGCTGCAGCTGGATCTAACCGCAAAGTGGATGATCGAGAACATGAAAGATTGGAATTATTAATTAATATACATGCAAGAGACCCCTCAAACATTCTTCTTCGAACTACGGTTAAAGATTGCAGTGAAGGACGATCGCCTCCTACTTCTCACGGATCCTATAAATGGAAACTTTTCCATGATCGATTGCGTCGGAGCTCAAGAGGATGCATAGAAAAAGCCTGCGCGTCATCATTGTTGCAGCCACCTGCGTTGCAATCCCTTCGCTCATTCTGCTGCTGCACCTGACGACCAGTCCCCGTTTCGTGTCTCTTTCACCTGACAGCGGCGTTTTTGCCTATGCAGGCAAACTGGTTGCCGAAGGGAAGCTTCCCTATCGTGATTTTTTTGACCACAAACCGCCGCTCATTTATTATCTCGAGGCGCTGGCGATTTCTATATCAGGACCGAATCCCTGGTCGATCTGGTGGCTGGATGTGATTTATCTTGCGGTCACGGGGATTGTATTTTTCCTGGTACTAAGCAAAGTGACTCATGTTATAACGGGCAGTCTCACCAGCGGCATTTTTATCTTGACTTTGATGACGCCGCAGTTCTTCACAGGAGGCAACTACACAGAAACCTACGGACTTCTTCCACAAGTGTTGATCATCGGTGCGACATACTGTTATCTCCGCAACAGGAAAAGCCTGTGGGTTTTCCTTATCGGGATCATCACTGCTTTGGCATCCTTATTCAAACAGACCAATATTGCACTGGGGGTGGGTTCCGCATTCGTCGTTCTATATCTGGACTTTCTTTCACAGCAAGCTCGGCTGGGAGTGAAACATGCGCTCATATTTATTTCTGGGTTTTTATTGCCGTGGGGGATAACCGCCGCGCTCTGGGCGGGATTAGGAGCATTCCCACAATTCTGGGATGCGGTAGTTATGTACAACTTGTTTTATGTGCAGAACGGCATATCCGCAAAGGGATTTTACGAGACCTGTCAAATCATACTGGGTTCCGTTCCATTATCGCCGCTGATGGTAATCGCCTTTGCGGGTTTTTGCATGTTTGTGCTGGTAAATAAGGCGTGGCTTTTTCATCGCATTCAAGGCAATGCAGTTATCCGTTCAGAGGAAAATGATCCTTCTGTTTCTGAGAAGTTATTTTTGGCCGTCTTTGCAGCGATACCTTTTGAAATCTTATTTATTTCTTTGAGCGGCCGCAATTATGGTCATTATTTCATCACCTTATTCCCTTCGGTTGTTTTTGCCTGCGGCTACACAATCAATAAATTGATCAACGAAACACCGGTAAAGAACCTTAGCCAGGCCGCCAGCATGGGTTTTACCGGGCTGCTTCTGGTGATCTGGTTTGTTCCCACGTTCAGCAGTGTTCACCCTCAACGCCAACATTTATATAGTCTCCGGATGTTGGGGGATACTTCCCTCGTGCAGGATGATCTGATCTCTTACATAAACGAGCACACAAAGCCAAACGACCCTGTCCTTTTCTGGCAGGTGAGGGCCGGCGTGAACTTTGTAACCGGCCGTCCAGCTCCGTCCAGGTATATTTACCCTTTACCTCTCTTTGTCAGGACGGAGGGCAGCCCCAGTCGATTTGAACAGTTCATGCAAGATATTAAGGCTCATCAGCCGGCATTGATCATCCTCCTCGTAAATGATCAAACCGTTCCTGCCTTTGATCTTCCTGACGACAAATTATGTCCGAACTGCATTCCCGAAGCCTTGGAAGGAATGAAAGAATTGAAAGCGTTCGTTCTTTCTAATTATCAAGTTGCCGACAAGTTTGATGAGTATAAGATTTATGAAAAGGTAAAGTAGTGAATATCCTTCCCTGGATCAATGGTTGTGGACAAGAATATCGGCATTTTTGGGATAATACCCAGTGTTTTCTTTCCTCCAAAAAATGGGGCTATACCATGGCATGAAGAATTATGCTTACCCAAGTTTTCGATGACGAGTATCAGCCCAGTGAGCTAGAAGAACCGATGATGTAATATTCAAATTGGATTTTACAACTTGTACTTTGAGACTGATCGAAATCGAGGAAGGCAGAAGTTTCGCTTATGAAAACGGTCCAATCTCGTAAGGATATCTTCTTTACGGTTACATGGATATTCTTTTTGGCGATTGTCGTCCTCTGGCTGAACCTATCTTGGAATCCGACATTGAAAGGAATAGGTTCCGATAGTGGAGTGTATGCTTATATCGGGAGCGCAATTATCCATGGTCAGATTCCTTACCGTGATGTGTGGGAACAAAAACCGCCGGTTGGGTTGTATTTGAATGCTCTCGCGGTGTTCCTTTTTGGGCGGAATCTATGGGCGATTTGGTGGTTCAACCTGATTTGGATCACTCTTTCGGCCGCCGTTTTTTTCCTGGTCTTAAGAAAGATGATGGGGTTGCTTGTAGGTTGTATGGCAAGTATTCTATTTGTTCTTGGAGCGATGGAGCCGAGTATTTTCCAGGGGGGGAACCTGATGGAAATCTATGGATTCCTACCTCAGATTCTTATCATTGGGTGTACATATTATTTCTTCACTACACAACGTAACCTTTGGGTTTTTTGGGGAGGAGTGCTGACCGGCATTGCATTCTTAACAAAGCAAACCACGATCGCACTTGGAGCGTCTTCACTGGTGGCGATAGAAATGATCACGCTTCTCCGCCGAGAACATAAAGATCTTTGGGCGCGGCCGGCTATCTTTTTCTCCGGTTTCATGCTTCCTATAGGGATTGCCACCTCGTACTGGCTAGCCGTCGGTGCCGTTAAAGAATACCTGGCCGGGGTTTTTCTATACAGCCTCTCCTATGTAGGCTTACAGGTTTCTTTTCTATGGTCCGTAAAACACACGTTCGTGAGTGTTTTCCCGGCGATGTTTATCAGCAAAATTTATTTTATTGCGGCAATATCGTTTCTGTTGTACCTGGTAGAAAATCTTAGGTGGTTTTTGAACCGGATAATTTCATTATTGAAAACGAAATCTGCGATTCTCGGCGACAGCATTTCGCCCGTTGGGCTAACCCTGTTAGCAGTTTTTATTGCACTGCCCCTGGAAATTGTACTTGCCTCGCTGGGAGCAAGAAATTATGGACATTATTTTCTCTCGCTTTTACCGGCCGTCACAGTTGCCGTAGCCTATATTTTTGCGAAAGCCATCACTATCTTGCGTATTCCGCAATTCGGAAAAAAAGATCCACGTGCCTGGTTGGCGGTTGGCGGAGGCATCCTTGCCTTGGCATCCTTGGCCTGGATGTTAGGTGCTGTGGCAGAAGAAGCACCGACGTCAAAAATCCTTGCAAGCTTTCCAAAGGTATTATTCGACTACCCGGATCCCGGTAACGATGTTGCATCGTATGTTGATGAGATGACAACGCCAAATGATCCAGTCCTTGTATGGAACGCCCATGCGACCATTTACTTCCTCGCGGATAGAAAGCCGCCTCAAAGAGTATTGTCGGCCACGTATATAATTTCGTCTGGTCCAACTGGAGGTTCCAAAAGCAACCTGGCCGAATTCCTTGATGAATTCGAAGCGAATCCTCCCAGGCTGATCGTCGTGCAAAAGGTTTCCTCCATTGGGCTGCCATTTATCAATGTTCCAGTAGAAAAGATGTGCCCTCATGGTGGTTGCATACCCGAGGTCGCCGAGGGCATGCAACATCCTGACACCATTGCGCACCTCCAAGAATTCAGGCAATATTTCCTGGAGCATTACACTTTAGATACGAACTTGGGTGACCTTTTGATCTATAAACGGACCTATTGATATATCTTATGGTCCATTTGTAGACAGAAAGGCATTGTTGAACAGCAACATGTTCTTTTTACTCGTTGATCGGTTGCTGGACTGCAGGGTGATATGCAACGGTTTGCGCCTCAAGCCAAACAAGTGCGCGCTGCATGTTGACCGGCGCAGGCGTCCCAATTATTGGATTGACCGCGGGACGCGCTCGGGCCTCCTCGAAGAATATGCTGAATTCAGCACACCCAGCGAACCATCTGTCAATTTTTCCATCACCTCGAGGCTTGGCAGCTTATGAAACGTCTGAAGGAATAAGAAGATGGGATTGGCAGCAGGCAGCAACATCCAGGAGTCTCGGCCTCATGGCAATGTTGCCATGACAGTCTCGTGGTCGATTGTGTTGGCCGTCGTTGTATTTTCGCTCAACCTGCCCTGGAGTCCGATCTTTACCGACCTTGGGTCAGATTCTGGATTATTTGCGTATGTCGGCAGCGCAATTTTACACGGGCAGCTTCCTTACCGTGACGTCTGGGAGCAAAAGCCCCCCGTCGGGTTTTATCTGAATGCGTTGGCGGTTTTCCTTTTTGGCCGGAATCCCTGGGCCATCTGGTGGTTCAACCTGATCTGGGTCGCGCTCTCCACGATCGCAGTATTCTTGATCGCCAAGAAAATGATGGGCATCCTTCCGGGTGCAATTGCCGGAGCCGTATTTGCCCTGGGCGTCATGAGCCCGAGCATTTTCCAGGGGGGGAACCTGATGGAAATCTATGCACTTCTTCCACAGGCCGGGGTGATTGCATGTGCCTATTTTTTCTTTGCCACGCAGCGTAACCGCTGGGCTTTCTTGGGGGGATTGGCCAGCGGCATTGCTTTTATGACCAAACAGACCTCTATTGCCCTTGGGGCCTCGTTCTTTCTTGCCATGATCCTGGTTGCCCTCCATTTACATAAGATTAGAGATCTTTGGATGAGGCTGGCTGGCTTTATTGCCGGATTCCTCATCCCGCTTGGGATTGCCATGGCGTGCTGGTCGGCTGCCGGCGCGCTGGGCGATTTTATGGACGGCATCTTTTTACACAGCCTCGTCTATGTAGGTGCACGAGTCTCTTTCATTAAGGCTTTGGGCATTGCACTTTTGGTTGCATTTCCACAATTGGGGATCAGCAAACTATACTGTATTGCCGCCCTTTCCTTTATCCCATACCTTCTGGAAAATTATCGCTGGTATGCAACCAAACTTTTCCCTCGCCAGACAGGAGAATCCGCGAGCGCGGGCGGGAGGATCTCGCCGGTGGAACTGACCATGCTGGTCGTTTACGTTGCCCTGCCTTTTGAAATAGGGTTTGCCTCGCTCGGCGGCAGGAATTTTGGGCATTACTACCTCGCCCTCGTCCCGTCCATTGCGACGGTCATTGGCTATATCTTCTGGAAGATTTCCATCTCGTTGCGCAGCGTACGATTCGAGATTAAAAGCAAGATCATCTGGAATGCAATCGGGATGGCCGTACTTGGGCTTGCCGCGCTGGTGTGGGTGGGAACGGCGCTCGTAGAAGAAGCGCCAAAAGTGGAACACCTGGCGACCATCCCCAGATTATTCGACTCCCCGCATAAATTGAATGACCTGGAGAATTACATCATTCGAAATACCACCCGCGATGACCCGGTGCTCGTGTGGCATATCCACGTGGGGATCAATTTCATTACGGATCGGCGTCCGCCGCAAAGGGTTCTGTTCCCGGCGAACCTTTTTTCTGCTCCCGAGACATCCAGAAGCGGTCTTTCTGAATTCTTGATCGAGCTGGAGAAGAACCCGCCCAGGTTGATCCTGGTGCAGGAGGTCTCCTCCATTGGCCTGCCTTTCGTGAATGTCCCAGTGGAACAGATGTGCACCGATCAAAAGTGCATGCTGGAGTTTGCAGAGGCTTTGAAAAGACCTTCCATTTACGCCGATTTGCAGGAACTAAGGCAATACTTCATCGAGCACTACGCCTTCGACAGGCAGATTGATGACTGGTTGATCTACCGGTGGAGTCAATAACGCCGATCAAGCCATACAGGATAAAAGCTGACCCCATATCCTTGCCGACCTATTTGACTTTGGCGAGGAGAATCGTGGAATTCCAACTCCCCCAAGTGGGACCGTTTAGACGATTTGTGATTTAGGAGGAATAATGTATCTTGCGGCCGAAAATAGATATGACGGCATGCGTTACAACCGCCTCGGGCGCAGCGGGTTGAAGCTGCCGGCGATTTCGCTCGGCTGGTGGTACAACTTTGGCGGCGTGGACGTTTTCGAGAACGCCCGTGCCATCGCACGCCGTGCCTTTGATCTGGGCGTGACCCACTTTGACCTGGTCAACAACTATGGCCCGCCCCCCGGCACCGCCGAGGAGACCTTCGGCCGGCTGTTCAAAGAAGATTTCGCTCCTTACCGTGACGAATTGATTATTTCCACCAAGGCCGGCTACGATATGTGGCTCGGTCCCTACGGAGAGTGGGGCTCGCGCAAGTACATGCTCGCCAGCCTGGACCAGTCCCTGCGGCGTATGGGCTTGGAATACGTGGATATTTTCTACAACCACCGACCCGACCCGGACACGCCCCTGGAGGAGACCATGGGCGCCCTGGATGCCGCTGTCCGTCGGGGCAAGGCTCTCTATGCTGGCATCTCGAACTACTCGCCCGAGCAAACGTGCCAGGCCGCCCGCATCCTGCGCGAGCTGGGCACGCCCTGCCTGATTCACCAGCCCAATTACAGCCTGCTCGATCGCTGGGTCGAGGACGGCTTGCTGGACGTGCTGGCTGAGGAAGGCATCGGCTGCATCGTCTTTTCACCCCTGGCCCAGGGTCAGTTGACCGACCGCTACTTGAACGGAATCCCGGCCGGGGCGCGGGCCACCAAGACCGAGCGCGTCTGGTTGACGCCGCAGGATGTCGAAGCCAACCTCGGCAAGGTGCGCAAGCTGAACGAGATTGCTGGCCGCCGCGGGCAAAAGCTTTCCCAGATGGCCCTCGCCTGGGTGCTGCGCAAGCCGCAGGTCACTTCGGCCCTGATCGGGGTCAGCCGGGTCGGGCAATTGGAGGACAACCTGGCCGCCTTGAACAACCTGACGTTTTCTGCGCAGGAATTGAGAGCGATCGAGAAGATCCTCAAGGAGTAAACCATGTCCCCTGCATTTGCTTCTCCCCCCGATCTGCACATCTTTCAAGCCCAGGTATGGGAAATCGTCCGCCAGGTACCGCCCGGGAAGGTCGTCACCTACGGGCAGATTGCCGGGTTGATTCCGCCGCCCGGCGGCATGGACCCGAAACGTTACCTGGCCTTCGGGGCGCGCTGGGTGGGCGGGGCGATGGCAGCCTGCCCGGAAGACGTGCCCTGGCAGCGCGTCATCAACGCGCAAGGGAAGATCAGCCTGCGACCGGGAGCAGAGAAACAGCGGGACCTGCTTGAAGCGGAAGGCGTGAAGTTCGACGAACGCGAGCGGGTGGATTTGAAACAGTACCAATGGGAAGGTCCCGACCGGACGTGGTCCCAGGCGCACGGGCTGGTGCCGCCCCAGGCCAAGCCGGCGCAGGATCAGTTGTTCTAGAACAGCAGGCGATCAACCTCTCCCTTCCCGGCTTTACGGGGGTGCAAATGTAATCTTGACGCGGTGCTATACTTATAGTCGGCACCGGTTTCAAGTCGATCGGAAAGAGTGCTGAGGCCAGGAGTGGACACGGTTAGAGTCAGTATCGTCGGCGTTCTTCTCTTTGCAGCCACTTTGATCGTCTCCCTTTCCATTGTTGCGTGGCGGCGAAGAATAACGGCCGGCGCGCCGGCGATCTATTTTTGCCTGTGCATGGCCCTGCTGGCCATTTACACTCTCTCCTATGCGCTGGAATTATCCAGCAATACGCTGGATGCCATCCTGTTCTGGATCAAATTTGAATACCTCGGCATCCCGACCATGATCCCGATGTGGTTGTTGTTTGCGTTGAGCGTCACCGGCAGAGGCAGCTGGATCACCCCGAGGCGCATTGCCGTCCTTTTTATCATCCCTCTTGTGACGATTCTGGCAAACTACACCAACCAGTTCCACCATCTTTACTACGCCACCACCAGCCTGGATGCCGTCGGCCATTTTCCCACCCTGGTCATCACGATGGGACCTTTTTATTGGCTCCACTTGATTTATTCAAACATCTGCCTGGTCATCATCACCTATTTATTCATCCACATGCTGGTCAAGGCAGCCCCTTCATTTCGCAGGCAGGCGGTCATCTTTTGTGTTGGCTCGTTGATCCCCTGGATTGGGTATGCTTTTTATTTTTCGGGGCACAGTCCCTATCACCTGGACCTTATTCCGATCGCCATGAGCATCACCGGCCCACTCCTTGCCCTGGGTGTATTCCAATTTCATGTCCTTGATATTGTGCCGATTGCACGGGAAATCGTATTCGAGGAGATGATCGACGGTGTGCTGGTCCTCGACATGAAGGACCGGATCGTCGACTACAACCCTGCAGTTCAATCCATGCTGCCAGAAATCTGCAGGGCTTCCATCGGCTGTGCGGTGGACGAGGTGCTGGTCAAGCGCCCGGAATTACTCCGCCAGATCGGGCAAAATTCCCTGGAGACCGTCCAATTGAAAGTGCATGATGGGGACAAGGAAACGCACACCTATCAAAGCCGGGCTTCCTGGATGCACTCCTCGCGCGGCAAGGTCGTCGGCAGGACGATCGCGTTGCACGACTATACTCAGGAGACCTCGCTGCTCAACCAGCTCAAGGACCTTGCCCGGCGCGACGGCCTGACCGGTGTTTACAACTATCGCCATTTCTCGGAACTGGCCAACGCTGAAATTGAACGGGCACAGCGATATAAAAAAGTCTTTTCTCTCATCATCCTTGACCTCGACCGCTTCAAGCGCGTCAACGATCGCTACGGTCACGCCGCCGGAGATGTCGCCTTGAAGGCGGTGGTGAACAGATGCCGCCGGAAGATTCGCAAGGTTGACATCATGGCACGCTTTGGAGGTGAGGAATTTGTCATCCTCCTGCCGGAAACGACCCCGGAGAAAGCCGGCGTGCTCGCCGAGAGATTGTGTGCTGCGATCCGGACGAAACCAATCCGATATGACGGACAGGCGATCAGGGTCACGGCAAGTTTTGGCGTGACCGGTTTGGTATCGCCTCGGAAGGTTTCGCTGGAGGACCTCTTCCGCGCGGCGGACAAAGCCTTGTATATCGCCAAAAAGGGAGGACGGGACCAGGTGTCCGTCCAGACTTATCCGGCGAGGCGTGAGTCTGCCTGAGGCAGCCGGTTACTTTTTGATGGAGAGATCCACCACTAGCGTGTCCAGGGCCAGGTCCAGCGGGACCTGGCTCGTTTTGGCCCCCTCGTCGATTTCCAACAAGCGGTGATAAATGGCTTCAAGTGCGGGCAGTGAAAACCGCCGCGCTTGTTGGATCACTTTTTCGGCCACGAAATCGCGCAGCCCGAGCTCTTGCTGGATCTGAGACTTGCTTCCGCCTGCCTCGAGGCTTTCCCGCGCCTGGAGCAGCAGGCGGAACTGGCGGATGATCATGGGCCACAAATCGAAAGGGTCCTCCTCGTCGAGCAGGCGGTGGAGGGCGCTTTGCGCCTTGCGCGCCTCGCCCATGCCCAGGGCATCCACCAGGTCGAAGACGCTGCCCTGTGCGCTGGCCAGGCTGACCTGTTCCACGTCTTTCAGGCTGACAGACCGGGCGTAATTGACATACGTCAGCAGCTTGGCGATCTCCTGGGAGGCGATGCGCGTGTCCTCGCCGGTCAACTCGGCCAGGCGCGCGGCCGCGGCCGGTTCGATCTGGCCGCCCTGCTTTTTGGTCTCCTGGATGATCCAACCCGGCATGTCTCGGCGCTTGGGCAGGCTGAAAAGGCGCGCCTCAGCCCGGGACGCCGCCCGCTGCACCCACTTGAGCAGCCAATGATCGGCTTTCAAGATCTCGGTTTCGACCAATGCAAAGGTAGTCGTCGGCGGAAGCCGGTCCAGGAGGTCCAGTAATTTCTTGCGCCCCTCCGGCGACGCAAACGCCGCTGAGGGATGCCACAGGACCACCAACCGCCGCGGGGACAGGAAGGGCGCGGCGTTGGCTGCTGTGTTCAGCGCCTCGAAGTCCAGCCCGAGGCGGCCGTCGAAGCGCGCCAGGTTCAGTGCCGCGTTGGATGGGTCGCCGAGCGCCTCTTCCAGTTTTTCGAGAGCGACTGTGAGGGCAAGCTCGTCGTTGCCGTGGAACAGGAAGATGCCGGGGGAGTCAGGCATGATGTTCCGGGAGGGACATTGGAGAGCCCCAAGGGTCAGCCCTGGGTGACCACGCGGTGCAGGCTGAGCCGCCCGAGTCTGACCGGGAAGACGTCCACGATGGACATGGCCCCGGGGTCGCCCGAGGTGGTGATGCGCCCTTGGATGATCGGTCCCAGAGGCTGGCTGATGATCACGCCGACGATCGCCAGGGCGATGGCCAGCGGCAGGCGCTCAACCAGGTCGCGCTTGCTCTTGGTCCCCGCCATCCCCAGCCAGGCCAGCCCTCCAGCCATGAAACCGGACACCACGTAGTTCGTCCCGCAGCCGGCATGCAGGGCGAGGGCATGCTCGCCGTTGCCCATGCGCACCAGGGCCTGGAAGACGGCCTCGCGGAGTTCCTCGGTAGGCACGTCGCCGAGGATGAAGAATCCTCCCGGGGTCGAGTAACCGGCCAGAGGCCGGGAAGGGAAGCGCTGGGACAGGAGATTGATCGTGGCGTGCTCCAGCCCGTGATTGCGGCGGATGCGGGAAATCAGTGGTATGTCGAGGATGGTCATGGGGCCTCCGATCTGAAAAGATTATACCCGCAAACAAAAAATCCCCTCTGCCAGCCAGGCGCCCCGTAGAGGGAAAGCGGTGAGGGGATGGGACTGCCGGTCATCTCATTGGGAGGGAACCGGAGCGACCTCGGTTGCCTGGGCGGTGGTGGCCTGCAGGAAGCCGATGTACATCAGCACTGCCCCGACCAGTTCGGTCAGGTAGAGCATGTCCACCAGGCCGATCTTGATGAACGAGCCGCCCATGGCGGGCGCCAGCGCGCCGGCGGCGATCAGGATGTTGCCGATCATGCGGTTGAACAGCACGCGCTTGCGCCAGAATATGAAGGCCGAGTAGATCGCCCCGCCTACCATGGTCAGCGTGCCGTAGATGTTGAGCAGGATCGTCAGGGCGATGATGCCTCCCGAGCGGGTCAGAATGTCCTTGTATTGGGACGAGATCGGCTGTGCGACCTGGTAGGAAGCTGCCGCCGGGGTCAGCGGGGCGAGCAGGACCAGGGCCGCGGCCAGGACGCTGACGGCTGCCAGCACACCGGTCAGGGCCCAGGCGACCCTGCCTCGGCGGACGAGCAGGTGCAGCGTCCCCTGGCCCAGCCAGGCGGCGGTCAGCATGGCGCCGCTAAGGTACCACAGCTTCAGCACCACGCCGCTGAAGGTCAGGCCGAGGATCACTTCACTCAGGGTGCCCAGCCCATACCAGAGCAGGCCGATGGTCCAGATCAACAGGTGCGGTCCGCGGCGCTGCAGGTAGCGGCGGAAGACGGCGACGGCGAACGCCAACGTCACCAGGGATGATAGAAAGGGAATGTAGTGCACGGTACCTCCAAAATACCATTCGGTGGCAGTGGGGGCGACGTGATGTCGCCCCTACTTGACGCCCAGCAGGGACAGGCCGACGAGGGTCAGGGTGGCGACCAGGCCGATCACCAGGATGACCAGGACCGCCGGCACCAGCCAATTCGACCAGCGAGATGCTTGGAAACGCCGGCTGCTCATGGCTGCTGGTTTTCGATCACCTGATAGGTATCCAGCAAGGTGATCAGGATCTGGTCGGTGAAGGCAAACACCCGGCGCAGCATTTCCCCCCACGCCTGGCCGGAGGGGATCCTGGATTGCTGATAAACGGTGATCATCAACTCGAGCAGGGTGTTGCGAAAAAAGAGGAAAGCGCGCGCCGCTTCGACGCTGTCCAGGTTGTAACGTCGGCCGCGGGAGGCGTACTCGTAGCCGATCGAGCGCGCCTCGGCCATGGCATCCTCGCCCTGCGAGGCCAGATAGCTTGCCAGCCCCTGCACCAGGAGGCGGCCGCTCTCCCGGTACTGGCGGCGGGCGTCGTCATCAAGGCGCCGGTACCAGGTCTCCGCCTCCAGGTGGCCTTCGGTGATCTGGAAGCGCATCTGCCGCAGGGCATGTTGGACGAGGTTCTCCGGTTCCAGGCTGCGCGCCTGGCTGGCGGAGTGGGCCCACAGCTCGACCTCGGAACGCAGGTAGCGGCGGTGCCGGCCCTGGGTGCGGTGGACGGGGATCTGGCCCTTGTCCGACCACAGGCGCACCGTGCTGGGGTGCACGCCGATCAGCTCAGCCGCCTGGCTGAGCGTCAGCCATTGCTCACTTTCCTTCAACATGCGACCATCCCTGGGCCTGACGGGCGAATTAAACAGGCTGAATCTATCACAGGCCCGCCCGCCGTCAATGTAGATTTACGTAGAATTTTAATAGAGTTGGATAAAAACCAGATGAGTCTTCACCAGGAAAAAGAACGGGCCGGTCACTGGGTCGGCCCGCCTCCAACCGGGTGAGTTCACGCCCGGGCGACTTTCCTGCCCCGGGGAGGGGCCTTTTCGATGCCGAAAGCCGCCTCCAGCGCCGCGCCGACCGAGCGCGCCTCGATGATCTGGAGCCCGTCCGACCAGGGCTCGCCCTTGCGCACTCGCTTGGGCACGATGGCGGTCTTGAATCCCAGCTTGGCGGCCTCGCGCAGGCGGGCCGGCATCTGCCCGGGCATGCGCAGCTCGCCCGCCAGGCCGATCTCGCCGATCAGCACCGCCTCGGCGCGCACCGGGCATGTCGCCCATCGAGGAGGCCACCGCCGCGGCGATGGCCAGATCGGCGGCCGGCTCGTCGATCTTGAGGCCGCCCACCACGTTGACGAACACGTCCTGCTCGGCCAGGTGCAGATTCAGGCGGCGGGTCAGCACGGCGGTGATCATCAGCAGGCGGTTCAGGTCCACCCCGTTGGGGGTGCGGCGGGCGTTGCCGAACTGCGTCGGGCTGGTCAGCCCCTGGACCTCGACCAGCAGTGGGCGCGTGCCCTCCATCGTGACCGCGATCGCCGACCCGGCGGCGTTGACCATGCGCTCGGCCAGGAAGGCCTCCGACGGGTTGGTCACCTCGACCAGGCCCGCGCTCGAGCATCTCGAACACGCCCACCTCGGCGGTCGCGCCGAAGCGGTTCTTGACCGACCGCAGCAGGCGGTAGGCCTGGAAGCGGTCGCCTTCCAGGTAGAGCACCGTATCGACGATGTGCTCCAGCACGCGCGGCCCGGCGATGGTGCCCTCCTTGGTCACGTGCCCGACGACGAACACCGCCACGCCGCTCGACTTGGCCAGCTCGCGCAGCCGCGAGGCGCACTCGCGCACCTGCGAGACCGACCCGGCCGCCGACTCCATCTCCGGCATGTAAACGGTCTGGATCGAGTCGACGATCAGCAGAGCCGGCTTGATCGACTGTGACATGCTCGAAGATCGTGTCCAGGTTGGTTTCGGTGACCAGGAACAGGTCTGCGGGGACGCCGGCCTTTTTCACGTCAGGCGGCAGGATGCGGCGGCGCGCATCTTGATCTGGCGCTCGGATTCCTCGCCCGACACGTACAGGACCCGCATCCGGCCGGCCATCTCGAGCGCCATCTGCAGCATCAGCGTGGACTTGCCGATGCCCGGGTCGCCGCCGACCAGCACGATCGAGCCGGGGACGATGCCGCCGCCCAGCACCCGGGCAAACTCGCCGATCGGGACCGGAATCCGGTCCTCGGCCTCGCCGCCGACCTCGCCCAGGCGGCGCGGGGTCGAGCGTCCGCTCAGGCCGCGCGGAGCGGCCCGGGAGCTGGCAGGTTCGTCCGAGACGATCTCCTCGACCATGCTGTTGAACGACCCGCACTGCGGGCAGCGCCCCATGAATCCGGCGGAGACGCGGCCGCACTGCTGGCAGACGTAACGCGTGTGGGTTTTTGGCATGCCCGTATTATACCTTCCCCGTCTGATCCGGCTGGCACGGCCTGCCTGCGGCGTCCCGGCTCGCCCGTCCCTGCCGCCCCCAACAGTGCGCGAAACAATTATGCTATACTATAAACAATGAAATTCGCCAATTTTTTCGAGCAGCAAGGTAAATTGGTCTTAGGGATCTCCGGGATTCTCCTGGCTGTCTTGTTAGGGATCGTCGACTACCTTACGGGATATGAAATCAATATTTCCCTGTTTTATTTGATCCCCATTTCCTTGGTGGCCTGGTATGCCGGTCAGGAGACCGGCCTGGTCGTCGCCGGCGTCAGTGCGATCACCTGGTTTCTGGCCGAGGTTTTCAGCGGGGTGGCCTATTCGAACAGCTGGATCTACCTGTGGAATACCCTGATCCGCTTGGGGTTCTATATCGTCGTCACCTTCCTGCTTGTGGCTTTGAGAAAAGCATTCAAAATTAATGAGAACCTGGCACGTACGGATTTCATCACCGGCGCGGTGAGCATCCGCTTTTTTAACGAGCTGGCGCAGCGCGAGCTGAATCGCTCCAAGCGCTACAACCATCCCTTCACGTTTGCATACCTCGACCTGGACAATTTCAAGGAGATCAACGAGCGCTTCGGGCACACGGCCGGCGACCGGGTGCTCAAGGCGATCGCCGAGAGCGTGCAGAAAAAGATCAGGAGCATCGACACCTTTGCCCGCCTGGGTGGGGACGAATTTGCACTGCTGATGCCGGAGACCGGCGAGGTGGAAGCTCAATCCGTCATCTCCCGTGTCCGCCGCAGCCTGCTGGAGGAAATGAAGAAGGATAGCTGGGACCTCACCTTCAGCATCGGCGTGGTGACCTTTATCAAGATCCCCAAGACGGTGGACGACATGGTCAAGATGGCCGATGACGTGATGTACCCGATCAAACTCGGCGGTAAGAACGGGGTCAGTTACACCATCTACGAAGGCTGAATTTCAACGGCTCTAACAATCGACCGAAGCGCAGAGAGCACCTCTGCGCTTTTAGTTGGCCGCGCGCCCGCGGTTTATCCGGACCCGGCTTTGTGCTATACTCGATCCGGATCGGTTTGGTTTCATCGAGGAGGTTAAATCAATGGAAGCGCAGAGCGACGATTATTCCCTCTATTCCCTCCCGCCGAAGGACAAGGCCGAGCTGTTGAGGCGCATCCAGCGCGAATGGGACGCACTGGAACAGGCCTTTGCCGGCCTCTCCGCAGCGCAGATGGGCGTCCCCGACGCCGGCGGCTGGTCGATCAAGGACAACCTGGCCCATCTGACGGCCTGGGAACGTTTCATGCGCCTGGCCTACATCCACAAGACGCCGGCCCATGAAGCCATGCAGGTCGACGCCGAGACCTACCAGAAGGTGGATGAGACCGGCATGAACGCCATCCTTTTCAAGCGCAACCGGGACCGGCCGCTGGCCGAAGTCTTGGCAGAGCTGCGCCAGGAACATGCCCGGGTGCTGGACGAGCTGGCAAAGCTGTCCTTCGAGCAGATGCAGACCCCGCTCGACCCGGCTGACCCCCAGAAGGGCCCGCTGCTAAACTGGATCATCGGCAACACCTACGACCACTATCGCGAGCACCGCCTGACGATCCAGAAGATTGCTGCCCAATAAGGGCCTCAGCCAGTAGTATGACCCGCATTAAGAAGACGTCCCGCAGCGCCTAGCCCTGCGGGACGTCTTGGATTTCAGCCAGCCCGGCGTAGGTTTCGTCGAGCAGGGCGAGAAAATCGTCGGGGTTTTCCTGCAAGAGGATCTTCGTGCGCACGAGGCGCGGCAGGCGCTGGAGTTTGAGGTACTGCATGGCGTGCTTGCGGAACAGGATCAGCCCCTTGTGCGGGCCGTAGAACGCCAGGCTGCGCTCCAGGTGGCGGCGTACCATCTGGCGCACCTGCTCGAGCGGGACCTGATCGCGGTCCATGCGGGAGAAGATCCACGGGTTGCCGATGGCGGCGCGGCCGATCATGACCGCCTCGCAGCCAGTGTAGGCCTTCATGGTCTGGATGTCTGCCGCCTTTTTCACGTCCCCGTTGCCGAAGACCGGGATCTTGACCGCCGCCTTGACCTCGGCAATGGCATCCCAGTCCGCCTGCCCGCCGTAGCCCTGCTCTTTGGTCCGCCCGTGGACGGCGATCGCCGCGCCGCCGCTTTCCTCCACGATGCGGGCGATGAGGCGGTAGGTGCGCATGTCCTCCCAGCCCAGGCGGATCTTGCCCGTCACCGGGATGTCCAGCGCGGCGGTCAGGCGGCGGAAGATGCGCGCCACCTTGAGGGGCGAGCGCATCAGCCCCACGCCCGCGCCCCGGTTGGCGACCGTCTTGGCTGGGCAGCCCATGTTGAGGTCGAGAATGTCCGGACGCCGGTCCTGGACGCGCAGGGCGGCCGCGACGAGCTCGTCCGGGTCGTCGCCGTAGATCTGGAAGACGACCGGCCGCTCGTCCTGCTCGAAGGTCAGGCGCGGGGCCATGTGCTCGTAGGCCTGCACGATGAACTCGGCCTTGACGAACTCGGTGTAGCTCATCGCCGAGCCGAGCGAGCGGCAGATGGAGCGAAACGGCCAGTCCGAGAACCCGTCCATGGGGGACAGGATGGCATCGCCATAGACCGGCACGCTCCCGACCCGAAAGTCGGGTGTGGGAGCCGGAGCGGACTCGACGGCTGCAGACGGAAGGATCGAACTCATGGGTAATGGCCGGCTTATTTTTTCGGCCGGTCCACATATTTCTGGCGGAACTTGGCAACCTTGGGGGCGATCACGGCCCGGCAGTAGCCCTGGAAAGGATTCTTCTTGAAGTATTCCTGATGATAATCCTCGGCCATGTAGAACTGCTCGAGGGGTGCCACCTGGGTCACGATCGGATTCGTCCAGATCCCGGAGGCATTGATCTCCTGGATGACCTGCTCGGCGGCGGCCTTCTGCTCCGGGTTGTGGTAGAAGATCGCCGAGCGATACTGCGGGCCGACGTCCGCACCTTGGCGGTTCGGGGTGGTTGGATCGTGGATGGTGAAGAAGACGTGCAGCAGGTCGGCGTAGGAGACGACTGCCGGGTCGAAGGTGATGCGCACGGCCTCGGCATGTCCGGTATCCCCGTCGCAGACGTCCTCGTAGGACGGGTTCAGCACGTGCCCGCCGGTATAGCCGGACTCGACGGATTCTACCCCTTTGAGCTCATCGAAGACCGCCTCCAGGCACCAGAAGCAGCCGCCGGCCAGGGTGGCTACCTGTCCCTTGCTAGAACCGGGACTGCCACGTAAATCCTTACCCATAAAAAACCTCCAAAAATAATGTGTCGTTGCGAGCCGCTGTTCTGAGCGGCGTGGCAACCCCCTCGTGCAGGCGGAGATTGCCACGGCGGCTGCGCCGCCTCGCAACGACACGAGTTGACGTTGTGTCGCGCCGAGAAACTATGCGCTTGGTTCGGCGACCGGGGCCGCCGCTGGCGCCTTGTCCTGGCGGCGCAGGACGACCTCGCCCGCCTGCCCTGAGCCTGTTGAAGGGTCGGCGATGTCCACCAGGATGGTGTCGCCCTCGTGGAAGTTGCCGGCCAGCAGGGCGTCCGAGAGCGGATCCTCGACCTTCTGCTGGATCACCCGCCGCAGCGGGCGGGCGCCCATCTCCGGGTCGTAGCCCTGCTCGGCCAGGAGGTCGAGGGCGGGGGTGGAGGCGGTGAGCTTCACGGCGTGCTCGGCCAGGCGCTCGGTCACCTTGCCCAGCTCCAGCGTGACGATGCGGCGGATGTCATCCTTGTTGAGCGAGCGGAAGACGATCACGCTGTCCACGCGGTTGATGAACTCGGGGCGGAAGGCGCGCTTCAGGGTCTCGGTCAGCTTCTTGCGCATCTCTTCGTAGGAGACCTTTTCCTCGACCTTCTCGTCGCGCCTCAGCTGGAAGCCCAGCGAAGTCTGGCGCTTGATCTCCTCGGCGCCGATGTTGGAGGTCATGACGATGATGGCGTTGCGGAAGTCGACCTTGTGACCGCTGGGCATCGGAGAGGTGGCCCTCCTCCATGATCTGCAGCAGCATGTTATGGACCTCAGGATGGGCCTTCTCGACCTCGTCGAAGACCACGATCGAGTACGGGCGGCGGCGCAGGGCTTCGGTCAGCTGGCCGGCGTCGTCGTAGCCGATGTAGCCGGGCGGGGCGCCGACCAGGCGGCTGGCGGTGTGGCGTTCCATGAACTCGGACATGTCGAGCTGGATCAGGGCGTCCTCGCTGCCGAACATGAACTTGGCCAGGGCCTTGGTCAGCTCGGTCTTGCCGACGCCGGTCGGGCCGAGGAAGATGAAGGAACCGATCGGGCGGCGCGGGTCCTTCAGGCCGGCGCGCGCCCGCCGGACGGCCTTGGCGATGGCCTGGATGGCCTCGTCCTGGCCGATGATGGCCTTCTTGAGCTCCTCTTCCATTTTGAGCAGGCGCTGGGATTCCTCCTCGGCGATCTGCATGACCGGCACGCCGGTCCACATGGCGACCACCTCGGCGATGTCGTCGGGGGTGACCACCGGGCTGTTGGCGCGCTCCCAGCCGGTCTTCAGCCGGCGCAGCTGCTCGTTCAGGTCGGCCTCCTGGGCCTCCCAGGTCCGCACATCCTCGGGCTTGCCTTCTTCCTGGGCCAGGGCGCGGTTCTGGCGCGCCTCCTTCAGCTGGGAATACAGGTCCTTGGCCGACTTGGCGGCGTCAGACTTGTACATGCGCACGCGCGAGGCGGATTCGTCGATCAGGTCGATGGCCTTATCGGGCAGGAAGCGGTCCGAGACGTAGCGGGCCGAGAGGCGGGCGGCGGCCTCCAGCGCTTCGTCCGAGATGACCAGGTGGTGGTGGTCCTCGTACATCTTGCGGATGCCCCGCAGGATCTCGATCGTCTCGTCCACGGTGGGTTCGTCCACCACGATGGGCTGGAAGCGGCGCTCCAGGGCGGCGTCCGATTCGATATGCTTGCGATACTCGTCCAACGTGGTGGCGCCGATGACCTGCAGCTCGCCGCGCGAGAGGGCTGGCTTTAGGATATTGGCGGCGTCCACGGCGGAGCCCGCCGCGCCCGCCCCGACCAGCATGTGGAACTCGTCGATGAACAGGATGGCAGCCGTGGACTTTAAGCTCGTCGATGACGCGTTTGAGGCGCTCCTCGAACTGGCCGCGGTACATCGTCCCGGCCACCAGCGAGCCGACGTCCAGCTTCATGACGCGCTTGTTGAGCAGCGGCGCGGGGACGTCGCCCTCGATGATGCGCTGGGCCAGCCCCTCGACGATGGCGGTCTTGCCCACGCCGGGTTCGCCGATCAGGGCCGGGTTGTTCTTGGTGCGCCGGGCAAGGATCTGGATGACGCGCTCGATCTCCATCTGGCGGCCGATGACCGGGTCCAGCTTGCTTTCCTCCGCCAGGGAGGTCAGGTCGGTGGCCAGCTGGTCGACCAGCGGGGTCTTGGGCTCGGATTTGCTTCCCGGCTTGGCCGTCTCGGGGACCGCGGAGGGGGAGGAAGAACTTTCCTGCAGCACGCGCCGCACCTGGCGGCGGATCTGGTCGGCGGTCACGCCCAGCCGCTTGAGCACTTCCATCGCCGCGCCTTCCGAGCGCACCAGCGCCAGGAGGAGATGCTCGGTGCCGATGTAGTGATGGCCCATCTTGCGCGCCTCTTCGATGGCGTACTCGAGCACCTGCTGGGTGTCGGGAGCCAGCTCGATCTTGCCGCTCTCGTAACGCCCCTCGCCGGAGACGCGCATCACGATCTCGCGCACCCGCTGCGGGTCCAGGCCGAGTTCGCGCAGCACACGCCCGGCGACGCCTCCGTCCTCTTCCAATAAACCTAAAAGCAAGTGGTCGGTACCGATCAACCCCTGGTGGGCACGTTCGGCTTCCTGGTGCGCCAGGCTGAGAACGTGCCGGGCGCGCTGGGTGAACTTTTCCATGCTAGCCATAAAGGTCTCCTCGTTCAATCAGACAGGAACTGTCTAGATTGATTCTACCAAAAACAGGCCCCGATTTTATATGAAAATGATTAGAGTTTAGAAAGGTCCGCCCGGATTGGACAGGTATAACATAAAAGGAGTCGACCGTCAAAAGCGGTCGGCCATAGGGATGGCTAAACCCGTTGGCATAGCAAGAGATTGTTCACCGCTGAGATCGCGGAGCACACAGAGAAACGAAAAAATCTTGCTCCGCGAACTCGGCGCTCTCTCCCGGAGGGACGCTCCCGGCAGGACACCGGGACGGTGCGGGACGGTGTGCGGTGAATTCGCACCCCCAAATAAGACACCCTTCCGCTTGTCTGTTTGACAGATCCCGAGGTGATTCTAGTAAATGAATGGGATCAGGAAACTGGTGCGCTTTTTGTACTCCGTCCAGGCTTCGCCGAAGCGCTCCGCCAGGGCGGCGTCTTCGCGCCGGGCGCGGCCGGTAAAGGAGATAACTGAAAAGACCAGCAGCAGCAGGATCATCCACATCGGGTAGAGCAGCAGCAGACCCAGCATGGCGGCCCACCAGCCGAAGTACATCGGGTTGCGCACGAAGGCGTACGGTCCGCTCTGGACGAGCTGGTGGTCGTCGCGCAGCTTCACGTCACGGCTGGTGCTGATGCCCCACATCCTGCCCAGCGTGCGCCGCGCCCAGAGCACGAAGGCGCAACCGGCGAGATAGAGGACCAGGCCGATGAGGTCGAGAAGGAATGCGATGCCGGCCGGGAGGGGCAGCACCGGGATCCACAGGAAATAGGCCATCACGGCGCAGAGGACCAGCCCCAGCAGGACCATCGCCACCTGTGTCCACAGCGGCCAGTCGCGTCCCTTGCGCGCGGGCAGCAACGTGACCGCCTGTCCCTTGCCCAAGGCCGCAAACCAGTCCGCCAGGGTGAGCACGAAGCTGAGGTAGACTAAGCTGACGATCACGAGAATGGCTGCGATCCAGTTGAAAATAGCCATCCTTCTCCTCCTAACGATTGTCCCCTTCTCCGCGGATCGTGCCGCGCTCCAGCCGGTCGAAGAGCTTCTTCAGGTTGTGCTCGGCGACCTCGTCCAGCGACAGGTCCAGCTCGGTGCAGACCTGGGCCAGGTACCAGAGCACGTCGCCCAACTCGCTTTTCAGGGCTTCGCGCTCGGCCGCGCCGATGAGGCCACCCTTGTCGCGGAAGATCTTCTTGACTTTTCCGGCCACTTCCCCGGCCTCGTTAGCCAGGCCGAGGGTCGGGTAGATGACCGGGTGCCCGATGGGCGGGTAGCCGGCGGTCTTGCGGGATTGGGTTTGGTATTCGCGGAAGTCCATATGTTTTTAACCACGAAGGACACAAGGGTCACGAAGGATGAAATTTGTCTTGCTGGACTAAAACGATAATAAGCCGTGAGGTTGGATCAAGTTTGTTCTTCCTGAAGGGCCAAGCGGGTCAAAAGAAATTTCCTTTGTGCTCCGTCGTGTCCTTCGTGGTGAGCCTATTCCTCCAGCAAATAGGCCATCACCCATTGCGTGGTGGCGACCAGCGCCTCGGTGTGGGTGCGCTCGTAGCTGTGCGAGGCGTCCACGCCAGGGCCGATCAGGGCCACCGCCACGTCCCCGCCGGCGCGCCAGAAGGCCTCGCCGTCCGAGCCGTAGTACGGGTAGATGTCCACCTTGTAGGGGATGGCGTGCTTTTCGGCCAGGAGGCGCAGGCGCTCCGAGAGGCCGTGGTGGTACGGGCCGCCGCTGTCCTTGACGCACAGGGAGGCGTGGAACTCGTCCGAGGCCTGTCCCTCGCCGACGGCGGCCATGTCCACCACCACCAGCTCCTCCACTTCGGCGGGGATGCCCGCCGCGGCGCCGTGCCCGACCTCCTCATAGTTGCTGATCAGCAGATGGGCCGTGTGGGCGGGCTTCAGCCCGGCGTCGCTGAGCGCCTTGACCGCCGCCACCAGGCAGGCGACGCAGGCCTTGTCGTCCAGGTGGCGCGAGCGCACGAAGCCGGCGGCCACCTCGAGGCGCGGGTCGAAGGCGACGAAGTCACCCACCTCGATGCCCAGGGTGCGCGTCTCCTGCTCGGACGTGGTGCGCGCCTCCAGGCGGACTTCCAGGTTGGCATCCTCGCGCTTGGTTTCGTTGACTTCCGCCCCGAAGACGTGACCGGAGGCTTTGGTCAGCAGGAGCGAGCCGCGCACCGGCGCGCCTTTGGAGGCGAAGACCGTCACCCCCTCGCCTTCGACCGTGTTCCAGGCGAAGCCGCCGATCTTGGTCAGCTTCAGCCGCCCGCTAGGCTTGATCTCCTTGACCATCGCCCCGAGCGTGTCGGCGTGGGCGGTCAGGGCGCGCGGACCGTCTTTGCGCTTACCCGGCCAGGCTGCCACCAGGGCGCCCTTGCGCGTGCGGGAGAGCTCAAGCCCTTTGAACGATCTGAGCGTCGTCTCGGTCAGGGCAATGGCCGGCTCGGCGAGACCGGTCGGGCTGGGGGTATTGAGCAGGCGGGTCAGGAAATCGAGCAGGAAGGCGGTCGGGACATCGGGAAGGTCTGGCATGGTTTCCTCTTATGGCTGTCGAGATTGGACGGGACGCCGCTCGCGCAGTGAAAGGATGAGTAAGACGATAAAGGTCAACAGGCTGACCGCCCCACCCACGATCAGCGCAGTGATGTAGGGCGGGTCGGAAAGGCGGAGCACCGTCGCCTGGATGTTCACCGGCGTGCTCACGAACAGGCTGTACATATTTTCCACGCGCCAGATGCGGGAGTGCTGGAACAGATCGTGCAGCAAAAGCACCAGCAAGGCCAGGCCGAGGATCCGCTCTGGAAGAGAGCGAGCTCCCCGGTCCGTCAGGAAGCCTTGAAGATAGAAGCTGCCCAGGACGATCAGCATGACCAGCGGCAGGATGAAAAAGCGGGATGAAATGCGCTCCGAATCCGTCAGGGGGATGGGCAAATGGTTGACGACGGAATAGATCTGACCGATGGATAAAAAGGTGATCACCCCGATGGGCGCCAGCAAGCTCCGGTGGGCATCTTTTTTCCGCCAGGTCTGAACCAGGCCGAAGAAAACCAGAAAGGCAAGCCCGAACAGGCCGACGTAGGTGTCCAGCTCCCACCAGCCCAGCGACTTGAACGGCCCGGCGAGGGCCTCGGCGGGATACTTGAGGGTTACCAGGGCTGAGAACAGGTCAGCCACGGTCGGGAAACCGGAGACAAAATTCTTGCCTCCGCCGATGAATTCGACCGCCGGCGGCAGCAGGCGCACCAGGCTGAGCAGCGCGCTGAAGACGATCACCTTGAGGACGGGCACGAGATGGCGGAGTGCGAACACGCCGAAAGCCAGCAGGAAAAGCAGGCACCAGAGGAAAAAATGGTAGGCACCTTGCAGGGTCATGAAGAAGAGCGTGAGCGAGTTGAGCAGGACCCAGGCCCAACCCGTTTTTTCCCCTTCGACGGCGCGCAGGATCAGCAGGGCAAAGAAGGGCAGGAAATAATAGCCGGTCCAGATCGTGTGGCCGACGGCGGTGTGGGCGGTGATATTGCCGTTGAAATTGAACAGGCCGAACAGGACCGTGAAGGCGAAGGCCGACAGGCCATAGCGCCGTTTGAGCAGGAGCAGGCCGAAAAAACCGACCGAGAACAGGATCAGGATGTTGACCAGGGTGAACGGCCCCGGTTCGAGGAAGCGCAGCAGGTAAGCCTGCGGCGAGATCAGGGTGTCCGGGCGTCCGAGGTAGCGGTCCGTGGTGACCAGGGTCGAGCCGATGAACAGGGGGAGCTGGCCGCTCAATGCGGCCTGGCGCAGGAAGCTGAAATAGGCGCCCGCCTGCGTCCAGTCGTGCAGGTCGAAGGGGATCTTGCCCCAGTTCAGGAACAACCCCCAATGCAGCAGGCCGAGTAAATAAAGCACCGCCGCCCACAGACGGTCGAACCAGAGCGAAAGCCTGCCCCGGTCGGGGAGGAAAAAAGCATCCAGCGCCCTGGAGATGAGTTCCGGAAACTTGGCCTTTGACTTTTCTTTCGATTCCATGCCGCGATTATACCCGCGCTTGGGTTTCGCCTCGGCAGGATGGTCGGCTGAACCTCTCCGACTTCTCAACCGGCAGCTGGACCAACCTGATTTGCCGTCAAAATAATGTTAGAATATATGTGCTACATTTTGCTTGACGGGATTTGACCATATATGAAGACCATTCGCGCCTCCGAAGTCGGTTCCTACATCTTCTGCGCCCGGGCCTGGTGGTACGCCCGCCAGGGCGTCGAGTCCTCCCACCAGGCCGAGATGGCCGCCGGGACCGAGCTGCACCGCCTGCACGGGCGACGGGTGCTGGCCTCCGGGCTGACCCGGGCGCTGGCGCTGATCCTGCTGCTGGCCGCCCTGATGCTGCTGGCCGCCTATTGCACGGCGCGCCTTATTTGACTGGATTTTGCTCCGTTGAAAAGATCGATTTACTGGTCAATGGTCAGGCTGAGCCTGTCGAAGCCCGACGTGAATTTGAAAATTTGACTTTCAATTTGCCCTTCGACGGGCTCAGGGCAACTGCTTATAAATAATTCGCCATATGTTTTCAACGGAGTAATTGGATTTCTAAGCCATGCTGCCTTTCGCCCTGGTCCTGCTCCTGCTCGCCGCCCTGCTCTTCTGGCTTTCCTCGCGCCAGCGGAAGGGCGCCGGCCTGCCCGGTGGCCGGGTCATTTACACCGACACGCGCGCCTGGGGTCCGCTCGAGAAGCCCCTCTTCGACGCGGACCTGGGCCTGACCGGCAAGCCGGATTACCTGGTCGAGCAGGATGGCCGCATTATTCCCGTGGAGGTCAAGTCCGGGCGCACGCCGCAGGCGCCCTACGACGCCCACATCTTCCAGGTGGCGGCCTACTGCCTGCTGGTCGAGGAGGCCTACGGCAAGCGCCCGCCCTACGGCATCCTGCACTATCCGCAGCGCGATTTTGCCGTGGACTACACCCCGGGGTTGGAATCCGCCCTGCTCGACCTGCTGGCGGAGATGCGCCGTGACGAGCGGCGCGCCTCGGTCGATCGCTCCCACGCCGACGAGGCCCGCTGCCGGGGCTGCGGCTTCCGCAGCGCCTGCGACCAGAAGCTGGCTTAGACCTAACCCCCCGTTCCCCCCTTCCCTGCAGGGAAGGGGGGCATAGGGGGGGATAGGTCAACAACAGGTATAATTATCCCAATGTCCGCTCCCACCTCCGCCCTCCGCCGCGTTGCCGTCGTCGCGCACCCGCGCATGCCGGATACGATGGCAGAAGCTCACGCTATTGCCACCTTCCTGAAAGGCCGTGGGTTGGAGACCGTTGCCGCGCCGCTGGATGATGCCTCCATGCGCAAGCGCGTCAAGAACGGCGAGTTCGACCTGCTCGTCGCCGTCGGCGGGGACGGGACGATCCTGCGCACTGCCCACCTGTGCGCCCCATGCGGCATCCCCATCCTGGGGGTCAACATGGGCCGGGTGGGCTTCCTCATCCAGGTCGGTCGGGAGGAATGGCACACGGCGCTGGAAAATTTGTTGAAGAACGAGTGCTGGATCGAAAACCGGATGATGCTGCGCGTCGAGCATGTCCGCTCGGGGGAGGCTCAGGGTAGCTGGTACGCCCTCAACGAAGCCGCCGTCTGCCGCGGCCAGATGGTCCGTCCGGTGCATCTCTCCGCCAGCGTGGACGGGCACCTGCTGGCCAACTACGTGGCCGACGGGCTGATCGCCTCCACCCCGACCGGGTCGACCGCCTACGCCCTGGCCTCGGGGGGGCCGATCCTGCCCCCGGAGCTGCGCAACATCCTGCTCGTCCCGATCGCCCCGCATCTCTCGGTCGACCGGGCGGTGGTCCTTTCCGAGGGCACGACCGTCAGCATCCTGGTCCAGGCCGGGGAGGCCGTCCTGAGTGTCGACGGGCAGACCCCCGTCGGCCTGGCCGAGAACGATACGGTCGACGTGCGCGCCGGCGAGACCATGGCCAGGTTCATTCGCTTTGGCGACCCGGGTTATTTCTATCGCAACCTCACCGCTCACATGAACCAGAATACGCTCAAGGGCATGACGCGATGACCTCAGCCACCAACGTCGAATACTGCGCTAACCACCCGGGGGTCGAGACCACCCTGCACTGCAACAAGTGCGGCAAGCCGATCTGCTCGCGCTGCGCCGTGCTGACCCCGACCGGTTACCGCTGCAAGGAGTGCGTGCGCGGCCAGCAAAAGATTTTCGTCACCGCCGTGTGGTACGACTATGTCCTGGGCTTCGTCGTGGCCGGCATCCTGTCGTTCCTGGCCAGCCTCCTGGCCGGGCTGGTGGCCGGGATCGGCTTCATCGGCTGGTTCCTGATCTTCATCGGCGCGCCCAGCGCCGGGGCGGTCATCGCCGAAGGGGTGCGGCTGGCCACGCGCAGGCACCGGGCGCGAGCGCTGTTTCTCACCGTCGCGGCCGGCGTGGTCCTGGGCGCCCTGCCGTCGATCCTGATCCATCTGATCGGCTTCAACCTCTTCGGCCTCATCTTCCAGGTCATCTACCTGATCCTGGCCGTACCGGTGGTCTACACCCGCCTGTCGGGGATCCAATTATTCAGGTAAGGATACGGCGACGCCGTGTCCCTACACAGGTGCCTATGTTGACCGAACTGCACATCCAGAATTTTGCCATCATCGACCAGCTCGACATCGAATTTGGCTCGGGCCTGATGGTCTTCACGGGAGAGACCGGGGCGGGCAAATCCATCATCATGGACGCGGTGGAGATGCTGCTCGGCGGGCGCACGGATGCTACCGTCATCCGCTCCGACGCGGACCTGGCGCGGGTCGAGGGGACCTTCAAGCTGTCCGGCCCCGAGCGCTCCGCGGCGCAGGAGATCCTCAAGCGCGAGGAACTGCTCGACGACCCCAACTTCGTCACCCTGCACCGCGAGGTGCGCCGCGAGGGACGCAGCGTCGCCCGGATCAACGGCCGGACCGTCAACCTGTCGCTGCTCAAGGAGCTGGGCGAGCTGCTGGTTGACATCCACGGGCAGTCCGAGCACCTCTCGCTGCTCAACGTGCGCGCCCACCTCGGCCTGCTCGATCGTTACGCCAATGTCGAGACCTCGCTGGCCGCCTATCGCAAGACTTACCAGAACCTGCTCGGCGTCCGCCGCGAGCTGAACGAGCTGCGCGAGGCACAGCGCGACGCCGAGCGCCGCACAGAGATGTTCACCTTCCAGGCCGAGGAGATCGAGGCCGCCAAGCTGCGCAAGGGCGAGGACGAGGAGCTGAAGCTGGAGCGCGACCGGCTGGCCAATGCCGAGTCGCTGGCCTCGCTGGCGCAGGAGGCCCTGACCGTCCTGGACGAGGGTTCGGCCGAGGCCTCGGCGGCCACGGATCTGATCGGGCAGGCGGCCCAGTCGTTGGCCAAGCTGAGCCAGATCGACGCCGCCCAGGTCGCCCTCTCCGACCAGGCTGCCGCGCTGGAGGAAAACCTGGCCGACCTGGCGCGCAGCCTGCGCAACTACCTGGAGGCCATCGAGTTCAACCCCAAGCGGCTGGAGGAGGTCGAGGAGCGCCTCGACCTGATCCACCGCCTGACGCGCAAGTACGGCGGCAGCATCGAGGCCGTTGTTGCCTTCGCCGCCGACGCCCGCCGCCAGCTTGAGACCATTACCACCGCCTCGGCGCGCATTGACGAGCTGGAGGCCGCCGAGTCCGCCGGGCTGGCAAAGCTGGCCGAGCAGGGCCTGTCGCTCTCGGAAAAACGAAAAAAGGCCGCCGAGCAGATGAGTAAGGCGATCGAGGCCGAGCTGGACGACCTGAAGATGGCCGCCGCCCGCTTCGCCGTGGACTTCCAGACCAAACCCGATCCGCAGGGCATCCCCGTGGCGGAGGGGGCGCGTGTAGCTTTCGATGGAACCGGCGTCGACCGGGTCGAGTTCCTGGTGGCGCCCAATCCGGGCGAGGGGCTGAAGCCGCTGGCGAAGATCGCCTCCGGCGGCGAGACCTCCCGGCTGATGCTGGCGCTCAAGAATGTGCTGGCGCGCGCCGACCAGGTTCCCACGCTGATCTTCGACGAAATCGACCAGGGCATCGGCGGGCGCGTCGGCGGGACGGTCGGCGAGAAGCTGTGGAGCCTGGGGCTGCAGCACCAGGTGATGGTCATCACCCACCTGCCCCAGCTGGCCGTCTTCGGAGACCAGCACTGGCAGGTGCAGAAGGTCGTCGAGGGCGGGCGCACCTTGACCCGGGTCGCCCGGCTGACCGGCGAGCCGCGCACCCTCGAGCTGGCCCAGATGCTGGGGGACGTGACCGAGGGCACGATCCGCTCGGCGCACGACATCCTGCAGGGAGCCCAGGCGTACAAGAAGGGCAAGAAAGGGTGAATTTGTTCACAAAAAAGTCAAAAGGGTGTAAAATCGACCCCAGACTAGACATCCTGGACGTGGATGAAGGGAGTCCACGTAAATGCAGAAGCCGGTTGTGCCGGGGAGCACCCACTACCGGCTTCTGCATTTCTCTTGACCCGCCTTCGAATCTCGATTAGAATCTTTGCGCTTTATAGTGCCCCTTTAGCTCAGCGGATTAGAGCGTTTGGTTGCGGACCAAAAGGCCGCGCGTTCGAATCGCGCAAGGGGCGCCATGAGGAGCGGGAATCCCCCGCTTCTTTTCTTTGCCAGGAGTGGAAATGGAAAAGTGTCAGATCCTTTTGACCAACGACGATGGGATTAAGTCCCCCGGGCTGTGGGCTGCGGCGGAAGCCCTCTCGGACCTGGGGTATGTCACCGTGGCAGCCCCGCGCGAGCAGTCGTCGGGGATGGGACGCAGCCTGCCGTTCAACTCGGACGGGATCATCAAGGCGGAGACCCTGCGCGTGCGCGACAGGGATTGGACCGTCTACGCCGTGGGAGGGACGCCTGCCCAGGCGGTCCTGCACGGGGTCCTGGAGATCATGCCCAGGCGGCCCGACCTGGTGGTCTCAGGCATCAACTACGGCGAGAATGTCGCCGACGGGATCAGCGTCTCCGGGACGGTCGGCGCGGCAATGGAGGCCGCCGGTCTGGGGTTTCCCGCCCTGGCGGTTTCGCTGGAGACCGACCAGGGGCAGTTCCTCTCTTATTCCCGGGAAGTGGATTTTTCGGCCGCGGCCCATTTTGCGGCCTATTTCGCCCGCCGGCTGCTGGAAAACCACTTTCCCCCGGATGTGGAATTGCTCAAGTTGGATGTACCCTGCGATGCGACCGTGCAGACGCCCTGGCAGGTGACCAGGCTCTCGCGCCAGCGCTATTTCGTTCCCCGTGCCCCACAGCGCAAATCCTGGGATGAGCCGGCCTCCATCGACTATCGGGTCGAGCCCAAGCTGGAGAACGAGCCCGAGGACAGCGATGTGTATGTGCTGCACGCCAAGCGCATGGTCTCGGTGACGCCGCTCAGCCTGGACATGACCTCGCGAGCAGATTTCGGGGAGTTGGAGCGCCTGCTGCGTTCTTAGTTGACGTTCGAGGGGCGGCATGATAGAATGCAGACCGCCACGGGTGCGTAGCTCAATGGAAGAGCAGTGGCCTTTTAAGCCATTGGTTGAGAGTTCGAGCCTCTCCGCACTCACAAATTTCCCACTTTGACCCCTAAATTGGGGCTTAAAATGGGGGTTTCCTCCCACCTGGACCTGCCGAAAGGCAGGTTTTTTGCTTGATTCGTCCCATTTTGGCGATTTTGCCCCTTTTGAAAATAAAAAAGAATTCCAGTGTCCTTGTGGAATTATTTTTGGGGCGAGTCAAGCGCAGTCCATCCATTCAGGCATGCGGAGGTGTACCATGTCAACAAGCAACAAGTTTATGGGCGTATCGCTGGATAAGTGCATCGAGTTCTACCTGGCCACCCTGGAGACCGAGGGCAAAAGCCCGCTGTATACCGGCGGCTTGAAAAAGCGCCTGCGCTACTTCATGGATTTCATGCGCCAGGCGTACCCGCAGGTAGTGAACACGACGGACCTGGACGTGGAGCACGGGCGGGAGTTCCTGCGCTCGCTGATGACGCGGGAGGTGAAATACATCAACCATCCGCTCGCCGAACCAAGGGCGGGTAAGCTCTCCATCCACTACATCCATGGCTGCGGCCGGGCGGTGCGCTCCTTCTGCTCGTGGGCGGCCGAGGAAGGCTACCTGGAAGCGAACGTCATGCAGCGGCTGAAGCTGCCGCCCGATCCCCAAGACCCTGCCGGAACCGCTCAGCGAAGAGCAGATCAGCCGGGTGCTGACGGTCTGCCTGGAGCACACCCTGGAGCGGCTGCGCAACTACTCGATGATGATGACCTTCCTGGACACGGGTCTGCGCTTGAGCGAGCTGATCAACCTGCGGTTGTCGAAGATCGATATGCCCCTGGGAGAGATGAGCATTTTTGGCAAAGGCAGCAAGGAGCGCCGGGTGCCGATCGGCACCCAGGCCAAGCGGGCCATGATCGATTACATGTCCAGGGAGCGGCCGGAGCCGGCCCACCCGCAGGATGCCGACCGGGTCTACCTGAGCGCCGATGGACGGCCGATGAGCAATGAGGTCGTCGAGAAGGTCTTCCAGCGGGTGAAGCAGGCCGCCCATCTGAAAAAGTTCCATCCCCACATCTGCCGGCATACATTCAGCGTGCGCTACCTGCTGAACGGCGGGGACGTGTTCACCCTGCAGAAGATCCTGGGGCACACCTCCCTGGAGATGACCCGCAAGTACGTCAACCTGGCTGCCGGGGATGTCAAGGACATGCACCGGCGCTCCAGCCCGATGGATAATCTTGACTACGCCCCCAAGCGGCGCGGCCGGCCCAGGTTGAACCCGGCGGGTACTTTTTGTCATTGATACCAAGCGGGAAAGTGCAGCTGTCGCCGAGGCCAGAGCCAAAGGAGTTACGGTTGTCGGAATTGTTGACAGTAACGCCGATCCGGACATGGTTGACTATCCGATTCCAATGAACGATGATGCAAGTAAGGCCCTCGAGTATGTTTTGGGTCTTGTCAAAGAGGCAATTCTTGAAGGCAAATCTAAAGTCAAGAAAGTAAAACCAAAAAAGAAAGATGAAAAAGATTGATATAAACCAAATAAAGAAGTTAAGGGAAGAAACCGGAGTGGCCATAATCCGCATCCGCGAGGTTTTGGAAGAGGTTAAGGGAGACGAGAAAAAAGCCCTTGCTATTTTGAAGAAAGAGGGACTTGGCAAAGCTTTGACGCGGGAAGGACGCGAAACTTCGCAGGGAAAAATTTTCGTGTATGCCCATCACACCGGCAAAGTTGTCGGCGTGGTTGAACTTCTGTGCGAAACGGATTTTGTTGCCGGTACGGAGCTTTTTGAAACTTTGGGAAAGGATTTGGCAATGCAGGTTGCCTCTATGGGGGATGAGAATTTCGCCAAACAGGAATTTATTAAAGATCCTTCAAAGAAAATTTCCGATTTGGTAAAAGAGGTTATTGCCAAGACGGGCGAGAACGTTAGAATTGGACGGGTTATTCGTGTAGAATTAGGAAAGGAATAACCGATCAGATCGAAAATGGATGAAGCTTCAGTTAGGGGCAAGATGCAGTCAGCTATCGATGTAGTTATCTCCGATATTGCCGGAATTAGAACCGGTCGTGCGACACCGGCGCTGGTTGAAAATATTGTTTGCCCGGCCTATGGCGGGACACAACAATTAAAGGTTGTGGAACTTGCCAGTATTACTTCCCCGGATCCGACTCAAATCGTGATTAACCCTTGGGACAAGTCAATCATTGGTGATATCAGAAAGGGAATATTGGAGATGGCAAATATCGGCATGAACCCCTCATATTGATGGTGAAATAATTCGAATTGTTTTTTCCGCCTTTAACGACCAGAAGATCGGGAAAAATATGTCAAACTTCTTTCGACCAAATTGGAAAGTGGCCGGGTAATGGTCCGCCAGAGTGCGGAGCGGATGAAATGCACGAAATTAAAAAGAAATTTGAGGCAAAGAGATGACGGAAGATGAAAAGTTTAGCTAGGAGAAAAAACTTCAGGAAATTACAGACGGGTTTATAGCGAAAATCGAGCTGGTTTGGAGAAGCCAAAAAGAAAGAATACTGCAAATATAATTTCTATCGATTTTCGATATTGTCGCTCCGAGAGCGTCATTGCCAAAATCGAGGAGATTGGGGAAAAGAAAAAACAAGAACTGATTCAGATTTAAATGAGTGAAAGAAAAGTAGTATCAAAAATTCGCGGATCACCAAACGCGTCAAGCGGGTGCTACAGAATTACGCTGTGGGGAATATGTCTTTTTGTTCAGAGGTTGCAGCACTTTAAGGCGGGAAAAAAGTTGAAATTGCTTGGGTAATGGTAAACCGCAATGTCTAAGTGATTGTGATAGTACAAAGTTCACAGATAAGGAGATAGAAGCGATCCAAATGTTAAATAATATGTTTCCCGTGCCTAGGAGAAACTGAGGAAAGCTAAGCTCCTTCAGATATAATTAGTGCTTCTCCCGCTATACTATATACGATATACTAGTTTCATGATAATTTCCATTTTAATTTTTCTTCTTGTTTTATCTATTCTTGTTTTGGTTCATGAACTCGGGCATTTTCTGGTGGCCAAACATTCCGGAGTTATGGTAGAAGAATTTGGTTTCGGTCTTCCCCCCAGAATTTGGGGTAAAAAAATAGGCGAGACACTTTATTCCGTTAATGCCCTTCCTTTTGGCGGATTTGTCAGACTGCATGGGGAAAAATATGAAGAAGAAATATACTAATCCAAAAAGATCTTTTTTGAAGAAAAAAAAAGAACTAGAATAGGATTATTGTGGCAGGGGTAGTTATGAACTTCCTTCTGGCAATAACCGCTTTCGGACTCATTTATTCATTCTCTGGTTCCCAAAAGACCAAAAATATTAAGATTGTTTATATTACTTCAATTCTCCGGCCCAAATCGCAGGGCTTGTAGTTGGAGACGTTGCCAAAGGTGGGTAAAACGGGGGTTTCCACAAATTGAGGAATTTATTAATTAAGTTGATACAAGCAGGAAAAAAAGTAACCCTGGAAACAGAAGAACTGTAAATAAAATTACTTTGACTCCAAGAGAAAAACCGCCGGAAGGGGAAGGACCAATGGGAGTTGCGATTACAACAACCGAGATTTATTATCCTCCGATTTTAAGACCATTTTACGGCATCTATTACGGATTTGGCGACGCGCTATTTTGGGGCAAAAATAATTTTGGGATTTTAGGGGATAATTGCGGATCTTATTAAGGGGCAAGTCCCTCAAGATATTGCAGGGCCTGTCGGAATATTTGCTTTAACATCGGAAGCCTCCAGATTGGAATTTTTGCCGTGATTAATTTTATTGGAATTCTTTCTGTCAATCTGGCCATTTTAAACGTTTTGCCTTTCCCTGCGCTTGACGGCGGAAGACTCTTTTTCATAGTTTTGGAAGGGGTAATTGGAAAGAAAGTTTTACCAAAAGTTGAAGCTATGGTTCATACGGTTGGAATGATAACACTTCTTGCCCTTCTTTTGGCAATTACCGCTCATGACATCATCCGCCTCATTGCCGCAGGCAGTATTTCCGGATTTCTTCAAGGGGTGGTAAAATGACAGCATGCGGCAATCGAAACTTTTTCCCAAAACCAGAAAAGAGGCTCCGAAAGAGGCCCGAAAGCATAAACCACAAACTTCTTGTAAGAGGGGGATTTATCGATCAATTAATGGCAGGGAGCTGGACTCTTCTTCCTTTAGGTTTTCGAGTTGTAAATAAAATTAATCAGATAATCAGAGAAGAGATGGACACCATAGGCGGTCAAGAAATACTGATGCCGCTTTTGCATCCTAAAAACATCTGGAATGAAACAGGAAGGTGGGATAAAGCTAAAGAAATTATGTACCAGTTTAAAGATAGAAGAGGTAAAGAATATGCACTTTCCTTTACCCATGAAGAAATATTTCTTGATCTTGTTAGAAAAAACATCAACAGTTATCAGGATTTGCCGATTGCTCTTTATCATTTCTCAACAAAGTTTAGAAATGAAGCCCGGGCAAGAAGCGGAATTTTACGGGGCAGGGAATTTATGATGAAAGATTTATATTCAATTCATGCCGACGAGAAAGATTTTTGGAGATATTATGAGGAAGTTAAAAAAGCCTATATTAAGATTTTCAAAAGAATAGGTTTTGATCCCAAGGTGGTGGAGGCAGCCGGCGGAGTGTTTACTGATAATAACACACATGAACTGCAGGTAATTACCGAAGGCGGGGAGGATATTATTTATTATTGCGATAAATGCGATTGGGCAGAAAATAAAGAAATTTTCAAAGGAAAGGTTAATGAGCTTTGCAAGAAATGTAAAAGGGGCGTGTTTCGGAGGCAAAATCTATCGAGGTCGGAAATATTTTTCCTTTGGGAACTTACTATTCGGAATTAATGAGAGTGCATTATACAGACAAAGAGGGAAAAAAGAAGCCAGTTTGGTTTGGGAGTTATGGAATAGGTTCAACCAGAGTCATGGGTGCTTGGGTCGAAGTATCGCACGATGACAAAGGCATTATTTGGAACAAAACTATTTCTCCATTTGCGGTTCACTTAATTGAACTTCCGGGGGGAAATGGCAAGAAAGTGTATGAGAGCCTTAAAAAAGAAGGGATTGATGCGCTTTGGGATGATAGAGATGCCCCCGCCGGAGAAAAGTTTGCGGACTCAGACTTTATTGGAATTCCCGTAAGGCTTGTTGTTTCCCAAAAGACGGGAAATAAAATTGAGTGGAAAGAAAGAACTTCGGAGAAATCTGAACTTTTGAGCTTTGATGAGGTTGTCAAAAAACTAGGTCGTTAAATTTGACCTTTGAGCCTAACTTCTGCTAGTATGTTTTTCACGGATGACGCGCAAGAAGATTGTGGTCATAGGAGGGGGGACGGGTACTTATCAAGTTTTAAGTGGCCTCAAAAAATATCCACTGGACATCTCCGCAGTTATCTCGATGGCCGATTCCGGCGGCTCCACAGGCAGGCTTCGCAAAGAACTCGGGATCTTGCCACCCGGGGATGTGCGGCGGGCAATCTTGGCGTTGAGCGATCTCCCTTTTGCCGAAAAAACTCTTGAAGAAATTTTTGACTTTCGGTTTCAGGGAGACGGAAGCCTTGCGGGGCATTCTTTGGGAAACATTCTTCTGGCCGCCCTAACCCAGATTACTGGAAGCATGGATAAAGCCATATTTGAGGCGGCGAGAATTTTAAACGCATCGGGCAAGATCTATCCGGTAACTCTGGACAAAACAAATCTTGTGGCAATTTTGCCGGACGGGAAGAGAATTTTTGGGGAAACTAATATTGACCGAAGAACTTACAAATTGGAATTACCCATTGATAAAATTTATTTTTCTCCCAAAGCGCGTGCCTTTAGTGATGCCGCCGGCGCGATAGAAAACGCAGACCTCATGGTTTTGGGGCCGGGCGATCTTTTTACAAGTATTATTCCGACTCTACTTGTTGACGGGGTTAATGATTCTATTTTACGGTCAAAAGGGAAGCTTGCCTATGTGGTGAACCTCATGACCAAGAGGGAGGAAACTAGCGGTTATGAAGCCTCCGATTTTATGGGGAAGATTGCAGAATACTTGGGCCCCGCCGCAACCAAGCTTAAGTTTGCGTTAGTATCTAAAAAGTTTAACCACAGTAAAAGTAAGCTTTCGAGGTGGTATAGAAGGTATGGTGCAAGGCCGGTTCTTAATGATTTGAAAGACGGTTCATATAAAATAATTGAAAAAGATTTTTTGGCAAAAACGACTCTTTTTAGGCACGACCCGGAAAAGATCGCCAAAGCCATCGTAAGCCTTCTTTAGCCACTTGCCGATCTTCGTGAAAATGCTTATACTGGGGTCGCGATGCAAACAGATTGCATTTTTTGCAAGATCGTCAGAAAGGAAATCCCGGCCGATTTTGAGGAGGAAACTGAAGATTTGGTTGTTTTTAAAGATATTAACCCCAAGGCACAAATCCACTTTTTGATAGTTGCCAAGACGCACGTTGCCGACATCCGAAACGATAATGGCGTCTTATGGGCTTCGATCGGAAAGATGGCGACAAAACTTGCCAAGAAACTTAATATATCCGGTTTCCGTTTGGTGCACAATGCAGGAGAAGCGGCAGAAGTAAAACATATGCATGTTCATTTTTTGGGTGAGGTGGGTTTAGATAGAGAATTATGATTGCGGATAAATTACAGCAGATGATCGGAGAGGCACTTAAGGCGCACGATGAAGTGCGTACATCGACTTTGAGATTGCTTTCTTCGGCTTTTAATTATGAGTTTATAGAAAAGCAGCATAAGTTGACGGATGAGGAGGAGCTGGTGGTTATCAGGCGGCAGGCCAAGCAAAGAAAAGATTCGATAGAGGCTTTTTCTAAGGCTGGAGATAAAGCGAGGACGCAAAGGGAGGAAGCTGAACTAAAAATTTTGCAGGAGTTTTTGCCCCCGGAGATGGACATTAAAGAACTTGAGAAACTTGTCACGGACGCAATTATCCAGTTGGGAGCAAAGAGCCCAAGCGATCTTGGTAGAGTCATCGGAATGGTTAGGCAAAAGGCTCCGGATGCAGATGGAGGGAAAATTGCCCAAATAGCTGGATCAAAACTAAATGGTTAGAGTCCTCGTAACTAAGCAGTCTAATTACCCTGTCAAAGTTGCGGCTATTAAGAGGAAACTAGCCGATTTTTTGGTAAAAAACGGTATCGTCTCCGATGCCGAGGTCTCCATAGCAATTGTCGGCGAGAAGAAAATGCTTGAGGTTGGTGATAAATATCTTAAGGACAAAAAACTTCATAATGTTTTATCGTTCACGCCGGCTGATTCAAGGGGCCATTTTATAGAACCACCTGACGGAATTTTGCATCTTGGCGAGATTATTGTCTGTTATCCTCTTGCAGTTAAGGAATCACAAGAGGAAAATGTTTTGATTGCTGATCGGGTTTATGAGTTGGTCGAACACGGAGCCCTGCATCTTCTTGGCATACACCACGAAGATTAATTAAGCAAATGACGCTATACCTAAAGTACAGATCAAAAAATTTGGATGAACTGGACCCGGCTGAGGTTCGCGAATCTCTGAAAAAGATCGTCAAATCGGGCAAAATTCCACACGCCTTTTTATTCGCAGGCCCGAAAGGGACGGGTAAAACTTCAGCCGCAAGAATCCTTGCTAAAATTATTAACTGCGAGAAGTTAAAAGGCGGAGTCCCTTGCGATAAATGTGAGCAGTGCATTTCGATAGCAAAAGGCAACAATTTGGATGTTATAGAAATGGACGCGGCAAGCCATCGCGGCATCGACGATGTAAGGCTACTAAGAGACGCCGTAAAACTTTCTCCGGTTAAGGCCAAAAAGAAAGTGTACATAATTGATGAGGCGCATATGTTAACGACGGAGGCCAGCAATGCACTTCTTAAAACTTTGGAAGAACCTCCCGAGCACGTGATTTTTGTTTTGGCAACGACTAATCCGGAAAAGTTGATCGAGACAATAAAGTCGCGCACTACTTATATTCCGTTTAAAAAAGCAACTCCGGATGAAATAGTCAGGTCTCTTAAAAGAGTTGTAAAAGGAGAAAAGATCAAGATAAAAGACGGAGCCCTTAACTTGATTGCCAGGTCTTCTGAGGGAGCATTTAGGGATGCCATAAAGACTCTGGAGCAGCTTATCGCTGAGGGTAAAGATCTATCGGAGGAATTTTTGGAAGAATATTTATTCCAAAAAAAGGCGTTTGATCTTGATTCGTTTATCGAGCTAATCGTTAAAAAAGATATCAAGGCGCTAGTTGAGGGGATTGGCAAACTTTCCGGAAAGGAGTTTCGGTGGAAGGATTTTTGACAGCGATTTTGGCAAGACTGCACGGTGCACTTCTTGCTAAGGTTGGAATTGGCAGCGAGGACATTAAGGGACTTGATAAGGAGGAAACTATTATCTTAATAAATCTTCTAACGGAGGCGTCAAAGAATCTTTCCGATTCTCCGATTGAAGAGTTGCCTTTAGAGATTGCGATGATTAAATGGTCTTCCCAAAACTTGCACGTCGGCGAAGCCGACGCTGGGCAAGGTAATCAGGTTGCCTCGGCTGGACCCGAGAAGGATTCTAATTCAAAAGGTGTTTCCGGTGTTGACTATGCTCAAACAGTTTCTTCTGATCTAACAGTGGGATCACCTAACCAACTTAATCCATAAAAATCCGACACAATGCACTTGGACTGCCCTTGAGCAATTATCCAAGCTGCAAGAAAATATTAGTATTACCCATCTCATCCCCGGCTCCAAGCCATGACATAAATACTCCAAAGGACAAGTAGTAAAAGAGAAACCGCTCAGTATGACAACGGCATCTCTCATTTCAAAAATGTGATTTAAAGTTTTGCCAAGCAACACCAACAGCAGTGATTGCCAATCCAAACCACATTAAAGGTTTGGCGGCGGAAGCAATCCATCCAAGCACCTTCATAGCGCCTTGCATGGCATTGATAGCATCTACCAATCCTTTGGTGTTTGCATCAATCCGATCCACCTTTGTTTCAACTTCAACAAGGCGCTGATAGATTTGTTCATGTGATACTTCAGACATGATTACCTCGGAGGAACAGAACGATAAGGACTGCCTAATTTCTGAGCATTCTCAAAAGCTTTTAATTGCTTTTCACCGAGTGTAGAAATACCTAACTCGGTAGAACCTGCAAAAGGAGGCACAACAAAATCACTGGCCAACTCGGCCATACGACCATAGTCTTTTCTCTGAGCGGCATCTGCAAAGCCAGGTATAGCCATCAATGCGGCAGCTCCTGCACCACCCTTCAAAGCCCTCTTCATATCTTTATCAAGATTGACTTTAGGACCTTCAATATTTTCTTTGCGGTAACCTTTGATCTTCAAGTTCTCTTCAGGCTTTAGACCGCCACCCTTACCAGGATCAAATGCAGGTCGGTAGCCAAGAATTTCACCAACTTGACCATAGGTCTTAGCACCTACTTCACCACCGCCATAGAAGCTTTCTAAGTAACGCTTCATGCCAATCTCTTGCTTTGTCAAACCTGCTTCACTTGGATCAACAGGCTTCTTAGCTTTAGATACAGGCTTTTCAGTAGTATTAACTGGTTCTGTTGATGGAATGTTAGCACTAGGTGTCATGTATGGATTGGGTCTACTTGCAAATGGATCTGTTTTTGCAACAGGTTCAGGAGTAGGCTCAATCGGAATCGCCATGGTAACTGGCTGAGTTGTTAGTGTTGGTGTGGCAATAACAGGAGCTTCTTTTTTAACAGTGATTGGCAACTGATTCTTGATAGCATTGCCAACAATGTCTGTCTCCCCACTGCTTAGTAATCTTGCCACCACTAATTTCTTCAGCAGTAGCCAATGGCACACCATACTTAACCTCAAAATCTTTGGCAAACTTTGTTTCTTCCTTTGGTACAGGAACAGCAGTAGGAGTAGGCTTAGATAAATCAGTGCCATCCATCGTAGGATCAATACGCTGGTCAATGTCCCTAAGACTTCAAACCTTCACCACTACCTTTGCCAGACTTATATCCTGCATAACCTGCGGCAGCCAAAGCACCAAAACCCAATGCAGGAAGTGCCCAGTTGCTAACCATTTGATCTATTAACGCACCAACAACAGAAGGTGGTTGTGGAGCAGGAGTTTGAGCTTGAACATTTTTGTTAGCTTCAGTAACTTGGCTAACTAAAGCTTGTGGATCTAGTTGGCCAACAGGAGGTTTACCCATTGCGGGTGGTGCAATAGGTTTTGTTTTGCGAGGAGTAGCCTCTGGCTGTACTTGTTGTTGAGCAACAGGTTGAGCCATAGGTTGAGGTGGTGCGCCAAAAAGAAACGAACTAGCTTCTTCTTTAGAAATTGTTTCGTAAGAGGTAGCCATTTATTAATCCCCTGGTGACAACACAATTTGATTTCTACCATTGACCATCAATGAACCTTTAGGAGGAAGAATGCTTCTGCCTTCTAAGTTAGATCTCATCTTATATTGGAAGGTATTGTTAATAGCTTGGAAAAGTTCAGATTTCTGAAAATTTTCTGCAAGCTGACCTTGATCAAAAGTTTTACCTGTTCTAGCCATCTCACGCTGAGAAGCCAACAACTCTTTAGACCAAGCGGCCATCAAAGCATTGTTACGCTGTTGATTGACTCGGTTGGCAATCATTGCTTCAGCACCACCCATGTATGGATCTGTATCAGGCACAGTGTTCCATGTTGGTGGCTTAACGTGTTCAGGAATATTTTTGTATGCCATGTCATTGGCAGAATTCAAAGAGTTCAAACGAACAAAAGCTTGAAACTCTGCAGGACTCTTAATGACACCTTGCAACTCTTGGAAGATTGCTCTTTCAAGATTCTGCTGCTCTTGCAACATCTCATTGCGAGAAGCAGTTCCTGTAACTTCTTGACGGCCAGATGCACCTGCTTGAGTAGTAGCAGAAGTACTTGCACCCATACTGCCACTTGCACCGATCTTAGAGCTAGATGGCATAGCGCCACCCTCACCGCCAGTAACACCAGTACCAACATTGCCACCAATAGTTGCACCAGTAGTCTGTTGACCACCAGTATTAACATTTAAGCCCTGTTGTTGCTGTGAGCCAGTAGAAGCACCGAATCTGATTAAGTCGGCTTACATAACCAAGCAAACGCTTGCGTTGTTCTTCTGGCAAACCAGAGATATGGTTTAGTACAGGCTTTAAACGATTGGCCAGATTTAACTGTTCATCAATGTTTAAGTTAGCACCACCTGCAGTCTTGGCAGCGTTATAGGCATCATTGGTCGCCAGTTGCAGTTGGCTTGTCAAACCCTTGTTGGCCAATTCAGCGTTATATTTACCTTGAGTCCAAGGCAAAGTTTGCAAAGATTTAGTATCGGTGTCAGTAAATACACCGCCACGATTATTTAATTCAGCAACTTCTTTTGGTGTCAAAACACGGCCAGTCAAGCCATCTTTAATTCGACCAGTAACACCTAATTCATTTTCTTCTTTGTAGAACAAATTGTTGTTTATGTCACGAGCTTCTTTCTCTTTAACACCACCTCCGTTGTACCACTTTAATGCCTCGTTATAGTTACGGCTTAGTACATTAACTAAAACCTTGTCCCACTGAGTAGACTGGTTAGGGCGATATTGTTCTGTTTCTCTTTCGTGTGCAGAAATATTGTTGGCAATACGAACACGAACTTCAGGTGTGTTTGCTTCAGGGATATCCGCAACAATCTCTTTAAATCGAGTTGGATAATCCAAAGTAACTTTGGCAATAGATGATTCGCTTCTAGGATCTGCAGGAACAATAGTTTCAATCATTCCTCCACCAACTGAAGGTGGTACGGCTTGTTTATCCTGTGGTGGTGCAATAGCTTCAGCCATGTCAATTCCTTATAAATTTAAGCCATGAGTGTAGTCATACCCTACCATTGGAGCGGGTTGTTGCATTGGCATTGTTTGTTGTGCAGGGTTACGAGCTTGTTTAATTGTGCTTGCAGCGCCCATGACATCACCAGTTACTAATTGACCAACAGCAGGAGCAATAGCACCCACAACACCTTGAACAGGTGCAAGTCGGTTGTTAACCATTTCAGTCAAATTTGCAGGAGGCGCAACACCTTGTTCGGCAGGACGCATCCCTTCAATCTCGCCAGTATTGCGGTTAAAACCTGCGTATTGCGCCCCAATCACCATATTGGGAAGGGCTCGCAAAATCAAAGCTTTTCATTTACTTGCCTTTAAAGTTTAAAGCCCATGCCTTTGCCCGATGTTGTAGAGCCTTGAGTCCCTGCAAAATTAGGTGTAGTAGATCCTTGAGGTGTGCCATAAATTACAGAAGCATATTTGCTAAACACATCCTGCGGTGTTTGAGCCAAGCCAATTCTGTTTGAATACAATTGGCTTGCAATTGGAATATTGCTAGTACCAATATCTGCCAACTTACCGGCAGCAGCCGCACGATTAGCTTCAACACCAGAAGAGGCAGTAGCGGCAGCAGTGGCCAATCGTTGCTCACCAAGTTGTTTCAAGTTCTCACGAGCCAATGCATAACGTGAGCTTCCCGCACCACCTGCGCCACCAAACATGGCGTTTTGACCGCCAACTTGCTCACGAATCTCTTCACGAGCAGGTTGCAAAGCAGCTTGGATTTGCTCTTCTTTGTACTTAGGAGCAAACAACTCTTGCAATCCAGTAACACCACTAGCCAAACCTTGCTCACCTGCAGTTTGCGCTACCTGGCCACCACGCTCGGTAACGCCCAAAGCTTGTTGCATTGCAGGTAAAGCATTCACGGCAGTGCCATAAAGAACATCTTTAGCACCGGCAATGGTGTTTTTATAAGCAGGAACCGAGGTGATCCTCGATCACCTCAAGGAGTGGGAGTCGGCGAAGGAGATGCCCAACCTCGTGATGGTCATCCTGCCGAGCGACCACACGCAGGGGACGAATGCCGGCTGGTGCACGCCCAAGGCGTGCGTGGCCGACAACGACCTCGCGCTCGGGCGCATCGTCGAGGGACTCAGCCATTCGAGCTTCTGGGCGTCGATGGCCGTGCTGGTGGTGGAAGACGACGCGCAGGACGCCGTGGATCACATCGACGGGCATCGCACCGTGGCGCTGGTGGCCAGCCCGTATGCGCGGCGCGGCGTGATCGACAGCACCTTCTACAGCCAGCCGTCGATGGTGAAGACCATCGAGCTGATGCTCGGCCTGCCGGCGCTGTCGATGTTCGACCTCGTGGCGACCGACATGCGCGCAAGCTTCATCGGCCCGAACGACACGCCCGACCTGACGCCGTACACAGCGCTCGAACCGGCGCAGAGCCTGTACGAGGTGAACGTGAAGGTCGGCGCCATCACCGGGCCCTTTGCCAAGGAACGTCGTGCCGCGGCGGTGGCGAGTTCGCGCATGAACTTCTCGCAGCCCGACGCCGCGCCGAGTGACCGGCTCAACCGCATTCTCTGGCACGACGCCCGCGGGTGGGACATGAAGTATCCGGGCGTGCGGCAGGCGGTGTTCTTCCCGATGAGCGTGGACCTCGGCGATGACCGCGAGGAGCGCCGAGAACCCGCCCAGGGGCAAGCCGTGACCTTCATCCTCGCCCTCGACCAGGGCACCACATCCTCCCGCGCCATCATCTTCGATCGCGCCGGCGGCGTCGTGGCCACGGCCCAGAAGGAATTCCCGCAGATCTTCCCCCGGCCGGGTTGGGTGGAGCACGACCCCGTCGACATCTGGTCCGCGCGGCCGGAAAGGACGAAACGCACGGCTTAAAATGGACTGATGACGACCCGGCCAGCGTCCGCCACCTCTGCCAACACTGCGGCGCCCTGATCGACCAGGCGCAATTCCTCGCCGTCGCCGACCTCGGCATCTACCGCGCCGATGACGGCACCACCTGCGACGACGCCGGAATCTTCCGCGACGCGAAAGGCACCATCATCCGCCCGCCCGCCCGCGTCGCTTTCCACCTATGGTCAGCCTACAGCCCTAACGTGAGCTGGGCCGGCGTCGTCCGCGACTTCCTTGCCGCCTACCGCGAAGCCGGCGAAGGCAAGCGCGAAAAGCTGCAAGCCTTCTGGAATACCACCCTCGGCGACTACTGGGCCGAAGAATTCGAGAAAACTGACGAACACGAACTGCGCTCCCGCGCCGAACCCTTCGCCCTCGAGCGCGTCCCGATCGGCTGCGTCCTGCTGCTCTCCGCCGTCGACGTCCAGGACAACCGCCTGGAATGTGGCGTCTGGGGCTACGGGCGCGGCTGCGAAACATGGACCATTGCCCACCGCGTATTTTTCGGCAACCCGGCCGAAGATCAGGTGTGGGAAGCGCTCGACGAATACCTGTTCGACACCGACTTCAGCCATGCCGGCGGCGCCCGCATGAAGATCCACGCCACCGCCATAGACACCGGCGGCCACAATACGCAGGCCGTCTATAACTGGTCCGCCCGCCATGCCCGCCGCCGCGTCTTCGCCATCAAGGGTTACAGCGGCAAGGAGCGCGCTATCCGCCAATCGGCCAGTAAAATCGATAGCTTCGACTGGCGCGGCCGCACCCGCAAGACCGCGCTTATCCTGTGGCAAGTCGGCACCAACAAGGCCAAGGACGAGCTACACGGCCGCCTGCAGATCACTCGGCCAGGGCCAGGCTACATCCATTTCAGCAACGAACTCAGCGACGAATGGTATCGTCAATTCACCGGCGAAGCGCGCACCGCGCGGCGCACCGTGCGCGGCGAAGAATCCACCTGGACGCCGCTGCGCAAGCGCAACGAAGCCTGGGACTGCGCCACCTACGTCATCTGGCTGGAAAAGCACCTGGAGCTAGACAAAAAGCCGGCCCGCTTCTGGGACGCTATCGAATCCATCGTGCAGCCTGTCAGCGGCGACCTGTTCGAAAGCGAATCGCCGCCCGCTGCGGTCGACACCGGAAAAATGCAAAAAACCATCGCGCCAACCAAGGCCGCGCGCCCCGTCACCCCGCACGCAATAGGCTGGTAAATGGACATCCTTGACCACATCGCCGACTACATCAAGGCCGAACTCGGCGCCGACATCTTCACCGACGCCAGGCGCGAAGACTTCCTGGTGCAATTCCGCATGGAATACGGCAAGGACCGCCACTACGTCTATTCGCTCGACGGATTCCTGCACGAACGCCGCGTGCGCGAAGTCTTCACCGCTTTCCGTTCGGGCCTCACCCCGCGCGAGATTTCCGAGCGGATCGGCGTCAGCAAGCGGCGGGTCAATCAGATATTGGCGACGGTGGCGATGCCGGGAAACCCACTGCCTTAACCACTTCCCGCCGGGCCGGTAAAACGCTTACATGAGCGCCCCTATCCCGACTACCGAGCCGGCCAGCATCCGTGGCGGCGATACTGCATCCTGGCTGATTTCGTTGGCGGACTATCCGTGGGTAGTGGCTGGGTCCTCACCTACACCCTGATCAACGCCGCCGGCAAGGTCACGATCACCAGCATCGCCTCGGGCAACGACCACAGCATCTACAAGCTGCCGGCCGTCACCGCGCTCTATGCGGTCGGCAAGTATTCGTGGCAGTGCGTCGCCGCCAATGGCACCGATGCCTACACCATCCGCAGCGGCGATATGGAGATCCTCGCCAGCTTCGCCGCCACCGCCACGCTCGACGCCCGCAGCCATGCCGAAAAGACGCTGGCCGCGCTCGAAGCGTGGATCGAAGGGCACGACATGGCCGTTGCCGAATACGAAATCGCCGGCCGCCGCATGAAATACATCCCGATTGACCAACTGCTCAAGCTGCGCGACCAGTATCGCCGCGAAGTGCGCGGCCAGTCGGCGGCCGCGTCCGGTCGCGTTTACTCGAGGTTCTGATGGCCGCTCAAACGATTGCGCCCTTCAAGGGCAGTGTCATCCTGACCGAATTCGCCGCCGGCCAGCGCGCCAAGCGGGAAGCCGCCGCCCGCCGCGACCTCGCCGCCGTGCAGCAAAAAGCCTTTGCCGCCGCCCAGCTCAACCGCCTGACCTCATCCTGGCGCGTCACCGCCGAGCGCATCGACGACGAACTGCGCGCCGACCTCGACGCCCTGCGCCAGCGCTCGCGCTCGCTGGAAAACAACAACGACTACGCCCGCAACTACCTCGACATCGTCGAAACCAACATCATCGGCGACAACGCCCCGCGCCTGGTATCGCTCGCCGACAATGCGCCAGGAAACCCGGACACCGGCGCCCGCGAGGCCATCGTCGCCGCCTGGGCTGCCTGGGGACAGCGCGGCACCTGCGAAGTCACCGGCAATTACTCATTCACTGGGCTGTGCCAGGCCATCGTGCGCGGCACTGCCCGCGATGGCGAATGCCTCGTCGCGCTGCACCCGAACGCCGACAACGCCTTCGGCTTCGCCGTGCAACTGCTCGACGTCGATCGCCTCGCCACCTGGCTAATCCGCGCCGCGTCCGAAGGCGAAAACGCCATCGTTTCCGGCGTCGAAATCAACGGCTACGGCAAGCCCGTCGCCTACCACTTCACCGCCGGCGACGCGCGCGGCAGCCGCAGCACCACGCGCGTATCGGCGCAGACCATGCTGCACCGCTTCGTCATGCAGCGCCCCGAGCAGAAGCGCGGCATCCCGTGGATGCACGCCAGCATGCTGTCGATGCACTACGCCGGCGAGTTTGCGCTGTCGGCATTGATGGCGGCCAAGGCCGGCGCCGATCACCTCGGATTTTTCGTCACGCCGGACGGCGCCCCGCCGACCATCGGCGAAGAAGCCAGCGACGAAGCCGGTTCCCGCATCGCCACCAGCGCGCCAGGAACCTATGACACCCTGCCGGTCGGCGTCGATTTCAAGCAGATCGACAGCAAATACCCGAACGAAGTTTTCGCGCCCTTCCTGAAGTCCGCACATCAGCGTATGGCAAGCGGCCTGCCCGGCGCATCGTATCCTGAGCTGTGCAACGATTACGAGGCAGTCAATTTCAGCAGCATCCGCGCCGCCATCATTTCGACGCGCGACGAATGGAAGAAGCGCCACAAGTGGTTTGCCGAATCCTGGCTGGAACCGATCTTCGCCGAATGGCTGCGCCTGGCGCTGGCCAAGGGCGCCATCCTGCTCGGCAATGGCTCGCCGCTGCCGGTCGCCAAGGTGCAGAAGTTCTCCGCTCACGCCTGGCAATTCCGTGGCTGGAGCTGGGTCGATCCGCTCAAGGACATTCAGACCGCCAAGGAAGCCATCGACCTGCGCGTCAGCAGCCGTACCCGCATCGCCTCCGAAATGGGCCGTGACATCGAGGAAATCTTCGACGAGCTGCAAAGCGAAGAAGCGCTGGCCGAGAAATACGGCGTCAAGCTGACCGCCGAACCGCCGCCCGCGCCGATGCCGGTCGACCCACCGGAAGACGACGGCAGCAAGGCGCTGGCCATCGCGCTCGCCCGTTCGCTCAGCGAGCAACGCAAGGCCGGCGACACGGTGATTCACAACCACCCGCCGGCGGTCACGCTCAACCAGGGCGAGATCCGCAACGAAATCCACCTGCCGGCCGCCGAAGCGCCCGTCGTCAATGTGACCAACGAGGTCAACGAGCGCGAAGCCGCCGCCCCGGTGATCAACTTTGCCCCGGTGACCAACGTCGCCGCGCCGGAAGTTACCGTCGAAGTCGACGCCATCATGCCGGCCGAAACGCAGGTCAGCATCGCCAGCCTGCCGGAGCGCGTCACCACCACCGAAATCGTGCGCGACGGCAACGGCAACATTACCGAATCGAAGCAGACGGAGCGCGACGCATGAGACCGCAGAGCTACGACAATACGCTGAAGCAATCCGAACGTCCAGGCATTCCTGGCGCTGATTCGCAAAACCGAAGGCGCCGGCTATACGACTTTGTTCGGCGGTGGCATCGTCGAAAACACCGACGACCACCCGCGCATCGCCATCACCCGCACGCTCGGCGGCAAGCCGATCACATCGACCGCAGCCGGCGCTTACCAGTTCCTTTCCCGCACCTGGGACGAATGCGTCAAGGCGCTTGGCTTGCAAGACTTCAGCCCGCCCAACCAGGACCGCGCCGCGCTTTACCTGATCGAACGCCGCCGCGCGCTGCCAGCCGTCCTCGAGGCCGACTGGCCGACCGCCATCGAGCGCTGTAACCGCGAATGGGCGTCGCTGCCCGGTTCGCCCTATGGCCAGCCGACCAAGAGCATGGCTTTCTGCCTCGAAGTTTCTCGATGACCTGAAGGAGGGCGGCGCTCCGGCGACCAGCCCCTTTCCCGAAACCAAAACAGCTACCGGAGAAACCGCAATGGCTCCTTTCGTTGCAGCAGCAATTCCTGCGCTTCTTCAAGCCGCGCCAGCCCTGATTCGCCTGTTCGGCAAGGGCGAGCAGTCCGAGAAAAATGCCAAGGCCGCCGAAGTCGCCGTCGAGATCGCCAAGGCCGTCACCGACCAGCCGACCGCCGAGGGCGCCGTCGCCGCAATCCAGGCCGACCCGGAGGTCGCCACCAGCTACGCCAAGGCCATCGAGGCGCAGTGGTACTCGCTCGCATCGGAAGCCGGCGGCGGCGGTATTGCCGGCGCCCGCGAATTCTCGGCAAGGATGACGCCGCCGGAAAAGCCGTGGATGTCGCCCTCGCTGTGGGTCACGCTCGCCCTGTTGCCGCTGGTCTACATGGCGCTTTACGCCGTGCTCTACAAAGGCGGATTCTCCGACGACATCCGCGCGATGGTCCTCGGCGCCATCTTCGGCGGCCTGCTCACCGGCGGCATTACGGCCTTCTGGTTCGGAACATCTGCCGGCAGCCAGCGCAAAACAGAAATGCTGTCCGAGCGCTGAACGAATAACTGACTTTTTGAAAGCAAAGCATGATTGACCACGCTCTCGACGGCCTTCCGTGGCTCGCAAAACTCAATGCCAACATGCGCGAGAGCATCTACCAGTTCGTCATGTTCGGCATGACGGCGCCGAAGCTGGTCAACACGCAAACAATCATGACGGCGCTGGTCGTCGGGGTGTTGTCAGCCGCCGGCGGTGCCTATCTCACAGTGCAGAATACGGCGACCAAGGTAGAAGTGTTTGCATCGCAGTTGGCCAGGATAGAACGCATGATCGAGAATTCCTCAGAGATCAGCCGGATCCACCAACTGACCGATGAAACAAGGTTATCTCGAATCGAAGGCGCATTGTTCAGCAGCAACCTTCCCCCGGCCGGCACTGGCGACATGAGCGGCGGAATGCACGGCATGAGCGGAAACAGACACAGCAACGGCCGGAAATAAATGGCAACCATCTCAACCTCGCAGACTTTCGACAGCGCTGCCCGCACGGCGGGCGAAGCGTTCACGATCCAGTCCGGCGCGGTATTCACCATCGACTCGGATACCCGCGACGGCAAGAACGCTGCCGCCGCGCGCGCCGGGTCAATGAGCAGCTTCACCATGACCTCGGCGACCGGTGGCCAGGTCGTCATCGACGGCACGAAGGTCTGGCTGCATCGCCTACGATGGCCGCATCGGTACGCCGAACGTGCCGGCGCTCGGCAGCCATCATTTCCGGCGTAACGTCGGGCGCGACTGGCGAGTTGATGAACTGCACCTCGGCAATCAATGCGACGCCGACCGCTGCCGGTTCAGCCATGCCGGCGACCGGCTATTTCAAGCTGAAGAACGTCACCGGCACCTTTCAGGACAACGAGACGCTGGAAATCCAGGGGTCGACCGACCTTTGCCTGGCGAACGGCATCGGGCAGCGCGGCTGGATCGAGGTCGTCATGGACGATGCCGCAACCTGGACCATCGGCCGCGCACAAAACCTAACCATTACCGGCGACTGGTTCGAGTCCGTAACGGTCGGCTCGGGCGCCGCGCACCAGCAAGTCCAGTTCCCGAACTACGGCGGCGCGAACTTCTTCCTGCCCGGCGTCTGGGTCGATGAAGCGGCCAACGGAACGTGGGAATTCTGGCCGGCGACGATCACCGGCACCGGCACCTTCTGGGCCGCCGCGAACATGCTGGCGGAAACCAAGAACAAGTTCTGCGAATGCCTGGGCGGTGGCATCATCCGATTCGGCGGAAACGGCACGACGGCCTGGGGAAAAATCCCGACCTCGGGTGCCAAGTTCCGTGTGCCGAATGTTTTCCTGAAATCGGCGGCGACCGCTTCCCGCGCCTCCGACTCGATCCCGCACGCGACGCTTACCTCGCGCCCGGACTTCGCCATGACCAATGCCGGGTCGATCAATATCGACAAGGCCATCGGCCACTGGAATATCACATCCAGCCAGGCGTATGCGATTTCGCTGCAATACCTCGCCCTATTCGATCAGTACAACATCTCGGAAACAGCGACCGCGCTGGTCCTCAACGAGTGCCACAACGGCAACCACCTGATCGCGCAGGATGCGGCGGCGATGCTGCTGGCCAACAACTACGCGGGCGGGACGGTCACCAACTGCAAGTGGGGCCGCTCCGGCACCATCGCCGCGAACGACTACGGCACCAGCGTCACCTATTGCAACGGCTTCACCTTCACCGGCTGCCACTTCCAGGGCCGCACGCTGCGCACCAACGCCGCCGCCTATCCGGCCTATTTCGGCTATTGCGACGACACCGAGTTCAATGACTGCGTGGTCGCCGGCAGCGCGCTCTACATCTTCACCTGCACCAACACCGTCCTCAACGACACGCAGTACGCCGACAACTACGCCGGCATTTCCAGCGTGACCAATGCCCCGCTTGGCGCCCTGGTGCTGACCAACTCGAACGGCATCCTGATCGACGGCTTTAGCTGGTACACCGCGACCGCCAACCAGCACCCGGACACCTGCATCGTCTATACCTCCTTCACGCAGAACATGAAGGTGCGCAACATCGGCCTGCCTGCCTCGAAGCTGACGGCAGGGTCGAGCAATGCCATGCTCTATTTCTGCAACGACGCCGGCAACTCCTACAACCTGGAGTTCAAGCGCATCTACATGAATTTGATCGCGACCACCTTCTTCAACTGCACCAACAGCACGAAGAAGGTGCAGATCGCCAACTGCGAAGGCAACGTCACCGCCTACAAGGCGCTGGTGGCCGGCGCGCTGGATATGGAAGTCAAGAACTGCGGCATCCTCGGCACCGGCCTCGGCGTCGTCCCGGCCTCGCTGCTGTCGATCTATGGCTCGATGTTCGCGCATATCTTCACCTCAAGCACGGCGGGCCGGCTGCAATTGCTGTTCAACGAAGACAGCGCGGCGAATTCGGCCTACATCACCAAGAACTTCACCACATCCTCCACCGGCACCTCCGGATTCAACTCGGGCGGCGGGCTGGCGCTGATCAACTCCGGCGACTACATCATCTGCGAATTCCCGTGGAAGATCATCGGCATCGACAGCTTCACCAACACCGCGCCGACGATCAGCACCAGCACCAACATGACCGTCGAGTACCAGATCAATACCGGTTCTGGCTACGGCGGCACCTGGAAGGCATTCACCGCCGGCAACCTGTCCGGCGAAACTGTCGATGAGACGGCGGGCTTCTACTTCAAGATCAAGTGCAGCGCCAACGCGACCAGCGCCTCGAACATCCTGACGCGCGTTTCCTGCCTGACCGATAGCAACTCCACGGCGCAGGCGATCCAGTACCCGCTGGATACCGTCACCCTGACCCTGACCGGCCTCGTCGCCGGCTCCGACGTGACCATCCTCGCCGCCGGCACCGAAACCGTGCGCGCCACCGTCGAGGAAAACGCCGGCACGACCTACGCCTACACCTACGAGACGCCGGAAAGCATCGACATCGCCGTCTATAACCCAGGCTACATGCCCTTCTTCATCCGCAACTATGCGCTCGGGACAGGCAACGCCTCGCTGCCCTGCGCCCAGGTTGCCGACGCCAGCTATCTGACCTAAAGGAAATCCATCATGGCCATGATCACAGATCCCGACCTGCTTGCCGTAGGCACCGAAATCACCCTCGACACCACGGCGCGCACCTTCACGCTGGTCGCGGCCGGCGATCTGGTGGCCAAGGATGGCGTTGACGCCAATGCGCTGTGGTCGTTCTTCGTGGATATTTGGGCGACGGCGACCTACAAGCCGTATCCGTTCCCGATGAACAAGATCGACAACCGCTCCGGCCAATACATCTTCGGGCGCGATCCCGGCGGCACCTACAACGGCTGGAAGCCGGCCAACGACACCACGCGCCAGATGATCCGCAACGGCGGCTGGTCGGAGTATTCAAGCGCCGGGGTGCTGAACCGCGTCTATTTCGGTGCCGTGCTGCAAGGATCGGTGTCCTCCGGTTCGCAGTGCTACTACCAAAAGGAATCGACCGGCGCAGCGATCAACTACACATTTACCGACCTGCCGAACGAGGCCCGCCAGGTGTTCGGCGACGCCAGCAACGGCAACTTCGACCACCGCGCCTTCTTCAAGTCCTTCAACCGGACGTATGGCTACACATTCGACGATGTTTCCCTGACCGACATCTCGGAAACCGCCACCGGCCCCTACAAGTTGCCGTTCGGCATCAATACATCCGCCGACCTCAACCTGACCGCCGACGATACCGCCGTGCTGTCCGCGCCGTACTCGACCTGCACCATCGACTACGATTCAGCGCCACCAGCAACTACACCATTGGCGGCAGTTCGTACCCGTTCAAGAAAACGATCAACCATACCGCGATGACGCGGTATCAGATCTACACGAAGATGCAGTACCTGCTGCGCCAGGACAGCAACATCAACGGCGCGGGCGATGCCGGCACCGTCAATGGAAAGACCGCCGACCTGATCTGCTGGTTCGTCGGCCCGACGCTCTACTCGCGCGCCTTCTTCACGCCGATAGCCGCCGACCTCAACGACATCATCTTCATCGACGACAATGGGGTGGAACGGCAATTCCCCTACGCCTCCGCCGGCACCATGTCATTCAATGCGCCGCTGACCTCGGGCGGCACCGGCTATTACACGATGTACTACACCACCACGCCGGGCGGTGACGACTTCGGCGAAGGCACGGCGATCATCGTCAAGGACAAGGACGGCACCGACATCACCGGCACCATCAGCGGCGCGTCGATTGCCTTCACCTTCGATTACTCGAACAACGTCCAGGGCAGCTACGCCGGCAGTACCGACCGCAACGTGACGCTGGTCTGGGGCAACCCCGGCAGCGCGAAACCGGGCGTTTCCACCGGAACCATCACCCAATCCAAGGGCATCGCCATCTCGGCGGTGGCCGAATCCGACCCGAGCTACGTCGTCTAATGGCAATCACCATTGACGGCGCGACCAAGCGCATCATCCTCGATTCGGCCAGCGTCACCGCCGCCGAAATCTGGAGCCGCTGGGTTGACTGGCATCCGGCAAACACTGAATGGCCGCTTGCTTTCAGCCTGGTTGGCGGCATTGCGCTTGGTGGCGGGCTATTCATCCCGCCGTATTTCTTCCTGCTCAATGGCTGGCGCGTGCGTCCGATGGAATCAAGCCACAACCTGACCATCACCGGCAACCTGTTCGTCGATGGCGGCGGCGTGCCGGTCGTCTCGACCATCGGCACATACCAGGTGAATGTGAATTACACCGTGCCGGTCCAGGCGCAGGGCATCGCCACCAGCGGCAGCACGGGCCCGACCGCCGCCGATATTGCCGCTGCGATCCTTGCCGCTGCGCAGATCGCGCCGATCTGGGCCGATGTGCGCAAAATCATCGGCGGCAACCATTGACGGGTCCGGCACCGAGCTTGACCCATGGGGGCCGGTATAAATGTCCTCCGCCTGGGGCGCGAGCTGGGGCGCTGCCTGGGGTAACGCCTGGGGCAGCGTCGTTACCGGCACCACCGCCGCGCCCGATGGCGCCGGCCCGTCCTTGCGCCCGCCGCTCGGCCAGCGTCCGGATGAAATGCTGCAGGCCCGCCCCGGCATCGCCGAATCCAGCCGCCCGGCGCAACCGCTTGCCACCCGGGCAGCCACCGACAGCGCAGACCGCCCGGATGATCCCGGCGCCATTCGCCTCGCCGCCAGTGATGCCGTCCGCGTCGCGCCTTTGAACACCACCCGCCCGGCCGCCACTGGTGGCCGCCGCACTCTGCACTAGGAACCTTATGGCCCTGATCCGCATTACCGCGCCGGCCACCGAGCCGATCGACCTCGCCACGGCCAAGCTGCACTGCCGCGTTGACGGCACCGACGAAGATACGCTGATTACCGCGCTGATCGTCGCCGCCCGAGAGCAGGCCGAACACGAAACCGGACGCGCCCTCGTCACCCAGACCTGGGAACAGGTGCACGACAGCTTCCCGGAAGCCTTCGTGCTGCGCAAGGCGCCGATCCAGTCCGTGACCTCGGTCAAGTATCTCGACAGCGCTGGCGTCGAACAAACGATCAGCGCGCTCGATTACCTGCTCGACAAGGACAGCGAGCCGGGCTACGTCGTACCGGCTTATGGCAAGGCATGGCCGGCCAGCTACGGCGTACCGAACGCCGTGCGCTGCCGCTACGTCGCCGGATATGGCGCCGCCGCTGCCGTCCCGCAGGCGATCAAGCAATGGATGCTGCTCGCCATCGGCATGATGTACAGCCAGCGCGAATCCGGCGCCGCTGCCCAGATGCATACGCTGCCCGACCGCTTCTGGGGCGGCCTGCTCGATCCCTACCGGCTGTACGAGGGCGCCTGATGATCGCCGCCGGCAAATACGACCAGCGCGTCACATTCCAGCAGAAGGGCGTCACCAAAAACGCCATTGGCGAAGAGGTCGTCACCTGGAGCGACGTCGTTACCCTGTGGGCCGAAGTCGTGCCCTTGCGCGGCGGCGAGTTCTACGCCGCCAACCAGACCCAGCAGAGCGTTGACGTGCGCTTCCGCATCCGCGCCCGCCCCGGCCTGACCAACGACATGCGCCTGCTGTGGAAGTCGGCGCCCTACGACATCACGGCGCTGATCCCAGGCACCGGAAAATGGCAGGGGACGACCGAGATCATGGCGATCAACGGGGTGCGCAATGGCCGCTGATGGCGTCACCGTCAAGGTCGAAGGTATCGACGAGCTGAAGCGCGCCCTAAAGGCGCTGCCCGGCAAGATGCGCCGCCAGGTGCTGACGCAATCCTTGCGCGCCGGCGCCAGGGTGGTGCAGAAAGCCGCCCGCGTTGCCGCGCCGGTGCTCTCCGCTTCGACGCCCTACCGCACACGCGGCCTGCTCAAGCGCAAGATCAGCGTCCGCGTGTCGAAAGCCTCGCGCGCCGCCGGCAACGTCGGCGTTTTTGTCAACGTCAAGCCAGCCGCCAAGAGTGCGCGCGGATCCAAGAGCCCGCTCGACCCGTTCTACTGGCGTTTCGTCGCCTTCGGCACCAAGGCGCATACCATCAAGCCGAAGACGGCCAAGGGGCTGGCCTTCGGTGGCCGTGTCGTGACGATGGTCCGCCACCCCGGCAGCAAGGCCCGCAACTTCCTCGATGCCGGCGCCGCCGCCCTGCCGGCCGCTCTTGCCGCTTTCGAAGCCGCCGCCATCCCGGCCATCGAAAAACAACTGAACAAGCGAGGCGCGTAAATGTCCGCCGAATCTGCCCTCTACACCGTGCTTTCAGGCGCTACCGCCCTGACGGCGCTGGTCTCGACCCGCATCTATCCCGATGCGATCCCCGAAGACAAGCCGCTGCCGGCCGTCGTCTATAGCACCGAATCCTCGGTGCCGGAAGCCTGTCTGAACAGCAGCGTCGCCGCCGAGCAGACGCGCTTCCGCATCGTCGGCTGGGGCACCACGCGCACCAGCGCCGCCGCCGTCGGCGACCAGATCATCATCGCCCTGCGCGCCATCGGCGTGCCGGAAGATAACCGCTTCTCCGGCTTCGACGCCGAGGTCGGCCAGTTCGCCGACGTCACCGAAATCACCTGGTGGGAATAACCCCGCCCTAACAGCAGCACCAGCCCACCACAACCCGCTTCGGCGGGTTTTTTCATTTGAAGGAGCAGCAAAATGGGAACTCCCCTGATCGGCCGCAATGTCCGCATTGAAGTCTCGAAAACCGAAGTCGCCGCCAAGACCGTTACCGCCGTCTCGCTCGCCAACCCCGGCATTGCCAGCTCGACCGCGCATGCCCTGCTCGATGGCTCGGTCGGTTATTTCACCGGCGTCACCGGTATGTCGCAGCTCGACGGCCAGGCGGTGCGCGTCGATACCGTATTGACCGACTCGTTCGCCCTGCAGGGCATCAATACCACGGGCTATCCGGCCTACACCGCCGGCACCTTCGTCCCGGTCACCGTCTGGTCGACGCTCTCGCGCGCCGCCTCCTACGACTCCGGCGGCGGTGCGGCCGACAAGATCGACACCACGGTCCTGCTCGATACCATCAAGCAGGAAGCCAACGGCCTGCTCGCCGCGCAAACCATGAAGATCGACCTCAAGCTGGAAACCACCGACGAGGAAGCGCTGGGCCTGGTCTCCGCGGCTGCGCTGTCGCAGGCTTATCTGGTCTTCCGCATCACGCTCGCCGACGGCGCGCAGCGCATCTTCCGTGGCCAGCCATCGCTGCCCGGCGAGAACGTCGGCCAGGGCGCGCTCGGCACAGGCTCCTTCGATGTGACCGTCAAGGGCACGATCCTGCGGCTTCCGGCCATCTCCTGATGACGCCGGATCAACTGCTCGCCGCCGCGCTCGCCCAGCGGGCGCAGTGGGTCGATCTGGGGGCCGGCAAGCGCGTTCGCATGCGCCGGCCTTCCGAATGGGATACGCGCGGCCTGCTGCAGCGCGATGCCGACGGCAAGGTCAGCGGCATCGCCGCCGATCTGCCCGAGGTCAAGCGCTTCGTCGTCGGCTGGGAAGGCTTCAAGGAAAGTGATTTGGTCGTCAGCGGCGCCGACGATCCGGTCGACTTCAATGCCGACCTCTGGGCCGTATGGATCGAAGATGACCGCAAGGCGCTGTCGACCGTGGCGCAGGCCATCATCGACGCCGTGATCGCCCACGAAACCGCCCGCCTCGGCATCGAAAAAAACTGATCGCCCACCTCGACGCAGCGGCCGGCGTCGAGCTTGAGGGCGAAACCCTGCCGCAACTGACCGACGGCGACGCCCAGGCGTTCAAGGTCGTCAACCTGCTGAAGACCGGATCCGGCGGCATCGACTGGGCCGGCCTGCCGATGCTCGTCGGCCTGCTCGGCATCGCCGACATCGACGGCCTGCTTGAGCGCATCACCGTGATCATCACCCACCGCCCGGAAAGGGAAGATTAAGCATGGCTATCGCCAAACTGACCATCGACCTCGAAACGCGGCTCGCCACGTTCGAGCGCGATCTGAACCGCATGTCGTCGAGCGCGGCGGCGGCCGGCAAGCGCATCGAATCCTCATTCGGCGGCGTCAAGTCCCTGTTTGCCGGGCTGGCCGGCGCGCTCTCGGTCGGCGCCATTGCCTCCGGCCTGAAGACGGTCATTGATGACCTCGACAAGCTGGACGAAACCGCCCAGAGCGTCGGCGTCTCGGTCGAAAGCCTGTCGGCGCTGAACTACGTCGGGAAAATGAACGGCGTCCAGTTCGACGACATGACGACGGCGCTCACCAAATTGAGCGTCAAGATGCAGGACGCTGCCAGCGGCGGCAAGGAAGCCGCCGCGCTGTTCGCCGACATCGGCGTCAAGGTCACGGACTCCAGCGGTCGCCTGAAATCGGCCGATGTGGTTTTTGCCGAGATCGCCGACCGCTTTTCCAAGCTGGAAGACGGCGCCGGCAAGACGGCGCTGGCCGTCGATACCTTCGGCAAAACCGGAGCGCGGCTTGTGCCGGTGCTCAATCAGGGCGCGGTCGGCCTTGAAAACATGCGCAAGGAAGCCGAGGCGCTGGGCGGCATCATCTCCGGAAACCTTGTAAAACAGGCTGCAGAATTCAACGACAACATGGATCGGCTGGCCATTGTCTCGTCGGCCGCCGGGCGCTCGATTGCCGCCGACCTGCTTCCCTGGCTGACCAGGTTGTCGCAGGAATTCCTGGCTGGCATCTCGGCCGCCGGTGGTTTCTGGTCGGCGCTCAATTCAGCCGGCACGCTCAACCCGTTCAAGAACACCTCGGAAAACCTGGCCACCGTGCGCGCCGACCTCGCCAAGATCGAGGAAGACCGCAAGACCTACGGCTATGTCGATGAAGAACGCCTGAAGCGGAAAACCAACCAGCTTGAATACCTGAAAAAATTGCAGATCCAGGAGGCGCTGGCTGGCAGCGAAGGCGTCTATTCGAACGAAGGGCGCGGCAAGGCGCCGCCCGGCGGCAAGGAACAGGTTGTCCGCACGCCCGCGGCAACCGGCGGTAGTGGCGGCAAGGCCGGCCGCCTGAAGCCGGCCGCCGAGCGTGATGCGAGCTTCACCGATTACGACCAGCAGCTTATCCAGAAAATCGCCAGCGCCATCGAAAAAACCGATGTCGTCAAGGCCGCCGAGCTGGCCCGCGAGCTGGAGAAGCTCGACCAACTGGCCGCCGCCGGCCTCGATCCGGCCATCGTCAAGGCCGTGCGCGACGACCTGACCGGCGCCACCAAGGAAGCCGCCGACGAAACCGCGCGCCTCAACTCCCTGCTTTCCGCCACCCCGACCGACAAGCTGCAAGCCTCGCGCGACGACATGCTGCTGCTGACCAAGGCGCTCACAGAGGGCCGCATCGCCGAGGAACAATACCTCGAAGCCGTCACCGCCCGCCTCGATGGCATGTCGGAAAAGACGCAGGAAGCCATCGGCGAAATGGACGAATTCACCAAGGCAGCCGCCAAGAATATCGAAAACACCCTCGCCGATTTCCTCTATGACCCGTTCAGCGAAGGCATGGACGGCATGGCCGAGAAGTTCGGCCAGGTGATCCAGCGCATGATCGCCGATGCCGCCGCCGCGCAACTGGCCAGCTACCTGTTCGGCGACATGGGCAAGAGCGGCAAGGCCGGCGGCCTGGTCGGCTCGATCCCCTGGGGCGAGATCATCGGCGCCTTCGGCTTCCACGGCGGCGGCCTGGTCGGTTCGGCAAATGACCACTCATTCACCCGCGCCGTGCCCGCCTCGCTGTTTGCCGGCGCCCGCCGCATGCACAGCGGCGGCCTGGTTGGTGACGAGGTGCCGATCATCGCCCAGAAGGGCGAGCGCGTGCTGACAAAAGAGCAGCAGCGAAAGATGCAAAGCGGCGGTCAGCCGGTCAATCAGGTCATGAACTTCTACGGCGCCGCCGAGCCTGCCCAGGTCAAGCGCGCCGCCGCCGCCGGGGCGCGCCAGGTGGTCGGGCTATCCGGCGCTTCGGCGAGGTACGCATAAATGGCTGATTTTCTCGAAGAGCGTTTATCCGACCTGATCCGCTACGGCTCTACCTGGGCCGAAAACTTCGCAGTAAATGCCGTCACCACGTCCGGCGGAAGCGAATACCGCAGCCTGGTGCATCCCTACCCGGTGCGCGAATTCGACATTTCCTACATGCTCGACGACGTCGACCTGTGGAGCGAGCTGGTCAACGTCTACATGCGCGCGCACGGCACCTTCGCCGGCTTCCGCGCCCGCTGCTATGATGAATGGTCGAGCAATGGGCCGAAGGGCACGCCGACCGCGCTCGACCAGCCGACCATCGTGCTGGCGGCGACGACGCGCCAGCTCGTCAAGCAGTACGGCACCGACAAGACGGCCGGAACCAGCGGCTACCCCTACCGCAAGATCAGGAAGCCGGTCTCCGGCACGGTGCTGGTGGCGAAGAACGGCACACCGCTGGGCGGCGGCGCATTCACGGTCGATACGACGACCGGCATCGTCACCGTCGCCGGCGCGCTACTCTCCGACACGATCACCGCCGGCTTCCAGTTCGACTTCCCGGTGCGCTTCGTCACTGCGCTGCCGGTCGGCATGGATTATCCGGGATGGCGGCCGGTCGAGTCGCTGAAGTTGCGCGAGCTGCTCAACCCATGAAATCCACTGTCGCCCCATACGCCACCGCTGCCTGGTGTGTGCGTATCGTCACTGTCTCCGGCCCGGTGCTGCGCCTGACGACTTATCCGTATGACCTTACGATGTCGAACGCAGCGGTCTATGAGACAGACGCAGGCTATGAGCAAACGGCATATCAATCAGGGACAGGCTTTTCGCCATCGGCCATCGACCTGACCGGGTTTGTCGGAATTGCCGGTATCACCCGCGACCAGATCGCATCTGGCGTTTTTGATAACGCCAGAGTCTATGTCTTCAAGTGCAATTTCATTGCGCCGATTGAAGATTACGAGCCGGTATCGTCCGGGTTTTTTGGCAAGACGACGCTTGAGGACGACAAATACACGATTCAGGGCATGGGTCTGATCGACGCGCTTAACCAGACAGTCGGCAAGACAATCACTGCGGCCTGCTCGCGCACCTTTGGTGACGCCGGATGCAAAAAGGTTTTGACCGCGATTGATGTTGCCGGAACGGTAACGCACATCACCAGCGCATCGGTCATTCGTGACGCTTCACGATCCGAGGCCGTTGATTATTTCGGCGCTGGAACAATCCAGTTTACCTCCGGCAACAACGCTGGACTGAAACCGCTGGAAATCAAGAGCTATGCGGCGGATGGAACGATCACCACCTTCGAGCCGTTCTACTACCTGCCTGCGGTCAGCGACACCTTCGTGATGATCCCAGGTTGCCGCAAGCGGCTGGAAGATTGCCGGGACAAGTGGAACAACATGATCAATTTCTTTGGCTTTACCTGGATGCCGACACAATCTGTATATCAACAAGTGGCGAGCAACCGATGACCGCTGACGACATCATTGCCGCTGCCAGATCGGCAATCGGAATCCCGTTCAAACATCAGGGCCGGAGTGCTTTGGGAATTGATTGCGTCGGATTGCCGCTGTTCGTTGCGGCAAAACTTGGCGTTCAGGGTGTTGTCGATGTGGTTGGTTATTCGCGCCGCCCATCAGGCGGAAAGCTGGAGGCAACCTTCGACGCGCACGTTGAAAGCGGTGTGCTGGTTCGCGTCCAAATATCAGCCATGCAGGCGGGTGATTTCCTGATGATGCGTTTTCGTGGCGAGCCGCAGCACCTTGCGATTTACACAGGGGAAAACATCATCCATGCCTATGAGGCGGCTGGAAAGGTGTGTGAGCACCGCATGGATGACCTTTGGCGTAAGCGCATTGTTCGCGTGTATCGGCTGGCAGGGGTTGAGCTATGAGCAGCACCGGGCAAATACTGGGCACGATTGCTGGTGCGGTTATCGGCGCATTCATTCCCGGTGGCTACATCATGCTTGGCGCGGCAATCGGAGGGGCAATTGGTAGTGCGCTTGACCCGCCAAAGGGGCCGGACGGGCCTCGGCTTCAGGATTTATCGGTGCAGGGCGTCGGCTATGGCAGCGCCATTCCGCGCCTGTACGGAACCGTTTCCACGTTCGGGACAATATTCTGGGTGGAAAATAACGCACTGAAAGAAAGCGAATCAGAAAGCGGCGGAAAGGGTAGCGAACCGAGTTCGACAACCTATTCATACTCCGCAACCTTCGCTCTGGCTTTGTGCCAGGGGCCAATAGAGGGAATCAAGCGCATCTGGATTGCCGGAAAACTTGTCTATGATAACGGCGCAACAACCGTCGAAGCCATCATGGCGAGTAAGGAACTCGAGCAGGGTTTCCGTCTTTACCTTGGTGACGACACCCAGCTTGCAGATTCTAGGATGCAGGCGACGCTCGGAATCGCCAACGTGCCAGCCTATCGTGGGCTGTCCTACATCGTATTTGATGACCTGCAACTGGCAGACTATGGCAATACCTTGATGGGGGCGCAGATCAAGGTCGAAGTGATTGTCAATGGTGCGGCATATGCCTACGAAAATATTGTATATACAGAGAACACAGGCAACAGCGCTGGCTATACAAACAGCAGAAGGCCATACATCATCAGCGTCGACGACGGGATTATCTTATCCAGCGTTCGGAACGTGGCGGAGGCTTATAAGTACCGAGTTACTGGCGAGTTTTATAGCACCGCGCACCCGCAAGACCCTTATATACCTGCCGACCCGACTCCTTCATCCCATTGGAAACTTACCGGGCTGATCGGTGCGGCGCATGTAGTTGCAACCACTGACTTTGATATCGGTGGCGCAGATTGCTATGCGGCCTCCGGCAGTTATACTCCAAACGGCGCTATCCACCTGGCGACGCTGCCATACGATTCAACGCCAAAAATTGACCTATCACTGAACCTGCCAACCGGATCAGGCGTAAGAGTTGTAGGGGTAATGATTGATCCGGTCGCTGAGGTTGTCGGCGTTTGGATTCAAAGCAGCACGTTTATTTATACGTGCTATCTCATTAGCGCCGCCGCTGCGACTTCTGGTGATCTTATCAGCACGCACCCGCTGAATCTTAGTGTTCTTGGTAGCGCAGTTTCATTTGGATTTGGCCAGGGCGCAAGCGTCAGCTATACGGCGATGCACTTTGACTTTGCTTCAATGACTTTTGCCTATGCCCAGGGGGCTTTAAGCAGAGCGCTTGGTATTGGCGTCCTTGACGGCGCGGCGACGCGAGTGCTCGGTTATTCAATAAATAATCAATGGCAAGAGTTTTCTTACCCGTCTGTTTTTTATCGGGACGGGCTAGTCTATGCTGTTTGCTGGGACGGCGCAAACGACGTTATTGCCGTTCTTAGCGAGGTGATGACGGCAACCGACGTAACGACGTTGCGTAGTATCGTTGAGGCTGAGTGCGTTTCTTCAAATATGCTCACGCTGTCGGATATTGATGCGACTGCACTGACGCAGATCGTACGTGGCTACAAGATTTCATCCGCTGGAGCAATTCGCGGAGCACTTGAGCCGCTACAGGCATCATGGCCTTTTGATGCGGTGGCGTCTGGCTACATAATCAAGTTCATTCTTCGTGGAGGTGCTTCAGTTTCCATCGTTTCATCCGACGATCTTGGCGCAGCGCAACCCGGAGAACAAGGCGTCGTCAGGATAACGAACTCCCGCGAAATGGATATTCAGCTACCGCGCCGCGTCGAAGTAACCTATCTTGACGTTGAACGTGAGTACGACATTGGCGAGCAGTTTGCCGAGCGCCTGAATACAGACGCAATCAACGTCATGCGCCTTGAGCTGCCGATTGTGTTGAATGCAAACGAAGCCGCTGGAAAGGCAGAGGTTCTGCTGTATTTATTCTGGCTGGAACGCAATGACCTTTCCTTTGTGCTGCCGCCAACATTTACAAACTTTGAGCCTGGCGACGTGATTACCGTCAATGCGCCTGGGGCTACTCATATTGCTCGACTGACAAGCCACAATTATTTGCCGGATGGTCGGCTGGAGTGTTCGGCAAAGCAGGCATCATCATCGATCTATACGTCAACCGCTGTTGGCGAATCAGGGTTGTCGACCGGGCAGGTGCTGACCTTCAGCGGAAACTCGGTTGCGGAGCTACTCGACATTCCGACAATCCATGATTCTTACGGGACGCCTGGATTCATGGCAGGGATGCGCGGAACCTGGCCGTCATGGCCGTCCGGATTATTGGTTGAGTCCAGCGACGGCGGTCAAGTATGGGTTACGCTGCAAGCCTTTACGCAAGCGACGGCCTCGGGTTATGCCACAGACAGCATCGGCGCTGGCGTGATCAACGCCTGGGACAGAAAAAACGTATTGAGCGTAACAATGTTGTCCGGTTCGCTTAGTTCGGCGACTGAGTACGTAGTGCTGAATCGCGGAAACCACTTTGCTTACGGCGCTCCAGGGCGATGGGAAATCATCGGCGTGAATAGCGTTACGGCAATTGACGCCACGCATTACACACTGCGGAACCTGTTGCGCGGACGGGCTGGGACGGAGTGGGCGATGACGTTGCACCAGGTGGGCGATGCGCTCATTCGCCTGGACGACAACGCGCTGCGCTTCATGGATTCCGTGCCATCGGCAATAGATGTAGCAAAGCTATACAAAGCCGTTTCAAATAATCAGACGCTAGATGCTGCGGTAACTGAGTCGTTTGCCTATTCTGGCGTCAATCTTGAGCCGCTTTCTCCGGTTTTTCCAAAAGGGTCAAGAGATGCAAACAACGATTGGACGTTGCGTTGTACCCGCCGCACAAGGATCGACGGGGAGTTACGGGACTATGTTGACGTGCCGCTCGGGGAAACAACGGAGGCATACCGCTGGTTAATTTACAACAGCACCTATGCCACGCTCAAGCGAACCGTCGATACTACGACTCCTGCACTCGTTTATACAAACGCACAGCAAACCGCAGACTTTGGCGGGGTAATTGATTTGGTCTATTTTGACGTAGCGCAATTAAGTTCGACGGTTGGAGCGGGTCGGGCGTTGCGTACTGTTGTTGCAATACCTGAAGTGTTTCAAATATTGCCCGAAGCAAGTTTGTTGATGTATTTCAATGGTAGCAATGGAAGTACGTCATTTATTGACTCTGCATCCCCTGCAAACACGATCACATACTCTGGTAGCGTTCAATTAAGTACGACCTATAGCCTTTCAGGGGGGTCATCATTGAGCACTACAGGCGGGGGGCATTTGATTGTCGCCCACGACGCATGGATGGACGGCGGGGCAAATCCGTGGACGCTTGAGTTCTTTGCGTATGAGCCGTCAGTAGTTAGCACTTTCGGCAGCATTGTCTCGCGCCGAGACAATAGTGGTGTTTATTGTCCGTGGCAGCTAAGTCGGTTCACCAGCACTGAATATAGACTTTTCGTTGGGAATGCAGGTAATAACAATTGGGTTGCAAGCCCGGTTTTAGCTGGAGTAAACGTCGTTGCTGGTACTTGGCAGCACATTGCATTAGTGTTCACTGGAACAAAGTTTATATTCTTCGTCGGTGGCGTGAAGTCAAGCACAGAAACTACTATTTCATCAGTTGCTACTACAACTCAACCTATTTATGTTGGGCGCGGGGA
>CAVTZT010000011.1:0-162066 GCA_963739255.1 uncultured Chloroflexia bacterium
CACGATACGGGCAATGAAATGAAAGGAAAACGCCATGAAGCTCACCCTTAGTCGAATTCGGACTGTACTCCTGTTGTTCGCTCTTGTCAGTCTCGTGGCGCTTGCCTGCCGCCTCGGCGCTTCGTCCACCGCAGCCGCCCCGACACCAATCGCAAACGTCCCGGGCCAGGGCTCCAACCCACCGGTGCGCCGCCGACTGCCCCGCAGACGGAATCCAGCACCGCTCAACCAGTTCCCTCGCAAACGTCTCCCGCGCAGACGGCTACCATCACCGACCTGTCTCAAGCCGACCTGCCGGCAGGCTTTCCGCTCTATCCCGGCGGGCATGATTACACCTGGATTGCAGGGATGATGCTGGAGTACACCGTGGAGGCGGATGTGCGCACGGCTGCGGGTTTCTATGCCGCACAGATGGAGGCGGGCGGTTACTCAGATATCCTTGGTGGAGGGGGAGCAACGGGCGAATGCGGCGGGGATTGCGGCCCGGTGCCCACCCATACCCCCGGGCCAACACCGACGGCAACGCCCGAAGGATGGATGAGGAGCACCGAACAGGCATGGGTGAAGGGGAGCGCGCTGATCATGATCGACTACAAGGCGAACTCCGAGGAACCACCGACATTTCCATCATGTTTTCAGCGAAGTAGACCAGGTTCACCAACGCCCCGGGCGTGGCAACGAAATGTCATATTCAGCCTGGATGGGACGATGATCGCACCGCTGGGCAACAATCCCCAACAACCAAATTAATAACAAAAGGGCTGTCGCTAAAAAAGTGAACTGCACCCCAAAAGTTAGACAAGAATAACTTTTGGAGGTGCAGTTTTTTTGAAGAAATATTCGATGGCGGAAAGGCTAGCAGCGGTGCTAGCAGTTGAAGCAGGCGAAGGAGTAAAGGTAGTAGCCAGACGCTTGCCTTCAAAAGTGCCAATCCCTTTATATTTCCATTCCGTGCGAGCGGCTGTTTAGCTGTTCTGTAGACTACACCGCATCCTTATGGTGGGAAGATAACCAGGCTCGGATGGCAGGGATGTGATCGTGGTAGTGGCCGTACAATTACTCTTAAGGAGTTGCCAGGGGATTACGTCGTACGGGACACCTTCCACGCGTTGAACCCCGAAGAGATAGGCTCCGGAGTGAGCCTCGACTTCGTTGATCAGGTCTTGAAACACCCGCGTCGAGTTCCGGATAATATCGTCGGGATTGCGGTCGGCGATCTGTTGGTGGAGTTGTGCGTTAAACTCATCGAGGCTGAGTTCGTCAAGCCAGATTTGGGGAGGCTTTCGCAACCTCATCGCAAGACCGAGAGCCAGCCAGCGGTCATACTCGGTGACGTGGCCGATAACATCCTTGACAGACCATGTCCCAGACAACAATAATTCGGACAGTCGTTGATGGGGGATTTGAGCGATCAAGGTGTCCCACTCATTGCGAGCGGTGCGTATCGCCTGGAGAAGTTCTGATTTGGATTTGGGGTTTTTCATGGATGTTACCCTCTCCTAATTCTATGCCATTCCTGGTTTGTACCTGGATTATTTTTATGCATCAAACCATTCCATAAATTGTATTTCTTTACAAAATCGTGTGCATTGGCGCATAAACCGATTTGTTGTTTCTATTTTGGGAAAACACACTTTTTTTTGGTAAGGAGAGTGCTGTTGTAACCTAGCGGTTCTAAGTTCAATTCCTGTACGAGGCACATTTGATCTCAACGAATTGGCTTTCTTGCTACCGCTAATAGCACGACAACTGACACTCTACAAATCACCTTTGTACCAAATAGCCGCTTCACAACCACGCCAAATGCGGTCGGGTGGAGCCGGTGTTGGGTGGCCTATAACCCAAAATTAAACCAGTAATAGCATAATGAACCCTACGATATCAGCTATTACATGAGCGGGCCAGGATACCAATACATTTTTACATCGTGCAAAAATCCATCCATAAACGATACCATCAATCACTACCAAAGACATATCTACAGCTACACCAGCAGGTTTATCTGGAGTAAAATGCTGCAATCCAAAAACAATCGAAGCAATAATAACTGATACAATTCCGTTCAGATACCAATTTAGCCGCTGCTGCAAACTACCACGGTAAATTAGTTCTTTCAAAAAAGGCAATGATAGATAATGTTAAAAAATAACTAATAAGTGATGAGTAACTTAAGAAAGGTATCCTTGAGCGGATATGTTGAAGTAAATCCGGCCAATATCTTCTAGCTATCAGTGGAATGGGGATTTGAAGGATAACCGCAACCAATAGAAAAAGATGCCAATTACTAATAAAGTCCTTCCCAATGTTCCGGAATTTGATTCCTATTTCTTCCCAAGAACGCCCCCATCTTCGCCGTTCGAGTAGAATAAAAACCAAAGGTGCAATGTAGGCAAATGGCTTTGCTTTGGAAATGAGTAACCCGGGTACAATACTCAAGAGAATAAAGGCAAGAGCTCCCATAAAGTGCTCTATGACTTGGACCTACATATTTCCGATCAGTATTCATAATAGTCTCCTTTTATTTATGACGCGCCTAACGGAATGGCTCACCTGCCGCCGATTTGAACAAGACAAGACTGCATAAAATCACTTTTTCTACCAAATGGCCGCCGCATACCCGCGCCGAAGGCGGTCAGGTGGAGCCGGTGTTAGGCATCGTCTTTCCATATGTGCCCATATTCGATGAAATACCCTTCTGTGATTTCCCATAAATTGGCCCAACGGGAAGGGTGCTATTAAAGTTCTTCCTAATTGCGTCTACAATGTAATTAGGCAATTCACTCGAATAGGCTGGTAAATTGGAAATTTGATATTGAGATAGTTCTTTCAGCAGTTTTTCATCTGGCCCTGCAAAGCCTTGCGGGTTTCTTGCATCAACAGATATATTTTTCCTGAAATCAAATTTCAAATCGTTTCTCAGGCTCAAATCTATAGTTAAACTCTCAACAAGAGTTTGGCACTCTTCATTGATACTCGCAATAAAAAACCCAATTTTATTAACATAATGACGAATGCCAGGATGGTAAGTTTTACAAAGCAACTTACTTTGTTACTTCTAACTCAATCGTGTACTTTTTTGGTAATTTTATATTCATCATGCAGATGCCTAACCATAATTCAATAAAGTAATTACATAACCTACGAATTTGAAGGATTATAAATATAGTTTGGCCGATTTAAAACGGTAAAACAAGCATATTTTCAATAAGCAGGATTCTGTTACCCAGGGGTTTGAGGTTCGTATTCTACAGGAGGACAAAATGAGGATAAAAAAAGCGATAAACTGTAGGGTTAAAGCGCATCGCAAAAGGCGTAAAGGCTCCTCGTCGAGGATTTGAACCTCGAACCTAGCGGTCTGAGGTTCAATTCCTAAATAGGGATGATGTACCCATTGGCATGTTTTAAACGTTAACGACCAAAAAAACTGACACCACCATACGGTGATAGTCCAAAACGCCCTCCATTTTAAAAACTCTGGGGGAATTATATTTCGATGCAGGAGATGCAACCCTGCCATTCTGAATAAACAGATGGATCCTGAAAGAAGAATGTATTTGTGTGTGCTGGTTGGATTTATATCCAGATGAACTGTGCTCGAATTAGAAATGCTCTATGCCCTGATTACTTTCAAACTCAACGAGCGGATAAGTACCAGACACGACAGAAATTGGGTCTTGACTTTTGTTCATCGATTTGCTATTATACTTACATGATGTAATAGATGGTAACATGGTGTAAATACCTATTTTGCTGGATTTGATGGTGTACCCATAACTATCACTTCGTCTTCCATGCGGGATACAGAACGATCGGCGATCCTGGAAAGCATCGCCGGGAAAGCCCGGGCTCCGTTCCGCCATGGTTGAAAGATTGGATGTCAGTATGCCGACGGTCATACAATTGTGGAAGGGTTGGTCGAAGAAGGTTTCGTCCGCCCGCAGGGCAGTACCGAATGGAGTGGAGGCAGGCGCCGCCCATTGCTTGAGTTCAATGCCAACGGCTATGTGGTCCTAGGGGTGGACATGGGGGGTACAAAGAATGTATGGAGAAGATCTCAGATCTGGGTGGCAACATTCTGGATGAGGTGAATATCGGTCATCACGGGACTTCCGGGAAGGATAGCGTTAACCAGCTCACCACCCTGATCAATAGCCTGCTGGCCAGCCCGAAGGTAGAAGGACATAAAATCCGTGGGATCGGCGTTGGCGCTCCAGGAGTGACTTTGCACCAGGAGGGGATTGTAACCTGGGCGTACACCTTGCACTGGAATAATTTTCTTTTAAGGCGAAGCTTGCCAGGGTTTACGATCTGCCAATCACGGTGGATAACGATGTAAACCTGGCTGCACTTGGGGAACTCTGGTTCGGAGCAGGCCAAAATGCTCAAAATATGATCGTGATCACCATTGGCACCGGGATTGGTGCGGACGTGATAATAAATGGTGCCCTTTAGCGAGGTTCAAAAGAAGCTTCGGGCGAGATCGGGAATATGATCCCCAGCCGGGAGTTTTTAGGAAAAAACTACCTGGATTTCGGAGCTCTCGAAAGTGTGGCTTCGGGAACCGGCATTGCCGGGCGTGCCAGAAGTCTTTTAAAGTCACAGCGGGGTCTGGCCGAGTTGGAGACCTTGACGGCAGAAGATGTGTTCGAGGCTGCGCGCCTGAAGCAGGAATGGGCCTGGAAAATTATTGATGAGACAGTAGATTATCTGGCAATTGCTGTCATCAATCTGGTCGCATCTTTTGACCCGGAATTAATCGTGCTAGGAGGTGGTGTGTCTCGATCCGCAGACCTGCTCATTGAGCCGATCATGCGACGAAACAGTGGGATTATTCCCAACCCGCCAAAATTGGTGGTATCGAGCCTGGGCCTCCAAGCCACCGTGTGGGCGCGATAACGAATGTCCTGCACAACACCTCAAATTTCTATGTCGTCCATGAATTTCATAGGCTGGGAAGCTAAATGCGCCAAGGAGGTAATATTCGAAAATGACATCCTGACAAAAAAACCATTTCAACTCACTTTACTATTCAACGTTTTTCTAGAGGAAGGAGAATGCAATGCGTAACATAAATAAAATTCTTGTGGCGGTCATCGCGATCATCCTGGTCTTCAGCGTCGTTGGCTGTGGCCCCGCCAAGTCCAATGTGGTGACGATCCAATATCCTCACCCAGGATCAAGCCGGCATGAAACCCGCGGAGATCGATCAAATCGCACGCGATTTTGAAGCCGTAAATCCCGACATAAAGTGTTATGGAATATGTTGGCTCCGAAGACATTCATGATAGGATCGTCACTGGCATGGCTGCCACACCACCGGCTTACGATGCCTCCATGATCAATGTCATCTGGCCGGATGAGTTTATCAAAAACGGATACCTGTTGGATGTCACCAGCCGGATCACCCCGGATATGAAATCCGGCATACTCCCGGCCTCCTGGAATGGCGTGACCCGCAATGGCAAGATCTACGGTATGCCCTGGTTGATGGATATAAAATATTTCATGTACAACAAGCACATCCTGCCAGAAGCCGGATTCAATGCTCCGCCCACGACCTGGGAAGAGCTGGTCGACTCAGGCACAAGGCCATCAAAGACAAAGGCCTGGCTGAATTTCCCATCACCTGGTCATGGAACCAGAAGGAAGGTGTAGTTTGCGATTTCACCATCCTGCTTTATACGGCAAAGGCGGAACCTTCCTGGATGCCAGCGGAAAACCGTCATTCAACAACGAAAAAGGTGTCCAGGTACTGACCTGGATGAAAAAGACTATTGACGAGGGTTTAACCGACCCGAGCCTCAATCTCCTCGGATGAAAAGGCTGTCGAGACCGATTTCCTGGCCGGAAAATGCGCCTTTGCAGTCAACTGGCTATTCCAGTACAGCCGATTCGAATAAAACGGACATATCTCAAATTGTTGGTCAGGCTGCCATCGCTCCCATGCCGGTCTTCGCAGCCGGTGCAGGCCGCAGGGATCAAAGAGCGCGAGCGTGGATGGATCCAGTTCATTCGCCATCATGGCAACCACCCCCTATCCTGACCAGATTTGGAAGTTCCTGACCTACCTGACCAGTAATGCGGTCCAGACCAAATTTTCAGCAGAAATGCTGCCCATCTGGCAGGCTGATTTTCAGGGTGCTGCTTTGGCCAAACTGCAAGACTGCCAGCCCGACCAACCCGATGACTGTCCCGGCTTTCTTGGGACAATTCCCTTACGCAAATGAACGACCAACAGTGCCATACTATAACGAAGCTTCCGCGGCGCTTCAATTGGCACTCCAGGAAGCCCTGACGGGTATCAAGACCCCTCAGGAAGCCTTGGATGCAGCCGCAGCCAAGTGGATTGATCTTGCAAAATAATTGGTAATTAGGTAAAAGGGTGGATTTGCACGATGTACAAATCAACCCGCTTAATATCATCATGTCAGGCTATAACAAATTTCTTTTCAATAAAAACGCCTCACTCTCCGCCAGCAGGATGCACGGATTGCCTGGTTGCTGGTTACCCCCAGCCTGATCGTGATCATGGGTGTGACACTGTGGCCGATCATCTCTTCTTTCATCCTTAGCTTTTTCCAGGCACCCACCGGTATCAACCAGGTCAGAACATTCGTCGGGTTGGGGAATTATATTGAGATGCTCAGCAATAAGGGCTTCTGGGAAACGATTGGAAGGACGTTATATTTCACGGTTGCTTCGGTAAGTCCTGAACATGTTTCTCGGTCTCTCCATTGCTCAATTGATCAGATCGCATCCGTGGGGCTGGAAGTTCATCCGTTTCAGCCTGATCATCCCATGGGCAGTACCGACAATCGTTAACGGTGCCATGTGGCGTTGGATCTACAGCGGAGATTTTGGTGCACTGAACGGCGTACTCATGCAATTAGGCTTCATCGAACACTATATCCCCTGGCTGACCTTACCCAACATGGCGATGCCCTTGTAATCCTGGCAGATACGTTGGCATACCATGCCGCTTGATCGCCCTTATCCTTCAAGCGGCCCTTGCGAGGCTATCCCGGAAGAATTGGATGAGGCGGCTGCCGTGGATGGCGCCAATGCCTGGCAGCGTTTCTTGAAAATCCGGCTGCCCTTGTTGCGGCCGGCAATCCTGGTGGCTTTGATCATCCGCACTGTGGAAGCCTTCAGAGTATTCGATATTGTCTATATCATTACCAGCGGCGGTCCTGCATCTAAAACCATTACGATTACATATTTTTAACCTATCTATATTCATTCCCATACGGAAAACAGGGAATCGGTGCGGCTTTATCAATCATGATTTCCATTAATTAATTATGATCTTTGCAGTCGCATATATTCGGGTTTTATATCGTCCGGAGGAAAACCAATGAAGCACTATCGAAAGGTTTTCCGGAAGATACTTTTACTTCTCATTACCATACCGGTGTCTTTCTTTATATTTTCTGCCAATTCTCTGGCTTTTCTTTGCAAGTTTATCAACACAGGTGGAATTATTTACGATCCCTCCACACTGGATCCCTTAACAGTCCACCCTGCAAAATTACCTGGATATTTTCTTCCCCAACCTGTCTGCATCTACCGTGCCACGCACTTTTGCCATTTCTTTACTGAACTGGATGAAAATTGGTTCATTTGTAACTGTCATTTGTATTGTAATTGGGAGCTTGGCGGCCTATGCATTGGTGCGCATACCATTTAAATATTAATCGCTCAATTCAGCTGGGTATCCTGACAACGCGTCTAATTCCTGGAAGTATCGCTGATCCTGCCTTCTCTTTATCATTGCTTCCAGTCTGCAAATTGATAAATAAACGAATTGTATTGGTCATAACATACATGAGCTTTGCCCTGCCGTATGCCATTTGGATGATGACAGCCTTTTTCCAGACAGTTCCTGTGGAACTGGAGGAAGCTGCTCACCTGGATGGATGCACACGGCTATGGGATCCTGTTCCGGGTGGTAATGCCCATTTCTGTGCCCGGATTGGTTTCTACTGCCATGTTTGTATTCCTTCTTGCCTGGGATGAATTCTTTTATGCCCTGATCTTTACCAGCACATTGGCTTCCAAAAAATCCCATGTTGAGATCCCAGAATTCATTCGGCCGCTACTCAGTGAATATTACCGGCATGATGGCTGCGAGAAACCTGGCCGCTCTTCCGCCCATGATCCTTGCTTTCATCTTCCAGCGTTATATTGTGAGCGGAATGACTGCGGAGCTGTAAAAGGGTAAGCAGGAAAGTCGAATTGTGATAGGACCAAAATCGATCCGGCATTCGATGGCAACAGTGGTCACCAAGTTGGCGGACCAGGAAGCGGCGTGCTTGCTTTACAGTTTGAAAACCGAGATCGATCATTTTGGGATATCACGACTGGAGCAGTGATAACGAAATGTCATGAACCGGATAATGGTAAACCGGGCATCTCGTCCTATCAGATCCTGACACTGTTGCAGGAGACTACGTCCACGCCGGTAATGCAAAATGTTACCCAAGAAGAAAAACTCATTAGATTAAATGTAAGTCCATTAGGAATTGGAACTCTAACTGCTAGGTTCACAATTACCCTTCCATATATGGTTAAATTGTAGCCAAATTGGATTAGACCTGAATACGCTTGGTCGCAGGTCCCCTTACGGGGATGATATCCAACTCCTGCCAGGCCCACAAGGATAATAATATTGCGCACATCCCTAGTCCATAAACAGGCGCGCCTGCATGGCGCTCATATGATAAGCACACTGTCTGGCAAACAAACTGCCAACTCTGCCAGTTTATTGCATGCCCCTCGATCAAAAGACCAGTTATGATCATGCTTGGCTTAGGTTGATAAAAACCTCAGTCTTCCGTGGTGGAACAAATTTCTCATCACGCCGTCTATAATAAGTTGATGGATTTCACCGGAAGGAGGCTCGAATGCGATATTCAATCGGTGCTTGCGTAATCCTGATGGCGATACTGCTATCAGCCTGTGATCGGGGTGGAATGCCAGCGCAAACCCCCACGCCTTCCTCCTTACCCACAACGACTGCCACGGCTACGTTTACCTCCATAAATACGTCCACGCCTCTCTTCATACACACACCGACTGTTACGGCTTCCTTTACCCCCACCAGTACACTCATCCCTTTGAGCAGCTTCCGCATTGTCTATTGCAGCTACCGGGTTGACGGGGCCGATCTCTATGCCATGGACGCGGACGGAAGCGGGGTGACCAGGCTCACGAATAACTCGGGTTTCAACCAGTACCCTTACTGGTCGCCGGATGGGAGGAAGATCCTCTTTGTATTCAACCAGGAAATCCAGTTCAGCAATGTCGATCTCTTTGTGATGAACGCGGATGGGAGCGGGTTGACCAGGCTCACCAACAGCCTGGCGATCGAAGGCCAGCCCCAATGGTCGCCGGACGGCACCCGGATCGTCTATCAGTCCGTCTTGAACGGCAATGAGGAGATCTATCTCATGAACGCCGACGGCAGCGGTAAGATCAATCTCACCAACGACCCGGGCTCCGACAGCCTGCCTCACTGGTCCCCGGACGGAAGAAAGATCAGCTTTTGGAGCCACCGCGACGGCAACTTCGAGATCTATGTCATGAATGCTGGCGGCAGCGGGCTGTTCAACCTGACCAACGACCCGGGCTACGACCACTCCGATGCCTGGTCACCGGACGGGAGCAAGATCGCATTCGTCTCCGACCGGCAGGGGAATTCCGAGATCTTTGTCATGAACGCGGACGGCAGCGGGAGTGCCGCCAATCTCACAAACAACCCGGGTCCCGACCGGTTCCCCCACTGGTCGCCGGATGGAACGCATATCGCCTTCCTGTCCGACCGGGACGGCCATACCGAGATCTACGTGATGCTGGCGAATGGCACCCAGCAGACCCGGCTCATCTACAATGACCAGCCCAAGGGGTACTTTGACTGGTCGCCGGATGGGAGGCGGATAGCCTACGTAGCCAGGTCGGCGGACCATTACGACCTCTATATGATAAACGTGGACGGGAGCGGGTTGACCAGGCTCACCAACAGCCCGGAAGATGAAGACTTCCCCGACTGGATGATCCCCGCTCCTGATTGCAGCGCGGGCTGGACGCGGCTCTCGGTTGGCAGCCGTGCCGTCGTAACGCCGGGTGACTTCCCCAACCGGGTACGCTCCGAACCGGAGGTTGGGGACAATATTATCCAGTTGCTCTATCCCGATACAATTGTCAAAATCCTCGCAGGTCCGGTCTGTGTGGGTGGCCTCGTCTTCTGGAAAGTTGAAAACGATTCCATCCCCGGCGGCTCCGGTTGGACGGCCGAGGGTGATGGCACGGAATATTACCTGGAACCCTACATTCCATAACGTTATCGCCCCTCCCACGAGTATCCTGTTTACTCAGAAAGGAATCGGGACGTATGGTGAAATCAACTCGACTTCAAATTCTCATCCCGCAAATTCTCCTTGGTCTTTTCATAGCAGCTATTCCAATCCAAAGCGTTCAGGCTGATGCGGGTCCCCATCCCTCCATGAAATTTACCTTTATCAGCCAGATAAAACCAGGCCCGACCATCATCTCTGGGCAATTGCTTGAGTGCAAAGATGAAGCGTGTGTCGAATCTGATCTCCTTCGACAGATAGGACCACAACGATTCGAATGCCAAACCAATAGCTGTTATTCGGTTGCCTACAGTACCAGCCCCTACTATCGCCTGCAAATTGAATTTTCTGATGGCAAGACTCGCCAAAGCAACACCTTTACCAAACGCGCCTACTTCGCAAATTACCGGGTCACTATTAATGAAGAAAGCCTGGAAGTTGAAGAAAAAAACCTGGGTCCCAACATACCTTTTTTTAGAGCAGGGGCACCGACATTATTTGATCTTTTGGCCACATTAATATTCCCCTGCATGGAGATCATCTTGCCAATCTTCCTGGTGGCATTGACCATCAGAACTGGCCGTGCTGGAGCAACCCAAGCCTCTTATTACAATTGGTTGAAGGCTGCCTGGCTGCTTGCCATACCTGCAATACTCGTTGGGATAAAATGGACCCATGGATTGATCATCACGCTTGTTGTTGAACTGCTATTGGGGGCAGGTTATGTGCTGTGGAAAAAGCGATCTGCCTCAGTTACTCTCACTGTGATCCTGCTCCTTAATTTGATCACCCAACCGGTCTTGTGGGTCTCATTGAGCAGTTTCAGCGGAATATATCCAGTCTTTCCGATATTATTTGCTGAAGGTGTCGTTTGGCTGGTGGAAGCAGTTGGTTTGTATCTGTCCCAACGAAATTCCATGAGATTCCAGGAAGCGCTTTGGGTTAGTTTAGTATTAAACACAGCTAGTTTTATTGTTGGCAGCTTGCTGCCTCTGTGACAGTGCAATTTGAGGAAAATCCGAGCGCGTCATTGTAGCATATGTAAGTGCTGACCAATTCTGGCTTAGCGGATAGCAGAAATGTCAGTGCATAGGAATTGGAACTCTAGCTGCCAGGTTCCCAATTACCCTTCAATATATTGTTAAATTGTAGCCGCACCGGATTTGAGTTTAGTACGCCAGGTCGTTGGTCCCCTGGCGGGGATGATATACCCTTTGGGCACGATGTCCGACTACATCCGGGCCCACAAATCTTAAAAATCCCGCAAGGGATTTTTTTAATTCTTGCCATAATTGTATGGTTAGAGAATATATCTTCCTTTTCATTTGACAACCAAGCTAGAAGAAATTATAATGAAAGTGCTTTCATTATTTCTTTCATTTATGGATTCTATGCAACCTAACAAGCCCCCCACCATTTATGATGTTGCCAGGCACGCTGGAGTAAGCATCACAACGGTCTCACGGATGATTAACACACCCGATAAAGTCAACGGAGATACTCGCATTCGAATCCTGGCTGCCATCGACGTGCTTGGTTTCGTACCCAAAGCGGAAGCCCGTGCCCGTGCCATGCGAGGAACTGGGCGGATTGGAGTTATCTCGCCATTTTTCACTGCACCATCTTTTGTCCAACGTTTGCGGGGAATTGCCGAGGCGTTATCTGCCAAGAAATTTGAGTTGATCATTTACACGGTTGATTCGGCGGAACGCCTGAAAAGTTTTCTTTCCTCCGTGCCGCTCACTGGCAATCTGGATGGCCTTATCATACTTTCACTGCCGGTTGATGACGCCGATGTACACCGTCTTGTGGACCATGGCTTACCTACCGTGTTGGTTGAGTTCCCGCACCAGAGCCTGAGCAGCGTGGAGATCGATGATGTCATGGGGGGACGCATGGCGGCACAATATTTGCTGAAAAAAGGCCACCGCCGAATTGCATTTTTGGGCGACACCGATTTACCTGAATATTCTATTCATCCTGTCAGTCTACGCCTGGTCGGATTTCGTCAGGGTTTGCAGGAGGCCGGCATTGAACTCCCCGATGCGTTTGTAATGCTCGCCCCTTATTCGCAGGTACAAACCCGCCAGGTCGCTGTGGAATTGCTCAGTATGCCCCAGCCACCTACTGCCATATTTGTTGCAACAGACTTCCAAGCCCTGGGTGTGCTGAAAGCCGCCCGCCAGTTGAAAATCCAGGTACCCGAGCAACTCGCGGTAGTAGGTTTTGATGACCTCGATCTGGCTGAATATGCCGACCTGACCACCATCCATCAGCACTTGGACGAGTTGGGAAGGTTGGCGGTGGAAATATTACTTGCCCAGATAGAATCGCCTTCCAGACCAATAAGGCATGTCAAGCTTCCCCTCACCTTAATCGAACGTCAATCCGCATAATAATTGGATATTGACTCTCATTTTGAAAAGCCGTATACTTACTATGAAAGTGCTTTCAGGATACCACTAACATAAGTGTCATTCATTTCATCCCCAAATTCAAAGTTCAGGAGGTTTACCTTATTGAGAATTCAAAAACTCCAAAATCCCAAACCTCATATTAAAACCATATTCTAACTCACAAAGGAGAATGAGAAGTGAATAAAAAATATGTGTTATGTTCTTTGGTAAGCCTGCTGGTTTTGACATCCATGCTTCTTTCTGCCTGTGGGGCACCAGCAACAACAGTGGCTCCTGCTACCGCAGTTCCTGCTACCGCAGTTCCTGCTACCGCAGTTCCTGCTACCGCAGTTCCTGCGCTACCCGAACTGCGGGACGGATCCCGTCGTGATGAAAGTCACCTTCGAGACCGGCTGGGATATGCCGACACAACTGACCGAAGAGTTCACAAGACAGTTCCCGAACGTCACCTGGGACATCAGCATGGAACAGTTCGCGAATCTCATCACCACGACGCCGCTGCTTCTCGCGAGTGACAACCCGCCCGACCTGATCCGGCTGCCAACGATGGTCTCGTTCGCGCAGGACGGCCTCCTGAAGAACCTGGACGCCTACGTGACGGCTTTCGGCTGGGATCAGTGGCCGGTGCCACAGCTCAACCAGAACCGGTTGGATGCAAACTGGGTCCGAGGTTCCGGTACGCTTTATGCCATGGGTCTCAACTACAGCATGACCGGTGTCTTCTATAATAAAACACTGGCAGCCCAGATCGGCATGACCGAGCCGCCCAAGACGGTCGCCGAGTTCGAAGCCCTGCTCGCCGCGGCCAAAGTCGCCGGGCTCCAACCGATCATGGAATGGGGTAGTGCCAAGAGCGGCATGGGTCTGGCTTTCCCGCTCCAGAACCTGATGGCTGCCTATGGCCCGGTCGAACCGATTAACGACTGGATCTTCCAGAAGCCCGGCGCGACGATCGATACGCCGACGAACCTGATCAGCGGCGCAGCATCTTCAGGACTGGATCGAGAAGGGCTACTTCCCGCCCGACATCAACGCCATCGAGTACACTGACGCTGCCGACCGGTTCGGCAAGGGTGAGGCTGTCTTCACCTTCAACGGCGACTGGCAGAACGGCGGCTACGATAAGGCCATGCCCGGCAACGTCGGGTTCTTCCTGATGCCGCCCGCTGTGGCCGGCGGAGGGTATGCCGCTATGTCCGCTCCGCTGACGTACGGTATCGCCGCCAATGCCAAGCACGCGGATTGCGCCGCGTTCTTCTTCAACTGGGCCGCCACGAACAAAACAGCCCGGCAGATCAACGTCGACGGAATGGGATCGAACCCTGGCGGACCAGTCGATGCCTCAGTACCAACAGTTGCTGCCGGCTCGGTCACCATTGATACGCTTGCCGCAGGACCTATGTTAAGCGGCGCGATGGACTTCATCGCCAACGCGACGAGCTCCATCTTCGCCCAGGGCTGGACACCCGAACTCCAGAAGATGGTCGGCGGTCAGCAAGACGCTGCCGGCCTGCTCAAGGCTGTCCAGGCCGAATACCGAAAGAGAAATCTCTCAGTAGTGGTGAGTAGCCGCGTGACGATGCCTGCGCCTGCCAGATCAATGGTGATATCTGATGATGACTTCAGACAAACGCCCTGCGGCTTTCGCGATCTCCCGGCGGACCTCCTCAAGCAAAAAGGTCCGCCGGGAGAACTTTGTTGGCTGGCTATTCGCCCTTCCAGCGCTGTTCATGTACGCGTTCTTCGTGCTCGTGCCTTTCCTGTTGACCATCTTATACTCGTTCTTTCACTGGAATGGTGTCGGACCGATGACCTGGGTGGGGGTGAAGAACTACATGATCTGTCTTCCAGGTACCCAACCTCGATAGGGACGATCTTCAACGCATTCTGGCTGGTCTTGTGGTTCAGCTTCATTCCGGTAGGCCTTGGGCTCATTGTTGCGAGCGTGATCCACCGTGTGGCGACCGGGCGGTTCGGAGCGGTTGCCCGGACCGTTCTGTTCCTGCCCCAAGTCATCGCGCTCGTCGCTGCCGGCATCATCTGGGGTTGGCTGCTGGCCCTCCCGGGCTTGATCAACCAGGTGCTCAAGGCCGTCGGACTCGGTGTGATCACCCGCGCCTGGCTGGGCGACTTCAACTGGGCACTCCCGGCCGTCGGCATGGTCGGAGTCTGGGTGCTGCTGGGATTCTGCATCGTCCTTCTCCAAACGGGCATGGCCAAGATTGACCCCGCCCTATATGAATCCGCGAGGATCGATGGTGCAAGCTGGTTCAGGGAGTTCACCGCGATCACCGTCCCGCTTCTCCGACACGAGATCGGTGTGTGCCTGACCGTCACGGTGATCGCCGCGCTCGCCGCGTTTGACATCATCTGGGTCACGACAGCCGGAGGACCTGGCAACTCGACATCAGTTCCGGGTATCCAGATCTACATCCTTGCGTTCACCCAGCGAGCTGTGGGCCTGGCGTCTGCTCTGGCCGTCATGCTCATGGTCCTGGTCGTCATCGTCATCCTCCCGATCCAGTGGCTGACCCGGGAGAGTGCGCAATGAAGGTTGCTCGTGGTGAGCTCTGGGCAGGTCGGGTTCTTCTCCTGGCACTGATGGCATTCACGATCCTGCCATTCATCAGCATATTTCTAACTGCGCTGCATCCGTCGGGGACTGTGCCCGGCGGACTTGAATGGCCCGAGAACCCGCAGTGGATCAATTTCGTGACGGCGTTCAACATGGCGGAAATGCCCAAGCTCCTCGAGTCGAGCATATTCATTGTCCTCGCTGTCGTGCCCGCAACCCTTGTCATCTCGACGATGGCCGGGTTCGCCATCGGCCTCCTGCGGATTCCCGGTTCGCGCGTGCTCCTCTTCCTGTTTGTGTTCGGGCTGACGCTCCCGTTCCAGGGGATCATCATCCCCATATATTTTCTTGAGAGGGCGATAGGTATCTACAACACCCGGGTCGCGATCGCGCTGCCGCTGATCGCCTTGTACATGCCCTTTGCAGTCTTCTGGATGCGCGCCCACTTCGTCAACATGCCGAGCGAGCTCTCGGAGGCAGCCCGTGTCGATGGCGCCACCACCTGGGACCTATTCTGGCAGATTCACGTCCCGATGGCGCGAGCGCCAGTCGCCTCACTCGGAATCCTCACGTCCATCTGGACGTGGAACCAGTTTCTCCTTTGTTTGGTGCTCGTCGAGGACCCGACGCAACGAACGATGGCCGGTGGGCTGGGTGCGTTCCAGGGCCACTACGCGAACAATGTCCCCCTGCTGTGCGCCGGCACGATTCTGATCCTGGTACCCACACTCAGCGTCTTCATCCTGTTCCAACGCCAGATCATAATGGCGCTGCTCCAGGGAGCCGTAAAGGGATGAGCAGCGGGGCCCGGAGCACTGGTGTGTCGGGTGTGGTTACATTTTTATCAAATAACAATTGTTGACAAAGAGGCAAACGCCGGATTCTTCATTTGGTCGGTTTGTCCTATTATCGAAATCAGTTTCTCCAGGTTCCCGCCCAAGTTATGGCATCTACATCAATAGTAATTTCCTTATTTGAATATATATGGTTCTTTCATGAATTCAACATCAAAGCAATTATAGAGAGGTCATCATGAAAGGCGACATACTTGTAATTCAGGAATATCACAAACGAGCTGCAAGTGAAATAGTTCCACAAATCGTTGAAAGAATCAGGGGGAAGAACACCAGATATATCATCACCGTTGCAGGAGAATCTGGTAGTGGAAAATCTGAAACCAGCCAGGCCATAGCCAAGGAATTGGAAAATTACGGAATTAAATCTGTTGTTTTAGGGCAGGATGATTATTTTATTCTTCCACCCAAGGCAAACAATACCAAAAGACGGGAAGATCCAGATTGGCTTGGGCCTCATGTGGAGGTCAAGCTGGATGTTTTAGACCGAAATCTAAAAGACGCCATCCAAGGTAAGAATGAGATCAAGAAACCGTTGGTTGATTATGATGCAAATACTATTGAAGAAGAGACAATTAGTTTGAAAGGCGTAAAAGTTGTAATTGCGGAGGGCACCTACACTTCGTTGCTCAAGAATGTAGATACCAAGATATTCATTACCAGGAATTGGTTAGACACTCTGGAACACCGCAAGAAAAGGAACCGGGGCAACGAAGCAGGCGACCCGTTTATTGAGCAGATATTAGCCACAGAACATAAAATTATTGCCGGACAAAGACAATTAGCCGATTTTTTGATAACAAATGAATATGATGTAGTAAACGTGAACTAAAGGGGTAGAAATGAAAGTAAAAAACCAAGTTCAGCTAATAACATATCCCGATTCATTGGGGGGGGATCTACAGAAGCTTAATTATGTTCTTGATGAATATTTCCCCGGTCTTTTTCCAGGGGGAATCCATATTTTGCCACCATTCCCATCTTCTGGTGATCGAGGTTTCGCACCTCTTACCTATTTGGAAATCGAACCGCAATTCGGTTCCTGGGAAGATATCAAGCGTATCGGTGAAAAGCATGATATCTTGCTCGATTTGATGGTTAACCATATCTCCGCGAAATCAAATTATTTTCAGGATTTTTTGAAAAAAGGGCGCAAGTCCGATTATTCGGATCTGTTCATTACGATGGACAAGATTTGGCCAGAAGGCAACCCACCACGCGAGGAAATTGAGAAGATATTTTTACGCCGGAATGAACCATTTTCCGATTTTACTATTGAGGAAACAGGGAAAGTGGAGAAAGTTTGGACGACCTTTGGAAAATCAACTCCATCTGAACAAATAGATATGGATATTAATTCTCCGATCGCTCGCCAGTTACTAACCGCCTTCATGACTAATTTCCACAACAATCATGTCAAAATTGTCCGGTTGGATGCCGTAGGGTATGTGATTAAAAAGCGTGGAACAACATGCTTTTTTGTAGAGCCAGAAATTTATCAATTCTTGGATTGGATCTTAGAATTGGTAAGTTCCCTTGATATAGAATTGCTGCCTGAAATCCATGCAGATTACAAAACCCAATTCAAATTGGCTGAAAAGGGGTATTGGATCTACGATTTTATCCTCCCTTTCACTGTTCTTGATGCGCTGCTAAACAAGACCAGCAAAAGATTGAAAGAGTATTTGAAAGTCCGTCCACACAACCAATTTACCACACTAGATTGTCATGATGGCGTACCAATCAAACCAGATTTGAATGGCCTTTATCAAAGCGAAGATGCCCGAAGGGTGGTAGATATCTGTGTGAAAAGGGGAGCAAATCTGAGTTTGATTTTCTCGCCGAAACACAAAGATCCGGATGGATTTGATGTTCATCAAATTCGCTGTGCTTACTATTCCATGTTGGATTGCGATGATAGCGCATATTTGGCTGCCAGGGCTATTCAGTTCTTTACACCCGGTATTCCTCAGGTCTACTATGTTGGATTGCTCGCTGGAAAGAATGATATGGATGCGGTTGCACGAACCGGTGAGGGGCGCGAGATCAATCGTCATAATTATTCGGTCAATGAAATTGATCAGGAAGTTCAACGACCTGTAGTTAAGAAGTTGGTTGAGTTGATAGAATTCAGAAATGCTCACCCCGCATTTAACGGAAACTTTGAAATGGTTGAATCCAACGATCATGAGATTACATTGACTTGGAAAAACCAAGATTTATTTGCCAAGTTATATGTTGATTTTCTTAATATGTCTGCAGAGATATCCTACCTTGATCCAAATTCAAGGAAAATTCAAATAATAGATTTGTAAGTGAAAAAGGATAAGTAGAAAATGCCATGACTTTTGATTTCCTTTTGATCAGTTAAAACTTTATCAGGGAATTAAATCCTCGACCGGATGATTTTGATATTTTCTGGGATAAAGGGTTGACAGAAATGAGATCGGTAAATTCACAGGTTGAAATAATTCCATCCAAATTTCAGGCACCTGGCGTGGAATGTTTTCATTTGTATTTCACAGGTGTCGGTAGGGCACGAGTGCATGCCAAGTTGTTACGACCTGCCAAGATCTCTTCACCCAATCCAGCAGTCCTAATGTTCCACGGTTATTCTGAAAATTCGGGGGACTGCTCAGATAAGTTAGGTTTTGTTGCTTAAGGATATACTGTTGCTGCCTCGGACTGCCGTGGTCAGGCGGGGGCGGAGGACAACTTTAGGCCGAGGTGGGGGGATATAAAGTTTGGTGGTTAAAATTGGCGCAGACATAGGTTGATTATACGGCATACACGCCAAAGTTTAATAAAAGGAACTCATCACGCGGGCCGAAGAATTCCTGCCGGGCCCACATTTCCCCCTTTTTTTATGTAAAATCGTGTACCGAACTGGAACCGAACCTGTGTTCGACTAAATATGTCTCTTAGCCAGGAAGGAAACTACTTCCTCTAGTATTCATATAAGAAGAAATTTAGTATATATAATGACGGTTATCGAAAGATAGATCAGGCCATAATTATTTTAGTCGATTATTACTACATGGCTGTATAATAACCTAAATAATTTAGGATGTTATATGGATCGCCTATAAACTATTATGCTATCCGTATATACGCGTTTTAGGTCTTAAGAATATTAGGAGAAAGCGAGAGATGAGAGAATTACCTTCAAACAAGGAATGGAAAATGTGGGGTGAAATTGATCCACTATTCGGTGTGGCATCATGGAAAAACAAAGCGAGGAATGCCGCTAACCCATGGACAGACCAAGAAATTTATCAGCTTGGTGAGTTGGATTGGAAGGATTTTTCAAGGCATTGGGAGATGTATGGTGTTAACAGAGATAGCTGCTTGGAAATTGGCTGTGGAGTAGGGCGAATTACAATGCAGCTTGCTTCTTATTTTAATCAGGTGCATGCCATTGATGTATCAGAAAAGATGATTGAGTACGCTAAAAAACACATTTCAAATTCTTCCATCGCTTTTTATCTGTCGAACGGCATGGATATTCCTTTAGCCGATCGATCCGTTGTTTCGGTGTTCTCGACACACGTATTTCAACATTTCGATTCTTTGTCAGTCGCAGATACGTACTTTGCAGAGATCTCCAGAATAATGAAAAAGGATGGGACGTTCATGTTACATTTGCCAATTCATATTTGGCCATCAACGTCAAGGATTTTACGAATAATTTACACAGCCCAGCAGACTTTTGGAGATTTACGAGCAAGAGGAAAACGACTGCTAATGCAATATGGTATGGCTAAACCAATTATGCGGATGCTTAATTATCCCCTAGAATATTTTTACGAGGCGTTGCCAAAATTCGGATTTGATGACGTTGAGCTGGCTGTCTTTGTTACAAAAAGCAATAACTCTCCACACCCGTTTATTTTTGCCCGAAGGAAGACCTAACTAACGCTGCACCTGACCGCTATTCCGCTGCGCTCCCTAGCCGCAGGTGGGCTTAATCGTTACCAGGATTTAATTCTTACCGCAAAATGTATTTCAATAGGAATTGAACCGCTAACGCTAAGTTCACAGCTGCTATCCAAATAAAGGTGGAATTGTAGCCGAACTGGATTTGAGCCTGAATACGCTTGGTCGCAGGTCCCCTTACGGGGATGATATCCGAATCCTGCCGGGCCCACCTTTCATGTAAAAAGCCTGTGCAATTTATGAAGAAAGGAAATAAGATGGCAGATTTTTGGACAATTCAAGTTCTTACACCCGATTTTCTACTTGAAGGGAGAATTTCAACAGATATTATGATGATTTCGGATGTTACCTGGACGGATCCTTATATTCTAAAAGCTTATGATCATAACTATATTTCTGATGATTTTGTTGATTTAGTGTCTCTCACTGAGACAAAAGTTCAACCCACAGGTAACTTAGAATCAACCGATGCCTTGGGGACTGACTGGGTTATTAATGCTAATAATTCTATTGCTTTCATACCACGAGATGAAGCTAGTACAACCTATTTAGTAAAACAGAACAAATTCAAAAGTCTGATTACAGCGGATATGTATATCGGATCATACCTTATTCATGGAAAGGTATGGAGTCCCGATAAACCCGATTTGGGATTAAAATTCCTAAGAAAACGCTTACGATTGATAATACAAGACGTGACAATTGTTTGTCAACTTCCAAGAACAACGCTCCACGGGCTTGAAGCACCATATGCAGTTCTATACACATGTTTTTTCAAGTATGCAACCATTCGGGCGTAATGCCACCATCACTAGATAAACTAAATGCGTTGCGGCTCGACGCCGGCTCCAGCGAATAGTGCGCCCCTCAAGAATGCAAGCCAAGTCGTTTGAGCGCCGCGAGAATGCGCCGCCGGTCCCGGGTGGGGATACCCGGTCGCCTGAGCAGGTCAGCCGCCATCATCTGCATCTGGCGCTTCAGGTCGGCCAGGTACTCTTCGCTGGAGATTGTCTCCAGTTCCGTGATCTCTTCCGCTGTGAAGAGATGGGAGGGGGTGTTGGTCATCGGTTCATCTTTAAAAAGGACACGGAAAGATGCGAGCCTTCCCGTGCTTGCGGGTATTATAGAACACTTGTGCTATATTGTCAAGAGGGACTTGGTTGAGAAAAAGAATAGGGCAGAAGGGAGTTGGATGAACTCGTAATTGCTTGCAGGATTTAGGATTTTCCTGTATTCTTGTTGTAAGAGAATTCCGAACGATGCAACTTTATGAAGCGTTATTACAGCAGGTTGTCCAATGGCGGGGAAAATGCTCCAGCGCGAGATCAAATCAACCGATCAGGCGATTGATTCCCTCGTCTATAAGCTGTATGGATTGACCGGGGAAGAGATAATAACCATTGAAGGATAATAAATTGCGTCTTATAGGACTAGAACCAATAACCAATAAGTTATGATAATGACTTTAGTGGAAACCGTATCTATCCACAATCTGGTTTGCATATAATTAAAAGGAGAAAGTCATGCCCTTTGGAATTCAACCTGTACATGTTCTATTAATATGCATTATTCCATTAATTGTGCTGGTTATTATTGTTCTGGCAGTTGTTTTGGCCGTTAGGACACTAAAGAGTAAAACGAAGAAATGCCCTTACTGTGCATCAACTATTCTTGCTGAGGCAATAGTCTGCGCGCATTGTGGACGAGACCTGAAGCCTCAAACTGACTCATAAAGCATATGGACAAAGAAATGTATCTCACTAGGATTTGAACCAAGTAGCCACACAGCTCACCCTGGGGAATGAGTGATTGATCAGAAGACTAAGACATTTATACCGAAGTCCCGGCGTTTTTACGGGATATTCGGGTCAATCATGGCGGGATCCGTCCCCGGCGGCTGAAACCCGGACATGAAGGTGCCTTTCCGTTAAAACCGGGACAACGAGGCGTTTTACGGCGTGCCAGTCGGGTAGGGGTTTGAGATTGTCGGGAATGGGCCCGGGGTCGGAGTTGGTTCGGTGCAGAATTCGTAATAACGGATCTCGTTTGCCTCAAAAATTGCCGCCATGCGGTACATATTGGGATTGTATCCTGGTGCCATGAGGAAAGCCCGGTCGCTATGATACGCCAGCCAGTAAAAAAAGTAGTAAGTAACGCCGCTGGCTCCCATGTAAGCCAGGTTGGGGTCTACAAAATATGGTTTCCCTGGACAGTAAGAGTGGATATAATTTCCATCGGCGTGGCGGGCTTCATGGATCTCAGTACCCGTGATACCTAATAACCCGGGACCCATATCTCCCTCGGGGCCGGGATCACCCGTCCCGTCCACCCACACATCCTTTGTATAAAGCATAGAATTTTGATTGTAATTGAATACAATGATATAAGGGGGATTGCAACAGGAAGAGGGCACGGGGGTATCAGCGGGATTTGAAATTTTAATATATCTATATCGGATGCCTTTGATAGCGCTGGTGAACCAATCGTAGAGCTGTTTGTTCGTCCAGGGCAACGGTGCGTCGAACTGCAGGTACTTCATGATGATGATCGTCTGATAGGCTCTCTTTTGGATGGGGCTCAGGTCGGCGGACCCGGCCGCAGCGGTGCAGGCAAGCGTTCCTGCGGTTGGGTCGCCCTCGAAGGTGATCTTCAAACGGGCATTGACGTCTGCAATCTCATCGGCGGTGGGACAGCGCCCGAAGAAATCAGCCAGCGTGGGATGCTCGGGGGTGGCCGTAGGTGTCGTTATGGGGGTAACGCTGGGTGCGGGAGTGACATCAGAACGGGCGCAGCGGAAACCGATGTCGTTAAGAGCAATATGCGGGTTGCTGTCAAGGCGGTAGGTGGAACTGACGAGATTATCTTCGGAGGCCCATGAGCCACCCCGCCGAACTCGATAAATTCCGCTTGCAGGTCCCTGCGGGTTGGATGCCGGTGAATTCGCGTAATACGTATTGCTGAACCAGTCCGCCACCCACTCGTAAACATTCCCCGACATATCAAGCGCCCCATACGGGCTGGCTCCGGATGGATAACTGCCCACGGCGGTTGTATCACCAACATTGGAATTGAAATTCAGCAGATCTTTTCCCGGGGGGCTGTCGCCCCACGGGTAGTGTTTCCCATCCGTCCCCGCGCGGCTTTCTCCCACTCGGCTTCAGTCGGCAGGCGCGCCTCCGCCCAGTTGCAATACGCCTGGGCCGACTTCCAATTCACATAAATAACCGGGTAATTTGCATATTCTGAATTTTTATAATAGTTGCTGTGGGTGTTAGATTTAAAGACGCCGGGCCATGTGCAGGCCCCGGCCTGTTCGCAATGCGCGTACATGGCGTTGGTCACTTCCGTACGGTCGATCCAATAAGCGTCCAGGTATACATTGTGCACCGGCTTTTCAAAGTCTTTACGAGTACCACCCATGCTAAAGTTCCCTTGCGGTACATACACCATCGTCATCCCATCCGTTGGCCGTGTCCAAATGGAGTTGATGGTCACCGCGGGGGTGAAGGTGATGGTCGGTAATCCCGGTGACGTAAGCGCGGGGCTGTTGCTGGGGATCGGCGTGGATGTCAAGCTGGGTGGGAGTGGGGTTGTCCGTGATAAGTTGCAACTCGAAAGGATGAGACACATAGCCACGAACAAAATGAAAAAGGTGCCGGGTGCATTCCTGTTGTTTTCCATGATACCTCCTGTCGGAGTGAAGATTTTCCCTGTCAATCATAATTATACTCTGCTGGGATTTTTATGGTCCCCGTTTCCCTCCATCGTTCTTTTGCGATGCGCTTTAATCCAGTGCATCCCTTTTTTTATCCCATTTTGTCCTCCTGCAGGATTCGAACATCGTCCCCGCCAGGGGACATCGTCCCCGCCAGGGGACCTCGAACCCCTGGGATAACAGCCCCCCGCTTTTTGAAAATGGGCGTGTTATATTAAGGCAAATTTGCTATACAATATTTGTATATCATTCAAATTCGTATGTTATCTAAATACTCTTATCAAATCATGGTTGGGCAGGCAAAGTAAGGAGGTCAAGAGATGAAGGATACAACTTTTCGTGAAAATGTTGTGATCATTACAGGTGCATCCTTTGGAATTGGCCGGCAATTGGCATTGCAGCTTGCAGGCTATGGGGCGTGGCTTGTCCTTGCAGCGCGTAACGTCGAAAAATTAGAAGATGTATCAAAGCAATGTGGCCGGCAGGGAGGCAGGGTTATTGTTTTACCTGCGGATGTTGCCGATCCGACACAGTGTCAGAACTTGATCGAGCGTACCGCTGCAGAGTATGGACGGATTGATACAGTGATCAATAACGCAGGGATCGGTATGGCATCAAGATTTGACGAGTTGCAGGATCTCGCTTTATTTGAAAAAATATTCCGGGTAAATTTTTTCGGCAGTGTCTATTGCACGCATTATGCATTACCCTACTTGAAGAAAACTCGTGGGAGATTGGTAGGTATTTCCAGCCTCAAAGGGAAATACCCATCGGCCACAGCAGATGCTTATACACCCAGCAAGCATGCAATGGCTGGTTTCTTCGACTCCCTTCGGATTGAATTAGCCAATAGTGGAGTCAGCGTGACAATGATATACCCGGGATGGGTAAGCACAGGTATAAGCAGCCGCGCACTGTGGGCAGATGGCACTCTAACGGGCATACTATCGAAACATGAAAAAAACGCAATGCCGGTTGATGTATGTGCTCGAATGATTCTTGACGCTGTCGCTAAGCGCAAGCGAGAAGTTGTGATGACATTTCAAGGCAAACTTGGATTATGGTTAAGGCTTATCGCACCGAAATTCGTTGATGAAATAGCCCGCAAGGGTTCCGAGGAGTAATCCATTATTGGTTTCAATAAAAGGCTGCCTCCCCAACACAGCGTGCACCCGACTGGTGGGATTCGCCGCGCGAAAAAAAGCTTTTTTGCCTTGCAAATCACATTTATTTTATATAATTATCTCGAGGGTGTATTGAAATTGACGCATTGATTCCATCAATCTGTATGTCGCCCTTCTCCCAAAAAGGGAATTTCGTGAAATTCGATCCCAAAATCCGCCACCGCAGATCCATCCGCCTGAAAGGATACGATTATTCACAGGCGGGAGGATATTACATCTCGATCGTCACATACCAGCGAGAATATTTGTTTGGGTATGTTGTGGGTGACGAGATGCGGGGTAACGCATTGGGAAAAATCGTACAGGAATGCTGGAACGAAATCCCGGCCCATTTCCCAAATGTGGAGGTGGACGCGTTTGTGGTCATGCCAAATCATGTGCATGGAATAATAATTATCCATCCCGTAGGGGCGCAATATATTGCGCCCCTACTACCGCAACCCCAACTTCCACACGTCAAACCGGGTTCATTGGGTTCAATCGTCCGAACGTTTAAATCACTCCGTCACCCGCCGCGCCGGACGTGAATTAAATACGGGTAACATCTGGCAGCGAAATTTCTACGAACATATCATTCGAGATCAAAACGTTTACAAACGCATCGCTGGTTACATCCTCGATAACCCATCCAACTGGGATCAGGACGAGGAGAATCCCGAAGAATCATCGGGGATGACATCCCCCCATTTCCCTCTTGACTTAATAGCACAAGTGTTCTATAATCCCTTCAAGCACGGGAAGGCTCGATCCTTTCCGTGTTCCTTTTTATTTATAGGGATTTTTCTTGGTCTTTCTTCGTATTTTTTTGTCAATCTTTTTTTTCTCTCTCTCCTCAGGAGGTATCAATGACAGACTTGCCACCCTCGAATGACCGCCCTAAGCGCGGCGCCCCGCGCGGCAACACCAATGCCCTCAAACACGGCTTCTATTCATTTACCTTTACCCATCAGGAAAAGGCGCGGCCTGGGTCGTGGTTGCCTGGGTGAATTTAATGACGAAGAGGCGCTCCTCACCACCCTGATCGGTCGCACCGCCGAGTCAATTCGAGACTGTAAATTGACCCATGATGAATATGTGGTAGCCTTGCGTGCCGTCTCTCTTGCCATCGGGCGCATCGAAAGCCTTCACCGCTCCCGGAAGGTCATCTATGACAACCAGACCACCCTCGACAAAGCTCTCGATGAGCTTAAGATCATCCCCGTCGAAGAGGACTGACGAACCGAGGCGCTGGTCGAGGCGGCGACAAGCCTTCGTTCGCGGAGCACCCCCGCTGGGGGGCGGTCGCTTCGACCACACGAGTCGTCGAAGAGCCCCACTCGGCCGTTTCGGTGTCGCGCGGCACCTACATGTATTTCCGGCGGTATGTCCCGGTGTTCTACCGGGAGATGAATTGTTCCTCAGAAACAATTCCAAATCAATTCATCCTGCTCCCCATTAGTAATGTTAACTATGAAGAAGTCCTCGAGGAGAATAAAAAGAATAATTGTTCCTCTTTTTTGGCTTGCGGCAGAACGTCCCGGTGCTCTTCCGGGGTACCATTACCTCATGGGGCTCTCAACAAAAATCCCTCACAGGGAGGGAATTCGGTGAGCGTGGAGAAGTCTCGGACATCCCCTTATGGGGATGATATCCGAATCCTGCCGGGCCCACCTAAATAGTAGCGGTTCACTACTTTCAAATCCCCATATTGCGGTATAAAAAGAGCCTTCAACTTCAGGAGGCTCTTTTTAATACAACCGCCTTACAGCTAATGGAATCTTTCAAACTCATGAACTTATTAACTCTTTGCTCTTCGGGGTCAGAAATGCCAAGGCATGAAAAGGTGCCATGAACTCTATATTGATTACCCTTTCATAGATTTTATTATCATGATCTTGGTATGGAACAGGTCTCCATTCAGGGCGCTGTTGTGATCAGGTCGGAGGCAGATATCGTCACCTGCTTGCTATTGCGATCGGTGGTGATCCCGGCCCAATGAAATGTCTGGATGGCCGTTGGTGTGTCGCCCAGGTAGTTGAAAATCGTCACGGAGGTTTGACCGATGCTTCCCCGATCGATATTCAGCACAAGGTTTCCTGCCGGATCCAGCCCACTCAATAGCAAGTCCCAGGTCATTTCAACCTGCACGCCATTTTCGGCATCAGCCAGTGGCTGCAACAACGCAAAGCGACCGTCAGCCTCCATGACGGCATTGGCAGAATCCGCGCTGGTCGAGATCAACTCCGGGCGGAGCCATGTGCCGCCGCTGACGATGTTGAGGGTGGTCCAGTCCGATGTAGTGGTGATCTGGATGCGTGCCCGATAGCTCTCCGGCCAGGTGGTCGTGAGGAATTTGTCGACCCACCGACGGGTCAAGGTCAGATAGCCATCCGGCGGCAGGGTGCCGAAGTCAGCATAGGTATAACCTTTCCCGTTGTCCACTCCGAAGGCTGGCGGTTCGATCATGGTGCCCTCGTGCCACTCGTTGAAGGAGGTCACTGTGACCATGGCGGGCTGGACGCCTGTGCCCAGGGCAGTGGCCCATTGGTCGTTGTAGGTGGTTCCATCTAGGCGAGGAACGTAGGTGTCAGATGAGTACTTAACCCGCGAGGCCGAGAAACCAGGGATGACACTTGGGATGTAAAGCGAGTTTGGCGGCACGCTGGCAGCCCATGCAAAGCCGCCCTCCTGGTCGAGGTGTAGCGTGGCATAGTTATACAAACCGTCAAAGTGACTTCCGGTGATCCACTTGCTTTCCTTCATATCGGCAATGATCAAACCGCCTTGCGGCAAAGCGTGGATGGCGTCCACTGCCTTCTGCCAGTAGTCCACCCGGATTGGATTCCCAGTGTCCCTTTCGCTGCTGTCCCACATAAAAAACATTGGCTTGGGCTGATTTCCCGGGCTGTAACGGCTGGTCGCCGTGGAGAGGAAAAAAGCCGGGTTGGATCCATATCTTCTATAGAGATATTTAACGTCCTCCAAGAGGCCATTTGCGGTGCGCCCGGTATATGGCTCAATGTGAAAGGTAACCTTGATTCCATAACGCTGGGCCATTTGCAGGATGAGTGGGACGGGCTTTTCTTCACGACTGCCCTGTCCCCACCAGGTAACAATGATCACACCAATACCCGCCTGCCGCAGCCAGACCATGTGCTGGGCTACGACCGTTGGATCATTCGAAGAGTATGCTCCAAGTGCAGGGAAGTAATCACTGGCAATATCTTTGGGAGGTAGATAGCCTTCCTGGGTCCAGTGGATCCATTCGCCATCCGTGGCTGGATTGCCATACCAGGAATAATAAAAAGCTGCCACCTTGTCGGATGGATCCGGCCCTTCGACGGGCGGCAGAGGCGTGACGGGCGCCGGGCTGGTGACAGTAGCAGGTTGCGTTGGTGTGGGGGACTCTTCTATGGGTATATTGCAGGCAGCCAGAAGAAGCACTAGTATCAAGATCAATACTTTTCTCATAGCTTACCTCTCTTTCCCTGGGAGATTCACGATGAGTCCGAGCGAGTATACTTCTTATTTCCATTGCACACATTGGTCTTTTGAGGGGCATCCAACATATCCAAATGCTCAACATTAAGGTAATGTGAACTTGTAAATAGTGTGATTTGTGCGTAATGTAAACTCAGTAGACCTCTTGCATAAGTGTTGAATGTGCCATAATAGGCACATGCGATACGAAACCGTCAAAACGCTCAAGGATGAAGATTTCAAACGATCCACCGGTGTCAGCCGGGAAATGTTTGAACAGATGCTGGCGGTCTTGCAGAAAGAGATGCGCGCTTTTGGGAGACCGCCAAAGCTGGATCGTGCTGATCAATTGCTGATGACGCTGATGTACTGGCGTGAATACCGAACCGAATTTCATATTGGGATCGCCTATGGTGTCAGTGAAGCCACGGTCTGCCGGACGATCCAGAAAATTGAGAATGTGCTGATGAAATCCGGCGCATTTCGTTTGCCTGGCAGGAAGGCCCTGCAACCGAGCGATACCCTGATCGAAGTGGTGTTGATTGATGCCACGGAACAGCCGATCGAACGGCCGAAAAAAAGCAGCGCAGGCACTACAGCGGTAAAAATAAGCGACACACTCAGAAAACGCAGTTGATCGTCGACCAAAAAACCCAGGAAATCCTTGCAACCGCCTTTGCCAGTGGAAACCAGCATGATTTTGAATTGTTCAAGGAAAGTCGTTGTCAGTTGTTCGAACCCATCCGGATCCTGGCAGATTCAGGGTATCTGGGTATCGGCAACCTGCATGCCAACAGCCAAATTCCTGCCAAGAAATCAAAGCTCCATCCTTTGACCAAAGAGCAGAAAGCGAGCAATCGGCCACTTTCCCATGAACGTGTTTTGGTCGAGAACGTCATTCGCAAATTGAAGATCTTCCGGATCTTGAGTGAGCGGTACAGAAACCGACGGAAACGATTTTCACTCAGGTTCAACCTCATCGCTGCAATCTATAACCTTGAACTCAAGAACGCCAAATGATTTACTTTCGCAAGAGGTCTAGTATATAACGAGTCTCTATCAGATTCAATTCACACAGCATCCTGTATGGTGCAAATATTCCATCCGATCACGCCTGATCAACGCTCCGTGCAAAAATGATCCACCAATTCGATAAAACGGCTAAATCTCGTCGAATATGGTAAGCTCTAATGATCTTGAAACAGGCGAGGTATCGATGGTCTCTTGGTCGCCGATGCAGATACTCACATTTTTCCTGGATTACTACAGGCAGCCTTCAGCTCTGGTATCTGGCATAGGATAATATTTTTTGCACAGGCTTAATGTTGCAAGGTTCCTTAAATAGATATCGCATTTTTATTATCCGGATAACATCCCCGTCCAACTGAGCAATTGAATATCTTTCCGTTCCCGTGCTAATTCTTCTAGTTGGGCTGGAACGTGGCTCGACGCACACGCCTGCAATCATCACAGGTTGGCAAACGGCAGCGTCATCACGCCTTTATCAAGCGGCAAGGTCGTTTGACCTGGGTGAATGACATACCCCTTGGCAGCCTTCCCTTCAAAATCTCTCTGGAAGTTGACAATTTCCTTTGCCATCTCCGGGCGCGGTGTCTCAGACTGTTTGATCTCAATGGGTATCAGTTGATCCTGGGTCTCGATCACTGTGTCCACCTCGGAACCGGCCGCCGTGCGCCAGTAATACAAAGCTGGCTCCTCACCCCGGTGGATGTAAATCTTGAATAACTCGGCCACGACCAGGTTCTCAAAAATAGCCCCACCCATCGGACCGGATGCGGCATGCTCGATGTCCCGCAGCCCAACCAGATAACACAGCAGCCCGGTATCCGTGAAATAAACCTTGGGGGACTTGACCAACCGTTTTCCAATGTTGGCGAAATAAGGTCGTAGGATGAAGATCTGAAAACTGGCCTCAAGGATCGAGATCCAATTCTTGGCTGTGTTGACCGACACTCCGATCTCCCTGGCCAGGTCGCTCAAGTTGAGGATCTGTGCGCTGCGGGCTGCTAGGGCGCGCAGGAAGGTTTGGAATAGGGTTAGGTCGCCGATGTTGCGCAGGTTACGGATATCGCGCTCCATGTAGGTCTGCACATAGCTTGCCTGCCATAAGCGAGCATCACGGTCAGGGTTGGCAACGATTTCCGGGTAGGAACCGCGCAAGATGTGCTCCCATAATTCTTGGATCGGCTGGTTAGGCAAGCTGGTTGCTTTTCCTTTTTCCCAGGGCAACGTTCGTTGCGGATGGTGATTGATTTCCCAACGCGACATTGGAAGCAGCTTCAACACCGCAGTGCGCCCTGCCAGGCTTTCAGTCACTTGTTGCATCAGAAGCAAGTTTTGGGAACCAGTTAAAAGGTATTGGCCGGAACGGTCACGATGAGCATCCACTTGTTCTTTGATGTAAGGTAGCAGAACAGGCGCATACTGAATTTCATCGAAGATCACGGGGGGAGGATACAGATTGAGAAATCCGCGCGGATCGTTCAATGCAGCAATGCGCACATCTGGAGGCTCCAGGGAAACGATGGGGTATTTCTCGCCATAAAGGTGCTTCAGGAGGGTGGTCTTCCCAGATTGGCGCGGACCGACAAGTACAACTGCAGGAAATTGGCTGACAGCTTTTTTCAAAACCGGTTCCAGGCTGCGGGGAATATAGGTCTCGCTCATCGTTACTCCTTGTGTATATTTGCAATTATAATGCAAAATTGCACGCATCCGCGCAAGGAGGATGCCGGGCTTTTTGAGGTTATTGCTCTTCGTTACAAAGTCACCAATGAAAGGAATGAGGATTTCTTATTATCATAAATGTTGCTTAATGTTAATAACTGTCTGCGTTATTAGCATCATGGAGTAGAGACGCTTAATCCACCATTCTTATAAAGACAATAACCCATGGAAACAATAGAAACAGTGGAAAGTTTTCTTTCTTGACTTAAGAACATTTGTTCTATATAATGGCTCTAAACTTGATTTGCATTTTGTCCAGTTTAGAGAGATAATCCCGATGTCACCGCAGCACCTTAAAAGTCGAATAGCACAAGCTTCACCAATCGTTCCTCCTAACTGGGCTCCCAGAGATCACAGAAAGGAGGAATGTACATGTCAAAAAAGCGAGGCAACAACGAAGGCACTGTCTATAAGCGGAAGGATGGTCGTTGGTGCGCCCAGGTCAGCCTGAGCGGCAAACACATCACCAAGTATGCCAAGACGCAGAAGGAATGCCGTGACTGGGTCAATCAGACCCTGGACAAGATCGATCACGGCTTGACCTTCGACGGCGCGCAGCTCTCCCTGGCACAGTACATGGAAAGCTGGCTGGCCGGGAAGGCGCTGGCCCGCAGACCGAGCACTGTGAAGAACTACCGCAAGTACATGAACCTGTATATCTTGCCTGCATTGGGCAGGATGCGACTGCAGGCGATCACTCCAGCCCATATCCGCCAGTTGTACTTGCGAATGCAGATGGAGGGTAGAGGCGAACGCACCATCCAACTGGTCCATGTCACCCTGCACTGCGCTTATGCCCAGGCGGTCAAGGAAGGCCTGATCGGCCACAATCCCCTGGATGCCGTTGAGCGTCCCAAGGTGGAGACCAAGCGCTTCGACATCCTCACCGAGAAGCAGGCGCGCCTCTTCATAAAGACCGCCAAAAGCCATCCACTGGAGGCGTTGTTCTTCCTAGCCCTGACCACCTCCATGCGCAAGGGAGAGATCCTGGGCTTGATGTGGACAGACGTAGACTGGGAGAAGAGCGTTCTGCGGGTCGAGCGACAGCTCCAACCGGTCAGCTTCGAAGGCGGCGCGCTGGTCCCCACCAAGACCAAGGCCGGTAGACGGCACATCAAGGTGGGCAAGGTGGCCATCGCATTGTTGAAAGAGCATCGCGAGAAGCAGGAGCTGCAGAAAGCCCTGGCAGGCGACCGCTGGAAGGAACACAGCATGATCTTCACCACCAGCATCGGCACCTACATCGACCAGACCAAGGTCTCGCGCGCCTTCAAGCAGATCCTTCAACAGGCTGGTCTCCCGGACATCCGCTTCCACGACCTGCGGCACACCTCGATCTCGATCCTGCTGGAGAATGGGACACCTGTCAATACGGTCCAGAGCAGGGCGGGTCACTCCAAGGCGAGCGTCACCACCGACATTTATGGGCATGAAATGGCCCGTTCACAGGAGCAGGCCGCCCAAATGATCGAGGAGATTGTGACACCGCTCACAAATGAGTTGCAGTAGGGTTGCTGTCGGTTTTTACCCCACAGGAAGCGTATCCCCCATATTTGGTACGGTAGCCTACACGAGCACCGCTGAATATGGGGGTATCATGCAACAGTAGAAGCTATGGAAGGTGGACGCCCGGACTCATAATCGCTTGGTCGCTAGCTCGAATCCGGCCGGGCTCACTATCCTGCCGGCCTGTTTTTTTTGATGGGATATGTACACCAATTCCCTGGCCAGCATAAGTGGGAAATTTATGGCGGCTTTTCCATTTTTGTTAAGATAGCTACATTGTTGGGCCGAAGTCCAAATCGTTTTGTACTGTTTGGCTAGCGAGGTGTTCCAGAAGGTATTGACTCCGGCCTTTATTAATGCTATTATTTTCATGTAAACGCTTCCAAATTCGATAGATATTTGCTCCCTTTATTGGCGGCTTCACTCAATTGTTAATGGGCTGTTAACCCCATTTTAGGCTGAATTGTGCCCTTTTGATTCCGAAATTAACCCAGACCGGGTCATCTTTCGAGTCGAAGAGCAATTAATTGTGTAAACGCTTACAAGCCGTGGATAAAAAGCTCACCTCCAAAATTACAATCGTCGATGTTGCAGCTGAAGCAGGGGTTTCGTTTGGCACTGTTTCGCGCGTGATCAACAACGATGTACATGTCAAACAGGAAACCCGTGAACGTGTTTTAAAAGCCATGCAACAACTGGGATTTGTCGCCAACCGCCAGGCACGCTCACTGGCCGGGGGAAAATCGGACAGTATCGGCGTACTGGTGCCGGATTTGGGTACTGGCTACATCGGGGAGATTATCCGTGGCATCGACGCCGAGCTGAGTCTGACAGATCTTGATCTCATTTTATATACTACTCACCGGACCGCATCCAAGGAGGCCAATTACGTTGCCAACCTTGCGAAAGGGATGGTAGATGGCCTTTTACTGGTCCTGCCACGCAACCCGGCCGATTTCATTGGCACTCTGGCACAGCGCAACTTCCCCTTTGTCCTCATCGATCACCAGGGAACTGGCCACGATTGCCCCGCTGTAGGTGCGATGAATTGGCAAGGGGGGTATAACGCGACCGAATATCTTATAAAGCTCGGACATCAGCGGATCGGCTTCATCACCGGCTGGATGGACCTCGGTTGTGCCTTGGACCGCCTTGATGGGTATCGTTCGGCGCTTCGAACCTATCATATCTCGGAAGAGCCGGAATTGATTTATGAAGGCACCTTTTTCCAACCGGATGGTTTTGCGGGGGCTTCCACCCTGCTCGACCTGCCCCATCCCCCTACTGCCATTTTTGCCTCGAATGACGTCATGGCCATGGGTGTCATGGATGCAGTCCGCAACCGAGGCTTACGAATCCCGGAGGATGTTTCCGTGATCGGTTTTGACGACATCCCGCAAGCTTCTTTGATCCGTCCTGCTTTGACCACGATCAGCCAGCCGCTGGAAAAAATGGGCCGTGTTGCTACCCAAATGTTACTCGATTTGCTGCACCAGCCTGATAAAAAGATCGATCGGATCGAATTGCCCACACAATTAGTGGTCCGTGATTCGTGCAAACCACCGCAGTCAATTTAGTTAAGTGATCTCATCCCCCTTTGGTTGCCGGAAGTTGTTCATGATAGGAGGTGTCCTGAACAGAAAAGAGAGCAAATTCAATTCCATTTCCACTCCGATCAAAAATTCAGTTTATATTTTCAAGGAAGGAGAAAAAAATGTTCCGTAAATTATGTATGCTGGTCAGCCTTGTGATCATCGCTGCGTTCGTGCTGACGGCTTGTGGCCCTGTTGCGACGACCGTGGCGCCTGCCACTGTGGCACCGGCAACGGCAGCCCCCGCGACAGCTGTTCCTGCAACAGCTGTTCCTACCCAGAAACCGGTAACGGTCGAATGGTGGCATATCACCACCGTGGACCCGGGCAAGACGCTCTGGCAGACCATGGCCAATGAATATATGGCCGCACATCCCAATGTCAAGATCAATATCACGATCCTGGAAAATGAGGCCTTCAAGACCAAGCTGACCACCGTCATGCAGGGCGGCACGCCCCCCGATATCTTCCAGAGTTGGGGCGGCGGCGTGATGAATGATCAGGTCACTGCCGGTATGCTCCAGGACATCACCTCATATCTTGATGCCGATGGCGGCGCCTGGCGCAACACCTTTGCACCCGGTGCGCTGGCGGTCTATGCCTTGAACGGCAAGAATTATGGCGTGCCGTGGGACATGGGCGAGGTCGCTTGGTGGTACAACAAGGACCTGTTCGCCAAGGCCAAGATTGCCAATCCGCCCACCACCTGGACCGATTTATTGGCTGATGTCAAGACCCTCAAAGCCGCCGGCATCACCCCCATCTCTCTGGGTGAAAAAGACAGCTGGACCGGCATGCACATCTGGTCCTATCTCGCCACCCGCATCTGCGGACAGGCCAAATTCTTGGCCGCCGCAAACCGCACGGGCGGCTCCTTTGCGGATCCATGCTTCGTCGAAGCCGGCAAAGATCTCAAGGCTTTGATCGACCTGCAGCCCTTCCAGGCCGGTTTCCTGGGCGCCTCGCATGATGTTATGCAGGGCACCTTCGGCAACGGCAAGGCTGCCATGGAACTCTCCGGGCAGTGGGCTCCCGGCTCCGAAGCTGGTCAAGCCGCTGACAAGAAAGGTGTTGCCAATCTGGGCCTGTTCAACTTCCCGGCCGTCGCGGGCGGTGCGGGTGACGTGACGGATGTCATGGGCGGCGGCAATGGCTTTGCCATCGGCAAGAATGCCCCGCCGGAAGCGGTTGACTTCGTCAAATACCTGACCAGTGCAGCTAACCAGGCACGTGTTGCTGCCAGCGGTGGTGGCATCCCGGTCGTCAAGGGCGGTGAAGTCGGCCTGACCGAACCCGGCAGCACGGCCAATCCCGCCATGGTCGAAGTCCAGAAGAGCTTCGCGGCTGCAAAATATTTCCAGCTCTACTACGACCAGTATATGCCTTCGGCGATGGGCGGCGTCATCAATGATGCTGTCGCTAAACTGTATGCCGGTACCGCGACGCCTGAACAGGTTGCCGCGGCGATTGAAGCCGGAGCCAAGCAGACCTTCGGAAAGTAAGCAAACCAGATTTTTTAGAAGTTGTGGGGGTTGGGTTTCACGCCCAACCCCCTTCGTAAATTATAATGTGACAGTCACCTGGGCATCCCCGCCTGCCTCGACCAGGTTCTTCAAGGAGTCCAAGTATATATCGGACACACCCCGCAGGCCAGGAGTGGAAAAGGTGACTGTCACATCGCAGATTATAAAAAGAATTCCTTCCTCTCATTGGCCTGTACACTGTTGAGAGAAGGGAGAGGACATCCTGCATGAATATACCCCAGGTCAGAAGGGATCCCTTGAAGCTGCAGCCGCACACCCGCTCGCCTCGCCGGGCTCAAGACTATGTGACCATTGCCCTGTTCCTGCTGCCGGCTGTTATCCTTTTTGTCCTTTTTCTTATTTATCCCATTTTCCGATCCGCTTATTATAGTCTGTTCAATTGGAACGGCCTGGGGCCCGCCACCAAATTCGTCGGGTTGGATAATTTCAAGCAGATCCTGACCGATCAGGTTTTCCTGGAAAGTATTGAGCACTGTCTCATAATCGTGGTTTTCTCTTTGGCCATCCAGTTACCCTTGGCTCTGCTGCTGGCCATCATGGTGGGACGGAACCTGCCCGGGCGGGTGTTTTTCCGGTCCATCTTCTTCATGCCTTACGTGATTTCTGAAGTCATCACAGCCATCATCTGGATAAGCATGTTCAGCCCTGACCCGGAGAACGGCTTTATCAATGCGCTTTTGATCCTGATTCCGGGTGTCCATCCCCAGAATTTCCTGGGGGATATAAACCAGGTCATGGTCTGCGTTTTTCTCGTCCTGACCTGGAAATATTTTGGGTTGCACATGCTTTTGTTCATGGCCGGCCTGCAAAACATCCCCAGGGAGCTCGAAGAGGCTGCCATGATCGATGGCGCCAACCGCTGGCAGTCGGTCTGGTATGTTACAGTCCCCTTGCTTGGTACCACCATCCGCACCACCACCTACCTGTCCGTTTTGGGCTCGCTCACCCAGTTCAACCTGGTCTGGATCATGACCAGGGGCGGGCCGGTCAATGCCAGCGAATTCATGGCCACGTACATGTATCGCTACGCCTTTATCCGTTTCCAACTTGGATACGGCTCGGCGGTGGCGCTGGTCATGCTGGTGTTCTGTCTGATCTTTTCCGTGGCATACCAGTGGCTTAACCGCCAGCCCGATCCCCTGAGCGGCATCTAGAAAGGTACCTCCATGGTAACCATCGATTATCTTAAAAGTGACGCTTTCAAGAAGAAGTTACCCAGGTTCTTCCAGTACCTCGTCCTTGCCATTGTTACCCTGGTCATCGTGGTGCCGCTCGTGATCATGGTCTTCGGGGCGCTCAAGACGCGCGGCGAGATGTTTTTACATCCTTACACCCTCCCCATTCCCCCGCATTGGGAAAACTTTGCCCAGATCTTGAACACGCCTTCGTTCTGGTCCCTGCTGCGCAACAGCCTCTTCGTCATGCTGTGTGCTACGGCGGGCGTGCTGGTTGTTTGCAGCCTGGCCGCCTTTGTCTTTGCCCGCCTGGAATTCCGCGGCAAGGACCTGGCTTTCAACCTGCTCACCCTGGGTCTGATGTTCCCGATCACGGTTGCCATCATGCCGGTCTACCTCGTCGTCCGCGAGATGCATCTGATCGATTCTCTCCTGGCGGTCGTCCTGGTGCAGACTGCCTTTGGGATATCCGGGAACACCCTGATCCTGCGCGGGTTTTTCCTGTCGATCCCGACGGAACTGCAGGATGCCGCCTCCATCGACGGTTGTTCCGCCTTTGACTTTTTCTGGCGTATCCTGCTTCCGCTGACCCGCCCGGCGCTGGCCGCAGTCGGCGCCCTGACCATGATCGTCAGTTGGAATGACCTGCTCACCCCCCTGGTCCTGCTCAACTCGGATAAACTGTGGACCCTGCCGCTCGGCACCATGCAGTTCCAGGGGCAATACAGTTCGGATATGGCGCTTACGGCGGCTTTCGTGACCCTCTCCGCTTTGCCTGCGATCCTTTTCTACCTGTTTGCCGAACGGCAGATCGTATCCGGCTTGACCGCGGGTGCACTCAAAGGTTAACTCCAAGATTAATGTGGTTTTATGACCATACTGCGGCGGCTTTTCTTCTCCATGGTCGTTCTTTCCCTTTTCTTGTCGGCCTGTGGAGCTCCGGCCACGCCTCGCGGACAGACGGAGACTCCGGCCATGCCTGTTTCCTCGCCAACCCCCGCGAAAGCTTTCGAGTCGGGCAAATACCGCGATCTCTTCCAGGAATACCTCGGCAAGACCAATGCCGAAGTACAGCATAAGCTGGAGGCTGCCTGGAAGCAACTATTCTATGGCAGTGATACTTCTGAGCGCGTGTACTACCCGGTCGGCGAGGATATGGCTTACGTCGAAGACATCGGTAACTCGGACGTGCGTACCGAAGGCATGTCCTACGGCATGATGATCGCCGTCCAGCTTGATAAAAAAGCCGAATTCGACCGCATCTGGAAATGGGCGAAAACTTATATGTACCAGACGGACGGCCCCTATAAAGGCTATTTTTCCTGGCATTGTTCCACTAACGGAAAACAACTAGCTGCTAACCCCGCCTCGGATGGTGAAGAGTGGTTTATCACGGCGCTGCTATTCGCTTCTGCTCGTTGGGGCAACGGCGAGGGTATCTTCGATTACCGGGTTCAGGCCCAAGAGATACTCGATACGATGCTCCACAAAAACGATGAGGATAATGGCATCGCCACTAATATGTTCGATCTCCAATCGAAGCAGGTGGTCTTCGTCCCAAGTGGTCGAAACGCAACTTTTACTGACCCGTCGTATCATCTCCCCGCTTATTACGAATTGTGGGCACGCTGGGCAGGACGTGATAACGGGTTCTGGGCTGAGGCCGCACTAGTCAGCCGCAAGTTTTTCAAGAAGACTGCCAACCCTCAAACCGGTTTGATGCCTGATTATGCCAACTTTAACGGCACACCTTATGAGAGCGGTGACCACCAAGATTTCCGCTTTGACGCCTGGCGTACGCTTTCTAATGTCGCAGTGGATTATGCCTGGTTTGCGGCTGATCCATGGCAGGCAGAGCAATCTGATCGAGTTCTGGATTTTCTCTCTTCCCAGGGCATGGACTCTTATCCGAACCAATATTCCCTCGATGGTAAACCGCTCTCATCCGACCATTCAACAGGTCTCGTTGCGATGGCTGCTGTCGCAGCCCTGGCTGCCGATCCAGAAAAGGGTAGGCCTTTCGTCCAGGCGCTTTGGGATGCAAAAATTCCATCCGGCAAGTGGCGCTACTATGACGGAATGTTATATATGCTAGGTTTATTGCATGACAGCGGAAACTTTCGCATTTACAAGTTTGGCAGTTTGCCAAAGTAATTTCTACCCATTTTCCTACTGACAGATGCAGCCTGCTGGTAACTGTTACGTTTGGATTATGAATCCGTTTGGCATCCACGAGAATCGGAGTTTTTATGGATGATCTCGATCTTGCGATTCGCAAAAATAGGACAGCCAAGGCGAAGGTCACTCTTTCTCATGGTGGATTGCCTGTTACTCATCAGGAAATCCTGGTGCAACAGAAGAATCATAAATTCCTTTTTGGAAGCAATTGGGGAGAAAGTACTATTGCTCTGGAGAATGGAGAATTGTCAGGGAAAGAAAAAGAACAAGCCGAACTTCGTAACGAACATTTTTTGCAATTATTTAATCAAGCCACATTGCCTTTCTATTGGGCGCGGTTTGAGCCTCAGCGTGGGCAGCCACAAACACATCGCATCCTCAACGCTGCACGGTGGTATTTGGATCATAACTGTATTGTAAAAGGCCATCCTTTATGCTGGCATACGCTGACGGCAGATTGGTTGTTGACAATGAACAATCGGGAGATACTTCGCGCTCAAGTGGAGCGTATTCAGCGAGAAGTATCTGACTTTGCAGGGGTGATCGATCAATGGGATGTCGTTAATGAAGCGGTCATCATGCCTGTTTTTGATCGCTACGATAGCGGAATCACTCGCCTGTGTAAAGAGTTGGGACGCATCGAGTTGATTCGCAGGATGTTTGACGCGACACGCTCCATAAATCCGATGGCCACGTTGTTGATAAATGATTTTGATGTTTCGCCTGCCTATGACATCCTTATCGAAGGTTGCTTGGCGGCAGGTATCCAGATAGATGTTATTGGCATTCAGACGCATATGCATCAGGGGTATTGGGGAGTAGAGCGTACCCTGAGCGTACTTGAACGGTTTGAGCGGTTCAATCTCCCCATCCATTTTACTGAAAATACAATCGTCTCGGGAAACCTCATGCCACCTGAGATTGTCGATTTAAATGACTACCAGGTGAGCGAGTGGCCGAGTACACCAGAGGGAGAGCAGCGACAGGCGCAGGAAGTGGTCTTGCATTACAAGACCTTATTAGCTCATCCGGCAGTGCAGGCGATTACCTGGTGGGATTTATCTGATGGAGGTTGGCTTAACGCGCCTGCCGGTTTATTGCGCCAGGATCACTCCTGCAAACCCGCTTTTAACGAGTTATTGAAGTTAGTCAAAGGCGAGTGGTGGCTGCCTCCAACAAGAATAGTCACAGATGCAAAGGGTCAATTCCCTCTTGAAGGCTTTCTTGGAACGTATGAGTTGTCATTTGGCGATCAGAAAACTATTCTTTCCTTGAGTGAAAAGGGTGAATCCTCAATTTCTGTCAACATCTAACCTGATAACGCTGCCAAACCAAAGCAATCATCGTTCGGCCTAGCGCGAATTTTTGGCATTCGGGTTGATGCAGTGATTGCTTTTATCTGAACCATGTCACATTCATTTTACACGCCTTAATTAATAAGAGAAATCCACGGATTTAGTTTATTGTACGAAAAAACCAATTCGCCTGAATATCCTTGTCTAAGGAGCATAACATGTCTGACTTTTCCCCAAAACCCGAACACAAATTCACCTTTGGCTTGTGGACCGTCGGCTCACGCGGCAGTGACCCATTTGGTTCGGCCGTGCGCGAACACAAAACCCCCGCCGAACTGGTTGCGGCCTTTTGAAGACATTTGAATACTCCGCCCAAGCAAAACTCTTCCGACACTGATCAACGGAAAACAGAAACCAGTACTTCCACAATTTTATAAGGAACATGGATGAAGACTCGAAATAATCCCGCTTTTCTGAATCCTTCCCTGCCGCTGGAGGACCGTGTCCGGGATCTAATCGGCCGCATGACCCTGCAAGAGAAAATCGGCCAGATGTCAAACGAGGCCAGAGCTATCCCGCGCCTGGGCATCCCGGCATATAACTATTGGAATGAAGGCTTGCATGGTATCGCCCGCAGCGGACGTGCCACGGTTTTCCCACAGGCGATCGGAATGGCCGCCACTTGGGACCGCAACCTGGTCCGGCGGGTCGCCTCCGCCATCGGCGACGAAGCGCGCGCCAAATACCATGAAGCCGTTCGTCGAAATGGTTCGGCTGATCAGTACCAGGGTCTGACCTTATGGTCACCCAACATCAACATCTTTCGTGACCCGCGCTGGGGGCGCGGGCAGGAGACTTACGGAGAAGACCCGTATCTGACCGGCGAGCTGGGTGTGGCCTTCGTGCACGGACTGCAGGGAGATGATCCCAAGTATCTCAAGACCGCTGCCTGCGCCAAGCATTTCGCCGTCCATAGTGGACCGGAAAGAGATCGCCATAAGTTCGATGCCCGGGTCTCCCCGCGTGTGCTGAACGACACCTACTTTCCGGCATTCAAACGGCTGGTCCAAGAGGCAGATGTCGAATTTGTGATGGGGTCGTACAACCGGGTCAATGGTATCCCCGCCTGCGCCAATCCATTCCTGCTGACTGAAACCTTGCGCATGAAGTGGGGCTTCAAGGGCCATGTGGTTTCTGATTGCGGTGCCCTGACTGATATTTACGTCGGCCACGAGCATGCCGCAGACGCGGTCGAAGCAGCTGCTCAGGCGCTCCTGGCTGGCTGCGATCTGAGCTGTGATTGCATCTACGAGCGTCTTGATGAAGCCGTGGAACGCGGCCTGGTCACCGAGGCGGATATCGACCGTTCGCTGGCCCGCACGCTGACGACACGCTTCAAGCTGGGCATGTTCGATCCTCCGGAAATCGTTCCATTTGCATCTATCCCGCAAAGCGTCATCTGTTGTTCCAGCCATCGGCGTCTTGCGCGGGAAGCGGCGGTTAAATCAATCGTGTTGCTTAAGAATAAAAATAACCTCCTGCCCATCCACCCTGAGGTAAAGCGGATATCCATCGTCGGTCCCAATGCCGCCTCCATCGATGTCCTGCTGGGCAATTACAACGGTTTCAACGAGTCACTTTCCACACTCTTGGAAGGGATTGTCGGCCGCGCTCCGGAAGGGATGCGTGTGGGTTATCACATGGGTGTTCCCCTGCACCAAGCCGCTGTCAAACAACCAGATTGGACGACACCCGATGCCATGGCCTCAGACCTGACAATTGCCTGCATGGGTTACTCGCCGTTACTGGAAAGCGAGGAAGGCGATGCCCTTCTCTCGGCCGAGAAAGGAGACCGTGCCGAAATCGGTCTGCCGCCCGCCCAGGTGGAGTTCGTCAAAAAACTGGTGTCGAGTGGGGCACGTGTGGTGCTGGTCTTGTGCGGGGGCAGCCCGATCGCCCTGGGCGAACTGGAAGAAATGGTGGAAGCTGTGGTTTTTGTCTGGTATCCGGGGCAGGCGGGAGGACAGGCACTGGCCGATGTATTATTCGGCGATGTATCTCCCTCAGGCAAACTACCCATTACCTTCCCGAAATCGACCCGGCAACTGCCGGCTTTCGACGATTACAGCATGGATGCTCGCACTTACCGATACAGCTCGGTCGAGCCGCTGTTTCCGTTCGGCTTCGGTCTGAGCTATACCCGCTTTGCTTATGAAAACTTGAAATTAACCACAAGTCAGATCAAAGCGGGACAGTCGCTGTCGTTTAGTGTGACCTTGAAAAACATCGGCACGATGGATGCCGAAGACGTGGTCCAGGCCTATTTGAGCGATCTGGAAGCCTCCGCTCCGGTGCCTCTGTACAGGCTGGTCGGATTCCGGCGCTGCAAAGTCCGGGCTGGCAGGAGCAAGGTTGTTAAATTCACCCTGCCGCCTGAAGCGCTGACCTTCGTGGACGAGGCCGGCGAACAAAAGTTGGAACCGGGCCAATTCCGTCTGACGGTGGGCAGCTGCTCGCCGGGTAAGCGCGGCGTAGCCCTCGGAGCACCGGAGCCGCTCAGCGGGATTTTCACAGTGGGATAATCCCTGCCAGATCCTTCCAAACGAGGAAGCCATGTACGAACCGAAGCCGGAACACAAGTTTACGTTTGGATTATGGACGGTGGGGAACTCCGGTCGCGACCCGTTCGGGAGTCCGGTGCGCGAGGTGAAGATGCCCGCCGAATTTGGTACGGTAGCGCAGGAAAAGGCCGCCGAGTATGGGGGTGCAGAAAAAGCTATGGAAAGAAAACCCGGTACCTCATAATCGCTTGGTCGAAGGTTCAAATCTTTCCGGGCCCACTTTTGACTTTCATTGGCTTAAGCAGAAAGCGCTTTTTCATAAATAGATCAAATGAAAAAAGATTTTTCTCGCCGCGATTTTTAAAAACGTCTTCATGCATTCTTGCAGCATCATTTCTTGCGGCATGTGAACGGCTCATTCCATCACCAGATACTCCAACTGTTGCAATTGCCTCGACAAATTCAAATCCGTCGAGCACCTTGAATTCTCCTCCAACAATTACTCCAACTGCTACAGTTATTACGGCGAATTCAAGCCCGCCGCCCGTCTTGAATTCGCCTCTCGATGACACTCCCGAAGTCTTCATGAACACCTATTATGGCGCAGTGGGTGCATCGCCTCCTACCTCCCAGAACCCGAAAGGCATCCACCAGGGGATGGACTTCGTGGCGCCTACCGGCACACCCGTCAAGGCAGTCGCCCCCGGGACCATATCCAGGATCATGACCGAGACCAAGACAGAGTACGACGGCACAGTCAACACCTATGCCAATGTCTTTCTTGACGTTGGTGGCCGAAACTCCATCATATATATTTTTGAACCGCTCCAAAACCTGTTCGTAAACGAAGGCCAGGTCGTCGACACCGGCGATATCCTCGGTACGCTGGCCGATAACCGCGGCCAGAACCTTCGGGGCACGAAGGGAACCGGCACGCTCGACTTTGGGCTTATGTCTCTTGTCAACGGAAGTTTTATCCGGGTCTGCTTTGTGCCTTACGCAAGTCCTTCCTTCAAAAAACTCATGGAAATATGGTTCTCACGCGCGTACATGGCTACAGCCGAACATCCGGGGCCGTGCGTGTGTCACTACCATTATCCGTAAATGTTCCGGGGCTTGTCACTCTAATAACATCAATTTTTCATATAAAGCTGCTATATAGCTATTTTCGTAAAGATGAAATGATTAGTGGAAAAACTGTTTTTACCTTTTATTGATTACTCTGTAGAACCTTGGTTGATGCATAGAACAGGTTGGCAAATATAATAATTGCTCCTAATTGGTTTGTATTGAAAGTTTGTTTATATGACAGCAAAAATGTAACCGAATTGGATTTGAGCCTGAATACGCTGGGTCGCAGGTCCCCTTACGGGGATGATATCCGAATCCTGCCGGGCCTACCTTATAAGATCACGATCCTGCCGTAGAGCAGCATGTGATCTTTTTGTTCCCAAGTTGTGGCATAATTTTGTAAATTGATTAACATTGAGCAGAAGTTAAGTTCCCCTTCATCGCTACCGCGATTATCCAACCTTGTTTTATAAGGTGCAACCCTGACTGTCGTGAGGGCTCTGGCAATATTGTCAATTGCGAGTGTAAAATTAGAATGACCTGAACAGGAGAGGAGGATGCCATGTCTACATGGTCCGATGGTTATGTAACACCAAACGGCTTAAAGATCCACTACTATCGCACCGGCGGGGATAAGCCTCAATTAGTTATGAACCACGGCGCGGGGGATGATGGCCTGTGCTGGACACGCGTCGCCATGGAACTGGAAAAAGACTATGATGTGATCCTGCCGGATGCACGCGGCCATGGAAAATCAGCCGCCGGGAAAAGGGATTATTCAACCGGGCAGCGCGTGGCGGATCTTGCCGGATTAATTCAAGAGTTGAAGCTGGACCGTCCGGCCGTAGGGGGTCATTCCATGGGAGCCGATACCTCCATGCACTTAGCAGCCAATTATCCCGACCTGACCCGCGGAGTCTTTTTGGAAGACCCTCCGATCTTTCTTCCCGGGGAAATATTTGGCAGTGGAGAGCAAACGCTGAAAATGGAGGACGTTGGCAAAATGATGGCCAAGTTCATGCGTATGTTCAAGCTCATGCCTAAATTCATCGGTGTGCGCATGGCGCGGAAAGCCTCTCCAACCTATCCGGATATCGAAATCCTCCCCTGGATCAATGCAAAAAAGAGGACGAGCTTTGACTTCTTGAATTCCATGGCAACGATGGATATGGATGTCTCAGATCCTTTTGAAGTTTTTAAGAAAATAGCCGTTCCGGTGTTGTTATTCATCGGTGATAAAGAAAAAATGTCCATCGTCTCACAGGAAACCGCACAGGAGGCAGCCAGAGTAAACAATAAAGTCCAAGTCGTTCATCTGGATGGCGCGAGTCATGATATTCGTCGCACCCGTTTTGATGGTTATATGCCTGCGCTAATGAAATTCCTTGGAGAAATCTACCGTTCCTGATGTGAGCAGCGGGATGGCATCACCCTCATCACTTAATCCAAGAAAGAACGGTGACCATGAAGATTAAAGATGGAGCGATTTTCATTGGCGATACGCCCCAAAAGCAGACCGACAGAGTAATCCGGGGTGAATATATCACCCTGTTGGGAGAGTTGTTTTATAAAATCCAGAATTTCGATGCGCTTGAGCCTTTTTTCATGAGTTTTGTCAGCAGTTCTGATCATTGGCTATTTATCTCTTCAACCGGCGGGCTTTCAGCCGGGCGATGCAGCTCCGAACAGGCAATTTTTCCATACTACACTGTGGATAAGATCACGGAAAACAGTGAAAACACCGGCAACAAGGCGATCTTGCTGGTCAGGCGTTCTCGCCGGATGAGCCTCTGGGAGCCTTTTTCAGACCGGCAGCGGGGCAATTATTCCATCGAACGGAATCTCTATAAAAACGTCGCCGGAACGGCGCTTATATTCGAGGAAAACAATTTCGATCTCGGGCTGACTTACCGGTATGCCTGGCGGACAAGCGAGAAATTTGGTTTTGTCAAATCAACGTGGCTAAGCAATGCGGGGGATTCAGCTTGCCGAGTTGAACTTCTAGACGGACTCCAGAATATATTACCCGCCAATGTGACCACGCTAACACAGAACACGTTCAGTCCCCTTTTGGATGCTTACAAGCGAAGCGAGGTGGATCCTGCAACAGGCTTGGCAATCTTCACCCTAAACTCGACCCTGACCGACCTGGCCGAACCCAGCGAGAGCCTGCTGGCTACCACGGTTGAACAGATCGGTCTGGCTCGGGCAGACTACCTGCTCTCTTCGGTTCAGCTTGACTCTTTCCGGTCCGGGAAGAATATAGTGACAGAGACTGAAACGCGTGGACAGCGTGGCGCTTATTTTGTGCATACCACTCTTTACCTGGCCCCGCGCGAAGAAGATGCCTGGCATCTGATGGCAGATGTCCAGCAAGATAGTGCTGCGATTGCCCAAAAGATCCAATGGCTGCAAAATGACCGGGCGGCCCTTTTCCGGGAAGTGGAAAGCGACATCGCGGCCAATCAGTTAAGTCTGTGGAAGATTGTTGCCAGCGCAGATGGTCTTCAGCTCTCCAACAACCGGCTGGTGTCTGCCCAGCATTTTGCGAATGTGATGTTCAATGTGATGCGCGGTGGTATTTTTGCGGATCAATATTGGATTCGTGCAATTGATTTTATTGACTTTGTATCTGTTCGCAACCACCTGGTTTTGCAGACGAATTCAGAATTTTTCGCCGCGTTGCCGGACAGAATCCATATAACCGATCTCCATGCCCGGGCAGAGGTAAACGGTTCGACCGATCTGATCCGCTTGAGCTATGTCTATTTACCCCTGACCTTCAGCCGCCGTCATGGCGACCCCAGCCGCCCTTGGAATCGTTTTGAAATTAATATCAAAAAACCGGATGGCTCCCAAAAGCTTGATTACGAAGGAAATTGGCGTGATATCTTCCAGAACTGGGAGGCGCTCGCCCATTCTTATCCCGAGTTTGTTGAAAACATGATCAGCATATTCCTGAATGCCACTACGGTGGATGGTTACAATCCTTACCGGATTACACAGCAAGGGGTCGATTGGGAAATTCCAGAGCCTAGCAACCCATGGGCGAATATTGGATACTGGAGCGATCACCAGATTATTTATCTCCTTAAACTTCTTGAAATTAGTGTCAAGGTGCACCCTGGCAAGCTGCAAGAATTCCTCACCAGACCATTGTTCAGCTATTCCAATGTTCCATATCGAATAAAGCCCTATGCCGATTTGCTGAAGGATCCTTATAACACGATCCATTTCGACTGGGACCTTGAACGGCAAATCGAAGGACGGCAGATGGAACGCGGCACGGACGGAAAATTTGTCCATGCCCAAAATGGACAATTACTCCTGGCTTCGCTTGCTGAAAAATTGCTTACGCTGCTGCTCGCCAAATTGGTTAACTTTGTTCCCGAAGGCGGCATATGGATGAATACCCAGCGCCCGGAATGGAATGATGCCAACAACGCCCTGGTCGGCAAGGGGCTGTCCGTGGTGACGCTGTGCTATCTCCGGCGCCACCTCGCTTTCTGCAAGGAACTGTTCAGCAAGAGTGCGATCGAGGCTTTCCCGCTCAGTGCGGAGGTCCAAAAATTTTACGGTCGGGTATCTGGAATCTTGACTCGATTCCAACCTATGTTGCAAAGATCCTTCGATGATGAGCAGCGTCGGACTGTGATGGATGCGCTTGGTGAGGCCGGGAGTGAATATCGCTGCAGTTATTACCAGAACGGTTTCTCAGGCGAACTCACCTCTTAACAGTTAAGGAAGTCGTCGCATTTCTCGATCTGGCGCAGCACTACGTCGAACATTCGCTGCGGGCCAACAAACGCGACGATAATATGTACCACGCGTACAATATCCTGCATCTTGATGGTCACCGCGCTTCCATCAGGCATCTCTATTTGATGCTTGAAGGTCAGGTTGCCGTCCTTTCATCAGGGCTGCTATCGGGAGAGGAATCCCTGGCGCTGCTCCAGGCGCTTCGCAACAGCTCGCTTTACAAGGCTGACCAGCAGAGTTACATTCTTTACCCGGACCGCACTCTGCCGGGTTTTCTGGAAAAGAACTGCCTAACACAGGATCAGGTCAACGGCGTGGCGCTTTTGACCATGCTGGGAAAGGCGCAGGATCGATCCATCCTTACGCGGGATATTAATGGCGTTTATCACTTCAGTGGTCACATACGAAATTTTCGCGATGTAAGCCGGGCACTGGAAGTGCTCAAAAGACAACCACGCTATGCTCAATTGGTGGAAGCAGATTTTGAAAAAATTAAGGTGCTGTTTGAAGAGATCTTTCATCATGATGAATTCACCGGGCGTTCGGGAACGTTTTTTGCCTATGAGGGTTTAGGCAGCATCTACTGGCATATGGTTTCAAAACTTCTTTTGGCAGTGCGGGAAACCACCCTCCGGCTCAGAAAAGGGGCCTCTGCCTCCGCCCTGTTGGAAAGGTATGCAAAAATCAGGCGAGGCTTGAGCTTCAATAAATCACCCAATGTTTACGGGGCATTTCCGACCGATCCCTATTCGCATACCCCCAAGGGACGGGGAGCAAAACAACCGGGTATGACCGGCATGGTCAAGGAGGTTATTTTAACCCGCCAAACTGAGCTTGGTTCATCTGTCGAGAATGGCAGGTTGGCGTTTGATATGCTCTTGCTCGACCCGCATGAACTACTTACCACCCCTGCGGTGTTTTCCTATCTGGATGTCGAGGGGCGTCAGCAAAGCATCGAACTGAAACCGGGCTCCCTGGCTTACTCAATCTGTCAGACGCCTGTTGTACTCAAAGCGGGAAAGTCGATGAATATCGAGGTGCATCTGTCCGATGGAACTCTTCAGCATATCGAAGGCAATACCTTGGATGACGTCAACAGCCGGCATATTTTCTTGCGCGATGGCAGTGTGCATCATTTAACCGTTTCCTTCCGGCGGGATGGAAAAAATCGCTGACCGATGGCAGCACCTTTCACTTATCCAATCCATGCCGGATGGCAAAATCGCTGCCCGGGTGTGGTCGGAGATATCCAGCAAGGCTGTGCGCGGTGGAATTGCGCGGCGGTCAGGTGGTACGAGGTGTCATAGATACAGGAAATGGTCCCCCGATCGGGGGAACGTCCCGGGGGCGTGAAGGTACCTTTATTAGGCCATATTGTAGATTCTGTAGGCGCACTCCACGCCGACAAGATTATGACGCTATGTTCGCGGGTTGTTTAGATCCGCAGTCCCCTCTCGCAGGGCGTTAGAAGCAACCTGACCTTCAACGGCGTGTAGTTTATCCTGGAACGCAACATGGAAATCCGGCTGACCAGTCGAGAATTCTCTTCCAAACCTACCAACCGGGCATGTTACGGAAACAGGTAACAAATCATCTTGTTTCCCTACTTTCGTTCCTGTACAATATGATTAATGTCGTCATCGTAAAGAGTGATAAATCCGAACCCCTTGCTCGTGCCCGGTTGAAATGGATAAAGAGATTGGGAATTGGAAAAGTAATCTGTGAGAGTTCTTGACGTAAGGCGTATCCTGCCCCGGGTGTTTGTCGCTCTGGCTGTTTGTTCAATCCTGTTCAGTCCAGCATTCACCTTGCCTGTCTACAGCCAATCCGGGACCATCAGATTTGAAAACATTTCGACTGAACAAGGGCTGTCTGAAGCCACGGTAAATGCGATCTTACAGGATCAGCAAGGCTTCATGTGGTTTGGTACGGAGGGGGGCCTTAACAAGTTCGACGGCTACCAATTTACGATATATAAACATGATCCAGATGACCCCAAGTCGTTATCCGACAATACTATCTCTACAATGTTTGAAGACCGAAATGGGACAATTTGGATTGGAACGCGCGACGGATTGGATCAGTTTGATCGAAAGACAGAAACATTTTCGCATTACCAGCAGGGTCTAAACAGTTCGGAAAATCTCAATGGAAAGATTGTGTTGGCGATATTCCAGGATCATACAGGAACGCTGTGGATCGGGACGGAAGGGGGGGGACTCAACGCACTGGATTTAACCGCCGCACGATTTACAGTATATAAGCATAATCCTGACGATCCCAACTCGCTGTCCGACAATACAGTTCATTCGATCTATGAGAGCCGGGACGGAGAGTTGTGGATTGGAACGGATGTCGGTCTTAACCGGTTCGATCGAGAAACCGGGACATTTGCTCATGATCATCAGATCCATTCGGGTTCATCCATTATAGATAACCAGCCAGTGTATGCCGTGTTTGAAGATCGTCGGGGCACATTCTGGATTGGAACCCAAAGTGGACTCGCCCATTGGAACCGAACTGACGATCATATTGTTGAATATCATCATGATCTGAACATTCCGGATAGCCTTAGCGATGATTCGATCAGACGTATTTTCGAAGACTCCCAGGGTGCGCTATGGATTGGAACCCGAAACGGGCTTGATCAATTTGATCAGACGCGGGATCGTTTTATTATATACGTGCACGATCCGAACGACCCTCATAGCCTGATCAGCGATTCAATCAGATCCATCAATGAAGACAACTCGGGCGTCTTGTGGATCGGCACGTCCGGGGGGGGACTGAGCACATACGCTCGCTCGACCCAGAAATTCGCCCTGTATACATACAATCCCGGTCTTCCCAATAACCTGAGTGATAATAACATTTGGTCAATTTACGAGGATCAAAACGGCAGCCTCTGGATCGGGACTTTTTTTTCAGGACTCAACAAGCTGGATCGCAACACGGGCGAGGTAACCATCTACCAACATGACCCCACGCATCCAACGAGTTTGAGCGACAATGAGATCCGTGCCATTTTGCAGGATCAATCCGGCGTCTTATGGGTGGGTACCGAGCGCGGCGGGCTCGATCGATTTGATCCAACGACCGGGTCTTTTGTGCACTACCAGCATGATGCCGCGGATCCAGGCAGCCTGAGTGATCGCTCCGTTTTTGCCCTTTACGAAGATCACCTGGGGAAGTTGTGGGTCGGTACCGCGAACGGCGGCCTTAATCGGTTGGACCAAGCGTCGGGGACCTTTGCTCATTTCCAGCACGACGCAAATAATCCTTCGAGTCTGAGCGCCGACAATGTAAGAGCAATCTACGGGGACCGGATGGGTGTATTGTGGATCGGCACATTTGGAGGGGGGATCGATCTTCTGAATGACTCCACCGACCATTTTACGATCTACCGGCATGATCCAGAGGATCCATCCAGCCTCAGCAGCGACATGGTGACCTGTTTTTTCGAGGATCGGGAAGGGACGGTCTGGATTGGGACGTTCGGGGGTGGGTTGGATAGCTTCGAACGTAGTACGCAATCTTTTACCCATTACACCGAGAAGAATGGCTTGCCGGATGATACCATCTATGGCATTTTGGCAGACGCGCATGGTAATCTATGGTTGAGCACAAACAAGGGGTTGTCGATGTTCGACCCGGGCGCTGCAACATTCCGAAATTATGATGTCAATGATGGCTTGCAAGGCAATCAATTCAACCCCGGGGCGTATTTCCAAGGCGCAGATGGGGAAATGTTTTTTGGCGGCACCCAGGGCCTTAATGAATTCTTTCCGCAGCAAGTGAAGGATAATCCTGTTCCTCCTCAATTGGTCATTACAGCTTTCAAGATATTCAACCGAACAATCCGGACTGATATAACCTCGAGTGAGGCAATCCAATTATCTTACAGGGACAATTTCATTTCAATCGAATTTTCAGCCCTTGATTACAATGCTCCCGAAAGAAATCAGTATGCTTATATGCTGGAGGGCGTTGACAAAGACTGGGTTTATGCCGGGACCCGCCGATACGCCAGCTATGCAAATCTACGGGGCGGAAATTATGTCTTTCGGGTGAAAGCCTCGAACAATGATGGGATCTGGAATTCGGAGGGCATAGCACTTCGAATCAGCGTCGCGCCGCCATTTTGGGAGACATGGTGGTTCTTGGGAATCATCGGCCTAACCCTGGTTGCGGGTTCGATCGGCGGCTACCGGCTGCGGGTCAGAGACATCGAGGCCAGGAATCGTGAACTCGAGAAGCAGGTGGAAGAACGCACCCGCGAATCGGAACAACGTAGCAAGGTCGCAGAAAGTTTGCGAGACATAGTAAATAAAATCAATTCCAACGCCTCTGTAGATGAGGTGCTGGAATTTATCGTCGCCCAGGCTGACGAATTGAGTGACACCGACTTTGTCGCGTTATGGCTTTTACAGAGCGAACAGGGTCCACTTCAGGTTCATTCAATCCGAGGAGAGTTTCCAGAAGCCATACGCAAAGCCAAGCTGGAAATTGATGAGGGGATGCTCGGATTGGCTTTAAAGGAACGCCGAAACGTATATTTCCAAGATATGGGCCAAATTCAGTATGCCTCTAGGCAATCCGCTATTGACGACAGCCATCCGGTATATATGACCGAACAGAACCGGGTTCTTCTAACACCGATCATCGAAGCTTTCAAAGCCATTCTGGTGGTTCCATTGCTGACGCAAAATAGTATTTATGGCGCCCTGGAGTTTTTTTACCCAACCCCGCACGAGATTAAACAAGAAGAAATTACGCTTGCCTCTGCTTTCGCAGAGCAGGCTGCGCTGGCTATCGAAAATGAGATGTTGAGGATTCAGTCTGCCCAAGCGGCTATCCTTTTGGAACGCAGTCGCCTGGCGCGCGAATTACACGATTCGGTGACGCAACTCCTGTACAGCGTGACCCTCTATGCCGAGGCCGCGGCAGAATTGCTGGCATCGGGCGAAACAGAGACCGCAGCAGGGCACCTGCGCGATTTGCGTGACACTGCTCAAGAGGCGCTGCGTGAGATGCGACTGCTTATCTTCGAGCTGCACAAGCCCGCGCTTGGAAAGGGTGGACTGGCAGGAGCATTGCAAGCACGGCTGGATGCCGTGGAAACACGCGGGGGCCTCCACTCCGAAATGGAGGTAATCGGTACTGAACAGTTGTCGCTCCCTGTTCAGACGGAGCTTTACAACATCGCGCAGGAAGCCCTGAATAATGTACTCAAGCATGCTCATGCAAATTCCGTTCGAATTCATTTGCGATTTGGGGATGCTGAAACTGAAATGGAAATTACCGATGATGGGGTGGGATTCGAGCCGGCTTCCGATCGATTGAGCGGTGGATTTGGCATTTCGGGTATGAAGGAACGTGCCCAGAAAATTGGTGGGACATTGCTGATAGAGAGCGCGCCGGGCAAAGGGACGAAAGTCTATGTGCGGGTGCCGGTGAGTTCTTTGGAAAATGTAGATCAATAAAGAGGCTGGCTCCGTCAGCGGAGAAATGGAGTAAAACATGCCTTCAACCATTCGTGTTCTTATCGTAGATGATCATGAAATCGTTCGGAAAGGAATCCGCGCTCTGCTGGCAACCAAGCGGGATATCTAGGTGGTCGGTGAGGCAGGCGATGGGGAGCAGGCCGTGGCGCTGGCGCAGTCGCTGCATCCCGATATCGTTTTGGTAACACTTTCTCTTCAAACCATTAACATCGGCAGGCAGACATGAACATCTTTCGGCAACTTCGCTGGAGACTGACTTTGAACTACACCCTGGTGACAGTGGGCACTCTGCTGGTCATCACACTTGTGCTGGGAGGGATTCTGTTGATCCGCATATTTCAGGCAGAAGTCTATGTGCCTCCCGGGTATTCTCCCACGAATTACATTGACGGTTTTATGAATATCGAAAACGAAACCAGCTCTTACTTGTATTATTGCCAGACCCTTTCACAAACGCCGCAGGACCTAAAACTGGTCAACCGTATGTTGACCAAAATGCAGTCAGTCTTCGCCCAGTATCAGTTATTTCGCATAGGTCAGGTGAAGGTCACAGCGTCAACAATGGCTGAGCTTCGTGTTGCAGCCTTCAAACCCGATGGCACCCTCCTGGGAGCCTCAGTCCCGGATGATCCAGCATTTCGCGACCAGGTTGGCAAGGTGTTTGATCCTGCGCGGGTTCCGGGTCTGGATAAACCATTTAGATCCGCCCTGGCGGGAGCAACAGATCCGAATCTTTTGTACACCGAACTTGAAAAGAATCAACGCTATGTCTTCGCTGCCCCGTGCTTCAACCACGCCGGCGGGAATCCAAAACAGGTGACGGGCGTCATCGCGATTCTTATCGACGCCGTTCCCACCCAAGAGGATGTTCCCCGCTATCTCTTTGACGTCGCAGTAAGTAGTCTGGTCGTATTTCTTCTGTTTGCAGGGATCGTGGGAACGGTCTTCGGTTACTATTTCTCACATGGACTGGTAAAACGTTTCGATCAATTATCTTCCACCACCGATCGTTGGAGCGAGGGCGATTTTTCGCACTACATTGATGATTCTGCCGGAGACGAGATATCGCAATTTGCCCAACGGTTGAACAATATGGCGCGACAATTACAAAGTCTGTTACAGAGGCGGCAGGATATGGCGGTCTTTGAGGAACGCAACCGCCTGGCGCGGGAATTACACGATTCGGTGACTCAACTACTGTACAGTGTTACCCTTTATGCCGAGGCGGCGGTAGAATTGCTGGCTGGAGGCGATGCAGAAACCGCTGCAAGTCACCTGCGCGATTTGCGCGATACCGCCCAGGAGGCGCTGCGTGAAATGCGCCTGCTCATATTCGAGCTGCACCAGCATATACTCGAAAAAGGTGGGCTTGCCGCAGCCCTGCAAGCGCGACTGGATGCTGTGGAAACACGCGGCGGGATGCACGCTGAATTGTTGGTCGAGGGCAGCGAACAAATATCGCCTCCCGTCCAGGCGGAGCTTTACAATATCGCGCAGGAAGCGTTGAACAATGCGCTCAAGCATGCTCACGCAACCATCGTTCGAATTCATTTGCGCTTTGGGGATATTGAAACTGAGATACAAATTTCCGATGACGGATCGGGATTCGAACCTGCCGTAGCTGGAATGAAAGGTGGGTTTGGCATCCCAAGCATGAAGGAGCGTTCCCAGAAGATTGGCGGGACGCTGCAGATAGACAGTGCGCTGGGCAAGGGAACAAGCGTTACTGTACGGGTGCCGGTGAATCCCCGTGAACGCCCTAACAAGAAAGAAGCCGGATCACATCCAGAAGAAACGGAGTAAATGATGTCCTCGCCAATCCGTGTTCTGATTGTAGACGACCATGAAATCGTTCGGAAGGGGATCCGCGCCTTGCTGGCAACCAAGCGGGATATCCAGGTAGTCGGGGAGGCAGGTGACGGTGCGGAGGCAGTAACCCAGGCACAAACACTGCACCCTGATGTTATTCTCATGGACCTGATGATGCCGAAGATGGATGGCATCCAGGCGACCAAGGAAATCACTGCCAGCCTGCCGGGGACACGCGTCCTGGTGCTGACCAGTTTTGCCGCGGATGCGCAGGTCTTTCCCGCCATCAAGGCTGGCGCGCTGGGCTATCTCCTGAAGGACTCAGGGCCGCAGGAGCTGATACAGGCGATTCGCCAGGTCCACCGCGGCGAGCCATCCCTGGACGCCACCGTTGCACGCAAAGTGCTCGCCGAGCTGTCCAACCCGCCTGCCAGGCCATTGACTCCCGATCCCCTGACCGCGCGTGAGCTGGACATTCTGCGGCAGGTTGCTCAAGGAAAGAGCAACAAGGAAATCGCCGGCGCATTGGTGATTTCCGAGGAGACCGTTCACGCCCATGTGAGCAATATCCTGGGCAAGCTCCACCTCGCCAGCCGCACGCAGGCCGCGCTCTACGCGTTGAAAGAGGGGATTGCTTCGGTGAACGATATTCCCGAAACGAAAATCGATTAGCCAGTCCTCCCCATTTTAGGGTAGCAGGCCATCACCAAAACCGATGAGACCGCCGATCCAGGCGGTCTTTTTTTGGTTAATGGTGAATACACCCTCCTCCCGATGGCAAAGAATCTATATTTTGTTATCTTGGAGGAGGAGATCAACCAGATTATTCCAGCAAAGAAAGGTAGGGATGACAACAAAGATGCGGGTTCTTATCGTCGACAATCAACCTCGGGCTCGTCAAAGCATGAAAGCCTTGTTGGGTGCCTGGTACCCAACGGAGGAAATTCGTGAAGCCGCGGACGGAGGCGAGGCAGTCCGGCTGACCGAAGATTTCCAGCCGGACCTGATCCTGATGGACGCACGCATGCCGAAGATGAGCGGCCTGGAGGCGATCAGGCTCATCAGGGCAAAATCACCGCACATCAAGATCATTGTCCTATCGATGTACCCGGATATTAAAGCCGAAGCCCTGGAGGCAGGTGCGGATGCATTCGTCAGCAAAAGCGATCCGCTGGATAAACTCCGCAAAACACTCTCGGATGTTATCCAGAAATGGTGAAGGAGAGGATCGATGTCCGCCCAGACTTCTATTTTCAAAACACCGGAATCCGAAAAGCAGTATCTGGATATCTATGAGGCAGTTCTTGCTCAATGGAAAGTACCGGTTGAATCTCTGAACGTATCCACGCGTTTTGGCAGCACGCATGTTAATGCCTGCGGGCCAAGGGAAAAACCGGCCATGGTCCTTTTGCCCGGCTTTGGGGCCAACTCGACCATGTGGTTTCCGAACGTCGCTGCCTTGAGCAGCCAATTTCGGGTCTTTGCCGTGGATACGAACGGTCAACCCGGAAAAAGCCTCCCCAGCCAGAAGCTGACCGCCTCGAAAAGTGCCGACTGGATCGCCGCGGTGCTGGACGGCCAGGGTCTCGAAAAAGCCCACCTGGTGGGTGTATCGCTGGGTGGCTGGCTGGCGCTTAATTTTGCGATCCGCCACCCTGAACGGGTCGACCGGGTAGTATTGCTCGACCCGGCGGCTTCGTTTTCCAGGATGAGCGCTGCTTTCCTGTGGCACAGTTTCATGCCAATCATGGTGCATCCCACTCGGTCAGGTTTGATCAGGTACTTTCGCTGGATGACCAGGGGATACACCGTGAACGAAAAGTGGGGGGAGTTGATGCTGCAGGGCATTCTCAATACCCGCCCTCAGCCGCCCATCCGTCCTGTAATCTTTAGCGATGAAGATTTGCGTCGTCTGCAGGCACCCACGTTGCTGCTGATCGGCGAACGCAGCGTAATCTATGATCCTCAACGTGTCTATCGCCGTGCTATGCGGTTGATCCCCGAGGTCCAGGCGGAGATCATTCCGGACGCCTCGCATGCATTGAACGCCGAGAAATCTGAAATTGTGAACGAGCGTATTCTTCGGTTCTGCCAAGGGTGATCTTTTGGATGCGGGGAGCTTGTAAGTTTGTAAAGACCGGAACTCGATTAACTCATCTACTGAAAAGGCAGGAATTATGGACCGGACTACCAAAAGCAGCATTCTCGACAAGATCACGCATCTTCCCGCTGGCTGCCTGGCCTGGCTGTGGCTGCTGGTCGGGTTATGTCTGCTGCCGTTTACTTTCTTTCAAACAGTGGTCCCGCTGGCGGCCTGGCTGGCGCCGGTCTTTCTGCTGCGCTTCGTGCGTACTGTGCGGCGGATCTGGATCGCGCTGCCCGTGATCTTTGTGGCCTATGCGGCCGGCGTTTTCGTTGCCCTGCGTGGGTCTGATTCCAGCTCCGCGGCAATCACCGTCTTCGGAATCATCGTCTTTCCATTGATCCGGGGGCTGATGTATACCTTGCCCTACGCGGCTGACCGCACGCTCGGTGCGCGCCTCGGCTCGGGGGCACGCGTGCTCGTCTTCCCACTGGCGTTTACTTCGGTAGACTGGTTGATGTCGCTCGGCAAGATCATCAATTCCACTGGATCGCCCGCTTATTCCCAGTACGACAATCTCGTCCTCATGCAGATCCTCTCCATTACCGGGATGTGGGGGCTGACCTTCCTGGTCATGTGGTTTGCTTCAACCGCCAATGCGCTGTGGGAACATGGTTTCGACTGGCGGCCGGTGCGAGGGCGCCTGGGGATTTTCACAACTGTGCTGCTGGTGGTTTTCCTCTTCGGCAGCGCACGCTTGAACTTTTTTGCGCCGGACTCTCCAAGCGTTGAAGCGGCAACCATCACCGTCGACAATTCCATCTTTCAGCACGTGGCCAGCGGCATTGACTGGGTGACGTTCAATCAATCCACTGATGCAGAGCGTGCCGCCGCCCGGCCGCAATTCGAAGCCAGCGTGGACCAGATGCTGGCGCGCACCGAAACCGCCCTGCGCGGTGGCGCGAAAATCGTTGCTTGGCAGGAAGGCGCGGCCACTGTGCTCGAGGAAGATACACAAGCCACCCTGGGCCGGGTAGCTGCGCTGGCGAGGGAATACGATGCCTATCTGCAGGTTTCGTTCGCCGTTGTCACGCGAAGCACGACGCAATACTTCATTCGCAATCAATCGATCTTGATCGACGAAAACGGAAATATCCGCTGGACGTATGACAAGTCCTACCCGGTCTATCCGGTTGAAAGTTATGTCACTTCCCCCGGCGATGGAAAACTTCCGGTCGCTAATACCCCTTATGGCCGCCTCAGCACCGCCATCTGCAATGATCTTCACTTTCCGCCCCTCATCCGACAAGCAGGAAGAAACGACGTGGATATTCTCATCACGCCATATAACGATATCCATCCTTTCGAGTTGGAGGACGCTGTCGTGGCGATGTACCGCGCCATCGAAAACGGTTTTTCATTAGTGCGTCCAACCGGCCATGGGATTTCAACGATTGTTGATTACCAAGGACGGATCCTTGCCAGACAGGACTACTTTACGAACACCAGCGGCATCACCCTGACCACAGTTCCGATGCATGGCGTCACAACGGTTTACAGCCGCATCGGCGACCTGTTTGCTTACCTGTGCGTGGCCGGGCTCGTCTTTCTCACCGCCTGGGCGGTGTCCCATCGCAAGCCGGTAGCGGTCCTTGACCAGCGCCAGCCCTCGGTCCTGTGAATTGCTTTTTCACAGAAAGATTTCCATATGCATAACCAAAGCATTCATCCAGCCTCCACTTTGAAGTCTGACGCCAAGGCAGAGACGATGCGGGGAGTCATCCGCTGGGCAGTTCAAATAACCGCCGCGCTGGTCGTCTTTGGGGCTATCTTGTTCCTGGCTGCAGGAAGGCTGGATTGGTTTTTGGGTTGGGCCTATCTCGGGATGAACGCCCTGACCCAGGTGTTGAGCGCCGCAGTGCTGATCCCCCGGCGGCCTGACATGCTCGCCGAACGGACGCAGAGGCGCGAGGGGACCAAAGGCTGGGACCGGTTCTTCGCCCCAGCGATCACCATCGTTGGTACGCTGGCGGTCCTGGTCACGGCCGGGCTGGATGCCCGCTTCGGTTGGAGCGCCCCGCTCAGCAGCGGCCTGTGGGGTTTGGGCCTGGCACTGGCATTCGGCAGCCAGATGTTCGTTCTTTGGGCAATGGCCTCGAACCCGTTCTTTGCGACGACCGTCCGCATCCAGAACGATCGCGGGCACCGGGTGGTGAGTAGCGGGCCATACCGGCTGGTGCGGCACCCCGGCTACCTCGGCTCGCCAGTCTATAACCTGGTCGTTCCCCTGGCGCTCGGCTCGCTGTGGACGTTCCTCCCGGCCTTGCTGACCATCTTGCTCCTGGTGGCGCGCACCGGTCTGGAAAACCGCACGCTTCAGGCTGAGCTGCCCGGCTACCAGGAGTACGCCGCGGTCGTGCGTTGTCAGCTGATCCCCGGCGTGTGGTAATTAGCAAGCGGCCCTCGCTCACAGACGCGCTGTGTCACGAGCTCGAGGCCAAAGTGTGAGCGGGTCGACTCACACACGCTAGAACTTGCTTCAGTAGCCATTGGAGGTAAATATGTCTGTACAAACCATTCGCATCCTCGTCGCCGGTGCCCTGTTCGTGCACGGGATCGGCCACACCCTGGGGATCTGGAAACCGGCCCGTTCGTTGCCCTTCCTGAAAGTCCCGGAGCCGACATTGCGGCTCGTCGGCGGGATTCTCTGGGTCGTGATTGCCCTGGGATTTGTTGTCTCCTCGATGGGCTTTTTTGGCGTCCTCGTACCAGCCAGCTGGTGGCGACCGCTGGCGGTCGTCTTCGCGGTGATCTCCCTGGTCGTGCTGCTCCTGTTCGGGCGAAGCTGGCCGCTCTTCAATTTCATCGGGGCTTCGACGATGAACATCGCTGTGCTGGCAGGCCTCCTCTGGCTTCATTGGCCGCCATTTGACATGTTCGCCAGGTAGAAGAAGCGCCTGATCGATTTCCTATAAGGAGAAAGGCCATGTCCGAGAAAGCCAGTCAGAAAATCAACGCGGTCATATCCGGTTTTGTAAAACCGGAATTCAAGGCCGTGCGGGAGGCGTTCGTCGAGAACTTCACCCGCCGGGACGAGCTGGGCGCTGCCTGCTGCATCTATTACCAGGGCGAAAAAGTGGTCGACCTGTGGGGCGGCATCCGCAATAAGACAACTGGCGAACCCTGGGAGGATGATACGATGGTGTTCGTCGCCTCGACCACCAAGGGTCTGGCCGGCATGACGATCGCGCTGGCCAATTCGCGCGGCCTGCTGGATTATGAGGAACGCGTCTGCACCTACTGGCCTGAGTTTGCGCAACAGGGTAAAGAGAAGGTGACCGTCCGGCAGCTGCTCTCGCACCAGGCCGGGTTGCTGGCTCTTGATGCACCGGTGGACAAAAGCGTTGTCGCCGACCTCGACCGGCTGGCCGTTGCCCTGGCTCAGCAGAAACCCGCGTGGGAGCCGGGAACGCGGCAGGCGTATCACGGTATCAGTCTGGGTTTCTATGAAGGGGAACTGCTGCGCCGGGTTGACCCGCAGCATCGCAGCCTGGGACAGTTCTTCCAGGAAGAAATCGCTACCCCACTCGGGCTGGACTTCTACATCCGCCTGCCTGAGGAGATCCCGAACTCCAGGCTGGCTACTATCGAACGGTCCAACCCGGGCATGGAATTTTTTCGCAGCAATCCGAGATTTGCACTGGCTTTTATGAACCCGCTTTCCCTTACCTTCCGGGCTTTTTGGAAGAACCCGGGGATGGCGGTCGCATTCGACGTCGAGCGCATCTATTCACGCAACCTCGAAGTCCCCTCCATCGGAGGCGTCGGAACTGCCAGGGCAATTGCCAAAGCTTACTGCGTCTTCGCGAGCGGCGGACGGGAGGTGGGCTTGCGTGAGGAGACGCTTCAAAAACTGATGGCACCCGCTGTGCCACCGCGAGGCGGGTTCTATGACGAGTGCTTGAAAATCGAGTGGACGCTGTCGCTGGGGTTTATGAAACCCTGTCCGGCCTACCTGATCGGTTCTCCGAGTGCCTTTGGCACGCCGGGGTCGGGGGGATCCTTTGGGTTTGGCGACCCGCAAGGACGAGTGGGGTATGCCTATGTCACAAACCTGTTGGGAGCCAAACAAGGGACCGATCCAAGAGAGCTGGCGCTGCGGGAAGCTTTTCACCGCTCGATCGGCCAGCCGGTTCCATTATGAAGTCTGCAAGCTTGCAGCCGGTTTCGGAATCAGAGGAAACAACCGCAGTGAAGTAAAGAAAGTAGTAAGAGCATGACCAAAGAAAAAGTGTTTCCCGTTCGCGGTAATGTAAACAAAGGCTTCGAAGCTGTCCGCGATGCGTTCACCGAGAACTTCACTCGCCGGAAAGAGCTGGGTGCTGCCTGTTGCATCTATTATCGCGGCGAGAAAGTGGTCGACTTGTGGGGCGGGGTCAGAAACAAGACGACCGGTGAACCCTGGGAAGAGGATACGATGATGGGTGTGTTCTCAACTGCCAAGGGCATGGCTGGTCTGGCAATGGCCCTGGCACACTCGCGCAGCCTGCTGGATTACGAGGAGCCCGTCTGCACCTACTGGCCGGAGTTTGCCCAGCAGGGCAAGGAGAAGGTGACCGTCCGGCAGCTGCTCTCACACCAGGCCGGTCTGTGCGCACTGGATGCGCCGGTGGACCGGAGCATCGCTGCTGACCTCGATCGGCTGGCTGTTATTCTCGCACAACAAAAACCGGCCTGGGAGCCCGGAACGCGGCAAGCCTATCACGCCCAAAGTCTTGGATTCTACGAGGGCGAGCTGCTGCGCCGGGTCGATCCACGTCACCGCAGTCTGGGGCAGTTCTTCCAGGACGAAATCGCCTCGCCGTTGGGGCTTGACTTTTATCTCCGTCTTCCAGAGGAGATCCCGAATTCCAGGTTGGCGACGATCCAACAAGCCAGCCCTTTCCAGAGGATGTTCAACACCCCTCTTCCCCTGATGCTTGCGTCCATGGACCGGCGCTCGCCCACCTACCGGGCGGTATTCGTCAACCCGGGGCCATTTCTGTTCCTAGACCGAGAGCGCATCTATGCCCGTAATTTTGAAAATCCTTCAGGGAACGGAGTCGGGACCGCGCGCGCCATTGCCCGCGCCTATCATGTTTTTGCCACCGGCGGCCAGGAGCTTGGACTACGCCATGAAACGCTCAAAGCGCTCATGGCTCCTGCCACCTCGCCGCTCCATGGCTTTTATGATGAAGTCATGAAGAAAGAAATGTGCCTCGCGCTTGGTTTTCTGAAACCAAACCGGACCTATCCCTTCGGCAACCCGGGTGCGTTTGGAGAGCCGGGGGCCGGTGGTTCCTTCGCTTTTGCCGACCCGGAAGCCGGGATCGGATACGCTTACATCACCAATCAGATGGGTGCAAAACTGGGCGGGGATCCTAGGGAATTGGCGCTGCGGGAGGCCTTCCATCGGTCGATCGGCCAGCCGGATCCCTACGGGGAGGCAGCAGGCCAAGAGACAATTATGAAACGATGAAAAGGTTCAAAGGGATCAATGGAGGCAGAAGATGATATATAAAAAAAAGTTCGCCGGCAATAAAAAATTGGAAGCAAGAACCAGATAAGGAGAATTGTCATGGGCACAATAATTTTGAGTCTCGCTTTCGTCACCGAAATAGCGTTCGCCGTGTTTTGTGTGGTCACCCGATCGAACCAGGAAAAGGTCAGAAGTTTTATCCGGATCGGAGCATTGGCGGCGTTCGTGCTCTTCGCGCTGGTATCGGTCATCCAGTGGAGTTTCCGTTGGTACGTTCTTGCCGCATTGCTGCTCGTCTGGGCGGCGCTGGGCGCGTGGACGCTGATCCGTAAGAAAGCGGAGACAAAGGGATATAAAGCCGGATCTATCGTGGGCAGGGCGATTTTGGGCATCCTGCTGGTCTTCGTCGCCATCATACCTGCCCTGGTTTTCCCGCAGACTAAGCTGCCCCCAATGACCGGCAAGCATCCGGTGGCCACCGTCAACTATACCTACACTGACAAGAATCGAATCGAGACATTTACCAACACAGGCGAGAACAGAGAAGTTAATGTGGAATTCTGGTATCCCAAAGATGGAGGCGGCCCCTATCCGTTGATCGTGTTTTCACATGGCACGTCTGCCATGAAAATCAGCAACACTTCCACCTTCATGGACCTGGCAAGCAATGGTTACGTGGTCTGCTCGATCGATCATCCCTATCATTCCCTGTTTACCATTGACGCCACCGGCAAGCGCACAATGATCGATAACGCCTACCTCCAGGAATACATGAACGCGGTCAACGGAAAATACGATGCGGCAACGAACTATAAGCTGGAGCATGAGTGGATGGCCCTTCGCATCGCAGATATCAAATTCGTGCTGGATACAATTCTTGCCAATGCCAAAGACACCGCCTCCGGTGTGGTGTACCAGTTGATTGACCCGGAGAAGATCGGTTTGATGGGTCATTCCCTGGGTGGGGAATCCAGCGCCCAGGTTGCCAGGGAGCGGAACGATATTGGCGCGGTGGTCAATCTGGATGCCGACATGGCCGGTGAATACGTGGACTTTGTCAATGGCAAGGAGGTGCTGAACGACACGGTTTATCCTGTCCCGATCCTGAACATTCTGGCTGACGATTTGGTCCGGTTGATTGCCGTCATTCCTGACGCGAAAGATACGATTGCCGTCGAGCATGTCACAGCCACCGCCCCGCATGCCTATGAAGTTCATCTTGCTGGCACAAATCATTTTAGCGTGACTGATATGCCGCTTATCTCGCCGTTTCTCATGTCGATGATTAACCTTTCGGTACCAACGGCCGGCGGGAAGGAGGTGGACCCCTATGCCACGATTAAAAAGATGAACAACCTCGTATTGCGGTTCTTCAATGTTTACCTGAAAGGTGAAGGAACCTTTACCTCTAAATGACTTCTCCCATCTCGTCCTTTTATACAAAAAAAAGGATAATCCAATGAACCGCTCTCTTTTTGCTGATCGCCATCCATACTGGTTTGTAACTATTTTAGAAATAGTCGTCATAGTCGTTTACCTCATGGCGGGAACCTTTGCTCATTTTTTGAATCTGACTAACTTGGGCCTCTATGGTCTCGCCAACTTCATTTTGACCATCATTGTCGCCATATTGCTGACCGTGATGAGGTGGTGGAAGGCTGTCGGTTTCCGCTCCCCGGATCGAAGGGGCGATTTGCTCTATTTTCTCGTTCCCTTCATCCCCATGGTCATCAATTTCATCCCTGGCGTGGAAGTCACAAGTTTTCGCTACTTGCTGGAAGTGGCCGTTGTCTATTTGATGGTGGGGTTCGTGGAAGAAGGTATATTCCGCGGCTTGATGCTCAATGCCCTCAAAGTGCGTGGTCTCTGGAAGGCGGCCATTATCACGGCGCTGCTCTTCGGACTGACTCACGCCTTCAATGTGCTAGCAGGGAAAAGTCTGGTGGAAGACGTGGCACAAATCGTTTATGCGGTCGGGATTGGCTTTGGCTTCGCCGCCTTGGCACTACGCACGGGCATCCTTTGGCCTCTGGTTCTGGCTCACTGGCTCATTAATTTCGCCAACGTCATTCAGAAACCCGGCTTCACGTACCCAGCACCATGGAATGTGTTGATACCCGTAGGCATAGCGGTCGTTTTCACGGCCTACGGTATCTTCGTGATGCTGCAAAAGAGCAAAGAAAAAGTGACGCAACTAATCTAGAAAGGAGGTCATTATGAAAGCAATTGAAATTATCAAAAGAGTCGTGATTGATCTTCTCAAAGGAGTTGCGGTGTCGCTGGCTTCCTTCCTGGGCTTGGTGGTCGGCGGACTGGTCGCAGGATTGGTTCATCTGCCTTCGGCCTCTCTCCCGGCTTACGTGAGCATGACGACCCTGATGCCTTTACTGCTCATTTCCGGGATTACGATCGCGATCGTTCTGGGTGAATGTTTCCAGAGACTGAGCTGGAGCTTCTGGCCGCGCCTGCTTTCGATCGGGATTTGCCACTACCTGCTGTATTACGCGTTGAACTTGCTGGATGGGCTGCTTTTTACCCCCCTCCCACACATGAGCACCGGATTTTTCGCCGACCTTTTCCCGGCCTTCTTTGCCGCGGCGGTCATCGCCTGGTTGTGGCGACCTAAAGGTGACGTCCTCCCGGCGGCGAAGATCCTCACCACCTTTTTCTCTGCCCGGCGATGGCCCGAGTGGACCTGGCGGTTTCTGGTTGCCTGGCTGATCTATCCACCGCTCTACTATTTGGTGGGTAGGGTTGTTGCGCTTTTTACCCTCCACTATTATGAAGACCCCAGCTTGAACCTCGGGCTGACCCTGCCTGCCCTGAATACCCTCCTGCTCATGCAGGTACTGCGCGGGGCGCTGTTCCTGATCGCGGTGACACCCATCCTCTTCTCCTGGCAGGGAGGCCGCAGAGGGCTGTGGTTGTGGGTGGGATCGGTGATCTTTTTCCAGATCGCCAATCAGATCATCGTGCAGGCCTACTGGCTGCCAGCCGGCCTGAGAATCCCTCACGGCCTGGAACTGCTGGCGGATTCTTTCCTTCAGGCTGGTTTATATACCCTGCTTCTTTGCTTTCCCTCGAAACAGGTGGAAAACCGACAAGGATAAAGAAGGAATATATGACGATAACCCATGAGTGGAAATACAGGAGACAAAAATGAAAAAGAAACTTTGGAAGATCGTTATCCCCATCGTCGCAGCAGTCATGCTACTCATCGTTCTGATCGCCATCGGTCAGAGAAAGGCAGGACACACCGTGATTTCGGTATTCGGCAAATACCAGGGCTACTCCGAGGCCGCCTATGACGGTTCAAATCGAACTTCTGATTACCTGACCCTTTCAGATGGAACACGGCTGGCGTATGACTTGATCATCCCGACGAAAAAGGGCGTTCCCGCCGACAAGCCGCTGCCGGTGCTCTTCAAGTACACCCCCTACGGACGGGCGTGGACCATTATCGATAAGAATGGCAAGATCGCGGCGAGTGACTTCATGGATTTTCCCAGTCAGGTGATGGTTCGCATCCGCTACTGGATCATGGGCGACCAGGGCCGCGTCTTTGGTCCGCTCTGGCGGGATAAGTGGTTGGATCCCGTGGTCAAGCACGGCTACATCGTCGTCTCGGTCGACCGGCCGGGAACGGGCGCCTCGTTCGCCTCCCCGACCCCCGGCAGCATGGAGACCGCGGCCAAATTCGAAAACGAAATCATCACCTGGATCGTGGCCCAGCCCTGGTCGGATGGGAACGTCGGCATGTACGGCGACTCCCAGCAGGCCATGGTCCAGTTTGCAGCCGCCGCGGCGGGCAACCCGCACCTGAAGGCGATCCTGCCGTCGGCCAGCGACATCGAGATCTATCAAGCCGTGGATTTCCCGGGTGGCGTGTTCAACAAGGCCTTCGCCTCCATATATTCCATGGTTCCCCTGCTCGATAAAATGGCCACGCCGGTCGATAGCGACCCGGACGGCGTGCTCCTGAACCAGGCCCGGGCGTCGCGTACGGACATGGCCACAGTCCAGAGCACGATCGTGCTTGCCGGGCAGTGCCCGTACCAGGACAGCGTTGCCCCCAACGGGGTCCACCCCTGGCAGGTTTATCAACTCTATCCGTTCATCGACCGCATCAACCAGTCCCATACGGCAATCTACATGACCGTGGGCTGGTACGATATCTTCACCACCGACATGTTCTACTGGTACAACAACCTCAGTGTCCCCCGGCACCTGACCGTCCGCCCGACGGACCACAGCCAGGTAAGCTCGGACATGGCCGACCTGGACTACGGGGCCGAAGCTCAGCGCTGGCTCGATTACTGGTTGAAGGGCATCGACAACGGCATCATGGACGAGCCGCCCATTCACTACTACGTCCAGGACGGGCCGAAAAAGGGCACCTGGCAGACCTCGGATCAGTGGCCGCTGGCTTCTCAGAAATCGACCACCTATTATTTCAGCCCGGGCAAGAGCGGGAGCGTTGCCTCGGTCAATGACGGCAGCCTGGTGACGGACGCCTCAACGGCCGCCTCCGCCACAGATGCCTACACCGTGGATTACTCGACCACCACCGGGACAAAGTCCCGCTGGATGGCGGTCGATGTAGCGCATGCTTATCCCGACCTGAGCGCTCACGACGCCAAGGCCCTGACCTACACCACCCCACCCCTGGCGGCGGACGTGGAAGTCACCGGCCACCCCGTGGTGCACCTCTGGCTCAGCACCACCGCGCCGGACCTGGACGTCTTCGTCTACCTGGAAGAGGTCGGCAAAGATGGTAAATCCACCTACCTCACCGAAGGCGACCTGCGCGCCTCGCACCGCAAGCTGGGCCAGGCACCGTTCAATACCTTTGGATTGCCCTTCCAATCTCATCATCAGGCCGACCAGGAACTGCTCCCGGCCGGGGAACCGTTCGAGATGGTTTTCTCCCTGCTGCCCACCTCGTACCGGTTCCACGCAGGCAGCCGCATCCGCATTACGGTGGCCTTTGCCGACGCCGGCAACTTCGACACGCCGGTGCTCGATCCTGCTCCCACCTTGCAGTTGCTCCGGGACGCCAACCATCCTTCGTTTGTTGAACTGCCCATCGTGCAGCTCCCATGAAAAAGCGTGTTCCTTAGGAAGGAAGGTTTAAAATTGGAGACTGTCTAAAAGAAAAAATCTGCTTTCCAATGGCTCTCAAGTTTGCCTATGTTCGGAATCTTGTGAGGTTGCACTGGCGTAAAGTCGGTCTTCCAAGTAACCGATCGAAATAAAAAGGAGCAAATACCATGAACGAGCAAAACCAAAACCCGACACCCGACCCGAATACACCTCCCCCAGTTCACGACTGGCGTGAGCAGCGACGCGCAGAGCGCATGGCCCGCCGCGAGGCGCACTGGCAGAGGCATGCCGGGCGTCCTTATGGCTGGATTGGAGGCGCGATCCTGATCCTGCTGGGCATCGTCTTCCTGTTGCAAACCATGGGCATTCCTTTCCTGTTGAACTGGTGGGCGCTGTTCATCCTGATCCCCGCCTTCTGGGCTTATGTGGCCACCTGGAGAATTTATCAGGATAACGGCCGGATGACGCGAGGCGTGGCCGGAGCGCTCACCGCTGGAATCCTGTTGACCGTTCTCTCAGTGGTCTTTCTGTTGAACCTGGCTGTCGGTCTGTTCTGGCCGGCCTTGCTCATCGTGGGCGGCCTGGCCTTGCTGGCGACCGCGCTGTGGCCCAGGTAGAGCAGCAAGCATGCTCCACCCCCTACAAGGAGTTGCATATGGATATCATTGTTGAAACCAAGGATTTGGCCAAGACCTTCGGCAATGCTCAAAAAGGCGAAGTCCAAGCGGTCAAAGGCATTAACCTACAGATCCAGAAGGGCGAGATCTTCAGCCTGTTGGGCCCCAACGGAGCCGGCAAGACGACCACGATCTCGATGATCAGCGGTCTGCTCGAGCCCACGCGTGGAGATGCTTTCATCGGCGGACATTCGATCATACACCAGCCGCTGGAAGCCAAACGCCTGCTCGGCATAGTCCCGCAGGAGATCGCTCTGTATCCAACGCTGAACGCGCGCCAGAATCTGGAGTTCTTCGGGCGGATGTACGGGCTGAGCGGCAAGGACCTCGCCCGCCGTATCGACGCCATGCTGGACTTTGTCGAGCTGAGCGACCGCCAGTTCGACCGGATCGAGACCTATTCAGGCGGGATGAAACGGCGCATCAACATCGCGGCCGGACTGCTGCACGATCCGCAGGTCGTGTACATGGATGAGCCGACGGTCGGAATCGATCCGCAAAGCCGCCGGCGAATCCTCGACACCGTCAAGCAGCTGCGCGAGCAACGCGGCATGACCGTGCTCTATACCACCCACCTGATGGAAGAGGCCCAGGAACTGAGCGACCGGGTCGGGATCATCGATCATGGCGAGATCATCGCTCTGGGCGCGCCCGGCGATTTGATCCTGCAGGTAGGCGAGCAAGACAGGCTGACATTCAAGGTGGGCCAGGCGGTTGTCAGCAAGGAAATGTTGGAGCACATCCGCAGCTCGGTGGAAGGTGTCACCCAAGCAACCTTCGATCCGCCGGGAGAGGAAGGAGAGAACAAGACGAACGTCAGCGGGTTGTTGGTCATCAGTGCGAAGCGCGGTCGCAAGGCTTTGCCCTTCATCCTTCACCTGGCCGAGGAAGCAGGGATCGAGATCGAGTTGGTCGAGGTCCATGAACCCGACCTGGAGGCGGTGTTCCTCCATCTGACCGGTCGAGCGCTGAGGGATTGATTATGAACAAGCTTTGGTTTATCGCCTTTAAGGACACCCGGAACCGGTTCACGGACCGGCGCCTGCTACTGATCATGATCGCCGCTCCGCTGGCGATCGCGACGATCATCGGCCTGGCTTTCGGAGGCCTGGGTCGCAGCTCCAGCCCCATTAGCAATATCCCCGTGGCAGTGATCGACAACGACCAACCCGGCACAACTGGGACATCGTTTGGCGTTACGCTGGCCGGGCTGCTCACTGAAGGTCAGCTGCCGGCTGATACCCGTACCTCCTTAACTGCCTGCCCGCAAAACACTGCCCAGTCGGGTGGAAGTTCAGACCAGGGCGGCTTGACACTGGCCGAGCTGATCCAGGGGATCCCATTCGATGAAAGCGTTGTCCAACAGCTGGTCGCGGATAAGAAAATTGGTCCCCCTTCAGTTCCCAGTGGCAGCCCGGATTATTTGAACGAAGCCGCGCGGGCTGCGGTCGATAAAGGAGTATATACCGCGGTCGTGATCATCCCGGCCAATTTCTCCACCGCGCTGACCAGCCTGGCGGACCCTCGCCAGCCGCAAGCCGCAACGACCGTCACTGTTTATGGGAACGCCGGTGATAGCCTCTCGGCCGGAATTGTGCGCAGTGTCGTCGATTCCATCATCGCCCAAATGATCAGCGGCAATATCGCCATCGGTGCCACCCTGACCGAGATGGCCAAGCAGCAGCCTGCAGCGCTGGCAAGTACGTCCAACCTTGACTTAAGCAAACTGTTCGTGTGTGCCTTCGCTCCGGGGAACGATCTGGTTCGGCTGGCAAACGAGCCTGTTCAGGCGGCACCAACCAGCACCGCCGGCGCTCTCCTGGTCACTTTCGGATCGGCGCAGGCATTATTCTTTGCCCTGTTCACCGGTCAGAATGGCATCCTCAGCATGTACGAAGAGCGCAGGAATTGGACCCTCCAGCGCATATTGGTCTCTCCGACCCCGCGCTGGACCATCCTGGGGGGTAAACTGGTGGGGGTCCTGGTCAGCGTGCTGTTCCAGCTCTTGGCTCTGGTCCTTGCCCTGACCATCGTGGGCAGCCTGATCGAAGGGCATCTTGCCTTCATCTGGGGTACGGACCTTGGGAAGCTGGGCTTGGTGCTCCTGGCGGTGGCCGTCGCCGTCTCCGGGCTGGGAATGTTCCTGGCTGGCGTGCTTAAGGGGATCGAACAGGCAAACATCGTGGGCCCCGTTCTCAACATCGCCCTGGGTGTGCTGGGCGGCGCGTTTGGATTTCAATTGCCCCGATCCGTGGCTCAATTTTCCCTGATCTACTGGGCCAGGAATGCGTTTGACCTTCTGGCGTCCGGGCGGGGTGATGTATCGCTCAATGTCCTGGTGCTCTTTGCCGAGGGCGCGGTGATGTTCGCGATCGGACTGTTCCTTTTCAATCGAAGGTTTGAAGCCTGAGGTGTAATATGGCAAAAATATGGGCGATTATCAGACAAGATCTGCGCGTTTTCCTTACTCACCGGTCAAACCTGCCGAGTTTATTGCTCACCCCGGCGGTGATGACGGTCATCATTGCCCTGGTCGATGGAGGCGCCTTTAGCGGACCGGCGATCCGAAGGTTGGATGTGATCGACCAGGATGGCACACAGGCGTCAGCCCAGTTTCTGGCCTCGATCCGCCAGGCCAATCCAAGCCTGACCTTGTGCCCGATGGATAATACCGATAAGGATATCTGCGGTCTTGGCAAAACCGCCGTCCTGACCGAGAGTCAGGCCCTGGACCGGGTGGCCAATTCCACTTCACTGGCTCTCCTGGAAATCCCGTCTGGTTTTGAGGCGGGCTTGGCGGCGCAGCAGCCCATAACCCTGACCTTCCGCAGCGCGGGCAGCTTCGGCATATCTCTACCTGCCCAGCAGGCGGTCCAGGCCGCCCTGTCCCAGGTCAACGCAGCAGCCGTGGCCTCCCAAATCGGACTGTCGGTCATCGGCCGCTTGCAGGGCCAGTCGGTGGTTGGCGACCAGGCTGAGCAAATAAAGGGCTCCCTGTACCAGCGGGCGCTTGAGATGGAGAAGGGCAAAAATGTCACGGTAGAGTTTGCACTCTCAGGTACGATCCAACCGCCCACGATGGGACAGAGCCTGCAACAGGGGCTGGGGCAATCGGTCCCGGGAATGGGGACGATGTTCGTCCTGATGACGATCTTCGGAGGCATGGCAGCCCTGATTGTCGAGCGTCAGCAGTGGACTTTGCAGCGCCTGGCGGTCATGCCCGTCTCTCGAAGTACGCTGCTGGCGGGGAAAATCCTGGCCCGCTTTTGTCTCGGGCTGCTCCAGTTCCTGGTGGTATTCGTCGTCGGGGCTCTGTTGAGGATGAACTTTGGCAAGGACCCGTTGGCGCTTCTGTTACTGATCATCGTTTACACCCTGTGTGTCACAGCCTTTTCCTTTGCGGTCGGTTCTGGATTGAAAAATCCCGCCCAGGCCAGCGGATTGGGACTCCTCTTGACACTGACCCTGGCACCCCTGGGAGGCGCATGGTGGCCGATGGACATCTCCCCGAGGTTTCTGCAGATCATCGGTCACGTTTCACCGGTCGCCTGGGCCATGGATGGCTTCACTGCGCTGACCTACCATGGCGCCCACCTGGCGGATATCTTGCTTCCACTGGCGGTTTTGCTGGGGATGACGGTCTTGTTGTTCCTCATTGCCATCCCTCGCTTCCGTTACCAGGTGGATTGAGGAGGTCTCGAAGGAGAGGAAACCCATGGACGGGACGAGGAAGGGGGGGCGGGCATCCGGTTCGCTTCCAATCCGGGACAGGCAGGTCGGTTTTAGCCAAAGAGCTTGTGCAAGAAGTGATTAAGATATGGAAACCAATAACACCTTCGTAATCGAAACCCACGGCCTGAGTAAAGCCTACAAAAGCATCCAGGCGCTCAAATCGCTGGACCTGCAGGTGCACCAGAACTCCATCTTCGGGTTCCTGGGACCCAACGGAGCGGGGAAAACCACCACCATCAAGCTGCTGCTCGGATTGATCCGTCCGACCGCCGGCAGCGCCACCGTCTTCGGCATGGACAGCGTGGAGCAGAGCGTGGACATCCGCGCCCGCATCGGTTACCTGCCGCAGGAGCCGCATTTCTACGAGTATATGACCGCCCGCCAGACCCTGCGCTTTACTGCCAGGTTCTTCTTCAAAGGACCCGAGAAGGCCATCGAGGAGCGGGTGGACGAGATGCTCCACCTGGTCGATATGGCTGACAAAGCCGACCGCCCGCTCAAAACACTATCGGGTGGCGAGCGGCAGCGGCTGGGGATCGCTCAGGCCCAGGTCAACTATCCCGATCTGCTCATCCTGGACGAGCCGGCCGCCTCCCTCGACCCGATCGGCCGGCGCGACGTCCTGGAAGTCATGTCCAAGCTGCGCAAGTACACCACCGTGTTCTATTCCACCCACATCCTGGACGACGTCCAGCGCGTCAGCGACACGGTCGTCATCCTGAACAAGGGCACGCTGGTAGCCCAGGGCCCGATCGAAGAGCTGCTGGCCGGCAGCGAAGGGGTGGTTTATCTGATCCACCTGAAAGGAGACACACAGGTGGCTCTCGATCAGGTCAAGTCCAGGCCGTGGGTCAGCGCAATCAAGACCGGCGAGCATGCCGGCGAGACGGTCTGGCAGGTCAGCGTGACCGACCCGCAGGCGGCCGAGGCACAACTGCTCAAGTTGCTGGTGGACGGTCCGGTCGTGGTGACCGAGTTCCGCCGCAAGCAGTACGAGCTCGAAGACATCTTCATGCAGGTCATCGAAGGAGGCCAGGATGTCCGGAAATAGCGCTTTCGAAATGGTCCGTGAGCGCGGCTGGCGCCGCGGGCTGCGCAACCTGCTCGACAACGAGTTCGCCCGCTGGTGGAAGACCCGCAGGTGGTGGGCGCAGTGCCTGATCTGGGGCGGCATCATCGGGTTCATGATGGGCGCAGTGATCTTCGGCACCCCGGATTTCAAGCTGGAATCGGGTTTGATCGTCTACGCCGTTTTTGCCGGCCTGTTCCCGGCGGTCGGTGTGGTCATCCTCATGCAGGGCGCCCTGGTGGGCGAGAAGAAGGACGGCACGGCCGCCTGGGTGCTGTCCAAACCGGCCTCCCGCCCGGCCTTCATCCTGGCTAAGTTGGCCGCCAACGGCCTGGGTGTGCTGGCCACCATGGTGGCGCTGCCGGGTCTGATCGCCTATCTTCTGTTCCTGATCGGCGCCAAAACCGCGCTGAATCCGACCATATTCCTGGCGGCCCTGGGGGTCATCTTCCTCAACCATCTTTTCTACCTGACCCTGGCGCTCATGCTGGGAGCCTTCTTCGACGGCCGCGGTCCGGTCATCGGCATCAGCCTGGGGCTCTTGTTCATTCAACAATACCTGATCGGCCTGTTACCGGTCCTGCGCTATTTCCTGCCCTGGAACCTGGTCATTCCGCTCAACAACCAGACGGACGCGGTCGTTCCGAACCTGTTACTGGGCCAGCCAATTCATTCGTACATTCCATTACTTATCGTGGCGGTGGAGTGCCTCCTTTTCGTCCTGATCGCCGTGTGGCGGTTCAGCCGCGAGGAGTTCTGACGCGGGCGGGGATGCCCGGCGAAAGAAATAGTCCCTGCAAAGGCATTAATCCTAGTGCACGGCCAACCGATACCAGCTCTGATGCCTCTGATTGCCCTGTGATTGGGTGCCTGCTTTTTACGATTGTCGCAATCTGGCGGTTCCATAATGAAGACTTATGATACGAGGCCCGCATGTCCAAACAGAAAGTTTCCTGGGGGGTTGGGATGTGTCTGCTGGACGGCCCGCTGACGCTTGAGCAGCTCAAGGCCGGCATCGAGGGCAGCCCCTTTGTCACCTCGTTCACGCCTGGTCCTGTCCGGAGGCTGCCACGGCATCAGCGCCGTGCCGAGCGTCTGTCCGAGGACCTGGCCGAGCTCATGCGGGCCGGCTGGGTCGTCCGGAAGGGGGAGCGTTACGCCCTGACGCCGCTGGGACGGGCCGAGGTCGGCAAAGTGGCGCAAAATGCCCGCTCCATGATGGAGACAACCAGCCGTAAGCTGCGCGCTCTCCTGCAGCCTGCCGCGGCGTCGAAAGTGACCTTGGCCGTGCAGGCCGTCCTGGCCCTGATCAAATTGCCCGCCGGCCTGCTCTCGGGCAGCATTGGGCTGCTGAACGATTCGGTCGACACGCTCCTGGACCTGCTCTCCAGCCTGTTGGTCTACTTGGGCGTGCGCTACAATCGGGAGCACCTGATTTCCGTCCTGCTGGTGGTCTCCATGCTCCTCACGGGTGGCTTCACGATGTATGAAGCAGCCCATCGCTTCTTTGTCCCTTATGTGCCAAAAGTGGATTGGTTCCCGTTCGCCGCGGCAGTCCTCTCAGCCCTGGCCGGCCTGGGGATGTGGACCTACCAGCGCTACGTCGGCCTGCACAGCAGCTCGATGGCTTTCATTGCCGAATCGGTGGATGCCCGCAACCACGTCATTGTTTCACTTGGCGTGACCGCCGGCCTGGTTGCCTCCCTGCTGCGCTTCGGCCTGCTGGACATGCTCGTCGGGCTGGCGGTGGCGGTCCTGATCCTGTGGAGCGCGGTTGGGCTGGCGCTCGACCTGCTGCGCGCCTCCCCCGAGAAGCCCGTCGACATGTCCCGCTACGGGTTCTGGCTGCAGGGCGTTTACGAGCAGCGCCGGGAAGCCTACCTGCGCGCCTGGATGCTGTCGCTGGTCGAGGACGGCGAGGCCCTGACGAGGCGCGAGCTGGCGGCCTTAATCCGTCAGGCTGTCGATTTCCGGGAGGACCCCTGGCTGAAATCGGTCGGTCTGGACCGGCAGCTGGTGAGCGATGCGGTCATCGAGGCGAGCCTGGAAGAGCTTTTCTCGGGCGGCTGGGTCAGCGACCATGAGCCGTTGGCTCTCTCCTCCAAAGGGGAGGGATATCTCAAGCGGGAATTCAGGCATCACCGGCAGAGATTTGCCCATACCATTTGAGCATCGAACGGCCCAAGGTGGTGAATTCGGCGATGCTGGAATTCTGGAATAAATAACGGGAGAAAGAATATGAAAGTACTCGTTCTCAATGGTTCGGTCGCAGGGGATCCAACTGGCGAGCGCGTTCTTGCCGCCCTGAGGCATGAAATGCAATCCCGCGCTTGGGAAGTTGATCACGTCCTCCTGCGGGAGAGGAAAATCGGCAATTGTGCGGGTGATTTCTTCTGCTGGATCCGCAACCCCGGCGTGTGCAATATCGACGACGACAACCGGCGCATTGCCCGCCAGGCTGCCAACTGCGATCTGCTGGTTTTCCTGACGCCGGTCACTTTTGGCGGCTGCTTGTCCATCCTCAAGAGCGCGGTGGATCACCTGAACCAGAACAGCCTGCCGTTCTTTACCACGGTGAACGGGGAAGTCCATCATCCTTCGCGCTACAGCCATAAATCAAAACTCCTTGTCATCGGTTGGATGGATGCGCCTGATCCGCAGGAGGAGGCGATCTTCCATCACCTGATGCAGCGCAATGCCATCAACCTGCACAACTCTGCATATGTCAGCGGAATTGTTTACGCGGGACAACCCGACAATGACCTGTCCGGGTCAATCGGGACATGGGTTGAACAGGTCGACCGTGGGGTATCGTCGCCGTCCCGGGAAATCTTTGTGCCGCAGGCTGTCCGACCCACGGCCCCGCCCCGCCGCGCCTTGCTGCTCGTCGGCAGCCCGCGCGGGCGGAAGAGCACCTCTCAGGCGTTGGGAGGTTATCTGTTTCAAAAGCTCGACGCCTGTGGGATACAGACCGAGACAATCCCGCTGTACCCGGCGCTCGGTTCCCGGCTTCGAATTGCCGCCCTGCTTGAAGCGATCGACAACCACGATTTGATCGTACTGGCTTTTCCTTTGTACATAAGTGCTTTGCCCGGGCCGGTGACTCGCGCCTTGGAGCTTATTGGAGTGCATCGTGCCGGAAAGCCCAGGCAACAGGCCTTTGCCGCCATCGTCAACTCAGGCCTTCCAGAAGTCGTGCAAAATCAGACTGCTCTGGCGATTTGCGCCGCATTTGCCCATCGAACTGGGTTGACCTGGATGGGCGGTCTGGCATTGGGCGGCGGGTATGGGGTGGTCAACGGATGTCCCTTGGATGAGCTGGGCTGGCGGGGCAATTCGATCCGGGCTTCTATGGATTTAACCGCTGCCAGCCTGGCTGCCGGGAATCCAATCCCGGAAGAAGCGGTCAAGTTGATGGCAAAACAGCGCATTTCCAAATGGATGATCCTCCTGGCAGGCCCGGTGGGTTGGATAGTCAAAGCCAGGAAGTACGGCGTGGTAATGTCGCTGCGACGACAGCCTTATCTTGTTGGGTCTTGAGAGGAGAAACGTCATGTCTGGGGATATTCCTGCCTTTAGATCGCCGGAAGGGGAAGCGCGATATTTCGCTGCGTATGATGCGGCGCTGAGATTGTGGCCCGTTCCGTATGAATCATTTGATGTGACTACTTGCTATGGTCAAACACACGTCAACGTGTGCGGCTCGAAAGATGCCTCTCCTCTGGTGCTCTTGCATGGTGGATATGCGAGTTCTACGATGTGGTTTCCGAACATCGCTGATTTGGCCAGGAGATTCCATGTTCTGGCTCTCGACACCATCGGTGAACCCGGCAAGAGCATTCCCACGCAGCAAAATGCCTCGAAGCGCGATTTAGCAGCATGGTTGGTGGGTGTATTGGACGAACTGGGAATCTCACAAACACACGTTGTCGGTCTGTCGCGCGGAGGCTGGTTGGCATTGAACCTTGCTATTCAGGCGCCGCACCGGCTGGGGAAAATAGTTTTACTCAGCCCGGCCGCCTCTTTTATCATGCTGAACCGGTTCTTTTCCGCAATTGTGGGATCTGTCATGCACATCCCCACGCGATTTGTTTCGAAGATTGCGCTCTATTCCTGGGTTACACGAGGCTTTGTGGTGAATGATGTATACGCCGAACAATTCATCCTTGGACTTCAATACTGGAATTGGGCGATGGGATACAATGGCTACTCAGGGGTGATGCCCTCCGTGTTCCCCGATGAGGAATTGCGACAAATCAAAAACCCAATCCTGATGCTGATCGGCGATCAGGATAGGCTCAATCCGCCCAGAGTCATCGGGCAGGCAAAGCGAATGATTCCGTACATTGAGGCGGAAATCGTACCGAATGCCGGCCACTTGCTCTCGATGGAACAACCCGACCTCGTGGATGTGCGCGTTCTGGAATTCCTGGCTGAATGAAGGATCGAGATATAAGGATGAAGCTTGTAGGCAATTGAACCCGAAAGGAAAAGCACCATGTCCGAAAAAATGCGTATTTTTTGGTCGCCCGAAATCGAGGCCAAGTTCAATGCAGCGTATGATGCCGTCTTGAAAGAATGGCCGGTTCCTTATGAGGAGCTCTACATTCCCACTCGCTTCGGCGATACCCACGTGCTCGCCAGCGGCAGGAAAGACGCCACCCCTCTGCTGCTGCTCAATCCCGGGGGCGGCAGCTGCGCCATCTGGATCCATAACATCGAGCCGCTCAGTCAGCACTACCGCGCTTATGCAGTCGATGTTATTGGTGAGATGAACAAAAGCATTCCCACCCGTCCCATCCGCAGCCACCCGGAGTTCGTCGAATGGATTTCTGATCTCTTGGATGGCTTGCGCATCCAGAGCACTCATCTGGTCGGCAATTCGAATGGGGGATTCTTTGCTCTTGAAACCGCCTTGGCTCTACCCGAGCGGGTCAGGAAAGTCGTGCTGATCAGCCCGGCGGCCACCTTTGTACAGATGTGGGCTTGGTGGTTGCGCCTGCTCGTCCCGGCGCACATGATTGCACCCGTGATCCGCTCAGAGCGTATGGTTCACGCGGCGTACGGTTGGTTATGGCAGGGGTTCCCGGTCGACGAGTGCTATGCCCGGCTGAAATCCATCAGCACCGTTGCCGGCTACCCGCGCTACCGGCCCACTCGCAATTCGGCCGCTCCGCGGGTCTTCAGCGACGATGAGCTGCGCAGGATCCGGAATCCTGTGCTGCTGCTGATCGGCGACCATGACGTCATCTACAAGCCGGAGGAAGCCATCCGGCGGGCGACCCGCCTGGTGCCGGGCCTGAAGGCCGAGATTGTCCCCAACGCCAATCACTGTGCCCAGTACACCGCGCCCGAGTTTGTCAACGCCAGGATCCTGGATTTCCTGGCAAATTAATATAACGCCCGGGCAGAAGTATAAAACCCGAGATAGTTTGGAAGGTGAAACATCATGTCTAAGAAAATTTCTGTCTTCCGTTCGCTTGAAGGCGAGGCCCAGTATCGCACCGCCTATGAGGCCGCACTGAAGTTATGGCCAGTTCCTTATGAAGAACTCTACATTCCCACCCGATTTGGCGAAACGCACGTGATCACCAGCGGGCCGAAAGACGCTACACCTGTAGTACTGTTACATCCAGCCGGCTGCGGAGCTGCGATCTGGTATCGGAACGTCGGACCACTCAGCCAGCGCTACCGGACCTATGCCGTGGATACCCTCAGCGAGGTTAACCTGAGTCGCGTCACCCGCCCAATTAAGAACAGCCAGGGTTTTGCTGATTGGAGTGTTGACCTCTTCGATGGGCTGCAAATCAAGAGCGCTAATATTGTTGGGAATTCCTTCGGCGGGTTCGTGACCCTCAACACGGCCCTCTATCATCCCGAGCGGGTAAAGAAGGTTGTGCTGATCAGCCCGGCGGCCACCTTCGATCCGATGCGGCCCTTATACCGGCGCTACACGCTGGCTTATATCCTCAGGTACACGCTTGGATCGACGCGCTTGCTTCTAAAGGCATACGAATGGTTGTGGCAGGATTATCCCAAGGATGAATGCATCGGACAGCTGCGCATGATCACGGCCGTTGAAGGCGTCATGCGGCACGGGGCACCTGTGGTATTCAGCGACGAAGAGCTGCGCAAGATACGAACTCCCGTACTCTTGCTGATCGGCGATCATGAAATGATCTACAAGCCGGAGGATGTCTTCCGGCGGGCTACCCGCCTGGTGTCCGGGCTGAAAGCCGAGATCGTACCAAATGCGAATCATAATGCGGAATATACCGCGCCTGATTTCGTCAACGCCGCCATCCTGGAGTTTCTCGCCGGTTAAGATTCCTGGAGGCATATGACCATACATTCCCTTCTGGACGCTCATCCTGTCGATCTGGGTAGGCTCGTCACTTTCATCGACGGTGTCTTCGCCGTCGCCCTGACCCTGCTCGTCCTGGACCTCAAGTTGCCCTCCGGGACCCTGGGCTTGGCTGCTGCCCTGCGGCAGATGCTCCCCGGATTCTTGGTTTATCTGATCGTCTTCGCCTCGATCGCCGGCTACTGGACCCAACACCATTTCGCCTTCCGCTACATTTCCCGCGGCGACGGACGGTTGATCCTGCTCTCGCTGGTCAACCTGCTGTTCGTGACGCTCTACCCGGTCACGGCCAGCATCGTGGGCGCCCACCCGCTGGAGCTGCTGGCCACCGTCTGCCTTTCGGCCAACAGCCTGCTCTACTGCCTGAGCGCCTGGGCGGTGTGGTCCCACGCCGCCGCGCGCCGGGAGCTTTTGGCTGGGGACGCCGAGCGGCGCGCCCTGCAGCGGTTGGCCCGCATCATGCTGGTGGTGGCCGTCTGCCTGGCGCTGGCCATCCCGCTGGCCTACTTGTGCGTCTATCTGGCCTACGCTGACTGGATCGTGTGTGCACCCCTCGCCGCCTGGATGGGAGGGCGCAGCCGGACAGGCAGGCGCTGAGCAGAAACGTACGCGCACGACCTATTCGGCCAATCGGGAGAATGATCTCCGCAACTTTTGAAAGGAAGATAAACATGAAAAGTCAAATGGCTCAAACCTCCAAGGGGCCCATTGAATACACCCTGCTGGGCAGCGGTCCCATGGTGCTGGTCTGTCACGGCACCTCCAGCAGCTGTTTTTCCACGGATATGTCGGTACCTTTGGTCGAAGCCGGATTCGGCGTGCTGACCCCCTCGCGCCCCGGCTACGGGCGCACGCCGCTCGAGGTCGGGCGGGGCGCGGCCCAGGCGGCGCAGGCGCTGGGTGCCCTGCTGGACAGCCTCCAGGTCGGGTCCTGCGCGGTGCTGGCCATCTCCGGCGGCGGGCCGACCGGTGTCGCCCTGGCAGCGGGATTCCCGCAGCGGGTGACGCGCCTGGTCCTGGCTGCGGCGGTCACTCATCCTGAGGCTCGTCCCAACGAGCCCGGCTACAAAAACCAGACCGCCTTCTACGGCCCGATGCACGCGCTGATGTGGGGCATGCTGGGCCTGATGAGCCGGCTGTCACCGCGCAGCATGGCCCGCCAGACCCTGGCGATCTTCTCCACTCATGACCCGGATGACGGGCTGAGCAAGCTCTCTGCCGAAGACATCCAAAAAATCTACCTCTTCTATCAAGGTCGCTCCTCCCGGCGCGGCGCGCTGGCCGACGCCGCCCATAGCGTCGGTGCCGATCTGCTCAAGTCAATCCATCAGCCGACACTCGTGGTTCACAGCCGGGAGGACAACTCGGTGCCCTTCGGCCAGGCCGAGTGGTCGCTGAAGCACATCCCGCAGGCGGAGTTGTGCGAGGCCGGGATCACCGGCCACTTTTTCTGGGTGGACCCCGACTACAAACGCATCTGCCAGCAGTTGGTCGCCTTCCTCAAAGCGCATTAGAAAGAGGCCATGATTTATCGATTAAGAGTTAGAGGTCAGCTGGATCGAAGCTGGTCGGAATGGCTGGGCGTATACAGAGGTCATCGAAGAAACGGGCGGACGAATCCGTGATTACCACCCTGACGGGGACGCGGCCGACCAGTCTGTGTTATTGGGCATCTTGGGTCGCATCCGGGATCTTAAGATCTTCCTGCTCTCAGTCGCCGAGGACGAGCTGGAGATTTAAATCACGGGTTGTTATGGTAGCGGGATATTCCCGGGCAGCCGCGTCCGCCTTGGCGCCAGACGCGGCTGCGGTGGTGGGCCGTGTACCCTTGCCCCTTCCGGGCGGGCGTGAATGAGCGACAGAGGTCATCGACATCATACAATAATTCGAGTGCACTTTCACCGCACCAACCTGGCCGGGTTGCGCTTCATCCCTGCCGGCATGCAGGCCCGGAGAACCTCGTGACGGACATCCCCCTCGTGCTGTTCCTCGGCATCCTGTCCACCATCCAGACCCATCTGGCCAAAGCCCTGGAACGCCAGGGCATCGAGGTCTTCGAACAGATCAAAGCTGCACTTCAGAGAAGCGGCCGGACGGTGGAAGGCGGGTTGAAGAAACCGGTCATCTATATCGTCGGTCTCATCCTCAACAACACCGTCTTCATCTGGGCCGTCCTGGCCCAGCCTTACGGACCGCCGGCGCTGTTCAGCAGCATGTTCGGGATGGGGCTGGTCTTCCTGATGGTTTACGCCGCTGCGGTAATGAAGGAAAAAATCAGCCCCCTGGAGATCGCCGGAGCGTCGGCGATCGTGGCCGGGACGCTGGTGATCGGGATCGAGAACATCCCTCGGTCGAATATGGACCGTTTTACCATGAATCTATCCGCCATGCTGGTCGCGCAGGGGATCTGGCTCGTCCTCAGCCTGGCCTTCGTCTTCGCTGCCAGCCGGACCTCGAGCTTGGGCTTGATTGCCCTGGCCTTCGGCCTGCTGGCGGGCGGGCTGGGCAGTCTCGACCCGTTCTTCGTGGGGGTTGGCCAGAACTTCGGCGGACGACCGGGGCTTCTGCCGTCCAACTCGATTGGAACCATCTTCTTTGTCTCGTCTTTCGGGATCGGATTCCTGGCCTTCCTGGTTACACAGATCGGTTTTGCCCGCAAGGTGCGCGCCAGCCTGCTGGTCCCGTCCTATAACGCCGCCTATATCGGGCTGCCGGTCCTGTGGCAGGTGCTTCTGCTCCCCGGTTACCACCTATCCTGGTTGACCGCGGCCGGCCTGCTTCTCCTCATCAGTGGGGTGTTGGCAATGCAGGTCTTCAAAGTTCGTTCGCCTGCCGGATAGAGCCTTCGGACAAGCTAAATTCATTTTCACCTCCGGGCGAGGAACTTGTCGAGCAAATAAAGGATCAGTTGCACTCTTCCTCCCGAGAGTGCGCCCCGTGTTACCTGCTTGGACAATCACTTACTCTCCAGCCCTTGATTGGATACCCATCGTCAAATGATATTGGATATTGGCGGGCATTGTTTCAGGTGCCCAGTCTAAAGCAGCCAGACCTGCCTGGCCTGTAGGATGCCGGTCCTCGGTAAGAGCGAGGTGACATTCGACACTTGAATCTGAAACGAAAGTACTATATATTGTTGCATGAGTATACAAAATGCCGGGAAAACCCACCAGCAATCACGGCGCGGATCAGAGTTCTGGCGCGCAAGCATAACAGCTCGCTCATCCTCGACCTCTTGCGCCTGGAGGGCCCGCTCTCGCGGGCTGCGCTGGCCGGGAAAATCGGCCTGACGCGCAGCACGGTGTCGCGGATTGTAAAGGAGCTTAGCGCCGATAAGCTCGTCCGGGAAGTGAAGCTCTCCTCTGGCCGGAAAGGGCGGCCAGGCATGCTGCTCGAACTGGATCCCCGCGGTGGGTCGGCAATCGGGCTGGAGATCGGCGTCAATTTCCTCTCCATCCTGCTGACCGATTTTACGGCCAACGTTTTATGGCGTGAGCGCGTGACGCTGTCCGAGGACGCCGGTTGTGAGACTTATCTCCTGCAGGCGGAGAAACTCCTTCAAAGGGCCGCCGGCCTGACGGCGGAGCGCGGCTTGCGCCTCATGGGCATCGGTGTCGCCGTGTGGGGGCTGGTCGACCATGCCGCGGGCGTGATCCGCTTTGCCCCCAACCTCAAATGGCGCGACATCCCACTCAAGAAAAAATGGCAGGAGGAGTTTCAGGTTCCGGTTTACCTGGAGAATGACGCCAATGCCTCCGCACTGGGCGAATATTATTTTGGTGCCGGGCGGAAGGTCGAGAATTTCCTTTACCTGAGCATGGATATTGGAGTTGGCGGCGGCATCATCTCCAATGGGAAATTGTTCCACGGCGCGAACGGGTACGCGGGAGAGATTGGGCATATGACAATCGACCCGGCCGGGGCGCAGTGCAATTGTGGGAAAACCGGTTGCCTGGAGACGCTGGTCGGCCGGAAGATGATCTTGCAAAAATACCGGGAGAGGACCGGGGAGGGCGAAGCGCTTGCTCTGGAAGAGGTGATCCAAAGAGGCCGGTCGGGGGATGAAATCGCTCAAGCCGTCTTTCAGGAAGCCGCCGAGGTGTTGGGCCAGGGCATCGGGAACCTAGTCAACATTTTCAACCCTCAGCGCATCATTTTGGGCTGGTCACTCGGACAGGCATACGACCTTCTCTTTCCAAGCCTTGGAGAGAGTATAAAACGTAACAGCCTGGCCGATGCGTTGCAAGGCTTGGATATCGTCCCTTTTACGAACGGTGCAGATGTTTGTCTGCTCGGTTGTGTGGCCCTGGTGCTGGATGAGATCATCCGGGAACGGGTTAACGTATGACGTATAATGAGGGTGTGTTTTCCGAAAATCATTCACCGGGCGGTTTAGCTGTGTCACAAGCATCTTTCAATCACCAAGGAGAAGGAGGTAGAGAAGTATAAAAAAATACTCAATGTATGTCGTTCAATCAATCAAAATCGGAACTTCCATTCTAATAAAAGGAGAAAAGTATGAATCGCAGAATCTTTTACATAGCAATGCTGGTCGTATTGGTTGCCAGCCTGGTTGGCTGCGGTCCCAAGGCAACTACCACCAGTGGCAAGATCAAAGTAGGTCTTTCCTTCTCCGACTTCGCGACGGAACGCTGGCCCGTAGAAGCCGCCCAGATGACGCAATTGCTTCATGCCAAAGGCTACGAAGTGATCGTGCAGGAAGCCGACCATGATGTGAAGCTGCAGAGCGACCAGATCGATAACATGGTCTCGCAAGGGATAAAGGGCCTGATCGTGATCGCCGAAGATGGCGATGCGGCGGTCACTCCTGTGAACAAGGCCGTTGCGGCGGGCGTGAAGGTGATCTCCTATGACCGCCTGATCAAGACCGACAAGATCTCTGCTTACCTGTCCTTCGATAACACTGATGTTGGCCGCAACGAAGCCAGTGGCGTCGTTAAAGCCCTCGGCTTGGACACGGGCAATCCCACCTGGACCAAAGACAACCCCGTCAAGATGGTCCTCTCGGGTGGCTCCCCGACCGATAATAACGCCGTCCTGGTCCGCGCGGGCCAGATGGAAATCCTCCAACCCTACATCGACAAGGGCGTTGTCAAGATCGTGGCCGACCAGTGGGTGGAGAACTGGGACCCCGCCAAGGCTGAGGCCATGATGGAGAACATCCTGACCGCGCAGCAGAACAAGGTCGACGCGGTGGTTGCCTCCAACGATGGCACCGCGCTGGGCGAGCTGCAAGCGCTGGCTGCTCAGGGATTGGCTGGCAAGGTGCCGATCTCGGGCCAGGATGCCACCGCAGATGGCTGTAACAGCATCGTCAAGGGTCAACAGACCGTTACCGTTTTCAAGGATACCCGCCTGCTGGCCCCGAAGGCCGTCGACATGATCGATGCCCTGATCAAGGGCCAGGCGCCTTCTGGGCTGAAGCAATACACGATGGCCGAACTGACCAACGACAAGACCAAGACCGGGAACGTGCAGGCTGCCTTCCTGGCGGTCGTCCAGGTCACCAAGGCCAATGTCTATGACGTGATCGTCAAGAGCGGTTTCCAGACATACGACGATGTCTACCGCGGCATTCCTGAAGATCAGCGTCCTCCGCGACCCTAATCCTTGATATATAATCACGAAATCCCGGCTCCCGGAGTTCATTCCCGGGAGCCGGGGAACCCGCAAAGTAACGAATAGTGACGAAGAAATTCTGGCCGATTGGAGGAGTACCCAGTGGATAACGAAATTATTCTAGATTTTCAACATATCACCAAGCAATTTCCCGGTGTGGTGGCGCTGGACGATGATTCTTTCCAGATCCGCCGCGGCAAGATCCACGGCATCTGTGGCGAGAACGGCGCCGGCAAATCCACGCTGGTGAAGATCCTTTCCGGCGTTTACCCGTATGGCACTTATGAAGGCAAAGTAATCTACGACGGCGAGGAATTGAAACTCGGCCAGAGTTCCATCCGTGAAGCTGTCGAGAAGGGCATCGCCATTGTATATCAGGAGCTTACTCTGGTCCCCACCCGGACCGTTGGCGAAAACGTTTTCCTGGGCAAGGAGCCGGTGGAACGCGGCTTGATCAACTGGAACAAGCTCTACGCCGATACGCGGGAGATCCTGGAGAAATACCAGCTGGATGTGGACCCGCGCGCGATCGTCAACAACCTGGGCATGGGTAAAATGCAGATGGTCGAGATCGCCAAGGCGCTCTCCGAAAACGCCAAGGTGCTCATCCTGGACGAGCCCTCCAGTGCCCTTAGCAAAGCCGAGGTGGAAAAGCTGTTCCAAATCCTGAGGGGCCTCAAGGAGCACGGCATCACCTGCATTTATATCTCCCACCGCCTGGAGGAATTCTTCCAGATCACGGACCGGGTCACGGTCATGCGGGATGGCAAGATCATCACCACGCAACCCGTTGAAAAAGTCACCCTGAACGATCTGGTCAAATACATGGTCGGGCGCGAGATGAAAGAGCGCTTCCCCAAGGGCAACCGGCACCCGGGCGAGGTCGTTTTTGAAGTGGAAGACCTTGAAGCGGTCGACCCCAATAATCCCAGCCGCAAGGTGCTGGAGGGGGTCAGTTTCAATGTGCGCAAGGGCGAGATACTCGGGATCGCCGGCTTGATGGGTTCCGGCCGGACCGAGCTGGTGCTGACCCTCTTTGGCGAGTACGGCAAGATCACAAAGGGCAAGATGCGCTTGGATGGAAAGGAGATCGAGCCAAAGAGCGCCCGCAAGGCGATCGATGCGGGCCTAAGCCTGGTGCCTGAGGACCGCAAGAAAATGGGCCTGGTGCTGATCCAGTCGATCATCAGGAACATTTCCCTGCCCAACCTGGACCAGTTCTCCAAATTCTTCCGGATCAATGCCAATGAGGAGAGGCAGGCCAGTTTGCAGCAGGCCAAAAGTCTGACGATCAGGGCCTCCAGCCTGGATGTCCAGGCTTTGACCCTCTCCGGTGGCAACCAGCAGAAGGTGGTCATCTCAAAATGGCTGCTTTCCAAGCCGACCGTCCTGATCATGGATGATCCGACGCGTGGGATCGATGTGGGTGCCAAGTTTGAGATCTACAAGCTGATGAATGATCTGGCTGAGAAGGGCGAGGCGATCATCATGATCTCCAGCGAGCTGGAGGAAGTGCTGGGGATGAGCGACCGGGTCATGGTGATGTGCCGGGGACATTCCACCCTCACCCTGCCGGTTGCTGAAGCCAGCCAGGAACGCGTGATGGCATTGGCCACAGGTGTAGCTGTCGCCTGAGGATCAAAAGATAATAAACGAGGTGATCTCATGAACGTTTCTACCACTGAAGTGAAAGCAAAATCAAGTTTGGGAAACCGGTTCGTTCTGAGCCTGCGGCGCAACCTCCAGACCTATATGCTGCTCATAGTCGTGGTCGGTATTTGGGTGATCTTTTACTTTTTGACCGGCGGCAGTTACCTGGACCCTCAAAACATCTCCAATCTTTTCCGCCAGATGTCCGTGACCTCCTTCCTGTCGCTCGGCATGGTGCTGGTGATCGTGACCGGTAGCATTGACCTGTCGGTGGGCAAGCTGGCCGGCTTCGTCTCGGTGGTCTGCGCGTATTTGCAGTACTTTACCTGGTACGCACTTTTCCCCAATAGTCCCCTACTGGCAGCCGTACTCTCGGTCATCTGCGGTCTGCTGGTCGGTACTGCGGCGGGTGCCCTACAGGGCTATTTCATTGCTTTTCAGGGATTGCCTGCCTTCATTGTGACCCTGGGCGGCATGTGGCTGTTCAACGGGCTGATCCTCTGGCGCACTGCCGGCAAGACCATCGCCGCCCACCAGGCGTACTTTTCGAGTATCGCCCAGGGCTATATCCCGCCTGTCTGGGGCTGGGTCATCTTTGCGATCATCCTGGCGCTGCTGGTCTGGAATGTGTTCAGCAGCCGGCGCGGCAAGGCGAAGTATGGTTTTACGCTTCAGCCGCTTTACAGGGACCTGCTCAATGCGGGTATACCGGCAGTCTTGATCGCCGCGTATATCTTTAGCGTCAATGCCTACAAGGGCATCCCGGCCCCGGTCTTGCTGTTGGCAGTCGTAGCCATGGTCATGTTGTATGTAGCGAATAACACCCGCTTCGGCCGCTACGCCTACGCTATTGGCGGCAACCGGGAAGCCGCCCGGCTCTCTGGTATCAATATCACCAGCGTATTATTCAGGGTTTTCATTCTGATGGGCTTCCTGTGCGGCGTGGCCGGCATCGTGCTGGCTTCCTATGTCGGTTACGGCACCATCGCGGCCGGGCAGGGCTATGAATTGGATGCCATTGCCGCCTGCATCCTGGGCGGCACCTCGCCCCTGGGCGGTGTCGGCACCATCCCGGGCGCCTTGATCGGCGCGCTGATCATCGGCAGTCTCTCCACCGGCCTGCAAATGATGAACGTGGCGCCCGCCTGGCAGTTTGTTGTCAAAGCGGTCATCCTGGTGGCGGCTGTCCTCGCCGACGTTTATTTCAAGAGGAACCGCTGATATTTTATTGACACGTTTTACGACCGCACGGCCTGCGTTTGAACGTTCCAGCGCGTAAACGTTTAAATGTATTGTCATGAGAAAGGATGGAACCATGAGCAATTCCTATGAACCCAAACCTGAGCATAAATTCACCTTCGGCTTATGGACGGTCGGCAATACCGGTCGTGATCCTTTTGGAAGCCCTGTCCGCGCTGGCAAGACCCCTGCTGAGCTTGTTCACCTGTTAGGAGAAATTGGTGCCTACGGCGTTAATTTTCACGATAACGATTTAATCCCCATCGATGCCACTCCAGCTGAGGCCGAACAGATCAAAAAAAGTTTTCGCAAAGCGTTGGCTGACACGGGGCTTAAAGCCCCGATGGCGACCACCAATCTTTTCGCCGATCCGGTCTTCAAAGACGGAGCCTTTACTTCCAATGACCCCAAGGTACGTGCTTATGCTTTACAGAAGACCATGAAGGCAATCGACCTGGGGGTGGAGTTTGGAGCCCAGGTTTATGTTTTTTGGGGAGGCCGGGAAGGGGTTGAAACCGATGCTTCCAAGAACCCGGTGGACGCTATCAAGCGCACCCGTGAGGCGATGAACTTCTTCTGTGAATACGCCTTGGATAAAAAATATGACCTGAAATTTGCCCTGGAAGCCAAGCCAAATGAGCCGCGGGCGGATATCTATAATCCTACCACCGGCCACATGCTGGCTTTCATTACCACGCTGGATCATCCCGAAATGGTAGGCGTTAACCCCGAGGTAGCCCACGAGCACATGTCGGGGCTCAATTTTATGCACGGGGTCGCACAGGCTTGGGAAGCCGGAAAACTCTTTCACATTGATTTGAACGACCAGTACCCTGGTCGTTTCGACCAGGACCTGCGCTTTGGCTCGCGCGATATCCGGGCTGCCTTCTTCCTGGTCAAGTTTCTTGAGGATGTGGGCTATCAGGGCAGCCGTCACTTCGACGCTCATGCTTACCGCACCGAAGATTACGAGGGCGTCAAGGATTTCGCCCGCGGCTGCATGCGGACTTACCTGATCTTGAAAGAGAAAGCTGCCCGTTGGAATGCGGACAAGGAGATCCAGGCGCTGCTGGCCGGGATCAACGCCGACGATGGTAGTATGTCTCAAAACTTCGGCGCCTACAGCGCCAAGAAGGCTGCCGCGTTGAAATCCCAATCCTTCGACCGGGCTGCCATCGCGGCACGCGGCTTGAAGTACGAGCGCCTCGACCAGCTGACGGTTGAGTTGTTGCTGGGAGTAAAGTAGGTCATGTACTTCCTGGGTATCGATGTCTCCACAACTGCTACGAAAGCCTTGTTGATCGATCCTTCTGGGAATGTGACGGCAGTCGCGGCGACGGAATATCCCTTTGAGACGCCACACCCGTTGTGGAGCGAGCAGCACCCGGACCTGTGGTGGGAGGCGACGCAGAGGTCCATCCGCCTGGTGATCGAAAAGTCCGGACTGGATGCAAGCCAGATCGGCGGGGTGGGCCTGACCGGGCAGATGCACGGGCTGGTGCTGCTCGATGCCGCCGGTGCCGTGCTGCGCCCGGCGATCCTGTGGAACGACCAGCGCACCCAAGCCCAGTGCGACGAAATCCATCGCCGCATCGGACGAGAAAAATTCATTCAAATCACCGGCAACGTGGCGCTGCCGGGCTTTACCGCCCCCAAGATCCTGTGGGTGAGGGAGAACGAGCCGGAGGTGTTTGCGCGTGCCGCGCAGGTTTTGCTGCCGAAGGACTACGTGCGCTTCCGGCTGACCGGCACGTTTGCGATGGACAAAGCTGACGCTGCCGGCACCGTGTTGATGGACCTGCGCAAACGGGATTGGTCGGAGAAAATCCTGGCCGCGCTCGACCTGCCGCGGGCCTGGCTGCCCCCGCTTTACGAAGGCCCGCAGGTCACCGGCGCGCTCACGGCCGAGGCGGCATCTGCCACCGGCTTGAAGCCCGGGACACCCGTCGTGGCAGGCGGCGGCGACCAGGCCGCCCAGGCGGTGGGCGTGGGGGCGGTCCGAGAAGGCATTGTGGCGCTGACCCTCGGCACGAGCGGGGTGGTCTTTGCGACGACGGACGGCGCCTTCATCGAACCGGAAGGCCGCCTGCACGCCTTCTGCCACTCGGTGCCGGGCAAGTGGCATTTGATGGGTGTCATGTTATCGGCGGGGGGAAGCCTGCGCTGGTACCGCGACACCTTTGCCCCGGGCATGGGCTACGACGAACTGCTTGCCCCTGCGGCGGAGGCCCCCGCCGGCTCCGACGGCCTGCTCTTCCTGCCGTATCTCACCGGCGAGCGCACCCCCTATCCGGACCCGCTGGCGCGCGGCGCGTTCGTCGGCCTGACCGTCCGACACGGGAAAGCGCACTGCACGCGCGCCGTGCTGGAGGGGGTGGCTTTTGGCCTGAAGGACTCGTTCGGATTGATGAAAGCCGCCGGGCTGGGGAAAATCGAACAGGTGCGCGTCTCGGGCGGGGGTGCGCAGAGCCCGCTCTGGCGGCAGATCCTGGCGGATGTCTTCGGTGCGGAGTTGGTCACGGTCAACACAGCCGAGGGCGCGGCGTACGGGGCGGCGCTGCTGGCCGGTGTGGGGACGGGTCAATGGCCGGACGTGGAGTCCGCCTGCGAGGCCGCCGTCCAGGTGACGGGTCGCGTAAGCCCGCGCCAGGAAAACGCCCGGGCGTACGACCGGCTCTATGCCCAGTACCGCGAGCTGTACCCGGCGCTCAAGCCCATCTTTACCCACCTCTCTTCGACAACCAAACCGGACTGAGAGAAGGTATTCGTCCCAGCGAAAGCCGGCCTGACGTGGAATTCGGGCCGGGAGATTGGATATTTACAAAAGCCGAGAGTGAGGTAAAATCCTGCTTTCGGTTTGGACCGCAGGTACATGATCGACACAAAGAGAAAGGTAGATGACATGACAACGAAAGCCAGTGCGCAAATGAGAGCCCTTGGGAAGACGGACATCCAGGTCACGCCGATCGGGCTGGGGGTGATGGAGATGGCCGGGGGCGGCGGGCTGCTGGGCAGCGTCTTCCCGGTCATCCCCCAGGAGGAGAAGAATGCCATCATCCGGGCCGCCCTGGATGGCGGCATCAACTGGTTCGATACCGCCGAGATGTACGGCAACGGGGTCTCCGAGCGTTCCCTGGCGACCGGCCTGAAGGCAGCCGGCAAGACGGACAGGGAGGTCGTCGTGGCAACGAAGTGGCTGCCGTTCCTGCGCACGGCGGGCAACCTCCGGCGCACGATCGACGAGCGGCTGCGCTTCCTGGATGGATACAGCATCGGCAACTACATGATCCACCAGCCGTACAGTTTCTCCTCGCCCGAGGCCGAGATGAACGCCATGGCCGACCTGGTCGAGGCGGGCAAGATCCGCTCGGTGGGCGTGAGCAATTTCAACCCGGCGCGCATGCGGCGCGCCCACGCCGCGCTGGCGAAGAGAGGCCTGCCCCTGGCCGTGAACCAGGTGCGCTACAGCCTGCTGCACCGCGAGATCGAGACCAACGGTGTCCTAGCGACCGCCAGGGAATTGGGTGTGACGATCATCGCCTATACCCCCGTGGCGCGCGGCCTGCTGACCGGCAAGTATCACCGCGACCCCGGGCTTCTGAGCCGGCAGCCCGGCTTCCGCCGCGCAGCCCTGCAGCGCGACGTCGAGCGGACCCGTCCGTTGATCAACGCCATGGAAGAGATCGCCGCCCGCTACGCCGCCACCGTCGCCCAGGTGGCGTTGAATTGGTTGATCCATTTCAACGGTGAGATCGTGGTCACCATCCCAGGCGCCACCAAAGTCGGCCAGGCCGAGGAGAGCGCCGGGGCGATGAAATACCGCCTCTCCGAGGAGGACCTGCATCGGCTGGACGAGCTGTCACGCAAATTGTAAGGTAAAGAAGAACCGCCCCGGTTTCAGAAAAGCCGGGGCGGTTTGTTCGCTTCGCTTATCCGCCGGGCCCAGCCTACTGGGATTTGCCGCGCCCGGTGATCGGCCAGATCTCCTCCAGGCGGTCGTCCCGCACGGCGTAGTAGCGGTCGTGGAGGTTGACGGTCGTGCACACGTGGCTGGGGAGCAGCTCCACCCGGTCCCCCACATGCAGCGGGGCCCTCTCGGGATCGACTTCCAGCCGGCCGTGCTCCTCGTTCAGCGCGGCCAGCTTCACTCCCGCGGGAGCGATCACTTCTGGCAGGCCGTTCTCGGTGGTCAGGACCTTCAAACCGGCATCGATGACGGCGCGGCCGGGGGCAGGCGTGCTGACCACAGTTGCCATCAGGCTGAGCGCGCAGCGGAAGGGCAACCCCAACAGACGGTACTTGGTATCCATGAAGAGGTAGGAACCGGCTTCGACCTCGGTCACGCCCGGAAATGACCCCGTCAGGTCGTACGTTCCCGTCCCGCCACCGCTGACGATCTCCACCGGCAGGCCGGCCCTGCGGATCAGCTCCGCGGTCTCCACCAGGGCTCGCATGGCCTCCCGGGTCTGCGTGGCGCGCTGCTTGGCATCCGGCAGCAAGACCGTGTGACCTTCGTACCCCAGGAGGCCGGCAAAATGGATTCCCGGCAACCCGCTGGCCAGGCGGGCCAGGTCCACTGCGGCGGGACCGGGCTCCACCCCGCAGCGGTGCAGGCCCACGTCCACCTCGACGACCACGCCCACGCGGCTGCCCGCCTCTTTGGCGATAGCGGAAATCTGCCGCAGGTTGTCGGCCTGGTCAACGGCCACGATGAGCGTGCTCTGACCGGCGAGTTGCGCCAGGCGGGCGATCTTGACCGGATCGACCACCTGGTTGGCAATCAGGATGTCCCGGACCCCAGCCTCCACCAACACTTCGGCCTCGCCCAGCTTGGCACAGGTCATGCCGATCGCCCCGGCGGCGAGCTGTTTCCGGGCCAGGACAGGGCACTTATGGGTTTTGAAGTGCGGGCGCAGTTTCGCCGGTTTGTCCTGGAAGAAGGATGCCATGCAGCGGATGTTCTCTTCCATGGCTTCCAGGTCGATCACCAGCGCTGGTGTCGGCAGCAGGGTTTTGGGGGTGCCGCGCTCGGGCAGGGAATAGGATGAAGGCATATTTCTCCGGGCAGGAAGCGGGTGCGCCCGTTCAGGGCAGCCGGACGTCGCCGCACAGGTGAACCTGCAGGCCCAATTCCGCCAGCATGGCGGCCTTGGCCGCCAAAGCCCGGTCGGCCAGGTCGGCGGTTGGGGCGTAGACGACCTGGATGTGGTTGGCCTTGTGACGGGCCATCATCTGGTCTCGGCTCACACCGTGGAGGACGGCGTGCATGATTGGCCATTGGGAGGTGGTGGCTTCCAGGCGCTGGCGGGTCTCTTCGTCGGGCAGGGCCACCACGCTGCCGCGTCCCAGATCGGCGTGCAGCCGGCCGTCCATCACGAAGACACGGCTCCAGACGATCTCCCCGGGTTTGCTGACGCCCTTGAGCGTCCCGCCGCCCAGCGGGAAGTACATCGGCGGTTGCCGCTCGCTGATTGCCCCGGCGTATCCGCCTATGAGGTGAGAAGCAGGCACCGCACCGGAAATCTCCAGAACCCAGACGAAGGCATCCATGCCGCCGCCGCGGTACTGCCGCCCCCAGCGCACGTCGTGCAGGGTGGTGGCCGGATCCAGGTCCATGGCCGTCCAGATGCGGTTGGTGACCAGCGCGTCCAGCGCGGCTCCCTCGTCCACCTCGTTGAAATGGGGCAGGGCCTGCCCGGGATACAGCTCCTGGCCGGTCGACCTGGAGAGGACCGGCGGGCGCTCCACATTGTTGAGCAAGCCCTCGGCCAGGTCGGAGGCCGGGACCATGTCTTTAAGCCCTGCTGGTACTGGATGCCGATGGCCGCGCAGCCGAAGGCCTCGGCGATGCGCATGGCGGCGATGTACATTTTCAGCTGCTCCAAGACCTGTGCTTCGGTCAGTTCGGTCGCCTCGTCCGTTCCGGTGACGAAGCGCATGCCGTGCCGGTCCAGCCAGGCGCGCCCTTCGCGCGCCTCCGCCTCGCCGACCGTGCGCATCTCGGCCACCAGGGCCGATTGGGACAGCCGTTCTTTATAGATGCCGCAGGCATTCAGCAACTCGTCTTCGAGGATGGCGTTATACATGCCCATGCAGCCTTCGTCGAAGATGCCGAGGATCGCCTTTTTCTCCAGGAGCTGGCGCGCCAGCGCCTGTCCCTGGGCGCGCTCGGCCTCGGGCAGCCGGCCCGGGTCCAGGTCGCGGACGTGGCTGGTGTCGTGCGTGACGACGCCCTCGCGGATCCACTGGCGGATGCCGCGTAGGAAAAACTCATCCTCGAAATTTTCGCTCCACAGGCTGCTGTATTTGACCCCCATTTTGGTCAGGCAGCCATTGAGATTCAACAGGCCCACCAACCCCGGCCACTGCCCCGACCAGTTCGCCAGGGTCAGGATCGGGCCGCGGTGATCGCGCAGCCCGGCCAGGACGTGGTAGCTGTACTGCCACACGGCCTCGGCGACGATCACGGGAGCTTCCCTGGGAATGCCCTGGAAGACCTCCATGCCCATGCGCTGCGACCAGATAAAGCCGTGCTGTTGGACGGGATCATACGGGTGGGCGCGCTCGAGGCGCATCCCCTCCCTGGCGAAGGCGGAAACGATGCGCTGCTCCATCGCTTCCTGAGCCGGCCAGCAGACCTGATTGGCCGACAGACGCAAGTCGCCGCTGGCGACCAGATAGGCGACGCCGGGCCGGGCCATGGGGGCGGGGGACGAATTGGGGAAACGATATTTGGGCGCCATTTTTCCTCCGATTGACATTCACAAAAGTTGGTTAAGCGGCAACACTTTTTCCGGTTGTCATGCTGAGCGCAGCGAAGCATCTCCAAGCGAATGGAGGCTCTTCATTTGCAGAAATTGCTCGCTCAGCGTGACACAATGGCCCGGCAGAAAATATACTGCCAGCGCTTTCCTAAAGTTCTGAGGTCGTTTTTACAAAGTCGATGACCTCATCCAAATTGGCGAACGCCAGGGCGGTTACCGTATCGGCGCCGCCGTAGTAGATGGCAATCCGTCCGGTCGGCGGGTCGTAGAGGGTGGCGCAAGGGAAGGCCACATTGGGCACGTCCCCCACGCATTCGTAAATTGTCTGAGGGGAAAGCAGGTAAGGACCCCCGCGATAGATCACCTTCCAAGGCTTCTCCAGGTCGAGCAGCGCCGCGCCGAAACTGTAGACAAATCCGTTGCAGGAAGTCAGCACGCCGTGATAGAACATCAGCCAGCCCTCGGATGTTTCAATCGGGATCGGGCCGGCCCCTATTTTCGTGCTTTGCCAGCCGCCCTTGACGCCCATCACAAAGCGGTGTTCACCCCAATGGATCAGGTCCGGACTCTGGCTGAGGTAGATATCGCCGAAGGGCGTATGGCCGTTGTCGCTGGGACGGCTGAACATGACGTACTTGCCGTTGATCCTGCGCGGGAATAACACCCCGTTGCGATTGAACGGCAGGAGTGCATTTTCGAGGAAATGGAATTTTTCGAAATCTAAGGTATATCCGATCCCGATGGTCGGTCCGTGATAGCCATTGCACCAGGTGACATAATAGCGATCTTCCAGCCAGACCACCCGCGGGTCGTAGCGATACTGGAAACGGCCGATTTCAGGGTCGTCGCAGGACCACTCGATGGGATCGTTGTCCAATTCCCAATCGATGCCGTTCTTGCTGAAACCTCGATTCAGGTTCATGTCGCGTTTTTTGTTATCGCAGCGAAATACGCCCGCGAACTTGCCCTGGTAGGGCACCACCGCGCTGTTGAAGATGCTGTTCGACGAGGGGATCAAATTCCGTGGGATGATGGGGTTGGCGCGGTAACGCCAAACCACATCGGAACAGCCCGCGGGCCGTTCTTCCCAGGGGATGTTGGGGAGGGGAGGATGGATCATGAGCAGAGCTCCTTGTAAGAAAGAATACGGGCGGAGGAGGATCGCAAATCGGCGTGGTGAGGTTCGAGTGCTGGAGATCGATCTCCGGAGGAAGAATTCTCGATTGGAGGCCGGGAGTTATCGGGCAGCATGGACCGGTAATGTCCTGATTCCAGAAATTAAGAAGGTAGTTGACTCGCGCCCCCAAAGGGGGTATAATGATTTTGGTGTGGGAGCGCTCCCAAAAAGAACGCTCCATCCATTATAATCCACATATAAAATCCTCAAATAGCCTGATGACAGGCTTTTTATAAGACCAATATCGAGAGCGCTCCCAAAAGGCCATATGCCGCTTACCCTCGAAGATATTGCCCGTCTCAGTGGTGTCTCCCGCTCGACCGTTTCGCGGGTGATCAATGCTAATTCCAATGTCAAAGAAGAAACTCGCCAGAAGGTGCTGCAAGTCATCCAGAATATCGATTTTCAGCCTAATCTGGCGGCACGCCGCCTGGTTACTGGACGGACGAACGTCATCGGACTGGTCATCCCGGCAGGGGTTTCCACCCTCTTCGTCGACCCCTATTTCCCCCAACTTATCCAGGGTGTGTCCACGGCATGCAATGCGCGCGACTATTCGGTCATGCTCTGGCTGGCCGAACCCGAATACGAGCGGCGCATGATCCGCCAGATTTTACACAACGGCCTGGTGGATGGGGTGATTGTGTCCTCGACGCTGATGAACGATCCGATCGTCAACTCGTTGCACGAAAGCCGCATGCCGTTTATCCTGGTGGGCCGCCATCCGACCCTGGATGTGAACTACCTGGATGTGGACAACGTTGAGGCAGGCCGGGAAGCAACCCTACACTTATACCGTCTTGGCCGAAAGCAGATCGCGACGATTACCGGTCCGCAGGACCAGATCGCCGGCTTTGACCGTCTTCAAGGCTACCGGGAGGCCTTACAGGAGCGCCGGCAGGCTTTCCGGCCCGAGTTGGTGGTGGAGGGAGACTTCACCGAGGCAGGCGGTTATACTGCCATGTTACGCCTGATCCCCATGAAACCCGATGCAGTCTTCGTTGCCAGCGATATGATGGCCGTGGGTGCCCTTCGGGCATTGCATGAAGTCAATCTGACCGTTCCAGACGATGTGGCCTTGATCGGCTTTGACGACATCCCTGCAGCCGCGAAGGCGGACCCCCCGCTTACCACCATGCGCCAACCCATCCGTTCGATGGGGATGGTGGCCGTGGAAACCCTGATCGACATCATCGCACACCCCGGATCAGATACCCGGCACGTGGTTTTGACCACCGAGCTGGTGATCCGGTCTTCCTGCGGTACCTTAAATCCAAAACCCGAAGGAGGTGAAGGGAAAAGAAGCAAAGTCAATTTGGCCCAAACAATATCCGATCAGTCTCATCAGTAGACCGGCAATTCTGCCGGCCAAAACACTAACAAGGAGAGTGAAGAATGCGTAAGTCAATCGTAACATTGGTCGCGATCCTCATGGTTGCGACCATGGTACTGAGCTCCTGCGCTCCAGCCCCCACCCCGGCCCCCGCCGCTCAGGCGACCGCTGCCCCCGCCACGGCAGCCCCCGCGACCGCTGCCCCGGCGGCAGGCGCTCCGCTGCCCCGCAATGAAACCATGTACTTCAATGGTCAACAGTGGGGCTCGGTTGTCTGTTGGAATCCGTACGTTTCCACCTGCAACAATGCCTTGGCTATCGGCCAGCAGGATAGCGCCCGCGTCATCATGTTCGAAACCCCGTACCTGTACGACATGCTGGATGGCAAGGTGTATCCTCTGCTAGCGGATGGCCCCTTCGCCTGGGACGCAGGGATGACCACGATCACCTTCAAGCTCAAATCTGCCGCCAAGTGGAGCGATGGCACCCCGGTGACCGCGGACGATGTTGCCTATACCTGGGCGAGCCATGTCAAGTACGAAACCAATACTGGCACTGGCAATAAAGATTACATCGACACCATTACCGCGGTTGATCCCCAGACGGTCGCGATCAAGGCCAAACTGGGCGCGGACGGCAAAGCGGTCAATCCTCTGATCGTCTCTGCTTACGTGAGCACCAACTATGTCCTCCAGAAAGCCTGGACCCAGAAACTGGAAGCCCGCGTCGGTGGCGATGCGACAAAATTCAAAGCTGATACCGCTGAAGATGTCGTTTACTCCGGTCCCTATCACAAATACTACGCTGACGATCAGAAGGTTGTCTATGTTCGTGATGACAACTACTGGGGCCAGGATGCCGGCATGTGGGGCAAGCTGCCTGTTCCGAAGTACCTGGCGCATACGATCTTTAAGGATAACGCCGCCGGTTCGGTTGCTTTGGCACAAGGTGAAGTGGATGTCAGCCAGCAGTTCAACTCCAATATTCAGGTTTTGTGGCTCAACTATGCGCTGCCCGTCTCCACCTACCTTCCCGATGCTCCTTATGGCATTGGCGCCAGCCTCCCGACCGCCTTCTACAACCTGAAGTCCTACGGTTTGGACCAGCTTGCGGTCCGCAAGGCCATTGCCATGGCGGTTGACTATCCCACCATCATTGCCAACGCCATGACCAACCAATCGGCCACCTTCGATCAGGTGCCGCGCTCCCTCATGAACCCGACCCCTGGCGAACAGGCCCTGTATGACCACACGGCTGTCAAGGACCTGCAGTGGGCTGGCAACGACATCGAAGGCGCCAAGAAACTGCTCGATGCTGCCGGCATTAAAGATACCAATGGCGATGGCTGGCGCGAATACAAGGGTCAAAAGCTTTCCTATGTAGCCACCTGCCCCAATGGCTGGTCTGACTGGCAGGCTGCGATTGAAGTGGTGGCTGCCGCCGGGAAAAAGATCGGTATTGACATCACGACCAACTTCCCGGAATGGGCCGTTTATCAGACCGTCGTCACCAAATCGGATGCGCCTCTGCCCGCCGGCTATGACATCTTCATGATGTGGAGTGACGGTGCTGGCCCGACCCAGCCCTGGGGACGTATCCGCCACCTGCTGAGCTCTGAATTCATCGGTATGACGAGCAACTGGAATGGCAACTGGGGCCAATATAACAATCCTGCCGCCGATGCATTGATCAAAGAGATCCCCACTTTGACCGACCCCGACAAGCTGAAGGCAGACTACACGGAATTGGTCAAGATCTACCTGACCGATGTTCCCTCCTTCACGCTCATGTACCGTCCCCAATCGTTCCACACGGTGAACGAGAGTGTTTGGACGAACTTCCCTCACCAGGGTGATGGTACCAACCCGCCCGTCCCGCCGCTCGATTGTACTGACGGTTGGGGTATCGCATGCCTCTATAACGTGAAGCTGGTTAAGTAAACCGTCGTCCAGTAAAAACAGCCATGTTCCGCAAACCGGGGCATGGCTGTTCTTGTTATAAGCAGGTGACAGTCACTTTGCGTCCATTATGGCAAATCTCTGAAGCCGCAGACCCATATCTGGTCCAACCTGGTGACTGTCACCTTATTGGTATAATACCGATTATATGTACGAGGAGGTGCTGCGTTGAAAGGATACCGTAAGTATTTCCTTAACAAGCTGCTTTGGTTTCTGGTCACTGCTGTTTTCGCCTTCATACTGAATTTCACCCTGCCCCGCCTGATGCCGGGAGATCCTGTGGCAGCCATCGTAGCCAGGCTTGCCCAGGGCATGAGCAATGCGACCGGCGTCCAAAAGATCTATCAGCAATATACGGAGCTGTTTGGAACCAACAAACCCATGCTTGAGCAGTTCGTCCTCTATGTGAAAAATGTTGCCCATGGCAATTTCGGTTACTCTTTCAGCCAATATCCCAGAACGGTTGCAGACGTTCTCAAATCTGCCATCTGGTGGACGATCTGTCTGCAATTCCCGGCGATCATCGTCGGCTGGCTGATCGGGAACACGCTCGGTGCGTTGGCTGCTTATATTAAGGGGGGCTTTGATAAGGTCCTTATGCCCGTCAGTATTTTTGTCAGTAATTTCCCGGCATTTGGCACGGCAGTCATTTTTCTGGTCATTTTTGGGGTCGGATTAAAATGGTTCCCGACCTCGGGCGGATATGGGTTTGACCTGATCCCCAGCTTTACCTGGTCATTTATATGGTCTGTGATCGTCCACTACCAACTGCCGTTCTGGTCGATCGTGTTGATCGCCATCGGCGGTCAGGCGATCGGCATGCGCTCCATGTCCATCTATGAGCTGAATGCGGATTATGTAAAATACAGCCGCTTCCTGGGGATTAAAGACCGCAAGATCGTCGGCTATGTGTTCAGAAATGCCATGCTTCCGCAGGTGACCGGTCTGGCGTTATCCATCGGTACCATGGTTGGCGGTGCGCTGTTTGCGGAGATCATCTTCAGTTATCCGGGGCTTGGTACCACGCTCTTTCACAGTGTCTTGGGACAGGATTATCCGCTCATCTCAGCCTCCACCTTGATCATCACGGTGATGACGCTCAGTGCGAACTTTATCCTCGAAATCCTTTACGGCATCATCGATCCGCGCATTAAAGCGGCCCAGGCTGACTAAGGAAAGATGCTGTTATGAAAAATACACTTCGACAAGTTTTTCACTCCGGTAAATTTGTTGTCGGTTTTTCCATTTTGATGGCATTGCTGCTGATCGTGCTTGTTTATCCGCTGGTCATAAAAGATTCTCCATTGGCGATCATCGGTCAGGGCACTTTCTTCCCGCCTGGGATCTATGTGAATGCTTTTGATACCGTTAATTCCCCTACGACCTATACACTTATTCTGGATGATGCCGCAGCCAAGCGGATTGCCAGCAAGTTGAGCAATGATGATCGCCTTGCCATGCGGGATTGGCTGGCGGCAAATGGGGTTCCGGCGGACCAGATCGATATCACCGACACTACAAAACTCATGGATCAGTGGACGAAAAATTTTGACCCCAACAAAAGCTTTCCTGGGATGACCTTCGCCAAGCAAAGATACTATCAAAGGCTCGATACCTCGCTCAAAGGGATCCTGTCAATCGAAGCCGCGACCATTGCAGCACAAAACCCGCAAACGGGTGCCTTGGAGGCGACCGGTACCATCAAACAAACTGATTACGCGAATATCAGCCAGGTTGCGAACATCCGGGTGCTGCCGCTTGGAACCGATAACTTCGGCAGGGATGTGCTGACGGAGCTGGTTAGGGCCACCGTCGTATCGCTGCAGATCGGTCTGGTCGCCGGTACTATTGCAACCTTGATCGGTTTGACCCTGGGATTGCTGGGGGGGTATATCGGCGGCCTGGTGGATGACTTCATTGTGTTCATCACCAATCTCTTTATTGTCATCCCCCCTCTTGTGTTGTTGATCCTGATCTCATTCAGCATCGGGCAGGAGAAACGCGGTGCGGTCACGATCGCAGTGGTGATCGGGCTCACCGCCTGGCCCTGGACCGCCAGGGCAGTACGGGCGCAAGTGACTTCACTGCGCAATCGCGACCATGTCAATCTGTCGAAACTATCCGGGCACTCGGTCGTTCACATCATCGTCGCAGATATTCTGCCTTACATCGCTTCTTATGTCGTCATGGCGTTCATCTTGCAGATTTCCTTGGGTATCCTGGCGGAGGCCAACTTGTCGATCCTCGGGTTGGGACCTAGAACGACTGAAGTGCCAACGTTGGGGCTGATGATGAATTGGGCGATGATCTACCAGGCAGAGATCCTGGGAAAATGGTGGGCATACTTCCCCGTGCTCGTAACCATCGCTCTGATCACTTTCTCGATGAATTTAATGAATACAGGTCTCGACCAGGTATTTAATCCGGCATTGAGGGACTAGGTGAATCATATGTCAAGAGTAATTTTAGAGGTCAAGGAACTGACAACAAAATATATCACCCGGTTTGGGGAAGATGTTTACGCCGTCGACCACGTTTCTCTGAAGGTTGAGGAAGGGAAATCGCTGGGAATTGCGGGAGAATCCGGCTGCGGAAAGTCGACGCTTGCGCTCAGCCTGATGGGGTATTACTTCGCTCCGCTGCACTATACGAGTGGAGAGATCATCATCGATGGACTTAATATTTCTGGAATGAATCCGGATGACATTCGTAGGGATATATTGGGCACGGAGATTGCTTATATCCCCCAATCCGCGATGAACGCCCTCAACCCCACCCAGAAGATCATCCACTTTGTTGAGGATGTTATTCATGCGCATCATCCGGAAACCACCAGCAAAGAGATTTATGAACTTGCCAGAGAACGCTTTGAGATCTTGGGGCTTTCACCGGAGGTACTGCAGAAATACCCTGTTGAACTTTCGGGCGGCATGAAACAGCGCACGGTGATCGCGATTTCCGTGATTCTATTACCACTCGTGCTGATCGCGGATGAACCCTCCTCCGCGCTGGATGTCACTTCACAGAAGATGGTCATCAAGATGCTGCGGGACTTGATGGAAAAGGGTTACATCAAATCGATGATCTTCATCACGCATGAACTCCCGCTGCTTTACAATGTGACGGATGATATTATGGTCATGTACGCAGGGCAGATCGTGGAGAAGGGCACCGCAAAGGAAGTCGTGTTTGATCCACGCCATCCCTATGCCAAAGGCCTCATGGGCTCGATCATTGTGCCTGAAAAGGGTCTGCGGGGAATCAAACTGGCTTCCATTCCCGGTGTGCCGCCAAATCTCAAGAACCCACCGGCTGGCTGCCGGTTTGCCGAACGCTGTAAATTCGCCCAGCCGGAATGCAGGGCAATTTCTCTCACTCTTCGCGATGTGGCTGGCGGCCGCGCTTACCGCTGTATCTTATCGGAAAAAGAACTGAAGGAGGCTTATAAAAATGACCGATGAAAAAAAATTATGCCTGAGCGGATCAGGGCTTACCAAAGTATTTGGGTTTGGCAGCCAGAAAACCCTTGCTGTTGATCATGTCGATTTCAAATTTTACGAGAGCGAAGTCATCTCGATCGTGGGCGAATCGGGCAGCGGAAAGACCACTTTGGCGAAGATGCTTTTGGGATTGATCAGCACCACGGAGGGGGAGATTTACTTCCAGGGGAAGAAACGTGATATTAGTACTCAAAAGAAGAAACAGGAATATTGGAAAAACATTCAGGCGATCTTTCAGGATCCATTTTCTTCCTACAATATTTTCAACAAGATCGATGACGTGCTTCTGGATTGCATTTACATGCGCGGCGGTCGAAAACTTCCGCATGCGAAAAAAGTGGAGTTGATGATAGAGGCGTGCAGCTTTGTGAGCTTGAAGTTCGAGGAATTGACCAACAAGTATCCTTTTGAGCTCTCCGGCGGACAGATGCAGCGTTTAATGATTGCCCGAATCTTCCTGTTGAAGCCGAAGATCCTGCTGGCTGATGAACCCACCTCCATGATCGATGCCTGTTGCCGCGCGACGATCCTGGATATGTTACTGCAGCTGATCATGGAAACCGGGATGACGCTTATTTTCATCACCCATGATATTGGCCTGGCGTATTATATTTCTGACAGCGTCTATATTATGGAGCACGGAAAATTTGTTGAAAGCGGATCTGCCGATGAGGTGATTCTGCATCCGAAAGCGGCATACACCCAACGCTTGATCAGTGATGTTCCGAAGATCCATGAAGAATGGGATCTCTCGACTGTGTAATGCGTTCCCCTTGAGTCGGGATTCGAGCTAAATAACCTACATGCAAATTCAACCCTTGACGGGCAAATGGCAATTTCATCAAGCGGGGGTAGAAGAATGGTCCCCAGCCGTCGTTCCTGGCGGCATTCATACCGACCTGATGGCCATCGGCCGCATCCCGGACCCTTTCGTCGCCGATAATGAGAAGCGGGTCCAATGGGTGGCCGAATCGGATTGGACCTATCGCACCAGCTTTACCTGCGCGCAAAAGTTGCTGGATCAAGAGAAGGTCCAGCTGGTCTGCGACGGCCTGGATACCCTGGCGACGGTGGTCCTCAACGGCCATGATATTGGCCACCCGGACAACATGTTCCGCCAGTATCAATGGGAGGTTAAATCGTCTTTAAATGCCAAAGGTGCTAACAACTTAACCATCACCTTCTCTTCGCCGGTGAAGGTCGCCGCGGCGAGGCAGGCTGTTCGGCCCCTGCCGGGCGTCTCGCAGGCGCTCCCCGGCGGGCCGCACCTGCGCAAGGCTCCCTGCCAGTTCGGCTGGGACTGGGGGCCGCAGCTTCCGCCGATCGGCATCTGGAAGGACATTCGCCTGGAAGGCTACAGCCAGGCGCGCCTCGCCGACGTCCACCTGCGCCAGGAGCATGCCGCTGAAGGCGTCATGCTCGAGGTCCGCGCCGGCATCCAGCGCTGGAACGAGGCGCCGCTGGCGGTCGTCCTGCGCGTCACGTCGCCGGGCGGCGAGGTCCTGGAAAAGCCGGCTGCGGTTTCGGCCCAGGGCGAGGCGCTGATCCGGCTGCCGATTCCCCACCCCGAGCTTTGGTGGCCCAACGGCTACGGGGCGCAGCCGCTCTACCGGGTGGAAGTCACCCTTGAGCAGGGCCAGACAACCGAGGTGCTGGATCGGCGCACTTACCAGGTCGGGCTGCGCACGATCGAGCTGCGCCAGCAGGAAGATCCGTGGGGACGCTCGTTCGTCTTCGTGGTCAATGGCGTGCCGATCTTCGCCAAGGGCTCGAACTGGATCCCGGCCGATTCCTTCCCCACCCGCCTCACGGAAGCCTCCCTGGAGGGGCTGATCCGCGCCGCCGCCGAGACGCATCAGAACATGCTGCGCATCTGGGGCGGCGGTTTCTACGAAGACGAGCGTTTTTACGACCTGTGCGACCGCTACGGCATCCTGGTCTGGCAGGAGTTCATCTTCTCCTGCAGCATTTACCCGCTGGACGATCCCGCCTTCCTGGAGAACGTCCGCGGCGGAGGTGGTCGAGAACGTCCGCCGCCTGCGCCACCGTGCCAGCCTGGCGCTGTGGTGCGGCAACAACGAGATGGAATGGGGCTGGGTCGGACTGGAATTGGAAGCGACCCGAGCTGCCAGGAGTTGAAGGCCGCCTACGACCGTTTCTTCCATCACACGCTGCCCGATTGGGTGCCGGGCCGAGGACCCCGACCACGCCTATTGGCCCAGCTCGCCCTCCTCCAATACCCCGTTTCAGGATCCGAACGGCCAGCGCCAGGGCGATGCCCATTACTGGGATGTCTGGCACGGGCGTAAGCCCTTCACGCGCTTATCGCGATCAGTACCCGCGCTTCATGAGCGAGTTCGGCTTCCAGGCGCTGCCGCCGCTGGCGACCATCCGCACCTACGCCGACGAGGCCGACTGGAACATGACCTCGTACATCATGGAGCATCCACCAGAAGAACGCCAGCGGCAATTGCCTTGATGGTCGGCCAGATGCTGGATACCTTCCAGCTGCCCAAAGACTTTCCCTCGCTGGTCTACCTCAGCCTGGTGCTCCAGGCCGAGGGCATCCGCTATGGGGTGGAGCACTGGCGGCGTCATCCTGAGCGCGTCTCCGGCACCCTCTACTGGCAGCTCAACGACTGCTGGCCGGTTGCCTCCTGGTCCAGCCTGGATTACTTTGGGCGCTGGAAGGCGTTGCATTATGCCGCCCGGCGCTTCTACGCCCCGCTGATGCTGTCCATCGAAGACAAATCGCCCCAGCAGGGGGTTTACGTCACCAACGATGGTCTCGAGCCCTGGGAAGGCCTCGTCCGCTGGTCGCTCGAGAGTCTCTCCGGCGACGTCCTCGCCACGGGCCGGGCGCCGGTCAAGGCTGCCCCGCAGGCGGCGACGCAGGTTTGCGTGCTCGACTTTTCCGACCGGGTCACCTCTGACAATTTCCGCACGCTGGTTTTCATCGCCGAGCTGTGGCAGGGGGAGCGCTTCCTTGCGCGCCAGACGACGGGCTTTGCCCCAGTCAAGCATTTGTGCCTGGCCGACCCGGCGCTCAGCGCAAATCTGCGCAAAGAGGATGACCTCTTGCTGATCGAGCTGACCTCCCGCTCGCTGGCCCTGCTGGTGGAACTGTCCCTGGAGGGGGCCGACGTCGTCTTCAGCGACAACTACTTCAACCTGCCGGCTGGCCGGATGGTCGAGGTCTCCTGCCCGCTGCCTCCGGGTTGGACGCTGAGCCGGGCGCGCAAAGCGCTTAGCCTTCGGTCCGTTTACGACTCCTATACACACGGCGCTGCAGATTGAGCGCCGTGTATTGCAAGTCTCTCAGAAAAAATGTAGACAAGGATCGAATATTAGCGATTGACCCGGCAAGCAGCCGGGCAGCTAGAAAGGTGTAGGCCGTGAAAAAAGTTGAGAATTTGATCAAGAAAATGACCCTCGAGGAAAAAGCCGCCTTGTGCACTGGAGCCACACCCTGGACGACGACGGCAGTCGAGCGCTTGGGCGTGCCCGAGATGACCGTTTCGGACGGCCCGCACGGCGTGCGCCATGCCGCAGACGTCAACACCCTGATCGCCGTCAGCCTGCCCGCCACCTGTTTTCCGACCGCCTCCTGCACGGCCTCCAGCTGGGACGTGGACCTGCTGCGCGCGATGGGACAGGCGCTGGCGGAGGAGTGCATCGCCCTGAAGGTGGACGTGGTGCTCGGCCCCGGAGCGAACATGAAGCGCACCCCGCTCGGCGGGCGCAACTTCGAGTATTTCTCGGAGGACCCGTACCTCGCCGGACGGCTGGCCGCCAGCTTCATCGACGGCGTGCAAAGCAAGGGTGTGGGCACCTCCCTCAAGCACTTTGCCGTCAACAACCAGGAGTCCCAGCGCCTGACCATCAGTGCCGAAGTGGACGAGCGCACCCTGCGCGAGATTTACCTGGCCGCCTTCGAGACCGCCGTCAAGAAGGCCAAACCCTGGACGGTGATGTGCGCTTACAACAAGGTCAGCGGCAGCTACTGCTCCGAGAATCACAAGCTGCTGACGGAGATCCTCAAGGGCGAATGGGGCTTCGAAGGCCTGGCCGTTTCCGACTGGGGTGCGGTGCACGACCGGGTGGCTTCCTTGAAGGCCGGCCTGGACCTGGAGATGCCCGGTCCCAAGCCGCGCCGCACCAAAGCGGTCGTGGAGGCGGTCCGCTCCGGCAAGCTGGACGAGGCCGTGCTGGACGAGGCGGTGCGCCGTATCCTGGGCATCGTCTTCAAGGCGGCCGAGACTCCCAAGGGCGGCACCTTCGACATCCCCGCCCACCATGCCCTGGCGCGGCGCATTGCCGCCGAGGGGATGGTCCTGCTCAAGAACGACGGCTTGCTGCCCTTGAAGAACCCGCAGCATATCGCCGTCATCGGGCGCTCTGCCGAGACGGCGCACTTCCAGGGCGGGGGCAGCTCGCACATCAATCCCACGCTGGTGGACAGCCCGTTCCAGGAGCTGCAAAAGCTGGCGGGGAATGCGGAGCTGAGCTATGCCGAGGGCTATCCGGCGGACGGCGGGTCCGACCCGGCGCTCGTCGAGCAGGCGGTCAAGGGCGCCCGCTCGGCGGACGTGGCCCTGCTCTACATCGCCCTGCCCGAATCCAAGGAATCCGAAGGCTACGACCGGCCCGACCTCGACCTGACCCCGCAACAGGCCGCCCTGATCAAGGCCGTCACCGCCGTCCAGCCCAAAACTGTCGTCATTCTCAACAACGGCGCCCCGGTGGTGATGGGCGACTGGATTAATGGCGCCGCGGCGGTGCTCGAAGCCTGGATGATGGGCCAGGCGGGCGGCGGGGCCATCGCCGACGTGCTCTACGGGCGGGTCAACCCCTCGGGCAGGCTGGCGGAGACCTTCCCGCGGCGGCTGACTGACACCCCGGCACACCTCAACTTTCCCGGTGGAAGCGGCGAAGTGCGCTACGGCGAGGGCCTGTTCATCGGCTATCGCTATTACGACGCCCGTCAGATCCCGGCCCAGTTCCCCTTCGGCTACGGGCTGAGCTACACCACCTTTGCCTACAGCAACCCGAAAGTCTCGGCGGAGACCTTCAAGGATGTGGACGGCGTGACCGTCTCGGTGGACATCACCAACACGGGCAAGGTCGCCGGCAAGGAGGTTGTCCAAGTCTATGTGCACGACCGCAAGTCCGGCCTGGTCCGCCCACCCAAGGAGCTCAAGGCCTTCGCCAAGGTTGCCCTGCAGCCCGGCGAGACGAAGACCGTGACCCTGCCTCTCGATTTCCGCGCCTTTGCCTACTACCACCCGGCCTACCGGCAGTGGATCACCGAGGACGGCGAGTTCGACCTGCTGATCGGCGCTTCGTCCGCCGACATCCGCTGCACCCGAACCGTGATGCTGCAGTCCACGCTGGAGCTTCCCTGCCTGCTGAACCGCGAGTCGACCCTGCGCGACTGGCTGGAGGACCCGCGCGGCAAGCTCGTCTTCGGGCCGCTTGCCCAGCAGATGACCGCCCAGATGCAGGCCGCCTTCGGCGGCGAGGGCAGCGAGGGCGTCGGGATGGACATGTCGGGCTTTTTGATGGACATGCCTCTGCTGGGCCTGCTCGAATTCCAGGAGGGCATGCTGCCCACCTCACCCGACGAGATGGTGGACGGGCTGCTCGCCCAGGTATACGGCAAGGGTAAATAAGCTGGGTGGCGCATGCACGCTCAGGCTGCCAGGAAAGCGTAGACGAAGAGATGCAATTTGGTCATTTCGACGACGAGCACCGTGAATACGTCATCACCCGGCCGGACACCCCGCTGCCCTGGATCAATTATCTGGGCTGTGAGGCGTATTTCGGCATCATCTCGAATACCGCCGGGGGATATTCCTTCTACCGGGATGCCCGCCTGCGGCGGCTGACGCGCTACCGCTACAACAATGCACCCCTGGATACCGGCGGACGCTACATTTACCTGCGCGACGATGGGGCGGACGCCCCGCAGCCGGCCTACTGGTCCCCGAGCTGGATGCCCACCCGCAGCCCCCTCGATGGGTACGAGTGCCGGCATGGACTGGGTTATACGGTCATCCGCTCCAGACGGGCAGACATCGAGTCGCAAACGCGCTATTTTGTCCCCCTGGGGCAGGACTTGGAAATCTGGGAGCTGACCCTCACCAACCACCGGGAAGCACCGGCCGACCTGTCCGTTTTTTCGGCGGTTGAGTTCTGCCTGTGGGACGCACTGGACGATGCGGCCAATTTCCAGCGCAACTACTCCGTTGGGGAGGTCGAGGTGGCCGACGGCGTGATCTATCACAAGACGGAGTACCGTGAGCGCCGGGACCATTTTGCCTTCTTCGCCTGCTCGGAACCCCTGGCCGGGTTCGACACGCAGCGCGAGGCCTTCCTGGGACCCTACCGGGGCTGGGACGCGCCGGCGGCCGTGGAAGCCGGCCGGACGTCCGGCTCGATTGCCCACGGCTGGCAGCCGGTCGGGGCACACCACGTCCGGGTCCGGTTGGAGGCCGGGGCGCAGAAGAAAATCATCTTTCTGCTGGGATACCACGAGAACCCCAAAGACCGCAAGTTCGATCCGCCGGGTTCACAGGTGATCGACAAGTTCACCGCCCAGCCGGTCATCGCCCGCTTCCTGAAGCCTGAAGAGGTCGAAGGCGCCTTCCAGGCCTTACGAGCCTACTGGGACGGGCTGCTCGGCAGGCTGCAGGTCAACACATCCGACAGCCACACGAACCGCATGGTGAACATCTGGAACGCCTACCAGGTGATGGTCACCTTCAATTTCTCGCGTTCCGCCTCGTATTTCGAGTCGGGCATCGGGCGCGGCATGGGCTTCCGTGACTCGGCCCAGGATCTGCTCGGATTCATGCACCTGGATCCTGGACGGGCGCGCCTCCGCCTGCTCGACCTGGCGGCGACCCAGCTCCCCAACGGGGGCGCCTATCACCAGTACCAGCCGCTGACCCGGCGCGGCAACAACGACGTGGGCAGCGGTTTCAACGACGACCCGCTCTGGCTGGTGCTGGCCGCCGCGGCGTACGTCAAGGAGACGCGGCGACTGGGGCATCCTCGACGAGCCCGTGCCCTACGACAACGATCCCGAGACCCGGGAGCCTCTCTACGGCCACCTGCAGCGCTCGATCCGCTACACGCTCGAGCATCTCGGCCCGCACCGGCTGCCGTTGATCGGCCGTGCTGACTGGAACGACTGCCTGAACCTGAACTGTTTTTCCGACGCCCCCGGCCAGTCCTTCCAGACCACGACCAACAAGGACGGCCAGGTGGCGGAGAGCGTCTTCATCGCCGGGTTGTTCGTGCTGGCTGCGGATGAGATGGTTAAGCTCGCCGGCCGGCGTCAGCTTGAAGAGGAGGTTCGGACCTTCGACCGGGCCGCCCGGGAGATGGAACAGGTCGTCTGGGCGGCCGGCTGGGATGGGGCGTGGTTCCGCCGGGCGTACGACGATTTCAGCCGGCCGGTCGGCTCGCAGGAATGCGCCGAGGGGCAGATCTTCATCGAGCCGCAGGGCATGTGCGTGATGGCCGGTCTGGGGCTGGAGGACGGCCGCGCTGTGCAGGCGCTCGACTCGGTCGCAGCCCGGCTGGCGACCCCGCATGGCATCCTGCTGCACCAGCCTGCGTATACGCAGTACTATCTCCATCTGGGGGAAATCTCATCCTACCCGCCCGGATACAAGGAAAACGGCAGCGTCTTCTGTCACACCAACCCTTGGATCATGATCGCCGAGGCCCGCCTGGGGCGCGGCGACCAGGCGCATGACTATTACCTGCGCATCAACCCGTCCGCCCGGGAGGGCATCAGTGAGGTGCACCGCTGCGAGCCTTACGTCTATGCCCAGATGATTGCCGGTCGCGATGCCTCTCAGCCCGGGGAGGCCAAGAACTCCTGGCTGACCGGCACGGCAGCCTGGAATTACATTGCCATCACCCAGTGGATCCTCGGTGTCCGGCCGGAGTACGACGGGCTGCGCCTCGATCCCTGCATCCCGTCAGCCTGGGACGGTTTTTCGGTGAGGCGCAGCTTTAGGGGGAAGATGATGCACATCGCCGTCCATAACCTGCAGCACGTCTGCCGGGGTGTGGTCCGGGTGACCGTGGACGGCCGGGAAATCCAAGGGAATTTAGTTCCTGCGGATCTGCCCGGTGAGGAGCATCAAGTGGAAGTCTGGCTCGGCAGCTGACTTGGAGGCCGTATGGACGAGAATTGTCTCGAGATCAGGGAGTTCACCGGCGAAGGTTACAAACCGTTGATCGACTACGGGAAGTGGCGCGTGGCATTCCTGCGTTACCTGGATGAGCTGCTGGCCGAGCACATCGAGAGGATGGAGCGCCATCTCGAGACGGATGAGGTGTTCGTCCTGCTCCAGGGTCGTGCCGTGCTGCTCCTGGGGGGCAACGGTACCGGCCTGGATGGAGTTCACCCCCAGCCCATGGAAGGCGGTAAACTCTATAACGTGAAGCGCAATGCCTGGCACGCCATCCTGCTCAGCCGGGACGCCACCATTTTGCTGGTCGAAAACTGCGACACGGGGGAACAGAATACCGAATACGCGGTTCTCTCCTCCGGGCAGCGCCGGCAGATCGTGGACCTGGCGCGAGGCGAGCAGATCCAGGCCTGAGGATCTCCAGCACGCGATCTAGGAGTTCGTTTCAGGAGCCTATCTACAGGTGCCAAGAGCTGGTGCAAGGGTATAAAAAGCCACGAGCCATCCCGAATTTGATCTTTGGGACGGCTCATGTTACGCAACACTTACCTCTTTCCCCTGACCCCCTTCCCAATCCGGGGAGGGGGCATGCCCAAGGAAAAGGAGGCTGGGGCTAATATTTGTGAGATTCAGGATTGTCGGGATCAATCACCTTTGGTTTCATTCGGCCGGTTGATGCGGAGACCTAATATCGTCCCTCTCGATTGCGGGCAGCAGACTTTCTAAAAACTCGATGGCGGTGGAAATCATAGGCCTTTAACTTTACAGGAAGATTAAAAACGGGACACGGGCATATATGAATTGTGTCGAAATTTGGAAGCTGCCCGAAGCGTTTAGAATATATAATAAGCCTATGAACCCATTCCTCGCCCTCATCCTGACCTTTGTCATTGCCCTTGCCTGGCTGCGCGTGATGGACTTTGCCGCCCACCGCGGCTGGATCGAGTCCCACCTCAGCCGCAAGCTGATCCATATCGGCACCGGACCGATCTTCGTCCTGTGCTGGCTGCTCTTTCCCGACGTCTGGTACGCCCGCTGGCTGGCGGCCCTGGTCCCCTTCCTGATCACGCTCCAGTTTGCCATGATCGGCCTGGGGGTGGTCAAGGACGAGGCCTCTGTCAAGGCCATGTCCCGCAGCGGCGACCGGCGCGAGATCCTGCGCGGCCCGCTCTTCTACGGGTTCGTCTTTGTCGTCATGACCCTGGTTTACTGGAATACTTCCCCCATCGGCATGACGGCCCTGATGCTGATGTGCGGCGGGGACGGCCTGGCCGAAATCGTGGGGCGGAAGGTTGCCTCCCCAAAGCTGCCCTGGAGCAAGAGCAAGTCGACAGCCGGCTCGCTGGGAATGTTCGTCGGCGGCTGGGTCCTGGCGGCTTTCATTCTGGGGGTTTTCGTCTGGCGGGGAGTCTTTCCGGGGCCGTTCGCAGGTTACCTGCTGCCCATCACGATCATCGCCGTTGTCGGGATGCTGGTCGAATCCCTGCCGTTCCAGGACATCGACAACATCACCGTCACCCTGGCGGCGGTGCTGCTGGGACATCTGCTCTTCAAATAAAAAAAACCCCAACCTTGAATAAACTCTAACGCCCTGCGAGGCATCCTCCGCAGGGCGTTCAGTTTCCGCGTCCGCCGCATCCCGGGCATAAACCGTGCGAAGCCGGGAAGGCGCTCATCCCTTGTCCTCGTCCTCGGACAGGATCATCACCTTATAGGCCTCAGCCGCCCGGAGGCCCTTCTTCTTGCCGGTATCTTTGGCCCAGGCACGCATCTCCTTGTCCACGTCGAAATCGCCGATCTGGCTGGCATGTTTTTTCAGTGCGGCGATTTTGGCGTCGAGGCTGGCGTGGATGTCCACCCAGGTATTCGGGTCCTCGGAGCCATGCAGGTACAGGCGCTTGACGTCGTGCGGCTCGAAGCCTTCGGCGAGCAGGTCGGTGAAAATGAGGCGCGTCCCCGCCGAGGGGAAGACCGCGTCGCAGGCCGCGCTGGCGGCGGCGCGATGGTCCGGGTGGTTGACGTAGTCGCTGCCGAAGAAACGATGCGTCGGGTCGCCGGTCACGACGACCTCCGGCTTGAAACGGCGGATCTGGCGGGTCAGGTCCTTGCGCAGCGCCAGGGTCGGTTCGAGCACGCCGTCCGGGTAGTGCAGGAAGATGGTCTCCTGGATGCCCAGCACGGCGTTGGCGGCCTGCTGCTCGGCCTCGCGCAGGCGCGCCAGCTCGGGCTTGTATTTTTCGTCCTTGGCCGGGTCGTTCGAGCCGGCGTCGCCGCTGGTGACGATCACCGAGACGACCGTGCAGCCGAGGCGCGCCCATTTCGCCAGCGTGCCGGCCACGGTGAACTCCTGGTCGTCCGGGTGGGCATGGATGCTCATGGCGCTCTTGGGCAGATATTCCTGTTTGGATTTCCTCATCTTTGAACCCTCATATGGATTGATATTGTCGCAGCTGGTGCAGGCGGAGGAGATGGTCGAGGCGCGGGCGGATATCCGGCTCGGGATAGGGAGACGGGTCGGCCGCGGTTGGAATAGAGGCTCCGACCCTCGACCCGACGCCGGTCAGCGCCTCCAGGACCGCCCCCGCGCACGAGGCGACGACCCCGGCATCGTAACCGCCTTCCAGCACGAAGACGATCCTGCCGCGGCAGGTTTCTTCCGCCAGGGTGACCAGTTGGCCCGACAGGGCGCCAAATCCGGCCGTGGACAGGCCGAGCGCCGTCAGCGGGTCGCGCCAATGGGCGTCGAACCCGGCCGAGACGAAGATCATCTCCGGCGCGAAACTCCGGACCAGGGGCGCCAGCACCTCCCGGGCGACCAGGGCGAAGGCGGCATCCCCGCTGCGCGCCGGCAGCGGCAGGTTGACGATCCGACCGCGGGCGTGCGGGGCCGTCTCGAGCTGCCCACTGCCCGGATAGATGTTCTCCTGGTGGGTCGAGAAATAGGCGGCGCGCGCCTCCCCCAGAAGGCTGCCTGCGTGCCGTTCCCGTGATGGGCGTCGAAATCGAAAATGAGGATTTTCCGGATGCCGTGTGCCAGGGCGTCGGCCGCGGCGATGGCCAGGTTGTTCAGCAGACAGAAGCCCATCGGCCGGTCCGGCTCGGCGTGGTGCCCCGGGGGCCGGACGAGGGCGAAGGCGTTGTGGGCCGTCCCGTCCAACACCGCCCGGCTGCAGGCCAGGGTTCCACCCGCGGTGGCCAGGGCGTCGTCGAATGAGCTGGGCGTGACGTAGGTGGGGGCAAAGTCGATGATCCCCGGTCCCTGCTTGCAGACCTCCGCCAGGTCATGCAGCATGCGTTCCGAGTGTACGGCGCGGACCTCTGCGGAGCCTGCCGGGTGCGGCTCGAGCCAGAGCAGCGCCTTGGCGTAGGGCCTTGACTGCCAGTTCCGGAGTCCGGAAAACCGCTCCGGCCCTTCGGAGTGACCCGGGTAGGCATGCTGGGGGCTGGGGACGAGGATGCAGGCCGTCGGCATGCTGGGATTATACCTTTCCCCGTGTGCCTCCCCCAGACGCGATCACCAGGCTTGCGCCTGGTGATCTTAGGGGGAGGGGACACCACCGATCTTGGCCAGCATGGGGGGGGCATGCTGACCGTCGATGGATGACACCTGATATACCAATAAAAGGAGGACAGGTGTCTTCTCAACTATATTACACCAAATTTGTCTGAATATCATTAAATCAAGATTAGAAAAATCGGATTTGTCTTTCCCCCAGCACGTCACGCTTTTGGGTGCCGGCTCATGAACTCGGACAGCCAGGTCTCCACCTCTTCCGGGCTCAGGTTGGTCCCGGCGTTCCTGGCTTGCTCGCCCGATTCCCTCCGCACGGCTGACATCTGGCGGGAAAATTCCTCCGCCGAGATGACCCCGGCATGGGCTGCCCGGGCGGCGCGCTGCAGGCGTTGATCGGAGCTGACCACGCTCCAGCTGCGGGCGGCCCTGCCAAACTTTTCGAGCCGCACCTCCAGGGCGTCGTCGGCGCTCGAGCCCCGCCGGATGAAGTGCGCCGTCACCGCGCCGAAGCTGCGTTTGGAGGCCTGCCCTGGCGGCGCGCCGTCGAAGTAGACCTCCACCTGTGCCCGGCGCAGGCGGCAGAATTCCTGCAGTCTGGCGACCAGGTCGAGCTCGTCGTCGGGGCTGTCGAGTCGCAGGCCCAGCTTGGGGATCAGGTTGTGGCCGTCGATCAGGTAGGGCATGGTGGTGCGATTTTAATTCCATTGGGTTGAAAAAGCGAGGGGCATTCGGTTCAACCCCGGCGGGTGTGAGCTGCATGCCAACATACCGGCTTGTAATCAATACCATCCGCGCTCATGGCAGTGTATAATTTTTATCAGGAGATATCGTTTTCTGCTCTGGTGAACGAGGTGAAGGCCTTGTTTGATCCCGCCACTTTGCTGAGTACGCGTGCGATGGAATGTGCGTCCGGAAATGTGTGAGTTGCCAACCGACGAGCACGACACTTATTGTCTTTGCAGGAATATATTCAACCATCAATCAGCCGGAGCGTAGCGGATCAAAGGTGATCGCATGAAACCCTTGGATGAAGCTAAGCAAAACCCTCGACGGACCTGGGCGCGGGTGGCGATCATATTGGGGCTCACCATTATATTGATTCTATTATTCAAGCTGATCTTCAATCAGGTTGGCCCGGTTGGATCAGCCCTGGTGGCAATCCCGATAGCATTGGCAGGTTGGTACTTTGGGGTCACGGCCGGGCTGATGGCCAGTTTTTTGGGTATTGGGTTGATTACTGTGCTTCTCGCCATGATCAGCGGCCGCCCTTTGTCTGTCTGGATTGTCAGTGGCTGGCCGGGGGACTTGATGCTTATTGGTGCTGGATTTATTGCTGGCCGCCTTCAAAAGGTATGGGGCGAGCGGACAAGGCTCTTGGATGAAATGCGCTCCCGAGAGCGTTATCTCACCTTGATCAGTATTACCACCCGGGGTATTCTGAACCCTCAGAACCCTGAAGACAGGTATTTTATCCTTCTAACCCATCTGGTTAATTTATTTGTGGCCGATTATGCCCATCTCGTGCTTTGGGATGCAGCCCAGGAAAAAGCGATCCTGACCACAACTACCCTACCAAAAGGAAGGGAGTTTTCCGAGATCATCCTGGCTCCGAACGAAGCAGGCATGATCACCTCGACATTGGAAGCCGGATCCCCCCTGATGGTTAACGATATCCCGAATTCGGAATATATTGTCAATCCGGGTTTACTGGGCAAGATTTCATCTACCGCCCAATCTGCGCTTTGTATTCCGTTATCGACGAAAGAATACAAGTTGGGTGTGGTGGTACTCGTCTTTAACCACCCGGGTTCCTTGACCTCCGAGGACCTCAAATATGCTGGGTTGGCTGGCGATCAGGTCGCACTCGCCATGTATACCATCCGGCAGGAATTAAAGCTCAAGAAGCAGCTCAACGAGACCAGGGCGCTTGCCACGATTGAACGCGCTTTGAGCGAAACCGAACGGGTGGGAATCGAAACGGTGTTGCAGCTTATTGTTGATTCGGCCGAGGAATTAATTCCTACGGCCAAGGAAGCCGTCTTGCATCTACTGGACGAGGAAAGGAAAATCCTGATACCGCGCGCCGTGGCAGGGGTGGAAAATAGAACCACCGCAAGGTTGAACATGCGCCTTGGGGAAGGCATTGCAGGTCAGGTTATTATGACGAGAGAGACCATTACTGTTTCTGATACCCAGACCGACCTGCGGTTTTTTAAACAGGCGGTAGCGGTGAAATTCCGTTCGCTCATCGTGGCCCCGATTTCAGGCCGCCGCGCGCAATGTGGGGACGATCAGCGTTCAGAGCGAGCAACCCAATGCATTCACGCCAGACGAAGCCCAACTTCTTGGCGCGCTGGGAACGCTGGCTGCCATTGCCATTGAGAATGCCGATCTGTTGGAGACCACCCAACAGGGTTTAAGGAGATTAATGCTCTTTACCACATCAGTCAAGGCCTGGTTGCCTCCCTGGATCCCGATCAGCTGATGAAGGATGTGGTCGACCTTTTACAGAAAGACTTTGGCTTTTACCACGTACAGATCTACGAGCTTGATCCGAAGATCCATGCCCTCATGGCAGGTCATGGGAGCGGTAAGATTGGTGTCCAGCTTAAAAAACAAGGTTACCGTCTTCCGTTGGGGATGGGGATTATCGGCCATACCGCAGAGACTGGCGAGCCGTTCACGACGAACAGTGTGGAGAAGGTGATCTTCTTTGTTCGCAATCCACTCCTGCCGGATACGCAGTCCGAAATGACCATCCCGATCAAGATCGAGGGGCAGGTGCTGGGGGTGCTGGATATCCAGCAGGCTTTGCCCAGCCGCCTCTCCAGGCGCCAGATGCAGCTTATGGAGGCTGTCGCCGACCAGCTGGCTGTTGCCCTCCAGAAGGCGAACCTGTATACCAAGCTGCAAGAATCCCTGCGCCAGGAGAAGGCCATGCGCACGCAGCTGGTCCAGAGCGAGCGGCTGGCACTGGTCGGCCGTCTGCTGGCTTCCGTCTCCCACGAATTGAACAACCCGATCCAGGCGATCCAGAATGTCCTCTTCCTGATCAAGGAGGAGGAGAAGCTGTCCACGCAGGGCCGACAAGACCTGGAGATCATCCTTTCGGAAACGGAACGGATGTCCAGCCTGATCGACCGGTTGCGTACCATGTATCGCCCGACCCGCGCCGAGGACTTCCAGGAGGTCCAGCTCAACGGCATCATCGAGGACATCCACACCCTGACAGCCACCCACATGCGCCACAATGATATCCGCTTCGAGTTCCTGCCGGACCCGAAACTGCCGGTCATTTTCGGCATTCCCGACCAGCTCCGGCAGGTCACCTTGAACCTGTTCATGAATGCCATCGAAGCCATGCGCTCGGGCGGGTGCCTGACGGTTCGGACTGAGAGGCTGCTCCGCCGAAAAAAGGTCTTGCTCACCTTCAGCGACACGGGCGCGGGGATCGATCCCGAGATCTTGCCACGCGTCTTCGAGCCGTTCATCACCACCAAGGAAAACGGCACCGGGCTCGGGTTGACCATCACCTATGACATCATCCATCAGCACCACGGCGACATCCAGGCCGAAAACGGTCCTCAGGGGGGTGCCACGTTCAAGGTGTGGCTCCCGGTGAAGAGAAAGAGGTAAAGATGGCTCTCCAGGGTCACATCCTGATCATCGACGACGAGGCGGCTTTGCGCCAGACCCTGGCGCGCATCCTGCAGCGCGTCGGCCTGGAGGTCACCACCGCGGCCAGCGGCCGGGAAGGCTTGGCTTACCTGGCGCAGCACGCCTTCGACCTGGTCTACCTGGACATCCGCATGCCGGACATGAGCGGGCTGGAGGCCCTCAAGGTCATCCACGCTCAATACCCCGATCTGCCTGTCGTGCTGTTCACGGCCCAACCCGATCTGTCCTCGGCCGTGGAGGCCCTGCGGGAGGGGGCAGTCGACTATCTCCTGAAACCGCTCCAGCCGAAGACACTAGCCGAGCGGACGCAGGCCATCCTCGCCCGGCGGGAGAAAGAGCGCCGCAGGCACGAGATCCAGTCACAGATCGACGCATTGCAAGTCGAATTGAAAGGCCTGGAAAGTGAAGCCGGAGCTGCGACCGAAACGGCTGCCAAGCTTGCGGAGGTCAGTGACCGCTACCTGATCCGCGGCAAACTGACCCTTGACCTGCATACCCGCCGGTTGACGATCGACCAGCGGACGGTCGATCTCCCGCCTACCGCCTTTGACTACCTGCTCGTCCTGGCCCGGCACGCCCCCAACGTGGTGGACTACCAGACGCTGGTAGCCGAAGCCCAGGGCTTCCAGGCCGGAGTCCGTGAAGCCCAGGAGATCGTCAAGTGGCACGTCCACCACATCCGCCAGGCCATCGAACCGGACGTGCACAGGCCCGGTCTGCTGATCAACGTCAGGGGAACCGGCTATCGCCTGGTCATCGATTAGCACCGCATTTTGAAGATCGAAAAATCAACCCGATCCGCTTCCGCTCTTGAAGGAGAGCGGATTTTTCTTTCCCAACTTTTGCCAACCGGAGCCTCCGTATGGCAATCGCTCCAGGACAGGCTGCTGTGGGAGAATGATAACGAGACCTATGAGCGAAGAATCCAATCCCACCAAACCGCTGCACGCGCGCGTCCTGATCGTGGACGACCATCCCGGCATGGCGACGACGCTGGCCCGCGCCGTTTCACAAATCGGCCCGGAGCTCGAGGTCATCTCTGCCAATGGGGGCAGGGATGCCCTGGATCGGGTCAAGGACCTGCCGGTGGACTTGCTCATCACCGACATGATGATGCCCGACATGAACGGGATGGAGCTGATCGAGAAGCTGTACTCGCATCCGGCCGGCCGGCCGGCTTTCACCATTTTGATGACCGCCTATGACGTCCCCGGCTTGAAGGAAAGTGCACGCCGGCTGAAGGTCAATGAGACGATCATCAAACCCTTCCCACCGGAACGCCTGCGCCAGATCGTGCGCGTGGCCCTGGAAGGGATGAACCAGACCCGGGCAGCGCCGCCTGTGATGGTGAGCCACCAGCAGTTCAAGATCCTGGTCGCAGATGATGTTTCGGACAATGTCTCGTTGCTGGCGCGCTACCTGCAAAGCGAGGGGTTCCAGTACATTACCGCTTCCGACGGTGCCGAGACGCTGGACAAGACCCGCTCGGAAATGCCTGACCTGATCTTGTTGGACGTCAACATGCCCCAAAAGGACGGCTTCGAGGTTCTCAAGGAATTGCGTGCCGATCCGGCGATCGAGCATACCCCGGTCATCATCCTGACTGCGGCGCGTATCGACCAGATGGACATCCGGACCGGCTTGAACGTGGGCGCGGACGACTACATCACCAAACCCTTCGACCGGCGCGAGCTGCTCGCACGCATCCGCACCAAGCTGCGCGCCAAGGAGTCCGAGGATACCATCCGCCGCCGGAGCAAGGAATTCAATATTCTTCCGGAGATCGGCCGCGAGTTCAGCGCTCGTACGGACCTCGATGAACTGGCCGGGATCATCCTGCGCCGGACGGTCGAGACCCTCGGGGCCGGGGTGGGTCACATTTTCATCCTCGACTCTGAAAGCACCCTCCACAAAAGCTATTGCGTTTCCGCCTCGAGCCCTGCCTTCCCGGAAGAGCAACTCCCACCGCTGTCTGCCATGCTGGACCAAATCAAGGATGCCCGTCAAGGGCTGATCATTCCGGATGTTCACGCCGACCTGTTCTGGCGGAATCTACCCGGGGACTCGATCGGTTCGATCCTGATCGTCCCCCTCTTGGGGCGCCTCAATTTGATCGGCTTGCTCGTCCTCATCCACGAAAAGGCCGGCTACTTCAACACGGATCACCAGCTTCTGTTGCGGGCGATCGCCAGCCAGGCAGCCATTGCAGTTGAGAACGCCCAGTTGTATAGAAACACTGCTCAGGCAGGAAAACAGATGGCTGCCGTGTTACAAGATGCGGCCGATGCTGTTTTGATCTTCAATGCCGAGAGTTGTCTTGGATTTATGAATCCGGCTGGGAAAAAGCTGTTTGTTGATCATCCCGTGAAAACCGGACAAACCCTCATGCGCGGCCAGGGATATGATCCTTTGATCGACCTTTTGGAAGAATGCCGCCTCGCCGCAGCCCCTAAAACCGGTCAAATCGTCTGGTCGGATGGTTATCCTTATGCGGCCCAGATCACGCCCCTGAAAGATGGCGGCTGCACAGCTTTACTTTACAAAGCGGATCAATCCGTTATTGACAAAAAATCAAAGAGAGAACTAATTTTCAATCTTTTAAAAATCCGATGATAAATAAACCAGCATTATACCCATCCGGAACGAAAGGAATACCAACATGTTCAAAAATTTATTCAGCCATTCAGAAAACAGACCGCTCCAGACGCGCAACGCCTTCTGGTTGTTGCCGACCTTGCTTATTGTCTATATAACAAGCAGTGTGGTCTATGTCGTCGCGTTGGCACAGACCGGGGCAGCGCAACTGAAGATTGCTCTTGCAGTCACCCTCCTGCTGGTCGTAATCGCCAGCATTGCTTTGTGGCTAAATCGCATCGGGAGAGGAACACAAGGCACGATCTTGGATATCTGGGCCATGGTGTTTACTTTTCCGATCATCTCCACTCTCTTTGTTGGAAATATCGGTCTGGCACTTGGATTCATCACGCCAATCGCCACCATGCTGTTAGCCGGTGCACTTCTTACGCGTAAACAAGCGATCTGGGCTATTCCCGTCGGTATTCTTTCTGGTCTGGTATCCATCTTACTCGATTTGTACTGGCCGTACAGCCGGGTCGACGTCCCTTTGCTACACGTCTTCGCCTCCTGTGTTTTCCTGCTGGGTGTTGTTGTTTTCCTGGTGATTGTCATTCGACAGTTTGCAAATTACGCTATTCGTACCAAGCTGATCATCTCTTTCGTATTGATCGGGGTTGTTTCTGTATCGAGTGTGGTCTATTTTGTGGATCGATCTTCCCGAACAAGCCTCACCGATACCATTGGCAACAACCTGTCCGGGCTTGCCAACGGCGAGGCTATCCAGGTCGGCCAGACATTGGGGAGCGAACTGGATAAACTGAAAGGGTTGGCCCTTACCAAAGCAGTGCAGGACCGGGCCGAGGCGGGTACTGCAGCCGATAGCCTCAGCCCGGCCGAGATCCAAACTCTGGACCAGCAGTGGAGGGCCGCGGACGCAGCCAACAATAGTTCCGACCCGCTGGTGGCAAGGGTCCTGAGTGACAGCCTTTCAGCCGAGTTGCTGAAATACCAGGCGCAATTCCCGGAAAACGTTGAGGTCTTTCTCACCGATCTGCCGGGTGTCAGCCTCGCCACGACCGACCGTACCTCTGACTACCTGCAGTCCGATGAGGGTTGGTGGCAGGCTGCTTATAAGAATGGCCAATACATCGGCCAGCCGGAGTTTGATGCCAGCACTAAGACTCTCGCCATCAACATGGCCGTGGCCGTGCGGGCAAGCGGCGGCAACCAAATTGTGGGTGTCCTGCGCACGACGGTGAATATTAATTCCCTGGCGAATGTGCTGCAGGCCGGCCTGGTTGGCCGGACCGGACAAACGAATGTCTACCTGCCGGATGGCCAGGAAATCAAGTTGGTCACCAGCGGAGCCGGTAAATCCGAACTTACGGTAGAGAAAACCAATTTGGATGTAAAAACACTTTTGAAATCGCCGGCGAAGTATATGAATGTCACTCTCGATAACAGTCCCAGCCTGTTAAGCCTAGCAAGCGTTTCGGTTTCGGATAACGATGCGGAAGCCGTGCTGATCAAGAACCTGGGCTGGTATATCGGTACACACCAGGATCAGTCAGAAGCACTGTTGCCTGTAACCACACAGACGCGGGGCAATATAGTCCTGGCAGTTATCATTACTGTCCTGGCCGCCCTGGCTGCCGTTGGCCTGGCGCAGGTACTGTCTGGCCCGATCATCCGCCTGAACGTGGCGGCAGAAAAAGTGGCCGCGGGCGACCTGTCGGTACAGGCGAAGGTGGAAACAAACGACGAAACCGGTACCCTGGCAACCACCTTCAACAGCATGGTCTCCCAGCTGCGCACCATGATCGGCTCCCTGGAACAACGCGTGGCTGAGCGTACCGTAGCACTCGAAGCCCGTACTAAAGCGCTGGCCACCTCCACCGAAGTCAGCCGCAGGCTCTCCACCATCCTCGACCGGGACAAGTTGGTCAAGGAAGTGGTCGAACAGTTGGTCTCGGCTTTTGGTTACTACTATGCCCACATCTATCTGTTTGATGAAGCCAAAGAAAAGCTGGTCATGGTGGGCGGCACCGGTGAGGCCGGGCGATCCATGCTGGCGCGTGGCCATACCATTCCGAAAGGACGCGGCCTGGTTGGCCGTGCCGCGGAAACCAATGCCGTTGTGGTTGCTCCCGATACCTCGAAAGAGGAAGGCTGGCTGCCCAACGAACTGCTTCCCGAAACCAGATCGGAAATCGCAGTGCCCATCTCGATTGGCGACGAGGTACTGGGTGTGTTCGATGTGCAGCACAATGTCGTTAACGGTCTGACCGAGCAGGATGCCGACTTGATGCAATCCATCGCCAACCAGGTCGCTATCGCCCTGCAAAACGCCAATGTTTATGTTGAAGCGCAACGCCGGGCTGAACGCGAGGCTCTCATCAGTAATATTGGCCAGAAGATCCAGAGCGCCACGACCATCGAAGACGCCCTGCAAGTGGCCGTACGTGAGTTGGGACATGCCTTGAAAGCGGAACGCTCCAGCGTGCAGTTAAACTTGCAAGCCAGAGGCGATGGCCAAAACTAGCGTTATTACGGGTAAATCACTGAACCCGATTGACTGAGGAATCAGATGAAAGAGGTTGCTATGACTGAAATTGAACAAACATCAACCCAAGGAGTAGAAGATAGACAGAAACGAATCGGCATGTGGGCAGCAGCCATCTTTGCTGTCCTGGGCCTGACGTTCCTGATCTTCTGGTTATACAATGTCGTGCTCCTCCAAAAAGGACAGGCCGACCTCTCGGACAAGACGCTCTTGCCCGTAACGATCCTGACGTTCCTCGCCGGCGTGGGCGGTTTTCTCCTGATCCGGCGCAACCGCCTGATCTGGGGGCTCTGGTTGGTATACCTGGTGGTGCTCGTCCCGCCCGTCATGGCCGTCCTGATGTTCGGAAACGTTTATATTGTTGCGGTCGCCTATCTCGTGGTCTTTGCCCTAATTTCAATCACCTGGGTGTTCCCCAGGGCCTCCAGGCGGGCGGCGTTCATCGCCATGGCAGTGGCGCTCACGACCATTTTCGGTATAGAAGTCTGGAATCCCGCCTTTCGCCTGACATCGACGGCCCTGGCGAATTTCGCTCCCTTTGCGATCGCACTGGGAGGTCTGGGACTGCTGACATTTTCCATCCATCAGGCTGTCATCGGCAACATTCGTACCAAGCTGATCATCTCTTTCGTATTGATCGGGGTTGTTTCTGTATCGAGTGTGGTCTATTTTGTGGATCGATCTTCCCGAACAAGCCTCACCGATACCATTGGCAACAACCTGTCCGGGCTTGCCAACGGCGAGGCTATCCAGGTCGGCCAGACATTGGGGAGCGAACTGGATAAACTGAAAGGGTTGGCCCTTACCAAAGCAGTGCAGGACCGGGCCGAGGCGGGTACTGCAGCCGATAGCCTCAGCCCGGCCGAGATCCAAACTCTGGACCAGCAGTGGAGGGCCGCGGACGCAGCCAACAATAGTTCCGACCCGCTGGTGGCAAGGGTCCTGAGTGACAGCCTTTCAGCCGAGTTGCTGAAATACCAGGCGCAATTCCCGGAAAACGTTGAGGTCTTTCTCACCGATCTGCCGGGTGTCAGCCTCGCCACGACCGACCGTACCTCTGACTACCTGCAGTCCGATGAGGGTTGGTGGCAGGCTGCTTATAAGAATGGCCAATACATCGGCCAGCCGGAGTTTGATGCCAGCACTAAGACTCTCGCCATCAACATGGCCGTGGCCGTGCGGGCAAGCGGCGGCAACCAAATTGTGGGTGTCCTGCGCACGACGGTGAATATTAATTCCCTGGCGAATGTGCTGCAGGCCGGCCTGGTTGGCCGGACCGGACAAACGAATGTCTACCTGCCGGATGGCCAGGAAATCAAGTTGGTCACCAGCGGAGCCGGTAAATCCGAACTTACGGTAGAGAAAACCAATTTGGATGTAAAAACACTTTTGAAATCGCCGGCGAAGTATATGAATGTCACTCTCGATAACAGTCCCAGCCTGTTAAGCCTAGCAAGCGTTTCGGTTTCGGATAACGATGCGGAAGCCGTGCTGATCAAGAACCTGGGCTGGTATATCGGTACACACCAGGATCAGTCAGAAGCACTGTTGCCTGTAACCACACAGACGCGGGGCAATATAGTCCTGGCAGTTATCATTACTGTCCTGGCCGCCCTGGCTGCCGTTGGCCTGGCGCAGGTACTGTCTGGCCCGATCATCCGCCTGAACGTGGCGGCAGAAAAAGTGGCCGCGGGCGACCTGTCGGTACAGGCGAAGGTGGAAACAAACGACGAAACCGGTACCCTGGCAACCACCTTCAACAGCATGGTCTCCCAGCTGCGCACCATGATCGGCTCCCTGGAACAACGCGTGGCTGCCGCCACCCGCAACCTGACCCTGGCTGCCGAAATAGGCCGCAATGTTGCGCAGGTGCATGACCTCGATACCCTCTTGAAGAGCGCGGTTGATCTCATTCAGGACCGTTTCAACCTGTATTACACCCAGGTTTACCTACTTGATCCAACCGGGCGCCAGTTGGTTTTGCGGGCCGGCATCGGGGAGGCCGGGCAGCAACTGCTGGCCCGACGCCACCACCTGCCCATCGACCTGGCATCCCTAAATGGAACCGCCGCTGTTGAAAAGCGCGCCGTGATCGTGGAAAACACAGAAACCAGCACCACCCACCGTCCCAACCCGCTCCTGCCTGATACCCGTTCCGAGATGGTGATCCCGTTGATGGTGCGCGAACGTGTGGTCGGCACGCTGGATATGCAAAGCAGCCAGGCCGGCGCCTTGAACAAAGAGAACCTGGCTGCCTTCGAAACCCTGGCCGGGCAACTGGCCATCGCGGTCGAGAACGCAGCCCTGCTGGCTGAAACCGAAGCCGCCCGCGCCGCCGTGGAAGCTCAGTCGCGCCGCTTGATCCGCTCGGGCTGGCAGGATTTTCTGAACGCTGTCGAGCGCGGTGAGCGCCTCGGCTATACCTACGACTTGGAGAATATAACCTCCTTCACCGAGCCGATCTCCGCTGAACCGGATGGGCGTGCCCTGGTGGCAGCCATCCCGGTCTCGAATGAGCCGGTGGGGGTGGTCAAATTCGAAGGCGGGCATGTCTGGAGCGAGGATGACGCCGCGTTGGTGGACAGCATTGCCCATCAACTGGGCCGGCAGGTCGAAAACCTTCGCCTGCTCGCCCAGGCCGATCAATATCGAGCCGAGGCCGAACAGGCCCTCCACCGCCTGACCCGTCAGGGCTGGGAAGCGCAATTTGCCGCCCATCCCGGTGCTGAAACCGGTTTTACCTATGATCTCAACACCATCTCCCCGCTTTCGGCTGCCGAGATGAGTAATACGCAGCCCGCAGTGACCCAGCCGCTGGAAATACTGGGCGAAAAGATTGGCGAGCTCTCCGTCGCGGGGACGAACAGCACGCAGGATGAAGTGGCCGAATTGCTTTCCATGGTCAGTGAACAACTCAGCGCCCGCGTGGAAAACCTGCGCCTGTTTGAAGAAACGGAGCGCGGTCAGATTGAAGTGGAAAAACGCGCCCGCCAGCTGGCGGCGGTGGCCGAGGTCAGCACGGTTTCCGCGAGAGAATTGGAAGTGGAAAAAATGCTGAACTCCGTTGTCCATCTGACCCAGCGTCAGTTCGGCCTGTACCATGCCCACATCTTTCTATATGATGAAAAGGCTGAGGAACTTAAAATCGCCGCTTGCGGTTGGAAGGAAGGCGATGAACACGAAGGCACCCACGACACCACGAACGTGCCGATTGCGCAGGAACAATCGCTTGCGGCCCGCGCCGCCCGCACCCGGCAAGCCGTCATCGTCAACGATATGCAAAATGAGCCCGGCTGGTTGCCCGATCCCCTGCTCCCCGACACCGCCTCGGAGTTGGCCGTGCCATTGATCATCGGCGATCAGGTGCTGGGTGTGCTGGACGTGCAATCCGAACGGCCGAATGCCTTCTCTGAGGAAGATGCCCATATCCAGACCACCCTGGCCTCCCAGGTAGCCATCGCCCTGCAAAATGCCCGCTCCTTTGACCAGGTTCAAAAGCAGGCGGAGCGCGAAACCAAGTTGAACCTGATCGGCCAGAAGATTCGCAGCGCGACCACGGTGGAGGCCGTCCTGCAGATCGCGGCGCGCGAGTTGGGACACGCTTTGGGTGCTCCGCTCACGATCGCCCAACTGGGTCTAAAAGACAAGAAATAAGCGCAACCAGGTTCAGGAAAGCCTGCCCCATGCCTACCGATGTGAAATCCAGTAAGCGGATTAAAAAGCAGCCCGCAACTCACGAGATCTCCGCAGCCAAAGCGCCTTCGAAAAGCGCGGAGAAAATCCGTATACGCCTGGGTGCTTTGTTCGCAGACATCGAACGCATAGCGCATGATCCGGCGAGCGCTGCTCCGGAAATACGCCATGAACTGGATGTGTTGCGCGCCCGCCTGCTTGAGTTGCAGGCGCAAGTATCGGAATGTAAAGAAGCCGCCCCCCCACCTGCTGTGAATGTGCCAGCATCTCCCGTCGTGGATGTGCCAGTGTCTCCTGAAGTGGAGTCGCCGGCGCCTCCTGCCGGTCTGATCCTGTATGAGCGCGAGCAGATTGGCTTTGCTTACAAGGAAGATAAGTTGCTGCAGATCAGGGATACCGGCACCCTTTCCAATCTTCCTCCTGCCATCAGTGTGCCATTGACAGTCAGCGGGCAGCCTATCGGGAAAGTGCAGCTCGCCGCGCCGCCTGAACGTTCGTGGACGCCGGAAGAAACCGACGTGGTTAATGCTGTGGCGCAGCAGATCTCGCTTCAAATCCAGAACCTGCGCCTGCTTTCCGAAACGGAACGGGCGCGTGCCGAAGCCGAGGCCGCTTCCCGGCGTTTCATGCACGAAGGCTGGGCATCTTACCTGGATGCCATTCACCAGAACGAACGCATTGGTTATGTTTACGACCAGGCTTCCGTCGCGCCTTTCACCGAGAAATTCGAACCTGATGGCGGGGTTCAAGTGTCGGTGAACGTAATGGATGAACAGGTCGGCGCAGTATATCTGACTTCGGATCCGGCTCGCCCGTTGACGGAGGCTGATAAACAGATGATCGCTGCCATTGCCAGCCAGATTGCGCAACAGGTGGAGAACATTCGCTTGTTAGCCGATGCCTCGCGTGCCCGCGCCGAAGCCGACGAAGTCATCAAACGCTCCACGCGCGAAAGCTGGGAGTTTTTTACTGCCCAGAAAGAGGAAGGATCCCTTGGCTTTGCCTATGATACCAACCAGGTGACTCCGTTTGGAGATCATTTGCCGGAGGATGTGGCGCTTACATTACCCCTGCAGGTGCGCGGCGAAACCATTGGCCAGCTGGCTGTAGCCGGCACAGCAAAAGTCCCCCCGGAAGCGGCTGAGCTGGCGGCCGCCATTGCCGCCCAGACAAGCACACACCTGGAAACCCTGCGGCTTACCGAAGAGCTTCAGCAACGCGCCGCAGAATTGCTGGAATTGGATCGTCTCAAATCAGGCTTCCTGGCGAACATGAGTCATGAACTCCGCACACCGCTGAATTCCATCCTTGGCTTCGCCGATGTGATGCTCGAAGAATTGGATGGGCCGTTATCCGAAAATATGAACACCGACCTGCAGCTCATCCAGAAAAACGGCCAGCATCTGCTGCACCTGATTAACGACGTACTCGACATGGCCAAGATCGAAGCCGGCCGCATGAATCTGGTTCCGGAGAAGTTCGTCGTCCAGGAGGTATTGGATGAGGTGGTCGGCATCACCTCCACCCTGGCCAGCGAAAAGAACCTTGCCCTGTTCGTCGAAAAGGACTCCGACCCGGAGGTCAAGGTCTTCGCCGATCGCACCCGCCTCCGCCAAGTCATGATCAACCTGGTCAACAACGCGATCAAATTCACCGAAAAGGGCAAGATCTCCATCCGCGCCATGCAGCAGAAAGACGAGAAGATCCTGATCGCCGTCAAGGATACCGGCATCGGCATCCCTCCGGACAAGCTGGAGACCATCTTCCAGGAGTTCGCCCAGATCGACACCTCCACCACCCGCAAGGCCGGCGGTACCGGCCTGGGCCTGCCGATCAGCCGGCGCCTGGTCGAAATGCACGGTGGACGGCTGTGGGCCGAGAGCAAAGGCGTCTCCGGCAAAGGCTCGACCTTCTATGTCGAGTTGCCCCTGGAAGCCAGGATCAGCGAGCCGATCGAGAAGCTGGAAAAGTAGCATGACCCGACCGAGATTTCTGGAATGCGTCGTCTCTTAAACGGTCACGTTGAAGCGGTCTATCAAAAAGGTTTCTTGCAGCCGCGCAATTTCGTGGACCAGGTGATCCAGGTCACCGAAGAGAAAAATGGAGACCAAGGAAACTGACTTATGGCGAAGAATATTTTATACATAGAAGACAACCCCGATAACATGCTGCTCGTCAAACGCGTGCTCCAGGCACGCGGCTACTGCCTGCTCGAGGCCAAGGATGGCATGGAAGGACTCTCGGTGGCTGCCAGCCAAAATGTCGATTTGATCCTTTTGGATATCAACCTGCCGGATATCGATGGATACGAAATTGCCAGGCGGCTGCGCAGCAGCGGCAAGCCAGAATTGACCTATGTCCCGATCATTGCCATTACGGCCAACGCCTTGAAAGGGGATGCGGAAAAGGCCCTCCAAGCCGGCTGCGACGTGTACATGTCCAAACCGATCAACATCCGCGAGCTGTGGGCCAGGGTCGAAGGCTTTTTACCTTCCACTGGTGATCTTTGACAGGTATAACGATATAATGGTAACGGTAAAAGGATAAGAATGAGATTCAACCGCATGGAAAGTGATGGTGAAGTTCCCAATTTAACTTCGTTTCTAATTGCGTTGGAATGTTCAGGATGCGGGGAAAAATATCCGGTCGAAGAGGTCCACACGTATTGTACCGAGTGCCAATCGCCGCTGCTGGCGTGCTATGATTTGACGGCGGTCCGCGCCCGTGTCAAGCGGGATGCTTTCCGGTTCCGTCCGACAGGGATGTGGCGCTGGCGCGAATTGCTGCCAGTCCGGGATTCGCAGAATATCATCTCTCTCGGGGAGGGGGACACTGCCCTGCTGCGGCTTCCACGCATCGGTGCCGAGCTCGGGCTTTCCAACCTTTTTGTCAAAGACGAGAGCAAGAACCCCACCGGATCATTCAAGGCGCGCGGCCTGGCTGCGGCCATCTCCAAGGCCAAGGAACTGGGGATCACGAAAGTGATCATCCCCACCGCCGGGAATGCGGGTGGAGCCATGGCGGCTTATGCGGCGCGGGCGGGCATCCAGGCCCTCATCTACATGCCGAAGGATACCCAGCGCGCGAACGTTGAGGAGAGTCGCATTGCAGGTGCGGAAGTCATCCTGGTGGACGGCATCATCAGCGACGCGGCTGGCATGGTCGGGGAAAAGGCACGCGCCGAGGGCTGGTTCGACCTTTCCACTTTCAAAGAGCCCTATCGCGTGGAAGGCAAGAAGATCATGGGCTATGAGCTCGCCGAGGCCTTCGGCTGGAGGCTGCCGGACGTGATCATCTATCCCACCGGAGGCGGGACCGGTCTGGTGGGTATGTGGAAGGCCTTCGCGGAACTCGAAACCTTGGGCTGGCTGCAGGAGGCGAAACGTCCGCGTATGGTGGTGGTGCAGGCGGACGGCTGCGCCCCGGTGGTCAAAGCCTTTGAGTCCGGCGCTGCATTTTGTGATTTCTGGACGAATGCGCAGACGATCGCCTCCGGTTTGCGCGTGCCAAAGAGCTTTGCCGACGCCCTCATTCTTGAAGATCTGCGCGCCAGTCATGGGACGGCTGTGGCGGTGAGCGATGCCGAAATTCTGGAAGCCCAGCGCTATCTCGGCAGGATGGAAGGTATCTTTCCAGCCCCCGAGGGCGCGGCGACGCTGGCCGCCCTCAGAAAACTGATCCTCCAAAAATGGGTCTCCCCGCAGGAGCGTATCGTCCTGTTCAATACCGGATTGGGTTTGAAGTACCTGGACCAGTTCATCTGATCAGCACTGCTTTCTCGGCGATGCATCGCCGGTCTTTTGCAGGCCATCTTGAGGCGGAATGCCAGAATGGTCCAGCCTGTGTTTCGATAACGTGACCTCGATGACGGGGGATTGCCGGAGAGAGTACCTCTTCGTTTGACCGTCTCCGGTGAAATTCGCGTGTATTTTTAGGTTGGCCCTCTTTTCAAATCCCCGCTTCTTATCTATACTAGTTATGATGTTCTTCAGTTCTCTCACCCGTTTTGAAAGCCGGGAATTCCCCCCTGCGTCCCTTATCGATCGGCCGGGCTTGTGGAGTCCGCTCCGGCGGAGCCGAATCGTCCCTGTTGGGTGTCTGGATCTGGCCGCTTGGGGAAGTGGATTGAAGCCTCCCCACTGAGGGGTCGATTATGCCCGAAGACAACACGCGATCATCGCTTGAGCTCCTCTATAATGTCAGCCGGGAACTGGCCTCGGCCCTGGACCTGCGCACCGCGTTGCAGCGCATCCTGATCCAGTCGTTGAAATCCGTGGGCGGGGAGCGGGGCAGCGTCGTGGTGATGGACGACAACGGCAAGCCAGTCGACGCGGCCATCGTCTATGGCCGCAAGATCCATGATCATACCACCCAGCAGTTGCGCGAGACCATCGACCGCGGTCTGGCTGGATGGGTGGTGCGCAACCGGCAGCCGGCCTGGGTACCCGACACCAGCCGGGACGAGCGCTGGCTGCGCCGCCCGGACGACGCCCTGGATAAATCCGGGGCCAAGTCGGCCCTGTGCGTCCCGCTCCTGGTGCGCGAGCGGCTGGTGGGCGTCATGACCCTGGTCCACCCCGAGCCCGGGGCGTATAAAAAAGACCATTTCAACCTGGTACAATCGATCGCCGACCAGGCCGGGATTACCGTCCTGAACGCCCGCCTGTATGCCGAAAGCCAGCGCCAGGCGCGTGTCATGACTGCCCTGGCATCGGGTGCCGCGACCATTAACGCCACCCTGCGGCTTGAGGAGGTGCTCCAGCGCATCCTCAAGCAGACGATCGAGGCCTTGCAGGTGGAAACGGTTACCCTGGCATTGGCGGATGTGGACGGTGACCTGGTCTTCCATGCCGCCACGGGGAAAAGCTCCAAGGGCGTGGCGGGCAAGCGCATCCCGGCCGGCCAGGGGATTGCCGGCTGGGTGGTGCGCGAAGGCCAGGGCGTCGTCATCCCTGCCACGCGGGAAGACAAGCGCTTCCTGCCGGAGGCGGAACAGGGGAACGGCCTCGAGGCGCGTGCGCTGGCCTGCGTCCCGATCCATGCCGAAGGACGCGTCATCGGCATTCTCCAGGCGATCAACCCGCTCTCGGGCACCTTCGACCCGGACGCCGTCCTGGTCCTGGCCGGGATCGGCAACCTGGCCGGTTCCGCCATCCTGCACGCCCAGCTCTTTGAGCGCCTGCAGAGCGCGCATCGGCGGTTCCGGGAGCTATTCGACGACAGCATCGACCCGATTGTGGTCACCGGCTGGGACGGCAAGATCCGCGAATCGAACCGCCAGGCCGCCGTCCTCAGCGGATACACCTCCAAACAGTTGCAGGGAGGCATGACTATCGAAGACCTGCAGGAGGCGACCCGCGGCAACAAGGATATCAGCGTGGAGAAACTGAAATCCGGCCAGACGATCAGCTATGAAGGCGTGCTAAAGAGCAAGATCGGCCACCGCATCCCGATCCAGGTGTATGTCCGGCGCGTGGTCGTGGAAGAGGGCGAGTCCCTGCAGTGGATCCTGCGCGATGTCACCGAGCGCATGGACCTGGATACCCTGCGCGAAGATCTCACCTCGATGATCTATCACGACTTGCGCTCCCCGCTGGCAAACATCGTCTCCAGCCTGGACGTGCTTTCGTCGATGTTCCCGGCGACGGAAAAGGAAAACGAGACGGTGCAATCCGTGCTGGGCATTGCCAAGCACTCCACCGACCGCATCCAGCGCCTGGTCAACTCCCTGCTGGACATCAACCGCCTGGAATCCGGCCAGACGATCGTCTCGCAGCAGTCGGTGGGCGTGTCGATCCTGGTCGAAGATGCCCTGCAGGCTGCCCGCCCGATGATCAAAAGCCGCCACCAGACCCTGACCAGTCACATCCCCGACAAGCTGCCTCCCGTCTGGGTGGACGTGGACATGATCCGCCGGGTGATCATCAATCTGCTGGAGAATGCCTCCAAGTTCACCCCGCCGCAGGGGAAAATCGATTTTGGTGCCAAACCGGACGGCGAGTGGGTGCAGGTATACATCCAGGACAACGGCCCGGGCATTGCCTTTGCCGACCAGGATCGCATTTTCGACAAATTCGTCCGCCTGTCGGGGCAGGAGACGCGCACCGGTCTCGGCATCGGACTGGCCTTTTGCCGGCTGGCGGTCGTGGGTCACGGCGGCAAGATCTGGGTCGACAGCCGCCCCGGTCACGGGGCAAAATTCTATTTGACTTTACCGGTTGCCAGGGAAAAGTAAATTCCCTCCAGGAGATGATATGCAAGCCATTGCCAAGGACATTTACATCGAAGATGGATATCTGGGCGCGACTTTGGGCGCGATCAACTTTCCCCACGGGCTGTTCCAGGTCGATGCCCCGCCCTCGCCGGAGGATGCGCGCACCTGGCGCGCAGCCTTGCTCAACCTGGGCGGCAGCACCGAACGCTTGCTCGTCAACCTGGATGCACATCCCGACCGGACGCTGGGGGCGCGTTCGATGGACTGCACCGTCATTGCCCATGAAAAGACCGCTCAGGTCTTTCGCGGGCGTCCCACGACCTTCAAGGCGCAGGGGGAGGAGACCGGCGCCGACTGGGAGAGCATCCCCGGCTTGGGCAATGTGCGCTGGTCGCCGCCCGAGATCACTTACAGCCAGCAGATGACCATTTACTGGGGAGACTCCCCCATCGTGCTCGAGCACCATCCGGGACCTGCAGCCGGCGCGACCTGGGTGATCTTGCCGGAGGCCAAGGTGGTTTTCGTCGGGGATGCGGTGCTGAAGAACCAGCCGCCCTTCCTATCCGGCGCCGACCTTCCGGTCTGGCTGGATACATTGAAGCTGCTGCTCTCACCGGCTTTTCGCAGCTGGCTGGTGGTCAGCGGGCGAGGCGGTCTGGTGGCAGTGGACGTCATCCGGGTCCAGGTGGAGCACCTGAATCAGATCTTGAACAAGCTCGAGAAGCTGTCCCAAAAGAAGGCCTCGCCGGAGGCGGTCGAGGGGCTGGTGTCGTCGCTGCTGGGGGGGTACAAGATCGCGGCCAGCCGGCAGAAGAAGTATGCCCAGCGGCTGCGCCATGGGCTCTATCATTATTACGTGCGCCACTATCATCCGACCAGTGGCATGGCCGGGGAGGAGTAAGCGGTGTTGTGAGCCAGGATTATCAACTCGTTTTGGAAGTCACCAGGGGACGGATCGTCGAATCCGTCCATTTTGGGGCAGCGGCCGTGGTCGAACTCGAGCGGCCGCTTGCTGGCCTCCTTGGGCAACCCCAGGCTGGTCACCTTTTTGCGCTCGAGCGCCAAGCCCTTCCAGGCGCTGCCGTTCATCGAGCGCGGCGGCGACCAGACCTTTCATCTGACCTCCAAAGACGTCGCCCTGATCTGTGCCTCGCACGACGGCACCGACGAGCAGGTCGAGCTGATCAAGGGCATTCAGGCCAAGGTCGGCGTCCAGGAGAGCGACCTGCTGTGCGGCGTGCATCCCCCCTATCACCTGCCCACCCAGGAAGCCATGCGCGTGCGCGGCGAGCCCCCCACCCCGAACCGGCACAACTGCTCCGGCAAGCATACCGGCATGCTGGCGCATGCGCGCATGCGCGGCCTGCCGATCTCCGACTATATCAACCCGGAGCATCCTGTCCAAAAGGCGATCCTCGAGACGATGGCGGAGCTGTGCAGCCTTCCGCTCGAACAGGTGGAGGTCGGAACCGACGGTTGTTCGGCCCCCATTTTCGCCGTCCCGCTCTACAACGCGGCCCTGGCCTACGCCCGCCTGTGCGACCCGCGCGGCCTGTCGATGGAGCGCGCCGCCGCCTGCCGCCGCATCACCGCGGCGATGATGGCGAATCCGTTTATGGTCGGGGGGCCGGCCCGCTTCGACTCGCACCTGATGGAGACCTGCAGCGGCCGGATCATCGCCAAGGGTGGGGCCGAAGGGTACTACGCCATGGGGGTCATCGCCGGGGCGCTGGGCGCCGACAGCCCCGGGATCGGCCTCGTGATCAAGATTTCCGACGGCGATGTCGCCAGTCACAGCGGGAGCGACCTCAATCTGCGCGCCCGCTCGATCGTTGCCCTCGAGGTCCTGCGCCAGATGGGCTATGTCTCCGAGAAGGAGTTGGAGGGGCTGGCGGAGTTCGGGCCGGTCAAGCCGGTATTTAACTGGCGCAAGCTGGCCGTCGGGGAAGCCCGCCCGGCCTTCACCCTTCAAAAACCGGACCAGCCGGGATGAGTGTCGATCAGGCAAGACGCGCCCGGCAGGTGCACCAGCGCCTGCTGGATTTTTATGGACAGCCGACCTGGCGCAACCCCCTGCCGCCGTTGGATGAGCTCGTCTCGACCATCCTTTCCCAGAACACCAACGACACTAACCGGGACCGGGCGTTCGCCGCCCTCCGTCTTCGCTTCCCGACCTGGGAGCAGGTGCGGGACGCCGAGCCCGAGGCCGTGGTCGCGGCCATCCGCCCGGCCGGCCTTGCCAACCAGAAGGGCCCGCGCATCCAGACTGTCCTTAAGGAGATCACGGCCGAACGCGGCTCCCTCGATTTGACCTTTCTCAAGGAACTCCCCCTGGAGGAGGCCCGCGGCTGGTTGATGAAGTTCAAGGGCGTGGGTCCGAAGACCGCCGCCATCGTCCTGCTCTTCTCCTTGGGCCGGCCAGCCTTCCCTGTGGACACGCACATCTACCGCGTGACGGGACGCATCGGTTTGCGTCCGGAAGAGATGAGCGTTGAGGAGGCTCATCCTTACCTTGAGGGATTGTTTCCGGCGGAGGCCTATTATGCCGCCCATCTCAACCTCATCCGTTTGGGACGCGAGGTGTGCACCGCGCGCCGGCCGGAATGTGAACGCTGCCCGCTACGGCGACTTTGCAGTTATGCAAAGTTACGATGATGTAATGATATGAATTGGGGAATCAGATATATAATTTTATTACATCCTACAAAGAAAGGAGGTGGACACCATGTTGTGCAGCGTCCGTGAGCGCGGCCAAGGTCTTGTTGAGTATGCTCTCATCCTTGTTTTAGTGTCTGTGGTCGTCATTGCCGTGCTGCTTATTCTTGGCCCAATCATCGGTAATGTTTTCACAAAAATCAATAGTGATCTCGTCAACTTTTAGCAACACTCTCCCGCCGGAAACGACGGGAGAAAAATTTTATTTCCCGGACCCAATTAGGTCAAGGAGACCATCCGGATAGACAGGGGAGCCTCCGGGACCGAATTCATCCAGGCGTTTCCAAACAGCCTTGAATTGATGCCCGGACTCATCTCCCTGAATGGTTTCCTGGGTATAGAGCGATGGGTCGACCAGCCGCCCGTCATACACCAGCACGATCTCGTGCCCGCGCTGGCCCTCGTACACGAAGATATTCTCCAGGGTCCCCAGGTAGCGCACGTCGGTCAGGTCGGAGCGGATTTCCTCCCGGAACTCCCGCCGGACGGTGTCCTCCCCGTGCTCACCGAATTCGATCGTCCCGCCCAGCGGCCGGTAGAAGACCTGCTCCTTTTTGCTGTCGCGGCCCTCGGCGACCAGGATGCGATCCCCGTGGCGGCACACGCAGATGGCAATGGGGCGAATGGCTTCTGGGCGCATGGTCCCCTCACCCAGCCCCACCCTGCAGGGGCGGGAGGGGTGGGGTGAGGGCAGCCTGCATTGACCAGGGTCCGGTCCAGGTGATCGAGACGGGCAGGACCTTGCCGCGCAGGTCGGCGACGCTCTCGACAAAGACCAGTTTGTTCGTCGGCGTGCGGCCCTTCCAGCGGCCCTTGACCTTCTCCTCGAACAGCACTTCGACCCTCTGGCCCAGGGACCTGGCGTTGATCTCTCCGACGATCTTTTCCTGCAACTCTTCCAGCAGGCGGAAGCGGCGCATCTTCTCCTCTTCCGGCACGTCGTCGGCCATGCGCCGCTCGGCAACCGTCCCCGGCCGCGGTGAGTAGCGCGCCAGGTGGGCCACGTCCAGCTTCAGGTCGGACAGGACCTGGTAGGTCTGCTGGAACTGCTCCTCGCCCTCGCCTGGGAAGCCGACGATCACGTCTGTGGCGATCGAGGCACTGGGAACCTTGAGGCGGATTTTTTCGATGATGCGGCGGTAGTCGGCCTGGGTGTAGCCGCGCCGCATGGCTTCCAGGATTTGGTCGTCGCCGGCCTGGATGGGGATCTCGATGTGCGGCATGACCTTGGGCAGTCCGGCCACGGCGTCCATCAGCTCTTCGGTGAAATAGTTGGGGTGGGAGGTCAGGAAGCGGATGCGTTCCAGACCCTCGACCCGGTCGAGGACCTGAAGCAGACCGGCCAGGCTGGGGCCGTCTGGGATGTCCTTGCCGTAACGGTCTACGATCTGACCCAGCAGGGTGATCTCCCGGACGCCCTGGGCGACCAGGGCGCGCGCCTCGGCGACGATCTCGCCGACTGGGCGCGAGCGCTCCACGCCGCGGCGGTAGGGGATGATGCAGAAAGTGCAGGCGTGGGAGCAGCCGTAGACCACCGGGACGTGAACGGAGACGGTCTTGCCGCGCTCGTGTTCCGGGAGCTGCAGCTCACCGTCCATGACGGCAAAGCGTCGGGCAGTCTCGGAGGCTTCCAGCGCCTGCGTCTCGCCCTGTGTGAGGAAGGTGACCAACGGACCCGGGTCGGAGGGCGGGGAGAACACGTCCACGAAGGGGAAGTGGGCACGCAGCTTTTCGCCCCCGCGCACACCCACCATGCAGCCCATCAGGTTGATGACCAGGCGGGGATTTTTTTCCTTGAGAGGGCGGAGGGAGTACAGGTGGCCTGTGGCCTTGTCCTCGGCGGACTGGCGCACCACGCAGGTATTCAGCACGATGACATCCGCCTCTTCAACCTGACCGGTAAAAATATAGCCGAGGTGCTCGAGCGCCGACCCGATCCGCTGGGAATCGGCCACATTCATCTGGCAGCCTTCCGTCCAGACATGATACTTTTTCATCCTGCTCCTTGAGCAAATCCCTTGCCTGCGAGAGATGGTTCGCAGGACTGCGTAGGCCGTAAATTATACCAAGTTTGTCTTTATCAGAGTCGCCGGGTTGCTCTTACAGGAGGCCTGGAATCGTTGTTGGCTGGTATAAGAAGTGATATTCTAATATCGAGAACGCGGAGCTCGCGGAACGGATCTGGTTTTTTCTGTGCTCTCTTCCTACAAGGTGCCGGGACGGTGTGGGCTGAAGAACTTCCGAAATGACTTTAGCGGGCCCTGATTCATGGTAAAATCGCCTCCGCCCGGAGGGATGACCGAGCGGCTGAAGGTAACGGTCTTGAAAACCGTCGTGGCGCAAGCCACCGTGGGTTCGAATCCCACTCCCTCCGCTGCAGCGACAATTGAATTGGGGAGGTGCCAGAGTGGCCGATTGGGCTCGCCTGCTAAGTGAGTGCTGGGGCAAAACCTCAGCCGCGGGTTCGAATCCCGCCCTCCCCGCCAATACCCCCGTGAGGCCTTATTAAAGGCTGAAACGCAATAGTCGGCTGACCTGCCACGAATGCGTTTCCACGCAAGTAGGCTGCTTCGACTAGTGATCGAAGCAGCCTTTTGCGTTCAAATTGGGAAAGTTCATCCCAGCCGTCGAGCTGTGGCTGGATATCGCTGATTGATGCCATTTTAGCATAAAGTGTATCCGCGTGCAAGAATTCGCTGATACCTTCGTGCTTCTGCTTCTCAAGGTCGTAGGTCGCCCGGTCGATCTGGCCGGCCAGGTACAGCTCCGAGGCCCGTTTCAGGCGAGTCTCGCTTTCCCGCAACCTCGCGGCTGCATCCAGGGCTTCTGCCGAAGCGGCTTCTGCGACAACAGATCTTAACCATTTTACTACCTGTCCTTCGATATTTTCGACTCGAACCAGCCTGTGGGAGCACCTGCAAATCCTGTCCAACTGATTGGCATCCACATAATAATATTTGGCGTCCTTCCCGAGTGCTTTTCGAGACGTGCCGCGCATGTTTCCACCGCACTGAGAACAGCGTAGAATTCCCGTCAGCGCGAAAATCCTGCGGCGGTTGAACTTTTTGACAAAGGCGGCCCCATTCAAAACCCGGATCTCCTGAGCCAGATTGAATGTCACTTCATCAACCAGGGGAGTATGGCGGCCCTCGAAAATTTCCTGGGGCTTCCTGCGTTTGCGATGACGGCCATCCTCCGCCACCCCGTAATAGGGGAATTTCCCGGTGTAAACGATGCGTGAGATCATATCCCGGATCACATCCCGACCAAAGGCATGCGGTCCGGTCCGCCCCGGATGTCCTTTGGAGCGAGCCTGGATCACTTTTCCATCCGGCAGGGTAATCTGCGTGGAATTCAATTTTTCGGCAATCTCCCTGCCGGTGATCTTCCCGGACGTATACCAGTCAAAAACCATCCTGACCACCTGGCTTTCGACAGGATGCGGCACCATGTATTTGCCATCCCCTTTATCCGGTTTGCCAAAGTCGGGGCAATAATCCTTGCCGTTCGGATGGGTGCAGCGGGAGCACAATCCGTTACAGTATCCAAAGGGTAGTTCCCCCAGCCACTGCCCCTGGCGGGCCTTCTGGAGCTTGCCTTTCTTCGTTTCCTGGCGCAGGTTGTCCAGGTAGATCTCCGCCAACGTGCCCAGGACGGTCAGCATCAGTTTGCCCCAGGGGGTGGTGAAATCCAACTGTTCCTGGACAGAAACAAAGGAAACACCGTAACTGTTGAGCAGATCCAGGCTGCTCAGCAGGCCGTTGAGATGCCGGTAGAAGCGGTCGATCTTGTCGACAATGACCACGTCGAATTTTCTGGCCTGGGCATCCCGCATCAGGCGCTCGAGAGCCGGGCGGCGGCTGCCCTTCTTGGCCGAGATGCCCGCATCGACATAAATCTGGACCAGTTCCCAGCCGTGGCTCTCGACATAACGGGTGATGTTGCCCTCCTGTGCATCCAGGCTGAAGTTGTCCACCTGGTCTTTCATGGACACACGCCGGTAGCCTGCGGCGCGCAAGGGGGGTGAAGTAGATGATTTTTCCATTTTTACCTCCAGATCGTTAAGATATAATCAGATTGCCCATTACGGACAAATGCTATTTTAGCGCAAGGCGAGGATGTTTATGGAGAAAGTACCCATTGCCAAGGCCCGCAGGGAGGCACGCGAAACGCCTTATAGACCGGAAAAATTGGTTGCGAGGTTGAAGGATCTTATGGAGAAACGCAACCAGAGCTATCGGGAGACGGCCCTGGCCTGCCGCTTGGATCATCAAGGCATTCGCCGGATCCTGAACGGGCATCGTCCAAATATCACGGCTTGTATTTTGCTGGCCGATCATTTCGGGATCAATCCGAACGAATTCCTTGGGCTGGCGGGGTTTCCCAAGCTGGATGCATTCGATATAAAAACCGCCAGCGCCGAGCGCTTGCCCCCGGAAGCGGTGGATGTGGCGATCAGGCTGTCCCAGATACGCGAGCCAGGAACCCGTAAACAGGTGGCGGATGCGATATTGGTTTTACTCCAAAAGTATTTTGAAAAATGACCTGCCTATGATGCATGCTTGAACACAGCATATCAAAACAATTTTTACTGATCACTCATAAAGGTTGCTTATATGCTCATTATCTTGGTTCACAACGATGGTACCGGTACCGAGGAACAGGCAAACTACGACTACGAAGTCCGTATAAACAATGAGGTGATGGAGCGCGGGCGCATCCTGGACCATCATCGAAAAGACGGCTGGCAGGCATTGATCAGGGAAATCGCAGACCGACATCAGCCTACAACAACGGATCCCAACCAAGAAAAAATCGATTCTCTGATCATGCAAGCGCGCCATCAAGCCAAAGCAGCTGGATTGAAACCCTCGGATATCGATCACGCGGTTGAGAAAGCGCGAGAACCGTGATCAACCCCAAAACAATATCCCGGCCAGCGAGAATCAGAAAATTATTACTGCCCGGACCGAAAGTCAGAGAATAGACGATCAGCATGCCCATCTCCTATACCAACCGCAAAGGATCCACCTTTTTCCTCTGCCAAGGAAGGACCAAGACCGGCAAGGTGCGCTATTATTATTCCCGCGAACCAAAGGGGGAAGAGATCGAACAGATCCCTTCCGGTTACGAGATCAGCGAAAGTGTCAACGGGGTGGTTTCGCTGGTCAAAGTGCGCCCTCGGCTGATCCCCGTCGAAGAGGTCGCTCTGGTTGAAGAGGCTCTCAAACGACACTCCAACGGATCGAATTACCGGGTGGGTGTCAAACATGATCAGATCATCATTTACGAAGGTTACGGACCAGATGTAGAAGGTATCCTTGCCCTGTTTGGAAAGAACATCCCGCGACCTACTGGAGCTATAGAAAAGCTTAAGGCCGAGATGGAACGGTACACCCGATTCGCGCCGGTCATGCGTTTCATCCTCACTGACCCAGAAAAACGCATTTATGCCGCTGAACGGTGGTGTTATTCGGGCTCAATCGACGATTGGATAGGTGTGGGAGAACCAGGAAAGCTGGAACGTCTGGCGCGCCGGCTGATCCCCACCTTGGGCACGGATGAGTTCTTTGAACTCGATTGATCGATAGCGCAAGGGAAAATGAGCCGTACCTATTCGCCGAAAACGGCGCCGATCTATCAGCTTAAAATCTCCCTGGATGGAATCACGCCGGTTATCTGGCGGCGTTTCCTGGTTTCTTCGAACATCCTCCTGAGCAGGTTGCACGATACGATCCAGATCGTCATGGGCTGGACGAATTCCCATTTGCATATGTTTGAGATCAATGGGCAAGTTTTCGGTGATCCCCAAGACGATGAATTCGGCGAGATGGGAACTATAGATGAGGCGGACTACCGTCTGCGGAAAGTCATTGTGGACGAGGGACTTTGGTTCCAGTATGAATACGATTTCGGCGATGGCTGGAGGCACACCCTCCGGCCGGAAAAGATCCTGCCGCCTGATCCAACCCGGCACCTGCCGGTTTGCCTTGAAGGGAAACGCGCCTGCCCACCCGAGGATGTAGGCGGGATAGGTGGCTATGAAAATTTCATGGAGGCCTTGCGCGACCCTGAGCACGAAGAGCATGACGAGTACCTGACCTGGATCGGCGGGAAATACGACCCCAACGCATTCGACCTGGAATTGGTCAACCGGTGCCTGCGCAAGATGAAAATTGCGCCGGATGCCTGGCAGAAGGAAGAATATCCATCCTGGCCGGTCGAAAAGAAAAGCCAGGTTCCCCAGCCGCCGACACTAAACGAAGAGCAACGCCAGGCGGTCGAAGCCCTGCCTCTGCGCCGGGACGTGCTGACCCTACTGAATTATCTCAGGACCAACCGTGTGACCGGCACACAATCCACCGGGAACCTGCCCCTCAAGGCCATCCGGGCCATCTGCGACCAGTTCGTCGATCCTCCTCAGCTAGAGACAAGGATCGGTGAATATGTTTCCCGAATGCGCAGCGAGGATGACGTCTGGCCGCTGTATTTCGTGCACGTCCTGGCGTCCGTGGGCGGGCTGATCACAGGCGGCCCGGGTCGGCGCTGGCAGGTCACATCGTTGGGGGAGAAGTTCCTGGAGGCACCAGCGGAGATCCAGGTCTGGTTACTCTTCATCACCTGGTGGACACAGGTCAACTGGGGGATTGCCTGGTCCTATTCACCGGACGAATTCCCTCCCACGCACATTCGCAAGATCATCCTTGAACGCCTGCTCGGCCTGCCTGAGGGGCATGCATCACCTTATGATCGTTTTGCGGACCAGGTGATCGAGGCGGCCGGCCTGGCTTGGCCCCACGGGGACGGCAGCCATGAGCGCTCCATTTTGCACGGTCTGATCAGGTCCACCGTTGCTGAGCCATTAAGGCAGTTTGGCATTCTCGAACTGGTGCATGGACCGCATCCGACCCTGGGGGCAGACTTTAGCGAATTGCACGCCCTGACCCTGACGGCCCTCGGGAAAAGACTGCTGGGAAGCATGAAAGAGTGAGACTGATATGCCCCGTCCACAAGATATCAAACCCACGTACACTGAGATCATGACCCAGCTCCTGGATGCGGCCACAGGTCCGCTCCCGGTCCAGGAGTTCTCGGAACAGATCCTGGCATTGCGCACGACCCAGGCCAAAAAGCCTCTCGAGGCAGTCCGGAACCAGATCCGGCAGGAGATTGGGCGTTTGCTTGTCTTTCGGGATGCAGGCACCATTTTGCCAGTCCGCCTGGCCATGCAGGGAGTGCGTTTCCGCCTCCAGGTTGACAAAAATGCCGTCAACTCGGGAAAAGTCCAGATTGACGACAGCCTGTCCTCCTATCTACCCCGGCAATTCCCCATTGAAAAGGTTCAATTCCTGGATGAGGACGGGCAGCCCATCGATTTCATCATCAGTTCTGCGATCGAGAAAGTGAAATCCGTCTTCGGCAACTATGATCACACTGCCTGGTACGCGGACCTGAGAAACTGGTTCCGGGAGCAGAAGGTCTACCCCAAGGCCTACCTGGGGTTCACGATCCGCGATTGGCAGAATGGCATTTTCCAGCTGGGCCACGAGCCTTATGCCAAACGCGATCAAGCCATGCTGCAGCAACGCAATCAACTGCTGGCGGACCTTTTCTACGAAATGTTGGAAAATGCGGCTCGGGAGGATCTTCATACCTTCGAAGCCGTGCCAACCGTGTACGCCCGTTTTCCAGAGAAAGACGGTTATCCCCCCGATCACTGGATGATCGCCCTGGGAAAAGACGACCGCATGAGCGTGGATGACTGGAGCATCCGTTACAGCGATGGAGGCCTGTCGCCGCTGGAAAATCTGGAACGCGAACTGGCGGGGGAATCCAGGGCTGTTCCCAAAGTCCCATTCTCCAAGGAAAAAGGGAAACAGGTCTACCGTTTCAGGGCCGAGCTGAAGCACCGTCCGGGGATTTGGCGGGAGGTCGAGATCCTGGGAGAACAAAATCTTTCCGATTTGAACCATGTTCTGGTGAACGCCTTCCACCATGACTGGGATCACATGGGCGGTTTCTGGAGACTGGTGCCACGCAAGGCCGCGACCCGAGGCGTGGTGCGTTACCGGGAAGTGGAACTGGGGGAGGTGAATCCTTTCGAAGAAGGGGATGGGGCGGATCTTGAAATCGCCGCGATCGGGCTTTCAGCGAACGACAAGATCAAATTCGTCTTCGACTTCGGGGATTGGATCGAGCATACCCTGACCTTGGTATCGATTGACACTTCCCAATCTGGTGCGGAGTATCCCAGGGAGATTGCCCGTAACAAACCCAAACATGTATATTGCGTGGACTGCGAGAAGAAGGGCAAAAAGGTGGTGGCGAAGTGGATCTGCTTGCAGTGTTCACGGGGTCCAAAAAGCGAGGCGGTTTTCTGCGAAGAATGTGCCCAGGAACATGAAGAGCATTATTTGGAAGAGATCCTGTATTGATGCGGAGTGATAATCTGCAAAAAATACACATACCAGATTCAGTACAGCCATGAAATTGTGCAACAGTGACGGTGAAGGACAATCTATGGATCTTGAAGCGCTCCTAAAGACACACCGTGACCAAATCCTGGAAGCTGCACACAAACATGGGGCTTTTGATGTGCGGGTATTTGGTTCAGTAGCACGTGGTGACGCTTGCCCGGACAGCGATATCGATTTTCTTGTCCGGCTGGAATTTGGTCGCAGCCTGATGGACCTGGCGCGCCTGTTGCGAGAACTGCAAGCGCTACTCGGTTGCAAGGTAGAAATCGTGACCGAGGCCGGGTTGCGGCAGCGCATCCGAGCGCAGGTGCTGCGGGAAGCGCGTCCCCTGTGACAGTGAGCGGGAAATATGATATTAAAACTCGCTCCTGCCATTTTTGGGTGATAATTAGCAAAAATGCCTATGAATTGGAAAATACAAATTTACAGATTCATCCTATTTTTGAAAAGCTCACATCCCATCGCCTCAATTTCCATCTTTGAAATACGCAGCATCTTAGAGTAGATCATCTCAAGCGTATTCATATCACGAGGAGTCAAAAATGGAATTCGTCCCCTATCGTATGTTACGCAATCAGCCTGCAGAGCTGAGGAGGAAACTCGAAGAAAATGGGGAACTGGTAGTGACTGTGGATGGAGAACCGCTTGCCCTGATGCTCCAGATTCCGAAGGGCGGATTGGACGATTTGGTTCAGTTGCTTTCCCGGGTCCGTGCGCAATTGGCTGTGGCAGCCATTCGTGAACAGGCCCGGCAACGCGGCTTGGACAATATGACCATTGAACAAGCCAATGCAATTATTCACGAGACGCTGGCGGCTCGCCAAGAAACGCGGGGCGATTGATGCGCGAAAGCAAAATGCCGTTTTATAAAATCTTTCTATTTGTAAGCTAGCGGTCTGCTCACACATCCGGTTGCTTCCCGATATAAGTTTGTTGGTCTGCATCAGTTGCAATAATATAGATTCCGTGTTATCATATATTCATGATACAGTCCTTCAAGCAAAAAGGCATCGAAGATGTATTTAATGGCATCAATAGCCCTGTTGCGCGAAGGACTTGTCCGGAACATCTTTGGAAGGTTGCTGCCCGCAAGCTGGATCAACTCGATTCGATTTCAGCTTTGCAAGAATTGCGAATTCCACCAGGGAATCAGCTCGAAGCGCTTGGCGGAAACCGCAAAGGCCAACATAGTATTCGCATCAACGACCAATACCGGATTTGTTTCGTTTGGACAGCGCAAGGTCCTGACCAGGTAGAGATCGTTGACTATCATTAGGAGAATAAAATGATCCGAGTTCCAACCAATCGCACCCCCACTCATCCCGGCGAAATGCTGTTGGAAGAGTTTCTCATCCCGATGGGAATCACACAGCGCGAGTTGGCGAACGCCATCCATGTACCGTATCAACGCATCAACGACCTGGTTAATGGACGGCGGGGCGCTACCACTAGCACTGCTCTACGCCTGGCAAAGTATTTTGGCAACTCGCCAGATTTCTGGATGAACCTGCAGTTGCGCTGGGATCTTTACTTCGCACAACAGGCGGAGACGAAAGTGATTGATTCGATTCGCCCATACAAGCATCAGGCAGATACTTCTGCACAACAGCCCAATCGTGTAATCGGATAAAAGGAATCGTTCGTCCGTTCAAACACCAGAGATGGAACTCAAAATTGGCTTAATGAATGCTTCTTAAGCTGTAGCGGAAAGCAGGCAATCGAACGGGGGATACAATGAAGCCCTTTGAAGGATTCCCTGCTTCTCGAAATATAGCCCACCAAACATTGTACCGATAATAGCTTTGCGTTCCAAGCCATTCATCTTCTCCCAGATGGATGGCCAATCTTTTAACAAGGGGAGAATCCGCACCGCCTCCGGCCGCGCAGCCGGCTTCAAGCTTTTCAACTGTTCCCCAATTCTGAGAGCCTCCTGGTTGAATTCCAGCCTGTCGATGTGACCAGCCAGGAATAGCTCCCTCACCCTTTCTATTTCCTTCCGCAGCCCATACCCTTTCCTCTCGAATTCGCTCATCCCCTCATCGGAAAGGTAATAAGCGAGGATGCGCTCGTGCCACTCCGGGGGAATCTGCAGGCGCTTGACCAGATCCACCGCCTGCCGTTCTACCAGGTCACCTGGAATGGCAAAGTGATCATGTTTATCCATCAAGGTCTGGAATGCCTCATCGCTTTCCAGGCTGATATCCACACCTGCCCCATTCTTCCGCCGCAGGATTGCCCGGTCGATCAAGGCGGCACACCGGTAGACCGGTTTTCCGCTGCCATTGATGGAGCCCCGTAGCGCAACCTCGCGGTGGTCATTTTCATAGCAGACATGGCAGCGCCCAGTTCCACTGAGCAGGTAGACCCGCTTGGGCTGGCCGGCTACCACCAAGACCCTCTTCTTGCTCCTCCGCAACTGTTGATTGGCCTTCCAAACATCGAACGGATAAAGCGGTTCGTGATTACCAGGCACGAAATCCTTCGGGGTCCGGCGATCCTTGACGGGGGTGCGAATGCGCTCGGGATTCTCCAGGTCATCTGCCATGGAAAGCGGAGCGGTCGGATAGGTGGCCACCCAACCCGCATGGAAGGGATTGCGGACGATCTCGCGCACGGTATCGCGGCTGAGCTTCCCAGGCGGATAGGAGTTGGGCACGCCCTTGGTCCGGAACTGCACCCGCTGGCCGCCGGGGAGCTGGTATATATGGGCATTGATCTCGGCAGCGATCTCCCGGTCGCTCCTGCCCTGGCGATACATCGAGACGATCAGGCGCACCAGGTGCTGCTCGACCGGATGCGGGACCTGGATCCGCCCGCGCTGGCTTTCGACCCGATCTGGGCCACCGAACAGGGGACAATAATCTTTTCCGTTCGGGTCAGTACAGGTGGAACACAGGCTGTTGCAATATCCCAGACGGTAACCGCCGTTGTGGAAGCCGCGTTTGAAGCGGGCCTTCTTGGCAGCCCGTCCGCGTTCGGAAGCTGCCAGGACGGGCAGTTCGGCCATTGAGGCCATGATCGAGGCGGTCAGGCGCCCGAGGAACGTTCGTGTGTCAAAGGGTTCCGACACGCTGACAAAATCCACTCCATATCTTTGCAGCAAGCCCTGGAACGCAAAAAAGCTGTTGCTATTACGGAAGCTACGGTCCAGGTAATGGGCAATCACGAAATCCACCTGCCCGGTCTTGACCATGCGGATCACTTTCTGGATCCCCTCCCGCTTTGAATTCCGCCCGCTCTTGTCGAGATCGGTGATCACGTCCATGACCTCCCAGCCCTCTTTCTCCGCCCGGGCGCGGCAGGCCTGTTCCTGGATCTCCGGCGAGTAGTGGGTGGCATCTTTCAGGATGCGCGATTTACGCACATAGATCACCACCCGTTTCCGGTCGGGATCGGGAGCCTGCTCTCCCTCAAACTGCTGCATGTACTCCATCAGCTCTTTTGGAGTGCTGATCTTCCAAAAATCACTGGTCAGTGGATTCGTCATCTTCTCCATCTCCACCATCATTGTCTTCATCACCATCTTCCTCTGAAGCAGGAAGGCCCTCAACTTGCTGTGCCAGCTCACCGGGCAGAATATCTGGCGTCAGCCCGGTGATCCGGCGCAAGGCCAGAGCGAGCTCACGACAGAATTCATCGATGCGACTGTCTTCAGAATAGTTCATCATGCACCTCTTGGTAGAGACCTTCCTGGGAATAAAAAACGCCAGGAGAAACACGTTAGCAGAACCTTGTGGGCAAGGTCCTCTTGGATAAGACCGGTTCTAACGTGGACTTACTTCTCCCAGCGCCAAGACTGGCAGGCTGGTTCTACCGTGCAAACAACCGGTTCTATTTTGTTGTCGCATAAATATTAACCCGCATATTCTGATTTGTCACCCCTGGCTCAATTTGGACCCGCTACAACGATTGTATCTATGTATCTATATAGACGTTATGGAATTTTTTCTAAAAACTCTAATGAAATTTTAAGGTGAATACTCCCCTAATTTCGTAGTTCGTCAATTTTTCGCGTTTGATAACGAATTACGAAATGTCGGATTGCTCAATGATTTTGTTGGTCAGCCCTGATTTTTAGTAGATATATTTCGTACCCGGAATGCCGCGAGGACTTCCATCCCAACGCGCTTCGGTGGACATCCTGATAAAATATCGTCGAGGAATTTGTGATCAACACCCTGATCGTCGGTGACATCCACGGTTGCTATTTTGAATTCCAGATGCTGCTCGACAAAGCGGGCCTTTCGAGCAGGGACAAGATCGTCGCGGTTGGCGATATCCTCGACCGCGGTCCCGAGACACCGGAGGTCCTGGGCTTCTTTCAAAATACCCCAAGAGCCCATGCACTCATGGGGAACCATGAGCGTAAACACGTGCGGGGCAGCCGCGGTGAGATTCAGCTCGCCGTTTCGCAGCGCATCAGCTGGATCCAATTGGCCAAAGCTTACCCCGATGCAGTCGCCTGGATGAGCACCTTGCCAATCCTCCTGGATCTTCCGGAAGCTGTTATTGTTCACGGTTACATCGAACCGGGTATTTCTTTGGCTGAGCAAAATCTATCCATTCTCTGTGGCACGATGGGAGGTGAGAGGATCCTGCGAGATCACTATTAACGTCCCTGGTATGAGATGAATCAGGCGAGTGCGCTTTCCTGATTATCGAATCGTCATCATCCGCTTGGGTCAAAGCCAACAGACCGATCCTTATGCGGTATCATGTGGGACAAGAACAGGAGCCTCTATGAGTCCACGCCGTCGACACCAATCCCAACCCACCTCCCAACCCATTCCCTGGCTCGAACACCGCACAGGCTTCCCGTCCGAGGCGGAGCGCCAGGCATTGATCCGACGCCGCGAGGCGCTGCAGGAAGAACTCCTGCCGGTCATGATGAACGAATTTGGCGCAGATGATCCACCTGGGCGAAAGCTGATCGAAAAATATGGTCCGGAGGAAGTGGAGCGGGCGGTCGAGGTGTTCGACACGATCCGCGAGCTTCCCAGCTTCATCGCTGACGAGGCCTACTTTTACCGCCTGTACCGCCATCGCTACGCCCGCTTCGGTGGCCAGCGGCCCTTTTATTCTCATGAAGGTCTCGGTATCGTCCAAGATGAGAACGCCCGGCTGTATGTGAAAAGGCTCAAAGACGGCCCCGATTTCTCGAAGAAACCGCGTGAAAAGGAAATCGAAGACCTGCTGCTGACCGATTGGCGCACCTGGGAAGACATCACGCCGCCGGCTGTTCCTCCCCGCCCGGACGATTTCAAATCCCCGGCTCCAGCTATTTACCGGGAGCCGATTGCCGCCCTGCTGAGTTGGGGTACGGACCTCGATAAAGACCGAGTTGAAAACGAAGCCGAGAAGCCGGAGCGCTGGCTCAGCCAAGTGCCTGGCCTTGAACGCATGGTGCTCGACCCTGGCCTGCTCGACGGCTGGCCCGGCGAAGCGCAAAGCTGGGCGCCTTGGCATGCCCTTCACCTGCTCGGCGCCCTGGAAGCCTGGCAATCCATCCCAGCCCTGGCGACGCTCTCAGGCCGGCCCAACGACTGGCTCTCCGACCTGCTCTCTGATGTCTGGGCGCGCATGGGCATGGCGGTCGAGCCCGTCCTATGGATGCTGCTGGAGGATCCGACCTCCTCGGCCCAGCGCCGAGGACTGGCGGCCGAAGCCTTGACCCTCTTGGCGGAGGAAGAGCCGATCCTGAACGGCAAACTCGCCCTGGGGTTTGGCCAGATCGTCCAGAAGGTCCAGCCCTGCGATCCCACTCTGAATGCCTACCTCATCCACTTCACAGAGAAGATCGGCGAGTTGGAACGGATCCGCCCGATCGTCGAATCTGCCTTTGAAGAGCAGCGTGTGGATGAGGAGATCATCGGTCCGGACGACCTGGAATGGGAGGACGAGTGAGCCATGCCATGGAGTGACTTGCGCCAGAGCCTGCAGGATTTATCCAAAGAACAGGTGGTCGAGTTGCTTAAAGGGCTGCACGACCTTTCCCCGCAGAACAAGGCCTGGCTGCGCGGCAAGCTACTGCCGATGGGACAGGATAGCGCCTATCTCGAGGACTGCCGCCGGAAGGTGGTCAAGGCGGTCTACGACCCGGTCAGGAAAACCCCGACCATGCCACGTTTCCGAGATGCGAAGGGCATCATCGCCGAGTATCGCAAATCCACCCGCGACCTGCGCGGTACGCTCGACCTGATGCTGACCTATGTCGAACGCGGCCACGCTTTCACCAATGACTTTGGGGATATTGATGAGCCCTTCTACGATGCCCTGATCAACATGCTGGGGCGTTTTGCGGTGGAACTGTGCAACAGCCCGGCCAGACGGGAGATGTATGCCCAGTTCCGCCCGCGCCTCCTTGCCATGGGCCGCAGTTCCGATATCGGCTGGGGGTACGGGGATTTTGTTCGGGAGACCGTTAATGAATTGGAAGCTGCACTAGGAGAGTGAAAGGACAGCCAATCCACAAATGCCAGTAGAATACCAAGAAATAGTAAAGTATAATTTGTCTTTTTCATGGTACAATAAATCCATGATTCTGAGAGATTCGTTACTTACCACCATGCGTACCGCCCTCGGCCGCAGCCGGGTTGTGGCGTTGATTGGTCCGCGCCAATCCGGGAAGACCACCATCGCCCGACAACTGGTTCCCCCCAACTCGCTCAACTATTTTGATCTGGAAGACTTGGCCAGTCAGAACCGGCTGGACGAGCCGATGATCGCCCTGCAGGATTTGCGCGGATTGGTTGTCATCGACGAAATCCATCGCCGGCCTGAGTTGTTTCCAGTTTTGCGAGTGCTTTGTGACCGAGTCCCGCTCCCGGCTCGTTTTCTCATTCTGGGCAGTGCTTCCCCTGATCTGATTCGGGCCTCGTCTAAATCGTTGGCGGGCAGGATCGAAACAGTCTCGATCAGTGGTTTTAGCCTGGAAGAGGTCGGCGTGGAAAGTTTACAGCAACACTGGCTTCGGGGTGGTTTCCCACTCTCCTATCTGGCGGCCAGTGATGTGGACAGCCTAGCTTGGCGCAAGAATTTCATCCAGATGTTTCTGGAGCGGGATCTGCCTGCCTGGGGTGTACGTGTTCCGCCGGCTACGCTGCTGCGCTTCTGGAACATGCTTGCGCATTATCACGGGCAGACTTGGAACTCAGCTGAACCGGCCCGCTCGCTGGGCGTCAGTGAACCAACGGCCAGGCGTTACCTTGATATCCTGGAAGGGGTGTTCATGGTGCGTGTGCTCCAGCCTTGGTACGCCAATCTCAAGAAACGCCAGGTCAAAGCTCCCAAGGTTTATTTCCGGGATTCTGGATTACTGCATTACCTGCTCGGCATCCGCTCCGACCAGGAGCTATACAACCATCCGAAAAGCGGTGCATCCTGGGAAGGGTATGTTATCGAAGAAGTACTCAAGGCGGTTCAGCCTGAGGAAGCCTATTATTGGGCCACCCATAACGGGGCCGAGCTGGACCTGCTCATGCTCAAGAACGGCCGGCGTATTGGAGTGGAATGCAAGCGCGTGGACGGGCCACGCCTGACCCCTTCCATGCGCACTGCCCTCGATAACTTGGAGCTTGACCGCCTCTTTGTGATCTATCCCGGCCCTCATGCTTTTCCAATGGCTGAAAGGATCCAGGCCTTGCCGCTTTCTGAATTGGGAAAGCCTGGGGCAGATAAACTCTTTACTTGATAATCGGATCCCAATCCGTGCGACCGACGAAATATGAAGGTGAAGTCCACAGATAATCAAAAACAATGTTTTAATATAAATTTATTCAGTCTATTGACATTTTTTATAGTTAGACGTACTATAACTATATGTACACGAGAATTGTAGAACAGGCTTTACGCTCCCTGCTCCCCTCTCCAGAAATCCTGGTGCTCTACGGACCTCGGCGCGTTGGCAAGACCACCCTGCTGCAACTCTTTCACAAAGAGTTGCAAGAGAACCATCCCACCGCCTTATACTCCCTGGATGACCCAACCGCTCAAGACATTTTCGGTGAGCCGTCCACGGCCCGGCTGGAGCGCATCTTTTCCGAACTGGGCTTTGTGCCTGGCCAGCGTGCCTATCTGCTACTGGATGAAGTACAAGGCTTTCCCCGGATCGATCTTCTGCTCAAACTTATCTATGACCACTTCCCACATGTGAAGGTGTTGGCAACTTCCTCGTCATCCTTTCTTTTGCTTCAAAGTTTGACCGACAGCCTGGCCGGACGAAAGTACTTCATCGAACTCCTGCCATTGACGCTGGGAGAATACGCCGGCATCCCAGTGGAAAATTATTTCTCATTCCCGGAATCCATCACCCAGGCCGGTCATCTCAACGAAACTCTTCGCTCGCTGGCTGTCTATGGCCTGTATCCTGAAGTTGCAAATCGGACCAGCGTGGAAGAGAAACAGGCAAAACTGCGCGATATCCTGGAAAGCGCCCTGTATAAAGATATCTTCATGCTGGAGAAGATAAAAGCCCCTCAGGTGTTGGTAAAGCTGGTGACCTTGCTGGCCTACCAGGTTGGTAATCTGATCAATCTCAATGAGCTGGCCACCCAACTGGGCATTTCGCGCAACACGGTAGACCAGTACATCACCATCCTGGAGAAGTATTTCCTGATCTTTCGCCTTCCATCTTTCAGCCGCAACCTGCGGAGCGAGCTGACCTCCAAATTCAAGGTGTACTTCTGGGATATCGGCATCCGCAACGCGGTAATCAATCGCTTCGTCCCCATCGAGGCCCGCGATGACAAGGGCATGCTCTTGGAGAATCTGGTTGTTGCATCCGTGATGAAACGTAACTTGTATGCCCATCGCCCCTACAATGCCTATTTTTGGAGGACCTACCAAGGATATGAAATCGATTTGGTGTTGGAAAGCAGCCAGAGCCAGGAACTAGAGGCGTTTCAGATCACTTGGGCGGAAAAAGCGGCTTTTTCACGTGCGTTCGATGCTTACAAGCCGGCAAAGACTTTTATTGTTTCACCAGATAATGCTTATCGCTTCTGCTGGTAGTTCTTCAATTCCTGGGACTGTCGTCAAATACGGGTGAATCTGCGAACCTCTTTTTATTACTGGCTTATAATAAGATTACGAATGAAATAGAGGTGCGTTTCTCACGTAAACAGATCGATCAATTCTGCCAACGATACCAGGTACGTCGCTTGGCGCTTTTCGGTTCCATGGTGCGTGGCGAGGCGCGGCCAGATAGCGACGTAGACGTATTGGTCGCCTTCAACCCGGGTGTAATGGTGGGATTTCTCACACTTGGGCAAATGCAGCGAGAGCTCGCGGCAATCTTCAACCGCCCTGTCGACTTGGTGCCGCAGGATGGATTGAAGCCGGTCATTCGCGACAGCGTTCTGGGAGAAGCACAGGAATTGTATGCGACATGAAAAGTCTATCTTACGGATATCCTTGAAGCAGCGGATGCAATTGATCGGTTTGTTTCTGATATCCCGTTCGAAAGATTTATCGAGGATGAGATGCGTCAGGCCGCAATCTTGCAGAAGCTGATCGTGATAGGCGAAGCCGCCGGCCGTCTGCCAGATGAGTTCCGCCAGAAGTACGGCAAAATTTCCTGGCAGGACATCGTTGGATTTCGGAACTTTGCCATCCATGAATATTTTTCGGTGAATTGGGAGATCGTTTGGACGACAGCAACTCAGGATGTGCCGATGTTAAGAAGTCAAGTGGCTGAAATTTTGCCATTGTATTCGTAGGACGGAAAAATGATGAGACAATTCAGCCTCATCATTATTGTTTTTTTACATGTCGCATAATTGTGATTAAACGGCAAGCAATTCCTTTTCCAGGTCGATTAATGGGTGGATTTTTCGATTTATGAGTTGAATTTGTTGTCGCATAAGACACCATGATGCTAATCAGATACGTAGCGGGTTTGGACTTATGCTAATTGGTCTGTGATAATGAAACAGGTCGTTATCGAAAACCCCATCCTCAACTCCCCCTTCGAAGAACCTCGAAGGCATTTCAAATTCACAGATGACGGCATCACAGACGAGATCGTTAAATCCCGACGCATTAGTGAATACTTTGTTCCAATTCCCCGACCGAAAAAAAGAAGCGCCAAGCAATCAGAATTACCCTCGACCCAAAGGACCGCCGACCGGATTGAAGAGAACCGCCTGATCAACCAGATCCGCGAAGCGGTGGCGAAGTGGCGCAAGGGCAGCTGTGTGGGCATCACGAAGACAACCGCCCACCTGCTGGAATACTGGAAGCGCCCGGAGCGTGAACGCAAGTTGTTCTTCTGCCAGGTCGAAGCGCTGGAGACAGCCATCTGGATTACAGAGGTGGCCGGGAAGTACGGCGAGGTCTGGATCGAGAACCGCCTGCGGGAGGATAACGCCCGCGCGAATACCCTGCTCTACCGCATCGCCTTCAAGATGGCCACCGGCTCCGGCAAGACGCTGGTGATGGGGATGTTGATCGCCTGGCAGGCGCTGAATAAATTGGCCAACCCGCAGGACACTCGTTTTTCAGACACTTTCCTCATTATTACTCCCGGCATCACCATCCGAGACCGGCTGCGGGTGCTGCTCCCCAATGACCCGAACAACTATTATCGTCTGCACGACCTGGTCCCACCCGAACTGCCGGATGAACTGGGCAAGGTCAAGATGGTTATTACCAACATCCATGCCTTCAAACCCCGCGAGCACGTCGCGGCCGGTAAGTTGAAGTACCAGTATATACACCTGATACAAATGATGCTCCAAATATCTTGGATGGAGGTGCCTCAGTTGAAAATATGTCGGTGACTACCCATAGTTTTCCCTTGCCCAGAATCACTTTAGCAGCATTCTATGACAAGTATGAAGCAGCTAAAGGAACCAGACCGGATAACGTTTTTTACACACTAGGTTATGATGAAATATACGCAGTGAAACAAGCGATTGAAACTGCAGGGTCTACCGAACCAAGTGCGCTTATGGATCGCCTAACTACAAATTAATAAATTTTTCTCTTAAAAAAGGAAGGATTTTATGAAAGGTCTAAATGGTAAACGTGTCCTAATAACTGGGGGAGCGGGAGGGATTGGAATGGCTACAGCGATTCGCTTTATCGAAGAAGGTGCTCGAGTTGTAATATTGGATATAGATGAAAATGCCATTCAAAAGATTGAAAAGAAACTACCATCATTAGTAAAATGCATCAGAGCTGATGTGACTTCACAATCATCACTAGATTTAGCATTCAATAAACTAATTGATGCAGTGGGTGGTCTGGACATTCTAATAAACAATGCTGGTATAAGTTATCGACATAATTTTGTTGACATTTCTGTGCAGGAATGGGAAAAGCTAATCCAAATCAATTTGACTGGCGTGTTTTTTGTTGCTCAAAGAGCTGCCAAACTAATGTTATCCTCTGGTGGAGGTGTAATCATAAATATGGGGTCAACAAATGGTTTGGTAGGTTATCACTATTACAGTGATTACAATGCATCAAAAGCCGGTGTCATTGAACTTACTCGATCCATGGCTTTGGAGTTAGGACCTACAATTCGTGTAAATGCTGTATGCCCGGGATTTATTATGACACCTATGCAAGAAGCAGAATATACTGAAGAAATGCAACGAGCTTTTTATGAAAAACTTCCCATGAAGAGATTGGGTCTTCCTGAAGATGTCGCTGCACTTTTCGCTTTTCTTTCCTCAGATGATGCTTCTTGGATAACAGGTCAATATTTCGTAATTGATGGAGGGGAATTGGCAGGTGGTTTAGCAAGCCAAGCCTGATTACTCTAAAGAAAAGGCCCTTTTTCTTCTAAGTCAAGGTATCCGGATTCGAATGCTACTTTCGGTGTTCGATTAATACAAAGCTCAGTGATAATATGCTCTGAGATAGTTCATCTTACATATCTTCCCAGAATGACAATGACCAGTCAGGCAGATCTGCTTATTCGCTAATCTACGGTAGTTTCCAGATTGGCAATTCTCATTACAGCCACGGCTGTAATATCAGAAACCGCTTTCAAGCTGTTTGCATCAACCATTTCTGGTGTATCCATAATGGAGTGATAATACACATCATCCGGTTTCCAGAACCAAACACTTGGCACTCCTGCTAGGAGAAATCGGATTTCATCTGATGTAGAACTTGCTTTATAAAGACCGATGTGATAACCCATATCATCCGCAGCTGTCTCTAAAGCCTCTATTAGCCAATGAGAAAACTCAAAAGTATCTGTATCATGCCATTTACCACTCTCCACTAACTGAAAGCGACCGCCTGTGCCGAACATATCCATGTTTATCGCAGCTTTTACTTTATTAGTTCTGTCCTTGTGAATCTGAACATATTGAGTCATCCTAGGAGAGCACCCCTCTTCTGCTGTACTACAAATAAACTCAACGCTTCATCTAAATTTTGTGCCCAAGAACCCGCGCTAATTCTAGTAAACAACCAAGACCGCTGCCATTATCATTTTCACCGGGTGGAAGTGCGTGATCCCTGTGACCCATAATTACAATGCGCTCCTCAGGTTTTTCGTCACCTACCACAATCCCGCTCAGAATCGTGCTGTCAACGTCATACGTAGCAGTGTTGACCTCAAATTCAGCTTTGATTTTTCCTTGACCGATATAATGCATGAGAGTCAGCCCGCCGATAGCTGAAAGACATATCGCAGGAACTTGTTGTTTAACAAATCGGTTCTCAATATTTACATTCCCCGCTTCCATCGACAGGCGATATGGCCAAGGAAAAGGAAGGATTACAATCATCTCAACAGCACCATGCTTTGAAGCCATTTCCGAATAAGGACCAAGCCAAAATATCGAAAATCCAAGTTGCATCTCGGTAAGCACAACAATTGTTCCAAGTACATCTATTCCATCGTAATTCTTCTCCTCCCCTTTACCTATGTAAACTAGTTCTTCTTGAATTATCCTTTGTGAAGAATTAATGAAATAAGGACTTACCCCGGTAAGTCTTGTTTTTGTCTCGGGTAAGAAGACCTCAGCTTTAATCTGTTATAGGTAGGAACTCGGATAGGAGTATGTTCAATTTTATATCCGGCTTTTATGAATTGACCTTCAATGTAAGATAAGGTTAAGAAGTCTCCCTCCATTGCCTCCATCCTCGATCATCCGCCTGCCCCGGATTTGGCTAGACCTGCCCAAGGAGATAGGTATTGACGAGCAGCGAAACGGCTTCCCATAATTGGCCAGGATTCTTCAAAGAAGGCAGCAAACTGTTTTCAATGTTGAGGGGCTTGGTGCTTTGTCCCGGTCACAGGGAATAGGTTGTATGTAAATTTTATGCAGTGGAATTATGCTTCGACTTGGGGGGACTTCCCACGCGATATCGTTCGAGCAAAGCCTGCGTATGCACATTCTGTGGATGATTTAACAAATCGGCAGGCGCTCCTTGCTCGATCAGTTCACCATCGTGTATCACGATGACACGATTGGCCACATCACAGGCGAATTCCATCTCATGGGTGACGACCAGCATGGTCGTTCCTTCTCTGGCGAGGGATTTCATCACGGTGAGGACTTCGCCGATCAATTCCGGATCGAGGGCAGAGGTGGGTTCATCGAAGAGCATTACCTTCGGCTCCATCGCCAGGGCGCGGGCGATGGCCACTCGCTGCTTCTGGCCGCCGGATATCCGGTTGGGATATTCATTCTTCTTGATAATCATGCCGACGCGCTCAAGGTTCATTTCAGCGATCTTGACCGCACTGGCCTTATCCATCTTCTTGACCGTCACCGGGCCTTCCATGACATTTTCCAGGACGGTCATATGGGGGAAGAGGTTAAATTCCTGAAAGACCATCCCGCTGCGCAGGCGGATCTCGTGGATCAACTCGCGCAGGTCTTTCCCTTTTTTACCAGCGGAAATACAGACCCCATCCACTTCAATATCCCCACAAGATGGCTCTTCCAGATAATTGATGCAGCGTAGTAGGGTGCTCTTCCCAGCGCCGCTGCGTCCGATGATGCAGACGACCTCTTGGGGGTAAATTTCGAGAGATATTTTCTTAAGGACCTGAAGCCGTCCAAAAAATTTATCAAGATTGGTGATCTTGATGATCGGCGCCATAGCTTACCTCTCACCGCGTGACATACGCGCTTCCAGGCGACCCTGAAAATATGAGAAGACCAGAGTCATGACCCAGTAAAAGACCGCGGCCGTGATCAATGCTTCCAGGTTGTGGAACTGGGCTCGCCCGACTTTTGTCGCCCGCCACATAAGCTCGTGAACAAAGCCGGTGGCTGATACCAGGGCTGAGTCCTTCAGCATGGCAATGAACTCGTTGCCTGTCGGGGGAATGGCAAAACGTAGCGCCTGAGGGATTACGATCCGGCTCATGGTCTGACCGGGTGTCATACCGATCGCCAGAGCGGCCTCACGCTGGCCCTTGCCAACCGAGCTGAGTCCGGCCCGGAAGATCTCGCTCATATAGGCACCATAGTTCAATCCAAGCGCAAGCACCCCAGCCCACAGGCCAGGCAAGATAATCCCAACCTGGGGGAGCGCAAGGAAAAAGAAAAATATTTGCAGGTACAGGGGCGTTCCGCGTATCAGGGACACGTAGAAAGTGCATATGGCGTAGAACGGTGGAAATTTCGAGAGCCTGCCGAGTGCAGCCAGAAGGGCTAAAAGGGTCGCGAGGATGATCGAAAGGGCTGAAATACCGATGGTGATCCAGACGCCGCTGGCGATGAAGGGGATATTTTCCTGGATAAAGGCTCTATCGAGATGAATCGTTTTGATGGTAAAACCATCCAGGTGGATCTTCACGCTGCTGAACAGGAAGGCCAGAATAGCCAGTATGACGATCCAAGAAATGACGACGCCGAGAGTGAAGCGGCGTTTTGCCCTCACCTGCAACTCGTAGATCAGATCGGCCTGGGATTTGGGCGCGGCCATCGTGGAACTTGGAGCAGACATCGTCTCACCTTCAATTGGGGAAAAAGCATGGAAGCGGCAGAATGCCGCTTCCATATCGAAAAGAGTTCTGGTTACTTGGGCGCCTGGGTCATGTCGACCTGGAACGATTTCATCGACAGGCTGGTCAGCGTTCCGTCGCTATGCATGGCGGTGATGGCCGTGTTTAGCGCAGAGACGAAGGAATCGATCGGCAGGCTGGACGACTTGTCGACCGCGGCTGCCAGGCTCTCCCGGTAAAGTGGGCCACCTAATTGAACGACCGGAAAGCCCGCCGCGATGTTGGCATCGACCACGGTGTTGGCGGTGACATATCCGATAAAGTCTGTTCGACCGGAGTTGATGGACTGGGCGCACTCCTGATCAGTGTCCAGCGGCACTTCCGTCACATTCGCGGGCGGTCGGGCGAAGACGTCCGCGGCGGGCAGGTCGAAGTCCTTCCCGGTCAGCCAGGATTCATAGGTAGTCGATGCAGCTACGCACAGCGCTTTACCGGACAAGTCGGCGAGCGTGTTGATTCCGCTGCCTTTTTTGACCGCGACCACCGCATAATAATAATAATAGGGGACGGTGAAGGTCAGCACTTTCGCGCGTGTATTGGTGATCGTCATCGAACCGACACTGACATCCCATTTGTTCGCCCAGCTCCCGGCGGTGATCATGTCCCAGCTGGGGGTGGCAAAGCAGGTCTCCACACCCAAGCGCTTGCCGATCTCAGCGGCCACATCCACGTCAAAGCCTTGCATCTCAGCGGTAGTCAGCGTGTCAGATGGGCATTTGGTCGTTGCCGGGCGTTTGCCTGCGGTATTGAGGGATGACTGGGGTGCATAGTTCGGGTCAGTCGATACAATGATGTACCCCCGTGATTTAATTTTGGCAAGCAGATCCTTGGGCGCAGAAGCCTGACCTCCGCAAGCAGTCAACACAATGACAGCCATGACGATCAGGCTGATCAAAACAGTTATCTTTTTCATGATCCTCTCCTTGTGATGAAATAAATTTGAAGGTTCTGTATCTGATTGAATTTAGTATGTTATCTGGGTCTGGCCTCCTTTCAATTCTGAGAGAGTATCGTTGACAAGAATTCACATAGACCAAATCTGGATTTTATGCAAGCGCAGTGGTAAAAAATATACCGATAAACTGGGCTGAATTTTAATTTATTGAAGGTTGTTTAGTGGGAAGTAGGTAGAATGGCTCGTTTCTTTCCAACAAGATAGCATATTTTCGCGCCATAAAAATTAGCATCTGATTTTCTCGGCAATACATGTAGGTTGTGTTTGAGCTTTTTGTAAACTTTATGGTTCATCCTTTGGGAAAGCAAGTTTGAGCATTTCCCCATAGGGTTGGATCTGCGGGTGTTTCCGGCGACCAACAAATATTGGATTGGTGATCGCTAACATGTTTTAATAGGAATTGGTTGTCTGATCAAAGTAAGATAGTATCTTCTCAATAATCACCTCCTGCACCCATATTTCACCTGCCTTTAGAAACGACTCAATGACCGATTTTCGGTATCCTCGAGGTGCTTTTTCATAGCTAATTGAGATCCAATTTTATCTCTCTGCTTCAATTTTTTAATGATTTCGACATGTTGATTAGGTTCGACAATAAAGGGGTCAGAACTAAGAACACGTTCCAATTCATTTAGCAGCTTTTCCACCAACTCTCTCAGTCGATTATTACCTGATGCACGAGCGATAGTGAGGTGAAATTCCATATTCAGATCATATCCTTTAAGAAATGAGTTAGCTGGCATATCCGAGTTTCGTTTCCTTAACAATTCCTGTTCTTTACGGTTATTCTCTTCAAGCAAATGAATATCGTCATCAGTGATTCTCCCTGCAGCGATTCCTACTCCTTCAACCTCAAGAACACTTCTCAGGTGGAAAATTTCCAGCAAGTCCTGAATTGAGACGGACTTGACCTGATAACCCGATCTGGGAATGGATTCAATTAATCCTTCTGAACCCAGAATAACTAATGCCTCTCTGGCTGGTGTTTTACCAATTTCAAATGCATCAGACAATTCCGCTATTTTATATATTTTTCCTGGTTTCAATTGATTAGCAATGATGGCTTGCTTGATTGCTTGATATGCTTTTTCTTTCTTCGAGATGGTGTTTGGCATATTAGTTTGGCACTTGTTGTGAAGTGACTCGTTGTTGCTATATTAAGCCTCAAAGGGCGCGGCTTCAATTTATGTCCACGCCTCAATTTAATCAACTAATTTGGATATGGTCGAATTGGCGTAATCCAATCTGCATCCGTAATAAGCACCTCCTATCCAGCCTCACCAGGAGAACATGGAAACCAAAGGTTAATGATTATTAATCTCCACACGGTAGAGGCGGCAAGGATTGCATACCGAATGACTGTGCTGCACGTAATGTGATCGCTCGAAGTTCCTGACGCAATTCCTCGGTGATCTTTGTCGGTTGATAACCCGTGATTAACTTTTCAAC
>CAVTZT010000012.1:0-194839 GCA_963739255.1 uncultured Chloroflexia bacterium
GGTTTGTGCCTCCTCGGCCGGCGCGACCCCGACGATTTCTATGCGCCGACCGAAATCCCAGTACTGCAGGCACTGATGGATCAGACCGCATTGGCGTTGATGAACATCGAGCAGTCCGAGCGCCTGCTGGCCCTCTACAAGGTGGATATGGAAAGGCAGGAGGTCGAAAGGAGCCAATTGGCGCTTGAACTGCACGACGACGTCCTGGGCCAGATGGCTCTCCTGTCGATGAGCGTGGGCGATGCCGGCTCATCGTCCCAATTCGATGAAGCGTATCAATCGGCGACCCGGCGCATTCGCGAAATCATCACCGGCCTGCGCCCGACCATGTTGAACTACGGCCTAGGGCCGGCCCTGGATGAACTGGCGGATGAAGCCACGACTCCCGGGACCAGCATCATTTTGGAGGTCGAGCCGCCTGCCGCCGAAGTGCGTTATGATCCAATGATCGAGCTTCATCTTTTCCGCATCGTCCAGCAGGCCTGCCAGAACGCCCTACAGCACGCAGAAGCCAAAACGATTCGCATCACGGGCTGCCTGAAGCCGGAAGAGGTGGATCTGGTCACGGCAGACGACGGCAAGGGCTTCGCCACCGGTGTGCCCCTGGACCTGGCGGTCCTGCTGGCCAACAAGCACTTCGGCCTGGCGGGGATGTACGAGCGCGCCGCGCTGATCGGGGCAAAAATGAGCATTGCATCCACCCCCGGAGGCGGAACGCGCGTGCGCGTGGTCTGGCATCCTGACCGAGGTCCAGCGTAAAACCTGCTCATTCCCGGGGGACATTCGACATCATGGCGATTCGGCTACCCTGCTGACAACCGGGGTTTTGATCCGTCTGCGATGGGGGGCAATATCTCGCCTGTCTTTGGGAAGATGTTTAAGGAATATTTCGACAACCTGGGGATCGAAATACCTGCCCGCCTGCTCGCGGATGTACGCCAGTGCTTCTTGCTTTGACCAGGCTTTCCGGTAGGGACGGTCGGAAGTCAGTGCATCCCAAACGTCCGCCACAGCAAAGATGCGCGCTGCCCAGGGGATCTGCTCTCCTTTCAACCCGCGCGGATAACCCGTGCCATCCCATTTCTCGTGGTGGCAGTACGGGATATCGACCGCCTTGCGCAGGTAGGTGATGGGCGCCAACATGTCGTAGGCAAACTGGGGATGCCTGCGCATGGTTTCCCATTCTTCGTCGGTTAGCGGCCCGGGTTTGAGCAGGACCGCATCCGGAACGCCGATCTTGCCGATATCGTGCAGGAGGGCGCCTCGGCGGACGTCGACCAACTCTTCGATACTGAAACCCATGCTGCTCGCCATCTGCAGGGTCAGCTCGGTCACCCGCCGTGTATGGCCCTCGGTCTCTTCGTCGCGCAGGTCCATGGCATGCGACCAGCCTTCGATCGTTTCATCATAGGCCATCGTCAGTTCCGCATTGGAATTCTGCAGGTTCTCGAAGAGCTCCGCGCTGTCGATGGCGATCGCCGCCTGGCCGGCCAACATCTCCAAAAATACCCGCTGCTCCTGGTCCAGTGCATGCGCTTTACGCTGGAAGATCTCCAGCACGCCCCTGATCTGGCCCTTGGCGATCAAGGGCGCTCCCATATAAGTTACGAAAGCCTCGGTTTGAAATAATGCCGCTCTCTTCATCCCGTCAAAATTTTTATTTAAAGCCGGGATCGAGACAACCTGCCGCTCGCGAACCACCCTCCCGGCACAGCTTTCATCCATGCGAAGATCGATATGCTGCAGCGCCTGAGTTCGAAAGCCTGTGCCATGAGAATAGCGCAACGTTTGCGTGACCGGGTTGAAGAGCAGGACATCGGCTGCATCGACGCCAAGCTGGTCGGTCACCTGGCCCAGTAACACGCCAAGGGTGAAATGAATATCGAAACTGCTGGAGATCGCCCGGTCGATCACACGCAGGGAAGCCATATTCTGTATGCGTCGCTCCGCCTGGGTGTACAGGCGTTCATGCTCCAGGGCCAGGGTTACCCGTTCGGCAAAGACCGACATCAGGCGCACATCGTCGTCATTAAAAGCCCCGAAGGAGGCACATTGAACATCTAACGCCCCGATCACGCGCCCGCTGACCAACAGTGGAAAGGCAAGCTCCGTCCGGGCAGCTGCCCAATCCGGAACGTATTCTGGGATTGCCCGGACATCTGGCGTGCCGATCATCCGCCCGCGCCGGATGGCGTTTTGAACCAACCCTGGACTATCCAACAAGAGCCCCGACTTGCTCATCCGGTCGCCATCCGGCCCGGCAAAAGCAACGCGGTTCAATTCGTTAGAACCTTCCTGCACCTGGAATATGCTGCAGCGGGCCTTTCTACGCCTTCGCCGGGCCACCTGGATGACGCTTTGAGCCAGGTTTTGAAGGTCAAAAGGGTCCTTGGAGATTGGAGAAACAGACGCGCGGTAAAGGCGATCCAGCTCTTTGCCTTGGCGCGCCAGGGTCTCTTCGGCCCTCTGGGTATCGGTGATATCCTGGAAATTGCACTGGATAATATCTTTACTTCCGGCGCGGTAGGCGACCGCGGTAAATTCAACACGACGGCGCTGGCCATCTCTGGACTCAAGCAGCAAAACATCGCGAAAAGACTTGTCCTTGCTGCACTTTTGAATCGCATCCTGGATGGCGGGCACTGCTTTCAAGGCTTCTGTTTCCCAGGGCTTTTTAGCGATGAGCTCATCGGCCGCGCAGCCAAACATTTTTTGGATCGCCGGATTGGCGTCGGTGATGGTCCCTGAATCAGCGTCCAGGAACAGGATGCCCTCCGGGAGCACTTCAATCAGACGCCGGAACTTCTCCTCCCATGCGCGGAGCAGTTCATCTCCCTGCGCACGACCAGGGGTTTTCGACTTGCCCACTGAGTGCTCTTTCCCTGATGCCAAGGAGCGCAAATGGGTTTTCTTCCGCTTCGGTTTTTGATTCACGGCCATCTTGTTTGTGCAACCTTTAACTGTGTCTCAGTCCACTCGACCTTGCACGTCCGGCGAGTCCGGCACCATCTATTCTCTCGGCCCGGTGGAGAATATCTTTCAACGCTTGCGGCGAGTGTGCTAAAGTCAGACGGACCTGAAACCCGGTGATAGGTCGATCTTCCCGACCGATCATCGGGAAATTTATACAGCCGTGCTCCGCCCCTCCGACAGTTCCCCCCGACTGTCGGCTCAGACTCTTTTCTTACAGGTTCCAGGCTGATAACCTTTCCCGGTCAGCAGCTGGGACCGTTTTTCACGCGAATCTGACCTGCCGGCAGATTCACGGACACCTGCAGGTTGCAGAGCAGCTTCAAGAGCACATGGACCCGGTCGGTACCTGGCAGGCGGGCATCGAAGATGGCATCGTATCCGGCAAAAGGTCCGGACTGAATGAAAACCGTCTCGCCGGGTTTACATGCCCTGCCAGCGATCGTATTGCCTGCCTCCACGCGCTGCCGGATGGCCTGAATCAGGTCATCCGGCACGTGAGCCGCTTCCCCTCCAAACATGATCAGGCCAGCAGCCCCAGGAATATACCGAAAGGCGGATGCCCCGACCTTCTCCAGGTCCGTCCGGATAAAAAGGTAGCCAGGAAAGTAGGGCTTCGCCTTGTGCGCGCGTGGGTTGGCAGCCTTTACCCGAATGCAAGGATAGAACGTTTCGTCACCGCGCAAATCGAGTTGTCTTGCGAGGATTTGCTCTTTATGCGGCTTGCTTCGCAGTGCATACCAATTTTCTGCCATATTGAATCGACTTCAATGCCGTCAGGCGACGCGAAAAGACTTCTCCGTTTCTCGCCGTATCCATTCGTCGATCAAGTCCTTCCTAAATCTCCATGTCTTTCCCAATCGGATCGCCGGGACATGGCCGTTCCTTGTCATCTGATAGACTTTGGCCTCGCTGAGGCGTAGGTACTTAGCCACTTCGTGGACAGTCATGACCAAATCCAACCCGGTCTCTTCACCCTGGTCAATCATCACTCCTCCTTCCACAAGGCTGACCCATGGCAACCTCCAAGTCGGTAGAGATAAAAAAATCTGCTGAAACATGTTGATAATTCGATTACTTTCTACTATTTACTATATTCTTTTACCCCTGTAGAAAGAATAGGCAGGCCGCTTTCCGGAATAGACAATTGTCACGATTCTTAATTACCCTGAGCAAGTGAATATTGGGGAACTATAGGTAGTTTTTAAAGCCGCATCATTGACTGATGGAATTAAATGCAAATCGTCGCCGGTGGATCGCTACAAGCCATCCACCAGCGACGAAAAGTCCAAAACCAGACCTACTCCGGCTATTCTGTTTTCCCTTGACTGCAACAAGTAAGTAAATGCAAGCTACCACATGGGCGGATAATTAACCAGAAAGCCCCCATTTGAGGGGGCTGTGGGGCGGTTTTCCGCCATCTATCAGGCTGGGGGCAGAGGATTTGAACCCCTATCGACTGATCCAGAGTCAGTTGTCCTGCCATTGGACGAGCCCCCACCGTTCCTGCCACAAGTCGGCAGTCCCAGCGGGCGGTATTTTACCATGCCGGAGGTCCGTCGTCTAGAGGACGACGTGGTATGGTTCGCAATTACCTTCAAAGGCCGCCGAAAGCGCAAATGGATTTGATATAATATCCCAATTAATTCCATCGCAAGTGAAATCCCGAACGAAAGAGTCATCCATGGAAACCGAGACCACGAAACTGGCTAATTTTATCCTCGAGGCGGTCGCCGAAGATCTGAAGGCGGGGCGTTTCACCTACGTCCGCACCCGCCTGCCTCCCGAGCCGAACGGTTATCTGCACATCGGCCATGTCAAGGCATTCCTGATCGACTACAACACCGCCAAGGAATTCGGCGGTGAGCTGATCCTGCGCTTCGACGACACCAATCCGACCAAGGAAGAGACCGAGTACGTCGACGCCATCCAGGAAGACGCCCAATGGCTGGGCATCCACTGGGTCAAGCTGACCTTCGCCTCGGACTACTTCGACCGCCTCTACGAATGGGCCATCCGCCTCATCAAGAAAGGGCTGGCGTACGTGGACGACCAGAGCCCCGAGGAGGTCAGCGCCACGCGCGGCACCCTGACCGAGCCCGGCAAGGAATCCCCGTACCGGAACCGCTCCGTGGAAGAAAACCTCGACCTGCTCGAGCGCATGAAAAACGGCGAGTTCCCTGAAGGCAGCCGGGTCCTGCGCGCCAAGATCGACATGGCCCACCCCAACATCGTCATGCGCGACCCGGTCATGTACCGCATCCTGCACGCCACCCACCACCGCACCGGTGACAAATGGTGCATCTACCCGATGTACGACTGGTCGCACGGCCAAAACGACTCAATGGAAGGCATCACCCATTCGCTCTGCTCGCAGGAATACATCATCCACCGGCCGCTTTATGAGTGGTTCCTGCAGCAGCTGGGCGAGTTCCCGACCCGCCAGATCGAGTTCTCGCGCCTCAACCTGACCTATGCCATGATGAGCAAGCGCAAGGTGCGCAAGCTGGTCGAGATGGGCGTCGTCAGCGGCTGGGACGATCCGCGCCTGACCACCCTGCGCGGGTTGCGCCGGCGCGGCGTCAACCCCGAAGCCATCGTGGACTTCGTCACCGTGATCGGCGAGACCAAGAACGACAGCTGGGTGGACATGGCCCAGCTTCGAGGCCTGCATTCGCGACGACTTGAACAGGCGCTCCTCGCGCCGCATGGCCGTCCTCCGGCCGCTCAAACTGGTCATCGACAACTATCCCGAAGGCCAGGTTGAAGAGATGGAGGCCGTCAACAATCCCGAAGACGAATCCGCCGGGACGCGCAAGGTGCCGTTTTCGAAGGTGCTCTACATCGAACAGGACGATTTCCGCGAGACTCCACCGCCCAAGTATTACCGCCTCTACCCCGGGCAACGAGGTCCGCCTGCGCTACGCTTACCTGGTCAAATGCACTCGCGTCGTCAAGGAAAAGAAGACCGGCGCGGTCACCGAAGTGCACTGCACCTACGACCCAGCCACGCCGGGGCGGCGATGCCCCGGACGGGCGCAAGGTCAAATCGACGATCCACTGGGTCTCGGCGCAGCACGCCGCCAAAGCCGAAGTGCGCCTGTACGACCAGTTGTTCACCACCGAACGCCCCGATGACATCGAGGACCTCGAATCGATCCTCAACCCCAACTCGCTGAAAGCCATCAAGGATTGCTTCATCGAGCCCTCCCTGACAGACGCCAAGCCAGGAGATAAATATCAATTCGAGCGCAACGGCTATTTCTGTGTCGACCCGGACTCGGCTCCCGGCAAGCTGGTCTTCAACCGCACCGTGACGCTCAAAGACACCTGGGCGAAGATAGAAAAGTCGATCAAGTCGTGAAGTCAAGAAGTCTGACAGGTCGACTTAATGGACTTTTGAGACCTGATAGGCTTATCAGACTTAACCCAGGGAGGAAATATGCCCACAATCAAGCATTTCGAAGACTTGCGCGCCTGGCAGTCTGCGCGTGAATTGGTCCGCATGGTCTACGAAGACTCCGGGCGGCAGGAATTTGGTCGGGATTTCGGCCTCAAAGACCAGATCCGCCGTGCAGCCGTCTCCGTGATGAGCAATATTGCCGAAGGGTTCAACGCCGGGACGGACATGGAATTCGTCAGGTTTCTCAGTTTTGCCCGTCGTTCGAACTCCGAGGTCCAATCGCAAGCTTATATCGCCATGGATTTGAGTTACATTTCTCCCGAGCGCTTTAAAAGCCTCTATGAAAAAGCCAACCTTATCGAACGGCAGATCAATGCCCTGATTGCCTACCTGGCAAAATCGCGCCATAAAGTAAAAGAGGCTACCGCAGGTTACAACCTGTCAAACTCATCATACCTACCAGACCTCCCAGACTTGTAAGACTAAACCATGCCAATCCTCTCCTACCTCTTCGCCGCCCTGGCTGCAACCGCAGCCGGCATGATCAACGCGCTGGCCGGCGGCGGCACCCTGATCACCTTTCCCGTCTTGCTTGCCATCGGGCTTCCAGCCGTCTCGGCCAACGTCACCAACACGATCGCGCTCTGCCCCGGTTTCCTCGGCGGGACCCTGGCCCAGGCAAGGGACATGAAAAATCAAAAGAAACGGTTGTGGATCGTCCTACCGCCGGCGGTCCTCGGTGGGTTGACGGGCGGCACCCTGCTCCTGCGGTCCAGCGAGAAGCTCTTTACAAATCTGGTGCCATTCCTGATCCTGTTGGCTACCATCCTGCTCGCCATCCAAAACCCCTTGCGCTCCTGGCTGGCTTCCCGTCAGGAGCAAAATAAAGAAAAAGCGATATCGGAATTTTGGCTCATTCCTCCCGTCTTCGTGGGAGCCATTTACGGGGGCTATTTTGGCGCCGGCCTGAGCGTGATCCTGCTCTCCATCCTCAGCCTGCTCACGAACGACAACCTGACCCGCCTGAACGCTGTCAAACAGAGCATTGCCTTCTCGGCCAACACCGCCGCCGCCCTGCTTTTCGCCTTCTCGGGGAAGGTGAACTGGACGATCGCCCTTATCATGGCGGCCGGCGCCTTGCTGGGCGGATCATTGGGCGGCCGGCTGGCCAGCCGGATCAAGCCGGAGGCGCTGCGCTGGGTGGTCGTGGCGATCGGCTTTACGGTCGGGATGATCTACCTGGTGCGGACTTTCATCCTGTAATCAAAAGGCGACCACCCGGTCGCCTTCGTTTTACATTTTCTCCAAGTACTGGATCGCCTTCTTCACACGCTCAACCACTTTCGCCTTACCGACGATCTCCATGCTCTCGAACAGCGGCGGGCTGACGGTCTGGCCGGTGACAGCCACGCGTAAAATCCCAAACACCTGGCCGGCGCTCAGCCCCAGCTCCTCGACCAGGGCGCGCAGCGGCGCTTCGGCCGTCGCGGGGGTGATCTCGGGGAGCGTCTCCAGGACCTCCAGGCTGCGCCGCGCCACCCGGGCCAATTCAGCTGCCGACAGGTTCTTCGCGACCAGGTCCGCCGGCGTGGGCGTTACCTCATCCCTGAAGAAGAACGAGCCGAATGCCAGGCAGTCGTCCAGGGTGACCAGGCGCTCGCGGATCAGCGGCACGATTTTTAACAGGCAGGCGTCATCCACCTGGAGGCCTGCCTGGAGGTAGTAAGGCTTGATGCGCCTCGCCAGTTCCTCGGTTGCGAGTGCCCGGATGTGCGTCCCGTTGAAATGGTCGAGCTTGGCGAAGTTGATCGCCGCCGGAGAGGGGGTCAGATTCTTGATATCGAAGCGCTCGACCATCTGCTGGAGGGTCATTACATCATTTTCAGGGACACCCCAGCCCATCAAGGCAATCCAGTTCAGCACGCCCTCCGGGATGTAGCCCAGGTCCTTCAAATCCTTGACGAACACCGAGTACCCATCCTTGATCGCCATGGCGTCATCGCGCTTGCTCATCTTCCCCTTCCCCTCCGGCTTGAGGAATAAAGAGAGGTGCACCCAGACCGGCTCCTCCCAGCCGAAGGCGCGCACGACCAGGGTGTGCAGGGGAAAGGTGGACTGCCATTCCAGACCCCGGATGACGTGGGTGATCTTCATCAGGTGGTCGTCGACCATCGCCGCCAAGTGATAGGTGGGCAGACCGTCCGAGCGCACCAAGACATAATCGTCGATCTGGGCATTATCCACCGTGATCGGGCCGCGCAGCAGGTCGACGGAGGTGGTGCTGCCTTCCTGGGGGGTCTTGAAGCGGATGACGTGTTTTTCGCCAGCGCTGACCCGCCGGCGAGCCTCGTCCGGGTCGAGCCGGCGGCAGGTGCCGTCGTAACGCGGGGTCTCTTTTTTCTTCTTCTGCTCCTCGCGCAAGCGTGCCAACCGGTCCGGCGTGCAGAAGCACGGATAGGCGCTGCCCCTGTCCACCAGGATTTGAGCATGCTCCCGATAGATCTCCTGCCGCTCAGTCTGGCGAAAAGGGCCATCCGCACCGCCGATATCCGGCCCCTCGTCCCACGACATCCCCAGCCAGTGCAGGCCGTCGATGATCTCCTGTTCCGCTCCGGGTACAAATCGGCGCCGATCGGTATCCTCGATGCGCAGGATGAATGTCCCCCCCGTGCGGCGGGCGAGCAGGTAGTTGTACAGGGCCGTGCGGGCGCTGCCGAGGTGCATGTGTCCGGTCGGCGAGGGCGCAAAGCGGACGCGGGCTGGTTTACTGGACATATTCATCTCCGAATAAGGCTCCCTGCCGGGCAGGGAATATCAGAAGGCCAGCGGCCGGTGCCGCATGATGACACTCTCGACCAGGCCGATGCCGAGCATCAAAGACAGCAGGCCGCTGCCGCCATAACTGACGAACGGCAACGGCAGGCCGGTGACCGGGATCAGGTTCATGTTGACCGCGATGTTGACTGCGCCCTGGAAAAAGATCAGGATGGCGACCCCGAAAGCGGTCAAGGAAGCGAACGGATCACCCGTCAGCCGCGAGGCCCGCAGGCAGCGGTAAATGATGAAACCGAGCAGGATGATGACCAGCAGGGCGCCGATGAAACCAAATTCTTCGCCGACGACCGAAAATATGAAATCCGTGTGGCGCACCTTCATGAAGCACAGCTGCGTCTGTGTGCCGTGCCCGTAACCCTTCCCCACCAATCCCCCCGAGCCGAGTGCAATCAGCGCCTGGAGCACGTTATAGGTCGCGCCGCTCCTGGCGCCAGATTCCGGGAACAGAAAAGTCCTTACTCTGGCAATCTGGTACGCCTGGAGCAGAGGAAAGGCGACGGCGATCAGTACGACCGTGCCCAGGGCCATGATCCCCACCTGTTGAAATTTCAAACCGCTGACCCAGGCCATCGCCACCCAAATCACCAGGATGACGATCACGTTGCTCAGGTTGGGCTGGATGAAGATAAAAAATGCGACCCCCAGGGCGATCAACAGGCTGCCGAGCAACCAGCCCCAACCATGACGCGATTCGATGCGGCGTGAGAAGAAGTAAGCCAGCGACAGGATGACGACGATCTTCGCCAGCTCGGTCGGCTGAATGGACACCAGGCCGGTCTCGATCCAGCGCGCGGCGCCGAACTTCTGTGCGGCTGTCAGGCGCAGGATGACCAGGAAGAGGATGATGACGGCATACATGGGGCGGATCACCCCGCCCCAGAAGCGGTAGTCGATCACGGCCAAAACCAGGATCACCGGAATGCCCAATCCGGCGTAGATAATCTGGCGTGTTACCAGGTTCGCCAAACTTTGGTTGCAACCGATCGCCGAGCGGATCATGGTCACGCCAAATACCATGGTCAGGATGACTGCCCCAAGCAGCCAGAAGTCAAAGTGTCGCCAGAATGCGCTCCGAAACATGGGAATCACAGGGTACTGCGTAAATATCTAAACCAATATCCCGTAATTTGCGAGTAATTCGAGACAAAAAAGTTCAGATATTTATTCAAGAAGCAGTAAAGGCCACCACCGCTGGAAGGTGAAAAACGCACAGGAAGCAGAAGAGGATTATACGACCTAAAGATTAAGCGCGGTTAAAACCTTGGACGGTGGCGGGCGGCGTTGCGCAGGGGGATGTCCGCAACCAGCCGCTGGGAGCGGCCATCCTGGGCGAGGTTGATGGTCACCGCGGCGGGATCGATCTCGATATGCCGGGAGATGGTCTCGATCAGGTCGTCCTTGAGGGCATCCAGCTCGCCGGGCGTCAAATCGGTCCGATCGTGGATCAGGACCAGCTGCAGGCGTTCTTTGGCGCTGTGGGCGCTCTTTTTACGTCCAAAAAAGAATCCCATGTTAAATCCTCCCCAACAGACGCTGCAGCAGGCCGGGTGAGTCCAGGTCCATGAAGGGGACCTGCTCGCCCATCAGGCGCCGGGCGATGTTCTGGAAAGCCAGGCCGGCTTTGCTCTTGGAGTCCAGCGAAAGCGGCTGGCCTTTGTTCGAGGCGACAATCACGTTCTCGTCCTCCGGAACGATCCCGATCAGGTCGATCGCCAGGAGGTCGAGCACGTCCTCGACCGAGAGCATGTCGCCGCGCTTGACCATCATAGGGTTGATTTGGTTGATCACCAGGGAGGGGGAATCTTTGCCTTCCGAATTCAGCAGACCGACCACCCGGTCCGCATCCCGCACCGCCGAGACTTCCGGGTTGGTCATGAGCAGTATGCGGTCGGCAGCCGCAATGGCGTTCTTGAAGCCGCGCTCGATGCCGGCAGGCGAATCGATCAGAATCCAATCCACCTCCGGGCGCAACTCGTCGCACAGGCGCACCATGTCGCTGGGCGAGACGGCAGTCTTGTCACGCGTCTGCGCCGCGGGGATCAGGTAGAGTTCGGGGACGCGCTTGTCGCGGATCATGGCCTGACGCAGCCGGCAGCGGCCCTCAACCACGTCGACCAGGTCGTAAACGATGCGGTTTTCGAGCCCCATGATGACGTCAAGGTTGCGCAGACCGATATCGGCATCGACGCAGGTCACCTTTTGATTCCGAGCTGCCAATGCCACGGCAAGATTGGCCACCGCGGTGGTTTTACCCACGCCGCCTTTCCCGGATGTGATCGTAACTACTTTAGCTGTCATGTCACCGTCCCAATCAGATATTGGCCTGCCAGGGATCAGCCACCAGGTGCCCATCGCGCAGGTGGGCAATTTCCGGCTGGTTGTCCTTATCCTTCTTGGGCGAGACGGCAATCTCGCCGGCAATGCGCAGCTGCGTGGGCGACATTTCCAATGCGCAAACTACGGCTTGCTCGTCTCCGCCTGACCCCGCCTGAACCACGCCGCGCAGTCTGCCCCAGATGATGACACTGCCGCTGGCGACGATCTCCGCTCCGGGGTTGACGTCCCCCAGTACGACCACATGGCCCTCATACTCGACGCGCTGTCCCGATCGCAGGGTTTGCTGCACCCATAGGGCCGCGTTCTCCGGGATTTCTTCGCTTGAGGTATGCACCTCGGACGGGCGCGGTTTCCCCAGGCGGGTTGCCAGGCCGAGGTTTTGTGCGGTCGTCTCCGTGATCGCGGATTCGCTCAGGACAGCCCAGAGGGAGATGCCCCGTTCTGAAAGCAGGTCACGCAGCTTGGAAAGCTCGGCTACGCGCAAGACCTGAGCACCCACATCCAGGGTCACCCGCGCCCCCTGAAAAAAGGACGGCTGGTCGTCGATGTGCTTGATGAAAGCCGCCTCAAGTTCCGGCCAGGGAGCATCACCCAGAGTGATCAGGAGACCATCCCGGAGACCTTTGATCTGGATTAAGGAAGGAGTCTCGTCCATATTTCCCGAAATTATACTGCTTTTTACGTCCCCCCATTGCAGCGATCTTCAGGTCCGACGAGCCCCATTTCATAATCCAAAATAGAAAGAACCGGGTATAGGTCATGCGGGTCGGCATTGCCCCATCTAGGGATTGCTCCCGGTGATCCCCTGGGCGATGTCGATCGATTTGAGCTCGAAATAGGCATCCATGACCGACCTGACGATGGGGGCAGCCGTCCGGCCGCCTTCGATGCCGTTATAGAGGAAAGTGATGATGGCAATCTCCGGATCGTCGTAAGGTGCAAAGGCCACCGTCCAGGCGTGCGACGGCCAGTTGCCGAACGAACACTGGTTGCGCGCCTTGGCCACGTCGTCGCAGTACTCCGCCGTGCCGGTCTTTCCAGCCACGGCAATCGGATAGTTGGCAAAAGAAAACGTGTGGTTGAGCGTGCCGCCCGGCTCGGCAACCGCAAGGCGCATGCCTTGTTTTACGCTCTGTACGACCCAGGGCTGGACGGTTTTCATCAGACTGCTGGGCGTACATAGGCCGTATTTGCATTGCATGTCCTGGATGATCGGGTCCGTGGTAATGTCCCAGCGCAGGCGCGGCGTAAAGGGTTGGATCACATTACCTTCGTTGTCGACGATCTGACGAATGATGGTCGGCTGCATCTGCCTGCCATTGTTCGCGATCGTGGCTGCCGAAAGCAGGACCTGCAGCGGCGTAGCCAGGTCATATCCCTGGCCGATGGTTGCCAAGTAGGTGTCGCCGGTCGACCAGTTCTCCCCCTCGAAGCGGCGCTTCCAGGTCGGGTCCGGGACCAGGCCGGGCAATTCACCAGGCAGCTCGATGCCGGTCAGTGCGTCGTAGCCCAGCGCCCGGGCGTATTGCTGGATGCGCTGCATGTCCACCCCTTCCGGGATTTCGGTCTTATATCCGCCGCCGACTTTATAGAAGCAGGCGTCGCTGGAAAAGGCGATGCACTGGAGGAAATTGATCTTCCCTAGGCCGGCCGGGTTGGTATCGTAGGACCAGTCGCGGTAGATCTGCTGCGAGCCCGGGTCGGTCGGTGAGTAGGTGTTGGTCAGGACGATCTGTCCGGGCGCATCGATGACCGTATTGGGCGTCACGACGCCCTCATTCAGCGCACCTGTCGCCGGGCCCAGCTTGAAGGTCGAGCCGGGCGGATATTCGGTCTGAACGGCAAAGTTGAGCAAGGGGTGGCGTGGATCCTGTACAAGCTGATTGTAATAGTACTCCGGGATGATGCGTGCCAGGCGGTTGTTCTCGTACGAGGGATATTGGGCCATCGCCAGGATTTCCCCGGTCTTCGGATTCATGGCGATGACCACACCGCTGGAGATGCGGATGGTGCCGAAATAGGCATTCCACGAATCGATGTTCGAAACCAGGGCTGCCTGGGCGGCTTGTTGAAGGCGCGTATCGATGGTCAGGATGATATTCTTTCCCGACGACGACGCCGCCGGAGGTTGGAGGTTGCGCAGCACCTGTCCGGCCACGTCCACCTCGACCACCCGTTTGCCGGGTTTGCCGATCAGGACGTCGTCCATCGACAATTCCACGCCGGCATAACCGACCTTGTCCCGTCCGGGAAGAAAGCCCTGCTGACGGTAGACCTGCTCGAGGGCAGCCGGGATGGGACCCAGGAATCCAATGATGTTGGCGGTCAACGAATTGGTGGGGTAGTCGCGCACCGGCTGGATGTCCAGTCCGACGCCCGGCCATTCCGCCGCGTGCTCGCGCACGGTCATGGCGATCTGCTCGCTGACATTGCAATCGATCGCGACGGGGTCGTAGGGCGCGTTCGAGGCCCCCAAATCGACCCACTGTTGGATGCCAGGCCCGGGGGTGCAAGCCTTGAGCAGCTTGGCATCTTCCACCGTTCCACTGCTAACCGGGATGCCCGTCAGATTGGACAATTGGCGGTAAATATTCTGGATGTCTCCGTCATCGTCGGGAAGATAAGCCGGCGTTACAACGATATTATACGAAGCGACATTGCGAGCCAGGACGATGCCGTTGCGGTCATAGATGATCCCGCGCGCAGGGGAGGAGGTGATCGTGGTGGTTCTGTTGCTGTCCGAGCGGGCGGCCCAATCGTGCCCCTGCAGGATTTGCAGGACGAACAGACGTCCGACGAACAGGATTGTCACGACCCCGATCAGTGCGTAGATCACAAGATAGCGCCAGCTTTGGATACGGGCAACACCCCTGCGCGTGGTCATAGCTCCGCCTCCGTCGGGAAAAGCTGCAGCGCCAGGTTGCGGATGACGGCATGGATCGGAATGGCCAAGAGCAAGTTAAGCAGGAGGCTGGGCAGTACGACCTTCGCCAGCACCTCCCCCAGGGATAAACGGACTTGCGAGAGGGTCAGGAGGACGAATGTGCTCATTTGCAACACCAGAGTACCGATAAGACTGACCGAGAACATCGCCAGCAGCGGCGCCTGCCATACACTTCTGGTCAGCAATCTAGCCACGCCGACGACGGTCAGATAACTGATCAGGTAAATATACCACGGTAAGCTGGAGACAAAAGCGACCAAAACGACGGCCACAAGCGCCCACACCCAGGCGTGCTTCACCCGTTCCTGCAATGCCCAGGCGGCCAGGATAAGAAGCATCAGGTCCGCATTACCGCTCAGCAGGTTGATGCGGCTGAGGATCGTGGTCTGAAGCATCACCCCCAGCCCCAGGACCGGGATGGAAACAAGGTTGGCCCACATGGTTATGGACTGGGGGTTGCGAGCAAGGGGGTGATGTCCACCGGGTTGAAATTGGTGATCACCAGGACAAACTGCAGGCGGTTGAAATCCACGTTGGGCTGCAACGCCGCCTGCTGGAACAGCTCGGTCGGCAATTTGCGCACACTGACCACCTGTCCCACCAGTAAATTCGGCGGGTAACCTCCGCCCAGGCCCGAGGTCAGGACGACATCGCCGATCTGGACGGTCGCGTCTTGCGAGATCATGTCCAGGGACAGGTCGCCGGTGACCGAACCGTCCAGTTGTGCATCCGTATTCGAGGCCTGCAGGCGGACGTTGACAACCGAAGCCGGATCGGTGATCAGCTGGACGCGCGCCGCCTCGGCCAGGACCGCGTCGACGCGCCCCGCCAGGCCCTGGTCGGTAACGACCGGCATGCCGCTGCGGATGCCGTCGTTCGACCCGGTGTTGATGATGACGTAACGCAGGAATGGGCTCGGGTCCCGGCCGATCACGGCGGCCGCCTTGTAAGTGTAAGCGGGATTGGCACGCGCAAAGTTCACCAGGGCGGAGAGGATGTTCGTCTCGGTGACCCGCTGCTGGAGGTCGATCACCTGGGTCTGCAGGCGGGCGACCTCGGCCTGCAGCTCACTGTTTTGCTGCCGCAGCGAGGCCACATCCCGAGGGACGGTGAGGAAGTCGGCCAAAGCCATATAGCGAGCGGATAACCCTGTTTGCAGATTAACGACCAGCCGGCTGAACCAATCCGTGGCCGAGCTGAAATAACCGCCCAGGGCGAGGGTGATCAACCCGATCGAGACGAGCACAATGATAACAGTTTGGAGGGAACGGGGAAAACCGGATTTCATATGGAAGAGCCAGATCCGCGCCTGGAAATGCGGCTGCGCGGCTAGGAATGACGCGTGCTGCCGCGTTCCAGGCCGACCAGGTAACGACCGAGACCGGCGAAGTCGTCCAGGATCATCCCCGCGCCGCGGACGACGCAGGTCAGCGGATCCTCGGCGACCCAGACACGCAGGCGCAGTTCATCGGACAGGCGATCGGCCAACCCCTGAAGCAGCGCACCGCCGCCGGACAGACAGATGCCGATGTCCATCAGATCCGAGACGATTTCGGGCGGGACTTCGTCGAGGGCATCTTTGATCGTCTCGACGATGACCAAGACAGACTGGGTGAGCGCTTCGCGGACCTCGACCGACGAGATTTCGATCGATTCGGGCAGGCCCGTGACCATGTTCCGGCCACGCACCTCGACCGTCTTCTCGACCGGTAGGGGAAAGGCCGAACCGATATTCCACTTGATCTGTTCGGCGACCCGCTCTCCGATCAGCACGTTGTACTTGTTACGGATGTAGTGGACGATATCTTCGTCCATTTCGTCCCCGGCGACGCGCAGGGAGCGGGAGACCACCACCCCGCCCATCGACATTACGGCCAACTCGGTGGTGCCGCCGCCGATGTCCACGATCATGCTGCCGCGCGTCTCGCCGATCGGCAGACCGGCGCCCAAAGCGGCCGCCGTAGGCTCCTCGACCAGGAAGGTCTCACGCGCCCCGGCGGACATGGCGGCGTCGTAGACGGCGCGCTTCTCGACTTCGGTCACGCCGGAGGGAATGCCGACGACCACCCGCGGCCGGGGCAGGGGGACCACACTTTGCTCGTGAACTTTTCCGATAAAATACTCCAGCATCGCCTCCGTGATCTCAAACTCCGAAATCACCCCATCGCGCAACGGGCGGACAACCACGATCGTGCCCGACGTCCGCCCGACCATCTCTTTGGCTTCCAGGCCGATCGCCAGGGGAATGCGCGTGCGCTTATCCATGGCAACCCAGGACGGCTCATTGATGACAATCCCCTTTCCCCGGACATGGACCAATGTATTGGCTGTTCCTAGGTCTATACCTACATCCAGGGAAAAAAGACCCAATAGCCAATTGAGTGGGTTGAAAGCCAAGTGCGATGCTCCTTAAAGCGGTTCTGCTGCTCCGTGCGTAATCTTTCGAACATGTCCAGTTCGAACTGCCCGTAAAGTTTGGGATTTTGGCTCAGACATTTACGCAGCACCCTATAAGCGTGCGTATTATACCATGAGGCCAAAAAGGGCCTTTGAAGGCCGCCTGACCGCCTCCCGGATTTGAATTGCCGTTTGAAAGGGGGTTGTCTGAACCTCTAGCCGGGGATTGCCGCCTCCGGAGCCGCCTCAGGCTGACCTTTTCAGCGCCAGCATGGTCAAATCGTCAGATGCTGGCACGGGGCCCATGAATTCGGCGACAGATTTTTCGATGCGCTCCAAAAACTCGCCGAGCGGCGCGGCAGAGATCGATGGGACCAGCGCACACAGGCGTTCCTCGCCGTAGATCTCTCCTTCCGGCGAAAAGGCTTCGGACAAACCGTCCGTATAGAGCAACAGGGTGTCGCCGGGAACCAGGCGGATGGAGCGTTCTTCCATCGAAACTTTCTCCATAACACCCAGCGCTGCACCGGTCCGGCGCAAGGTTTCAAGCTTCCCGGTTTGGGCACACCACCAGATGGGTGGATTGTGACCGGCGTTGGCATAAACCAACTCACCTGAGGCGACGGTCAACACACCGTATGCCGCCGTCACGAACATGCTCTGCTGGTTGTCGGGGATGATCAATTCGTTAACCCGCCGCATCACCTCGGCCGGCGAGATCGTATCATACACGACGGCTCGCACGAGGGTGCGCGTCATGGCCATAAACAGGGCGGCGGGGATGCCTTTGTCCGAGACATCGGCAATGAACAAACCCAGCCTGCCCCCCGCCAGCTCGAACACATCGTAGAAATCCCCTCCGACCTGCCGTGCCGGCCTCCAGATCGCGGCGAGGTCCCAGTTCGGGAACTGCGGCAGGTGATCGGGCAGGAAGGTTTCCTGGATCTGCCGGGCCAACGCCACCTCGTGTTCCAGGCGCTCGCGGGAGACCATCTCCTGCTGCAGGTGCTCGTTCTGGATACTCATCGCCACCTGCTGGGCGATGCCGGTAACGATCTCGTAACGTTTCTGGCGGAAACGGATGGCGTCGGAGGTTTCTTCCACCAGCAAGACGCCATAAAAGTCGTTCTTGATCATCAAGGGAAAACCGATCAGCAGGTGCTCGCCCGTTTGGAGGGCAAAACTGGTTTCCTCTTCCGTCCCGGCCAATTCGGGATCCAGCCAGTCTTCCAGGCTGACCGGGGTCAACAACCCGACCACGGATTGAGTGCTCTCACGGACACTGTCCAGGAGGCGGAAATCGCCGGTTGCAAAGTTCCGGCCCCATAGGGCAGCCTGGGCCGCCTCGGAAAAGCCGTGGCATTCGACCGGCCTGAACTGGTCGGCCTCCCATAGGTAGACGGCACAGGCCTTCACCCCGACGAGGATGGGGGTGATGCGGGTAATCGTGGCGATGGCTTCGTCCAGGTCCTGCGAATTCGCCCCCGCCTGGGCGACCTGCAACAGGGCGGCCGAGGCATAGGCCTGTTCCTGGGCGGTGTCATACAGGCGGGCGTTTTCGATCGCCACCGCGGCATAGCTGGCGAAGGTGGCCGTAATCGCCTGGGCCTCGTGGCCGTAACGGTTGGGCGTGTGGTGGGAAAGGGTCAGCACACCCAGCGGCCGGTCACCGGCGCGCAACGCCGTAGCGATGGACGAATAGTCGGCTGAAAATCCACAAGCCAGGCCGGTGGGTCCGATGGGATCCTCCGGCTTGCGTACGACCGGCTCCACCGTCGCCAGCGTCTCGGCCAGATAATCGTAAAACTCGGGCCAGTGCCGCGCCGCTGCCTCGACCTCAATGTTGTCCGCGCCGTGAATATGCGCCAGGTAGAGCTGCCCCCCTTCCAGGAGCCAGATGGACGAGACGTCCGACGGCAGGTTGCGCTCCAGCTCGTGCAGGACGCGATCCAGGACCTCGTCCACACCGAAGTCCGTCGAAAGCAAACCGGCGACCTCCCGCAGGCTGTCGGCCACCTGGCGGCGCCAGCGCTCAGTGCGATACAGGTCGGCGTTGTGGATGGCAACGGCGATGCTGTCGGCCAGGGCGGTGAGCAGGAAGCGGTCGTCCTCGGTGAAAGCGTTCGTCTGGTCGCTTTCCAGGTCGAGGACCCCGACCACCTGGTTGTCGAACACCATCGGGATGGTCAGTTCGGATTGCGTGTCATCCGGCGGAAAGGGGGAGGGGCGGTAGCGCGGCTCCTGGCTGACATCGTTCGCCAGGATCGGCTGGCGGTTGCGCGCCACCCAGGGGATCAAGCCTTCAGCCCGGTCCAGGTCCAGGACCAAACCCTTCAACGACTGGTCAAGCGCCCCCCTGCCGGCTTCGTAAATGATCTGCCGCCGGTTGGGATGGACGGTAAAAAGGTGCACATACGGATAGCCCAGGCGTTCCTGGATCAACGCCGCGACCTTGCCGAGCAGCTCATCCAACAGCATGATCGAGCTGATGTCCTCCCCCACTTCAGATATGAGAGACAGATGCTCGGCGCGTTTTTGCAGATCACCGTACAGGCGCGCGTTATTGATCGCAATGGCAATGGTATCGGCCAGGGCGCGCAGGACGAGCAAATCGTTCGGATGGAAGGCATCCGGCCGGTTGCTCTGGATGTCCAAGACACCTAAAATCTGCGCCTCAATTTTAATCGGCAGCACGACCTCGGAGTGGGTATCTGGAAGCATGTCCAGGTACCGATAGCGGGGCTCCGCGCGGACGTCATTGGAGACGATCTCCTCTCCTGTCTCTGCCGCGATGCCGATCAGCCCCTGCCCGGGTTCGACCTGCAAGACGGGGGAACGACGGCGTTTTCCCCGTTGCCCGGCTGGCCCGGCACTCGCCCGGAAGTACAACCCGCTGCGATCCTTTTCGACGGTGAAAATGGAAACGTAGTAGTAATCAAAGGTACGCTGGATCAGCCTGGTGACGTGACTGGTCAGTTTTTCCAGGTCCAGTACGTTGGCGATCTGGGCGCTGACCCGGCGCACGAGGGTCAACTGCTCGATGCGCCACTGCTCGACGGCGAATCGATGGGAGGCCACCAGGGCAAGCGCCACGTGGCCGGCCAGGCCTTCCAGCAGCTCGACGTCCGGTTTGCGGAATTTTTCGCCCGACTTCCGCCGCAGGCGGAGAACGCCAAAAGTCAGATCCTGATTCCGGAGCGGGCAGGCAATTTCGGGGTCCTTGTCGCGCCGGCCAAATTGCATGCTGGAGGTCTCGAAGCGCCCGGCGCATCAGCACTGAGTGCGGACTTTCCTCGAATAAAGGTGTCAGATTCAGACCGGGCAGGCGGAACAAACGCTCCTCCAGCCAGAGATCGGTGCGGGCTTTCAGCAAGGCGGCCGCCGTCTTGCGAATCAGATCGCATTGGGAGGCAAGGTCGGGAGCCTCGAGAAGCTGCTCTCCCAACAAGATGACCTGCCGCCAGGCGGATGGGGAGGGGGCTCGACCTTTACTCACTGGCAACTCCACCGTTTGATCAAGGTGAGCACATTCCCGCTTGCACCCAACTGCTCGAAGCGCACCTCATCCATCAGCTTGCGGATAATATAGACGCCCAGGCCGCCAACCTTGCGGTCTTTGAGCTCCGCATCCAGTTCCGGGTCCGGTACCGAACCCGGGTTAAATGGTTTGCCGTGATCTCGGAGGATGATGGTCAGACCGTCAGTCTGGGCATCGCAGGTGCATTCAATCTCCCCCCCGTTGATCCCGCGGTAGGCATGCTCGATGATATTCGTGCAGGCTTCATCGACGGCCAGTTCAATCATGTAAGTCTCAGAGTCGTCCATGCCCATATCCCGGGCAGCCTGGCCAGCGAATTTGCGAATGGCTTCCAGTTGATCGAATTTTGCCGGGAAAATGGTGGTACGCATCGGGACAACCAGAGGCCGCCTCATGAAATGATCCACGGAAGAGGCGGCCTCACATGAGACGAGCAACGAATCGAGTTAGATGTTTCCTACCGCCGAAGTGACGTCATTAAAAAACTTGAAGAGGGGTGTGAAGCCGGTCAGTTCGAAGGCTTCGAGGATTCTCTTCGGGACTGCCGACAGGACAACCTCGCCGCGGTTGTAGCGTTTGCAAGACCGCTGGCCCATCAGCAGGGCGCGAAAACCGGCGCTGGACATGTACTCCAGTTTGCTCAAATCGAGGACGATCTTGAAGCGACCTTCGTTGTTGATCGCCGTGAACGCCTTAATCAGATCAGGGGCAGTATAGCTGTCGACTTTACCTTTAACCATCACCAGATCACAGTGTTTAAATCGCTGGGTAGTGATTTCCATTTCTCCTCCATTTCACTTGAGTGATATCAGGGAAATTATATCATGACGGAACGAGCAGCAATCATAATCCCAAACCGAAGAACTCGCCACCGAGCTTATATCCGGCGGCTTCCAGACGGGGGCTGAACAAGGGGCGCATCCCGGTCGGGCGCAGCTGGCCGAGAATTTTTCCGTCCGGACCGACGCCGGACTGTTCGAATTTAAAGATATCGGTGAGCGTGATCACCTCCCCCTCCATTCCCGAGAGCTCGGTGATGTGGGTCATTTTCCGTGTCCCGTCCGGGAGGCGGGCGAGGTGCACAATGAGATTGATCGCCGCCGCAATTTGCTTGCGGACAGCCAGCAGGGGCATATCCAGGCCGGCCATCATGGCCATCGTCTCCAAACGGGAGGTGCCGTCGCGCGGTGTGTTGGCGTGCAGGGTGGTGATCGAGCCGGTGTGGCCGGTGTTCATGGCTTGGAGCATGTCCATGGCCTCCCCGCCGCGCACCTCCCCGACGACGATCCGGTCGGGGCGCATGCGCAGGGCATTGCGGACCAGGTCCCGGACATTGACCGTGCCGCTGCCGTCCACGTTGGGGAGCTTGGTCTCCAGGCGGACGACATGGCGCTGCTTGAGCTTCAGCTCAACTGCGTCCTCGATGGTGATGATCCTCTCCCGATCGGGGATGAAGCTGGACAACACGTTCAGGATCGTGGTCTTGCCCGAACTGGTGTTCCCGGTAACCAGGATGTTCAGACGCGTCACCACGCAGGCTTCCAGGAACTTGCCCATGTACTGGGTCAGGGCGCCCATCTTGACCAGATCGTCCATCTCCATCTTGGTCTGGAGGAACTTGCGGATGGTGATCTGCGGGCCGTCCACGGCCACGGGCGGGATGACCACGTTGACCCGTGAGCCATCCGGCAGACGGGCGTCGGCGCTTGGGTTATCGGCATCCACGCGGCGGCCGAGCGGGTTGAGGATGCGATCGATGATGCGCATTACCTGGGCATCGTCGTCGAACCTGACGTCGGTCTCGAGCAGCTCCCCGTTGCGCTCGACGAAGACCCGGCTGTGGCCGTTGACCATGATCTCGTTGACTTCCGGGTCGCACAGGATGAGCTCGAGCGGGCCATAGCCGATCAAATCGGCGACGCACCCGTCCACGAGCTTTTCACGGATCTCGGGACGCAGCTCCGCCTTGGAGTTTTCCAGCACCCGCAGGATCAGCTGGCGGACCATCTGGCGGTCCTGCTGCTGCTGGGGGGATAAACTCTGCATCTGCTGCGTGGCGGAGTCGATCAGGTAGTTTTTCAATTGGGACAGGCGGGGGTCGGCGCGCGGGTGAAACAGTGGCGTGGTTTTCGGTCATATGTCCATCCTCGGCTATCAGTATAGCATAATGAGGGAATTGCAAACCCGAACTTTTCCCTCCCTTTGCGAACAATCGGATAAAATTAGCCCATCTTCCCCCAAGGAGACCACCGATGAAGAAAAAAATGATCCTCTGGATTGCAGCTGCTATGGTTCTGATCGCCCTGCTCATCCAGCTCGTCCCGCTGCCGGGCCGGGGCAACAACCCGCCCGTCGCCGCCGAACCGAAGTGGGACAGCCCGCAAACGCGCGCCCTGGCCAAGCGGGCCTGTTTCGATTGCCACAGCAATGAAACGACCTGGCCGTGGTACAGCTACGTGGCGCCCGTCTCCTGGCTGGTCTACAACGACGTCATGGAAGGCCGCTCGAGGATGAACTTCTCAGAATGGAATCAACCCCAGCGTGCGGCGGCCGAGGCCAGCAGCGTCCTGCAGGAGGGTGAGATGCCCCCGGCCATCTACCTGCCGCTGCATCCCTTCGCGCGGCTGACAGCTGCCGAAAAACAAGCCCTTGCCAGCGGATTGAACAATTCGCTGCGCTGAAAGAAAAGCTCCCGCACGAAAAACCTGCGGGAGCTTCTTATCATCACTTTCTACTCGTCTTTCCGGCTACCGGATCCTTTCGTTGGCGGGCTGGAAGAACCTGCACCCGCTTCCGTCCTGACCAGGACCGCCCGGACGGCAACCCGGTAGCGATAGGAATCGGTGGCCTCGTCGTAGCTGCGGCAGGTGAGCAGGGTCACCCAGGCGCGTTCTTCGTGCTTCAAAATCGATAGATCATCCGGCTTGAGGCGCAAGACTTCTCTGACCTCGTAAATATAACGATCGCCGCCCATATGGATGATCACCTGATCGGCCCAGGTGAGGGTGTTGACGGCAACGAACGGCCCCGGGCTGCCATCCGCCTCGTAGACATGGCCTGTGATGACAGAGTTTCCGGCCCAGGTCGGGTATGCCGTACCGTTCAGCCATCCGGCCATATTTCCCAGCCAGGTAACATCCCAGCCGCTGGCGGTGAGCGGAACGCCCACGATCGGGGTCTTGAGACCCAGGCGCGGGATCTCCAGCCACAGGTCGCCCAGGTTGGTATAAGCCAGCTCTTGAGGCTGCTTGGGCAGCAGGGTCACTTGTCGGGGGCGAAGCCGGTCTTCGGCAGCGCGGACGGTCTGACCGTGATTGCCAGGTTCGCACTGTAGAAGTCATTGGGGATGACTCGATCGGAACCGGTGGTGGTTAACGCTACATTGTTCACCCCGCCTGGAGGTTGTCCAAGGTCGAATTGACCCGCGTGACCACTTCAACCGTATAGACATCCGACGGGGACACAATCCCAAAATTGATCGTAAAACCACTTCCGGTGATGATCACCGGGAAACCGCGCGGGCTGACGTTGACAGCAATCACATCCAGGAACGCTGGTTTGGTATCCGTGAGGATCACCTCGCCCGTCGGAGAGTTGCCATTGTTTCCGACCGTGATGATGAAAGTGACGATGCTCCCGATTTCTGCGCTGGCCGGATCACCAAACTTGGTGACCGCCGGGTCGGCAAAGGACAAGCCAGGAGATCCGACGTCTCCAAAATCGACTATGGAGGTCACGCCGCTGCCAAGGATGACCTGAACAGCATTCAAAGTCGTGCTCACATAGCCTGAGGGATCAGTTTCTCGAACCGTGTAGCAGCCTGCAGCCAGGTTGTTGAAGCTGTAGGAACCATTCAATGCGCTGACGGTGGATGCAATGAGACTCCCGTGTTGATCAAGCAAATCCACCGTAACGTTCGCCAACACCGTTTCACCTGCGATCAAATGAGCCGTTTGAATTCAAATCGTTAAAGACCGTCCCAATGATCGCCGACGGCTGAGCCTGGGGCCAGCGGTAATCACCGAAATCCACCGTTTGCGTGCCACCTGCAGGAACGGTCACCGCCACCGAATTGGGTGTGGTACTGACATAACCGGTAGGATCCGTCTCAACGACGGTATAGTTGCCGGGCACCAAGCCTGAAAACATATAAGCGCCGCTCGAGTTGGTGATCTGGGAGGCGATTAAACCGCCCCCGCCGTCATACAAACCAATAGTAACATTGCTCAAAGAGGATTCCCCGGTGTCACGAACCCTATTGGCGTTAACATCATTGTACACAGTGCCCCTGATCACACCCGTCACCGTAGGCGTATAGGTGGGCGTATATGTTGGAGTATTGGTTGAGTGTTCGTCGGGGTTAGCGTAAGCGTCGGCGTATAGGTGGGCGTGTTGGTGTGAAGTCGGCGTATTCGACGGCGTGGACGATGTCGGTCGGCGTGTGCGAAGGAGTAGAGGTGAAGGTGGGCGTGTCGGTGAACGTCGGCGTGTCCGATGGCGTGGAGGTATGGGTCGGAGTATTCGATGGTGTCTGGGTGTAAGTAGGCGTGTCGGTGAACGTCGGCGTATCCGTCGCGGTGGAGGTATGGGTCGGCGTATCCGAAGGGGTGTTGGTATGAGTGGGTGTATCCGACGGCGTGGAGGTGGAGGTGGGAGTATCAGTGAATGTCGGCGTGTCCGACGGGGTGGAAGTATAGGTCGGGGTGTCCGAGGGCGTCTGGGTGTAGGTGGGCGTGTCGGTGAACGTCGGCGTGTCCGACGGGGTAGAAGTATGGGTCGGCGTGTCCGACGGAGTGGAGGTGAAGGTGGGAGTTTCAGTGAACGTCGGTGTGTCCGACGGGGTGGAGGTATAGGTCGGGGTGTCGGTGAACGTCGGCGTGTTTGACGGGGTGTAGGTATATGTCGGCGTATCTGATGGCGTATGAGTATAGGTCGGTGTGTCGGTGAACGTCGGGGTGTCAGACGGGGTGGAGGTGTGGGTCGGGGTGTCCGACGGCGTTTGGGTATAGGTCGGCGTGTCAGTGAACGTCGGTGTGTTTGATGGCGTGTGGGTGTAAGTCGGCGTATCCGATGGCGTCGAGGTGAAGGTGGGCGTGTCGGTGAACGTCGGCGTGTAGGATGGGGTGTTGGTGTCTGTGGGTGTATTCGAAGGCGTCGGGCTAAAGGTCGGCGTGTTGGTGTACGTGGGTGTGTCAGACGGAGTGGAGGTGTACGTCGGCGTATCCGACGGCGTCGAGGTGTTGGTCGGTGTATTCGTGAATGTCGGGGTGTCAGACGGGGTGTGGGTGTGGGTCGGCGTGTCCGAGGGCGTCGGGGTGTAGGTCGGTGTGTTCGTGAAGGTCGGGTATTCGACGGTGTATCGGTCGAGCGTGTAGGTGTTCGTCGGCGTGTCAGAAGGAGTAGAGGTAGGAGTATAAGTCTGCGTCGGGGTATTGGATGGCGTGTACGGTCGGAGTGTAGGTATTCGTTGGGGTATTCGTGGGAGTGTATGGTTGAAGTGCATGGTATGTGTATTAGTCGGATGGTGTGGCCGTCGGAGCAAATACCGTCACGCTATCCGTACAATCATTATTTCCCTCATTGCTTTCCGTGAGGACGTTATCAGGATCAACTTGACATTTGTTGCCGCCGCCGATAGCCGGGTTTACCAACGAACCAGCCGAGACAGGCGTGACGCCGAACGCCGCGCTGAAAGATGCTCCTTCTGGCAGTGACACGGTGCCCCCGCTGGCCGTGCAGGTCAGGGTCCCGGCGACGATCGCGCAGCTCACGTTGCCGGTCCCGCCGGGAGGCGTCGTCCCGTTCGTCACCGTGACAGCACCATAAGCCGGACCAGCCGGCAGGTTATCAGTCAAAATAGTTTGTCCGGTGGTAAAGGTTGCCCTTCCAGCGCCGGTAGCATTCGAAACCTGCACTGTCCAGGTATATGAGTTCCCTAGCACGAGGTTGCCGCTCACATTGTTCGTCTTCGCAGCTGTGAGGTCCGGGAGCAAAATCGGATTCGTAACTGTCGCCTGAGCCGGACTGGTCTGCTGGACGGAGGTGACACTGGCGGTGTTGGAAATCTGGGTCAGCCCACCCGGTAGCTGATCGGCCAGCACGACCTGGTAGGTAACCGTCATCAATGACGCCGGCGGCAAAACGTAGTGATCTGCGGCCGTCGTCAGATTGGGTGGGTTGCCATTTGCCAGGTCCGGGTATGTGCCGCCGGAGATATTGTCGCGGACCGCCGGCACGTTGCAGGTAAAGCGAACATCGTCGAAGTAAACGCGCTGGATTTATCATCGATCGTTGCGACATTGAAATAAATGCGTGTAATATTAGTCAATTCCCCCGGATTCAGTGCAATGGTGCCGCTTGTCGAGGAGCCACGATTGCCGTTATTGTACGTGCCTACCGTTCTTTGGAAAGTGGTACCGGTGTAGATGTTCGCGGTGATGACCGCAGCATTCCCAACTGCAATCGTATTGTTATAGGAATAGGTCAAGTTGGCAGAAGTACAATAAGACAGGTCGGCTTCCCGGTAAACGGCCCGATTGGCAGTATCTGCGTTGAGGCGCAGGCAGTTTTGACCGCTGGGGCAATTCGCATCCCCTGTGCGCGCTCGGATACTTCCTGTAGCTGAATTATTATCGTCGTTTACCTCGGTCCAATTCGTGTTCCAGGTAGCAGAGCCGGCGCCTGATCCAGTGTAGCCACCAGACAGATCGTCAAAGTAGAAGAAGGAGGCAGGTCCGGTAATCGTCGTGCTATTGGCTACGTAAGACGTACCCGACGGCAGGGGATCGTTAATGATGATCCCTTCGTGAACCCCTGAACCATTGTTCGTAACCGTCACCGTGTAACTGAGCATGCCGCCCGGGCCGATTGCTCCGCTGGGATTGGCGTTTTTGTCGACTGCGAACAGCGCTGCGACATTTACCGTATCCCCACAACTGTTATTGCCCTCGTCGGCCTCAACCACAACGTTGTTGGGATCCGCTAGGCAAACTCCGCCGGTCGGGTTTACCAGAGAACCCGCCGCAGCGGGTGTCACGTTGAAGGCCGCGTTGAATGAGGCGCCCGCAGGCATGGTCACCGCACCGCCGTTCGCCGTGCACGTCAGCGTGTTGGCTGCGATCGCGCAAGCGATCGGACCTGTCGGCGGCGTGGTCCCGTTCGTCACTGTCACCGCCCCATAGGCAGGCCCGGCAGGCAAATTATCCGTCAGGAGGATTTGACCGCTGGCGAATGTTGCCGTGCTGGTGCCGGCAGCGTTGGCAACCTGCACGGTCCACGTAAACGCGTTTCCGGCGATCACGTTGCCGCCGACGTTGTTGCTCTTTGTCGCTGTCAGATCAGGCGGCAGGTTGACCGTAAGCGAAGCACTGGCAGTGTTGCCAGTCCCGTAGGTCGAACTGACCGCGCCGCTGGTGTTGTCATATGTCCCGCTGGCAGGCGCGGTAACATTGACCATCACCGTGCACGTTCCACCCGCGGCGATCGTACCACCTGAAAAGGTAAGCGATGTGTCACCGGGAATTGGAGCGAAGGATGGCGAGCCGCAGCCGCTCGTCGAGATGCCGGGTGGTGCAGCCACCTGCATCTGGCCGGGGGTGGAGGGCAGATTATCAGTGAACGAAACATCAGCCTGGGAGACCGTTGTATCCGGGTTGGTGATCGTGAACGTCAATACGGAGGTCCCGCCCACCAGGATCGGGTTTGGCAGGAAGGATTTGCTGATGACCGGCGGCCTGGGTGCCACTGTGACCGTGTCCGTGCATGTGTTGTTTGTCTCGCTGGATTCGGAAACCACGTTATTTGGATCAGCAGCGCACACATCCGTACCGCCCGCCGGCGGATTGACCAGCGTCCCGGAAGTCGGCGCTGTGACGCTGAAAGAGACGCTGAAGGAACCATTCGCGGGGACGGTCACCGTCCCGCCGCTGGCCGTACAATTCAACGTGGTAACCACGATCGAGCAGGCGATCGTACCCGTCGTCCCGCCAGCCGAGATCACCGTCGCTGCTCCATAGGTGGGGCCGTTGGGCATGTTGTCGGTCAGCAGCGTCTGCCCGTTCGTGAACGTCGCTGTGCCTGCTCCGGCTGCATTTCGCACCTGTACTGTCCAGGTGAATGGGCTTCCAGCCAAGACGCTCCCGCCAACATTGTTGGTCTTCGTGGCTGTCAGATCGGGCGCTGGATTCCCGGTCACGATCACCGTGTCGCTACAGGTATTGTTGCCTTCGTTACTCTCCGCAACCACGCCGTTTGCCCCGCTCGGGTCTATCTTACACAACCCGCCTGTGGGGTTGACTAATGAGCCGGTTGCCGTAGGCGTAACGGGGAATGCGGCAGTGAAGGACTCGCCCGAGGAAATCGTGACCGTCCCATTCGCTGTACATGTTAGCGTATTGCTGGCAATCGAGCAGGCGATCGTGCCGGTCGTCCCAGCCGACTTCGTCAAGATCACCGCGCCGTAGGTAGCACCGGTCGCGGGCAGATTGTCGGTCAGGATCGTCTGTCCGTTGGTGAAAGTGGCTACGCTCGTATTGGCCGCATTGTTCACCTGCAAAGTCCAGATGAAGGGTGTATTCACCGATGCATTTCCAGCGGTATTATTCGTCTTCACAACCGTCAGGTCGGGCTGTGCCAATACAGTAACAAGGTTCGAACAGGTGTTGTTATTCTCGTTGCCTTCGGCGACGACGCTGCCCGGGTCCACCGAGCAGGCTCCACCGGAGCGCGGATTGGAGAGCAAGCCTGTCGCCGTGGTTGTCACCTGAAATGACACGGTGAAAGATGCGCCCGGTGGAATTGTCACCGTTCGGCCTGCTCCACCGGCGACCGTACAACTCAGGTTATTGGTAGTGATCGTGCAGCTAATCGTACCCGTCCCCGCCGGAGGCGTTGACCCGGGAGTCACGGTCACAGCCCCGTAGGTAGCGCCGGTCGTCGGCAGGTTATCCGTCAAGATCGTATTGCCGTTATTGAACGTCGCCGTGGTGGCGGTGCCGATATTACTCACCAGCAAGTTCCAGCTGAACGAACTACCGCTGATAACGCTGTCGCTGACGTCATTCGTTTTCAGGACCGTCAGGTCGAGCTGTGGCAATATGGTGACGGTGGCGGTGCTGGTACTGGAGAATGCCTGGGCCCCGATGATTCCAGTCGTCGTGCTGTTGTTGGTCACAGGACCGGGCGTGGGGACTGCGGTTGTCTGGGCTTGGAAGTGGACCGTCAGCGTGCCGCCCGCCGCCATGCCCGGCTTACCGACGCTGTTGCCCACGTCCGACCATGTCAGCCGCTGCCCACTGATGGTTGGGTTTGCAGCCGCACCGCTAATGACTGTTCCGTCCGAAAGTGTGATCGTGGTACTGTTGTTGACATAAGCCCAGCCAGTCGGCAGATCGTCCACCACGTCGTCATGCTCAAGGCCGACGTTGCAGGTCGAGTCGATTGTAAAGGTGACGACCTGTCCGATCTGGGCGGGGATGGTGGTGGGGTTGGCGGTCTTTTGGGAGGCGAGCACCACGTCAATCCAGGTTGCATTCAGTGGCAGGATGGTATACCCGGCATCGATGTAAGGATTTCCCGTACTGGAATACTGGCCATCCTCCCCCCAGACGACGGCAATCGGGTCAGTAGCCCAGATGTGCATGCCGGTGTTATCGTTCGAGTCGGGTCGCGTAATTTCTGCACCTGCAGGCGGTTAAGGGTGTATGTGGCATCAGGTACGCCGTCGGCCGGGTGGTAATCAACGAAGATCGTCGTATTATTCAGGATCGGCGTGACAAAGACCGGGGAACCATTTGCGGAGAGGTTGGTCGTTCCGGGGGCCCAGCCGACATAATATTCCGTCGTCAGCGTCTTTACAGGGATGAGCGAAAAGCCCCAATTGCGGTTGGCACTTCCGGTGTCGTAAGAGCCGATCGCCCAGAAATTGGTCGTTCCATCGGCTGCCGCCAGATATACGCCGGAGGTTTCCGGCACATACCGGCCGGTCATCTCGTAATAACTGCGCGTCGAACCAGCTGGCACACTAAAGGAACCGCTGCCGGTCGAATCCTGATAGTTGATGGTCAAAGGGTAACTGGTCGGATTGAAAGCATAAAGATTGGCATTCGCGGTGCCACCGCCGACGACGGTGCAACCTCCCGCACCTCTGCAACTCGGCACCGGGCTGTAGTACTTGTTATCCCACAGACCACTTGGGACCGCGGTGTAGCTCCGGCTGGAATAGGTTAAATTTTGCTGACCGACGATGAATTGAACCTGGATTGGGTGATTGGCATTGACCGTGGTGCCGGCGTAAATATTATATAGCTGGGTCACTTCACCCCGGTTCAACATGGTCGTGAGATCAGAGCCGGGAGCCGGGTTGGTATTGTCAATCGTTACGGTCGTGTCATCCTGAGTAGCCTGGACGAGCACGTACACATTCTGGAAATCAGTGTAGTTCCGTGGTGCACCGTACAGATCCTCCCCTACCGGGATGGAATAATGCGTCTGGTACGGCTTGACTGGGTAGATCTCCCAGGCATTGGCATAAATCGTGCCAGTGGCGGACGGCCAGAAGGCTTCGGCGACCGCCACCGAGCCACCCGCCACGTAAATTCGGTCTCGTCCGTCGTAACAGTTGCTCGTGGGCCCATTGGGATTGGTGCTACCTGGGCAGGCGGTCAAGCTCGTCCCGCGCGGGTTTGCCAGGACAGTGGGCGACTTAAAGGTCAGCACTTGACCGCGGTTCACGTGATACACCTCATCCGCCCCCAAAACGCCGGTGCCGTAGCCATTTTCCCAATGGTCATAATAGACCGTGACACCGTCCACTGCAATGGGAATCGTGATTACGATATGCAGGTTGTTATCCGCTGCAATGCCATTATCGTTGTCAAGCAAGATAGCGCGCAACTGGTCCGCGCTGCCAGGGATGAAGTACTCAGAGAAACCGGCGACCACACCCGCCTGGGCAGGCTGTGACATCCCAAGCACAGACGTCAGTGTACCCAACAGCATCAGAACATTCATCCAGATGCGAGGAGGGCGGATTAATTTAAGAGCCGGCATTTACAAAACCTGTTGACCATATTTCGTGAGGGAGAAGCCTGTTAAGGAGGGACATTTCATGCAAAATTATGAGGGATATCCAAAGTCGCAGGCAAATGGCGTCGTGACATCCGTCGCCGAGACATCGCCGGAATTGCACACTCGCCCCCCACCCAGAAAAGTATTCTGCCCGACATCAACGTTTTTGGAATCCAGTCCGACCACGTTCCAGGCAATCGGCGTAATGGTCAGCGTGGCGACCACGGAAACATCACTTTTAGGCGTGCCCCAAGCCGCGACGAATAACACCAGGAGCAGTATTCGCAGCGCAATCCGGATGGATTGATCCGCATTCGAACGAAGGATTCGGGTTGCCGGAAGGATCATGGTGTGCATACTGTGTAACAGCTTCGTATCAACCGAGATCCTCTTGATTTTTTCCAGAAAACCTCAACAGGTGTCATTTTCCGACAGGCTGTCAGGAATCATAAAAAAAGCAGCATGTTGATGCTGCTCATTCCTCCCTGATTTTCGGATGTTGCTGAGCGCAGGTCCCCGCTCTAATAAAACAAGTTGCATGACAGTCTTCTCGCCAGTCGAGAAATGGATATCCTTTTTATCTAGCGAACTACTGGGCTACGCATAGAAATACCAATTTCTCTCCTCTTTGAATATTTTATCATGAGTTATGATCAAATATCCGTCATTAACACGATTCTGCCATGCTCATCTCGCGGCTTCGTGGGGACGTCCCATCGGGAGAGGCAGGACCTCCCTGATGCGCCTGCCGGTCATCCCGGGAAGACGATCCAAGCGCATCCCCGCGAACCCAACATTTCGGAGGTGAGAAGGAAAAACCGGTTCAGTTGACAGGCTCCTGGACATCGGGTATCCTCGTCACGTCCGGGTGGGTCCGGCGCGGCGGAGCCCTGCGAACCCCGCCAGGGCCGAGAGGCAGCAACGGTAAGGAGGTGTCTCCGGGTGCCGCCGGGTTGCCTGCCCGGATATTTTTATTCCCCTAGAAGCGTAATCCATTGCGTCCCGTCACCTTCACGGATAGAATCAGCTTATGTCGCGCTGGGTCAAGTTCCTGCTTGCCATTCTCGTGGGGCTCGCCGCTGGCCTGCTCTACGGATGGGTCATCAGCCCGGTCCAGTATACGGACACCTCTCCCAACACCCTGCGCGTCGACTACCGCGCCGATTACGTCCTGATGACCGCCGAGGTGTATCATGCAGACCAGAACCTGGACGCGGCTGCCCGGCGATTGGCCATGCTGGGAAGCGATCCCCCGGCTCAAATTGCCGCCCAGGTGCTGCAATTCGGCCTGCAGACCGGCTATCCGGTCGGCGACCTGCAGATGATCCAGGACCTGACCAGCGCGCTGCAGACCTGGCAGCCGGGAAGCGGGAGCGGGCAATGAGCACGCAAACTCAACCGGCGCGCCAGCGCAACTGGTACCTGCTGACGGGCTTGCTGCTCGGTTTGGGGCTCGGTCTGGCCTATGCCTGGGTGCTCAACCCGGTCAAATTCGTGGACACCGCACCGGCGGCACTGCGTGCAGATTTCAAGGACCAGTATCGCATCCTGATCGCCGCCGCTTACCAGGACACCGGCGACCTGGCACGGGCAGAATCGCGTCTCGCACTGTTGGGCGACCCGGACCCGGTGACGGCACTCACGAGCCAGGCCCAGCATTTGCTGCTGACGGGGGATCCATCCAATTCCGCGCTGGCCCTGGCAATCCTTGCCCAGGCCATCCGGCAAAAGGGAGCTGCGGCAGTCCCGCCTGCCTCAACGAGCCTCCCTCAGACGACCATGCTTTCCACCCTGCCAGCCGGGACGCCCGCCTCGGTCCCGGCCGCCTCGCTGACTCCCCGCCCGAGCCCCACGCCGACGGCGACCCCCGGCGCCCCCTTCGCGATCCTGATGCAGGAAACAGTCTGCAAGACGAACCTGCCCCCGGGGCTGCTGCAAGTCGAGGTGCGCAACGCGGCCGGAGGTCCCGTGCCGGGTGCGGAGATCATCATCTCCTGGAACGATGGGGAGGATCACTTCTTTACCGGGCTAAAACCCGAGCTGGGAACCGGTTACGCGGATTATAAAATGGCCCCCGGGAAGACCTACACCCTCCAGCTGGCGACGAACAGCGCCTCCGTGAGCGGCCTGACAGCTCCCAGCTGCCCGGCGGAAGGGGGCAAAACATTCTGGGGCGGGATCCACCTGGTCTTCCAACAGCCTGAAAAATGACCCCGGTCTGCGAAAGCGACCGGGGTCTCTTTTATTGCATCGGGTTTTTGTTCGCCCAATCAACCCCCACGGCGATGATGACATCCTCTTTTGCTGTGGGATCAAAGTTCACCACAACCTGGGCGCTGCTCTCAAATTTCATGAGACTCTTGACATAATTCATGACGTACGGCTTGCCATTGTGAACGACGATGTAGGTCCTTGACAAAGGGCTGCCGTAACGATTGAGCAGGCTAATGACCTCCGGATAATCCACGGAGTTGCCGTAGCCGGTGACATTCACGCCCTGGGATTTCAAATAATCGGAGGTCTTGGCGGCTATGCCATTCACCCCGGACGAATTGACCACCACCACGCTGGCCGCCTCGTCTTTCATCAACTGCACCGGATCGCCGCTTGCAGCCGGGCTGAGCACACCCCCGCCGAAGACCTCATCGCGCAAGACGCGGACTTTGTCCGTAAACGGCCGGAGAATGTCCGTCCCATCCGGCGCCTTGGTGTCGGTCATCATGGTGTAATCGATCACGCGCAGCTTGATATTGTCTTTCGAGATCTCCCGCACCAGCGCGGCCAGCTTGATCGCATCCGTTAAAGTCAGGTCGGTATGAATGCCTGAGGAAAGGTCCTGGTAAAGCCCGGGAGCCTCGGCAACCAGTTTGGTCCAGTTGTCGGGGGAGGTGATCTTATCGCGCAAGCCCATGATCACCTGCATCTGGCGGTTCGAACGATCGACATCCCCGAACTCGGTGTAACGGTTGCGGGCGTATCCCAGGGCCACGATCCCATTCAAGGTCTGGCAGCCCGGTTTCAAGTGGACCACCCCATCCTGATCATACAAGCCGACGGTAAGCGCCTGGGGAATGCACACGTCCACACCGCCGATGCGGTCGATGGCCTTGATAAAGGTGGAGAACTCGATCCAGGCATAATACTGGATCGGCACGCCGAGGAACTCCGAGACCGTCTTCATTGCCAGCCCGGCACCCCCGCCGGGCAGCTTGTAGAGCTCCCCGTAAAGATAAGCCGTGTTGATCTTGTTGTATCCAAAACCACCCGGGATGTTGATCCACAGGTCGCGCGGAATGGAAACGGCTCCAGCCGTTTTGGTCAGCGGGTCGATCGTCAGCAGCAACATGGTATCGGTGCGCGCCGGGCCCTGGGTGGTGAAATTGGCTGCATCCGCCACATCCCGGTAATCCAGGCCCATGACCAGAATGTTCACCCGGCTGGCCCCGTCCCACGGGGCTGGCAGAGCCATCTGAGGTGCGCTGACCGCCGGTGTGGGGGTGAGCGTCTCCTGAACAGGTGTGCCCTGTGCGTTGGGAACAGTCACCGTGTTGCTGCCCGTTGAACATGTCGCCGGGGGAATCCCTGGCAGGGAAGTCAGCCGCCAACAGGCAACGAAACCGCGCAAGAAAATGAACAGGCCAATCCCCGCCAGAAGGCCCACTCCCCACCAGATGATCTGACTTAACGTAGGACGTTTCATTTTACGGATTCCTTGGAAGTTCGCCTATCTTCTGCAGCCATGTCACTTGATCGGGGGAGGCGGCACCGGTAAATCCTTCTCCGCCACTTGCACCCATTTATCTCCTTCCTGGATGAGCATGACCGGGATGTCTTCCACAACCGGATATTTCCGCCCGCAGTCCTGGCATACCAGCCAGGTCTCTTTTACCATCTTGAGCAGGCCGCCCTTATCGTGGACGCAGACCGGGCAGCGCAGAATCGCCAACAATTCCTGGTTGACCATGGGGGTTCTCCCGTCTAGAAGCTAACAAGGGGCTATTTTACCACGCCTAAGGCTGGCACAATCCCGCATTCCGGGCAAGGATCTCCGGGTGGTGAGTGCCGGGCCCATACTGACAGACCGCTGCCCAGGGTTCGTATTGGGTCTGGACCAAATCGGCGAAGAGCATGGTTCCGTCCCGATAGACCGTGCGATTCACCGTGATATCCGCCCCGTCGGCCGGATAATCGGTCTGCACGACCTGCCCGGGGCGGTAGTCCGTATTTTCCACGAACTTCGGCTCCGGCGCGGGCACGACGTCTTGCAAACCGGAATACTGCAACTCCACTTTACGGACCTCGGTGGAGTAAAATTTCCAATCGATCCTGGAGATGTCGGTGTTGATATAGACTTCCATGAGAAGCCAGGCATTGCGGTCGTTCTTGAACTTGAGGTCCACCAGCGGGACGAAGACGGTGGCATCCAGGCCGGCCAGCAAGGAATCGTGCCCGCCGGAGGCATCCTGCTCGTAGTACCTGACACGATAGGCATGGGCATGTCTTTCCACGATGGGATAGCCTCCAAAGAAGGCGGTTCGAAACAGCGTGGTACTGACCTGGCACACGCCCCCGCCGACCCCCTGGATGGATTGCCCGTTGAAGATGATCGGGGCCTCGGCATAGCCGTTGTCCAGGCTGATGTCCCCAAGTGCGTCTGCCATCGAGAAATTTGAATTCGGTGGGACGAGCAACCCATGGAATTGGGCTGAGGCGGTGACGATATTCTGGACGCGGTCCGGGCTGGAGCCGCGGAAGAAACTGAATTGTTCCGAAACCAGTTCGGTGATCCCCAGGGAGGCTGCCGTGGCGCCGTCTCCCACCTGGGGTGGCGCGAGGGTGAGGCTGAGGGGAATGTCATGCTCACCTCGCAGCAGCCCATCCTGGATGCCCTTCCCGGTCGCGGCCTCGTCCAGGATGCGCCCGGCGACCGAGGGCTGGATCAAGTCCAGCTGGCGCGTGGTATCGTTGAAAGTGAAGCGCGCATTCTTGGGGCTGCGATTCACCTGCGCCGCGATCTGGTCCAGATATTGTTGAATAGGCTGGGTATCGACGAGCAGCTGGTATTGCCACTGCGACCCGCCGAGCACTTTTTGGATCGAGAGCATGCCCGCCAGCTGCGGCGGGTCGATCGCCCAGGGACCGGGATCGCCAGCCTGCGCATTTGGGATGGAGAGGGTCACCGGGGCGCTCAGGACCTGGCGCAGGGTATCGGCGAGCGCAGCGGCGTCAAGGATGAACGGCGGCTGTTCTTCAACCACGAGCGGCACCTGCCCGTCCTTGAACGACTGCAGCTGCGCCACCAAGGCGTTCATGGTCTTGTCCACGTTGAGCCGGCGGCCGATCCGGCCGGGAGCGTAGATCACCTGGGTCCCCTGCAGGCGCAGGTCAGCCTCGACGGCCGGTTGATCGATCTGGACGGCGAGTTTTTGAAGGAAAATGTAGGCCACGCGCTTGTCCAGGAGGACCACCGGAGGAATGTTGACCCCACCGACTTTGGCGTGAACCTGCCCGGCCAGCCTGCCGAACTGCCCTCCTGCACGTCCGACGTCCAACGCCCGTTGGACGCTGGCGCCGGTGTCGATCACCATGCCCAACTCGAGCGGCGCCGCCACCCATACCCGGTCGCCTTCGCTGAAGACGATCTTCCCAGTCGATGGATAATTCAAATGCTGGTTGAGGGCGAGCGAGGCCTCCCGGGCTGTCAGATTGGAAAGGTCCACGCCGGCGACGGATACGCCTGGGAAGACCCGGTCGGTGTAGGCAAGCTGGAATCCAATGGTAACGGCGCCTGTGGCGAGAAAGAACAATACCAGGCTGCCGACCAGGACAGCCAGGATTTGTAAAGGAATGGGGGAACGCTGGGGTTCGGGGACTCTAACGAATGACATGGGTGGAATTATACACCGCTGGAGATTTCCACTGATAAGACGCTCACGGCAGCACTTTGTTCCACTTCGTAAACGGGATCAGCATGGGCGTGACGGCCGCGTAACGCACGTACGCCTCCCCGTACTCGCGGCGCAGCTTGCGCTCTTCGAAGGTTGCACCCAACAGGATGTACAGCGTAGCTGCAACGGTCAGCGTCAGCCGGTTGACCGTCATGCGGGTGGATAGCCAGATGAAGGCCAACCCGGCAGTGTACAACGGATGCCGCACGAAACGATACAGGCCGCGGGTCACCAATTCCGTCCCGCCGGATTGCGTCGACCACAGCTGGCTCAAGCCGAGGAAAGCCAGGAGGCCGGTCTGCAGCACACCGATCGCCAGGGCCAGGAGCGCCAGGAGCTGCCCGATCAGCAGCAGGACCGCCCAGGGAGGTAGGACCGTGTACAGGTTCCGGTCAGGCAGGACGAGCAGGAGCCAGGCCGTGGGCAGGAGGCTCGCTCCGGCGAAGAGATTGTACCCCAGGCGGTAGAGCCGCTCCGCACCCTGCCCGAACAATCGCCGGGCGAGCGCCTTGGCCGGCATCGAAGCAAGCAGGGAATGGACCACGCCCCAGAGGAAAAACGAAAGACTCAACCAAAAGATATTCATGTCAGAAAGTTCAGGATGCCGGGGCGACCTCCAGCCCTATTTTCCCATTCCGAAAGCCGGGACCTCGCTGGCCTGCTCGCCCGACTTGATCTGGTAGAACGGCATCCAGGCCACGCCGAACATGTCGACGTAGATGTCCGTCTTCTTGGGCGTAACGGGGATCTCGGTGATCGCATTCACCGTGTCACCCCATTTCTTGCCCGCCTCGTCCAGGGCCTGCTGGCGCGACTGCTCGAGCTGCACCAGCTGCTGCTTATATTCCTCGATCACCGCTACGGACTCACTCACGTCAGCCTTGGCCTGCTCGGTCATGCGATGCTTGCCGATCGCGGTGGAGATGCGGCGGCCGCGCCTGCCCCCCAGCAGGCTGATGACGGTCTCCGCGCCGCTGACCAGCTCCTCCTTCTTGCGCTCGTCCAGGTCGGTCTGGTCCTGCTGCAGCTCGCGCGTCTCGCGGGCGATTTTCTCATTCAACGCGGCGATCTTCTTGTCCAGCGCGGCCGTAGTTTTAGACAGCTCGGCATCCCGCGACTCGCGGGCTGCCTCGGAGCAGGCTTTCATGAAATCAGCCTGCGAGACCTCCGGGGTGGCAAACACACCCAGGGCCTGGTTGGCGCGCACACTCACCTTTCCCGTACGGTAGACCCAGTCGGCAAAATCCTTTTGCAGGGCAGTCATCAACTTCCCGTCCGCGAGCGGCTGATCCAAGGCGGTGAAGCGCGCCTGCGGAGCCGGGCCGGGATCCATGGTCTTTTCGTCCGGGAGCGGGGCGACGAAATCATCCCAGCGGATGACGCCGCGCCGGTCGGGGGTCAGCACCAGGGCGGACCGGACCTGCTGCATGTCCAGACTATACCTGCGGTCGAGATAACGCACCTGGGCTGACGCCAGCAGAACAGGCCGGTATAGGATGCCGGTCATCATGGCCTCCTCCGGCAGCGACTTGCCAGCCGCGGCGATCGCACGCGGGACCGAGAGGTTGGCGGGCAGGAAATACTCCGGGATGCCAGCCGGCACCGACGGGCGGGTTTGGCTGCCGGCTTCGATAGGCCGGCCGGCAGCCGGCGCCGGAGAGCTGACGGCTGCTGCCGGCGGGACAGGCACAGGAGCGACAGCAGCCCGTTCGGCTTGTGCAGCCGTTGTCGTCGGAACCTCGGGCGGGGCCGCCTCGACAGGGGCCTCCGCCCCGACCAGCTTGTTCAACGCCGGGATCTGGGCGCGCGTCAGCGGGCCGGCGAGGAAGTTCATCGTCCAGCGCGTCTGGAACAGGACGGGTTTGGGCGCATGCACGTTGTGCATGATGAAGACGCGCTTGCCCAGGCTCGAGATCAGCTTGTCGAACGCACCCCGGTCGAGCGCCCCGGAGGCGGCGCTCTCCAGACCGTCGAGCAGGCGCTGCTTGTCCTGATCGGTCTGCAGCTTGCCGATCAGCCAGGTGCCGGCATTGGAAAGAGCTTTGTAGTCCACGTCAACCGGGTTCTGGGTGGCCAGCACCAGACCCACACCGAAAGCGCGCGCCTGCTTGAGCATGCGCAGCAGCGGCTCCTTGGAGGGCGGGTTATGGCTCGGCGGCAGGTAGCCGAAGATCTCGTCCATGTAGAGCAGGGCGCGCAGGGAGGCAGACCCGGGTTGGGTACGCATCCAGGTCTCCACCGCAGTCAGCAGCAGGGTGACAAAGAACATGCGCTCGGCATCGGCGAGATGTGCCAGGTAGAAAACCGCAATGGCGCGGGCGGCCGTCGGGGGCGAACAGCAGGGCGGCGATGTCCAGCGGCTGGCCGGTGCGCCACAGGTCGAACGAAGGCGCAGCCAGGATGTTGTTGACCTGCAGCGCCAGGTCCATGCGGTCCTTCGACGGGAAGAAAGTATCCACCGGGAAGGCGCCCAGCTTGTCGAAGGGCGGGGTCTGGATCTGCAGGATGAGCTCGGTCAGGTCGAGCGAGCGATTCTGACTCCAGGCGGTCTGGAAGATATTGGAAAGCAGGATATGCTCACGTGAGCGCAGCGGGTCGACTATCCTCGAAACCGACCAGGCCCAGGATGGCCGTCACCGTGCTGGCAATGCGCTCGGTCAGGATCTCGCGATTGGTCGCCCAATCCAGGCCGGGCGCGGCAAGCGACGACAACACACTGACGGGGATGCCGGAGTCCGAACCGGGAGTGTAGACGGCAAATTGGGCGGCATTCTTGAGCGCCAACAGGCGCTCGCGGTGGATGCCCCAGCCGGCCAGGCCGTCCTTCCAGGCCTTGGCGGCTTCCGCGGCCGCCTGCTCGACGGACTTGCCGGCGCGGCGGGCCATTTCGGGATCCAGCCAGGGCTGGAAATCCTGCGGTGTCAGGTCGGGAAAGTGCAGCAGCAGGTTGGTCAGGTCGCCTTTGGGGTCGATCAGCATGCGCCGGCACGCCTTGCAGGGCGGCCTCCTCCATCATGGCGATGCAAAGGCCGGTCTTGCCCGAGCCGGTCATGCCGGTGACCACCGCGTGCGTGGTCAGGTCCGCCGGGTCGTAGTATAGAAGCTGGTCAGTACTCTTACCTTGCGCAACATCGAAGAGCTTGCCAAGATAGAATTGATCGGTCATAGGAGGCCTCCTGGAGAGGATACGGATTCTTGACTGCGTAAAATTTACCCCAATTTGCCCAAAAAAGCAATTCCAAAAAAAGGGCGGCCTTACGGCCGCCGGTACAAGCGTCAGTGTTCCTTGCTATGCTCCCACGTTGGCTGCGGGGTCTGTTGGCTCCACCATTCGGATCCATGCACATCGGTCGGTTCCGGCGTGGGGGTGACGGATTGGTGATAGTCATGACCCTCGGTCGGTCCGAGGGAGGAGACTTCGGTCGAATCCTGCGGATGTCCATCCGTTGGCTCGGGCGGCCGGGTATGCTGCTCCTGCCAATCCCCAGTTGCAGGGGTCCCGGTCCCCTCCGGGGTCGATCCCGAGTCTTCCCCCTGATTCACGGCTTCGGTTGGAGAACTGCTCTTCCCCGACCCGGGCTCATTCTCACCTCCGCTTTCATCCGCCTTCATCCTTGATGCCAGCACCCAACCGTTCGACTGCGTCATCCCAGACACCTCGGTCTCCTGACCAATGATGATCTGTCCAATCACCTGGGTTTGCGCATTCACTACGACCGGGATGCCCGAGACCACCCAACCGTCTTGTGTCTGATCTGACACCATGCCATCAAAATCGACCAGGATGACGCGCTTGATGGTGATCAAGGATTTGGTCTCCTCGACGCGACGCTGGCTGAACTGCTGCTGGAGAGCCTGCTTTTGGCCTGGATTGGCGACAAGGTTCAACTGGGTCGTCTCCATTGAGCGTTTCACCGGGTAAAGCATGTCGCCGGGAAGGGAACGCGCCGAGGCAACCAGCAATCCATTCCCGCTCAGGACGAGGAAGGCTACAACCGCCAGGACCGTCAGCGCATAACGCCAGGATGGCTTCAGGTGGGGGCTGGCAGCTTTTCCAGCGCGCAGGGCTGCCGCCGTCGCGAGCAGCCGCGAACGGCCGCGGGCGGCGACCCGGACGGGAATCTCTGACTGGCGCAGGGTCCGCGCCGCCCATGCCGCTTCGAGCAGCGGGCGCAAATCGGAAGCAAACCGTGGAAAACGCTTCAAAGCGGATTCCATGCTTTCGCCTTTTTCCATGGCTTGCAGGCAAGCTTCCAATGCATCCAACAGCTGCCGGTTCATTCTGCCCTTCCAATCTTCTTCTGGAGCGCGTTCAGCGCACGGAACTGCAAGGCCTTGACGGCATTTACATTTTTGTTCATCAAGCCAGCGGTCTCTTCGAGGGAATAACCCTGGCCGAAGCGCAACGCCAGGACATGCTGCTGGTCGTCGGTCAGCTGCGCCAGCGCCAGCCGCAGAGCCTGGACATCATGGTCTTTCGCCGCCTGCTCACCGGGTTCGAGGCCGTCGCCGGGCAGCGAATCCGAAATCGCCTCGACGGGGTGCCGGTAGCGCCCTCGGATGTGGTCGGTGACCATATGATGGGCAGTACCGATCAACCAACCGCGCAGGTTGCTATGCGGACCGCGCTTTGCCTTCACTGCCTCGAGCAGGCGGACGAAAACTTCGCTGGCTATATCTTCCGCCAGCAATTCATCTCCCAGGCGATAACGAGCATAACGAAACACCTCGGGAAAATAACGGTCATAGATACTGCTGACCGCCTGCGAATTGAGACTCCGCAAGCGGCCCAGTTCGGAAAGGGAATCAATCATGGATATACTTATTGCGGGTAATGCTTGAGAGAGGGCATACCTTTGCATATGAAGTATATCATCCGGGGGTCACCTCCATCCTTGGATAGAGATGACCCATTGGTCACCTAATCACTATTATCCCCGCCGCCAAACGAAAGACTTTACTCATCACTACCTCCATATACCAATCTATCTGTCGTATTTACCGCGTGAAAGTTACGCAAAAAAACAGCACGGGGATCTGGTTCTCCCATGCTGTTGTATTTGAGATATACATGGCTATCATCGGCTAAGGTTGAGCCTGGTTGTAAACCCCGTGAAATTCCTCCAGATACTTCGCCGCGACCTCGGGGCTGAAAATGATCACCGCGTTCTCGTCGTTGATTGTCTCGGCGCTTGCGGTGAAGTTATACGAGCCGGTGATGACGATCTTTTCATCAACAAGGATGACTTTATGGTGCATCAGCCCGTGAAGGTTCCCGCTCCGACGGACATCCAGACCGACCTGCAGGAAGGGATCGTACTCACTGCCGGGCGCCGAGTTGATCTGACCATCGTCCATGACCCCCGCCACGTCGACCCCGGCCAGAGCCCGCTCCCGGATCGCCTCACCGATTGGATTGGATGTGAATGTGAAAGCCAGGAAAAAAATGCTCGTCTGAGCTGCCTGGATAAGATCGAGGATATGCTGCGCCACGCCGTCGGCGGGTGAAAAATAAACCTCGATGGGTGTCACGCCGATGGTCAGTTGTGGAAAAGGCGTGTCAGCCTCGGCATCCGGTCCAAACCGGTCCCGGACGAACATATCCTCGAAGCGCCGCGTATAATCCTGGGCGACTTGCGTCGAGCGGATGCAGATCAGGTTGTTGTTATCCTTGTAAGCGCCGCTGACGGTGAAATTCATCGAACCGGTCCAGACCTCGGAGCGGTCGATGACGACGAACTTGTCGTGCATCAACCCCTCGCGCCGGTCCCCAAGAACGGGGATGGCTGCATCCACCAAATCCTGGACCTCGGTGTCGTCCATGTTGTCGCTCTCCATGACCATGCGCACAGTCACCCCTCGGCGGTGGGCCCGGAGCAGCGCATTCCGAACGCTCCACAGGTTCAGGCTGTAGGCAGCCACGTCCACGGAAAGGCGTGCCCGGTCGATTGCCGCGGCCAATGCTTCATCCGGACCGCCGGTGTAGTCTTTGGCGCGCGGACTCTCCGGCTCGGTGAAATAGACCTGCAGCCAGTCGCCGGTAGAGACCGCTGGTGAGGTTGATGTGATCAGGGTCGGGAGGGGTGTGAAGGCCGGACTGCATGAAGCGAGCAGCAGGCAGATCAAGAGGCATGAACCCAAACAATAGCCATACACAGATTTTTTGGGGTACATATTATTTCCCTGCCTCTCTGGTGGGGTATTATAGCACAATTGTTCTGCCTCAGGAGGTGGGAGGCTCGGCATCTCTTTCCGGGCATCGTCAGGCCGCCGCGATGAAAGAGGTGTTCTTCGCCGGCATGTCAGAGGCATTGCCATTGGATTCAAATTGATAGATAATGATGCAATACCGCTCTTTGGCGAGACTTCTCCCCGACCCGATGTGCAATTCGCTCCTCTGAGCCTGTCAATTAAGCGCTGCCGATTAAAAGCCTCGGAGAGGGCGCGGCTGCAACGGGAGAAGCAGCCAGGTGGATGTTGGAAACAAGCGATGAATACGCATGTTGATTTGCTCATTAATGGGATACGGTCATGTCGATAAAAGAAACACTCGCCCGCATAATCAATTTCATAAAAAAGTATCAATGGCTCCTGCTTTTCCTTGAACTGGTGATATTGGTGTCTGGCGTACTCCTCTATTCATCACCTCTATTAAATTTAGATTCGGCATATTTAGCCCCTGGGTTGGAGCTCCAACCGCACATTTCAACGCTCAATCTTTTGATCGAATGGCTCCACGGAAAAGCGGAATTCCCCTTGTGGAATCCCATTTATGAAACCGGGCGTCCATGGCTGGCTGACCCGTTCTTGTTTGCTTTCAATCCTTTTTATTCACTGCCTTTCCTTTTGCTGGGAATTACCAATGGGGTCAAAATTGCCTACCTGATCAATTTTGTCCTTGCCGCGCTGGGAACCTGGACGCTCGCAAAATTCCTCGGGCTGAACGCTCCCGCCCGTTTGTGGGCCGGTTATACATTTGCCTTGTCAGGTGGAATCGTCAGCCACTTTACCGCCGGACAACCACAGTTGGCTTTCAGCCTTGGCTGGCTTCCCTGGGCGACGTTCAGCGTCTTTTGGGTGATTAAAAGCAAGAGCGTTACCAGTATAGTTGTCACCGCGATCATTCAAGGCTTATTTTTCCTGACGGGGAATCTTTATTATCAGGTCTATAGTTTGGCGGCTGTTTTGGCTATCGTTGTTGCTTTTATTCTGTTCAATGACCCATCGAGCAGGACGAAAGCTATATTGCGCCTCCTGGTCGTCGGGGTTTTGACTCTGGGCTTTATATCGATTACGCTCATTCCTCTGCTCAGTGCACGAAAGTATATTTTGAATACGGGTGGATATAATATACCCGAGACGAATTTTATCGGCTCGCAAAAACCCGTCAATAGTCTATTGAATTACTACCTCGATGATCCGGCTTATTACAATAGCGCTTTATTTGGTAAGATGCCTTTTCTGCAAGAAAGCTATCGATATATCGGATTCCTGCCGTTCGTGTGTCTCTTATGGATCATCCCTGCATATGAGAGAGGCAAGAAGCGGGGAGAAATTGTCGGGCTGGCATTGGCATTTTTGATCCTGCTGGCGTGGGCAGGGATTCAATTCACATTCTTCAAATACTTATATCACTGGCTGCCCATTCTGAATCAGTTCCGATTTCCCGGCAGGGCGCTCGGCGCCGGAGCATTATTCCTGATCCTCCTGGCTGCATTTGGAATCGACAGATTCTGGAAAGATGCAGACGAAAAGAGAAGGGAATTACTCAACTTCTCCATAAATAATCGGCCTGTGTTCGAGGTCCGGACGAGCTGGATGATCAACCTGTGTGTAATGATTATTCTGATCAGCCATGTATATTTTTTATACCTTCAAAATAAGCAGTTCACCGCTTGGGGGAGCACAAGCGAAACTCAGTCCGAAGGAAATTTTCTGCAGGTAATGAACACGGATCAGACCCCTCTGGTCGAGTTTACCAATACCATGTTGATTGAACAGGTTGATCACATCTTCCAGGATAGAATTCGTGGGAACAACCTTTGGGATGGATGGAAGCCGGCGGGAGCACCGGTCGTTCTTGGCGACCCGAACGCGATCAAGGTCATACCGAAATATTGGGTGGTTTGGGAAGTTGAGCCCACCGATATAAAGAATCCGATCCTGGTACAAAAGATCGGCAACCTCAGGATCTGGCAGGATCCAGACGCGCTGCCCTATGCATTTACTGTGGACAAGTCCAGTTTATATGACAAGCAGCCAGTATCTTCGCCCGCGCAGGTCCAAAATGTCGTCGCGGTCTCGCGTCAATGGCCAAACCAGATCTCCGTGCAGGTCGATCTCGCGGCGCCCGAAGTGCTGATCGTGACGGAATCCTGGTTCCCGGACTGGAAGGTTGCCGTCGATGGCGCCCCGGGCAAGCTGGAATCGGTCAGCAGTTTCCTCGCAGTCTCTCTGAACAGCGGCCAACACGTGATCCGATTCAGATATGATCCCTGGTCAGCCAAACTCGGGCTGGCTGTCAGCTGTGTCACTCTGCTGGTGATGATCCTGGCTGTAATTGGCGAGGGACGGCATTGGTCACGTCTCTGGCAAAAGCGGAAGGTGGATTAAACCGGCTCCCGCGCAATCATATTACCGGGGAAATTCTGGGGGAGGCTTCAATTCAAATCACCATAGGACAAACCAGCGGTAGTGTATAATCCCCGCTCGTGAGTGAAATCGCACAGCCAGCCACCCGCCAGATCGCCCGCGCCGCCGGGACGGTGATGTTTGCCTTCGCCCTCAGTCAGGTCGCCGGTCTGGTGCGCCAAATCCTGGTGACGCGCGCCTTCGGCACCGGGAAAGCCATCGACGCCTTCAGCGCCGCCAACGCTTACCCGACGATCATCTTCACCCTGGTCGCAGGGGGTGCGTTGGCCTCGGCTTTCGTACCGACCTTCACCACCCTGCTCACAAAGAATGAGCGCCCTTCCGCTTGGCGCCTGGCTTCAGCCATCACCAACCTGGTAACCCTGATCCTGCTGGCGCTCAGCCTGCTCTCCGCCGTCTTCGCTCCCCAGATTGTGCGAACAATCCTGGTGCCGCACTTCTCACCCGAACAACAGTCCCTGACCGTGGAGCTGATGAGGATCCTGCTGATCACGGCGACCGTCTTCGGGGTCAGCGGCCTGCTGATGGGCATCTTGAACGCCCACCAGCGCTTCCTGCTGCCATCGCTCGCTTCGTCGATGTACTGGTTCGGGATGATCTTCGGATTGCTCTTCTTCGTCCCTTCCATGGGCATTTTCGGGCTGGCCTGGGGGGCCGTGCTGGGGTCCATCCTGCACCTTTGCATCCAGCTCCCCGACCTGTTCCGCTTGCCCGACCGGCATTACACGCCGACGTTGGGGCTCAAAGACCCGGCCGTCAGAGAAGTCGCACTGCTCATGGGGCCGCGTCTGTTCAGCGTTGCCGTTTTACAGGTCAGCAATCTGGTCAACACCATTATCGCCAGCGGCCAGCCAACCGGATCCCTGGCGGCGATCAACTATGCCTTCCCGATCATGACCGTGCCGCTGGTCGTGATCGGCTCCTCGATCGGGACGGCCTCCCTGCCCACCTTTTCTGCGCAATACGCCCGTGGCGAGATCGGTGACATGCGGCAATCGCTTACGGCGACGCTGCGCGGGGTGCTGCTGCTCTCCATCCCGGCCACCGTGGGGCTGATCATCTTGCGCCAGCCCTTGATCACCTTCCTCTTCCAGCGGGGGAACTTCAACACGCTTTCCACCGAGCAGGTGGCCTGGGCATTGCTCTGGTACGTGACTGGGCTGGTCTTCCATGCTGTTTTGGAAATCCTGACGCGCGCCTTTTTTGCGATGCACGATACCCGGACGCCCGTGCTGGTCGCCGCCGGGGCGATGGGGCTGAACATCATTTTCAGCCTGGCCTTCTCAGCCTGGTTCACCAGGATCGGATGGATGCCGCACGGCGGGTTGGCTCTGGCCACCTCCGTGGCGCAGGCGATCGAAACCACCACGTTATTCATTCTGCTGCGCAAGCGACTGAACGGTATTAAGGGTGAGGAGTTGACCCGGGGCGCGGGGGCCGCGATCCTGGGAAGCCTGGGGATGGGCGCCGTCTTACTGCTGTGGCTGCCGGCGGTGGGCTCGCATTCCGCTGCCCTGACCACCCTGGGTGGCGTCGCCATCGGCGGGCTCACCTATGGACTGGTTCTGGCGATCCTGCGCGTTTCTGAGATCCGGAGCATTTTCCAGGCGCTGCAAAGACGCCTGGTTAAAGAGTGAGCCCGGTCATGGATTCTCCCCCAAAAGCCCCCGCACATGCGAGGGCTTAGGCATTTAATACCGTTCTCCACTTTCAAGAGAGGACACTACAGCCTGTGGGATCGGTCCCCTCTTCGGTTTTCATTCATCGGAAATCTGGCTTCGTGGTTCAAAGCGGCTACAATCTGATTGCCGAGTGGAGCGGGCAGTGACTTGTTCAAATAGTCGACCACTATGTTGACCACCGTCATCGCCATGATTTGTGAAATGCCCGTCTTCTCGACGATCAACTGCACAAGCCCGTTCATGACTTCCTCCACGGAAAACTGGATTCAACTCCACGGGGAGTGGAATACTCGAAGTATATTTCGAAAAACCCCCGAGGAACATTTCAATATGATTGTAGTCGGAGCAGCCGATCAAGCGGTCGGATTACTTTTCCTGCAATTCCTTGGCGTCGTACATTTTCCTCTCCGCATCCTTGAAGGCTTCCCGCAGGGATTGGCCGTACTCCACTGTTGCGATCCCCAGTGCCAGGCTCAAAGGGATATTGCGATGGGACTGGTTGTGATTGTTCAAGTGCGTCTTGACCCTGGCCAGGATGGCATCGGTTGAAACAGTGCCGGTATTCGGCAGAATGACAGCAAATTCGTCTCCGCCCAGGCGCGCCACCACGTCTTCCGCGCGGAACGCACCGAGCAGCACCTGCGCGGTCCCGCGCAGCAGCTCGTCCCCGGCAGGCTGCCCGTGCTGGTTATTGACCGATCTCAGCGCGTCAACATCCACGTAAAGGATGCTGATGGGATAGCGTCGGCTTTTTTCCATGCGCTCGATCTCGGCTTCAAAATATGCCCGGTTAAAAATCCCGGTCAGTTGGTCGTGGGTGCTGACATACCAGACCTTCTCCTGTGCTGCCCTGCGTTCGCTGATGTCTTCTGCGACCCCCAGCACGTAGCGCGGCTTCTCGCGTTTAACCAGGACCAGGGGCGTATCCCGGACCGAAAGCCAATGCCAATCGCCATAGACGTGCTTAATCCGGTATTCGACTTCAATCAGGTCCCCATCGGAAGCCTCGGCACATTGACGATAGTGGTCATCCAAATTCGGCAGATCCTCCGGATGCACCAGACGGGTATTGACCGCCTCTTTCATGGCCAGGATTTCATCTGCGGAGGAGCCGAGGATGAAAGGGGCTTCACCGGAGATGAACACATAACGTTTCTCGGTCAGATCATAAACATAGACCAGATTCGGGCTGACGATGAGCAAGCTTTTTACCAGGTACGCGTCCAGGTTCTTGCCAGCCCCCGCCAGGATGGTATGCAGGTCGTCTATTTCCATGTGCTCCTCCTATCATTCAGCGCCAGAAAAACCACAAGAATTGCGAAATCGCCAGCCCGAGCAGGACTCCTCCCAGGGCTTCCAGGGGAGTGTGTCCCAACACCTCCCGCAGTTGTTTATCGGATACCGGATGCCCCTTCAGGAGCTCATCCACCAGAATGTTGATCTTCTGGGCCTGCATGCCTGCCTGCCTGCGGATACCGGTGGCATCATAGACGACGACCATGGCCATGGATACTGCCAGAGCAAAGATCGGGCTGCCGAAGCCGGCATACAATCCGACGGAGTGCGCCGTGGCGGTCACCAGCGCAGAATGCGAGCTCGGCATGCCTCCGGCGCTGACCAGCAACGCCCAATTCCAGCGGCGGGTGCGCAGGTAGGCAAGGGGAAGCTTGAGGGCTTGTGCCACCAACCAGGCTGCCAGGGTTGTCCACAAGACGTGGTTGTTCAGGAGCGGCTGCAGGTTCATGCGTTTTCTGTGAAATCCGTCAAGCCATCCCCTGACAGCTGTTTCAATTTGAGCTCAGCCTGATCGAGCAATCCGGCACAGCGCTTGACCAGCGCCTGCCCACGCTCGAAGAGGGTCATCAACTCTTCCAGAGGCCGGTCACCTGACTCGAGCGCCGTCACGATGGCCTCGAGCTCGCTGAAGGCCTCCTCATAGGTCAATTTTTCGACGGCTTTGGGTTCGCTTTTCGGCATAGTTAATTCACCTGGGGCTTGGCTGTTACGAGACTTTCGAAGTCGCCATCCTGAACTTGGACACGCAGCGCGTCGCCGACCTGGACCTGGGCGCGGCGGCTGATCATTTTACCGTCCGCCGTCCGGGTCAGGATGGCATAACCGCGCCCGAGCACGGCGGCAGGACTGAGCGCCAGCAGACGGTTCTCCAACCCCTTCAACCGGGCAGTGGCGAGGTCGAGACGGTGAACCTGGGAGGCATTACCCCGGCGGCTCCACTCATCCAGGCGCTGGCGCTCGCCCTGAACCCGCCTGAGCGGCGAGAAGAAACGCAAACCGGAACCCCTCTCATCGACGGCCACCCGGCGCATCTCCAGCAGCACAACCAGTGAATTTCCAAGCAGGCTTGCTGTCTCATTCAGTTTCGCTTTCAAATCGAGCAGGGTGACCGGGGTCGCCAGCTCGGCAGCGGCGGTCGGCGTCGGGGCGCGCAGGTCGGCAGCGAAATCAGCCAGGGTGAAATCCGTCTCATGGCCTACACCGGTGATGATCGGTGCCGTCGAGGCGACCACGGCACGTACCAGGCGGGCGTCGTTGAAAGCCCACAGGTCTTCGATCGAGCCGCCGCCGCGGGCGAGCAGGATGACGTCGGGCGCGGCGACCCGGTTCAGGGTCTGCAGCGCCTCGACCAGCGCTGCGGGGGCCTCATCGCCCTGGACCGGCGAGGCGGCCAGGACGATCTCGGCCAGCGGGTAGCGGCGGCGCAGCGTGTTGAGCATGTCGCGCAAAGCCGCACCGGTCGGCGATGTCACGATCCCGATGCGGCGCGGTCGTTCAGGGATGGGGCGTTTGCGGGAGGATTCAAACAGGCCCTCGGCTTCCAGCAAGGCCTTGAGGCGCAGGAATTCCTGATAAAGCGCGCCTTCCCCAAGCGGTCGGAGGGTGTCGGCGTAGAGCTGATACTGCCCGCCGGCTTCGTAGATACCGAGGCTGCCATGGGCTTCGACGGCCATGCCGTCCTCGGGGGCAAAGCGCAATCGGGACGCGTCGCTTTTCCACATGACGCAACGCAGGGAGGCACCTGAATCCTTTAAAGTGAAATAAACATGGCCCGAAGAGGGCCGCGACAAGTTGGACACCTCCCCCTGGACCCAGATGCCCTGCAGGTCCGCATCCAACTCGAGCAGCTGGCGCAGATGGTGCGTCAGATCGGTGACGGTCCAACGAGGGGATGCATCAAAGAGAGCCATCTGTTCCATACGCACAGAATACTCGCGTTCCAGAAGGCTGTCAACGGTGTTGAGGCGAGGAGATGGCGGCGATCAGGAAGGACATTAGAGTTTCATTACAATCGAGGGAACGCTATTTTCCAGTCTTTTTTTTTGCTACAATAAACACGGAATCCATTCCCCCGCGAACAAGCCATGAAACGTCTTTGGGCACCCTGGCGAATGAAATACGTGCAAACCCACGACCACGAGTGTGTATTTTGCAGCGTGCAAAAGCAACCCGACGGGCCTGAATCCCTGGTCATCTGGCGCGGTCAATATGCCTTCGTCATCCTCAACCGCTTTCCCTACACCAGTGGGCACACCCTGGTGGTGGCCAACGCTCACCGTGCGTCACTCGAAGACCTGGAGCCGGGCGAGCGCGCCGAAATGATGGAACTGGCAACACAGTGCATCCGCGTACTACGCAAGGTGTACCAACCCGAAGCGTTCAACTTGGGTGCCAACATCGGCGAGGTGGCCGGCGCGGGCGTTGCCGGTCATGTCCACCTGCATGTCGTCCCGCGCTGGGCCGGGGATGCCAATTTCATGTCCACGGTGGCCGAGACGCGCGTCCTGCCGGAAGCGCTCGAAGAAACCTACCGGCGCTTAGCCGAGGCCTGGCCGAGGGAATAACTGCAAATGGTGGGGCTGCTTAATCGGTATTTGTTAGGCTCCTGTAAACCAATAAACCGCATAAATTAAGATATGATGTATTTGATATGATCACCACAATCGTAACCACGTCAACTGTTGCGATCGTCAATCTGTATGCCCTGGGAGGCACACTGGCAATGATCGGCATTGTCGCCCTGGCTACCCTGCTGGTTACCAAGGATATGACCGTCAACGTTGCGGACAAGCTGAGCAGGCGCGTCGGGCAGGCAGTCAATATCGGCCTCTTCCCCCTGCTGGTATTATTCCTAGTGCTTTTAATCTTGAAAGTGGTTCAAACCCTCTGGTAAAAACATATGGCCGGTCAAGTAGACCGGCCATAATCATTAACCCGACCAGCGATCATATTCTTTCATCCACAGCGGGAGGGGGGAGTATAACAGATGCCGTCCGAGGTTTCGATCGAAGATGTAGATCCATTCCCACTGTCAAATGTGAATGCAGAAAAAATAACCGAACGCGTGACGATCGCAGTCCCACTCAGTTCCATGGACGTAGGCGTGGAGATAGGATCGGGCGGTTGGGGAGTACTGACAATCGGCGTCGCGGCAGAGCCTGGCGTGATCGCGATCGGGGAGGGGGTCAATCGCATGGTTGAGGAGCCTTCTTCTGTCGGTTGAGCCGAGATCGGGACCGGCTGCGCAGATCCGTCTGTCGGACGGTTAGAGAATCCCGGTATGCTGATGACACCGAGGGCGGCTAAAGGGAATATCAGGTAGAGGAAAATGTTAATTAAACCATGTGCCAGAGATACTCCCAGTATGGAATGACTGCGTGCGACGACCAATCCAAAAATAAGCGCAACACCGAATACGAAGAAAAGGTCGCTCGTTGATTTATATCCGACATGCAATACAGTAAAGACTGCTGCACTGAAAAAGATGCCCAAAAAACCCATCATTTCAATAGTGACTTCCTGCATCAAACCGCGGAATATTACTTCCTCTAGTATCCCGGTGAAAACGATCAAGACAAATGAGGCATCCAGGAAGGAGACCAAGTTCCATGAATTTATCAACGGCATGGGACGCAAGATCAGGTATTCAAAATAGCCGAGAGGAATACCTAGAATGCCCAAGCCGACTTGCAGCGGCCAATTTTTCAAATGTAGCCCGATCCGCCTGGCGTCCAACTGCACTGCGCGAGTCGTAAAATAGATCGCCACGAATAATAACCCCCCGATCGAGACATGCCAATCGAGGAGGGGCCGGCCTGCCAGTGGCAAAGCTGTACTCAGGATGCGAATTAAAGGGACGAGTGCCATGACAAGCAGAAATCGCCGTTTCTTGACTTTCGTGGCCGTCGCACCCTGAATGGTGAGAGCGATTAATAAGCAGGAATGCAACAGCACGCCCCATTGTGGTCTTACACTAATGGTGAGTACTTCCGCGGCAGTAATAAGTAAAAAATACAAGAGTGCCAGAAGCATAGGTCAGTTGAGCGGGTTGTTCTTTATGATTATCTAAAATGAGCGGACATCGATGGTCACCTTACTTTCCGACGTTTTCACGGATGAACGTCGAAAGAAGGTCTATCCGGGGGAGTAATTCTTGATTACTCCCCGTGTTGGTCATCCCTGGTCCGACTGAATTTAACCGGATAAGGATATCAGAATTATTCACCAAGCAGGTCAGATCGAGGATATTTCTCATACTAAGGTCCGTCAAGACGGCTTTGCTGAAAACATCCATCAGCGAAGGAATCTTAAAACTATTTTTAGGTAAATCCACCGCCTGGTTTACGGCTTGGAGAACCAGGGTGGGTAATTTGTATCGATTCCACTCACTCGAGGATTTATCATCAGATTGTAGAATGAGCACCAGGTCCAACACCTGGTCTCCGTTCAGGTGTTGCGGGCCTGCCGGATAGTTCCTTCGACCCTGCGAACGTCCATCCACAGCAACCGGCAAGGTTATATCGACGCCTCCAACCACGTCGATCATATCGGCAAGATAATTCTGCTTGACGACAAGATAATGATCAGGATAAAAACCAAAGTTATCATATACAGTGCGAGCCAAGCTGCCAACAGCGATCGCCATTTTGTCACGATCGCTGCCCGCCGCGCGGCGCTTGCTTTCATAATATACCAGGGTAAGTTGTGTCCGATTGATTCCCTGGGACTGCAAGACAGGAACCTCAACCCAAATCTCAGGAGGAAGAGATAGAACGTTAACCTGTTTTTGGCCAAAATCGAATTTCACCAGCCGGATAGTATTGACGCCACGTGCAGGAGAATTCATAAATGGATTTTCGCCAACAATCAGAAAGGTCATGGCTCCCGTCCGGCCGCATACTTCAGCGGGCAAACTGGTTGCAGTCGGTGTGGCCAATGCACCAGATGGGATAAGCGTAGGTGTTGCGGGGAATGAAGAAACTCCGGGTGCCGTCGCGATAAGTGTCGGAAGGGCTACGCCGACTGGCGTGGTTGTAGTTGTGCCGGGGAGTGCGGAGGTAATCGACGGCAATTGAGGTCCAAGGGGATTATAGAGAATGAGAAAGAGACCAATGACCACTGTCCAGAGAATAAGCCCTACACTAATCCGAAGCCAATAATTTTTTTTCATCCTTTGGAATCCTTTCTATCGTCGATCTCCAATTGCATCCCAACTTCGAACTAGCCAATAGATCGTTAATCCCGGGTATTTACACTCGAAGGAAGAGAGAACGGCCTTAATTGGGATCAAAGAAGGAGTGAAGCGATAAATAATATTGCCCAAATTGCTTGATAAGCAATTAAACATTCACACTATCGGCCGGAAAAATAACAACTAAGGAGCCTGGAGTTGAAGACGTAGCGTTCGATATGGAACCGAATCTCCGACACGAAATAGTTGATATTCCAGCAAGTGTCCTGTCTGATCCACAGGAAGTGCGATAGAAAAATTATTCTCCCAACGTTGGTCTATATCGACTAAGATGGGATCGGTACGGAAGAGAGGATGTCCGTCTATCAGTATAAATATAGTATAAGATTCTTTTGTGGATTCATTGTTGACAATACCTAGCCGGACTGTAACCGAATTTTTCAAGGTTGATGGATATAAATCAGCTACTCCCTCCGGACTGAGTAGATAAAATTCGGTGTAGGGAGGTTTAGGAAGCGTGAGTAAGACTACAATACTAAGAATTGCAATAATCATCACGACAACGACAGCACCAAATGCAACACGGAGGACCGAGGTTTGTTTTTGCCACCACTGAATGAAGTTGAATGAAGAATTAAGGAATCGCTCCTCTTGCGACAAAGATCGACGGCGAATGACGGCGAGGATGGTTAGAACCATCATAAAACCCGTTAAAAAAATAGCTATTGGCCAGAGGGTGATACCCCAGGGCAGTAAGTCCAGGATTATCGCCATGACAGATAAAACAGCAATACTTAATCCGAAACTTAGTGATATACGTTCTAATAGTCCAATTTGAGACGACTTAGGTTGTATAACGGCAAGTATTGCATAGCCTGGTACAAAGATAACAAAGATGCAACCGAGAACCAATCGGATTGAACCGAGGATTCCTGACGTACTTGTTTGTCCTATAACAAGAAAAAACAACAACAGGAGGATACCTGCCCAAATAAACAGAAAATCGTATTTACGAAACACGAATATTCTCCAACACCGACTGGTAAACGCTTAATGTGGCTTGTGCAGTTCGTTGCCAGGTGAATTTGCTGGCCCGTCGAAGGCCGGCTTCTCTGAGTTTATCACGCAGCCCAGAGCCATCCAGCAGATCGGCCAAGGTCGATGCGATTGCATCGACGTCGTAAGGGTCAAACATCATACCGGCTTCCCCAACCACTTCCGGGAGTGATGACGCATTCGAACATGCGACAGGTATGCCGCATGCCATGGCTTCAAGAGGTGGTAATCCAAAACCTTCATAAAGGGATGGAAATACGAACATCCCCGCCCCACAAAAAAGCGCCGGAAGATCACTTTCTGGCACATAGTCAAGCCAACGTGTCCAGCGCTCAAAGCCTGAGATCGACAGTTTTGCGATTTCACTAGCTGTCACCTTTCCAATCACCACCAAAGGCGGCAGGGGGCGTTCCTCGCCTAATTTAATGTATGCCTGTAATAACCTTCTCAAATTTCGCCTCGGGTTAAGGGTACTTAGGGTCAATGTGTAACCCAAATTTAGGTTGTAACGAGCGAGAACACTCAATATCTGCTGTTCCCCCAGGGTATAAAAACTTGAGCTTACACCAATAGGCACTACATGGATTTTATTTTCAGGTAGCTGGAGGTAACGGATGATATCGCCCTTTGAGTTCTGACTGTCAGTAATGATTGCGTCAACTTTGGGCATTACGAACGGGAGCCATAAACGAGTAATAAATTTCTCTAGCATTGTGCAGCTGCGAGGAAGAAGAAAAGCATAGACGTCATGAACTGTGACGACAGATGACGCACTCCCGCATCCAAATGCAAAAGGTGCATTTCCAGTCGGATCATGAACGATATGCAAATTATGCTCATGGGAAACCTGGCGAATCAACAGTGTGCCGAGAATCAATAGGATGGGTAGACGGCCGCTTCGGCTCAAGGACAATTGTCTCGTACGAGATCCGTAGATAGTATTTTTCAATCTGCCCGAAGTCAATAATACAAGTTGAGAAAGCCCGTTCTGCTTTTCCATGGCTTTCAGGAGTTCGATCGTGTATCGACCAATTCCCGTGAATGATCTGTCCAAGCCGTAGGTCAAAAGACCCACTCGGAGAGGATCAGTCATCTTATTCCTCCGAGAAAAAATCGAAATAATTTACTCTTCTCGACATCAATATCATGCTTTTTGCCATATCAACGAAACTCTTCAGGGCGGTAATATATTTGTACATCTCCATTATCATAAATAATATCTGCAAATCTTAAGTCAGGTAACACTTGGTGAAAACGCTCTGTAATCAATCGAATACTCGGAGAGATAAACAAATATTCATATGATGAGGTTTGGTCGACAGTGATCGGAATCTGGTAGGGGGCCGGCCCAATGTAGGAAGTAAGCCATAACTCTGCTAACCTGCTGTCTGGCCCCATCCACGCCTTGGGGACAAGTCGTCCCCGACTAACGTCAACACGCGGGATGAAATCATTCAACCATTTCATTCCAACCGATTCAGATTTTGAGTAAAAAAGCCAAATGTTTGAAAGCGACGGTTCTGATGTGCTTTTTATAAGAGCAAGGAATACAAATATCGGTATAAAAACCGCTAGGGAGCCTGAAAGAGCCCAATGATGTTTGGATGTGGCAGATGGCAATTTATTATAAATTCGTAAAATGAACTTGGCGGCTAGCGGAGCAGCAACGAAGACAGTTAATGGAATCAGTCTTATTTGTAAATTATTCACTTCACCTGAAACGCCGGTAATATCGCTTGTAATCACTCCCAAGTTCTGGATAGCAAATGCAGGCAACAAAATCAACAACCAAAAAAGATCAGTGTGGAGAGGAATGGATGGGCCCTTTTTTAGAGATTGCCAGAATAAAAACAACCACTCAACCCCTGCTGAAATTAACAGGAGAATGTCATAAACACGGAGCAAGATCCATGCATTTGGAAGTGTCCAAGATTGTTGGACCGTCTGGTATAACTCAGCGGATGGTTCAGTGGATGTAAGGAACATTAAACGTAGACGATCTGTTAAATCGCGGGCAGTGAAAAGAACTGTACGGGCCGGTGGATAGACGACAAAGATAACCAAGAACACGAATATCATTGCCGTCAATATCACATAAATCAGCCTGGTCTGACCTGGAAAAGGATCTCCCGTGATCCTTTTTATAACAGCCCAGAAGATAAAAGCAATTAAAAGTGTCACGATGAGAGTGGATGCAAAGAATACATTGGTTGTACTCTCAGCCATGATCATCAAATAATAAATTATCGCCAACGCAATTCGTTCGGTAAGGGATGAATTTTTAACAATTGTTAAACCCAGAGCAAGTAAAGCACAAAATATGAGTATATTATCAAGTTTCTCATGCGAGCCGCGCATCGTCGTTAATAAGAAATCCCCTTGTAAATTCAACAGTATTGTGGCAAAACACGCCAGAGAGGGTCGTTTGAGAACATGCAGGTAAAAAACAAAGGCGACAAATGTTAAAAACACCCCAATGAAAGGTAATAGCCAGGTTTGTAACTCACTCACCGTCAATCCGGTTATCCGCGAAAGAACTGTTCCGTAAATTTGATAAAGAAAACCATAGGCATAGATGCGTTGTTGGGCCGGGATTAATCGCCCACTGTTATAAATCGCCTCAATCGAGACAGTAATACGAGAGGTGTCACCTTCGATCCAATAGCCCCCGAAACGCGACAACCAGAACACGGTAATTAATATGCGTACGGATAATGCTATGACAAGTGCAAAAAATGTTTGGACGGAACGAATTTCAGGTTTTTGGTCCATCGTTTGAACTCGATTTATCGGCAAGATATAGCCAGCTGCCTATCAGTAGGCCGACCAACAGGGATGCGATCAGTATTGATATTACAAGATAGGGTTGGGTAAGATAAAATGCCTTTCCTTGGAAATTTGGAAAATTATCAATCAATTTAATATCCTGGGACAGAGTTTGGGTTGCACCTCCACTCTCAGGAGAATATTGTAATTGGGCTTCTATAAAATGTTCCCCGGGCGTCGCAGGTAACCAGGGAAGGTTGAATTCCTTTTTCCCTAAGGCCGGAATAGAAACTTCCTTACTTAACAAGACCACTGACAACCCGCCGGTACGCGCCTGCACCAAGATTTGTGCGTTGACATCCGACAGACTTGGATTAAGGACACTAAAGGTGATGCGCTTTTCTGTTGGGTCATTACCTGAAGAGACATAAACTAAAGGGGTGAGCTGTAAAAGAGCAGATCGGGGAGAGGAAACCTGGATCGTACCAGAATTATTTTGGAGAATATATAAACCAGTAGAGAGTGATCCTCCAAATGGATTTGATATCGAATTTGGGAGAGACAATCCTTGTGTTATAAATTCTGCTATTAATTCTTGATCCTGAGAAGAAACCGATAACAGGTTGGAATTGGTTAATATAATCGTATCACCCGGTAAATCCGAAAATATCCCAGAGAGATCTGATAAAGGTCGTCGCGATGGTTCCCCAATTAGATGATCATGATAATTTTGCCATTCTGCCTGTGTTGATGGAGGTGATGCTTCCCATTCGGAGGCGCGAAAATCGGCGGGCAAAATCTTAATAGAAATTGTGTTGCTGGTAGCGAGTAATGCGGCTCCGTCACGAAACACCAATTGGGTAACAGGAACACTATTTTCATAATACATCCAAGTATCGATATACCCGTCTTCATTAGCGTCAACATAAGATGTCCAACTTTCAACGTGGATCGTCCCTTCTCTTAATTCGCCCCCACCAAAATCATACCCACTCACAGCGTGGCTGGTATCCGCCGAAAATATAATAATTCCTTGACGAGCACCAAAAAGGTGAAGCCTGCGATCAATCGAACCATAGTATAAGCGCGGTGAACTATCGAAGTTTATTAAGTTGTATTCCTCCCGCAAGTTTAAATCAACAGGAAAGTAATCCGGTAGAGATTGGTCCTGGTGTTCTAATAGGACACTTCGTAACATGAGCGTGTAATAAGTGTTTTCGGGAATGCCCTCAGTAAATAAGTGCGAAGTAGTCCCTTCCACCTCAGCAAACGAAGCACCCCGCCATATATTCGATATGACGAACGAAGGCAAATCTTGATATGTAACATGTTCAACTCGATAGGGTGGATAATCCACTGCATCGGTATTTAAAGCCCTACCGATCAAATAAAGACGATATTGGATGGCATCAGAGTTTTGCGCCCAACTATATCGCACCTCATCATAGATCAAGATATTAGGATGTTCCGTGACGGGGGCCTCAGAAATCAAACGAATTATAAGGTCCGGCGTACAGCCCGGGCTGTTTCTCAAGTTATAAAAAGCAAGAGGATTCTCCAAGCCATATCCTGCTCCATCAAACCCACCTATAGGCTGGATATTTGTCAAATCATAGCCGGCTTTATTGAGTTCATTCACAATAAGAGGACGGATATAATTCAATCGGGCGGTCGCCCAATTCACATCCAAGACTGTCTCGAGTAACGGAAATCGGTTTGTGGTCGTTAACCGCCAATCCGGATTTAAATTGACAAAAATAAAATCGGTGGACTTACTTCCGTTTCCCTGTTGCCATTCGATGTTTGGGATATTATCGTTGTTCAAGCTCCAATAGCTGATATTAAAATCAATTGCGCCGTCAATTTTCGAAACCTGGCCATCCGCGTTTTTATGTTCATTCTGAAGCGAAATCGCAGCAACCTTTTGGGACTCACTCCAGCAAGTTTGTCGAGGGATGGCAGGAATGCCATTAACGAGAGAATAGCCGCTATCGACCGCCAAACCCAAATTCCAGTCCGGCTGACCATCTGGAAATATCCACTGGTTATCACGAGCAATGACCTTTACCCGCCAATAAGGTTCCTGAATAATTACTCCATCAGGACCTAGGCTGTAATCAACCTGGCCGTCGTTATTGCTGTCATCATATACATATGCTGTTAATTGTGATTCTTGCCGGAATCGGATAAGCAATTCTGCCCGGCTATCTGAATTTGTGTCGTATACCCACGTATCTCCAATTAAATCCGCTTGTCCATTGCCATTGTCATCATAGATAGTAACACCCTCTTCGTGCATCACGGTTAAACGAGGGGAGGCTGCCGTATTTTGTGGTTGAGTTGCTATTGATATAAGAATAAAAAAAGCAAGAACCAATTTTATTCGCATAAATCCATTATAGTATGATAATCAAAGGGCCAATCCTCAAAACAAACCGAGGCTAATTATTCTCCCGTTGGCTACCTTGGGCTGGTTGTTGGCAATTGCATGATCTCCCGCAGCCGTCTTCCTTCTTTTTCCATGGTAAACAACTCAGATACCCGTTTGCGCCCGGCGTCACCGTATTTTTGGCGCAAGGCGGAATCCTTTGCCAGTGAGAGGAGTGCATCAGCCTGCTCTTGAATGTTTCCGGGCGTGGTCAGGATTCCATTTTCCTTATCAACAACGATCTCTGGGACACCGCCGTTCCGGGTACCGACAATTGGCAAACCCATCGCCATCGCTTCGAGGATTGATACGCCTAAACTTTCAGACTGCCTACTGATTTCACCCTTGATGTTATGTTGAGTGAAAATATCCGCTTGAAATAAAAGCCCTTGCGCATCTTCTGCAGAAACAGCTCCCAATAGTTCAATCGAATCACAAAAAGGTGATTTGGTTTTCAATAATTGGCAGACACCCATCAGCGGACCGTCACCTGCAATCGTTAGTTTCCCGAGCATCCCTCTCGACCGAGCTATTTCAAACGCTCGTATCGTGCGGTCCGGAGATTTAAAATCTACCAAGCGCCCTAGTTGAAGAATATTAACTTGCGCGACCTCGTTATGGATTTTCCCTTCAGGGGGTATGGGTACTCCTAAATATTTTACATGGATAATGGAAGCTGGAATTCCTATATTGATTAACAATGATTTTGTAAATTCCGAATTGGCAATGAAAATTGCCCGCTTTGCCAACTCTTTTATATCGGGAAGGTAGGTATTAGGAAAATAAAGTTTCCCGGGACGGTTATATTGTCTCCGATCAAAAGTTGCATCAAATCCATGAAAATGGATGAATAAGGGAATCTTGGTCATTCTCCATACTGGCATAAATTCAGTCGCCATTGCGCCATATTGGCATAAGACTTGGGTAATTTCAGGGCGATAGATCTCTCTGAGTAATACTTTTTGTTCAAAGGTAATCATTTTGGGAGCAATTTTATGGAAAAAACGATTGTAGTACTGAGACAAACTTGATCGTGGGTTTAATGCTACAGCTCTTACGTGGTTTCTCCACATTGTTTCCCCGCCTGTTTCCCAAGCAACAACTACCCCAAGTTCATCATCGAGCTCCTCCAGCATCCGTTGCATCCATGTCTCGGAAGGTGCCTGCCACGTTGGCATAAGAAATAATATACTCATGATTATTTTCGACCTGTTAGGTCAACGAGGAAAGCAATAGACGTTGAATACAACTTCGTTGTTAGGGCGATCATTCCATTTTTCCAAGGTAAACTTTTCTAGCTTATCATCTAATATATAGCGATCATATCCATATGAATCTAACAGCCGATCCAATTCCCAAATGGATGTACAAGCTCTTTGGGCAGTTTCACGATTATATTCAACGATAACTAACGGGCGATATTTATTGATAGTCTTTTTTGCACCGATGAGAGCTGCATATTCAGATCCTTCAATATCCATTTTTATCAAATCCAACCGATTTATTTTCTGAGATTCCACATGCTCATCAAGTGAAATCATTGGGACTTCGATGCTCCCTTGAACTGGTTGAGGTGTAATATATCCAATACCGCTACATGCGTTTAAATAATTTATGTGATGTGTAATTTCATCTGATGGCGGAACGAAATATATTTTCCCCGAGTCATTATTCACTGCCTTATTATGAACATTGACCCATGTAAAGTTATTCAAAGAAATGTTTGTTTCCAATTTTCGAAAGTTCGGCGGAAAAGCCTCAAATAAATCGACCCTTCCATTTGGGCCTACCAAGCTCGCCATCAATAACGTAAACCAGCCCCAACCAGCTCCGATATCGAAGCAAGTACCATCTCCAGGAATATGTGTTTTCATAAAATCCGTCATCTGAAGATCGTAAATCCCAAAAAAGAATATCCCATAAGACATATAATCGTGTGGCGATACGATCATTCTAAAATTTTCTTTTGTACGGGTGATAACGTCCATATTGGGGAACCATTTACGTATGCGATCCCTAAGAAGATAGACATTAAATTCGGTCGGATACCTATAAATCATAAGGCGGAGAATTTTGGCAAATAACATAGGTAGTTTCATTGTTTGACTCCAACAATGCAAATGACCGCTGGTATTTCTACTTGATGGTGTTTTTGCATCTCTAAAAATGATATTAACAAGTGTGCCAATAAATGGACAGGCAATTTAATAAAATTCCTCATCCCATGGTAATCGGCATTTATCACAATATTTTGCACCAAGGCTGAATATTCGCTCAGGACATAGGTGATCGATTGGATCTGAAAGCCTGCCCGCTCCAATTCCAGAGATAATCCATCCACCGTCCAACGGTGATAATCGCCCGGAGTAGGATGATATGGCCAAATCCCGTGGGTGGTCAGGAACAATTTTCCTTTTGGTACGAGAACACGGAAAGCCTCTCCAAGGTAATCATTAGGTACAGGAATATGTTCCAATACTTGGAAACTGACAACATAATTTTGACTGCCGTTGACTATTGGGAGATCACCGTTGTCTGAGATTCGTAACTGGGCGTAAGGATTTTCTCCAATATCAACTCCGATTACCCTTGCCCCAGCATGTTCGAATGCCATTTTGTATGGCATTACACCACACCCATAGTCCAATACAAACGCCCGGTTAAGCGAGTCCCATTCAGAAAGGACAAATTCAAGAAGGCAATCCGTTAACCCTTAAATCACCGCGGCACGTGGTTCACCAAAGTGGGCAAATAGCCTATTACGTCTCTTTTGATCTTGTTCAGAAAGATCAATTGATTGGCGTAATTGAGAAATTGTTGGGCGACCAGCAAAATCCATTCTCATTGACTGTCCGATAGGGTCTTGGTGAATCGATCATATCTTCAGCGGTAAATGGAAGAATATTAGATACAACATCAACCGGATTCATCTCTGTTGTGTGTATGCCAAGAATAAGAATATAACTTCCAGCACATAAAGGTAATTCCGGTAAGGTGAAACTTGCCCGATAATTTCCTTGAAGAGACTCTACATCTACACCAGGCGTGTCATGATGGGAAAGATGTAATATTTTGGTGCCTGTATCCGACAATACCACCATTGAAAAATGTAATCTTCTCCGATAAAAGCTCTCGAACACAAATTCAACTTTCATCGGATTTCCGCGATGAAATGTTGTATTAATTATCCCTTTTTCATCTAAAAGACGGGCGGATAAAATCCGAGCTTCTCCACTGCCATATCGATTCTGCCAATCCCGGAGGTCGATCTCACCCGCTCCCGATAATTCACCGGATCGATTTAGGTATGAGCGGATGATATCCAAACTCGGGCCGAATTGTCTTAATCTCCCCGAGTCAATCCAAATGGTCTGAGGACAGAGTCTTTGAATTGCACTCATATTGTGGCTGACAAAGAGCACTGTCCTCCCCATGCCAGCAACATTGCTCATTTTCCCCAAGCACTTCTTCTGGAACTCCGCATCTCCCACTGCCAGGACTTCATCCACGAGCAGGATATCGGGCTGCATATGGGCGGCGACAGCAAAGGCTAGACGCACATACATGCCGCTGGAATAATATTTTACGGGTGTATCCAGGAACTTATCCACCTCAGCAAAATCCACGATCTCATCGAACTTGTGTGCAATCTCGCCGCGGCGCATACCCAGGATGGCACCGTTTAGATAAATATTCTCCCTGCCAGTCAACTCAGGGTGAAAACCGGTGCCAACCTCCAACAATGAACCTACCCGGCCAAACAACTCAACTTTTCCGCGCGAAGGTTTTGTGATCCGTGAGATGATCTTGAGGAGCGTGCTTTTACCCGCCCCATTACGCCCAATAATGCCAACTGCATCGCCTTGCATAATTTCGAATGAAAGATCATTTAATGCCCAAAAAGTGTTTTCTTCTGAATGCCCGCCCCGACGGAACCATCGCAAGGGTGCGCGAGAAAACCCAACCAGGCTTTCTCGTAAAGTCTTATAAACTACTCGCTTACCGCCGATCCTGTAACGCTTTCCTAGGTGTTCAACACGAATCGCGACGTTGCTCATATTTTTCAAACCCAATTGAAACGTTGGAATGAGAACAGACATGTCGATTACAAAGTTTAAAAATCATAGCTCGATTTGTGTAGGAGCATTCGATCAAATAACATCCGCAAACGTGTCTTCCATTCGTCTGAAATATATCAGCCCACTGACAAGCAATATGCACACGATCACGAGGGATATCCAAATAAGCTCTCCGACTTGCCCGTTACCTAACAGCGCCCAGCGAAAGCCCTCAACAACTCCGGTCATTGGGTTGATGCCAAACAAAAAGCGCCATCTCTCAGGTATAAGAGTGACCGAGTAAGCGACAGGAGTAGCATATTGCCAGAATATTGTCAGGAAGGGGACGATATAGCGTACATCCCGGTATTCGACATTCAATGCCGAAAGCCATATGCCGACAGCCAGGGCAGTAATCAATGCCATCAACAGAAATAACGGCAGTGCCAATATATGGATGCCCAAAGGGATGTGATAAACGATCATCATGCCGATCAAGACCAGGAAAGAGATAAAAAAATCCACCAAGCCGGGTAATACCGATGCAACCGGGATCACCAATCGAGGAAAATAGACCTTGCTGACCAAACCTTGATTTCCCACCAGGCTTGTGCTTGAATTAGTCAGGGCAAAAGCAAACAACTGCCATGGCAGCAAGGCCGTATATGTGAAGATCGGGTAAGGGAGACCGTCAGAAGGCAGGTGTGCTAATTGGCCAAAAATAAGGCTGAAAACAACCATCGTCAGGAGAGGTTGCAAGATCGCCCACATCGCGCCTAATATCGTCTGTTTATAGCGTACCTTTACATCGCGCCACGCAAGGAAAAAGAGCAGTTCGCGATATCGCCACAAATCTCCGAGATTAAGTGCAAACCAACCTCTTTCCGGTGTCAGTACAAGGTGGGCAAGTTCATCCTCGTTCTTTTTTAATAAAACTGTATCAGGCATAAAGAACCCTATGAATATCGATTCCTTTGACTTCATCAGCTTTCAATGTGTCAGGGCATAATTTTTTAAACCATCATCATAACCACGATCTGATAACTTTCAGGTTTTAAATGCAACAGGACCGGTTTATCAATTTACAAACCAAAGTCGAGCCTCATGACGACAATCCTGGACGCGGGCCTTTAAAGAAGATTATCTTACGGTAAGCAGAAGCCATTGCGACCAATCCGGCCATGAAATCAATCGGAAGAAGGGCAACGGGAACCCATGCCCATTTTAACCATTTATCGTTGCAATAAGCAGCCACTTCCAATGATAAGCTTAATCTTCTCAGAAGAACCCACACCCAAAAAAGCGGCCAAATCTGCCATCCACCATTTATCCGCCCAAAACAGACAGCTGCCAACGGGCAAAGGAAGAAAGCAAGTCCGACCAGGTAGAAATAGATAAATGACGGTTTACGAAATGTAATGGCGGATTTGAAATGAGCCTTCCGCCAGCGAACTTGATTTTGCCAAAATTGTTTCAGGGTGTATGGAAGCATTGTTTTTAGACGGGCATCCTCGCTGTAGGCTCGTTTACAGCCAACGCGTTGAAGTCGCAAATCAAGATCCCAATCAACGCCGACAGTTATATTTTCAGGGAAACCTCCCAATTGCTCCAGCACTTTACGCTTAATGGCAAATCCACAACCACGAAGAACACTAACATGGTGAATAGAATATACGGATATTTTTTCCATCTCAAAATAGGTAGAAACCCAGGTACGGATCACAGGGAAATAATTGCTGGACGAGGCAGCCTGGTCCTCCGTCAAGGAAGATATTAAACAGGATAACCAGTCTGAGTCAACCTGTGTATCAGCATCAAGAACCACGATAATCTCCCCTTTAGCTTGTGCCAAACCGAGGTTCAAAGCCGCATTTTTTCCCCGCGGCTCTTGGTGGAGAATGTTAAAATTCGACCAATCCGCGCACAATGAACGGACACATGCTTCAGTCCCGTCATCCCCCCCCGCAATGACCAATGCTTCCCAGCTCGGATACTTAGAATCATGGAGTGACGCAAGCGTGGTTTTTATCACGCCAGCTTCGTTCCATGCCGGGACGAGCACTGAAATAAAACGTCCTTGGTTTTCATTTTTGATCACCGGTTTTGCATGTCGAGACCGGCTGCCAAGAATATAGGATTTAACCCAAGAATATAAAATATGGAAAGAACAAATCAACCAAAGGAAAAAAAATATGGAGCGCATGGGAGCATACCTATATTATCCGATCTTTAGAAGATTGAACGTCATCGGATTTTATGGAAAATGTCATGCAAGCCCTTGAAGGACGGCTTCATATCGTCTGACCAGAAGAGGGAGATCATAATCAGCAATCTGGACAGGACGCGACTTGACTTTCTTGGCTGCGTGCAATAAACCATCTAGAAAAGCCCGATCTTGATCCTCTACAATTATGACGTTGTCGAATGCCAAACGTTTAGCTTCGACCAGCTCAGGACAGACGGTCGGCAGGCCTGCTGCTGCATATTGAAGCAAACGAATGGGAATAGATGCGTCTGCGCCGGTGGAATGTTGATAAGGACATAAGCCGATATCCATGGCAGCCAGGAAATCGGGGAGGTTTTTTGGCTCCAGGAAACCAGTAAAATGGACGTTTTTTAGATCCATTTCCCGAACGCGGTTTTTTGCCCTTGGTATTGCTGAACCACGACCGGCAATGATAAATTGGAAGTTTTTATCGGCTAATCCTCGCGCCATTTCGATTACCTTTGCCATTTCAACATCTTTATCATGATTTCCAATAACAGCTACCAAATGTCCATCCAAGCCGAGCTTTTTACGCCACCCAGAACCGTCGGCATTGTTAAAATTTGCAAGTTCGACACCATTTGGAATTAAGTGGACCGGGCAATTCGCCCCCCTTTTCAAAGCCAAATCGAACAAAACATGACTGGCAGCGACCACTGCATCAGCAGCAGAAAGATAGGCTCTCTCCACTTGGTCAATCTCTTCTGCATATGACTTTACACGGCCGTATGTTTGCCAGTAGGCGACATTATCATCGAAAAGATCGAAAATAATCCGGGGTGCATGCGGAGGCGGAACGACAAATGTCCCAATAACAACATCAATTGTATATTTCGATATTATTCGAGCAATCGTCCTTTCAAAGAGCTTTCTATTGATATCGCGCAGAGTTTGAGAAAAAAGGGCTGGTGAAAATCTAGGCACGCCATGGACCAGGATCTTCGCATCACGATATTGCCTGTAAAAGAAGTTCTGCAAATAGCGCTTTGATAATAAATCGCGCGGTGTCCTGAAATCAGCCACCCAGTCGGTCACATGAACTTCATGCCGCTCCGCAAGTGCTCTGCAAAAAAGATGTGCGCGTTGAGGAATATGCCAGCCAGTATGAGGGATCCAGAGGAGTTTCATTTTCGAAGGTCACATTTCATAATTTGGATTTTTCGAGATCGTTGGTGATCTTACTCCAGGGTATTCCGAAAAGATACCTTGATTGCCGAAATATTTGGGGCAATACATCGGGATTTTATAGTGCCTTTTGTATGACTTCCGCACCCATTATCACATCATCGACTGAACTGGTAAATCCGGCTCTAGCACAAGCAATGAACTATCCAAGACCTCCTTATATTAGATCGGTGGTAGCGATTGCAGAGGATTGCTGCGTCCAAGTCAACGATCAGTCGTCGGAGCTATTGCCAGCCATTATAAATACGAACGATCATGGCATTATGCAAGCGATGTAAATCATATACTAATTTGGAATTTGTATAACGTCGTGCAGTCTCTAGGTCAGCGTTAAAATGGTCCCGAAATCTGCGCGATTTCGAACCCGGCTGAATCCGGAAGGATGCCAGGTATGAATCGACCACCCATAATTTAAACAGCCGCCCCACTCGTAATGAATAATCGTAATCCATGGTGAAATGGAGACTTTCATCGAAAAATCCAATCTGGTCGATGACCAGACGCCGCCAGAATGTAGCCGGTTGGCTGATGTAATCCATGACGAGTAATATTTTATAGCTTCGCAAAGACAACCAAAAATTCTTATACTCTCTTACTAGCTTGCGGACCTCGTGACCTTGTGGATCGATATTCCGGCATTTGCCGGTCACCCAAAATGCTTGGGGGTGCTCGCGGAGATATTCTCCCACCGCCAGAAGCGCTCCCGGTTCGTAGCGATCATCTGAATTGATATAGGCCAGTATTTCACCGCTTGCGCGCCGAAAGCCCCGATTGATCGCATCCGATTGCCCGCGGTCTTTTTGACTGATCCACTGGATGTGTTTTCCGTATTTTTTTAGAATATCAACAGTTCCGTCGTTGGATCCACCATCCATGACAAAATATTCCAGACGTGGATATCCCTGCTCTAGAACGGATAGGATCGTTTCCTCAATAAAATCTGCTTGATTGTAAGATGGGGTGATAATCGAAATTTTGGGTAATTCTAGAGACATTTCAGTCCGTCAAAACAACGCCGATAGAAAAATCCGATCGCGTTATTCATCTTTTCCGCAGTCGGTCGACTGATTTTTTAATATCTTTCATCAAGACAATTAACGAGTTCAACATCAACCCTGTGAAGAGAGCGGAAGCCCCAATAATGGTTAATAAGACGCTGATGAGTGTATATCCGACTGCCAGCACGTGTAACCTTGAATAAATATCCACGACATATCCACCCCAAATCAATCCCAGCAGCAAGACAACCAGGCCGCCGCCCCCAAAGAAAAACAATGGGCGGTGTTGGCTGACCAGCCGGACAATTCCGATTAAGAACTTGAAGGCCTTGATTGAATGGATTTCTCTTGGAAGGTTCCGCATATAAGACGCTGATGGGAACCTCCGAAATCCTCAAACCACGTTCCTTTGCCAGGAATTGCATTTCCGATTCTATAGAAAATCCTTGCGTATCAAAATTAAGGCTGGCTACCACCAGCGGAGAAAAAGCACGAAATCCGCTCTGCAAATCTGTCAGATGGAAGCCCGAACTCAGGTTGGTCGCCATGGTGAGTGCATGCTGACCAAAAACCCGCCATCTCGGGATGCGGCTTTTCACCTGCAAAAACCGTGAACCGACGACGATATCCGCTTCCCCTTTTAAAATTGGGGCGATGACGGTAGGTATTTCCCCACACAAGTGTTGCCCATCGCCGTCCATCATTACAAATACATCCGCTTTCAATGTTTTAGCATAATCGAATCCGGTGTTGATCGCCTCGCTTTTCCCAAGATTGACTTCGTGGCGCAGGACAGTCGCGCCGGCATTGGCTGCAATCAAAGCCGTGTGATCCGAGGACCCATCATCGACGACGATCACGGTTCCAAATTCGCTCGCCTGGAGAACCACACTGCCAATAAACCGGGCCTCATTATATGCAGGGATTACAATGATAATGTTTATTGGACCAGCATTTCCTATTTTGATTGAACTCATCTCAGCGATTTCCGGCATCATCTGCTTACCTCGCATGTCAGGAAGTACCTTATTATTATAAAGGTCTTAATGATGTCTGCATAATTACAAAATCGCAAGGTACATAAGACAATTAAATTTAGGAGAAAACTCGATAACTCATCCCAGCTACCAAATAAAGAGCATCGCTCGCAGGGATAAGGTGTTAACTTTGCAGCCAGGCGTTCACAACCATATTATCAAGGAAGATCAATTGACTCACGAAACCTGCGATTTTGTCATCATCGGCTCCGGCTTCGGGGGCTCCGTCTCCGCCATGCGCCTGACCGAAAAGGGCTATTCCGTCCTCGTCCTGGAAAAGGGCAAGCGCTTCCAGGACCACGAATTTGCCAGGACCAACCTGACCTTCTGGAAGTATCTCTGGCTGCCGGTCCTGCGCTCGTTCGGCATCCTGCAGATCGACCTGCTCAAGGGGGTGATGGTCCTGCACGGGGTCGGCGTCGGCGGGGGCAGCCTGGGCTACGCCAACGTGCTCGAGATCCCCACCCAGGCGACCTTCGCCACGCCGGCCTGGAACGAGCCCCTCCCGTGGGGGGCAGTGCTGAAGCCGCATTTCAAAACGGCCCGATATATGCTCGGCGCGGTGCAGAATCCCGAGCTGTGGTCTGCCGACCTCGCCCTCAGGGAGATCGCCGATCGGCGCGGCCGGGGCGACACGTTCCGGGCCACCGAAGTGGGGGTCTTTTTTGGCCCCTCGGAGAAGACCGTCCCGGATCCTTATTTCGGCGGAAACGGTCCGGCGCGCTCCGGCTGCAACCAGTGCGGCGGCTGCATGGTCGGCTGTCGCTACAACGCCAAGAACACCCTGCCCAAGAATTACCTGTACTTTGCCGAGAAGCAGGGCGCCCAGGTCCAGGCCGAGGTGGAGGTGCGTACGCTGCGTCCGCTGCCGGACGGCCAGGCGGACGGGGCACGCTACGAGGTCGTCTACCGGCCTTCGACCCGCCTCCTGGGCCGGACCGTGCACAGGGTCCGCGCCCGCAACGTGATCGTCGCCGCGGGCGTGCTCGGGACCCTGAGCCTGCTGCTCGACTGTCGCGACCGGGCGCGCACGCTGCCGCGCCTCTCCCCGCGCCTCGGCGAGCGCGTCCGCACCAACAGCGAGGCCCTGCTGGGCAGCATCGCCCGCCGCCCGGACGTGGACTATTCCAAGGGCATCGCCATCACCAGCATCTTCAATGCCGACGCGGTCACGCGCATCGAGCCGGTGCGCTACCCGTCGGGGTCCGACCTGATGCGCCTGCTGGCTGCCCCGCTCATCTCACAGGGCGACGCCGTCCCGCTGCGCCTGGTCAAATCCCTGGCCTGGACCCTGCGCCACCCGCTCGACTTCCTGCGCGCCCTGGTCCTGCCCGGCTGGGCGCGGCACGCCACCATCCTGCTGGTCATGCAGAACGTGGACAACCGCCTGCGCCTGCGGCTGGGCCGCTCGCTGCTGACCCTGTTCCGCAAGAGACTGGTGGCCGAACCGGATCGCGAGCACCTGCTGCAGGCCCGCGTGGACGCCGGCCACGACATCACCCGCGAGTTCGCCCGGAAGACGAACGGCATCCCGATGGGCTCGCTGGGGGAAAACGTGCTCAACCTGCCCACCACGGCGCATATCCTGGGCGGCTGCCCGGTGGGCCGGGACGCCGGCTAGGGCGTGGTGGACGAGTCCTTCCAGGTGCACAACTATCCCGGGTTGTACGTGATCGACGGCTCGGTCATGCCCGCCAACCCGGGGGTCAACCCCAGCCTGACCATCACCGCCCTGGCGGAGTACGCCCTGCAAAAAATCCCCCCCAAAGGAAGAGCAGACCAGGCCCCACCCCGGCCGGCGACTGCGTCGAGCCAAAATTGATCCAACGGACCCATCCAAAGCGCGGGTGGGTCCGTTTAGTGAGATTAAGCCGGGTGCAAGAGTTTATCCGAATATTCAACAACAGGACGCGGAAAACACAGAGCGGAAAGATCCTCGCGGTTTTTTATCGCTTCGTGTTTTTCTTTGCGCGCCTTCGTGCCCTTCGTGTTTAAGTTTCGGACAGGTTCCCGGTCTTGATCGGGGGTCCCGGTCCTCCTACGGGTTCGCCTTCACCAGCGTGATCGTCGTCGTCTCCGACCAGTCCCCGGAGCCGTTCACCGGCTTGAAGGAGGGGATGGTGTAGGTCAGCGTGGCGAGGATGGGTTCATTGGAGCTGTTGACCGCGCCCGCACCCCGGCAATGACCATCCCGAGAGCCAGCGGTGCGCGAGCAGTTCCGCCATGTGCGCCTCGGTGAAATAATCCATACCACACGGAACCGCCGTTGGCGGGCAGGTTAACCTTCACCGTGGTCGTTTGGGTGCCGTTCGAGGTGACGTTGGTGCACTTCACCGTGCCCTTCAACACGCCATCGTCCTTCACCTGCATCTTCATCAGCTTGAAATCCGTCACCGTCCCATTGGGAACGTCGTTGAATACCGGCTCCAGGCGTGTGAGCACCGTCCAGGCTGAGATCGTGTTGGCAGGGACCCAGGGTTCGCAGGTATAACTTCCGGTGGTGTGCGGGATGACATCCACCGGACCGTACTCGAGGCTGCCCTCCCCGCTCAAATACACCTTGCCGCGGCTGTAATTGAATTTCAGGTTCCGGATGGTGCCCTGGACCCGCACGATGTAGGCGGCGACGTCCGGCGTATCCGACTTGATCTGAGATTGGACCTCCAGGTTCAGGACGCAATTCTTGCTCAAGGCGGTCGCATCTTTAAAGGCCGCCTCACCAAACTTGGTCTTGAAGCGGGCCGCCAGCTGGCCGCCGAAGGAGCCCGGCTTGCCGGATGTCATTTTCGCCACCACCGCCTGGGCGTAGAAATCGTCGTTGGTCAGGCATTTATTCTTGTTCTCGGCCAGCATCTTCTGCAGCCGGTCCAGCATCAGGTCCCAGATTTTTCCGTAATCGCCCTGCAGGCCGGGATCCTTCCCGTGGCGGTTCAGCAGGTGGTCGAACTGTTCCAGCCGATTGACCATCTGGCCCCAATCCGGGGCGTCGTTGGTCATGTAGCTGATGAAACTCGCGCTCTCTGCGGCCGCAGTGATCTGCACCAGAGGCGCGAGGTCGTCCGTGCTCACCGCCTGGGCGTAGGCCATGGAGCTGTCGAGACGGTCCGCGGGCGAGCTGGGGGCATGCGCCTTGACGACCGTGCCCGCGTCCTGGGCCGTGCCGGCCGCCGCCCCGTAGGCCTTCAGGTCGGAGAGCGTCACCCCTCCCAGCGTGCCGGCGGAGTGCGGCCGGTTCGACAGGCCGATGGTCTGCACCCCGCCGGGTGTGAAGCTGCCCGCCCCGATCGGGGCGAAGGGGTAGAGGTGGAACTCTTCGCCTGTCCCGTCGAAGGTGAAGGCCAGGTTGAGCATCCCGGCGGGGAGCGGCGCAGCGTCCGCCCGGACGATCGTCAGTGTCGCCGGCAGGTCCAGCTGCAGCCCGTCCGGCTCGATGCGCACCGCGCCCTGCAGTCCGCCGCTGAAGGGCAGCCCGTCGATGGTTTCGAGCGGGATCAGGCTGATCGGGGTGGCCGCCTCGAGGGCGCCGGCCGGGATCGTCAGGGTATAGGTGATCTTGTCCGGCGTGGTGACGCTGACCGTGCCCCCCTCCGGCCCGATCTGGACCGTGGCCTCCACCTTCTGCAGGAAATCTGCAGGATTGGCGGCCAGGGGATTGCTGGGATCGAAGCCGGGCGGGAACAGCTTGGACGGATCGATCACCGGGTTCTTGGGGTCCGGCGTAGGCGGCCTCCACTGGATGGGTTTGTACTCGTTGGCCTGCACGCTCAGCGGGGCAGGCGAGGCCTGGGGTGTGGTGACCGTAGCCGTCTCGCCGGCGCTGGTGCCCGCCGCGGTCTGCACGCGCAGGCGGAAAGTCAACTGCATCTCTTCGGGTGCGCCAATGACCTCATACGAGGTCTGGTCCGCGTTCAGCTCGGCCAGCGGGAGGATCTCGCTGTCGCTGGTTTGAAAGTCGAGCAGGTACTTCTGCGCCCCGTCTGCAGCCGGCCAGGCTAGCCACACGCTGACCCCCGAAGTCGCCTGGGCCATGAAGTGCGTCGGGTGCAGGTCGGGCGTACCGCCTGCATTCGAGCTCCCGTTCCGGGTCAGCCCGGTTAGGAAGTTGCACGCCTGTGCAGCCAATATCAAAACCAAAACTGAAGCGAAAATCCTTTTCATTCAATCCTCCTTTTATGACTTGGCGAAAATTAACCCTTTTCCGACCTCAATCCCATGGATGATCTAATGCTCTAGAAACAGCCGATCAGGATCCATCGGAACCGGCATGATAAAGATATTAGCCCCCCACAAGCGTTAACTTGTCAGAGGGGATTATCTTATTTGCTGCTCGATCTTTCGATGCAGCCAGTCCCCGTACATCGCCGCTCTATCTGGGTCGCGGGCCGGCGAAAACCCGCGCCGGGGCGAGTATCAGTCTGTAGACAGACAAGGCAGGAAGAACTCGAAATTTCACGATTAAATTCCACTCCCGGGTGAAATATTACACAAATTATACATAATATCTCCAAATAGTCAACGTTTGAAGGAGTGTTAAGCCAATGGAAATCGAACCAATGTCCCATGGCTTGAACAGGGAAATGAAGATACCATAGCCATGATATTGCGTTGCAGATACGGCAATTTCAAGACATCGGTAACGAAGAAGTTGCAGGTGAGATGGATGAGATTGCTTACCCTTCCCCCTTCGCACCCTTCGGATATGCTTCGCAAGGGACCTTCCCGAACGAACCGGGACCTTCGGTCGGCGGATACACTTCGCAATCGGGGTTCGCCCTCGCAACGATATGATTCTGGCATATCTTCGGAAAGAGATGTAAATTTATCCATAACCTTTATTGGTGGAAAGGAAGATCGCTATGATCCCCTCCGCGCAGCAGGAAGATTACTTGCGCCTGATCCGCGACGGGTTTCCCCCCAACGGCGGCAAACCGAAAAAAGTAATCATCGTGGGTGCCGGCATGGCCGGGCTGGTCGCGGCTTACGAGCTCAAGCGCGCCGGGCACGACCTGCTCATCCTGGAAGCGCGCCACCGCGTCGGCGGGCGCGTTTACACGGTGCGCGAACCGTTTGCCGAGGGCCTGCACGGCGAGGCCGGGGCCATGCGCCTGCCGCTGGGCCACAAGCTGACCCTGGCCTACGTCGAGAAATTCAATTTGGAGACCTACCCATTCACCATGGGCAACCCCCAGGCCTACATCCACCTGCAGGGCAGGAAGGTGCGCGCCGCGGACTTCGACCCGCAGGTCTATGACTTCGAGCTTGCCCCGGCTGAAAAGGGGAAGAATCCCCAGGCCCTGGTGGACAAGGCCCTGAAGCCGCTCAAGCAGTTGCTCGAGGAGAAGGGTGAGGCCGCCTGGGACGAGATCGTCGCCAAGTACGATGAATTCTCGACGCGCGAGTTCCTGGTCAAGGCCGGGCTGTCGGAAGGCGCGATCGAGCTGTTCGGCATCCTCAGCAACAACGAGGCGCGCATGAACTACTCATTCATCGAGTACTTCCGCTCGGAGGTGGAACACGGCTTCAGCCACATGGTCCAGATCAAGGGTGGAACGGACCGGCTGCCGCATGCCTTCCTGCCTTCCGTGGGTGACCTCATCCGCTACGGGGCAAAGATGACCGCCCTGGAGCAGTCGCCGGACTCCGCTACGGTCCGCTACGAAACGCGCGGCGGCAGGTTCGAGGCCCGCGGGGACTACGTCCTGCTGACCGTGCCCTTTCCGGTTCTGCGTCACGTGGAGGTGAGTCCCGCCTTCTCACACCCCAAGCAGCGCGCCATCCGCGAGCTGAATTACGACGCCTCGGGCAAGATCTTCTTCCAGTGCCGGCGCCGCTTCTGGGAGCAGGACGAGGGCATCTTCGGCGGCGGAACGCTGACCGACCTGCCGGTGCGCAACATCTACTACCCGGAGCACGGCCGCGAGACCGGGCGCGGGGTGCTGATCGCCAGCTACACCTGGGCACAGGACGCCCAGCGCTGGCAGTCCCTTTCCAGGGACGACCGCATCACCCAGGCGCTGGAGGACGTGGCCGCCATCCACCCGCAGATCGTACAGGAGTTCGAGGTCGGGTATTCGCACATGTGGCACGACGACGAGTTCGCCGGCGGAGCTTTTGCCCTGTTCGAGCCCGAGCAGCAGACCCTGCTGCACAAGGCGATCATCCAGTCCGAGGGGCGCATCCACTTCGCCGGGGAGCACGCCGCCCTGTCCCATCGCTGGATCCAGGGCGCGGTCGAGTCGGGGCTGCGCGCCGCTCTTGAGATTCACCAGGCCGCAGCCTGACCTCGCCAAACCGAAGATGTCGCGTATATCTTCAGGCTGACCGAAGATATAAGCCATGAATACGACAAAACCTATCTCCGGCTGGTTATGGGCCTCCTTCGACTACGTCTGCTCATTGGGAATTAAATTTACGGCGGAAATTTAGAGTAGATTACATTCATTCTTTCCTCCTGGCTGGTATATAATAAATTTCTTGCTAAATAGATTATTTGGCGCACCTGTGATGAATTGACCAATGATACCGATTAGCAATTTGAGGTGAGAGATGCGCATTGGATTGAATCTGCTCTATCTCATACCAGGCGAAGTCGGTGGGACAGAAACCTATGCGCGCGGGTTGATCGAAGCCTTGGCCCAGGAGGATGTCAGAAATGAGTACACCGTCTTCATCAATCGCGAATCACGGCATCTCGATTTCATCCATCATCCCCATTTCAAGATCGTGGAATGCAGGCTGAAGGCGACCAACCGGGTTGCGCGCTTTCTTTGGGAACAATTCATCCTGCCGGGGCAGGTCCGTCGGGCCGGGTTGGATGTACTTCATTCCCTGGGATACGTGGCTCCGCTGTATTTACCCTGCAAATCGGTGGTCACCATCCACGACCTGAATTATAAATTTGTGCCGCAATCGATGACGGTGGTGACCCGTTCCGTCCAAAGATTGTTCGTGGAGGCATCGGCCCACCGCACGGACCACATTATTGCAGTGTCAGAGTTCGTGCGCGGACAATTGATAAATTACCTTAAGTTCCCCCCAGAGAAGATCACCACGATACATGAAGCGGTTGAGCGAAATGTTTTTGCGCATGCCAAGCCCGGCCGATCACTTCTGTCGAGTTATGGCCTCTCACAGCCTTATATCATCGCCTTCAGCAGTCTTACACCCCACAAGAATATCGCCTCGCTGATCAAGGCCTTCCAGCGCATTAACGAAATCATACCCGGCGCTTATCAATTGGTGATCGCCGGACACCAGCCGCGTGGCAGTCGGTCACTAAAAGAAGAGGCGATTAAACTTGGCTTGAAGGACAGCGTCATTTTCACGGGTTATCTGGAACGCCCGGATATCAATGCATTACTATCCGGTGCTGCGGTGTTCGCCTTTCCATCCTTTTATGAGGGGTTCGGGTTGCCTGTCTTGGAAGCGATGTCTTGCGGGACGCCAGTAGCCTGCTCGGAGCGCGCTGCGCTCCCTGAAATTGCTGGAGATGCAGCCTTATATTTTGATCCTGGTGATGTCGAGCAAATGGCCAAGGTTCTCCTCAATATTTTACAAGATGAGCCTGGCCGGCAGTTTCTAAGGCAACGCGCCGAAAAGAATCTCGAGCGTTTTTCATGGGAGAAAACGGCTCGCCAGACAGTGGCAGTTTATACAAGCTATAATTAATAGGATTCAGGCGAGTGGGAAGGAAAGAGGATCAAGAACTGCCAGAAGATGGGACCGCCCCAGGGAGGCGGTTATAGAAAATGAATAGCGGAACTCTCGGAAAAAGAGTATCAAGGAAAAAAGCTGGATAAATTGCAAGTGTCTAAGATCTATATCCAGGGCAGGATCATTAGCTCAAGCTCCGAACGACCGTACACATTTTATCTCGACGGGATCCAGATCTACCCGGCCAATTCTCCGGGGTGGTTTATAATAATAAACGGAAATCTTAGAATTGGCGCCCAAAAAGGGCTGGAATGATCATCAAAGTCAATCGACAAATTCATCCGGGACACGGGCTGCATGAAGACGCTCGACGTATTGATCATCGAAAACGACCGGGACACCGCCGGCTTCTTTAAGACCGTGCTGGAGCTGGTGGGCTTCGAGTGCGAGATCATCCTGACCGCCAGGGAGGCGCTCGCCAGGCTGGCGGTCAGCGCCCCTGACCTGATCCTGCTGGACATCCGCCTGGGGGTCGAGATCGGCGGGGAGGACATCCTCTACCAGATCCGCTCCAACCCGCGCTTCGACAAGACGCGCGTGGTAATCATTACCGCTTACCCCAGGCTGGCGGAGCCGATTTCCGACCTGGCCGACCTCATCCTGTTCAAGCCCGTGGAGATCGAGCAGTTGAAGAACCTGATGAAGCGCCTGGGGGAATTGGACTTCAAGTCCAAGTTCCAGCTCTTCCGCGACCCGGTCACCGAGCTGTTCAACGAGGAGTTCTTCCTGACCCGCCTGGAGCTGGCTTTCGAGCGCGCCAACCGCCGCCCGGAGTTCCAATTCGCTGTCGTGGCCCTCGAGTTCCAGATGCCGCCCGGGAAGGACGGGCAGACCGACCCGGATGCGATCGTCGGTGTGCTGCGCGAGATCGCCCTGCGACTGAAGAGCTTTGTCCGTCCCACGGACGCGGTCGCCAGGATCTCGGGATGGAAGTTCGCCACGCTGCACGAAGACTTGAAGCAGCCGGGGGACCTCCAGGTGATCCTCAGCAGGCTGGAGGAGAAACTTGCCAAGCCCTACGCCATTGGCGAAGAGAGTTCTCGACGTGAAATTCCGGTTGGGGGCGGTGTTGCACGATCCTTACTATCAGCAGCCCAACGACATTTTGAAAGCCGCCGAAAAGGCGATCAGCGAGGGACCCGTCGATCGCCCGGCGGACGCCTGAACACGTTTACGCGTCGCAACTGATCGCGAATGACAAATGTCTCGGCTCTATAAATAACGCCAATTATGGATAAGCAAAAAAAAACAGATTCGTGTCGTTGCGAGCCGCGTTCTGCCCTGGCACCGACCGCCAGGGCGGTGTGCGGCGACACCTGCACTTGCAGCAGTTGCAAGTGTCGCCCTCCTCGCAACGACTCAAAAAACCTTATCCATAACTCACGTTAAATAGCTTGTTGCTTCTGTCTGGGGGGTATGCTATACTTTTTTTGTAGTCCCTGAAGACTTTTTCACAACTCATAACCATGCCCTGCTGATGAGGTCCCATGTGCCCCTCTGCTGATGTCCTCATTACCAATGCGCGCATCTTCACCGCGGACCCGACCAACCCGGGTGCCGAATTTGTTGCAATCCGGGGCAACCGCATCGCCTTCGTCGGCAGCGCGGCGGAGGCTGCCGGTTGGCGCAGCGCCTCCACGCGCCTGGTCGACGGTGGAGGGAAAACCCTCCTGCCCGGCTTCATCGACTGTCACTTCCACATGCTGATGGGCTCGCTGCTGCTGGACGACATCCACGGCGAGACCGCTTCAAGCTATGAGGAGCTGGCCGGCACCGTCAAGGCTTTCGCCGCCGAAAATCCGGACAAAGCCTGGCTGAACGGCTTTGGCGTCAAGTACAGCATGGGCCCCGGGCATATCCCGCTCACCCGTCAGCATCTGGACGCGATCATCGCCGACCGGCCTCTCTTTCTGGTGGGCTACGACGGGCACACCGCCTGGGCGAACACGCTCGCCCTGCAAAAGGCGGGCATCTTCCACGGTGCCGAGTGCGGGGCCAATAGCGAGGTGGTGCTGGACGAGCACGGCGAGGCCACCGGCGAGCTGCGCGAGGCCGGCGCCCAGGAAAAAATCGAACGGATGCTCCCTCAACCGGGCGAAGCCGACAAGCGTCGCCTATTGGAAAAAGGGCTCAAACTCGCCTCCAGCCTGGGGATCACCAGCGTGCACAACATGGACGGGGATGACGAGCAAGCCGCCCTCTACGCCGCTTTCGAGGATACCGGCGACCTGAGCGTGCGCGTCTACGTTCCCTACAGCCTCCGTCCCACCACACCCTTCGAAAACATCGAGAAGGAGGCTGCGGCCCTAAAGCGCAAATACCAGTCGCAGATGGTGCGCGGCGGCTGCGTCAAGCTGTTCATGGACGGGGTGATCGAGTCCTACACCGGCCTGCTGGTCGACGAGTATACCGACCTGCCGGGCACCTGCGGAGCCTCCAACTACGAGGTCGAACAGTTCAACCGCTTTGTGGGCGAAGCGGACCGCCTGGGACTGCAGATCTTCGTCCACTCCGTCGGCGACGGCGGGGTGCGCCGCGTCCTGAATGCCTACGAAGCCGCCCGGCAGGCTAACGGTCGACGCGACAGCCGGCACCGGGTCGAACACATCGAGGTCATCCACCCGGACGACGTGCAGCGCTTCGCCGACCTGGACGTGATCGCCTCCATGCAGCCGCTGCATGCCCCACCCCGCGTGGACGACGGCGACGTCTGGCAGTGGCGCGTCGGGGAGGGCCGCTGGCCGCTCAGCTTCGCCTGGACGACCCTGCGCCAGACCGGGGCACGCCTGGTCTTCGGCTCCGACTGGCCGGTGGTCAGCCAGAACCCGCTGCTGGGTATCCACAATACGCTCAATCGCATCCCCTGGAAGGAGGGCCTGCCGCACCACCGCCAGAAGCTGGAGGACACGCTGCTCTCGTACACGCGCGACGCCGCTTACGCCGAGTTCCAGGAGGGCGTCAAGGGGCAGCTCAAGCCCGGCTACCTGGCCGACCTGGTGCTGCTTTCCGAGGACATTTTCGCGCTGCCCCCCGAGCAGATGAAAACCGTCAGGCCGCTGCTGACCATGATGGACGGGCGGATCTTCTACGAGGCCTGAGCATGACGCGCTATGCGCTGCGCCGGTGCCTGCAAGCCATTCCCATCCTGCTCATCCTGAGCGTGCTGCTCTTTTTCATGGTGCGCGCCGCACCCGGAGGCCCGCTGGCGGCAGCCGAGCGCAACCCAAACATCAGCCGGGAGCAGATCGAGCTGCTCAAGAAAAAGCTCGGCCTGGACCAGCCGCTGCCCATCCAGTTTGTTAAATGGCTGGGGGGCGTGTTCCAGGGTGACCTGGGGGAATCGATCAAGTTCCACCGCCCGGTCTCGGTGATGATCGCCGAGCGCATCCCCAACACCCTGCTGCTGGTCGGGATCGCCTTCTTGATCACGCTGCTGATCGCCCTGCCGGTCGGGATCCTCTCAGCCCGCCGGCCCTATTCATTCTTCGATTACTTTGCCACCACCCTGACCTTCATCGGCCAATCCGTGCCGGTCTACTGGCTCGGGCTGGCGCTGATCCTGGTCTTCTACGTCAACCTCAAGAATCCCGCCACTGGCATGCCGCTTTTCCCCTCCGGCGGGATGAACTCCGTCGGGCAGGAGCACAACCTGGGTGACATGCTCTGGCACCTGGTCCTGCCGGTGACCGCCTTGAGCGCCGAGTGGGCTGCCTGGTATTCCCGTTTCCTGCGCTCGAACATGCTGGACGTGATGCACGAGGACTACGTGCGCACGGCGCGCGCCAAGGGCCTGGTGGAGCGCGTGGTGTACTACAAGCACGCCCTGCGCAACGCCATCCTGCCCCTGGTGACGCTCATCGCCCTCGACCTGCCGAGCCTGTTCGCCGGGGCGCTGTTCGTCGAGACGATCTTCTCCTGGCCCGGCATGGGGCGCCTGTTCTGGGACGCCGCCCGGGGGCGTGACTATCCCGTCCTGCTGGGCGTGGTGCTGATCGACGCCATCCTGATCGTGGGGGCCAACATCCTGGCCGACCTGCTGTACGGCGTGCTCGACCCGCGGGTGAGCTATGACTGAGCTGACCATCGCCCCGCCCAAGGAAGAAAGCCTGGCGCGCCTGGTCGTGCGGCGCTTCTTCAAGCACCGCCTGGCGGCCATTGCCCTGGTCGTGCTCGGGCTGATGCTCCTGCTGGCGCTGGGCGCCTCGCTGAGCCGCTACACCCCGACCGAGCAGGACCCGGCAAATCAGTTCCGCTCCCCCGGCGCCGGGCACTGGTTTGGCACCGACGAGCTGGGGCGCGACGTCTTCACCCGCATCCTGTACGGCGGGCGCATCTCGCTGGAGGTCGGGCTGTTGTCCACCCTGCTGACCATCGTCGCCGGCGTGCTGGTCGGCGCCTTGGCGGGCTACTACCGCGGCTGGCTGGACAACGTGCTGATGCGCGTCACCGACGCCTTCCTCACCTTCCCGACCATCTTCGTGTTGATCATCCTGGGCTCGATGCTGCGCGACCAGCCGATCTCCTGGCTCAAGAACAGCGTGCTGGTCGTGATCGTGATCATCGCCGGGCTGTCGTGGATGTGGCCGGCGCGCCTGGTGCGCAGCCTGTTCCTGGTGCTGCGCGAGCGCGATTTCGTGGCCGCCTCGCGCGCCCTGGGGTCGGGGGACGCGCGCATCATCTTCGGCCACATCCTGCCCAACTGCATCGGCCCGATCCTGGTCAGCGGTACGCTGCAGATGGCGGCGGCGATCATCACCGAATCGGGCCTGAGCTACCTCGGCTTCGGCATCCAGCCGCCCACCGCCAGCTGGGGCAGCATCCTGTCCACCGCCCAGACCCACGTCTTCACCGCCCCCTGGCTGGCAGTCTACCCGGGCGTGATGATCTTCATCACCGTCATGGCGATCAACTACATCGGCGACGGCCTGCGGGACGCCTTCGACCCGTACGTGGTCTACTCGGGCAACAAAGCCAAGGCCTGAAGCCTTCAAGGACTTGCTAAAGATCATGCTGAATTGCGCAATTCACGATTATCTACCGCTGACCCCGGCTCCAGCGTTCGGGGCTGGTGGATCGCAGAGTCCGCACACCGTCCCGGTGTCCCAAGGGGACGCTTCGCAGTCCTTCGGGAGAGATATTTTTCTTTGGATCTCCGCGTATTCCGCGAGCTCTCCCGGAAGGACACCGGGACGGCGCGCGGTGAAATGTCTCTGACTACCTTTTTCTCACCCAGACAAGCTCGAAAGGAGAATGCCATGAAACGTACGCTTGCAACCCTGTTCCTCGCCCTCGTCCTGCTGCTGTCCGCCTGCGGGAAGGGGGCGACCCAGCCGCCCGCCACCGCTGCGCTGGCCGCGGCTGCGACCACTGCGCCCGCGGCGAAGACGGGCGGCACGGTGGTGCTGATCATCCCCGAGGAGCCGACCACCCTCAACTACTACGCCTCCGACGCGGCCATCGTGCGCCAGGTGGCGGACGCCACCAGCATGACCGGCCTGACCATGGTCAACGAGAAGGGCGACTTCTACCCGGTGCTGGCGACCGGGCTGCCCACCCAGGCCAACGGCGGCCTCTCGGCCGACAACCTGACCGTGACCTGGAAGCTGCTCCCGGACCTGAAGTGGTCCGACGGGCAGCCGCTGACCTCCGACGACGTCAAGTTCACCTGGGAGGTGCTCTCCAACCCGAACTCCGGCGCCCTGTCCGGGACGGGCGGCTTCGATCTGATCCAGTCGGTCGAAACCCCCGACACGACCACGGTGGTGGTCAAATACTCCACCCCCTATCCCGGCTACCTGGCCCAGTTCATGTGGGGCATCTTCCCCCGTCACGCGACCGGCAAGCCCGAGGAGATGACCAACTGGGAATGGGATCGCAAGCCGGTTGGGGCGGGGCCGTTCATCCTCACCGTCTGGCAGTCCGGCAGCAGCATCACCCTGGAGCGTAATCCGAACTACTTCCAGGCCGGCAAGCCCTACCTGGACAAGCTCGTCTTCCGCATCGTGCCCGAGCCGGCAGCCCAATCGGCGATGATGATGCAGGGCGAGGCGCAGGTCCACCTGTGGCCGGGCATGGACGACAAGGCCGCCTACGACAAGCTGATGAACGGCAAGGCCACAGAGACCCTCGTCCCGGGCGTGTGGAATATGGCCATCGACTTCAACCTGAGCAAGCCCTTCGACAAGGATCCCGGCCCGACCCCGCCGCATCCCATCCTGGGCGATCTGCGCGTGCGCCAGGCCATCGCCCACGCCATCGACTACGACACGCTGATCCACAGCGTGCTGCGCGACACGGTGGCGCCCTCCACCAGCCCGTTCGCCTACGGCTGGTACACGTGCGACGTCCCGCGCGCCTACCCGTATGATCCCGAAAAGGCCAAGGCTCTGCTCGAGCAGGCCGGCTGGGTGGCCGGCGCGGACGGCATCCGCGTGGCCAAGGGTGCCAAGTACGCCGCCGACGGGACGCGTCTCTCCCTTGAGCTCCAGGGCTACACCAACTTCGAGCCGCTGCAGCGCACGGAGGAGTTCATCGTCGAAAACCTGAAGGCGGTCGGGGTCGAAGCGCGCATCCAGAACTACGACTTCTCGATCATCTTCGGCTCCTGGGCCGACAACTCGCCGCGCATGCTGGGCGATTTCGACATGCTGATCTACGACCGCAGCCTGTCGATCGAGCCGCAGGGCGGACTGGAGAACCTCTACCTCTCCAATAACTACCCGACGGCCGCAAACCCCACCGGCGGGAACGTCGAGCGCTGGCAGAACCCGCAGGCCGACGCCGACATCCAGGCCGCCGGCAGCAATTTCGACCTGTCCGTGCGCAAGCAGTCCCTGTGCCACCTGGGCGGCTTGATCGCCACGGAGCTGCCGCAGCTCTACATCTACCTGTTCCAGGACGGTTACGGCTTCGCCAGCAACCTGACCGGCTATACCGTCAGCACCTGGGGCAGCATGGTGTGGGACGTCCAGAATTGGGAGTATAAGTAGCAAAAGTGAAGAGGACCGGTTTATCATAGGTCACGCTTGAAGCGTTACCTACAATACTTTACATCCCGACCCCGGGGTACAATTGACCGGCACTTTTGAAGTGCCGGTCAATTATTCTCGAAAAACGCCCTTAATAGCGAGGGCATTCAGGGGTGCCTAATCTCCTTCGACCCAGGTCACTTTCTTCCCGTCGCACCGGCCGGTGACTTTCGTCTGGCCGTCTTCACGCACGTATTTCAAATCGCATTTCCAGCGGCCGCCCGTGGTCACGTCGATGGAAAAGCGGTCCTTGTCCGAGTCGTAACTTCCCGTGCCGGTCAGCGTAAAGTTGTCGGTAAACGAACAGGACTTGAACGTGAAGGTGGATTTGTCCCCGTCCGGTCCGAAGCTCAGCTTGCCGCCGAAGGTGCAGCCGACGCTGGTCGGTTCGCTGCCGTCCCAATAATAATACTCCGGCAGGTAGGAGATCTCGTTCTCGGCGGACGCCAGGGCATCCAGGGGGTCCTCGAAAGCCTGCGCATCAGATGGAGCCAGCGGCACGTACGGATCTGCAACTTCGCCCGGGCATTGTGTCTCACGCTCCGCAGGCACCTGGTCGTTCACCAGGAAATCCGTCACGAGATCATCCGGGCAGGCGTCTCCACGCCCGAAAATGATGTGAGGGCCGCCTTCCTTTGTGATCAGGTAACCATTCTCAAGATTTTGGTAGACGCTCATCCCGTTGCTAAACGGGGTCGCCGGGTCTGCCTTTGCGTCCAGAACAAGTGTGGGGACTCCTTCAGCCCTTAAAGGATCGGGGCGTGCCAGGTCTGTCGGTGCATTCGGCCAGTAAACGCAGGGGAGATCCCCGAAGAAGATATAGGATGCCAGACGCGGCACGGCGGCAACCACTTCCTTGCCGGCCTGGATATACAAATCTGCCTTCTCGCGCGGAGTTTTCCCCGGGAAACTGTAATCCTGACATTCCACTGCGTAGAACACCCCGTCCGACCAGGTGGGATCCGGTATGACGGCCAGGGTCTGCGGATCGAGGCCAAGGTTGATATAAAGCAGGCGGGCGAGCGGCGCGGCGTCCTGGCGGGACGCATAGGCTGCCAGGGCGCGATTGAACATCATCCGATCGCTTTCGTTGTACATCTGCTCGGCGGCAGAGGTCTCCAAGCCGGCCAGAGTGAACGATCGGCTTGCAGGATCACCCCGGGGCAGCGGGAAATGGAACCGCAGCGGATGGCTGTCGAGCAGCGTGGCCAGCTGATCGTAGGCAGCCAGCGGGTCCCCATTCATGTCCTCGGCGCAGGCCGGGTCCTGGCTGCACGCATCGAGCGTGGCAACCAGGGTATCGTTGAAGGCCAGGGATTCCCCAGCATAGAAATCGAAGTTGTTCAGCGTCAGGTCGACCGCGCCGTCCAGCACCAGGCCGGCCAGGTGTTCCCCATGGGCGGCAGCATACGTTTGCGCGTATTGTGTGCCGTAGCTTTCGCCGTACAGCCAGAACTTGCTCTCGTGCATCACCTGGCGGAAGCTCTCGAGATCTTCGATCGCCTGCACGGTGCCGAGATAAGGCAGACTGGCCGGGTTGCCCATCTCGCTCACGCAGTCCTGGCTGAACTTGCGCGCCGCCTGCTTGAGGGCGGCTTCCCGGGCAGGCGTATCCACGCGCAGGTCGGTTTGATAGAAGGTGGCCGCGGCTACCGGACAGGTCAGGCCGCCGGAGAGTGCCATGCCGCGCTGGTCGAAGAATACGATGTCGAAGCTATCTGTGATGCCTGCGGCGAACATGGAGGTGTAAGGATCCGCGGAGGCAATGCCGGAGGTTCCCGGCCCACCCGTCACCGTGACGAACATGCCTTTTCGCAGGGCGCGGTTGGCGGCCGGCAGCACGGCAAAGGTCACCTGGATGGTTCGCGCATCCTTAGGGTTGAAGTGGTCCAGCGGGAGGCTCAGGGTGACGCAGGTGAACATGCTGCCGCCAGGACAGGGTTTACCGCCGAGCTGTTTCAGGATGCTTTCGGTGCTTGGGCGGGCCGGCGGGGCTGGATGGCCCGCCCTAGCCGCATGCACTGCGGTGAAGGGCGAGAGCAGCAGGGCGATGATCAGGACGAATTGGAGGATTGGGGACATGGCTATCTCCTTGGATAGGAAAGGGTTGATTTCACGAAACGTTTCCGGCCTCAAAGAACACTATACAATAATTTCGAGGCTTATACAATCACCCCCGTGGAGCTTTTCGACGACATGGCTGCCCCCGGTCCCTGCCCTACCCCATCCCTCCCCGGCCCCCCTTTCATCCCCCAATTTTCCATATGAATTCTCGCATAACCGCGGTTTGTCATAAAAACAAACCTCCCCCACCCTTTTCGGATGGGGGAGGCGGAGGTCATACGGGAGTGGAGTTACATGTGGAGATATTTCAACGCTTCGTAGATCAGCATCGCCGGCCAGACGATACCCTTCAGGATTCCCAGCACGCCGATCCAAAAGGTGGTAGCGTGGCTGAGATAATAGACCCATGCACCGATCAGGCCCAATCCGTAAACCGCCTCCGATGCGCCGCCCCGATGAATCACCCTTGGCTTCCGAACTTCCTGTCCTTTCGAATTTGGTTCCGTGGTCATTTTGTTCTCCTTTTTTATTATCATTTACCATTGCTATATACGTTATTCGCGTCCCGAAGGTTTTTTTGTCAAGTGATTCGTTCCATCCATGCAAACCTTCGGGACGTTTTAGAATGGCGAAGAGATCGATTGGACCTTTGTTGTATAATTGTCAAAAGACAACGGATTGATGCTTGAGTGCAACTATGGTAAACACCCGGCTTGCCATTCCGAAAACTAAAATTGCCGCCTTCTGCCGCCGTTGGAAGGTTGTGGAAATGGGACTGTTCGGTTCCATCCTGCGGGAGGACTTCGACGAGCGCAGCGATGTCGACGTGCTGGTCACTTTCGCCTCCGAGGCCCAGGTCAGCCTGTTCGATCTGGCGCAGATGCAAATCGAGTTGGAAGCCCTGTTGGGCCGCCCCGTAGACCTGGTCGAAAAAGACGCTTTACGCAATCCATTCCGTAAACGGGAGATACTCAAGACGGCGAGGGTGATCTATGCGTCCGGATGAAAAAACCCGGCTTATCTGTGGGACATGCGCGAGGCAGCCAGGGAGATATCCGCTTTTGTCAAAGGGACAAAATACTCCGAGTTTACCGCCAATCGGATGATCCGTTATGCCGTCGAGCGGCAATTGATGGTGATCGGCGAAGCTGCCAATCGTGTTTCAGAGGAATTCCAGGCTGGACATCCGGAAATCCCCTGGCGGCAAATCATCGGACAGCGCAACGTGCTGGCGCATGAATACGGCGAGGTCAAGGTCGACCGCATCTGGAGCGCGGCGACGGTCAATATACCCGCTCTGATTAAGGCTCTTGATCCGCTCATCCCCGAGGAGTGAGCGGCCTGATCAGACCCATGACGATACGTTTGCCTTTTTCTAGCATCCTGCCCCGGTCTCCGAGGCAGGTTATTTATTAGGGGGCAACACTGGATACGAAAAGACTCCCGGACAGGGAGTCTCTAGGGTGCCTGATCCCCTTCGGGGATTGTAATGGAGGTTGAACCCGTGTCATCCCCGTAAGGGGACAACACTTGAAAAAAAACGCCTTCTTGAGGAAGACGTCTTTGGGGTGCCTGAAGGGGGTCGAACCCTTATCATCCCCGTACGGGGACAACACTGGATAAAAAAGACTCCCTCATCTGGGAGTCTCCTGGGGTGCCTGAAGGGGGTCGAACCCTCAACCACTTGATCCACAGTCAAGTGCTCTGCCATTGAGCTACAGGCACCACGGGTGACTTGAAGCCACCGTAATAAGCGGGCGGAATTTTATCATGAAGGAAGTTGCTTCGCAAGCGCCTGGCGGATGGCCTGGGCGGCGCGCTCGCGCGGCACCACCACCTGCCTGCCGCGCTTCAGGTCCTTGAGCGTGACCTTGCCGGCCGCGGTCTCGTCCGGGCCGAGCACGGCCACCAGGCGGGCACCGATCCGGTCGGCGTACTTGAACTGCTTGGGCAGCTTGGCCGCCTCCGGGTAGCAGGCCACGTTGAACCCGGCCTGACGCAGCTCGGCGGCCAGCCTGAACGAGCTCAGGATGTACTCCTGATCGAAGACGGTCACCAGCACCTGCGCCTGCCAGACCTTGAGGTCCTTGGGCAACAGGCCGTATTTCTCCAGGAGCAGCGTGATGACCACGTCACCCATGGCGAAGCCGGTGGCGGGCAGCGCCTCGCCGCCCACGTCGGCCAGCAGGTTGTCGTAGCGCCCCCCGCCCAGGATCGAGCGCTTGATCTCGCCGCCCACCTCCCAGGCCTCGAAGACGGTGCCGGTGTAGTAGAGCAACCCGCGCACGATCTTGGGGTCGAACTTGACGTACTCGCTCACCCCGAGCACCTCGACGGCCTTGAAGAAGCGCACCAGCTCTTCGGACTGCTTCCACAGATCGCCCTTCTTGAGCATGGCCTTGACGCCGGCCACCTGTTTCTTGGACAGGCCGAGGTCATTGGCGATGGCCTCCCAGGCCTCGGCGGCCGTCTTCTCGCGCCGGTCGATCCAGGCCGAGACGGCGGGCCAGTCCTTCTTTTTGATCTCCAGGGCCTCGAGCTGGGCGTTCAACAGGCGGCGGTCGCTGACCAGGATGAGCACCTGCTTGGGGGTCAGCCCCACCTGGCGGAAGAAGGTCGCCAGGACGGCGACGACCTCGGCATCGGCCTCGGGCGAGTTGGCACCCAGCAGGTCCACGTTCCACTGGAAGAACTCGCGCGTACGCCCCTTCTGCGGGCGCTCGTAGCGCCAGAAAGGCCCGAACGACCACCAGCGCGCCGGGAAGACCAGCTCGCGCTGCTTCTGGGCGACCATGCGCGCCAGGCTCGGCGTCAGCTCGGGTCGCAGGGTGATCTCCTCCCCGCTGCGGTCGGTGAAGACGTAGGATTGCTCCTTGACCAGCTCCTCGCCGGACTTGGCGGCGTACAGGTCCAGGCTCTCCAGGATCGGCGCTTCATATTCCTGGTAGCCGAAGGATTCCGCCACCTGGCGCAGCGTATCGTACAGCCACGTCCTCAGAGCCATCTGCTCGGGATAAAAGTCACGCGTTCCCTTGACGGGAGGAATGGTGTTCTTCATAATAAGTCAGTTTCTCCGTTCCGGACCGGCGTCCCGGGCTGATTTTTACCGCCGAGTTCGCTGAGAAACGAAAAACAATCTCCGCGGGCTCGGCGGTGAATATAAGCCTGACCTTCAGTCCTTATGTCTCCAGATTCTAGCATATTTTTTCATTACCCAACGCATGACAATTTGATGTCCCGATGAGTGACAATCCACTGACAGGATTAGGAAAGAACGCACTACCACCTCTTGGTGAAAAACGATACAAGTTATCCGGAGTAATTCCGAATGTGGAAGGAGCAAACCGGTCATGGCTTCCCAGGATAAACCCATCACCGCACTCCGGAAGGTGCCCTGGTTCCGCGAGCTCAAGCCGGACCACCTGAAGTGCATGAGCGAGATCACCACGCTGCGCAGCTTCAAGGCCGGGCAGACCATCTTCCGTGAAGGCGACAAGGAAGATTACCTGTACGTCGTCCAGGACGGACGCGTCGCCCTGGACATGTACGTCCCCAGCCGCGGCAAGGTGCTGATCTACACCGCCGAGCAGTGGGACGTCTTCGGGTGGTCGTCCGTCACGCCGACCGTCCACCAACGCACCGCCGGTGCGCTGGCCGTGCTGGACAGCCGGGTGATCTGCGTGGAAGCCGAGAAACTGCGCCGGCTGTGCGACCGGGACCATGACCTGGGCTACCTGGTCATGCGCCGCCTGGCCGACATCGTCGCCAGCCGCCTAATGGTCACACGCCTGCAGCTGCTCGACATGTTTGCCACCCCAGCGGAGATCAAGAATGATGACTGACACCCAACTCACCCTCGGCAGCAGCGTGGCGCTCCCCAAGGCGGAATTCAACGCCTTGCTCGCCGACCTGCGCCAGTCCGGTTTCCAGACGGTCGGGCCGCGCTTGAAGGACGATGCCATCGTCTACACCGACATCGAAACCCTGGACGACCTGCCGCGCGGCATCCAGAGCGTCCAGAACCCCGCCTCCTTCCGCCTGGTCCAGACCGGTCAGAACCGCTACTTCGATTTCATCCCCGCCGCGCAGTCCTGGAAACAGTTCCTCTTCCCGCCGCGCACGGATCTGTTCGAAACCAGGAAGACCGATGGAGGCTGGAAGATCGAGGTGGAAGAGGAGCCCAAGACGCGCTATGCCCTGATCGGCGTGCGCGCCTGCGAGCTCGCGGCGATCCAGATCCAGGACAAGATCTTCCTGCGCTCCGACTTCTACGACCCCATCTACCGGGCGCGGCGTGAAAGCCTGTTCATCCTGGCGGTCAACTGCCTCAAGCCTGCCGGAACCTGCTTCTGCGTCTCGATGGGCACCGGCCCGCGCCACCAGACCGGTTTCGACCTGTGCATCACCGAGCTGGACGACCTGTTCCTGGTGGAGGTCGGTTCGGAGCTAGGCCGCAGCCTGCTTGCCCGCCGCAGATTCGACCTGCCCTCGGCCTTCGTCCAGAGCAACGCCGCCCAGGACCTCGAGCGCGCCGCCAAATCGATGGGCCGCAGCCTGGAGACGGGCGACCTGCCCGACCTGCTGCTCGACCACCTGGAAGCGGACCGCTGGACCGAGGTCGGCAAGCGCTGCCTGGCCTGCTCCAACTGCACCCAGGTCTGCCCGACCTGCTTCTGCTGGAACGCCACCGATACCGTGGACCTGCTCAACACCGCCTCCCGGCGTGAGCGCGTCTGGGACTCGTGTTTCAACCTGACCTTCTCACATGTGTTCGGCGGCAACTCCCGCCCAACCATCCGCTCGCGCTACCGCCAGTGGCTGACCCACAAGCTGGCCTCCTGGAAAGGCCAGTTCGGCATGCTGGGCTGCGTGGGCTGCGGCCGCTGCATCACCTGGTGCCCGGTCGGAATCGACCTGACCGAGGAAGTTGCGGCCGTGCGCAAGGAGGTGAAAGGATGATTGCCACGCTTGCCGGCCTCGCGCCCATCACGCCGGCCACGAAGACCACCTGCTCGAACCCGACTGGGCCGAGGTGGTCAAGATCGTCCCCGAAGCCGAGGGCGTTTCGACCTTCTGGCTGAAGTTCACCGACCCCACAATCCAGGAGCGCTACCACTTCGCCCCGGGCCAGTTCAACATGCTCTACCTGCCTGGCTACGGGGAGGCGGCCATCTCGATGAGCTCCGACCCCGAAGCCCTCGACCGCCTGCTGGGCCACACCATCCGCCACGTCGGCAACGTGACCAAAGGGGTCACCCGGCTGAAGGTCGGGGATGTGGTCGGCATCCGCGGCCCGTTCGGCAGTGCCTGGCCGCTGACCGCCGTCGAGGGCATGGACCTGGTGATCGCCTGCGGCGGCATCGGCCTGCCCCCGCTGCGCCCGGTCATTTACCACGTCCTGCACAACCGCCAGAAATACGGCAAGGTCACCCTGCTGTACGGCTCGCGCACGCCCAAGGACCTGCTCTACCAGAATGAGTACGAGGCGTGGAAGCGGGCGGACATCGACGTCAGCGTGACCGTCGATCGCGGCGACGAGTCCTGGACCGGCCGCGTCGGCGTGGTGCCGATGTGGTTCTACAACCTGCGCGTCGACCCGCACAAGACCGCCGTGATGACCTGCGGCCCGGAGATCATGATCCGCTTCGTCATCTACGAGGGCCTGGCCCGGCGCGTGCCCGCCAGCCGCATCTTCGTCTCCCTGGAGCGCAACATGAAGTGCGGGCAGGGTGCCTGCGGCCACTGCCAGATCGGGCCATACTTCGTCTGCAAGGACGGGCCGGTCTTCCCCTTCAGCGCCCTGGAAAATTACTTCAACGTGGAGGAGTTCTGATGACCCTCACACCCAAACATCCCTCGAAACCCAAGGTCGCCGTCTACAAGTTCTCGTCGTGCGATGGCTGCCAGCTCTCGATCCTCAACCTGGAAGACGAGCTGCTCGAACTGGCCGGTGCCGTGGACATCTCCTACTTCCTCGAAGCCACCCGCACCGTCAAGCCCGGCCCGTACGACGTGGGCCTGGTCGAAGGCTCGGTGACGACGCCCCACGAAGTCGAGCGCATCAAGCAGGTGCGCAACGAGTGCAAATTCCTGGTCGCCCTGGGGACCTGCGCCACTGCCGGGGGCATCCAGGCTTTGCGCAATTTCACCAAGGCTTCCGACCTGGCGGTCAAGGTCTACCCCCACCCCGAATACCTGCACTACCTGGAGACGTCCACCCCGCTTTCCACCCACGTGACCGTCGACCTGGACATCTGGGGCTGCCCGGTGAACAAGTACACCGTGGCCGAGGTGATCGCCGCCCTGCTGCAGAACCGCCGGCCCAACTTCCCTCCCAGCCCGGTCTGCCTGGAATGCAAGCGCAACGGGACGGTGTGCGTGGTGGTTGCCCAGGGCACGCCCTGCCTGGGGCCGGTCGTGCACGGCGGCTGCGGGGCGCTCTGCCCGGCCAGCGGGCGCGGCTGCTACGGCTGCTTCGGCCCGTCCAGCCAGGGAAATTTCAATTCGCTGGTGAAAATGCTCACCCCGCTGGAACAATTCCCCGGCGAGGCCGCCCTGCTGCTGCGCAATTTTGCCTGCTATGCCCCGGCTTTCCATAGGGCGGCCGATGAGGCCCTGAAGGCCAGCGCCGAGAAGGAGGCCAAATGAAGACCATTGAAGTTCCCGCCCTGGCACGCGTCGAAGGCGAAGGCGGCCTGTACATCGGCATGCAGGACGGCAAGACCGTCGAGATCCGCCTGGACATCTACGAGCCGCCGCGCTTCTTCGAAGGCTTCCTGGTCGACCGCTACCTGCAGGAGGTGCCCGACATCACCGCCCGCATCTGCGGCATCTGCCCGGTGGCCTACCAGATGAGCTCGGTCTACGCCCTCGAAAATGCACTCGGGATCAAAGTAACCCCGCAGATAAGGCTGCTGCGCCGCCTGATGTATTGCGGTGAGATGATCGAGAGCCACGCCCTGCATATTTATCTATTACAGGCACCCGACCTGCTCGGCCAGCCCTCCGCCCTCGACCTGGCGGCCGTCGCCCCCGAGGTGGTCAAGAACGCCCTGCGAATGAAGAAAGCCGGCAACGCCATCCTCAAGGCCATCGGCGGCCGCTCGGTCCACCCGGTCAACGCCTGCGTCGGCGGGTTCTACCGCTGGCCGGATCTGCAACCACTCAAGGCGCTGCTCCCCGAGCTGGAATGGAGCCTGGAAGCAGCCCGCGAATCCGTCAAGTGGTCCGTGACCCTGCCCTACCCGGAGCTGGAGATCGACTACGAATTCGTCGCCCTGCACCACCCCGACGAGTACGGCGTGATCGAGGGCGAGATCTGGTCCTCGACCGGTCACAAGATCAGCATCGCCGATTACGAGAAGTCCTACATCGAGCAGCACGTCAGGCACTCCAATGCCCTGCACAGCCACACCAAGGCCGGGACGCCCTACCTGGTCGGCCCGCTGGCGCGCCTGAACCTGAACCACGCGCAGCTGCTGCCCAAGGCGCAGAAAGCCATGAAAGACGCCAAGATCAAGCTGCCGCTCCGCAACGCCTACAAAAGCCTCATCGCCCGCGCCGTCGAGATGGCGCATTTCTACGAAGAGGCTATTGCCCTGATCAACGCCTACGCGCCGGAAGGCCCGGCACATGCCGAGCTGCAGCTCAAAGCCGGCGAAGGCGCAGGCGCCACCGAGGCGCCGCGCGGACTGCTCTACCACCGTTACAAGATCGATGAGCGCGGCCGCGTGCAGTTCGCCAAGATCATCCCGCCCACGGCGCAAAACCTGCCGCGCATCGAGGCCGACATCGAGAAGCTGGTTCCCAAGCTGCTCAAGATGAACCACGAGCAGGCCACCCTGACCGCCGAGCACCTGGTACGCTCCTACGACCCGTGCATCTCGTGCGCCACGCATTTCCTGAAATTGAAGATAGAAGAGATTAGAGAGTAGGGATTAGGTAATTAGGGAGCAGGGAATTGGGTTTGAGGGAAAAAGGTACCGCCAGGACGCAAATGCGCGTCTTGGCGGTAAAATTTAACCATGAAGATCGTTGTCATCGGTCTCGGCCAGTCGCTGCGCGGGGACGACGCCGCCGGGCCGGAGGGGGTCCAACTGTTGTATAATTTGATCAGGTATTTCTGCAATGACCCGCGTCGAAGAACTCCAACGGAAACGAAAAGATATCTTGCGCCTCGCAAAGCGCTATGGCGTGACGAGGCTGCGTGTATTTGGCTCGGTCGCCCGCGGGGAAGCAGGACCGGATAGCGATGTCGATTTTTTGGTCGAGATGGAGCCGGGCCGCAGCTTGTTCGACCTCGGCGGCCTGCTTGTGGAATTGGAGAATTTACTTCAATGCCAGGTGGATGTTATAACTGAGAAGTCGCTACATTGGTATATCCGTGAAAAAGTGCTCCAGGAAGCAAAGCCGCTGTGAAAGACGACCGGCTTTACCTCATCCACATCAGCGAGTGCATACACCGGATTGAAGAGTATCTCGGACATGGCGGGAAAACGCATTCATGGCGTCAAGTTTGGTTCAAGACGCCATCATTCGCAATCTGCAAACACTTTCCGAGTTTGCCTCACGGATCAGCCAGGAACTGCAAAAGGAGCATCCCAGCGGGGAATGGCTCAAAATTCGCAGTTTTCGTAACGTGTTAGTGCATGACTATCTGGGTGTGGATCTGGAAATGGTCTGGAACATCATCGAACACGACTTGCCAAAATTAAAAACACAGATCGAGAAAATGCTTGCAAAATGACGGCTTGAAATTCTCTACCCTGCGAAGGTGCAAGCCCTCGCTGGGTATTTTCTTACCAAGGCATACACATGAGTATTTTCGTATTAGGTATCGGCCAATCGCTGCGCGGGGACGACGCCGCCGGGCTGGAGGCGGTCCGCCGCTGGCAGGAGAGGCATCCGGAAACAGCGACCAGGCCCGAGGTCCGCGTGGAGCTCGCCGAGCTGCCCGGGCTGGGACTGCTGGACCTGATCGAGGGCGCGCAGGCTGCCGTGATCGTCGACGCGGTGCAGAGCGGTGCCCCGGCGGGTACCCTGCACCGTCTCGGCCCGGATGACCTGGCCGCCTTCACACCCGGCGCCGGTTCGGCGCACGGCTGGGGCGCCGCCGAGACCCTGCAGCTGGGGCGCAGCCTCTCCCCCTCCCTGGGCGACTGCCGCATCACGCTGATCGGCATCGAGGCGGCCCAAATGGACCTGGGGACCGGCCTCGGCCCGCAGGTCGAGGCAGCCCTGGCGGGGGCCGTCGAGATGATCGAAGAAGAAGTGCACGCCTGGCTGTAATTTGATAAAATCAAGGAAATCTTCGGGAGGACATATGGCATCCACAGTCTCGTTGGAAGGTGTGAAGAAAGCCGTCTTTTTCCCTTTCCAGGGGAAGGACTGGGGCACGAAAATGGCCATCGGGGGGGCGCTCAACTTCGCCAATTTCGTCATCCCGCTCGTTCCGTTGATCGCCCTGCTGGGCTACACCGGCCAGGTCATGAAGGGCATCATCACCCGCGACGAAGACCCGCAGCTGCCCGAGTGGAAGGATTGGGGGGTTTTCTTCCTGGACGGGATCAAGATGTTCGGTGTGCTGGTCTTGTACAACCTGCCGGGAATCCTGGTGATCGCGTTCGGATACTTCCTGATGTTTTTCCTGAACTTCGGCTTGAGCTTCTTCGGCGGCTTTTTGTCCGTGGCCACCAGCAATGGTAACTCCCCGTCCGTGGTGCCCTACCTCATTACCTTACTTGGGTCCATGCTGGGGACTTTCGGGGGCATCCTGTGCATGTGGATCGGATTCATTCTGCTCCTGCTGGCCATGTTGTTCTTCCCGCCTGCCATGGGAAACATGCTCGCCAGGGGCGGCTTTGGCGCCGCCTTCCGGGTCAGGGAGTGGTGGCCGATCTTGAAGGCCAATATCACCGGTTACCTGCTGGCATTGGCTTTCACCCTCGGGCTGACGTTCATGCTGGTCTTCGTCATGCAATTCCTGTACATGACCGTGATCTTGTGCATCCTGCTGCCGTTCGTGATCAGTTTCTTGGGATTCTTCATCGCGCAGGCCTGTTACAGCCTGTTCGCCGTTGCCTACCGCGACGGGGCGAGGCGACTGGCCGCCGTCCATTAAGAAATGTGTTTCGGATGGTTCGAACGATTCAAAATTTATCGAAGGCTTCAAACCAGGCGAAGCAGGGCTTTGGACCCGTTGCGGTCCGGTCCGGCGATAAAAACAGGCCGCAGGGTCTCTATGAACTGGATTACCGCGGTCATTTCTTCTTCCCCCTTTGTGTACCTTCGTGGTTAACTTAATCACTCCCTGGGAATCCCCAGTTCGATGTTCCCCTCGCGCACCCGCACCGGGTAAGCCGGGATGTCCTCCACCGCCGGGAGCAGCAGCACCTCCCCGGTGCGCACGTCGAAGCGCGCCCCGTGGCGCGGGCAGATGATGTCGTACCCCTCCAGCTCGCCGTCGCCCACCGGCCCGCCGTCGTGCGAACAGACGTCGCCGGTGGCGAACAGCGTTCCGGCGATGTTGAAGATCACGATCGAGCGGCCCTCGACCTCGATGAACAGGCGCTCGCCGGGCGGCAGCTGGTCCGCCGGGGCAATCTCCACAAATTCAATTTTGGATTCTTCGGTTTTATTGTAGTTGAACATTTCTTTATCCCACCGGGTCGTCCGCCATACGGACGTACGTCATCCGCCCCTACTCCACGAGGTCGTCCGAAGCCTCTCCCAATCCGTACACGCCCGCCTTGAGCACTTTCAACGACAGCAGGGCACACTTCAGGCGCACCGGCCCGAGCTCGATGCCGAGCAGGTTGAGCACATCCTGTTTGGTCAGCGCCTTGACCTCGTCCAGCGACTTGCCCTGGATCGACTCGAGCAGCAGGTCCGCCGAGGCCTGCGAGATGGCGCAGCCGTGTCCGTCGAAGGCAGCCTCCTTTATGCGGCCGTTCTCATCCACGCGCAGGTCGATCTGGATGTGGTCGCCGCACAGCGGGTTGTCGTCGACGAACGAGATATCGTGCGGATCGAGATGCCCGCGGTAGGAGGGGTTTTTATAATGGTCAATGATGACTTCGCGGTAAAGATCTTCCATGACGGTGCTCCCGTGCCAGGTGCTCCGTGTCAGGCAATCCAAACCGCCTGTCTCCGTGGCACCCGACACACTCAATCGAATATCTTCTTGACCTCATACAGGCCATCGATCAGCTTGTCGACCTCATCGGGCGTGTTGTAGATATAGAAGCTGGCGCGGGTAGTGGCCGGGATGCCGTACTTTTCATGCAGCGGCTGGGCGCAGTGGTGACCGGCGCGCACGGCGATCCCGTGGCGGTCCAGGATCTGGGCTGCGTCGTGGGGGTGGATGCCCTTGAGCGTGAACGCCGCCACCCCGCCCTTTTTGTCCGCCGCCGGTCCGAAAACCTGCAGACCGGGGACCTCTTCCAGGCGCTCCAACGCGTAGGAGATGATTTCACGCTCGTGGGCGGCAACGGCTTCCATCCCGATCCCGGACAGGTACTCGACTGCCGCCCCGAAGCCGACCGCCTCGGCGATGGCAGGGGTCCCGGCCTCGAACTTGTGCGGGATGTCGTTGGGCTTGAACGAGCCCAGGTGGACGGTCTTGATCATGTCGCCGCCACCCAGGAAGGGGGGCATGGATTCAAGCAGCGCAGCCTTGCCGTACAGGACACCGATGCCGGTCGGACCGAGCATCTTGTGGGCCGAAAAGGCCAGGAAATCCACGTCCAGGGCTTGCACGTCGACCGGCAGGTGCGGGACGGACTGCGCCCCGTCGACCACCGTCAGCGCACCGGCGGCGTGCGCCAGGCGGACGATCTCGCCCACCGGGTTGATCGTCCCCAGGACATTGGACATGCCGGTAAAGGCGACCAGCCTGGGTCCCAGCTCGAGCAACTTGCGGTATGCCTTCTGATCGAGCAGGCCGTCAGCGGTCACGGGGATGAATTCCATGCGGAAGCCAATTTCCTTGGCCAGGATATACCAGGGCACCAGATTGGAATGGTGCTCCATCTCGGTCAGGAGCATCAGGTCACCCGGCTGCAGGTTGGCGTGCGCCCAGGTGTAGGCAACCAGGTTCAGCGATTCGGTCGCGTTGCGGGTAAAGACCACCTGCCTGGCTTCCGGTGCATGGATGAAGTCCGCTACCAGCTCGCGGGCGTGCTCGTACATCGCCGTGGCTTCCTCCGCCAGGGTATGCACCCCGCGGTGGATGTTGGCGTTGTTCTTACGATAGTACTCGTCCATCGCCGTGATCACCGCCGCCGGCTTTTGCGTCGTGGCCGTGGAGTCCAGGTAGACCAGTGGGACGCCAGGACGGACTTCCCGACTCAGGATCGGAAAGTCGTTGCGGATGCGGGGAACATCGAGGGTTTTAGCCAGTTGGGTCATAAGAACAAGGGATTTGGGATCAGGGCTTGGGTATTAGGGGCCAGGTGTTAGAGGATAAGAATCTGGATTTAGGAGGGATATGATCGGGCGACAGGTAGTTCGAGTTTTATCCAAGGCCTGATTAGCTGATTGCCTGAATCCTGATTCCTAGTACTCCAACAATTCTTTACTGCCGAGCTTTTTCTGCGTCCCGGACGGGCGGATGTGCTCCGAGGTGAGCGGGTACCACAGGATTTTGTCGGGCACCATCCAGCCGTCGGTCAGAAACACGTTGGTACGGAATTGTACCGCCACCATCTTATTGTCCACCTGGACGACGATCCCCTTCAACCAGCCGCGCACGCGGTCGTTGTCCTTCTCGTGGTCGCAAAAAACCTCCACGGTGTCGCCCACCTCGAAGGTGTGTTCCAAGTCAGGTGAACGCATGTACGCATACTGTGCCATCGGACCTCCCCGTGCATGTCTTTTGGGTTTATTGTAGGGTTGACTGGTGCTATTTGCAAGCGGTTTGGTTGTCATTCCAAGGCCATCTTTTCGTGGATGGCTTGCTGGAATCTTGTTCGGACGCCTTCAAAGGGAATGCGCTGCATAATGGGATCAAAGAATCCTTCCACGATCAGTTTCTCGGCTTCCCGGTCGGGGATGCCGCGGGACTTGAGATAGAAGAGGGGCTCCTGTTCGAGTTTGCCAACCGTCGCGCCGTGAGTGCAGCGCACGTCGTCGGCCAGGATCTCCAGGCCGGGGATCGAGTTGGCTCGCGCCCCGTTGCTGAGCACCAGGTTGCGGTTGGCCTGGTAGCCGTCCGTCTTCTGCGCGCCGGGAGCCACATAGATCATGCCCTGCCAGACCGAACGGCTCTGGCCTTTCAGAGCGCCCTTGAAGAGCAGGTCGCTGGTGGTGTGCGGGGCCAGGTGATTCTGCTGGGTGTCGTGATCGAGGTGCTGGCTGCCGTCGGTGAAATAGAATCCCGACATGCGCCCGGTGGCGCCCTCCCCGGCCAGGTCCAGCTCGGAGAAGTTCTTGGTCAGGCGGCTGCCAATGGCGCCGAAGATCCACTCCAGCGTCCCGGCGCGTCCGACCTGGACGCGCTCGTGCGAAATGTTCCAGACGTGCCGGCCCCAGGACTGCAGCTCGACGAAGCGCAGCGTGGCGCCGTCGCCGACCTTGATCTCGACGATCCCGGCGTGCAGGGCATCGCCGCTTTCATCCGGTGAAGCGGCCTCATGCACGTAGGTGACCGAGGCGCCTTCGTCCACCCACACCAGCAGGTGGCTGAGATAGGCCAGGTCCGTGCCTGGGCCCCACAGCAGGCTGTTGAGCGGCTGCTCGACGGTCACGCCCTTGGGGACGTACAGGAGGACGCCGTTCTGCGCCAGGGCGCCGGCCAGGGCGGCGAACTTGCCCTCCTCCGGGCGGACGGTCTGCCCGACCATCCTGCGGACCAGCTCGGGATGCTGGCGTTCTGCGGTGCGCAGGTCGGTGAAGATCACGCCCTGCTTGGTGAGCGCAGGTTCCAGGTCCACGCGCGCGCCGCCGGGGGTGAGCACGACCTGTCCGCCGTGCTGGTCAGCCGTCAGCGGGCGAAGCAGGTCCGCCGGGACGGCCGGCAAGGCGGCAAACTCTCCCTCTTTTGGCAGGCGGAACCTCTCCACAGGCATGGGTTTGAGGTCCGTGCGCCGCCAGGCTTCCTCTGTGACGGACGGGAACGGCAGGCGGGCGAACGTCTCCCAGGCATTCTGGCGGTACTCTTTTAACGCACCATCAGGAGAGAGCAGGGCGGCAGTGAAAGCGAAGTTCCTGGCTGCGACTTCGGGACGGCGCGTCCGGGTTACGACGACTTTGGGTTTCTCTTCCATGTCAGCCCACCGATCCCGCCATTTGCAGCTGGATGAGCCGGTTCATCTCGACGGCGTACTCCATGGGCAGCTCGCGCACCAACGGCTCGATAAAGCCCGAGACGACCATGGTGGTGGCCTCCTCCTCGGACAGGCCGCGCGAGGTCAGGTAAAAGAGCTGCTCCTCGCCGACCTTGGAGACAGAGGCCTCGTGGCCGATGGTGACGTCGTCCTCGTCGACCTCGATGGTCGGGTAGGTGTCCGATTGGGACTGGGGGTCGAGCAGCAGCGCGTCGCAGACGGTGTTGGACTTGACGCCCTCGGCGCCCTTATAGACCTTGAGCAGGCCGCGGAACGAGGCGCGCCCGCCGCCCTTGGAGATCGATTTGGAGGTGGTCTTGCTGGTGGTGTGCGGGGCGAAGTGCACCATCTTGGTGCCGGCGTCCTGGCGCTGGCCCGGGCCGGCGAAGGCCATCGAGAGCATCTCGCCGTGGGCGCCCGGCTCCATCAGGTAGCAGGATGGATATTTCATCGTCACCTTGGAGCCCAGATTGGCGTCCACCCATTCGTGGGTGGCGTTGGCGAAGACCTTGGCGCGCTGCGTCACCAGGTTGTAGACGTTGGTCGACCAGTTCTGGATGGTGGTGTAGCGCGAGCGGGCGCCCTTCTTGACGATGATCTCGATCACGCCGGAGTGGAACGAGTCGGTGGTGTATTGGGGGGCGGTGCAATTGTGCGAGACCACGCCTTCGGCTACGTAAGACTCATCTTCCGCGACTGACAGGTTGAATACCTCCGTCTCCAGCTCTTCGGCGAAAATCTCCTTGACCGGAGCGTAAAGGAAATTCTCATCCAGGCCGAAAGGCGAGCCGCTCCGATCGCCTGCCGGGGCATCCACCCCGACCAAGTTGCCGAACTGGAGGTTGAACGGCGAGGAGACGATGACGGCATAGATATCCTGACGCGGGGCGGTACGCTTCTGCAAATTCACCGAAGCGGCGATCCCCAGCCGGAGAAGGGCATCCCGGAAGCCGTATGCCAGATCCGCTGAAATCGTGTTGTAGCGGAACATATTCTTGCGAGGGTCGTAACTGCCGTCGCCCCGCCACATGCCTTTCACCAGCTCGGCCAGCAAAGCCGGTTCGGCGCTGGATACCCATTCCGGAATCAGCTTTTCGTCTACCCTGGCGCCGAACTCACGACCGAAGGCACGCGCGGTCTGGGTAGATGAGAGCACCATCGTCTGACCATTCTGGCGCGGCGCATTGAAGCTAGGCGTTTTCCCGAAATAGCGTTCCACCAATTCTTTCGCGTCGGCAATGTACTCGCCTTCGCTGACACTGAAGGAAAGGCTCAGGTATTGCTCGTTGTCGACGTGGCCCTCGGAGTAATAATATCCCAGCAGGCGGAAGAAATCCGGCTCATAAGGGAAATCAACTTGAGTTTGCTTGGGAGCATGGCGGCCATGACCGATGGGGATAGTCGTACTGTAAGCCAGAGCAGGCTCCCGGACAGGCTGGGGGACGGGAATGGCGAGATAATCCCCTTTCCTGACACTGTCCGCTCGAACCCATTTCAGCGCGAACTCACGGTTGCGCTCGGACGAGTGCGTGCGGCGCGCAACGAGAAGCGGGTGCTCTGCCGTGACTATCAACTCTCGGCTGCTGTCGCCGTAATAGCGGATGTGATAGACCTGTCCATGATAGGGACGCCAATTGGTGTGATAAACCTTCTGCCAGCGCCCCTGGTGGGTCATTACCTCATCGCCGACCGCCACCCGCTCGATCGGTTTTTCGCCCTGTCGTGTACGAACGTTTGCGCCTTCGAGGAAGCACCCCTCGACGTAATGCACCTGTGCCCCCTCGTCGACGATGATCAGCGAGCGCTCGAACTGGCCCAGGTTGGCGGTGTTCAGGCGAAAGTAAGCCTGCAGCGGCAGGTCCACCTTGACGCCCTTGGGCACGTAGACGAACGAACCGCCCGACCAGACGGCCGAGTTCAAAGCGGCGAACTTATTGTCCTCGATCGGGATGACCGTGCCGAAGTATTCCTTGAACAGGTCGGGGTGCTGGCGCAGTCCGTCCTCGATGGACAGGAAGATCACGCCCAGCTTCTCGAGGTGCTCCTGGATCGAGTGGTAGACCATCTCACTTTCATACTGCGCGCCAACTCCAGCCAGGAACTTGCGCTCGGCTTCGGGGATGCCCAATTTGTCGAAGGTGTTTTTGATCGTGTCCGGGACGTCCTCCCAGGAACCTTTCGAGCCTTCGGTCGGCTTGACGTAGAAAAATATGTTGTCCAGGTCAAGCCCGGAAAGGTCCGCGCCCCAGGTGGGCATGGGACGCTTGAGGAAGTGATCGAGGGCCTTCAGGCGGAAATCGAGCATCCACTGCGGCTCGCCTTTCATGGAGGAAATCTTTTCGACGATCTCGCGGTTGAGACCCCTGCCTGATTTGAAGACGTTGTTCTCGGGATCGTGGAATCCGTATTTATACTGACCGATGCCTTCCAAAACCTTCGCATCTTCGCTCATGATGTCACCTCAGCAATACCACTAAGTAGTTGTCTCTTACCCTTCGGGTACGGTGTCGTATTTCTCACGTACCCATTCGTAGCCCTGCTCTTCCAGGTGCAGCGCCAGGTCCGGCCCGCCGGATTCGACGATGCGCCCGTCGAGCATGATGTGGACGAAGTTTGGCTTGATGTAGTTGAGCAGGCGCTGGTAGTGGGTGATGACCAGCACGCCCAGGTCGGGGCCGGTCAGGGCGTTGACGCCGTCGGCAACGATGCGCAGGGCGTCGATGTCCAGGCCGGAATCGGTCTCATCCAGGATGGCGATCTCCGGCTTGAGCATGGCCATCTGCAGGATCTCGGCGCGCTTCTTCTCGCCGCCGGAAAAACCGTCATTGAGATAGCGGCCGGCGAAGGCATTGTCCATCTTGAGCAGGTCCATCTTGGCCTTGAGCGCCTTGCGGAACTCGGGGATGGGCATGCCCTTGTCCTCGGGATTCTCCCCGCGGTGGTGGGCATTGAGCGCCGTGCGCAGGAAGTTGGCCACGGTCACGCCGGGGATGGCCACCGGGTACTGGAATGCCAGGAACAGACCCAGGCGGGCACGCTCGTCCGGCTTGAGCTCCAGGATGTTCTGCCCTTTGAACCAGACCTCCCCAGAAGTCACCTGGTAGCTGGGATGGCCCATTAACGTATACGCCAGCGTGGACTTGCCCGTCCCGTTGGGGCCCATGATGGCGTGGATCTCACCCTGCTTCACGGTCAGGTCGACACCGGTGAGGATTTCCTTGTCTTCGATGCTGACGTGAAGATCCTTAATGACTAGCTCCGACATGAAAGACTCCTTTATTGGGCTATAACAATTGCGGCGGGATTATAGCACTTCCGGAGAGATATGTCAATATTTATGATAAATTTCTAGTATATTGACAAACTATCCCCCCGCGGTTATACTTCATGCCGTCGAAGGAAGGCAAATGGCCATGAAAAGCACGCACGACCGCATTCTCCAAACTCTCCTGCGCCAGCCGCGCACCACGATCAACGAGCTGGCCGTGACAGTCGGGATCAACCCCATCTCGGTGCGCCACCACCTGACCAATTTACAGGTCGAAGGGCTGGTGGGTGCGGAGGAGGAACGGCACGGGGTCGGACGGCCGCGCCTGGTCTACTTCCTGACCGAGGCGGGGATGGAGCGCTTTCCCACCCGCTACCTGCGCCTGACCAGCCGGCTGCTCGACCAATTGAAGGAAACGATGCCGGAGCCGGTGGTCAGCAAGCTCTTCCTGCAGATGGCCGAGGACATGGCCGGGGACTATGCCGAGCAGATGAAAGACCTATCCATGGAAGAACGGCTGGATATGATGAAGACCCTACTGGCCGAGGAAGGCTTCAGCGTCGAATGGGAGCGCGACGGTGCCAGGTACCAGATCCATGAGATCACCTGCCCTTACCTGCAGATCGGCCAGAACCATCCGGAAGTCTGCACCGTAGACCAGACGCTCATCTCCCGCATGCTGGCAGTCCCGGCCGAGAAAGTCCAATGCGTCCTGAGCGGCGACGCCCACTGTACCTACGTCGTCCAGGCGGAGAGAGTCAAATGAGCGACAACGAAGGCGAAATAATTAACCCGATCCATTGGGAGATCAACGATACTCACCCCGAGCTGGTCCAGCCGCTGCGCGACAAGCTGGCCGAGGTCGTCGACCCCGAGATCGGCCTCAACGTCATCCAGCTCGGCCTGATCCGCAAGGTCGAGCTCACGGACGGTAGGTCAAATCTCTACGTGCTCCTGACCACCCCCTTCTGTCCCTACGGACCGGCAATGATCGAGATGATCAAGCAGAAAGCGCAGGAGGGGCTGAACGTGCCGGTGACGATTGAGCTCGGCTTCGAACCCTGGGATTTTTCGATGATGGAAGACCCCGGGGCGATCAACTGGGGAGGGCTGTACGCCTGACAGTCAGCCGGGCGGCCGAATGGCCGCCCGGCTTTTTATTTTCCCGCCGGCTTCGCCCGCCGCCAGGTCCCCCAGGCAAAAATCGCGACCCCAGTGGTTTCAATCAGGCGGCCGATCAGCAATACCCAGGAGCGGGACGTAAGCGAGGCGAACGCGACGAGCCACAAACCCGCATTCAGGACAAAGAAAGACAGCCATGCTAGACCCTGATTGCCGCGCGGCGGCCCGCTGGAGAAACGCGGCAGGACCCAGTAAGCTGCCCCCATGGCCAGCTGCACCAGCCAGCCGAGCAGCAGGAGTTCGATGTGGACCGGGAGTACCTTCCCGATCGCGGGCGAAAACGGCACACCTTCATTCGCCAGCAATAATGCACCCAGGGTAAGCCCCACAACCAGGTAAATCAGCGAGGCACGCACAAACCAGATGCTCAAGCGAGGCATCTACCTCTCCTTGACCCGCCCCCAGCTGTTGACCACGAAAGCCAGCCCGGCCAGCCATTGCAGCAGGGCCGAAACCGCCAGGAGCCAGCCCCAGAGGAGACCTGGTCGCCAGGTATTGATGGGCTCGGCGATCGCCCGCAAGAGCAGGCCGGCATTGAGCAATCCATACGCCGCCCAGCCAAGAGAAGGACTGCCATGCGGCCGGTTCAAGGTGAGCTTCGGAAACATCCAATATGCCACGCCGAAGATCAGTTGGGTCAGCCAACCAAAAACCAACAGGTGAAGGTAAATCGGGAAAAGCCAATCCTGGGAGGCGCCTCGAACGGCGGGTTCCAGGGCCATCCAAAACCCGACGACAAGTGCGAGGATGAAAAATAACAATGAGGTCCGGATGAACCAGCGGGTGAGCGTGGGCATGCTCAGGTGCCTTTCTGTCGTTTTTCCAGGTAGTCCTTCAATGCGACGGCATTGTTATGCTGTTCGTCCCGGGCGCCGAAGAGCAGCGTGATCGTCCCCTTGCGGGCGGCTTCCAGGAGCGGCAGCCAGGCGTCTGGTTTTTGATCCAGCTCGGCAGAATAACGGCGCTGGAATTCGTCCCATTTGACGGGGTCGTGCCCAAACCAACGGCACAGGTCAGCGCTGGGCGCGGCCGTCTTCAGCCAGGCCGCCGCGCCAAGTGCCTCCTTCTTGATCCCGCGCGGCCAGTAGCGGTCAACCAGGTAACAGGTCCCAGCATGCGGATTTGGAGCTGTGTACGCGCGCCTGGTGTTGATCATCCTATTTTCCCAAGGCTGCCATCACCCGATTTTGAACAAGGTGAGCAGCTTCGTCGCCAAGTTGAAGTCGCCCGCCAGCTTGAGCTTGCCCTGCATGAAAGCCTGCATGCCGTCCATCTCGCCGGTGATGATCCTGGCGAAATCGCCGGAATCCGCGCTCACGGTCATCTTGGGAGCCGGGGCATGGCCCGGGTCGACGCGGCATTTGCCGTCCTTGATCGTGGCAAACCATTCGCCGGCTTCCGCACCGGTGAACTTGAATTGGATGACGGCCTCCAGACCGGAGGCCTTTTCCGGAATGAAGGCTTCAGGCATTTTAGACAGGATTTGCGCAATAGTGTACGACATGAGAGCATCCTTTTGGTGGATTGGTCCGCAGGTTTTTAATGAGAACGCCTGCCTGCTCAATTGCTGGATAAGTCGCGTCGGTCAGTGCCTATTGTACTTTCACATGGCTTCGGTTTCAACCCGGGATAAGAGCCATCTACTGCTTCTTGCATAAATATCTAAACTGCAGCCGCGAGTAAGTAAGGATGAAACGACGATTGTAGTTTAGATATTTGCGCAGTACTCTGTAAGACGACCCTCGCCAGCGGTAACCCCGCTGGATAAAGCCCGTTTTATTTATGCTATAATGACTCTGTATGGCCGAATACAACCCAGAAACCCCCGCGGGAGAAGATGCGGCTTACCGGGCTGCTTTGCGCAAACAGCGCTGGATCGTGGCCGGGATTATCGCCGGTGCCATCCTCCTTCTCGTGTTGATTGCCCTGGCAATTTTCGGCTTGTTGCAAAACTCGACCGTCACCGCCAACATCCGCGACATCTTCATCATCTTCATGGCGTTCGAATCCCTGATCATCGGCGTGGCTCTGGTCGTTCTGATCGTACAGATCGCCAGCCTGATCAACCTGTTGCAGAACGAGGTCAGGCCGATACTCAAATCAACCAGTGAGACCGTCAACACACTGCGCGGCACGACGGAGTTCCTCAGCGAGAACCTGGTCGAACCGGTGATCAAGCTGAACAGCTCCATTGCCGGGTTGCGCCGCATCCTGGAGCTTCTGGGCATTAGGAAATAGGGTTTCCCAATTCAAAAAGGAGAGAAAAAATGTCTGATCGAGATGATTTTGGTGCCTTCCTGATCGGGTTCATCGTCGGCGGCGTGGCCGGCGCAGTAGCCGCGCTACTGCTCGCCCCCCAGTCCGGTGAGGAAACGCGCATGCTCATCCGGGACAAGAGCATCGAGCTGCGTGACAAGGCTGCCCAGCAGGCCGAAGTCCTCGCCACCCGGGCAGAGGACGTGGCTACCGAAGCGCGCACGCGCGGGAAGGATTTCGTCGAGGGCGCCAAGAAAGCGGTCGCCAAGAAACGCCCTTCCGAAACAAGCGGTGACTAGCACACCGGTCTCACCACCCTGCAGCGTTTAGCTTATCCCATCGAAAAAACGCCGCCCAGCATCGACTGGGCGGTTTAACGTTCCCCGACCTTCCAAAATTCCAACCGATCAGGCTGCCTCTTCCCGCGCGCTGCGGAATTGAGTCTCGTAAAGCCGCGCGTACAGACCGCCCTGCTCGAGCAGACCGGCATGTGTGCCGCGCTCGACGATCCGGCCGCGGTCCATGACCAGGATCAGGTCGGCGGCCAGGATGGTGCTCAGCCGGTGGGCGATGACGATGCTGGTCCGCCCGGCCATTACGTGCTTGAGGGCTTCCTGGATCAGGGCCTCCGATTCGCTGTCCAGCGAGCTGGTGGCCTCGTCCAGCAGCAGGATGCGCGGGTCCTTGAGGATCACGCGCGCCAGCGCCAGACGCTGCTTCTCGCCGCCGCTCAAGCGGTAGCCGCGCTCGCCGACAACCGTGTCGTACCGCTCGGGCAGTTCCATGATGAAGTCGTGGATGTTGGCGGCAATCGCCGCAGCCTCGACCTCGGCCTGGCTCGCCTCCAATCTGGCGTAGGTCAGGTTGGTGCGGATGGTGTCGTGGAACAGATAGGTCTCCTGGGTGACCATGCCGACCGCGGCCGAGAGCGAGTCGAGGCTCAGATCGCGCAGGTCGTGTCCGTCGATCAGGATGCGCCCGGCGGTCGGGTCGTACAGCCGGGGGATGAGGTAGGTCAGGGTGGTCTTGCCCGCCCCCGAGGGTCCGACCAGGGCCACGAGCTGCCCGGGTGCAGCGTGGAAGGAAATCGACTCCAAGGCCTGCTCGCGCGCCTGGGACCGGCTTTCCTCCGGCTCGGATGGCTCACCGCCGTCCTTCCCCTCCTTCCCGTTCCCCTCACCCGCCAGCGAGAGCACCGCGCCGACGTCCTCCATCTTGCCGTATCGCTTCACGTCCTTGAGCAGCTTGCTTTCATCAATGGCATATCGAAAGGTGACCTGTTCGAAGGACAGCTCTCCCTCCACGACCTGCAGCCCGACCGCCCGGTCCCTTTCGACGATATCGTGCGGCAGGTCGAGCACTTCGAAGACCCGCTCGAAGCTGACCATGGAGGTGCTGAAGTCTACCGGGGCGCCGGCCAGGCCCTGCAGCGCGCCGTAGAGCTGGCCCAGATATGAACCGAAGGCGACGATCGTCCCGATCGTGAACGTGCCCCTAATGACGAACCAACCGCCCAGGCCGTAGACGAGCGCCATGCCCACCGCGGTCACCAGGCCGATGATCCCGAAGAACAGCGAGCCGTACACCGCCCGGCGGACGCCGACCTGACGCACGTCGGCCGCCCGCTGGCTGAAGCGTTTCTCCTCTTCCAGGCGCCGACCGAATAGCTTGACCAGCAGTGCCCCGCCGATGTTGAGCGTCTCGTTCATGTGGGCATTCATCTTGGCGTTCAGCTCCAGGCCCTGGCGGGCGATGTCGCGCAAGGTTGTCCCAAGACGCTGGGCAGCCAGGATGAACAGGGGCAGGACCAGCACGCTGACGATCGTCAGCCGCCACTCGAGGCTGAACATGACGGCCAGGATGGCAGCCGCCTCGATGATGTTGGTGATGATGTTAACGATGGTATTGCTGATGGCAGTCTGCGCCCCGACCACGTCGTTGTTGAGCCGGCTCATCAGCTCGCCGACCTTGGTGTTGGTGAAAAAGCGCAGCGACATGCGCTGCAGGCGAGAGAACAATGCCACGCGCAGGTCGTAGATCACGCCTTCGCCGACGGCGGCGTTCCACCGCCTCTGGAAGATCGAAATCACGCTGTTGAGGATCGGCACCATCAGGAGCGCCAGAGCCAGGAGGACCAGCCGGTGCAGGTCCTTGGCGGGCAGCACCTTGTCGATCATCGCACGGAAGATAAGCGGGGTGATCAAAGACAGGCCGGTGCCGAGCAGGATCATGACCAGCATACCGGCGATCTGACCCCAATACGGCCGGGCGTAGGCCAGCACGCGCCGCAACAGCGCAGGCGTCACTTTGGGTTTTTGATCGGAAGATCGGAGATATGCAAAACCACCATGGAACATGGATGTTTCCTCATCGGTCTGCTAATTCCGGATGCCCTGGTAAAAATTTCTTCACGCCAGAACATGGCATGCTGCCGGCCGGTACTGAAGTGCCCTAGATCACAACCCGCGGGTAGAGCACCGAGGCGACCGAAACGAGCAGCACGGTTGCGCCCACCAGGACCGCGAAGTCAAGCCCCAGTCCGAAGGTGCTCGTTCCGCCGGCCAGCATCAGGGTCCTCAGCGCATCCACCTCGTAGGTCAACGGATTGATCCTGGAGATCACCTGCAGCCAGCCGGGCATGATCGCAATCGGATAGATCGAGTTGCTGGCGAAAAAGAGCGGCATGGTCAACAGCTGGCCGATACCCATGAAGCGCTCGCGGGTCTTGACCAGGCAGGCAATGATCAGCGAGAAGGTGGAGAAGAAGGCCGCTCCCAGCAGGACGACAGCCAGGACGCCCGATAAGTATAACGGGTTGAAGCTCGTTTTGACACCCAGAAGAATGGCCAGGAGGTAGATGATGATCGCTTGGACGAAGGCGCGCACACCGGCCGACAGGGCCTTCCCAAGCACCAGCGCCGCCCGCGGCGTGGGACTGACCAGGAACTTGTGCACCACACCCAGGTCACGCTCCCAGATTACGGCGATGCCGTAGAAGATGGCGATGAACAGGACGCTTTGCGCCAGGATGCCGGGAGCCATGAAGTCGATGTAGGGGATGTCGCCGGTCGGGATGGCGCGCGTGCGGGTGAACACCTGCCCGAAAACCAGCAGCCACAGGATCGGTTGAACGGCGCGCGTAACCAGCTCGGTTGGGTCATGCCTTAACTTACGGGCTTCCAGATCCGCGATGATCAGGGTTTTTTTGAAGAAGGAGACGACCGCCTGCAGCGGATCGATGCGCGCGGCACGCTGCACTTCGATCGCGCTAGCCCAGCCGGCGAGCGGTACGGCGAGTTTGTCGTGTTTCACGGTAGCTACCTCCAGAATCAAGCACATCTCCGGTGTAATGAATGAACACGTCATCCAGGGTCTTGTTCTTACCCCCGATCGAGGCCTTGAGTTCGGACGGCGTTCCCATGGCGACCAGCTTCCCATGGTGCATGATTGCCACCCGGCCGCACAGGCTGTCGGCTTCTTCCATCATGTGAGTGGTCAGCAGGATGGTCATGCCGAAATTCCGGCGCAATTCTTCGATATGCTCCCAAACGGCATGACGTGCATTCGGGTCAAGTCCCACGGTCGGCTCATCCAGAAAAAGGACCGGAGGGCGATGCAGCATCGACTGGGCGATCTCCAGCCGGCGGATCATCCCGCCGGAGTACCCTCGCACCAGCTTGTCCGCCGAATCGGCCAACCCCATGAATTCGAGGGCGGTGCGGACGCGTTCATCGATTTCCCGGCGGGGAATATCGTAAAGGCGGGCAAAGACCATCAGGTTCTCGCGGCCGGTCAGGGTGCCGTCCGCCGAGATCATCTGCGGCACGTAACCGATCACGCGCCGCACGGCAGTGGACTGCCGGATAATATCGAAACCTGCAACCGAGGCTCCCCCGGATGTGGGCGGCAGGAGCGTGGTCAACATCTTGATCGTGGTCGTCTTCCCCGCACCGTTGGGACCCAGCAGTCCGAATACTTCACCGGGTTCGATGCACAGGTCCAGGGCCTCGACGGCAGTGAGGGTCCCAAATCGACGGCAGAGTGCGCGCGCTTCCAGGATCGCCATAAACTACCTTTCGAGTTCACCCTCCCGCTGCTGTGCGGCGTAGAAAAGGGACTGCAGGCGTTGCATCCCCTCCAGCATCGTCCGGCGTTCTTCCAGGTCCAGGTCTGAGAGAATTTGCGTCAGACGGGCCTGCGTGCCGTTCCTGGCCTGCTCGAGGATCACCAGCCCCTGGGAGGTCAGCTTCAGGGTCAGTTTGCGGCGGTCCGTGGACGAGGAGGCTCGCGCCACCAGTCCGGCGGAAACGAGCCCATCCACCATCTTGCAGACCGTCGGCGAGGTCAGGCCGAGGTGGTCGGCCAGGTCCAGGAGTGAGGCACCCGGGCTCCGGTTGAGGAACATCAGGGCGCGGAACTGTGGGACGGTCAGGTCGGCCGAGCGGCGGCTGCGCATCTCGGCGCGGATCGTACGCATGATCATCGGCACAACATCCAGGACTTCACGTGCAAGGGCTTCGGGAGAGAAGTCCATTCATTTGCCTTTCTAATAATTAGATAATCTAATTATATACCCGGCTTGTAAAGCCGTCAATCTTACCGGATTCTTATCGCTCTTTTCCCAGACGGATTTATAATGGGAAAATCTGCCAGCCGGGAAGATCGAACATCAACCCGTCGCAGCCAATCCGGCTTAAGGAACAAGCAATGAATTTAAAAACCGCCTTACCCGCTCTCCGAAAAAAGCTCCGGCTTTATTGGCCACTGATCAAGAGCCTGCAGACCGGCCTGCTGCTTTCGACTGGCATGGCCGGTTACCTGAGCGCGCATACACCGGTTCGCCTGCCCGCCCTTGCCAGCCTCGCCCTCAGCCTGTTCCTGGCGATCAGCGGGAGCACCACCCTCAACATGTGGTACGACCGCGACATCGACGCCAAGATGAAACGCACGCACAAACGCCCGGCTGCGGCTGGTCTGCTGGGCCGGAGGGAGGTCTTCCTCCTGGGCATGGTCGTTTCCATCCTCGGGATCGGCGGAGCAGTCGCCCTCGCCCCGCAGTACGGGCTGGTGATCTTTGCCGGGCTGTTCTTCGACGTCGTCGTTTACACCCTCTGGCTCAAGCGCCGCACCTGCTGGTCGATCATCTGGGGCGGCGTCTCCGGGGGGATGCCCATCCTGGCGGGGCGCGTGCTGGCCGTCGGCCGCCTCGACCTGATCGGGATCCTGCTGGCCCTGGCGATCCTGTTCTGGATCCCCACCCACACGCTGACCTTCAGCATCAAGTTCGATGAGGATTATCGCCTCGCCGGGGTGCCGACCTTCCCGTCCACCTACGGGCTGGCGTTCACCCGCACGACCATCGCGATTTCGACCGTCCTGGCTGCGCTTGCCATCGGCTGGGCGGGCATCCTGATCGGGATCCAGGCTGGTTTCCTGCGCCTGCTGGCGGTGCTCGCCTCCGGCCTGCTGCTGATCTCCTTTGCCAGCGTGACCCGCCCTTCGGAACGCGCCAATTTTGCGCTTTTCCGCTACGCCTCATTCTACATGCTGGCCTCGATGGTCCTGCTTTCCATGGGCAGGCTGTTGTGAAAATGACCGCCCTCGACCGGGTCCTGGTGCTGCTGACCGGGCTCTTGGCAGCTTACCAGATTGCCATCGGCATCGATCGCATGGGCACCCTGCCGATCATCGCCTATACGGTCGCCTTTGGGGTGCTGCTGGTGGCAGGCCTGCTGCTGATCATCCTGGGTTTTGAAGCCCTGGACAGCCCGGTCGTGGTCATCATCTCGACCATCATCCCGTTGAGCTTGTCGCTGGGTCTGGTCTGGGAATACCTGGCGGCGTACCGCAGCCTCTACCTGGCTTTCGCGCTCCTGGGCTTTCTGGCGGTCGTGCTGACCCGCAGCCTGCCACTGAAAAACAGGCTGCCGGTCGCCGTCGTGACCGCCGTGCACGGCCTTTCCGGCCTGACGATCTTCCTGCTCCCGCTCCTGCGGGCGCTGGATGGGCGCGCCGCGCCGGCTTTCGCCCTGGTCGGCGTGGGCGGCGCGCTGATCGGCGCGGGTGGGATAATGCTGGTGCTGCTTAAAACCGGCAAGCCCGTGCTCTCGCGACAGACCCTCTATCAGATCTTTCCAGGCCTGCTGCTGCTCATGACCATCGCGTTCGTGGCCGGATTCAGATTCGGCTGACCGAACTCGCATAGGAGTCTCCACGCCTGACCTGAAAAAACGGGTGCTCGTCATCGGACTCTTACTGATACAAGACAAACGCGATTTTCGCTAAAGAACGGATCCCATGAATATGATCGCCATTGCCTTGTCCTTACTGCCCATTCTGACCGTCCTTATTTTTCTCGTCTGGAGGCGGATGGCCGCGGACCTGGCCGGCCTGATCGGCTGGGGAGTCTGCCTGATGGTGGCCTGGCTCTACTTCCAGACCCCCCTGATCATCGCCTTGAAAGCCAGCCTGGCCGGGGTGATCGCTTCCCTTCCCATCACGCTCATGGTCGCCACCTCGCTCCTGCAGGTATTCCTGATGGTCGAGACGGGCGCCTTGGCTCGCATTGTGGCTTTGATCAAGACGGTCTCGCCTCAAGACCAAGCCGTCCAGATCATGATCGTCAACATCGGGTTCGGAACCCTGCTGGCTGCCATGGGCGCCACACCGGTCTCGATCCTGCCCCCGATCATGCTGGCGCTTGGTCATTCCGCCTTTGTCTCCATCGCACTGCCTGCCCTGGGTTACGATGCCCTGTGTACTTATGCCTTGCTGGGCGTCCCGATCGTGATCTTTTCCTCGCTGGTGGGGTTGCCCGTCGATCAGGTGGGAGGTGCCTTTGCACGTTTCATGCCGGTGATCAGCACCTGCATCGCCCTGGGAATGCTCTGGATCGTCGGTCGCTGGAAACTGGTCGGCCGCGGTCTGCTGCCGGCCTTGATCTCTGGCCTAACGGCCGGCTTTATCGCCATCGGCATGAACGCCATCCACCTGGTCCCGCTGACCGGAGTGGCGGCCGGCCTGGGCGTAATCCTTGTTATGCTATTTTATCTTGTGGCTATGCGCAAGACACTGCGCCAACGGGACGTCCTGACCGCAGCCGACTTGGCATCCGAAAAACGCGTTCCGCTCCTGGCCGCCCTCTCGCCCTGGTTGATCCTGGTCGTCTTCGCCGTGTTGGTCAATCTGCCCACCCTGCCCTTCTATAACCTGACTTTCACGACCCTTGCGATGCCGATCGAGATCATCTCTGGGGCACCCGAAAAAGTGCGCTTCTTCTGGCAGGCATATTTCTGGATCCTGGTCAGCACCCTGCTGGCCATTCCCTTCCTGAAACCGACTCGCAAACAGCTTGGCGACACTCTCGGCAAGTGGGTAAAGCGCGCCCTGCGCCCAATGCTGGCTTCAGCCGTATTCTTTGCCATCGCCTACATTATCAACCATTCTGGCAAGGGACTGGACTGGCAGCTGACCGAACCGGGCCATAACATGGTGACCGTCCTGGCAAACGCCGCCTCGTCCGCCTTCGGCCATTATTACCCGCTGGTGGCGCCGTACCTGGGTCTGCTGGCCGGCTTCGTCAGCGGCTCGGAAACCTCGGCCATCGCCATGCTGACCCGTCTGCATCTGAACACGGCCGGGCAGATCGGCGCTTTTGGCATTCTGGTGGCAGCCGCCAGCGGAATCGGAGGCGGGCTGGCTTCGGTGATCTCGCCTGCCAAGCTGCAAAACGCCGCCGCTGCCATTGACAGGATTGGGGAGGAGTTGGTCGTCCTACGAGTTCACGTTCGTCATCTCCCTGGTCATCACACTCGTCTGTGCAGTCATGGCAATGGCCTGGGCTTTCTGACCGGTCCTGCCCATCACCAGAATGGAGCAAGAATCGGGTCGTGCTCCGGGTCGGGGAAAGATACAATCCGGACCATCAGAGGTATGGTCCTATGTCCACAAACAATTTCAGCCAACTTGCAGAGGATTACCGCCGCGTCGAAGAGGCCATTCGCTACATCGAAAACAACGCCGGCCACCAGCCGGAGCTAAGCGATGTGGCAGCTGCCGTCGGCCTGAGCGAATACCATTTCCAGCGCCTGTTCACCCGTTGGGCCGGGATCAGCCCCAAGCGTTTCCTGCAGTTCCTGACCAAGGAAAACGCCAAACAGCTGCTGGCGCACTCCGCCAACCTGCTGGACGCCACGTACGCAGCCGGACTTTCCAGCCCTGGACGGCTGCATGACCTGTTCATCAAGTGCGAAGCCGTCACGCCGGGTGAATACAAGTCGCGCGGCCGGGGCATGCGGATCGCCTACGGCTTCCACGCCACCCCATTTGGGGAATGCCTGCTTGCCTTGACAGAACGCGGCATCTGCGCCCTGGCCTTTGTCGACAGGGACCGGCTTTCCTCCCTGGAGCAGCTGCGCCAGGAATGGGCCAACGCAGCCCTGAAGGAGGACCCTTCCCGAACGGGACCGGTCGTCGAGCAGATCTTCACGGCACGCCCCGGCGCTGCCTTGACGCTGCACCTGCGCGGCACGAACTTCCAGATCAAGGTCTGGGAAGCGCTCCTGCGCCTTCCGCCTGATGCCGTGACCAGCTACGAGCAGCTGGCTGAGCAGGTGTGCTCGCGACAGGCCGCCCGGGCGGTCGGCCAAGCCGTAGCGCACAATCCGGTCGCCTTCTTGATCCCCTGTCACCGCGTGCTGCAAAAATCCGGGAGTTTCGGCGGCTACCGCTACGGGGCCATTCGCAAGAAGGCCATCCTGGGCTGGGAGAGCAGCCGGACGGAGCGCGACTAGTCCAGAGAAGTTCCCTTTGACGCCGTGTTCATTCTGCACTATCATCAAGAGCAGTGAACACGGCGGATTTTTATTTCACGGGTGACCTGGCAGACTTCCTCCCCCGGAAGAATTCAGGCCAGGCGGTCCAGCTGTCATTTGCAGAGCACCAGACGGTCAAGCACCTGATCGAATCGCTGGGCGTGCCACACGTCGAAGTCGGGCTGGTGCTGGCAAACGGCGCTCCTGTTGAGGCAGGCTACCGGCCGAAAAATGGCGACCAGATCGAGGTCCGGCCGGCGCTGGCTGGCTGCCCGATGGAGCCGCGCTTCCTGCTCGACAATCACCTCGGCCGGCTGGCTGCCTACCTGCGCATGCTCGGCTTCGATTGCCTGTACGAGAACGATTACCAGGACGACCAGATTGCTGCCGTGCTCATGGCTGACAGCCGAATTCTGCTGAGTCGTGACCGCCGTCTGTTGATGCGCAAAGTCGTGCACTACGGTTATTGCGTCCGGTCGCTCGAACCACTGGAGCAGCTGGAAGAGGTGGTTCGCCGCTTCGACCTTGCCGGACGCATCCACCCGTTCCGCCGCTGCCTGCGCTGCAACGGACCTTTGGAGCCGGTCGACAAGGAGACTGTTCTTGACCGCCTGGAACCGCTGACCAAAAGGTATTACGAAGAGTTCGTCTTCTGCCCCACCTGCGACCAGGTGTATTGGAAAGGATCGCACTACGAGCGCATGGAGTCCGTGATTTCCCGCCTGCTCCAAAATAATCGCTGACGTCCTGCGCAAGGGAAATAAAAACAGGCGGTGTCGCAAAGGAACATCGCCTGTTTTCTCTTTATGGGCTGGTTTATTACATGCCATTCGTGAGGTTCGAGTTGATCTTGGTGAAGACGTTGCCAATGATCGGGCCCAGGATAAGCAATACAGCAATCACGACTACTGCAACTAAAACAAGGATTAATGCGTATTCAACAAGACCCTGGCCCTTTTCCTTCGGGGCGAACAACATAGCGGTTTCACCTCCTTTCCTCGTAAGATTTCTCTGAATGGTATTCCAGAGTAACGACATATATATTTTACTCACAAAGGTCGGTCGCATTCAATACCCAGACTCTACAAAATCGTTAGTTCATCTTATTGCAAGGAAATCACAATGATTCTCTTCTGCCTATCATTTCGACCGAAAGTTGCTCGTCTGGGGTGAGAAAAATCTGCGCACAACCTGTTTGCCTGTAGGCCCAGGTGACACTATAATTCCAGTGGATTCCAACACATAGTTTACCCAATCCCGCAATCGCCGCACTGATCCATTTCGATAAGGAGAGCCTTATGCCCAGCGAATCTGCCCAGCAAGCGCTTGCCATTCTCCGTCAAGGGGACCAGACGTTTCAGTGGTACGTCATCCCTCTGCTGGCGTTCGTCTTCTACGTGTATACCGTGGAAGCCGAAAAACGCAACTGGAACCTGGTCATGGCCGGCCTGGCTTTTTGGGGAATGGACTGGTTCAACGAAATATGGAACGGCTTGGTCTTCCACTTAACCAACTACGCTCCGGTCTGGGGGGCGCCCGGCAAAACCGCCTTCCTCATCCTGATCGGGCTGAACATCGAAATATGCTTTATGTTCGCCGTCAGCGGCATCATCTGGACCAAGATGCTGCCCCCTGACAAAAAGACGAAAATTCTGGGCATTCCGAACCGGGCTTTCATCGCCGTGGCCGGGGCGGCGTTTTTCGTCTTCGTGGAGTACCTGCTCAACTCAGTCGGCGCGCTGACCTGGGAGTACTCCTGGTGGAACCGCGGCGCCCCCTGGCTGATCTTCCTGTTCGGCTACCTGACCTTCTTTGTCATCACCTTCTGGATTTTCGACATGAAATCGATGAAGAATAAGTTGATCACCGTCGGGACCATCTATGCCGTGGATATCGTTGCCCTGATCCTTTTCATCCCTGTCCTTCACTGGATCTGAATTACCTTCGACGCCAGCAGGTTGCCATTGAACCTCACTGCGGCCAAGCTGCCCTTCGTGCCGGGCAGGCTGGCAAACCTGTACGGCAGGAAGTAAAGGTGGTTCGGAAGTAATATCTTCCCCCTCCATGGATGGATGATCCGTCGACGTCCGGGAGTATTTTTTCAGCCAGCAGTGATCTGCTGGCTGATGGATTATGTTTCGTGGACGATGTCACTCAGTTCACGCCGGGTGGTGACACGCGGCGCATGGGCAGCATATCCGATCGGCAACAGCGCCACCGGCCGGAGCTGCTCGGAAATGCCGGCGGACTTTCGCACTGCATTCTCGTCGAAAGCTCCCACCCAGACGGTGCTCAGACCGAGGTTGGCGGCAGCCAGCATCGCAAAGGTGCATGCGATGGTGGCATCCTGCACCGAATACAGCTCGATGCCGCGTTTCTTGTACTGTTCCGCGGATCGCGCCGGGTTGGAACAGAAAATCAGCACGAGCGGCGCCTCGGCCAGGAATTCCTGGTCGCCAGCCGCCTTGACCAGGCTTTGACGCTGCTCAAGTTTACGCACCAGATACATTTCATACCCCTGCAGGTTGCCTGCCGAGGGAGCACGGTTGGCGGCCTCCAGAATACGGCGTAATTTTTGTTCCTCGACCGGCGTCGCCTTAAAGCTGCGCGCCGCATGACGCGCTTCTATGATCTGAAAGAAATCCATACAACCTCCGGGCTATTTTTACCTCCCTTTTCCCTTTGACGCAAGCGAATTTCTGCTTTACACTACACACAGAATTGCCCTCCAAATTATGAATCCCGAGGTTATTCCATGCAGACTTCCTTGAAAGGGAAAACCATCCTGGTCACAGGAGCTACCAATGGCATCGGCCTGGTCACTGCCCGCGAGTTGGCCCGCATGGGAGGGCAGGTGACCATTGTCAGCCGGAAAGCGGACAAATGCGCCGCAGTCGCGGAAAAAATCGAGGCGCAAACCGGTAACCCGGTCGAAGTTATCCCTGCCGACCTTTCAACACTGGCCGGGATCATGCAGGCGGCAGCAGACTTTAAACAGCGCCATACCCGCCTGCACATCCTGGTCAACAACGCCGGCGGGATGTTCACCAGACGCATCCTGACCGCCGACGGGTACGAGTACACCTTTGCCCTGAACCATCTCGGTTATTTCTTGCTCACCAACCTGCTGCTGGAGGTGATCAAATCCAGCGCCCCCTCCCGGATCGTCAACGTGTCCTCGGATGCCCACTACCGGGCAAGGATGAACTTCGACGACCTCCAGGGGGAAAAGCGATATCACGGCCTGGAGGCGTATGGCCAATCCAAGCTCGCCAACCTGCTCTTCACGTACGAGCTAGCCCGACGACTGGAGGGGAGCAGCGTGACCGTCAATGCCGTACATCCGGGGTTCGTCGCCACCGGCTTTGCCCGCAACAACGGCCCCATCTACAACATCGGCACGAGGATTGCCGGGCTGCTTTTCGGCCGCAAACCCGAAAAGGGCGCCGAGACTCTCATCTACTTGGCGGCTTCCCCCGAAGTTGAGGGGGTGAGCGGAAAATTCTTCCATGACTGCCGACCGATCCGATCGAGTCAACTTTCCTATGACCGCACCTCGGCCGAAAAACTGTGGCAGGTCAGCCTGGAGATGACGGCTAAAGCGATGTAATGTACCCTCATGGAGGCACTCTGCCTGGCTCGGTGCCTTGAGCCCGATCTCACGCGGGGATGCGATTTCTGTCTTAGGAGACGTACCTGACAGAACAGAAGTCCGGTCCACAGATTAAAACGAAAGCCTTCGTCCAGACCGTGATGATGGTTTACATTCGGATGATGGCAGCTTGCATACTGATCCGGCCCGACAGGAAATAACCCGTAACTTTTTCCCGCGTTTGGCGTAGTTTAATGTAGCGCATCATCATACGCAGAAGGAGAATGATTATGGAACGAAGAAACAGAACGCAGCTGGCCCTGGGTGTCATCCTGATCCTCGTCGCCGGCTGGCTCATCGCCACCCGCATCCGGCCCGACTTGGTCAACCTGCTCCACCTGACTTTTGACTGGCCGGTGTGGATTATGCTCTCCGGCGCCGCCATACTTTTCATCGGCTTGCTGGTGGGGGCTCCCGGGATGGCCGTACCGGCATGCATCGTGGCCGGCATCGGCGGCATCCTGTATTTCCAGCATAATGTCGTTTCGGATGACTATCGCTCCTGGGGATACTTGTGGACTTTGATCCCGGGCTTCGTGGGCATCGGCTCTATCCTGGCCGGCCTGCTGGGCGAGGACCTCAAGCATTCGGTCAGGCAGGGATTGAACGCGCTGCTGGTCAGCCTCATCCTGTTCGTCATCTTCGCCAGCCTGCTAGGCGGCTGGACGATCCTCGGGCCGTACAGCACGTATGCCCCGATCGCGTTGCTGTTCCTGTTCGGCTTGTGGTTCATCGTGCGCGGCATTCTGCGGCGCAAATAGAAAGGTGGAAACATGTACAGGCGTGGAAGTATCTTCTGGGGTGTGGTCCTGATCATCCTGGCTGCCCTGCTGCTCCTGCGGCAGTTGAATTACATCCGCGGCGATATATTTGGTTTCTTCTGGCCGGTGGTGATCATCGCCCTCGGCGTCTGGTTGATCCTGGGCTTTTTCTCGCGCCGACGGCCGATCCAGGGAGAGCAGATTTCCATTCCCCTGGAGGGAGCCCGCAGCGCCTCCCTGCGTTTCAACCACGGCGCCGGACGGCTCAATATGCGCGCAGGTGCCGGAGGCGGGGAGATCCTCAACGGGACCTTCAGAGGCGGGCTGGATTACAAAAGTCAACTCGTTGGGGAGCGGCTGGAAGTCCGGATGCGCACCCCGGCCCAATTTTGGAACTGGTGGCCGGGAGAAAGCCTCGATTGGGAGATCCGCCTGAACCGGGACGTCCCGATGAACCTGAAAGTCGACTCAGGGGCAAGCGCCTCGATCCTTGATCTGACCGACCTGAAAGTCACGGACCTGGACGTCGACAGTGGGGCAAGCAGCACGGAGATCATCCTGCCGGTGAAGGCCGGCAGCACCCACGTGGACATCGACACCGGCGCATCTTCCCTCAAGCTCCGCATCCCCACCAGCGTCGCGGCGAGCATCCGGGTCAAAAGCGGGATCACCTCCGTAAATGTCGCCAGCCGTTTCCCACGGATCGACGGCGGCCTGTATCAATCGCCGGATTACGCCACGGCTTCCAATCGCGCTGACATCACCATCGACGCCGGCGTAGGCTCGATTGACATCAGCTAATTCGGAGAAGGAGAATGCAATGAGACGTTTTGATTTCCGCATTGTGGTCGGCGCAGCCCTGATCCTGGGAGGGATCCTGGCGCTGCTCGATCAAACCGGTATCTTGAAGGGTGCCTCCAGTTTTTTCTGGGCTGGTCTGCTGGCCGTCGTGGCAGCCATCTTTCTCTTCTGGTTCTTCAGTGATCGGTCCAGATGGTGGGCGGCGATCCCCGGCTTTACGCTGGCCGGGATGTCCGCCTCCACCCTGCTGCTGGACCGGCTCGGCTGGGGTGGACTGGCGTTTCTGGGCGGCATCGGCCTGGGCTTTTGGGCAGTGTACCTCTCCGATCGCCAGCGTTGGTGGGCGATCATCCCCGGCGGAGTGTTGGTCACCCTTGGAGTTTCCTCGGCGCTGACCGAAGCCTACAATATCGCCAACACCGGCGGGGTATTCTTCGTTGGATTGGGGATCACCTTCCTGCTGGTCGCCCTGCTGGCGAATATGAAATGGGCCTACATCCCCGCCGCGGTGCTGCTTCTGCTGGGGTTTTTCCTGGGTGCGCCGTTTTCCGGTGCGCTGCAATATGTCTGGATCGGCGTCCTGCTTGTCGCCGGCGCCGTCCTGATCGCGGCATCCTTCATTCCCAGAAGGTAAGCTGGCCGGATAAATAACTCCCCTCTCCAGTCGATCTCACGGAGAGGGGGTTTTTTTATTGTTCGCGACCGAATGCCAGGTTCAACCGGACAGTTCCAGGCCCTGTTTGAGGATATATTCCTTCAAGCGGTCGATTTCCACTTGCAGGTTCTCGATCAAAGGTCCCGCCTGCACCAAATCCTCCATCTTCGTCTTCATCTCCAGCTCTTCGGCCAGACTGAAGATCGGCCCGGCACTGAAACTGGCTGAGACACCTTTCAGATTGTGTGCGATGCGCGTCAGGGCATCCAGGTCGCCATTCTGCTGGGCGGACTTCATTTCCTTCAAGCGTTCCGGCAGGTGTTGCATGAACTCCTGGCACATCTCGGCAAAAAACTGGCGGTCGTTGTTGAAGCGTGGCAGGGCAGCCTTCATGTCGAGGGGCAGCGGGGTCACGCTGAGCGGACTGGTCCGGCCAGTCCGTTTTGATTTCCTCTTACCCGGTGCCGGTTCGGTCTCTTCAACAACCTTCTCATCCGCCAGGACCAACGCAGGACGGGGAACAAGTTCCACGATCTCGCCGGGGTGCTTTCCCACCCATCGGTCGAGCACGTTCAATAATGCCTGAGGCTCCAATGGTTTCGAGATGTAGTCATCCATGCCTGCCTTCAGGCAACGCTCCCGGTCCTCTTGCAATGCATGAGCCGTCATGGCGATGATCGGCGTGTGCTGCTCCGCGCCCTCCCATTGGCGGATGCGCTGGGTGGCTTTGAGCCCGTCCATTTCGGGCATCTGCACATCCATCAAAATCGCATCGTAATGGTCGAACTGGGCTTTCTGGAAGGCTTGCACACCATTCTCGACCGCATCCACGGATAAGCCGGCCTTCTGGAGCAGGACGACCGCCAGCTTCTGGTTGATGGGATTATCCTCCGCCAGCAGGATATGCATGCCAAAACGCGTACCCCCGGCGATCACCGGGACGGTCGCCCGGTGGTCGTATTCCATGGCATCAAACTCCTGATCCAGCGCGCCCACCAAAGCATCGAAGAGCATCTTCTGTTTGATCGGTTTCAGAAGATAACCCGAACAGCCGAGCGCCTTTAGTCGGGCTGCGTCGTCACGGTGACCGACCGAGGTCAAAATGATGATATTGATCCCCTTTCCTGCCGGGTCGCTGAGGATCGCGCGAGCCGTCTGTTCGCCGTCCATCTCGGGCATTTGCATATCCAGCAGGACCACGCGGTACGGTTCACCCTTGCGGGACGCGGCGCGGATCAGCTCGAGGGCTTTCTTACCGCTGTCAGCGGTTTCGATGCGGGAGCCAAAACCTTCCACGATCTTCGTCAGGATCATACGGTTGGTGGCATTGTCGTCCACGCCGAGTATGTGCAGCCCCCTCACCCCGACCGGCTCAAAGTGCAGCGGGGCCGTATTGATCATTGCCGGCGGCTGCTTTTCGAAAGTCACTAAGAACCAGAAGGTGCTGCCGACTCCCGGCGAAGAATCCAGACCGATCTTTCCCCCCATTGCCTCAACCAGCTGCTTTGAAATGGCCAGGCCCAGACCGGAGCCGCCGTAATACCGGCTGATCGAGCCATCCACCTGAGTGAAACGATCGAAGATGGCCGCCTGCCGCTCGTTGGGAATGCCGATGCCGGTGTCCTGGACAGAAAATCGCACCGTCGCATGCGTTTCCGTATCAAATTCGGGCTCGGCGCGGATGACGATCTCACCCTGGTGGGTGAACTTGACCGCATTCCCAACCAGATTGACCAGGATCTGGCGCAGGCGTCCCGGATCGCCGACCAGACCGGTCTTCAAGTTTGGGTGGACCAGGCATGCCAGCTCCAGGCCTTTGTCCGAGGCGCGTTTTGCAAAGCCGTAGGCGACGTCCTCCACCGTGATGCGCAGGTTGAAGTCGACCTTCTCGAGCTCCAGCCTGCCGGATTCAATCTTCGAAAAATCGAGGATATCGTTGAGCAAAGCCAGAAGCGCCTCGGCGCTTTGCAGAGAGCTCTGCAGGTAATCCTGTTGCTCGACCGTTAGGGGCGTGCCGAGGGCGAGCTCGATCATACCGATGATGCCGTTCATCGGAGTGCGGATCTCATGGCTCATGTTGGCCAAGAAATCGCTCTTGGCGCGGTTGGCTGCCTCGGCGTCATACCGGGCTCGCACCAGTTCGGTGATGTCGTGGTAAATCGCCAGCGCGCCGATTTTTTCCTCACGCACGATCACAGGCACGGCGAACAGCTCGACTTCGATCGGAGAGCCGTCCTTGCGTCGGCGGGTTCCGATCCCATGCACGAGTCCGGTCAGGGCCTGCTGGGTGTACATGGCTGCCTGATCGGCGGTCTCGGCAGTGCTGATCAAGGCATCCAGGTTTTTGCCAGCGACCTCACTGGAGGAATAACCATAAAGCTGCTCAAAAGCTGGATTGCAGGAAACGATCTTTTCATCGTTGTCCAGGACGACAATCGCCACTGGGCTGTTCTGGACCAGCAATTCAAAATATTGCTTCTGCCGGACCAGCTCGTTTTCGGCACGCTTCCGCTTGGAGATGTCGCGCAGGATGTACAGGGTAAGCCGCGGGGCATCCCTGTACTCGATGGGATACACGGAAACATCGAAGGTGCCGCTCAAACGAGGGAAGACGATTTCCCCACCCGCCCGGTTCCAGACGTTCGGATCGTCGCTCTCAAACAATACCCGGGTCAGGTTTTTTCCAATCAAATCCTGATAAGAGGTGTTCAGCCTATCTATCGCGGAATGGTTGCAGCGGGCGATGTTGCCGCTGTCATCGATCAAAAAGATAAGATCAGAGATGGTGTCGAAAGTGGATTCCCACTCTTTTTTGGCCCGACTGATGATTACTTCGGTCTGCTTACGCTCCTCGACTTCGCGGGTCAACTCAGTGTTGATCCGGGAAAGCTCGGTGGTCCGCTCTTCTATAGATTTTTCGAGGCTGTTCGTCAGCTCGGTCAAACGATCTTCGCGACGACCGGCGAAGCTAAAGGCCAAGCCGATAAAAAAGGGAGCCGTGTCCAGGATCCAGATGACGGGCTGAGAGCGTTGAACCTCCATGATATTCCCCAGGTTCAAGGCTTGATTTTGAAATAGCAGGGTCAGGATGATCCCACCCACCGGTAAAAGAAGCCCCAAGAGCGCACCGTACACCGTTAACCGAATAACATTGGACGATGTGTGCGCAGCCGGTTTCATGCGTCATTCCTCAGGCATGCTGTCATTGGCATGTTCTATCTCAACCAGTCTAGCATAAAAAAGTTAGAAAGACAACTCAACCGGGGATGGAAAAATGTCTCCAAAGCCCCCATGCCACTAATAGCGGGAAAACTGGTCCTCCCGGCGAAGGCTTACACTGCTTCGACCCCCTCGATGTCTGGGAAAAACTGACGCACGGTCCCTTCCACCCAGCCGTGCAACGTGGATGGAGAGAGGGGACAACCCAGGCAGGCACCTCCCAGACGGACCTTGAGCACCTTGCCATCGAACTCGACGTACTCGACCGAGCCTCCATGGAAGGTCTCAATATACGCGCTCAACTGCTCTACCAGCGCCTTCATCTGGAGCTCGGTTTTTGGATCAACTTTGGATTGAGCCATCATCATCCTCTTCTCTGCCATTTCCCTGTTGCCGGATGCCATTCGCCAGCATCGAGGTCACTTGTGCCTGCTGGCTTTTCTTTCGTTCGGCAATGACGGCCGCCAGACGATCCAGGATGATTTTGCCCACCTCGGGGTACTCGTCACACAAAGTGCGTAAATCCGTGCCTCGGATGCGAACCACCTGGCTGTCGATCTCACAAATGGCGGCAGAAGTGTAAGCAGGGTTCCCCATGGCCGCCGACCATCCAAATATACCACCCGGCTGGACGTGTGTCACCGTCATCATCGGCCCGTCATGCGGTTTGTAACGGATGACTACTTCCCCGTCATAAACCAGGTAGAGATAGTCGGCCTTATCACCTTGTTCGAAAACGATTGTACCAGAGGGATAGGATTGCGGCACGAAATACGGCGCCAGCAGTTCCATGTCTGCTGGGCTCAGCCCGTTGAAGAATGCCAGGTGTCTCAGTTCTTCTAATTTCATATTTTGTTAAGATATTAGTCTCACCTTCCTTTCCTTTCTAGTGGCAAACTTCCTAAAAGTATAGACATATGTCCGTGTGTTTTGTCATAAACTTAATCACATCGAGTATACTTTACCAGCCTGCAACTTTCGATCCAGAAAATCATCTAATGGCTGACGTCCTTCCTTCAGACCTTTCGCTTGCTGCGTTGCGCGCCGGAGACCGCGCCGAGTTCGCCCGTTTGGTGGATGCGGCCTCCGGCCCAATCTACCGCTTGGCGCTTAAAATGCTTGCCGATCCACAAGACGCCGAGGATGTATTGCAGAGCACTTTCCTCAAAGCTATTCAGCACCTGGATGAGTTCGAAGGCCGTTCCAGTCTCTCGACTTGGCTTTACCGCATCGCCGTCAATGAAGCCCTGATGTTCCTGCGCAAGCGCCGCCCGGAGGCGTCCATTGCGGATGACTCCGTGGAGGACAGCGAAGGTGTGACCTACCCCGGAGCACAGCTTGCGGACTGGGGCAATTTGCCGGAGGAGGATTTGCTCTCCGCGGAAGCACGCTCCCAGCTCGACCAGGCGATCCAGGATTTACCCGAGTTGTTGCGGGTCGTCTTCCTCTTGCGAGACCTGGAAGATCTCTCGATCCAGGAGACGGCCGATGCGCTCGGTTTGAGCGAATTTGCCGTCAAAACCCGTCTGCTGCGTGCCCGGCTGCGGCTGCGCGACGAGCTCAGTACGTACTACGGCGAGCGACTCCGAAAATGGAGGAAGTAAAATGGCAAAAAAAGACCATTCCGAATGCCAAGCCTTACTGGCCTCGCTTTCAGATTACGTTGACGGGACGCTCGGCCAAGAACTATGCCAGGAGATCGAACACCACCTTGCCGAGTGCCAGGATTGCTACATCATGGTGGATACGTTGAAGAAGACCGTTTACCTATGCCACGAAGAGGCCGGCAAGTGCGCGGAAATCCCGGCCGAGGTGCGCGCCCGGCTCTTCAAAACCCTCAACCTGGAAGATTACTTGAAGCACGAATGAATCCGGAGCAGACTTACACGCCCATCCATCCGCCAGCTGGCCTGACTGCGCCCAGCGCCCGGGTCATCTTTGTCGAACCGCGCTCCGGGCAAGCCTGCCCGCGCTGCAGCCAGGGTAAACTCGATTACAACGGCCTGCTGGAACTGGAATGTCCGCTTTGCGGTTACGTCATCAGCGGCGGAGCCGGGTGCACCTGATGACCACCAGCCAAACCCGTGCGGGTGGAACGGATGCTAATGAATTCCTGGCTCGTTTTGGTTCGATGAACAGGTGGCGACCTTCAACCATTGGGGTTTACCCAATTTAGAACCGATCAAGCCGGGCGACACCCTCCAACTGGCATGGCTGGAACGGGTCAACCAGCTGACGCTTGAATAGTACGTCACCCCTTTCTGGAGAAATGATCATGGATTTAAAAGTTGTCTGGAAACAGGGATTAAGTTTCACCGGCACGGCCGATACCGGCTTCGAGGTACCCCTGAGTGCCGAAGCGGCAGTCGGCGGGGCGGAGGACGGCTTTCGCCCGCTGGAACTGATGGGCGTCAGCCTGGCAGGCTGCACTGCCATGGATGTGGTCTCGATCTTGAAAAAGAAACAGCAGGACCTGACCGCCTTTGAGGTGCGCGTCCGCGCCGCGCGGGCGGAGGAGCATCCCAAGATCTGGACCCGTGCCGTGATCCGTTACCTGGTCACCGGCCGCGGCTTGGACGAGGCTGCCGTGTTGCGCGCCATCGAGCTTTCGGCACTGAAGTACTGCCCGGCGCAGGCCATGCTGGGCCAGGTCGTGCCACTGGAGCTCAGATATGAAATTTACGAGGCCGGGGAGGGTGGAACAAACCGGCTTGTCAAAGAAGGAAAATTCGAGCCGAAGGGTTTGTAAGGACTGCCCCCCGCATTCCAACCGGAAAGCGGGGGTTTCATTTCCCGGCTGTCACCTGGCTGGCGGCAATCGAGCAAACGCAGGCCGGCACGGTTACCGTGCCGCGGGTCAGCGTGCCCTGGTAGGGTGCCTCTCCGTAATGGACGATCCACCCCTCCAGGTCGAACGCCAGCGGGCCATCCGCAGGGATCCATTCCCCATTGTATTTGCGGGCGATGTGCACGTGCGTGCCGGTCGCTTCGCCTCCTTCGCAGGAGGGAAAGCCGATCGGATCACCTTTGTGCAGTACCTTTCCGACCGGGACGCGTCCATTGGTGGCGATATGAAGGTAGAGGATATCCCAGCCGGTACGCTCATCCCCGTCGCCGTCCATATCGAGCACCACCACGCCGGTCTCCGAGCGCACCACCCTACCATCGCTCACGGCCACGGCTGGCAGGTCGGTGAGCGAGCAGCCGCCGACGAGCGCTGGCGGGGCAAAATCCACGGCCGCCCACGGGTTCAGCGAAAAACTCCCCCAACCGGTATGCGGTCCTCCGGTAAAGGCCCAGGTCTGCCCGTCCGGGAAGGGGAAGCTCAAGGCCGGCTGCTGCAGGCTGACTGGAATATGCGGCCGGTCGTCCTGCCACGGGTCACCGAACAGCTGGCGGTAAGCGCGCGCCACGCCGTCGGGTCCGACGGCGCGGTTGTAATCAGCCATTGAAAGATGCAGCGAAAAATAATACTGGAAAGCCACGCTGGCGGCGTTCTGCCAGGGATCGGGGCGTTCCAGGGTCTCATCCGTATGGAGGATGGAATCCAGCCGCCCGCTGCGCCAGCCGTAGTAGCCGTTGTTCAGCATCCCTGCCGCCCAGACCAACTGCAGATACACCCCGGAATAGTTGTAGTCGCGCTCGCCGAGGGAGTAAGCGCCGGTCGGCGGAGAGGGTTGGGAGAGCGCGCCGGTCTGGTATTCCAGCAGCGCCAGCAGGAGGCGCGGGCTGATGCTGTAGTTCCGAGCGACGTAATCGACCATGGCGGCGCCGGAACGGTTCGCCCCACCGGCGTAAGCCGTAAAATCCTTCAACCAGCCAGGATGGCCGGCCACGAATGCGGGGGTGTCGAAACCGACCGCCGAGGGCCCGTCGACGTACAGGCTGTCAGGGAGGATCTTGAACGGTGTTCCCCAAAAGGGCAGATAATAGATTGGAATCTTCATCGGCATGCCCGGGGGCATGGTCGTGGCGTCCTGGGGAATCTGGGGGTTGGCGAGGCGGATCTCCTCGACCCGGGTGTTGAAGTGCACCGCCAGCGCCGGGAGGGTGTCACCGGTTTGGGCGACATAGTCCACAAGCTGACCGGGGTCGTACTTCGGCCGCGGCGGCAGCCCGGTGGGGGTTGGGCCGGAAAAGACGATCGCAGTCGCGGAGGCAGGCGTCAGCTCCCCGCCTGCGGGGGGAACGCAGGCCGCCAATGCGAGCAGCAGGCTGAGCGGGAACAGAACTTTTTTGATCTGGAACACGGCAGAGAAATGAAGATCATTCACCCGGATTGCGCTTGATCTCGGACCCGCGGGCGCTGTTCTGGTTGGCAGTAACGACCTGGTCCCCCTTGGTGAGCGTGCCCTCGTAAGAGGCACTCCCGGCGTGAGCCGTCCAGCCGCTCAGAACGAAGGGCAGCGGTCCGCCGGCCTCCACCCACTCGCCGTTGTATTTGCGAGCGAAGTGAAGATGGGTGCCGGTCGCCTCGCCCCCCTCGCAGGAGGGACGCCCGACGCGATCGCCGGGGTTCAGCCATACTCCCAGGGGGGCACGACCGTCCGTGGCGATGTGCAGATAGAGCACGTTCCAACCGGTCTGCTCGTAGCCGTCCCCGTCCAGGTCCTGGACAACGTAGCCGCGCGCTGAGCGCACGACACGCCCCGGGGCGGAGGCCAGCACCCAGGCGTCTGTCGGATAGCAGCCGGACTGGTCGGAAGCCGGGGCAAAATCCAGCGCCGCCAGAGCGCTCTCCAGTCCCCAGCCGGGGTGGGGACCGCCGGTAAAGCTCCACAGGCGCCCGGCCTCGAAGGGCAGGATCAGGTCGGGTTGGTTCAGCCCCGGGGGGAAGAGCGGGCCGACGGTCGCAGCGCGCTGGAACGGGTCTCCGAACATGCTGGCGTAAAGCTGCATGAACGGCCCCTGCGGATCGATGACCTTCAGCCATTCCGAGTAGGGGTAGCGCTGGGCGAAAAGAACCATCAGGGCCACCGTGCCGGCGTTCAAACCGGGCGCGATACGCAGGGATGTGCCGTCCAGAAAGGTGATGCGCGTCAGCCTCCCGCTGCGCCAACCGTAGTAGCCGGTGGACAGCTGCTGGATCGCCCAACGCATTTGCTCGTACAGGCCCTGGTACTGCTCGTCGAACTGCCCCAAAGGGAATCGGTCGCCGACGGAAGGAAAAGGTTCTCCCTGCACCCACCCGCCCCAATATTGGATCAGGGCCAGAAGCAAACGCGGGTTGATCGAGCTTTCGAAGGCGATGCGCTGGACGTCCTGTGCGCCAGTGGTCCAATCGTAGGTGACCAGATATTCCCGGTAGGTGCTGAGTTTGCCCCCGGCTTTATTGACATACGATTCGACGTCAAAATCGACGGTCGAGGGCGAGTAGACGACCTCGCTGTCCGGCAAAAACGTCTGGTCAGGGGTGGTCGCTTGGTTAACCCGGTTGGGGATGATCAGGCGTATCCCCGGGTCGATAAAGCCCGTGGACGGCAGCGGCACCTGGGCAGTGATCTCGGAAATCGCCACACCAAAATGGATGGCCACCACCGCCAGGCTGTCGCCCGACTGGGAGGTATACACGATCATCTGGCCTGCGGTGGGTGTTGGCCCGGTCGGGGTGGGCGTGTCGCTCGGCTGAGGCGTGGCGGTGGCCGTGGGTGAGTTTGTCGGCGTGGGCGTCGGTGGGAGCGGCGTCGGGGTAGCGGTCGGTTCGGATGTGGCGGTCAATGAGGCCTCGACCGGATCGGAGGTCTGGGTCAGGTAAGGATCATAATTGCCCCACAGGTCATTGCCACAAGCGGCGAGCAGGCTGCTGGTAAGTAAAAGGATCGGGATCAGCTTGGTTGAGATGCGCATCGACTTCCAACTCATCGCCGGGGATTATACCGCTGTTGAGGAGAAACGCCTCAACGTTGGATCTGGTTTGTAGGCACCTTGCCGTCGTAGGCCGTGACGGTCAGGCCGTCCCGCTGGAGGGCGCCGACGTACTCCTCGCCGCTGCCCGAGGAGATCCAGCCGTCCAGGATGAACGGCACCGGGCCGTCGGCGGCGATCCATTCGCCATTGAATTTGCGCGCCAGGTGGACGTGCGTGCCGGTGGCGACCCCCCCTTCGCAAGATGGATGGCCGATCCGCTGACCGGCAAGCAGATACGTCCCGGTCTGGACCCGATCGCGGCTTTCGACGTGCATGTAGAGCACGTCCCAGCCGGTCTGCTCGTAACCGTCACCGTCCAGGTCCTGGATGACCTCGCCAATGCCGGTGCGCACGACCAGCCCGTCGGCTACGGCGGTGACCCAGGAATTGCTCTCCACACAGCCCGGGGTTTCCAGCGGCGGGGCGAAGTCCAGCGCCCCCCAGGCCGAGCCCTCGTCCCAGGCGCCGTGCGGGCCGCCAGTGAAGGACCAGGCCGCACCGGCCGCGAACGGCAGGTGCATGGGCGGCTGGACGAGGTTCGTCGGCACAAGCAGCTCGATCGCCAGGTCAAAGGGATAACCGAACAGGACGGTGAAGGTGTCAAAGAAGCCGCCCGGGGAGACGTCCCGCAGCCAGGTGGGGTAGTCGTCCAGCTGGGCAAAAAAGTACTGCACCCCGGCCGTCCCGGCGTTGATCGTCGGGTCGACGGGCACGACCGAGCCATCCGACAGCAGCCAGCTGGTAACCGCCCCGGCGCGCCAGCGGTAGAAGCCCATGTTCAGCGCATTGGCCGCCCAGACCAGCTGCCGGTACAGCCCGACGTGAAAGCCGTCGTTGAAGCCGAACGGCGTCTCCAGCAGGGAAGCGTCCGGGCTGGAATTGGTCAACCAGGCGGAGCGATATTCCAGCACGGCCAGCAGCAGGGCCGGGTTGACCGAGTAGTCCCGGGCCACGCGCAGGACGATCTGGTCCCCGCTCAAGGTCTCGCCGCTGACATCCTGGATGTACGTCGACAAGTAACCGTGCCTGTTCTGGACGATGGCCTTCACGTCCAAGCGGATGCTCATCGGCCCGTAAACCAGCTCGGAATCGGGCAGGATCTTGAACCCCGGACCGGTCGGCTGGGGGGTCACCGCCGGAATGGTCAGTGTGGCGCCCACACTCAGGCTGTCCGGGTTGGGGATGTGATTGGCCTGCTGGAGCGCCCCGATACTGATGTTGAAGCGCAGGGCGATCGCCCCGAGCGTGTCGCCGGGCTGGACCACATAGGTCTCCGCCCCGCGCGGCTGTCCGGGTTGAAAGTGGGGTGAGTCGGGCGTGGGCGTCAGGATGGGAGCGCCGGGGAGGCGCGTCGGCGGGATGGCGTAGGAATCGGTCGGCCGGCTGGTGGCAGTCGGCGTCGGCGGCAGGCCGACCGTCGAGACCGGAACAGGACTGCCGGTCGAGTCACCCGGCTGGCTGCGCACACAGGCCAGGAGACTGGCAAACAAGGCAAGGAGCGCGATAAAAACGGCGACCAGGTTCCGGACCCTGGGAGAAAACATAGCGGGATTTTACTGCTTTTTCTGAAGAATGGTACACTAGACTCATTACAAAACAATTAAGCCCTCCCGGGGCGACTTATCCCATGTTCTTGGTCGCATGACATCCTTAAGTCTGAACGATCGAATCGCGAAGAGGCGATAGCTGCCAGGGTAATTTTTTATAATGCTTGGCGTGTTTTGCTCCTTCGCGGTGAAAATCCCCTTGTTCAGATCAAGACCGCATTGGACGACTCGCCTTCACAGCTTTCTATATCTGCTGAAATCCAAACGCTGAAACATTTCAAAAATAGAAGGTGGAACATGGTCACAAGACCGTTCTCCCGTCGGGATTTCCTGAAAGTGCTGGGCGCCTCAAGCGGCACGCTGGCCGGGGCGTGGCTGCTGGCCGGCTGCGCGCCATCGTCGGAAGCGTCTCCGCCGCCAAATCCTTCGCCGACCGTGGAGGCCAGTCCGACCACGGCCGCCACCGCCACGCCGGGCATGACCGCCTCGCCCAGCCAGACAACCAGGATCAATCCCACCGCCACTCCTGCCCCAGCGATGGAATTCCTGCCCTCCTTCTCGGAGGCGAACAGGATCATTCCATTACCCACCCCCCGCCTGGAAGGCAGGACCTCACTGATGCAAGCCCTGCTTGGAAGGCACTCGACGCGCCTCTTCCGTCCCGACGAGCTGCCCATGGTGCTGCTCGGCGACCTGCTCTGGGCGGCTTTCGGTGTCAACCGCCCACAGAGCGGCAAGCGCACCGCCCCCTCGGCATACGACGTCCGCGATATCGACATCTACCTTGCCGCCCCACAAGGCCTCTTTCGTTACCAGGCTGAAAGCCATACCCTGGCCGCCCTTCTGCCGGACGACCTGCGATCCTCCACCGGGACGCAGGCCTACGTCGCCGCGGCGCCTCTGAACCTGGTCTACGTCTCCAACTACCGTCGCATGACCGGCTCCGCGGCGGAACGCGAACAATGGTCCTGGGCACACTCCGGATTCATCGCCCAGAACGTCTACCTCTATTGCGCCGCGGCCGGCCTGGCTTGCGTGGTGCGCTCGACCATCGAACGTGACGGGCTTGCACGGCGCATGAACCTGGATAAAAATCAGCACGTCATCCTGGCGCAAACCCTGGGATATCCGGCGGGATAAATGAAAACAGAGCAACCCTCACCCGAACCGATCACGGCCCTGCCGATGGTCTGCGGCCGGACGATTACTGCCGACCCGGCGTTTTACCCGCATGCGGAGTACGGCGGGAATCGGCTTTATTTCTGCACCGAGTACTGCCTGCGTGCCTTCCAATCCGATCCGGACCGTTTCTATACTGCCCATACCAAGCAGCGGGAAGCGTCTGGAGACCGGGCGGGTGAGGAGGCCTGTGACTGTAAATTTAATAACGACCACGGAGGACACCATGCGGGCAATGATCTTTGACCTGGACGGCACGCTGGTCGACACCGTATACGCCCACGTCTTCGCCTGGCAGCGGGCTTTCGCCGAGGCCGGTATGGCGATCGACGGCTGGCGCATCCACCGGCGCATCGGCATGAGCGGCGGCCTCTTCACCCGGGCTGCTGGCCGCGAGCTTGGCCGCGAGCTCAGCCGCGAGCAGGCGGAGGCCATCATCCTACGTCACGGCCAGCTATTTGCCCAGTACCTGCCCGAGCGACGTCCGCTACCGGGAGCGGTGGAGCTGCTGGGCGAGCTGCGCGCCTCAGGCGTCGCCTACGGCATCGCTACCTCCGGGCAGCATCCCGAGATCGACGCCTCGCTGGCTGCCCTGCAGATCGGGGAGCAGGTGCTCATCCTCGACCGGGGTGATGTGCTGCGCGCCAAGCCTGAGCCGGACCTGTTCCTCGCCTGCCAGCAGCGTCTGGGGGTGCGCGTCGAAGATTGCTATGTGGTCGGCGACGCAGTCTGGGACCTGCTGGCCGCCCGTCGGGCGGGGATGTTGAGCATCGGATTGTTGAGCGGAGGCTACGGAGAAGACGAGCTCAGCCGGGCGGGTGCCTTCCGCGTCTACCGCGACCCGCTCGAACTGCTCGGCTCACTGGACGAACTGGGTGTGCTGTCCTGAGCACGGGACGACAGGCGCCGACAAAAACGACAGGCGCAGGAGGAGGAGATGCACTACGGGATTGAAGTTGTGCCTTTCGGGGATTTCAGCGACCCGCGCCCGATCGTCCGCATGGCGCAGGCTGCCGAGGCCGCAGGCTGGGAGGGCTTGTGGACCTGGGACCATGTGGTCATGCCCTACGGCGCTGGCGACCCGTGGATCACGCTCGCCGCGGCCGCCGCGACGACCAAAACGATCAAACTATGCGCTGGTGTATCCCCGCTGCCGCGCTACCGCCCCCACCTGCTGGCCCGCACCCTGAGCAGCCTGGACCTGCTCAGCGCGGGGCGGGTCATCTTTGCCACCGGCCTGGGAATTAGACCGGATTTCGCCCCCTTCGGCGAACCCGAGGACGACCGGACGCGCGCCGCCATGCTCGACGAGGGTTTGGAGTTACTGGAGGCTTATTTTTCCGGGGAGGGGATCACGCGTTACGGCAAATACTACACCGCCCAGGCAGTGCGTCTGCTCCCGACCCCAGTCCAGCGACCGCGACCCCCGGTTTGGATCGGCGGCGACAGCCGTACCGCCTTGCGCCGGGCAGCGCGCTGGGACGGCTGGATCATCGGCAGCGTGGACGAGAACAGCCGCACCGTCAAAACCCCGGAGCAGCTCGCCGCCCAGGTCGCCGCCATCCGCCAGCAGCGAACCACGGATTCGGATTTCGACGTCGCCGTGGACGGGGTGACAAAGGCCGGCGAAGGGTCCCTACCGCGTGAATATGAACAGGCGGGAGCCACCTGGTGGTTCGAGTGCCTGCATCTGCTGCGTGGTACATTCGAAGAACTCCTCCAGCGCATCGCCGCCGGCCCGCCGGTATAAATCTCGCCGACCTTTACCGCAACCCTGTCCCATTATCTTTCGTATTAATGAATAGTTGGTTGAATTTCAGTCGTTCGCTGCAAAAGCGAGGAGGAGCATTAAAAATGTCGAACGAAAACAGACCCAGGCAAATCAAAGTCGACACTGGCCTGATCGGGACGATCTGGTTCATCGGCTGGTTGTTCACCATCGCCTACGCCAATCTGATCTGGTGGCAGGCCGCCTTGGGCGTGGTGATCTGGCCGTATTATCTCGGCCTGGCAGCCAGGTAAGATTTGCTTTGCAAGGCTAGGAAGGGCAGGCTCGCCGGATTGGTTTTCCGGCCGGGCCTGCCTTGCTGTTTCAAGAAGAGCCTTCCCGGTATGGGTGACGCTGACCTGCACGCCGCAAGCCGGGGAGTTTTTTCACCCAACCGCCTCCCCTACGGTATAATTACGCCGTCTTCGTCTCCCAACCCGTCATCGCCTGATCCCTACTCCCTAATTGTGAAGTGAAGTAACCTTTGTAACAACAGAAGTGCAAGGACCTTAATAACAGTTCTAACGAGAAGAACTGCAAATACCTGTGATACACCTTCTACCCTCCAAACCAGGAGGTGTAGAAATGGATACCGAAATCACGCTGCGCAAGAAGGCCATTCGGCTCTGGTTGCATGGCAAGAGCAAATCAGAAATTGCTCGACGCTTGCAGAAGCCTCGTCTTTGGGTGCAACGCTGGATTGGCCGCTACGATCCCAATGCGCCTGAAGAAAGTCTGCGCAATCACTCTTGTGCTCCCCGGCATACTCGAGGGCACCATTCGAGCCGGATAAAGGAATTCGTTCTGCGTTCTCGCCGAGAGCGTGAAGTAGGCAAGCGCAAGAAGTACCAGCATGCTTTGATTGGTGCTGTAGCCATTCACTACGAACTGCGCGAATTGGGAGTGATGCCGCTTCCTTCCGCCCGTACGATCCATGCCTGGCTCAAACAGGCTGGCATGGTGAAAGAGCGCAAGGCAAAAACCAGGAAGCCGCCCAATCCAACGTATCCTGTTCTGGTCTGCAAGGCAGTCAATGATGTGCACCAGCTGGACTTGAAAGGTCCGTTTTACCTGAAAGGCAGTGCCCGGAAATACTATCTGGCCACATTGCGGGATGCCTATGGCAAAAAAGTATCTGTGGGAGCCTTGGCAGACAAGAAAATGGAGACCATTATCGATTTCATGGTCGAATCCTGGCGAAAGATGGGCAGGCCCAAGAAGCTGCAAATGGATAATGGCCTGGAATTTCGAGGCAGCAATCGTTACCCGCGTTCTTTGGGAAAGCTCCTGCGAGTTTGCCTGGACCTGGGCGTGGAACCCATCTTCATCCCCACCCATGAGCCTTGGCGCAACGGTGTGATCGAGAACCTGAACGGCCTGGTGGATCGCCTTCTTCTCCGCGCGAAACACTTTGACACAGATCGGCAGCTTGAAAGAGAAGTCCATAAGCTGGAGATCTGCATCAACACCACCCACCGTCTGCCTGCGCTGGAAGGAAAAACGCCACAGGAGTTCGCAGCCAAAGCCAGGGTACGCTCGATGCCTCCCGGCTACCTCTGGCGCAAACGTGATCTTCGGTTGTTAAAGGGCTATGTTTCTTACATCCGCTTGGTTCGAAAAAGCGGCAGGATCACCCTCACTGCCAGCGACAAATTCCTGATCGGCAAAAGATACAAATGGCAGTATGTGCTTGCACGTGTCGATGTTCGAACCAAAAAACTGAATATCTACCTGCAGAACAAGTTGATCAAATCTTTCGCCTACTCATAATGTGTATCAGAGGTCCCTGCAGTCTTTCGCATTAGTATTGCCTGTATCAGAGGTTATTGCAATCCACACCTAATCACTAATCCCTGCCCCCAGCCTATGCCCACTCCCCTTATCGAATGCATCCCCAACTTTTCCGAAGCCCGCCGCCCCGACGTGGTCACTGCCATCGTGACCGCCATCAGCAGCGTGCCGGATATTTTTTTGCTCAACCAGAGCTCCGACCTCGACCACAACCGCAGCGTGGTGACATTTGCCGGCCCGCCGCAGGCGGTCGAGGAAGCGGCTTTCCAGGGCATCCGAAAAGCGGCCGAGCTGATCGACCTGAACCAGCATACCGGCACCCACCCACGCATCGGTGCCACGGACGTGGTCCCCTTCGTCCCGCTTTCCGGCGTGACGATGGACGAATGCATCGCCATCGCCCGCCGCCTGGGCAAGCGCGTCGCTGCGGAGCTCAAGATCCCGGTCTACCTGTATGAGGCGGCTGCCGCCCGTCCCGAGCGCACCAACCTGGAGGACATCCGCCGCGGACAGTACGAGGGGCTCAAGGTCGAGATCAAGACGAACGCCGAGCGCAAACCGGATTTCGGTCCGGCCCGCCTCGGTCCTGCCGGGGCCACCGTGATCGGGGCGCGCCATCCCCTCATTGCCTACAACGTCTATCTGAACACCGACGATGTCGCCATCGCCAAGGCGGTCGCCAAGGCCGTGCGCCAATCCTCCGGCGGCTATCGCTACGTCAAGGCGCTCGGGATGCTGGTGGAGGGCAAGGCGCAGGTCTCGATGAACCTGACCGATTTCCACCAGACGCCGGTCCATCGGGTGGAGGAGACCGTCCGGCGCGAGGCCGCCCGGTACGGGGTCGCCATCCACCACTGCGAGCTGATCGGGTTGATCCCGCAGGAGGCGTTGACCGAAGCGGCTGCCTGGTATCTACAGCTGGACGGCTTCGCGCCCGACCAGGTCCTGGAGCAGCGCCTGTACGAAGCCATGGCGCAGTCCGGACCCGGAGCTGGGGTAACTTTTCTCGACTCCCTGGCCGCCGGGACGGCCACTCCGGGCGGCGGCGCGGCAGCAGCCTTCAGCGGGGCGATGGCTGCCGGGCTGGTGGCCATGGTCGCCCGCCTGACAATCGGGAAGAAAAAATACGCCGAGGTCGAGCTTCAAATGAAGGAAATATTGAACCAGGCCGAGCGCCTGCGCCAGGAGCTGACCCACCATGTGCAGGAAGATTCGGCCGCCTTCGAGCAGGTCATGGCAGCCTTCAGGCTGCCCCGGGAGACGCCCGAGCAGGAGACGGCTCGCAACCAGGCGATCGAAAAGGCGACCTTGCAGGCATCCGACGTGCCCCTGTCCGTGGCACAAAAGGCGGTCAGCGTCCTGGCACTTGCCGAACGGGTCGTGACCCTCGCCAACCTCAACGCCATCAGCGACGGGGCCGCGGCAGCCTCCCTGGCGCGCGCCGCGCTGACCTCGGCCGGCTACAACGTGCGCATCAACGTCGCCAACCTGCGGGATACGGCAAGCGGGGAGGATTTCCTGACCAGGCTGCAGGCACTCGAGACGCGCGCCAGCAAACTCGAGAAGCAGGTGCAAAAGGCGCTCAAACAACGGGGCGGGCTGTCCCTGGCATGAAGCACCGAAGGATTTTATTGGTATTGTTCCTGGCGCTGGGTATCACGGCTGCCGCCTGTTCGGGATTGCCGGAAGAGCTGGTTGCCACGACCACTGCGACAGCCTCCCCTGTCCCCTCCCCCACGATAGCCAACACCCTCCTTCCCTCCTTTACGGTGACGTCTCTGCCTTCCCTGACATCTGCCCCCCAAAAGACACCATCACCGACCCTTCCCTCCCCCACCTTGCCGACACCCTGCGACCCGGCTGGGGGATTTTGCATTGAGACCGGCCACTTCCTCCTCGACCGCCCGATCGCCCTGCCAGGGACGATTACCATCGATCCCACTTACACCTATGGGACCACTCAGAACGGTCAGCGCGACCCCCATCACGGCGTCGAGTTCTACAACGCTTCAGGCACGCCCGTCCTGGCTGCCGCGCATGGGCTGGTGGCTGTCGCCGGGAAAGACGACCAGGTCATCTACGGGCTGGCCCCAAACTTCTACGGAAACCTGATCGTCCTGGAACACCACTTTCCCGGCATCGACCAAACCATGTACACTCTTTACGGGCATCTCTCGATCATCGACGTAAAGGTCGGTCAGACAGTCCAGGCCGGGGAGCAGATCGGCGAGGTCGGCTCGAGCGGCGCAGCGATCGGCAGTCACTTGCACTTCGAGGTCCGGCTCGGCCAGAATAACTACGACTCCAACCGCAACCCGGTCCTGTGGCTCAAGCCCCTAAAAGGTGGAAACGGGATATTCTTCGGCACTTTGACCGGCCGGCTGCAGGACGCGCAGGGGAATCTGATCTACACCCGGAGCCTGAACGTCCAGTATTACCCCAATCCATCCGGTCCGCCAGCCGCTGCATATCCCGTCGAAACCTATGCCGCAGAGACCCACCCGGTGCAGGGCGACTACCGTTGGAAGGAAAACTTCGCTCTCGGTGATCTGGCCGCCGGGAGCTACCGCCTGAGCCTCATCTGGTCGGGGAAATTGCTGGAAGACTGGGTGAACGTCCAGCCCGGACAAGTGACGATGGTGACCTTCGTGGCCAAATAAAAAACCGCAGGTGTGATCCAAAAATATATTGGAGGTGAGACGTGGGTTTGAAACCTGATCATTGGATTCGCAGGATGGCGCTCGAGCAGAAGATGATTGACCCGTTTGCCGACAGCCAGGTGCGTGATCACGTCATTTCCTATGGTGTCTCATCGTATGGGTACGACCTGCGCGTCGCCGATGAGTTCAAGATTTTCACCAACGTCTTCTCGGCTGTTGTCGACCCGAAAAATTTCGACCCGAAGTCGATGGTCGATTACAAGGGCGAAGTGTGCGTCATCCCGCCCAACTCTTTTGCTCTGGCCCGCAGCATCGAATATTTCCGCATCCCGCGCAGCGTGCTGACGGTCTGCCTGGGCAAGTCGACCTACGCCCGCTGCGGCATCATCGTCAACGTAACACCCTTCGAACCGGAGTGGGAGGGGTACGTCACGCTGGAGATCTCCAATACTACCCCCCTGCCCGCCCGCATCTACGCCAATGAGGGCATTGCCCAGGTGCTCTTTTTCGAGGCCGACGAGCCTTGCATGGTCTCTTACGCCGATAAAAAAGGCAAATACCAGAAACAGCAGTCGATCGTGCTTCCAAAATTATGAATCACAAACCACAAACCGGACAGGATGCCGTCGCGCTCAAACGATTCGAAACCCTGCTCAGTCCCGCAGAGCGACAGCTCCTCGTCAGCCTGGACAACCCGGCGGAGGTCCAGGCTTTTCTCAATTCAGTTCCCTACAGCGAGGACAAATTCTACCGCTGCCCCCTGCGGGTCCTGCGCGAGCACAAGGCACACTGCTTCGACGGAGCCCTGTTCGCGGCATTGGCGCTTCGGCGCCTGGGCTATCCGCCCATGATCCTGGACCTCATCCCCAATGACCGTGATGACGATCACCTGCTGGCCGTGTTCAAATTGCAGTCCCATTGGGGAGCGGTGGCGCAATCGAATTTCACCGGGCTGCGTTACCGCGAGCCAATCTTTCGCAGCCTGCGTGAGCTGGTGCTCTCCTATTTCGAGGACTTCTTTAACGACCTGGGAGAAAAAACGCTGGTCGGCTATCGCGGACCGATGAATCTTAGGGGCTTCGACCGCATGGGCTGGATGGAAAGCGACGCCGGTCTGGAACAGCTGGCTGACAGCCTGGATCGCTACCAGGCCAAATCAATCCTCACGGGCGAAATGGCTGCCGGCCTCGCCCGGGTGGACGAGCGCAGTCTGCGCGCCGGATTGCTGGGTGCCAATCCGCAGGGGCTGTTCAAAGCCCCCTCCTCCAAGCCCTGATTCGACCGCGAGCCCTCCCTCAGGCAATACAAACTGAATAGGCCGCGGAGCTGAGAAAATCCCCGGCGTACGGCCATTGACAAAACCTCCAGCCATGCTATGATAATGACATATCGTCGATTGGCATGTGGAGGACCATGGATGGGTTATTTCCTCTCGCCAAAGTAAGCGAGTATCATACTTCGGCGACAAAGTTGCACTCCCTGCTATCCAAGTATCAACAAAGCCGCCTGACAGGCATTCTTCAAATTAACTTAGATGCTGAGAATCGCCTGTTTTTCTTATTTGTCCAGGGGAATGCGATCAACACCTATCTGCTCACGCCCGAAGCGAGCAAGAAGATCCTCGTCTCGGAGGCGGGCGCGCTCGTGAGCAAAGTCAAGGCCCAGGCGATAGAATTAAACCTGCCGTTGGAGGGGATTCGCATCAGTAAATTGCTGCTCGAATCTCCCCGCGGCACCGAGGCATTTCAGCTTCAAACCAGGGACCTGATCCAGCGCATCGACGGTTGGAGCAGCTCTCCCCAGTCCATCGCCATCCATATACGCTGGGCAAACGCCGAGGCAGTGATGGTTTTTCCCGGCCATGACGCTCCAGTGCACCCGACGATATTCGTGAAGGAAGGAATGACCGCTACGGAATTGGATGCGCTCTCGGCCATCACTTCCTGGAACGAACCGACCTGTATCATTTCGTCCCTGTCGCAGCGTGACGACACGGATGCGTGGAGGGAGTATCAGCTCCATCTGACTTTCACAAAAACCGCAGAATTGGTGATCACGCATTACAACGAGCTCGCCGGGCGCAGCATGGTCAGCGTGCTGAACCAGGATATCTACGACGAAACCCTGAAAAAAGGCTGGCGGATCAGCTGCATCGGCAACGGTATTATCGACCACCACATTTTCCCCTCGCCTGCACAAGCCGCGAAGGCTTACCGGACACTATTCAGCCTGATCCTGGCCCACATGCAGACTGTCATCGGTCAAAGGATAACAGCTTCGATTGTTGAAAACGCCGTTGCGGCGATGGATAAAGGGAGCCAGGAGATTATCCACTCCTATCATTTATTACTTCCACCTGTAGAAAACGAACTGAGCGCCGAGGGGGAAGATGGGCGATAAACATCGACGCGCCGTCATGATCATGGGCGGGGGGATTCTCGCCGCTTTAATATTACTCGGCATCTACGTATACACTTATTGGTTTAAACCGTTCCCGGGGTCTTGGAACGATTTCATGACCAACCTGTATGGGATTTTGGCAGCGGGCTTAAGCGCCTCCGCAGCGACTTATGTCTGGCGTCGCTATCGCAAATCGGAGAAACTTTTTTCCATCTGGCGATTTTTTAGCCTTGGCTTGTGGACCTGGTCAGTCGCCGAGGTCGTCTGGGCCATCTACAACATGACGGTTGTCGATGTCCCGGAGGTATCCTTCGCCGATCTTTTCTACGTATCGGGGTACTGCTTCATTTTCATTGCTCTGCATCGCCAGTATAAGCTTCTCTTCCACCCCTCGCCGCGCCGAGACGCCTTGACCACCGGCTTTCTAGCGGCAGCCATACTTTTAACAAGTCTGGTCATAACCCTGCTGGTTGCCAGGTCTGGCGCGGATTCATTCAAACTCAGCACGCTGGTCAACATCTTTTATCCGGTGGGTGACCTGGGGATTTCCGTCGCTGCACTGTTCTTCGTAATCCATTTCTGGCGTGGCGTATTTGCCCGCCCCTGGGTGGGACTGATTGTATTTACCATCACGGATAGCCTGTATGCCTGGTTGTTCGAAAGCGGGAACTACGCCTATTCAGTGATCCGTGCAAATCTTCCCAGCCTCATCACCGATACCTTGTACCTCGCCGCCGACCTCATCATGGCGCTCCTGCTGCTCAATCATTTTCTAGTGCTCAAGTATGGCCCTTCGGTTGTGGGAAATTTCGGAAAAATCAGGAAACAGGTGTTTGCTAATCCCTTCCAAAGAAATCCAGATCAATAGAGCGGCTCGAGGCCAAATCAGGCCCGGAGCCTTGCAGAAAAATAAGAAGCCAGAGACAGTTATCGCCTCTGGCTTCTTCCTGGCATAGAACGCTCAGCATCGTCGTAACGTAGCCATACACGGCGAATGAGTGTCTTAATGAATGGTAAAATAAGGCCTCTATTTAAGAGGCAAGCATGCACGAAGGCGCACTAACCGAAAATCTCTTCGAACACGTAATGATCCACGCCAGGGAGGCCCACGCCCGGCGGGTCACGCGCGTCAAGGTGGCCATCGGCGCCCTCTCCGACGCCACGCCGGATTCAATCGATTTTTACTTCAAATCCCTGGCGCCCGGTACCCTGGCAGAAGACGCTATCCTGGAATTCAGCTCAGCACCGGGCTCAGCCAAATGCCCCTCCTGCGGTCACGAGTTCGAAATCGACGATCTCTACGCCCCCTGCCCCGCATGCGGCGGTTTTCCGGTGACAGTCACCGGCGGCAACGGCGTTTATCTTTCCAGCCTGGAAGTCGAAACCGACGACGACCAGCACGAACACATCCATGAATAGTGTCATTGCGAGCCCCGCAGAGCGGGGCGACACTTGCACCTGCTGCACACTTGCCCTCCCGGAAGGACACCGGGACGGTGTGGCAGGAGCAGCCAGTGCGAGTGCCAGGGAGTGCAGGTGAGCAATCTCCTCGATTGCGATGAGATTGCTTCGTCGCTCCGCTCCTCGCAATGACAGTAGACCTTAGAGGTGATCCATGTGTCTCGGTATACCCGGCAGAGTGATCGAATTGTACCAATCCAACGGCATGAAAATGGCCAAGATCGATTTTGGGGGCGTGATCAAGGAGGCCTGCATGGAATACCTGCCTGAGGTCAAGGTCGGCGATTACACCATCATTCACGTCGGCTTTGGCCTCAGCGTCCTCGACGAGCAGGAAGCCAAAGAGACGCTGGATCTACTCAAGCAAATCGACATGCTGGGGGATCAAGGTTAGGGGCATAGCACCGCGTGCCCGTTCATGCCATGAAATACATTGAAGAATACCGCGACGCCGGTCTGACCCGCAAGCTGCTCGATGACCTGAGGCGCGCCACCACACGCCCCTGGATCCTGATGGAGGTTTGCGGCGGACAGACCCACTCGATCATCAAAACCGGCCTGGATCAAATGTTACCAACGGACATTTCCCTGATCCACGGGCCGGGCTGCCCGGTCTGTGTGACCCCGCTCGAGCTGGTCGACAAAGCCATCGCCCTGGCCGCTCGTCCGGATGTGATCTTCGCCTCATACGGCGACATGCTGCGCGTCCCCGGTTCGGACCGGGACCTGTTCGCCGTTAAAGCGGCCGGGGGCGACGTCCGTATCGTCTACTCGCCTCTCGACGCCCTGGAAATCGCCAAAGGCAATCCGGAGAAGACGGTCGTATTTTTCGCCATCGGCTTCGAGACGACCGCGCCAGCCAACGCCATGGCGGTCCTCCAGGCCAAGGCCCAGGGCATCCGCAACTTTGCCGTGCTGGTCTCGCACGTCACCGTCCCGGCTGCCATCCGCGCCTTGATGGAATCCCCGGACGTCCAGGTGGACGGGTTCCTGGCAGCCGGCCACGTCTGCACGGTCATGGGTTATTGGGAATACGAACCGCTGGCCGAAAAATATAAAATCCCCATCGTGGTGACCGGTTTCGAGCCGGTGGACATCCTGCACGGCATCCTGGACTGCGTGCAGGCGCTGGAAGCTGGCAGGCATACGGTCGTGAACGCCTACGCCCGCGCCGTAACCCATGACGGGAACAAACCCGCACAGGCGGTTATCAACCAAGTCTTTGAGATCACCGACCGGGCCTGGCGCGGCATCGGCGTCATCCCTCAATCAGGCTACCGGCTGCGTCAGGAGTTCGCCGCCTTCGACGCCGAAAAGCGCTTCCCGGAAGTGCAGGCGATCGAGACGAAGGAGTCGCCTTTGTGCATCAGCGGGCTGGTGCTGCAGGGCATCAAGAAACCGGTGGACTGCCCGGCCTTCGGCAAGCAGTGCACCCCGCAGACACCCCTGGGCGCGACCATGGTCTCCTCGGAGGGCGCTTGCGCGGCCTACTACCGTTATGGAAGGTTGGGAAAATGAACCGCGACGCGGCGAAGATCGCCAAGGTGTCTTTGCGGAAATCCATTATTCCTGCGCGTGCTTCGCGCCTTTGCGGTGACCCCCTGTCGAGAATCTATGACTGATCAACTCAACCTGCTCGGCTGGACCTGCCCGGTCCCGCTGCAGAATTACCCCACCATTGTCATGGGCCATGGCGCCGGCGGCAAGATGATGGCGGACCTGATCGAGCACCTGTTTGCCCCGGCCTTCGATAACGAACTGCTCGCCCAGATGGGCGACTCGACCGTCCTTGAACTGCCCCCCGGAAAGGCTGCCTTCACCACGGACTCGTTCGTTGTCAGCCCATTGTTCTTTCCCGGCGGGGATATCGGCGAGCTGGCGGTCAACGGCACGGTCAACGATCTGGCCATGCGCGGAGCCAAACCGCTGGTGCTCTCGGCTGGCTTCATTCTGGAGGAGGGCTTGCCGATGGAGAGCCTGGGCCGGATCGTCACCTCGATGGCCGCAGCCGGCAAACGGGCGGGGGTGATGATCGCCACCGGGGATACCAAGGTGGTCCAGAAAGGCCACGGCGACGGGATCTACATCAACACCTCCGGCATCGGTACGGTTCCGGAAGGTCTCCAGATCGCCCCGGATTTGGCCCGGCCGGACGATGTGCTGTTGGTCAGCGGAACGCTGGGCGATCACGGGATTGCCATCATGTCGGTGCGTGAGGGGTTGAAGTTCGAAACCGAAATCAAGTCCGATACCGCTCCGCTCAACGGGCTGGTGGAGGCCGTTCTGGCTGCCGCGGGCGGGACAACCAATTCACCGGTCCATTGTCTGCGCGACGTCACGCGTGGGGGACTGGCGGCCGTGCTCAACGAGCTGGCGGCGGCCTCCAGGGTTGGCATCGAGTTCGATGAAACCAAAGTCCCGTTGCGGCCGGAGGTCAACGCGGCCTGCGAGATGCTCGGCCTCGACCCGCTTTACATCGCCAACGAGGGCAAGCTGGTGGCGATCGTCGCCGCGGATCAAGCGCAGGCGGTGCTGGCGGCCTTGCGAGCCCACCCGTTGGGGAAGGACGCCGCCGTCATCGGGAAGGCGGTGCCCGAGCACCCCGGCCTGGTCACCGCCAAAACAGCCATCGGCGGGATGCGGGTGGTCGACCTGCCGGCAGGCGAGCTGCTGCCGAGGATTTGCTGAGCTGCAATGTGCCGCGCACTTTAAACGTGCGAAGCACATCTCCATCTGGGAGGAGACCGCTGGCATGACCGATCAAGCGTTACCTTCCGAAAAAACAGGGAAAAAGCAAGGGAACTTCTTTTCACCCCGGACGTTAGGGATTGTCCTCGGCCTGATCGGTATTTGCCTCTTGTGTCCGGTCAGCCTGTATTCTGCGGAAGTGCATCCGCGCTACATCGCCCTACCGATTCCGCCGCCGAAAGACCAATATGAGCTGGACGATTGGTTATCCACCACGTATTCCGTTCAAGTATCTGCAGAAAGGGTTTTCTTATTGAGTCGGAAGGCATACGTGTCCAACGGCGATGCCAGCCATCCATCATCATGGAACTCGCTCGTTGCTTATTTCGATAAGAAGCTGGATCAGCTTGGCTGGGTTCGCAGCGAGATCTGGGCGCCGTGTGATCTTTATCTGCCTGAGGGTGAGTTTCTTCAAGAAGGTGCGAATGGATATGTCCACTACTTTCGGAAGGGGTACGAAAATTATGTAACTTTTGGCTCCAATTACAAGGGCGATACGATCTGCCTTGCCGTGTGGCCAGAGAGTTGGAAAGACGACGGCTCTCCCGCAGGTTTCTTGATCGACTTACTCTCCGCGCGGCGGTCCTACTTTTCTCAATTCATGGATATTTTTTCCGGCTAAAACAATTCATATTCGTTGAGACGGACAGCTACCCGCCCCTAAGCCGGATAAAAGGCGACTAAAGCGCCACGCATCTTGAAGCTGCGTGGCACTTTCATTAGGATAAAACCGCTTTCGCCAAAGCCCGCAGGCCGCGCAGGTCGTCCAGGTCCAGCCACTGCAGCATCACGCGCTGCAGGCCTGCTTTCTCAAGTTCGCCCAACTGCTCCCTGACCTCCTCCCCGACGCCGACGATGAGGCCCTCCCTGCGCAGCTCTTCCTTCGTCCGGACTTCTTTCATCAGCTTCTCCTCCAACTCCTTCGCCGTGCGCCCAAAGCGCAGACCGGTCATCAGCGAGCGGCGGACTGCCTCCGGTGGTCGCCCCTGCTCCTTGAGCATCACATCCAGATGGGTATTCAGCCGCTTCCATTCCTCCAGCGGGACCTCCACGGCATTCCACTCGTCGGCGTAACGCGCCGCCAACACGAGGGTGCGACTCTCGCCGTTGCCGCCGATCAGCAAAGGCGGACCACCAGGACGCTGCGGGGCGGGCATGAGCAGGGCGCCTTCCAGGTGATAATACCTGCCCTCGAAGTCCACCGCCATGTCCCGCTTCAAGAGCGATAGGATCACCAGCAGGCCCTCCTCGAAACGGTCGAAGCGGGCTTTCTTGTCCAGCAGGTCGAAGCCGAAGATGCGGTGCTCGCGCTCCTGCCAGCCGGCGCCGACGCCGAGCGTCAGGCGCCCGCCGGACAGGTCGTCCACCGCGGCGGCCATGCGCGCCGTGTGCACCGGGTGACGGAAGGAGACCGGCGTGACCAGCGGACCGAACTCGATGCGCCTGGTGTGGCTTGCCAGCCAGGTCAACGAAGTCCACAGCTCGAGCGACTCTTTGTCCGGTAGCGTGGGGTTGGTGAAGTGGTCCGAGCGGTACAGGCCGGCGAAACCCAGGCTTTCCACGAGACGGGCGATCTTCTGCCAGCGCGGCCAGGTCAATCCGTTCTGACCTTCGATCATGATGGCAATGTCCATAATCAAGCTCCGATACGCGAAAAATTGATTTGACTGCAATCACTGTAATGGCGACGTGCCGTCGCCATTACCTATCGATCAGCTCCGGCAGGGCAAACCACTCCCCCGCCGTCTGAGGATGGGACAACCCGGCACACAACTTTCCGTTTTCTACCAGATGCGCCAGGGTCCGCTTGGAAAGCTCCAGCGGCCAGCCGAAGAGCCGGGTCATGTCCCGCAATTGTACCGCGCCGACCGAGGCGAGGTAGAGCCCGGCCAGCTTGCGGCGCGCTTCGGCTTCCCCGATCGGGCGCGCCTTCTCGGGCAGGTCGGGGAAATGGCGCGCAGTGATGTCGTACTGGTAAGCATACTTCCACGCCCCCGCCTCGGCCGTCCCGACCGGCAGGATCTTGAAATCGGCCTGCAAGTCCTCCAGGGCGCGATTGAACTCCGAGTCGCTGGACTTGCTGGTCAGGTGGGCCTCCTTGCGCAAGTCGATCGTGTTCATTTTCCCCTTGTTCAAGAGCGCTTCGTAGACCAGCTTGGCCGCCATCGTCAGGCGGCCTTCCTCGTAAGCCACGAGGTGGTCCCCGGCGATGTCGCCGTAGTTCTCGGACAGGGCGTAAAAAAAGGGGACCACCTCCAGCGAGATGAAAGTCGCCTTGCGGTGCAGGATTTTGCCGTAGTACCAGACGCGTCTATCCAGCGCGTTGTCCTTCCAGCCCCAGGTGATGTGACCGGGGTCGTCGTGCTCGTCGGCCACCGGGCGGTCGCCGGCGACCGCCGTCCACAGGTTGGGCAGGAGCATGCCTTTCACCGGCCAGAAAAACAGGAAGCCGCGTTCGTTGACGAATCCGACCGCCGCTTCAGGGGTGGTGACGCGCCGATGCGGCGGCAGGCGGAAGGTCCGGGAGCGCAGCGTCTGCAGGCGTTCCAGGTTCAAAATCGGCATACGATGATTCTACCAAACACGGCGGGGTTTTCTGTGTTAAACTTTTCCGCTCTCCCCTTGAGGAAGAAGAACAGATGACGGATAAATCCATTCACATTATCGGCCCCGCAATCGCCGTACTGGCAGCCGCCTGCGGGCGGAACGCCATCCAGGTGGTCTGCAAAGAGGATGGCAAGCCTTTCCGGGTGGAAACGAAACAAGGCTGGATCGTTCCAGCCCTATTTATTCGTCACTTCTTGCAGCAACTGGCGGTAATAAATGTAATTATCCAGGGGGATGTCCTCGCGCACCCGCCCGTCCGCCAGCGGGACATAGCCTCCCTGCGCCAGCAAGGGCGGGACCTTCCCCTCGACCTCGCGCCGGATGGCCTCTCGGCCCTCGCGCAGCACGTCCAGATCGATACCGCCGATCAGGCGCAGGTCACGGCCAAACTCCTCCCGCAGCGAGCGATAGTCCATCGCCGCGGCATTCGTCTCGCATGCCCACAGGCAGTTGAGGCCGAACTTCAGCAGGCTGGGGATCAGCACACGGGCGTTGGCGTAGGTGCGCAGGATGATGACCTCCACGCCGTGGCGATGCAAAACGTCCAGCACCGGCTGATAGCTGGAGAGCACAAAGCGTTCATACATGCGCGGAGAGATCAGGGCGCCGTTGCTCCCGCCGATTGGCTCGCTGAAGATCGCCGCGTCGATCTGCACCTGGGACAGGAAACGATCGGCCAGCCTGGCAACCATGTCCGCCTCGATGCGCATGAACTCCAGCACGTAATCAGGACGGTCGACCAGCGATTCAATGACATGATAGAAGCGCTTCCAATCATAAACCCCCAGGCTGAGGAAAAAACCGTGATGGACCTCCAGCATCAGCACGCCCTGGCGCTCGCGCCACAGCGAGACTTTCTTGCGCCACCTCTCCGGCAGGCGCGACTCGCTGGGCTTCAGCCTGCGGCGCAAGCCGTTCAGCCCGGCCAGAGAGGTCGGCCAGCGGATGAAACCGGGATGAGGGTAGCCGTCGATTTCGACTTCTTCGCGTTCATCGCGGGTGAACATCTCCGCCAACTCGCCAGTAGAGGTCAATCCCTGCCTCCGCCAGGCGCGGATGACCTCGGCGCGAAGACCCTCCTCAAAATACGGCACACGATCCGGGCGGCCGTAGCGCATCACTTCCAGGAAGCGTTCCCGGCTGTTCACAGGAGTCCTTTTTGGGCTGCCACGGCAATCGCCGCGGCGCGCGAATCCACTCCCAGTTTGTTGTAGATGCTGGCGAGGTGCGCCTTGACCGTGCGCTCGCTGATCCCCAGCCGGGCGGCGATCTCCTTGCTGCGTTCGCCGCGCGCCACACCGGTCAGCACTTCCAGCTCACGCTCTGTCAGCTCCAAGCCCTCCCCCGCGGATGGTCCCGGCTGGGTGACCCTGGAAAGCAACCGGTTCATGACCTCAGGTTTGAGCAGCGTCTCGCCGCGCGCCGCGGCCCGGATGGTATTGAACAGCGTCTCGCGGTCGGTGTCCTTGAGCAGGTAGCCCTTCGCACCGAGGCGCAGGCCGCGCATCATCAGGTCGTCCTCGTTGAAGGTGGTCAGGATGACCACGGCAATCTCCGGCTGGCTGAGACGCAGGCGTTCGATGGCAGTCAGCCCGTCCATGCCGGGCATGCGCAGGTCCATCAGCACGACGTCAGGATGGAGCTGGTCACACTGGCGGAGGGCTTCGGCTCCATCGGTCGCCTCTCCGACCAGCTCGAATTCCGGCTCGGTTTCCAGGATCAAGCGCAGCCCCTGGCGGATGATGAGATGGTCGTCAGCGACCAGGATGCGGATCGGCTTGCTCATCTAAGAATTCTCCATGGGGAATCGTATCACAATCCGTGAGCCTCCGCCCGGGCGGCTGAAAATGTCGAAACTGCCGCCAGCCAGGCGGACGCGTTCGCGCATCCCCAGCAATCCATAATGGCCAGCCTGGACGGCCTCCGGATCGAACCCGATGCCGTCATCGGTAATTTCAAGATCGAATTCCTTGTCTGTGCCGGTTAGCCGAAGGAGGACATGCTTTGCTTTGGCATGCCGGGCAATATTGGTCAAGCCTTCGGAGACAGCCCGGATCGCCGTCTCGGTGATCTCCTTGGATAGTTGGGTCGCGATCTCGACATTCTGGGTGCACGGTATACCGGTGGCAATCGTAAAACGTTCAGCCTCCTGGCGGACTGCAGCCTCCAGGTCACGCGGGGCCGTCTCGCGCAAGTCGTCGATGGCTTTGCGGGCATCCGCCAGAGTACCCCTGGCTTTTTCCATGGACTGCTTGAGGATGACCCGGCCCCGGTCGGCGTGATTGCCCGCCAGGTGCGCATCCACAGCTTCTAGCTGCAGGATCAGTCCGGCCAGCCCTTGCGAAAGAGTATCGTGCAGCTCACGCGCCATGCGCTGGCGCTCGTTGGCGATGGTCAAGTCCTCCACCCGGGCGGCGTACTCGCTCAGCTGGTGGTTGGCAACTTCCAAGTCCTTGAGCAGCGCCTGGGCCTGCTCGCGCGCCTCCGCCTGGCGCACATACATCAGGACGTACATGCTTGTAAAGATCACAACCGGGACCGTCATCAACAACCACCAGAACAAGGTGCCAATGCCGGCCAGCCAGGCGAAATTGAATGCAGATACTGCCAAGACTGCGAGGATGATCGCCGCCTTCCAGATCCGCCTGGTCGGAGCGCTGATGAATAATCCGATCAATCCAGGGTATAAGCCGATGACCACACCGGTGACCCGGCACATCATCCCCAGGCAAAACGCGACGAAAAGCTGCAGAATGAAATAAACTGCCAGCCAGCGCGGATGCTTGAACACCCAGACTGATCCCCAATAGAGGGCGATATGCACCGCCATCAGTACCGTAAACAGCGCAATCTTCCAAGCTGTGCGGAGCAGCGGAGAGCTGATCAAGGCTGCTATATAGATTCCCACCATGACCAGGGTCAGGAACAGGAAGAATGGGCGCTCGTAATTGCGATCGTCGCTAAAGAGGCGGGACAACAGACTCGGTTTTTTCATGGCAAATCTATTGTATCGTAAAGAAGGGCGCCTGCCATTGGCCTGCAGGACACTGTCCGAACGGACAAGATCAGGCCTGGCCAAATGGACAGAAAAAACCTCCCGAAAGCACGATTTTATTACCTGCATGCCACGTATATACTTATGACATCACAATTGGAGGTCCGTATGCAAAAAGCGATCGAGGTCCAAAATCTGCATAAATCGTTCGGCGAAATCCATGCCGTGGACGGCAGCAGTTTCGACGTGGAAAAGGGCGAGATTTTCAGCCTGCTCGGCCCAAACGGCGCCGGCAAGACCACCACCCTCTCGATGCTCTCCTGCCTGCTGCATCCCGACCAGGGAGATGCCCAGGTGCTGGGGCATTCCATCCGCAAGGATCCGATGGGCGTCAAGTCCGTGCTGGGCGTCGTCCCGCAGGAAATTGCCCTGTACGAGGACCTGTCGGCGCGTGAAAACCTGGATTTCTGGGGCAAGATGTATGGTCTGCGCGGCACGGCTCTCAAGGCGCGCGTCGACGAGATCCTGGAGGTCATCGGCCTGACCGACCGGGCAAAGGATCGCGTCGGGAAGTACTCGGGGGGGATGAAGCGCCGGGTCAACATCGGCGTGGCCTTGCTGCACAAGCCGCAGGTCATCTATATGGACGAGCCCACCGTGGGCATCGACCCGCAATCCCGGCGCAGCATCCTGGACTTCGTCCTGGCTCTCAAGAGCAATGGGACCACCGTGCTGTATACCACTCATTACATGGAGGAAGCCCAAGAACTTTCCGACCATATTGCCATCATGGATCACGGCAAAGTGATCGCCAGCGGCACCAACGATGAACTGGTCCACATCGTCGGTGAGATGGACCGCATCACGGTGACGATCAATGCCGAGTCTGCAAAAGTGATGGAAGCCTGGAAAATTGTCAAAGGTGTGAGAAAAGTCACCGCCGAGGACGGGACGCTCACCATCCTGGCTGACGACAGCAACCGCATCCTGCCAAGGCTCTTCGAGGCAGCCGCCGCCAATGGCGTGCGCATCACCTCCGTAGATATCCAGGAACCAAACCTGGAGGCAGTCTTCCTGCACCTGACGGGAAGAGCGTTGAGGGACTAAAGAATAAAACGTAAAACGTAAGAGATCCATTACGTTTTACTCTTTACGTTTTACTCTTTTGCTCCCTCCGAAAGGGAAATTCCTATGAAAATATTCGATATTGCCATCAAGGACATGACCCGCTATTTCCGCAGCGCCTTCGCCGTCATCTTCATGTTTGGCGTTCCGCTGCTGATGACCGGGATGTTCTATCTCATGTTCGGCGGAAGCGGAAACGACAACACTGCATTCAGTCTGCCGGTCACCAAGGTAGTCGTTGCCAATCTGGACCAGGGCAGCCCCGCGTTCGATGCCGTCAAAGCCCGGATCCCTTCAGGAAGCCAGGCAAGCTCGATGGGCGAGCTGATCGTGTCCATCCTGCAGGAGAAGAGCTTCACCAACATCATGGAAGTGACCCCGGTGGACGGCGCCGAGGCGGCCCGCTCTGCCGTTGACACCCAGAAAGCCGGTGCAGCCATTATCATACCCGCGGATTTCTCGGCCAGCTTCTCCGACCTCTCCGGGCGGGCCACGATCGAACTCTACAAGGACCCGACCCTGACGATCGGTCCCGGCATCATCCAGTCCGTGATGAACCAAATCACGGACAGCATGTCCGCTGCCAAGATCGCCGTGGCCATCGTCACGACGCAGACCGGCAGCGCTGACCCGGCCTTGATCGGCCAAGTCGTGCAGCAGTACACGTCTGCTGCCCAAGACGGCGATCCGACGGCTGCATCCCTGGATATCCAGGAGGTCTCAACAACCGCGAAGCAGTCGGGCACTCTGGCCACCATCATCGGTCCGATCATGGGCTGGCTGACGATCTTCTATGCATTCTTCACCGGGGCATCCACGGCGCAATCGATCCTGAAGGAGGATGAGGAAGGCACCCTGCCGCGCCTTTTCACAACCCCGACCTCGCACTCCACCGTCTTGGGCGGCAAATTCCTGGCTGTCGGGCTGACCGTGATCGTCCAGATGGTCGTGCTGTTCCTCCTGGGCCGCCTGATCTTCGGCATCCTCTGGGGTGCACTGCTGCCGGTCGCCTTCGTGATCCTGAGTGTGATCCTGACCGCGGCCGCCTTCGGCATTTTCATCAACTCGCTGCTCAGGAGCACCAAGCAGAGCGGCCTTATATTCGGCGGTCTCCTGACCGTCCTGGGCATGCTCGGCGGGATCCCCATTTTCGCGGCCGGCGCGGGGGCCTCCGGCGTATTTGCCAAGGTATCCCTGATCGAGCCGATCGGCTGGGCTGTGCGCGGCCTGCTGCAAAACATGAACAATGCCCCGCTCGGCGACGTTGCAGTGACCTCCCTGGTCCTGGTCGCCTGGAGCGCCCTCTTTTTCATCATCGGCGTAAAACGTTTCCAAAGCCGGTATGCCTAGCCCTCACCCCCAGCCCCTCTCCCAATGCCCCCTTCGGGGGTGCTTCGCAAGGAGAGGGGGAGACAAGACTATGAACCGAATACTCGATATTTCCCTCAAAGACCTCCGCCAGATTATGCGGAACCGCATGACCTTCCTTTTCCTGCTGATCATGCCGATTGCCTTCACCCTGCTTTTCGGATTGGCCTTCGGCGGAGGCGGAAACAAAACCGATCCGCGCCTGCCGGTCGGCTACCTCGACCAGGACAGCAGCCGGATCAGCCTGGGCTACAAGGGCCTGCTGGCCGGGTCGACCGTCATCCGCCTGGACGAGGATCCCCAACGCAGCCGGGCCGACCTTGAAAAACTGGTCGGCGACGATAAGCTGGCCGCGGCGGTCCTCGTCCCGGCCGGATACGGACAGTCGGTCCGGGACGGCTCACCGCTCAAACCGGCCTTCATCGCCAACCCTGCAAACACCTCCACGGCGACTGTCCAAAGCGAAATCCTGACCGCGACCAACCGCCTGCTGAGCTCGGTCCGCACCGCTGGCGTCGTCGTCAAGGCAACTGGCAATGCCTCCGGTTTCGACTCTCTATTCGACACGGCCCTGGCCGCATGGCAGCAGCCGCCAATCCAGGTGGCAATGACCAGCAGCGAGGCGATCCAACCGAAGAGCCAGAACATCATGTCCCTGTCGCACTCCTCACCCAGCATGATGCTCCAGTTCGCCATCGCCGCCCTGCTCACCGCCGCCACGGTCATCGTCAACGAACGCAAGTCGCGCTCGCTGCAGCGCCTGCTGACCACCGCCACCTCCCGGGTCGAGATCCTGCTCGGCCATTACCTGGCAATCTTTGCCATGATCTTCGGACAGTTCGTCCTGTTGATTGTCTTCGGCCAGCTGGCCCTGAAGGTCGATTATTTCTGCCTCCCGCTTGCCACCCTGCTGGTGGCAGTGACCGCCGCCGCCTGCATCTCCGCCATCGGCCTGTTGATCGGCGTGGTGGCCAAATCGGAAGAGCAAGCAGTGGTTTTTTCGCTGATCCCGATGTTCATCCTGTCCGGGCTCGGTGGTGCCTGGGTTCCGCTGGAGTTCACCGGTCCGGCTTTCCAGGCGGTTGGACACCTCTCCCCAGTCGCATGGGCTATGGATGGGTTCAAGAACATCGCCGTGCGCGGCCTGGGATTCAACTCCGTGCTGCTCCCGATGGCCGCCCTGACCGGCTACGCCATCCTGTTCTTCTGCCTGGCAGCCTGGCGCTTCTGGGCCAGCGAGGAAAGACAGGCATGAACGAAACGGGCGAGTGGATCAATCTCCCTCGCCCGTTTGATTATCATTGCACCCCGGCTCTTCCTCCAAAAATCCGGAAAGTGGGAATGATTCTTCTAGGGAGTGCAAGTGAGGCTGAAATTGGCCCGAACAGCCTCGCTCTCCTGAGGGGCAAGTATTTTGAATGTCATCCACCCGCTGCTGCTGCCCGATAGTTTCCAGGTGGTGGTAATCATCTGTCCCCCGGCATTTTCGACGACTAAAAATCGCGGATCGTTGGTGCTGCCATTACTTGCATCCCAACGATACAGGATCAACCCCGGGCCGCTGCTGACGAACTTGGCGGTGAACTTGACCTCCACCCCCACGCTGCAGGAACCGCTGAACTGGGCCGGGTCGGCTGAGGCCGTCAGGGCGGAGATTGCAAAGGGCGGCAGGCTGGGATCGATGGCCACCGTAGCCTGGGAGGTCGTCGTTTTCTCGCCGCAGGTGGCTTGCAAGGTAAAGGTGGGCTTCCCCTTCGGCTGGACCAGCAGGCGGTCCCCATTGGGATCGACCTCCCCGAGACCCACCATCTCGAGCTTGTCGACATTGGTCACCTGACCCCAGCTGAGCAGGGACAGCGCGCCGGGTCCGATCGCAGACGGACTGGAGGTAAAAGTGGAAAATTGGGGTGGAAGGGTACAGCCAGGACGGGTATAAAGCGTCACAGTAAAGACCGGACCCAAATCCTGGCCGGCGGCGTTGCGCAGACGCCATTCTCCGGAATAAACGCCTGGCTCGGCCGGAGCCGTCATCGCCGCGCTGACGTCCACGGTACTGCCTGCAGGTGTGGCAGCCACAGGCACGCTCGTTTTGGTGGTCATCGCCTCGCCGCGCGCAAAAACCAGCTGGACTCCGTCCCAGGCGCAGCTGCCAGTGTTCTTGATCCGCCAGGTCTTTGTGAAAGGCGCGTTGACGTCCAGCGTGGTGCCAAGCGGTATGGTCACATCGCTGACCAGGGATGCCCGGTAAGTGCAGGGCTCGTTGGCGTAAGGCAAGGTAAAGTTTGCAGTTCCTTCCTCGATGAATATTTTTTGATAACCGGCCGCGGTGAAGACCGGCATGGTGTCGCTTCCCAAGATGTGATCCAGCACCGCCCGGTACTGGTTATAGCCAACTACTTTGTGCGGCTGATTCCCGTAGCCGCCCTGGTACAACCGGTCCACGTCGAGCAGGCTCTGGATGAGCTGATCGAATGTCAGACCCTTCGTCAGGCAAAGCTGGTAAGTCAGCGGAGCGCCATACTGGTAAACCGGGTCACACAAGTTTGAGTATTCCGACTTGGATGGATTCAAGGTGACATACTCGATCGGAAAGACAAAATCGTGACTGGAGGCGAAGCGCCCCCACAATATGGCGTGGACGTATTCATGGGCAAAAACACCCTGACCACCGGCATGGAGGGTACCTTCCGGCGTAAACGGAACCAGGGGATCAGCCTGGATGTCTGGGTCGGTCAGGTACATGCAAATGAAAAGACTGCTCGGGTCGTCCGGATAGGAACCTGTCAAGCCAAGCTCGCTCTGATACCGGGTGCAATTTTTATCCCGGTTGAGATGGATGTCCAACGTTTTGAGGTTGTCCAAAACGTCAATGCCGGCCGTACGGACATCCTGTGCGGCAGTCACCTTGTAGCTGACGTATAAAGCTTCGATCATCCTTTCGTCCAATTGGCACGGCTGTTTGCACACCAGTCGGAACCGATCCCCGGGGATCAGGTAGGCGTCGAAAGACTCTCCCTCGATCTGAACCGTAGTTTTTGGTATGGTGATGATTGGGGGAGGCGGGAAACGGGTGAACTGTGCCGGCAGTTTGAATGGAGCCAGCGTGGACGCCACATCTCCGCCCGGCCCTGGCGTAGTGGTCGGTCCCCCTCCGGGCTGTGCGGTCGGAATGGTCCCCGGCGCACCCGATGTGGGAAGGTTACAGGCGGAAATGGTAAGAATCAGCATGAGGGCAATTGTGTACATCCTGCGTGTCATAGGCGCCTCCATTGCTTCGACGGGGAAGAAACGGCTGATATCATTATATAAGAAACGGCTACTTCACCCATATAAAATCTGGTTGGATTTCAGGACCTAGACGATATAATCATCCATGGAGGTGCAGAATGAGCGGGATAATCACCGGTCTGATCGGGTTCATTGTTTTTCTGGGGTTCTTAGCGTTCGCGGTGATCCTCATCGTTCGCCAAGCCCGCAAAGACAGGCAGCTCAAACGCCGGCTGGCCGAAAGCCTGGGCTTTCACCCGCTCGAAAATCTCTCCGGGGAACTGTCCGAGCGGATCACCACCGTGCACCGCCATCCCGGCAGCGGGCGGTTTACCTTGCGCAATGTCTTCTCCCGTACGCTGCCAGAGGGAGAATTCTATCTCTACGATCTATGGGAAACAGGCAGCGAAAGCAGCAGCCGCCTCGAGCAGTGCGCCTTCGCCGTCGTTTCACCCGGAGCACATCTGCCTCATTTCTCCATCTTCCCCCGCGTCGACGCCTCGGGCGGGATCGGCAACCTGGCGAACCGGCTGGTCACCTGGGTAATGAGCCGCTTCGCAACGGAGATCCGCCTTGAGCATCCGGAATTCCAGGAACGTTACCTGCTGGTTGGGGAGGACGAGAGCGCCGTCCGCACCGCCCTGACGCCGGACCTGCTCGACCACCTGAGCCGGTCTCCGCTCCTGATCCTCAGCGCCGGTGGGGATACGTTTTCAGTCTCCACCTTGGATCTGAAGGGTGGGCGAAAGAAACCGGACCTGGAGACGGTCGGCGAACTCTACAATCAGGCAATTCAGCTGAGCTCGTATCTATTCCATTGACATTCCAATGTAACCAAAAGAGCCCGGAAACACGGCTTGACATAATGGCAAGCCTGGGACAGCCCTGATCCCAAAAAGACACTGCCAGCCGCGATGGCTGGCAGCCGTCATTGAACGGTGGACGGGCCGAAGGTCTGCGCCTCAGGTGTGGATAAAGTAAGAGAACAGAGTGAACGCCGAGGCGATCAAGATTACCACCGTGCAGATGACGGAAAAATACTTTTGGAATTTATTGTTGGCGAACTCACCCATCACCTGCCGGTCGTTGGTCAGCCTGATCAGGTAATAAAAGACCAACGGCAGGGCGATGGCATTGATCGTCTGGGTGACGACTGCAACTTTGAACAGCGACAGATTCGTGAATGTGACGACGACCCCGACGATCAACAGTTGAACGACGAAGAGGATGTAAAAGGTCTTGCTCTTCTTGAAATCGTCGTCCAGGCTGCCGGAAAGGCCGAAAAACTCGGCAAAGGCGTAAGCGGTCGAGAGCGAGACGATCACCAGCGCCCATGAACCCGGCGTTGAGAATACCGACTGCAAATAAGGTCCCGGCCAGATCCCCGGCAAAGGGTTTGATGGCCAGGGCGGCCTGCTCGCCTGCCACCAGGGGGATGCCGTTAACGAAGAGGGTTGCGGCCGTGGCGACGATCATAAAGAACGAGAAGAAATCGGTCAGGAACGCGCCCCAGTAGGTCTCGAGCTGGGAATAGTTGACCTTGCCTTTCTCGATCTTTTTATCGAAGGCGAAGCTGCTGATGAAGAACTGCCCCCAGGGGGTGATGGTCGTCCCCAGCACGCCCATGCCAATGAGCAGGTAGTCGCGCAAATAGGCCGGAGTGCACTGGACGCCATGGGGATAAAACAGGTTGCTGACCGCCAGTACCCCAATCCGGGTTAGCCTTGATCGCTGAAAAGATGTAGCAGACATAGAACAGGCTGGCAAGCAGCATGATCGACTGGGTCAGCTTGTAGTTGCCGCGAATGACGAAGAAGAAGGACACCAGCAGGATGACGGTCGACCGACGGGATCGCCGGGAGGTTGAGCATGGTGCTGGTGGTCTTGACCGCCGACAGGTCGGTGATCAGCGTGCCCAGGTTTGCCACCAGCAGGGCGCCGAACATGAACAGTGCCGTGCGCACCCCGAACTTTTCGCGGATCAGGTCGGCCAGTCCTTTGCGGCTGATGACTGCCAGGCGCATGCCCATTTCCTGGGTGACGCCGAGCAGGATGGTGATGATCACCAGCAGGAAGAGGATCGGGTAGCCCAGCCTGGCACCGGCGATGGAATAGGTCGCCACGCCGCCGGCGTCGTTGTCCGCCATGGCCGTGATGGTTGCCGGCCCGAAGACCGACAGGAAAATGAGCAGTTGTTTCCAATAGCGTGCGAAGAAGCCGCGTCTGCGTCGGGGCGAGGGTCGTTGTGCCATGGAATCTCTCCGATGGTCGCTCAGCGATAGAAACGCGGCAGGCGTTTCTTCCAGGCGGTGGGGATGATCTTGTCCAGGGCGTCGTCAGCGGTGACGATCCCATGCAGGCGGTTTTGCTCGTCGACGACCGGGACGGCCAGCAGGTCGTACTTGGCGACCATCTGGGCGACGGTCTCCTGGTCGTCGGTCAAGTTCAACGCTGATGACGCGCTTGGCCATGAAGTCCTTGACCAGCGTCCCCGGGCTGGCGAAGATCAGCTGGTTGAGCGAGAACGCCCCCTTCAGGTGGTCTTCCTCGTCGGTGACGTAGACGTAAAACATCGTCTCGACCTCATCTGCCATGGAGTGCAAGACCTTGATGGCGTGCGCGGCCGCCAGGTTCGGGCGGATGGCGGCGTACTCGGTGGTCATGATGCCGCCGGCCGAGTCTTCGGGGTAGGCCAGCAGCTTGCGGACGTCGTCCGCATCGTCCTTCTCCATCAGGGCCAGCAGGCCTTCCTTGCGCGCCTTGGGCAGGTCGGCCAGCAGGTCGGCGGCCTCATCCGGCTCCATCTCCTCGAGCACGTCGGCCACCTTTTCGTCCGGCATGTTCTCGATGATCTCCTTCTGGAAGTCGGGCTCGACCTCCTCGAGGGTGTCCGCCAGGTGCTGCACGTCGAGTTTGTCGAGCAGCTGGCCGCTCTCGAGCTTGTTCAGGTCGCTGACGATCTCTGCCAGGTCGGCGGGATGCAATTCATGCAGCTTCTCGGCCGAGACGCGCAGCTGCATCGACTGGTCGCGGCGCAGCAGCTCAATGTCGTCCCAGGAGATGCCGGTCTGCTTGAGGTGGCCGGCCAGGAAGTGCGCCAGCCCGACCAGGCCCATGCGGCGGAGGATGCCCGCCCAGGAGATGTCCACGTTGCTGACATAGATCGTCCCGTTGACGCGCACCAACTCCACATCGTTGACCCGCACCACGCGGGCGCCGTCCTTGTCGATGATCTGCTTGTCGAGCACGTCCCGGGAAAGCAGGACGTCGTCCTCTTTCAAATCAAACGAGGGGACCTCATCCGAGCGATACTTCAAGGGGATGACCGGGGAAAGCAGGGCGGCAATGGCGGCATAGGGCAGCAGCTTCTTGCCGCCCTTGCCCTCGATCTCCACCCCCTCGATCAACGGATGCGGGAACTCAGCCCAGGGTCGGACGATCACATCCTTCAACTTGCCGACGAAATTCCCGTCCAGGTCGATGACGGGCCTGCCGATGATTTCGCTCAAGAAAGCCATAATCCACCTCCGGATAAGAATGAGGCGCAATAAAAAAGCGCCGCTTGTCTCAGTGACAGAAAGCGGCGCCGGATGTTCCTTCCCCAGCCTGGCATTGACCCGGCTGGAATTCCTCGAAAGGTGTACGAACGCTTCCGAGGGGGGCGAGTCGCGGCCACAGGCTGCGCATTTCATTTCCTGGCAGCGCATTCTGTCTGTAAGAGCGATCATTTAGCGGAATACTGTCTGCGTCCACGCACTCACCTCCGTTTCCTGTGCCGTTCGTTTTGGCCTGCGCCAGGCACATGGTATAAAGAAAACACCCCCCAGCGTAGCAGGAGGTGTTCGAACATACCGGTCCAACCTGCGGGGTCGTCCGCAGGCACCTCCTGGTCGAGCTTTGGCACTGCGCGTCGTAGGGTTTACTCTCCCAGCCACTTTGAGCGGGGCCTTAAGCCGGCCCGGCCTGGTCTACCCCTTGGCGTCTTTCGACGTTTCGGGACAATGGCCTGTATCTCACGCAGACGCCTCGCCTAACGAGGGTTTCACTTCGGCGCAACTATACTACTGACGACGGGATGCGTCAATGGAAATTCCCATTGCATTCGCATTACACTTGCCAAAATAGAAGACTCCCATCACTGGGAGTCTTTTCCTGTCGGGGCGGGCGGAGTTGAACCGCCGACCTCTGCGTCCCGAACGCAGCGCTCTAACCGGACTGAGCCACGCCCCGAGCAAGCCCCGCTACGTGGGGCAAGCAGGCGGGATTATACCCGCCGCGTCCCGATTTGGCAAGGCGACCCGGCATGGGGTATAATTCCTGCGCTTAATTGAACCCCCCGTAGGGGCGACGTCATGTCGCCCCTACGACATGATGAGGATGATTATGGCAGACCCCGAAAACAACGGCTCCTCCCCTGAGCCCGTCAAACAGATCATCGGCACCGTGCAGATGGCCGACATCGACGAGACCATGCGCACGGCCTACCTCGATTACGCCATGTCGGTCATCGTGGCACGTGCCCTGCCCGACGCCCGCGACGGGCTGAAACCCGTCCACCGGCGCATCCTGTACGCCATGCAGGACATGGGCATCCGCTCCAACACCGCTTACAAGAAGTCGGCCCGCATCGTCGGAGAGGTGCTCGGCAAGTACCACCCCCACGGCGACGCGGCGGTCTACGAATCCATGGCGCGCATGGCCCAGGATTTTTCCATGCGCTACCTGCTGGTCGACGGGCAGGGCAACTTCGGCTCGGTGGACGGCGACGCGCCGGCTGCCATGCGCTACACCGAAGCCCGCCTGGGCCGCATGGCCGAGGAATTGCTCGCCGACCTGGAAAAGAACACCGTCGACTTCGGCGACAACTTCGACGGCACGCTGCAGGAGCCGTCTGTGTTGCCGAGCCGGCTGCCCAACCTGCTGCTCAACGGCTCTGCCGGGATCGCCGTCGGCATGGCCACCAACATCCCGCCGCACAACCTCAAAGAAGTGGCGGCTGCCATCATCTACCTGATCGAAAACTACGACACGATCGACGACATCCCGGTCGAGTTCCTATTGAAATTCATCCCCGGCCCCGACTTCCCCACCGGCGGCATCATCGTCGGAACGGAGGGCATCGAGTCCGCCTACGGGTCCGGAAAGGGGCGCATCGTGCTGCGCGGCAAGGCCCACATCGAGGAGATGACCGGCAACCGCCATCGCATCGTCGTCACCGAGATCCCCTACCAGGTCAACAAGTCCACTCTCATCGAGCGCATCGCTGACCTGGTGCGCGAGGAGAAGATCGATGCCATCTCGGACCTGCGCGACGAATCCGACCGGCGCGGCATGAGCATCGTCATCGAGCTCAAACGCGGCTCTCAGCCCAAGAAGGTGCTCAACCAGCTCTACAAATACACCACCCTGCAGACCACCTTCGGCGTGCAGATGCTGGCCCTGGTCGACGGTGAGCCGCGCCTGCTGCCGCTCAAGAAAGCCCTGCAGATCTTCATCGATCACCGCCAGCTGGTGCTCACCCGCCGCACCCAGTTCGAGCTGGAGAAGGCCCGCGCCCGCGCCCACATCCTCGAAGGCCTGCTCAAGGCCTTGAAAAACCTGGACGCCGTCATCCAGACCATCCGCGAATCGCCGGATGCCGACGTGGCCAAGGAGCGCCTGATGAAGCGCTTCAAGCTGACCGAGATCCAGGCCCAGGCGATCCTGGACATGCAGCTGCGCCGCCTGGCCGCCCTTGAGCGCCAGAAAATCGAGGACGAGTACAAGCAGCTCAAGGAGCAGATTGCCAACCTGGAAGACCTGCTTGCCCACCCCAAGAAAATCCTGGCCTTGATCCAGGACGACCTGCGCGAGCTGGTCGAAAAGTACGGCGACGAGCGCCGCACGCACATCGCCGTCGAGGCGACCGAGAACCTGAGCGAGGCGGACCTGGTGCCGGACGAGGCCGTCCTGATCTCGCTCACCGCCCGCGGCTACGTCAAACGCGTCGCTGCAGCCGCCTTCCGCGCCCAAGGCACTGGCGGACGGGGCGTGACCGGGCATGCCACCAAGGAGGAGGACGAGATCCTGACTCTGATCCCAGCCCGCTCCCTGGACACGATGCTGTTCTTCTCCGACCGCGGCAAGGTCTATTCCGAGAAGGTCTATCAGATCCCGGACGCCGACCGGGCTGCCAGGGGCATCCCGCTGGTCAATGTGCTCTCGCTGGACCCCACCGAGACGATCACCGCAGCGGTCTCGGTGCCGTCCTTCGAGGCCGCCGAGTACATCACCCTGGCGACGCGCAACGGCAGGATCAAGCGCATGGCGCTCTCAGAGCTGGCCTCCGTCCGCCCGTCCGGGATCATCGCCATCGGCCTGGAGGAAAAAGACGAGCTCGACTGGGCTCGCCTGACCCATGGCAAGGACGAGGTCATCCTGGTCACCGAGCAGGGCAAGGCGCTGCGTTTCCCGGAGACCGAGGTGCGCCCCATGGGCCGCAGCGCCGGTGGCGTGGCAGGCATCAAACTGGCCGGGGGCGACAAGGTGACCAGCATGGAAGTCATCGAAAAAGGCGGCGACCTGGTTCTGGTCACCACGCTGGGCTACGGTAAGCGCACCCCTCTGGGTGAATACCCGGCCAAGGGACGCGCCACCGGCGGAGTACAGACGATTGCCAAGAATGCTGCCGACAAGATCGGGCTGATCACCGCCGCCCGCGTCGTCCAGCCGGTCGATGACCTGACCCTGATCTCCGCCAACGGCATGGTCCTGCGCATGAAGGTGAAGGACGTGAAACAGGCCGGGCGCGCCACGCGCGGCGTCCACTTGATGGATATCAAGGAAGGCGACCGGGTGGCATCGATCGCCCGCATTGCCCACGCCGAGCTGAAACGCGTCGGCGCAGCGCTGAACGGCGAGTCCGGCCCCGAGCCGGGAACGCAGATCGAGCTTCCGATCAAATAAATCCACGGAATTCCGGAAACGAAAAAGCGGCGCACGAATAGCATGCGCCGCTTTTTTTATATCCAGGCCAACCTAGAACGTGAGACCAGGGATGACGACCGTCCCCGTGACCACCAGAAGCGCGGCACCGAGCAAGAAGACCATGATGAAGAGCATGAACGCCACAAAGAAACGCTGCGGGGCAGTCATGCCGATGGCCTGGTCAAGCGTCTTGCGGCGCTTGGGGGGCTTGCGTAGGCCTGGCAATTCTGGCTTGGGCTCGTTCTCTTCAAAGTTTTGCGGCGAAGCGGCCTGGTCGCGCAAATTATCCAACATGGGTCACCTCACTGGTTATAAAAAGTATATCACACAACCGGTCGCAGGTGCATTTCCCCGAATTGGAGTGAAAAGGTCCTTCCCTGGGGTGTACGCAGCCGCAGGCTGCCATCCTCGTCGAGGCCTTCCAGCAGGCCGGGTCGGAAAGGCATCCCCTCCGCCCAGACTTCCACCTGCTGGCCGCGATAGGCCAGATGATCTTCCCAGGTTTGCAGGAACTCGTGCGTCGGCAGGCGCGAGCGCCATCGCAAGAGGGCACCCAGGACATGATGCAACAGCTTCAACCGGTCGATAGGTTGGGACGTTTCCGCCTCCAGGCTGGTCGCCGGAAAGTTCAATTGGTCCACCGGCGGTACGGACTGCGGGCGAACGTTGATGCCGATGCCCAGGACCAGGCTCTCGATTTCTTCTCCCACCCAGACCACGTCGACGAGGATGCCGCACACCTTCCGACCGCGCAGAAGGACGTCGTTCGGCCATTTTATTTCAGGCACCAATTTCAACTCCCCCAGCGCTTCCGTTACCGCCAGCGCCCCCAATCCGGAAAACCTGGCAATGTGTTTTCCATCCGCGGAGGCAGGCCGCAGCACCAGGCTGAAAGCCAGCGCCGCACCGGGCGGGGTGAACCATTTATGACTGCCCCGGCCGCGTCCGGCGGTCTGCTCCTCGGCATAGACCAGTGCCAAGTCCGGAGCGCCTTCGGTCGCCCAGGCCAGGGCAACGTCGTTGGTCGACCCGGTGCGGTCGAAGAAGCGCACCTCACCCAGGGGAAGGTCAGCAATGGTTTTACGCAGTTCGTGTTCGTCCATATAAACAAAAAAGACCTGACGGGCTTTTATGCGCCGCCAGGTCAGATCCTCATTTACTTGGGAAGCACGTACCAGGGGTTGACGAACCCGCCGTTCAGGCGCACTTCAAAGTGCAGGTGCGCCCCGTAGGCGTTCCCGGTGGACCCGGCTGCGCCGATCTGCTGCCCGGCGTAGACCCCCTGGCAGGTCGACACCATGACCGCGCTCAGGTGGGCGTAGAGCGTCACGTAGCCATTGCCGTGGTCGATCATGATCACGTTCCCATACCCGTGATTCCAGCCTCCGTCGGCAACGGCCAGGGTGACCACACCGGCGCCTGCCGCAAAGATCGGCGCGCCCTCCCCCGCGGCGATGTCTATGCCCAGATGGGAGGCAGAATAATCGTTCCCCGTCAGGTAGTGGTCGACCGTCGGCCAGACCGCGATGGGACCCACGGGGCCTCCGCTGCAAGCCGCCTGGCCCACGCTGGCCGTCCCAGACTTGCCGCGGGCGATGGTCGGGATGATCCATTGCACGAATGCCCGGTGCCCGCCTGGCACCATGACGTAGTCACCCGGTTTAATGACCGGGTTGGCCAGGTCAAACTTGTTGCCCGGGAAGTTGAGGATGTCGTCGACGGCTGCCGAAAACTTGTCGGCTATCGATTGCAGGGTGTCACCCTCCTGCCATTGATAATACACGCCATCCGTGGGCGGGATCTTGAGAACCTGTCCCACCTGTAAGTTGTCCGGTGTGTCCTGCAGCACATCGTAATTGGCCCACAGGATCGTCTCCGGTTTAATATTGAAACTCTTGGCGATGCTGAAGACCAAATCGCCGTGCTGGACGGTGTACTCGGAGACATCATAGCTGGTTTTCGAGGTGATATCGGTCTTCAACGTGACGCTGCGGACGATCGCCTGCACTTCTGTGTGGGAAGCGCTCGACAGCACGGGCGAGCTTGGCTCGCCGGCTTTCGTCGGCGTAGGCGCCGCAGACGCCAGCGCGACGGTCGGGAAGACCTTCCATAAGGTTACGCCGAGCAGCGAAATGACGATCAGCCCCGTCACCCCCCAACTGATACCGTTAAAAAACCAGGGAGCTTTGGTAATTTTACCGATATTGTTCATAGGTTGTCCGTTAATGTTTGTAGGAACTCTTCATTATCCTTGGTCTTGGAGAGGCGCTGTAAAATCGCCTCAGTGGCCACGGCTGAATCCATCCCAGCCCCCTGAGGCGGGGCGGTAACCATCTGGATGTACATACGACGCATGAGCCAGGAGCGCTGCAGCAGGTCCGGGCCGAGCAGCAGGTCCTCACGGCGGGTGGAGGATTTCTCGATGTCCACTGCCGGGAAGATGCGCCGCTCCTGAAGCTTGCGGGATAATAGTAACTCCATATTGCCGGTACCTTTGAACTCTTCGTAGACCACGTCGTCCAGCCGGGAGCCGGTGTCGACCAGGCAGGTGGCGATGATGGTCAGCGAACCGCCCTCTTCCAGGTTGCGGGCGGCGCCGAAAAAGTGCTTGGGCGGGTACAAGGCCGAGGGGTCCATGCCGCCGGATAGGGTTCGGCCGGAGGGGTTGACCACCAGGTTGTAAGCGCGTGCCAGACGGGTGATCGAATCCATCAGGATGACCACGTGCCGGCCGATCTCGGTCAGGCGTTTGGCCCGGTCGAGGGCGATCTCTGCCGTGCGGACGTGGGAGGTGACCGGCTCGTCGAAGGTGGAGGCGATTACCTCGGCATCGACCGAGCGGTCCATGTCGGTGACTTCCTCCGGGCGCTCGCCGATCAGGGCGACCATCAGGTGCACGTCCGGGTACTGGGTGGAGATGGCGTTGGCGATCTGCTTCAGGATCGTCGTCTTCCCGGCTTTGGGCGGTGAGACGATCAGACCGCGCTGCCCGCGACCGATCGGGACGATCATGTTGATCAGGCGGGTGGCGAGGACGTCGCTCTTCGTCTCCAGGTCGAAACGCTTGTCGGGGAAGATGGGGGTCAGGTCCTCGAAGCGCGGCCGGTGGCGGGCTTCCTCCGGGTCGATCCCGTTCACGGTCTCGACCTTGATCAGCCCCCAGTGGCGCTCGGATTCGCGCGGCGGACGGACGTGGCCAACCACCAGATCGCCCGAGCGCATCTCGTAACGCCTGAGCTGGGCCTGGGAAACGTAGACGTCGTCCTCGCTGATCGTGTAACGTGCCGAGCGCAGAAAGCCGATGCCCTCGCTCATGATCTCCAGGATGCCGCCGCGCACGTCCAGGCCCTGCTGGGCCGCCTCAGCCTGACAGATCCCAAGGATCAAAGCTTCCTTCTTCAGGCGGTGCGAGTTGGTCACATTGAAGTCCTTAGCCTGGTTGCGCAATTCGGCTAAGGCTTTATTTTCAAGTTCAAGAATGTTCATGATGACTTCTCAAGTGTATAGATTGGATTTTGGTGGGAATGCACGAAAAACAAGCGCCCCCGCAATGGGCTTTTAAGGGGTATTACATTTTAGCAAAAGGGGTATGATTTCAACGGGCTCAACTTGTCATCCTATCAGGAGGATGAACCAAGCAGTTTAGGTTGAAGGAATTATAGCACGCAAACGAAACAGGTGCAAGCCGTCCGGGTGGTCATCAGGTCTAACTTAAAGTCCCGCTAGCCTGCCCCACCCCCGGCCCCTCCCCGATGCGGGGAGGGGAGAGTTATGCGAAAAAAGGGGTGCGGGGGCGCTTCGCGCCCGCACCCCTTTTTCGCCTCTTTTCCCCCTTCCTTGGGGAAGGAGGGCAGGAGGATGGGGAAAAACTTCCCCCGTTTCCTCGAGAAGAAGAGCAACAACTCGACTTTAAGCATGCCGTGGGTGGTCATTCCGTTGCCGCCAGGATTCGGTTCTGAACGTCCCACATCCGGCGGTACAAGCCGGCCTGTGCCAGCAGGTCGGCGTGACGGCCGCGGGCGACAAGGCGTCCGTGGTCGAGGACGATGATCTCATCCATGGTCTCCAACCCGACCAGGCGATGGGTAATCAAGAGTATCGACCGGGCGTCCGGCAGGGAGAAGAGCAGATCCAGGATCTGGCGCTCGGTGAGCGGGTCGAGGTTGGCGGTCGGTTCGTCCAGGATCAGGATGGGGGCATCTTTCAGCAGGGCACGGGCGATGGCCAGGCGCTGGCGCTCGCCCCCGCTCAAACGGAAGCCGCGTTCCCCAATGACGGTCTCGTAACCCTGCGGCAGTCCGGCAATGAAGTCGTCGATCTGCGCCCGGCGCGCGGCCTCTCCGATCGTGGATTCGTCCGCCTCCGGCCGGGCGAGGCGCAAATTCTCACGGATCGTCTCGTTGAAGAAATAAGGTCGCTGTGGCACCAGGCTGAACCGGCGGCGGGCCTCCCCGGCCGCCAGGCAGCGCAGTTCGGTGCCTCCCAGCAGAATGCGGCCATTGGAATAGTCCCAGAAGCGTAAAAGCAGGTTAACCAGCGTCGATTTTCCCGCCCCGCTCGGGCCGACGACCGCCAGACGTTTGCCCTGCGGCAGCTCGAAGTCCAGCCCTTCGAGGGCAGGCGGGTCACCGGGTGCATACGTGAAGCTCAAATTGGCTACGCGAATATCAACTGAACGCGGCGCGCTCGCAGGCACGGGCGGATCGGCCACCGCCGGCTGTGCCTCCACCACCGCAAACAGGCGTCGCGCCGCCTGCAGGCTGTCCGCCAGCATCTGGGCGGTGAGAGGCAGCGGCAGGACTGCCTCGAAGCCGGTCAATGAAACCAGGGCCAGGGGCGCCAGCATCACCCCGCCCAATCGACCGGCATGCACCAGCGGGATGGCCAGGAACAATACGGTCCACATGCCCAGGCTGGACAGCAGAAGCCCCAAGGCGCTGTCGATGCCGCTGATGCCCGCCATGCGCTGCCGCGTGCGCCCGTATGCCCGTCCGGCCGATGCCGCCTGTGCCAGGGCGTCCCCGGCGCGGCCGAAGGCGGTCAGATCCGCCAGCCCCTGGATGCTGTCCACCAGCAGGGTATGCAGTCCGGCCCGTTGCAGCGACAGCTGCGCTCCCGGCTGGCGGGAGAGGCGGTATGCCAGCCAGGGCAGCCCGATGCCCAGCAACAGGCTGAAGAGCAGGAAGGCCTGCCCCAGGTGAGCATCGAAGCCTGCCAGGTAGAATCCGATCACGCTGGTCACGACCAGCGCCACCAGCGGAGGGGCCACCACGCGTACGTAAAAATTTTCAAGGGCGTCCACGTCAGCCACGATCCGGCTGAGCAGGTCCCCGGCGCGAAACTTCATGAGGCGCGCCGGCGCAAGCGGTTCGAGCGCCGTGTAGAACCAGACGCGCAGGCGCGCCAGCAGGCGGAAGGTGACGTTGTGGGAGACCAGCCGCTCGAGGTAGCGGAAAACACCACGGGCGATGCCGAAAAAGCGCACCCCCACGATGGCCACCTGGAGGATGCTGATATCGGGGTGCAGGCCGGCGGAGGAGACCAGCCAGGCGGATGTCCCCAGCAGGCCAACGTTGCTGCCCACTGTCAGGGCGCCGAGGAGGACAGAAAGGGCCACCCTGCCCCAGGCACCGTGCAGGAAACCCAGCAGGCGGAGGAAGACAGGCAAGTTTCGCGACGGGGTGACTTCCGGAGGCGGACCACCAGGGCTCGAAGGCTCCCGGTCTTTTTTTATCTCCTTTTTGTGACCCAATATCTCGGTGGTTATATTGCCGCTCCCCGCAATCTTCGCAGAGGCCGCCCGCACCAGCCGTGCGTACAACCCGCCGCCTCGCAGCAGCTCGACGTGTGTCCCGCTTTCAGCCAGCCGCCCGCCTTCCAGGACGAAGATGCGGTCCGCCCGGTAGACGGTGTTCAGCCGGTGGGCAATGGTCAGCACCGTCCGGCCCTGCATCAGGCAGTGGACCGAATCCTCGAAGAAGGCTTCATTCTCTGGATCAAGATTGGAGGTCGGCTCGTCCAAAATGAGCAGATCTGCGTTCTTGAGAAAGGCGCGCGCCAGGGCCAGGCGTTGGGCTTGCCCACCGCTCAGGCGCAGCCCCTCCTCGCCGATGATCGTCTCGAAACCCTCCGGCAGCGAGCGGACCAACTCATCCAGGTGGGCGGCTCCTACCGCATCCGCGAGCTCCTCCAGACCTGCATCCGGTTTTGCCAGGCGCAGGTTCGCAGCTAAGGTGTCGTGGAATAGGTACGGCTGCTGCGGCACCCAGGCCAGCCGCCTGCGCCAGTCCTCCGGATCGAAATCGGTCAGGTCCCGGCCGTCCAGGCGGATCGTCCCGCGGTCCGGGCGGACAAATCCAAGCAGCAGGGTTGTCAGAGTGCTCTTACCCGCACCGCTGGCGCCCACCAGGGCGACGTGCTCCCCGGCTCTGATCTCCAGGCTGAGGTCTTGCAAAGCCGGGGCTCCTTCGCCGGGGTAGGTAAAAGAGACGCCTTCGAAGCGGATCGAGGCCAGCCCGGGGAGGTCCGTCCCCAAGGCGGCCGGAGGTCGCTCCGGGACCGGCGTGTCGAGGATCTGGAAGATACGCCGTGCAGCAGCCGTCCCGGACATGCCGGCGTGGAAGCGCAGGCCGAGCATGCGCAATGGGATGTAGAACTCGGGAGCCAGGAGAAGCAGGAAGAGCGCCTGCTGGAAGGGCAGTTGCCCATAGAGCAGCCGCAGTCCGACCTCCACCGCCACGATGGCCGTGCTGATGGTCGCCACCAGCTCCAGCACCAGGGCCGAGAGGAAGGTCACGCGCAGGACCCCCAGGGTGACGTCCCGGAAGCGGTTGCTGCTCGCGGCGATGGCCTCCGCCCGGTCCCGGCTGCGGCCGAACTGTTTGAGCGTAGCCAGACCCTGCAAGCTGTCGAGGAAGTGGGCGCTCAAACGGCTGAGCGTCTCCCATTGGCGTTCGGTCAGCGCCTCGGCAGCCTTGCCGATCAGGAACATGAAAACCGGGATCAGTGGGGCAGTGACGAGCAGCACGACCCCGGAGAGCGGGTCGCGCGGGAAGACGACGGCCAGGATGGACAGCGGTACCAGGGCCGCGACGACCAGCTGGGGCAGGTACTGGCTGAAGTAAGCGTCCAGCGCCTCCACCCCTTCCACGGCCGCGGCGGTCAGCTCGCCGGTGCGTTCTTGCCTCGTGTATGCCGGTCCCAGCTGCAAGATTTTGGAGAACAGCCGCTCACGCAAGTCGTTCTTGACCCGCACGGCCACCGCTCCGGCGCTGACCTCACCCGCCCAGGCCAGCAGCGCCCGCAAGCCGATCAGGACCAGCAGCAGGCGCAGCAGTCCCGCCACGTCCGCCAGTCCCTGCCCGCCCAGGAAGACGCCGTCCACCAGGCGGCTGAGGGCGAAGGCCTGCCCGATGGTCAGCAGGCCGGCCAGCAGTCCGGTAAGGATCGTGGCCGCCAGGGCCAGACGGCTATCACGGGCGAGGGTCAGGAGTCGACGGTGCATGGACGTTCAGGGGAAAAGAAATGTTGGAAGCCGGAATTCTCCCCGCCTCCAACATCGGTACGGTCTGAGAGAGTGTAAATTTACGGAAAAATCAACTACAGGCACTTTCACCTGCTGCACACCTGCCGCGGACGCAGGTGCCAAGGAGTGCAGAGGTGAACACGGACACTTGCACCCGCGGCACACTTGCCCAGGCACGAGCAGCCTGTGCGAGTGCCAGGGAGTGCAGGTGTAAGCACAGATTCTTGGATAAAAGATCCAATGAAAAAAGCTCGAATCCCCTTTATCTGTGTTCATCTGTGGTAAAAAGATCTCAAAAACACTCTCTAAGAGCACATTCCGTCATACATCATGCCGGATGCTAATAGGTCATATCCTTAGGCTCGGCCGTGACACGCTTGCGCAAGACCCAGTAGGTCCAGGCCTGGTAGGCCAGCACAATGGGCACGAAGATCAGGGCAACGATCGACATCACCTTCAAGGTATAAGGCGACGAGGCGGCATTGCTGATCGTCAGGCTGAAGGCCGGGTTGGTGCTGGAGATCATCACCCGCGGGTACATGATCTGGAAGCAGGAGACTAATGTCAGGGAAATGTGGGTCCCCATCAAGCCGAAAGCCCAGCCGTTCATCTTACGATTGAGGAAATACCCCGCCAGCAGCAGGGCGGCCAGGGAGGCGATCGGGATGACGCCCGGGTCGATCCCCAGGTGGGCGATGATGTCCGTATAGAAGTAAGTCGCGACCAAAAGGGCCAGGATCAGGATGACCGTCGGCAGCCACAGCCTGCGGGCCGTGGTGTGGGCGCGCTCCCGCAGCTCGTCGCTCGTCTTCAGGCTCAAGAAGATCGCCCCGAGCAGGGCAAAGCCAGCGATCGTGGACAGCCCGCCGAGCAGACCGTAGGGGTTGAGCAGCGTCCACAGCGTGCCGGTATAGACCATATCGGCGTTGATCGGGACGCCCTTGGCCAGATTGGCGAAGGCCACGCCCAGAAGCAGCGAAGCGACCAGGCTGCCGCCGAAGATGGCCCAGTCCCAAAGGCTGCGCCAGCGGGGATTGGCGTCCTTGCTGCGGAACTCGAAGGACACCCCGCGCACGATCAAGGCCAGGAGCAGCAGGAACAGCGCCGGATAGAAACCGCTGAACAGGGTGGCGTACCAGTGCGGGAAGGCGGCAAAGGTCGCCCCGCCTGCGGTGATCAGCCAGACCTCGTTGCCATCCCAGTGCGGGCCGATGGTGTTGATGATCGCCCGCCGCTCGTTATCGTTCCTGCCCAGGAACGGCAGCAGCATGCCCACGCCGAAGTCAAAGCCCTCCAGGAAAAAGAAACCTACGTACAGCACGGCAATCAGGATAAACCACAGATTGTTGAGGAACATGTTTCCCTCCCGTCCTATTTCTTCCCCGCCGGAACAGGTGCCACCGATTCGGCCTCCGCCGCAGCCGGCCCTGCCATGGCGAACTTGGTCAGCAGGTAAACGTCCGCACCCATCAGGGCGGTGTAGATCAGGGCAAAGCCGATCAGGCTGAACAGGACCATCCCTGCCGTCAGGCCGGGGGACATGGCGTTGTCCGTCTTGAGCAGGCCGTAGACAATGAACGGCTGGCGGCCCATCTCGGTCAGGACCCAGCCGCTGGTGTTGGCGATGTATGGGAGTGCGATGGTGAAGACGAACAGCCCCAACCAACGGATCTGCGGTCCGACCCGGCCGCGCATAACATGGTACAAGGCGTACGCCGCCAGCGCCAGCATGGCGAAGCCGGCGCCGACCATCAGTCGAAAGCCCCAATAGGTGAAGACCACCAATGGGACGTAGTTGCCCTGCCCGTATTTTGCCTGGTATTCCTGCTGCAGGTCATTGATGCCGGGGACTTCGCCTTCGAGCCGGTTGTAATACAGCAGGCTGAGGACGCGCGGGATGCGGATCGACCAGACCTCGCGCCGGCCGCTCAAATCCCCGATGGTCAGAAGCGAGAAGGAGGCGGGATCTTCGGTGGTCCACAGCGCCTCGGTCGAAGCAGCTTTCATCGGCTGGTTTTGCAGCAGCCACAGCCCCTGCTCGTGCCCGCCGATGATCACCAGCGCCACGGCAATGATGCCCACGATGGCCGCCAGGCTGAACGAGCGCTTGTAGAAATCGAGCTCCTTCTTGCGCACCAGGTGATAGGCACTGATGCCCAGGACGAAGAAAGCTGCGGTCGTCAGACCGGACATGAGGGTGTGCTCGAACATCACCCAGGCCTTGGGGTTGAAGACCAGCGCACCGAAGTCGACCATCTCCGCCCGGCCGTTGTTCAGCACGTAACCCACCGGGTGCTGCATGAAGGCGTTGGCGATCAGGATCCACAGGGCGGACAGTGTGCTGCCGATGGCGACCAGCCAGATCGTGGCGGCGTGAAGCCCCTTGGACAAGCGCTCCCAGCCGAAGATCCACAATCCCAGGAAAGTCGATTCCAGGAAAAATGCCAGCAGGGCTTCGATCGCCAGAGGCGCGCCGAAGATGTCGCCCACGTAGCGGGCGTACCCGGCCCAGTTCATGCCGAATTGGAACTCCATCACGATGCCGGTGACCACCCCCATGGCAAAGTTGATCAGGAACAGCTTTCCCCAGAATTTCGCCTGGCGCTTGTAGCTCTCGTCCCCGCGGCGGACGTAGAGCGTCTCGAAAATGACCACAAACCAGGCCAGCCCCAGCGTCAGAGGCACGAAAAAGAAATGATAGACGGTGGTGAGGGCAAACTGCAGGCGCGACAGGATGACAGGCATCATCGAACCCCTCCATAGTTATTGTTTTTGTACGGCGGCGTCTTCTCCTTGTTTTCTCAAGTATAACGGATAGCCTAAAAATAGCAAGACTGCGAATGAAAACCAGACCATGGCATAGCCCAGGTTCGAGCCGTCGTCAACTGGTTCGGGGACCGGGGAGTCGCGGTATGGCAGCCCGGTCTGTGCCGGATCGGGGGCTTGCTGGAGGTAGACCGGCAGGAGCGGGTAGGGCATTTGTCTCTGCAAACGGGGAATATCGACGAGGTTCCAGAAATCCAGGCCGGCCTGACCGGGCGCGGGCGTCGGGTCCGACGCTCCGCCCATCTCCGGCTTGGCAGGCAGGCGGATGACCCCGGTCACGCTGACCGGCCCGGGCTGGTCGAACTGCCGCCAGGAGGCGGGTGTGTCGTCCTTCAGCGGGATCCAGCCGCGCTCTACCAGGGCAGCCCGCCCGTCTGCCAGGATCAGCGGGGTCAGCAGAGTATAGCCCATGTCATCCCCCCAGCTCTGCGTCCAGACCTGGTTGCGGATCGCCACCTGGTGGGCAAAGTCGAACGTGCCCTTCACCTGAACCGTGCGGTATTCCATACCGGTCAGGTCCGGGGGCGGGTCGCCCGCGGGCAGCACCAGAGTCGGGGCGTTCTGCATGGCGTTGAGGTGAAGATTATAGGCGTGGTTCTCGGCGTAGCGGCCCAGCTGCCAGAATCCCAGGCAGACCATCCCTGCGATCCCGGCGACGACCAGGAGCGTGGTCCACCACCAGCGGCGGGAGAACATCAGGCGCAGCATGTCGAATCCCCCGGGTTCAGGCCGGTGTTTCTGGCGTTTTGTCAGCCCGCTTGATCGGCCAGACGATCAGGCTGTACAGCCCCATCAGAACCCCCATCGGGACTCCGGCGATCAGTATCCCTTCCAGGCGCGTGCCCAGGGTCAGGGCATCCTGGACATCCAGACCGAGATACTGCGTGGGCTGGAAAGAGCAGGAATAGGCCAGATTGCCGACCTGGTTCAGGGTCAGGCTGGCGGAGGTCCCCGGCGGGACGTACAGCGGGCCGAGCGTGTGGGCGATAGAATCCTGGTTGCGCACCACCAGCGTGTCCCCGACTACGAAGGCCATGTCCTGCGGCAGCACGCTTTGCCCCTGCGCCACTTTGGCTGAGGTGCCCGCCGGGATGACCAGCTCGACCGTCTGAGGCGGGCGGCTGGTGGTGTTACCCTGATAGCGGAAGGCCACTTCGCTGTAGACGCCGGCGATCAGGGTGCCGACCAGGACCAGGAGCAGGATGCGGAGCAGGATCGCCGTGCGCACGGTCAGCCCTTTCGGATGAGGAGCTTCAGGTCGGCGACGATGTCGTCCGGCGAGGAGACCGAGGGATAGGTCAGGCGCAGGTTCCCTTGCGGGTCGATCAGGTAGACAAAAGTGGAATGCGTTTCGCCGCCATCGAGCACGGTCACGCCATAGGCTGACCAGACCTTGGCCAGGTCCGCCTGGGAGCCGGTCACGCCGACAAAGGTCGGGTCGAAGCGCCTCAGGAAGGCTCCGACCGCCTGCGGCGTATCCCGCGCCGGGTCGGTCGAGATGAAGAGCACCTGGACGTCATTGGCCTGGCTGCCCAGGTCGGCCCGCACCAGCTTGAGCACCGCCATCGTCGCCGGGCACTCGGTCGTGCAGTTGGTGTAGCCGAAGAACAGCAGCACGTACTTGCCGCGGTAGTCGGACAGATGCACCGTCTGCCCGGACTGCCCGGTCAGGGCGAAGTCGGAGGCGGTGATGGGCGGGTCGATGACCGAGCCGCGCAGGCGTTGTTCCGCCCGCATGACGAAGAGCGTGGCGACCCCGGCAACAAGCAGGAGCGCCAGGATCCCCAGCCCCACCCAGAGAAATTTCCTTTCCATAAATTGTGCGCTTTCTATCAGAAGCGGCCGGCCAGGCCGTTCACGATCGAACTAGTGCAAGGTGCCAATTAAATATAATGCCGGGTAGAAGACGATCCAGATCACGTCGATGAAGTGCCAGTAGACGACCGACGCCTCGACCGCCCAGTGTTTCTCGGGTGTGTAGCGCTGGCGCATGTTATTGCGCAAGACAATGGACAGGAAGGTGACGCCAGTCAGGACGTGGAAGGCGTGGAAACCGGTCATCGAGTAGAAGACCGCACCCTGGACGCCGTCGGCGGGGCCGAAGGGCGTGACGCGCCACTCGACGCCCACCACGCCCGCCAGGAAGAGCAGCCCCAGGGCAATGGTGATGCCGGTGCTGATCATCGACTGCCGGCGGTCTCCGTGCTCCATGGCAGTCTCGGCCCGGTTGGCGAAGAAGGACGAGATCAGCAGCACCGAAGTCACCGCCAGGCCGGTGACCTGGTGCAGGTCCGGGCGGGTCAGGCCGAGCAGGTTGAAGCGCGAGACGAGCAGCCCGCCGAAAATGAATGAATCCGAGAGCATGAAAAACCACAGCCCGATGCGGTTGGTCGCCAGCTTGTAAGCGAAGGATTCCTGATTCGGGTCCGTGTCCGCCGCGAACAGGCGGGCGATGTGCATGTAATAGTAGAGCACCAGCCCGGCCTTGATCAGCGCAAACAGGACCAGCAGCGGCAGGAAGTACAGGTACAGCGCCACGCCGAACTCCAGGACGGTCAGCACGGCCAGCGCGGCGAAGACCAGCATGCCCAGCCGCAGGGCGGGCGATTTGGGCAGTTCGATCATCTATTTCTCCTCCCCTTGGAATCTGACGTACTCCGAGCCGGGCAGCCCGTAGTCGTACGGCTCGCCGACCACCTCCAGCGGCCGCTCATAGTTGTGCAGCGGCATGGGCGAGGGCGCCTGCCACTCCGGTGAGCGAGAGCCCCAGACGTTGCCGGGGGCAGCCTCGCCCCGCTTGAGGGTGATGAAGGCGTTGATGAAGAACACCAGCACGCCCAGGGCGATCAGAAAGCCGGTAATGGTCATGACCATCATGTAAGGCTGGAAGCCCAGCGCCGGGTCGTAGTCGGCGACGCGGCGGCGCATGCCCAGCAGGCCGATGCGCATCATCGCCAGCGACATGACGATGAACGAGGGCGTCATCAACCAGAATTGCAGCTTGCCCAGTTTCTCGCTCAGGCGCTTACCGGTCATCTTGGGGAACCAATAGTAAATGGCGGCAAAGAACGGGAAGATGTAGCCGCCGAACAGGGTGTCGTGGAAGTGGCCGACGATGTAATAGGTGTTGTTGAGCTGCAGGTCGGTCGAGACCGTGGCGTTGGGCGGACCGGAGATCCCCCCAAGCAGGAAGACGACGATGCCCCCCAGGATGAAGAGCATAGGCGTCGGGAAGGAGATCTTGCCACGCCAGATGGTCGCCACCCAGGAGAAGAACTTGACCCCGGTCGGCACCGCCACGAGCAGGGTGCTGTACATGAACGGCACGCGCAGGTACTCGGCCATCCCGGCGGCGAACATGTGGTGCCCCCAGACCAGGAAACCGATCAGGGCGATGGCCAGGGAGGACATCGCCACCCACTTGTAACCGTAGAGCGGCTTGCGCACGAAGACCGGCAGGAACTCGCTGATCAGGCCCAGCCCGGGCAGGACGAAGACGTAGACCGCCGGATGGGAATAGAACCAGAACAGGTGCTGGAACAGGATCGGATTCCCGCCCTTGACCGGGTCGAAAAAGCCCATGCCGAGCAGGCGCTGCAGCATGACCATCTGGAACGACAGGCCGATCAGCTGGGTGGCGGTCAGACTGATGATCGAGGTGGCGATGGCCGCCCAGATGAAAATCGGCATGCGGAAAGGCGTCATGCCCTTGGCGCGCAGGCGCGCCACCGTGACCAGCACGTTGAGAGCGCTAAGGATGGACGAGAAGCTGGCCAGCGAGACGCCCAGAAAGAACATTTGCATGCCCAGCGGGGCGCGGGCGGAAAGCGGCGGGTAGCCGGTCCAGCCGGTGTCGAACCCGCCTAGGAAGATGCTCGAGAGCAGGATCTCCCCGGCCGGGACGGCGATCCAGAACGAGAAGGCGTTCAGGCGCGGGAAGGCCATGTCGTGCGCCCCGATCAGGAACGGTACGGTGTAGTTCATGAAGGCCGAGATACCGATCAGGATCGAGATGATCATGACGATGCCGTGCAGCGACATCAGCGTGTTGTACTCGATGGGAGTCAGGAATTGCAGGCCAGGCTCGGCCAGCTCGGTGCGGAAGATCAGCGAGAAAACTCCCGCCACGCTCATTAGGATCAGGGACAGCACCAGGTACTGGACCCCGATGGTCTTGTGGTTGGTGGAGGGACCGAAGAAGCGGCGCCAGCCCAGCCGGGTCTCGTCGCCGTGCTCCGGGACGTCCCTGCCCGACCAGCCCAGGAACCAGTCGTCGAACACACCAACGCCGTAGTTGAAGAATAGCGCCCCGAATAACCCGCCCACCACGGCTGCCGGCTCAGCCTTCCAGGCCGGTAAATGCATCAGCAGGCGGACACCAACCACCAGTCCTATGCCGACAGCGGTGCCGATGATCTGCCACAACCAGCCGCGCACCAAACCCAGGGAAAGGATCTTCTTCATTTCACGTCCCTCATTTCAGGCTTTCGAGATATGCAACCAGTGCCGCGATTTGGTTTTTATCCAGCGTCTGCCCGAATGTGGCAGGCATCACGTTCGCGGTATACCCCTCCACAATTTGCAAGTTGGGATCGGTGATGGAACTGGCCAGATACTGCTCGTCTGCGGTGACCTTCGTCCCATCCGCCAGTGCCACCTGGGACTGATACAGGTGCAGCCAGGTCGGCCCGATCTTCTTGCTCCCGTCTGTCGAGTGGCAGACGGCGCAGCCGTATTGGGAGGCCAGCTGCTCGCCGAGCAGGACCGGGTTCTCACCGGCTGCAGCCTTTTGCTTGGCCACCCAGGCGTCGAAATCCGCCTGCGAGACCACGACCACCGCAGCAGTCATGTAAGCGTGGTTGGACCCACACAGCTGTGAACATTCGACTTTGTAGTTTCCGATCGTTGAGGGAGTGATGCGCAGCTCGACCGTCCGGCCCGGGACGATATCCTGCTTCAGGCGAAAATCGGGTACGAAGAAGCCGTGGATGACATCCTGGCTGGTCATCTGCAGGTCCACCTGTTTGCCTACCGGCAGATACAGCTCCGTTGTGCTGATGCCATAGTCCGGGTACTGGAACTGCCAGTACCACTGCCCGGTGATCACCTTGACAGCCATGGCAGACGGGTCAATGCGGCGGGTGTCGGCCAGTGACTGCGCACCGATGAAGGCCAGGTAGATCACGACCAGGAGCGGGACAACCGTCCAGGTAATCTCCAGGCTGGAATTACCAGTCACGTGTACCCCATCGCCGGTCTCCCCATTCTTGCGGCGAAAAACGATCAGGGCATACACCAGCGTGACGACGATCAATGAAAAAACAAAGGCGGTTGCCCAGACATACAGGCCAAAGAGCCGGTCGGTCGTGATCCCCTGGACGCTCGCCAGCTGCGGCAGCAGCCCGATGCTGTTCAATCCTGCTCGGATCGCAATGGTGCTCGCAACCACCAGGATGGCAACGATGATAAAATGCTTCATCTTCAATCAACTCCCCATTGGAAAGGATAAAAGCGCCGATAAAACTTGCCCCGGGTCTTGCTTCATTGAAGTTTGCCTGCCGAATTGACGGCGTGAGTATATCATCGAAGTGGACAATTAAGAATATTTAGACCATATTTGTAAACTATATTATAATCTATTATTGTGAAAATGTGGACATTCTGGACAATTGATGTATAATTACGGCGTTCGAGCAAGTTGCTGACAGATGGGAAAAACGAGGCGCTTCCATGAGACTTCTCCGAGAGGCCGGCTTGCTCCAAGACCCCGTGAAGGTTGAAACCAGGCGAGCGAATATCGCAGCGGGGATCACATCGGTGGGCCATCCCCGTTGGGCAGAAAAAAGACCGTCGTATTTAACCGCACCTCTGCGGTCGTTTTTCATTCCATTTCCAAGTGAATGAACTTCAGAGGAAAACGCATGGGCAAATTGATCCTCAACCTTTTGAAAAAACCCCTGGTGCAGATCGGCATGGGCCTGGTTGGGATCGTGCTGCTGAGCGGCGCAGCCTGGGGTATTCATCTGACCCAGGTCCCGCCTCCCCAGCCGATCCAGTTCCCCCATGACAAACACGTCGCCCTGGGCATTCCCTGCCTGTACTGCCACCCGGGGGCGCTGGACGGCCAGTCCCCGGGCCTGCCGACCGAGTCCAAGTGTTACGGCTGCCACCAGCAGATCACGGCCAAGAACGCCGAGCTGGATAAACTCTTTAATTACGTCAAAGACAACCAGCCCATCCCCTGGGTGCCGGTGGCGATCGTGCCGGACTTCGTCTACTTCAGCCACCGGCCCCACATTGCCGCCGGATTGAACTGCGAGGACTGCCACGGCGAGGTCAGCCGCATGACGGTGGCTCAACCGCAAAACATGAACATGGGCTGGTGCCTGAACTGTCACCGGGCGCGCTACGCCGATAATCCGGTCATGCTGGCCAAGCTGACCGACTGCGTGACTTGCCATAAATAACCGGGTCGGAAAGGAAACCTCGATGAGCAAAAAGATTTCCCGGCGGGATTTCTTGAAAATGGCAAGTGCGGGAGCCGCGACCGCGGCGGTGCTGACCGGCTGCGGCCCGATGTCCCGCTACGTGGTCCGCGAACCTTACACCCAAATGCCCGAGTATACCTATAACGGCCAGAGCACTATTTATGCTTCCACCTGCCGCGAGTGCCCGGCCGGCTGCGGCATCGTCGTGCGCACGATCCAGGGGCGCGCCATCAAGGTCGAAGGCAACAAAAACAACCCGGTCAACCTGGGCAAAACCTGCTCGCGCGGCCAGGCTTCCTTGCAAGGCCTCTACAACCCGGACCGCATCCAGAATCCGGCCAGACGCAGCGTGCGCGGCGGGCCTCTGACCGATGTTGCCTGGGACAACGCCGTTGCGTTCGTCACGGAAGCGCTGAAGTCCAACCAGCCCGGGGAGATTGCCTTCCTGCTCGGACTGACCTCGGATCACCTGGTCGACCTGGTGACCGAGATCACCGCCGCCCTGGGCGCTCCCGCCCCTCTGCGCTACGGCGCTTTGGAGATGTTCGAGGCGCGCGCCACCCTGGCAGCCGCCGCAAACCGCCTCTTTGGCAAGGCAGCCCTTCCCTTTTTTGACCTGGGGAACGCCGACGTGACCTTCTCCTTCGGCGCAAACTTCCTCGAAACCTAGCTATCGCCGGTGGCATATGCGCGCGGTTTTTCCGGGATGCGCCAGGGGCACACCGGCAGGCGCGGCTATCTGGTCCAGTTCGAGCCGCGCATGTCCCAGACCGCGGCGACCGCCGACGAGTGGATCCCGATCGCGCCCTGGCACGGAAGGGCTGGTCGCCCTGGCCCTCGGCAGTCTGGTCGCCACCGGGCGCGGCGGCACCCCGCCGGAGGCTTTCGCCAATGTGGACGTGACCCCCATCGCCCAGGCCAGCGGGGTCAGCGAAACCGAACTGCACCGCTTGGCGAATCTCTTCGCCAGCGCGGCCCACCCGCTGGCCATCCCGGGCGGCTCGGCACTGGGCGCAAGCAACGGCCTGGAAGCCGGCGAATGCCATCCTGGCGCTGAACGCACTGCTCGGACAACCTCGGTCAGGCCGGCGGCGTTTTCCTGACCCCTTCCTTGCCGGTCTATGATGCACACCCGTCCCTTCCCGATACGCTGACCGGCCTTCAAGACCTGATCGAAAAGATGAAATCCGGCGGGGTCAAGGTGCTGTTCGTCCACGGCGTCAACCCGCTCTACGAGCTGCCCGCGGACTGGGGTTTGCGGAGGCGCTGGCCAGCGTTCCGCAGGTGATCTCTTTCGCTTCCTTCCCGGACGAGACCGCCATGCAGGCCGACTACGTCTTCCCCGACCATACCGGCCTGGAAGCCTGGGGCTATCAGAAGGTTGCCACCGGCGCGGACCGCCCGGTCGCTCTCCGGCCTGCAGCCGGTGGTCGCGCCGTTCTACAACACACAGGCGACCGCGGATGTGCTCCTGGCAGCCATCCAGTCGATCGGCGGGAGCCTGGCCGCGGCCGTGCCTTACAAGGATGAGGTCGAGTTCCTGCAGAACGCGGTCGGCGAGCTGGTCACCACGCCGGGCTTCTTCAACGCCCCGGAGATCAGGACGTTCTGGGCGCAGTGGCAGCAGTATGGCGGCTGGTGGAAGCCGACGCCGGTCTGGAGACGCCCGCCGCCGCCTGCGCCCTCGACCAGAAGCTGGACCTGCCCGCCGCAGAATTCGACGGCGACGGGCGAATATCTATCTGCTTCCCCTTCCCCTCCCCGATCCTGGCCGACGGCGCGGGCGCCAACCGGCCCTGGCTGCAGGAGACCCCCGACCCGACCACCACGGTCATGTGGAACACCTGGGTCGAGATCAACCCGGACACCGCCGCCAAGCTTGGGCGTGACGACGATGACGTGGTCAGGATCACCTCCCCGTTCGGGGAGGTCGAGGTGTTCCGTTTACCGGTATCCCGCCATCCGCCCCGATACGATCGCCATCCCCTTCGGGCAGGGGCATACCGCCTTCGGGCGCTACGCCCAGGGCCGCGGCGCCAACCTGGCGAAGCTGCTCGGCCTGAGGCTCAACGCCGCCGGCGACCTGGCCTTCACCGCCGTCAAGGTCAAGGTCGAGAAGACCGGCTGGAAGAAGCCCCTGGCCCGCTTGGAAAGCCGTCTTGGCGTATACGGCGAATTTGACTAAATAAGGAGTTTATTGATGCCAACTGACCAGCGAACAACCCCAGGCGAAGTGGGGCATGGTCATCGACCAGGACCTGTGCACCGGCTGCCAGGCCTGCGTCACCGCCTGCGCCATGGAAAACAATATTTCCTTCGTCGGCGAGGAGGATGCCGGCTACGGGCGCAGCATGCAGTGGATCCGCATCGAGCGCTTCTGGGACGGCGAATATCCCCGATGTGACCACGCGACTTCCAGCCGATGCTGTGCCAGCAGTGCGGCGAGGCGCCCTGCGAGCCGGTCTGCCCGGTATTTGCCACAGTGCACAGCGAGTCGGAGCAGATCAACCTGCAGGTCTACAACCGCTGCGTCGGCACGCGCTACTGCGCCAACAACTGCCCGTACCAGGTGCGCGAGTTCAACTGGCGCGATTACGCCCCGCCCGGAGCCGCTGAACAACCAGCTCAACCCGGATGTGACCGTGCGCCGGCGCGGCGTGATGGAAAAATGCACCTTCTGCATCCAGCGCATCCGCCGCGGCGAGGACAAGGCCAAGGCCGAAGGGCGCGAAGTGCTGGACGGCGAGGTCGTGCCGGCCTGCGCCCAGGCCTGCCCGGCGGATGCCATCATCTTCGGCCGGTTGGACGATCCGGAGAGCCAGGTCAGCCAACTGGCTCGCAGCGAGCGCGGCTACAAGCTGCTGGAAGAACTCGGCACCCTGCCGAGGGTGACCTATCTAAAGGGAGGCTCGAGCCATGGCGGTAACGGCTAAACCATTGAGCGGCCCGGCGACCGGGATCAGCGAACGCGAGGATCCGCGCGAGCACCTGATGCTCGACCCGCGGCCGCGCGGCGAGATGAATGCCATGGTGATGGAGTCGATGCACGCCACCAGCTGGCACTTCTGGGTCGTGACGGCCCTGCTGGTGCTGGTCGTGGCGGTCTGCCTGTTGGCTGCCTGGGGCTATCATGATCGCCAAAGGCCTGGGAGTCTCGGGGGTCAACCGGCCGTCCTACTGGGGCATATTCCTGGTCAACACCGTCTTCTGGATCGGCATCAGCCACGCCGGCACCTTCGTCTCGGCGCATGCTGCGTGTGTTCAAGGCCGAGTTCCGCCGGCCCTTCACCCGCGCCGCCGAGCTGATGACCACCTTCGGCCTGATCAGGCGGGCTGAGCGTCTTCATGCACCTGGGCCGCGTCTGGCTGGCCTACTGGCTGATCCCCTACCCCAACGAGCGCGGTCTGTGGCCCAATTTCCACTCGCCGCTGGCCTGGGACTTGCTGGCGATCACCACCTACCTGCTGGCCAGCACGATGTACCTGTTCCTGCCGCTCATCCCCGACCTGGCCATGGCGCGCGACCGCTCGACCGGCTGGCGCAAGCTCTCTATCGCATCCTGGCGCTGGGCTTTCGCGGCACCGAAGCCGAGTGGGTCCACCTGAAGCGCGGCCATGAACATCTTCGCCTTCGCCATCATGCCGGTCATGTTCTCGGTCACACCATCGTCTCCTGGGACTTTGCCATGGCAAGCAACCGCCCGGGCTGGTACTTCGACCATCTTCGGGCCGTATTTCGTCGTCGGGGCGGTGCACTCGGGCATCGCCGCGGTGGTGATGGTGCTGTACGTCGTCCGCAAGACGATGAAGAACATGAAGTACTTCATCCGCCCCGAACACTTCGACGCCCTGGGCAAGCTGATGCTGGTCATCTCGATGCCTGGGCTTATTTCTTCTTCAACGATTACATGGTGCACTGGTACGGCGGCGACGACTTCGCGAAGGCGTTGCAGAAGTTCATCGAGTCGGGACCGCTCGCCTGGATCTGGTTCACCATGCTGATCTGCAACGCCATCATCCCATGGCTGACGCTGTGGAACAAAAAGATCCGCCGCTTCCCCGGGCTCCTGTTCATGATCGGCCTGCTCATCAACGTGGGAATGTGGTTCGAGCGCTATATGATCATCCCCATGTCGCTGACCATCAACCGCATGCCTTTCACCTGGCGCATCTACGTCCCGAGGTCGAGATCCCGCTGACGATCGGCACGATCGCCTTCTTCATCCTGCTGTACATGGTCGCCTCGCGCCTGATCCCGCTGGTCCCGGTCTGGGAGGTGCAGGAGGGCCAGATGGTGCACTCGCTGCGCAAGGTCGGCAAGGCCACGGTGACCTCGACCACCGAGATCGAGTAACATGGAAAGGAGCAGATGATGGCTGAGACGACAAGGCTTCTCGCCCTTTTCGATGACCTCGAGCCGGCTGCGGAAGGGATCGAGCGGCTGCACCAGCTGGGTCTGTCCGATGGACAGATCAACGTCATCTCCGGCATCCCGGTCATGGAGCGCATCCTCGGGCGCCCGAAGCAGCATAGCAAGATCCCGCTGCTGGCGTTGGTCGGGGCAGTCGGAGGGGCCGGGCTGGGGGCGTTCTTTGCCTACGGCACGCCGCTGCTCTTCCCGATCTACGTCGGCGGGCAGGGGCTGCTGCCTGTCCCGCCGGCGATCATCGTCGTCACCGAGCTGGCCCTGCTGGGCCTGCTGGTCTTCACCTTCCTGGGCGTCTTCTTCGAAAGCTACCTGCCAGCCAATGGGCCGCTGGACTATGTCCCGGGCATCAGCGACGGCAAGATCGCCGTACTCTTCACCTGCCCGGCTGGGGAGAAGAAGAAGTTCATCGAGGCCTTGACCGCTTCGGGCGCCGGGTCGGTCGAGCCGGCGGAGGCGCAAATCCCATGAACCGCGAAAAGCTCAAGCGCGTGCTCATCCTGGTCGGGGCCGTGGCCATCGTCTCGGCGGTGATCGTGATCTTCTCGTACGACGTGATCAAGATCGACTGGGTCAGCTTCATGAAGATCCAGCCCGCCTTCCAACCGATGGCCGATCCCCTGCCGGTGCCGGCCAATTCCATCCCGGTGGAGGGGGCGGCCTACATCGCCGGCCTGGGCGCGCCGGTCAACCCGGTCAAGGCTGACCCGAGCTCCCTTTCCCGTGGAGCGGAGCTGTTCAGCATCGACTGCGCCCTGTGCCACGGGCCGCAAGGGAAGGGCAACGGTCCAGTGGCGACCTACTTGAATAACAAACCGGCCGACCTGACGGGCCCGGCCGTCCAGTCGATCAGCGACGGAGCCATCTTCCTGGTGATCTCGAACGGCATCCCGGGCAAGATGCCCGCCTTGAACGAAAACCTGAACGTGCGCGAGCGCTGGGACGTGGTCAATTACATCAGGACCCTGAAAGCCGCGCCTGCACCCTGAAAGGTGAGGGAGAAGAAAGATGAAGCGTGATTTCAGAACCGTGATGATCCTGCTCGCCTTCAGCCTGCCGGTCCTGGCGCTTGCATTTATCGGTACGCTCTATTTTGCCAACTGCGGCTTCAACGCCGACTGCACCTCGGCCAGCCTGGCGCCCATCCTCCACACTCCCATCCCGACCTTGATTCCGGCCACCCTGCCGGTGCCCACCTCCGGCGGTCCGGTCGCCGCCGGTCCCGCCAAGTGCCCGGTGGCCGCCGAGACGATCCTCTCCGCCTGGGTCTCAGCCGGATATTCCGAGACCAAACCGTTCACCTTCACCGGCACGAACAACGCCAGCTGCACGGCGACTTTCGCAGACGTTCAGCCGCTGTTCACCGAGTCCAATCTATGGTATTCGGGGGCACAGGCCTGTGTCACCTGCCATAACGCCGGGCTCTCCCCCGCCTACGCCCAGTTGGACCTGAGCAGCTATGCCAGCATCCTGGCCGGTTCGCACCGTACCTCGTCGGGCGCTAAGGGTAATGACATCCTCGGCGGCGGCAACTGGGACCAGTCCAAGCTGAGCCAGATGCTCTTCGTACAGAAACTGATGCCCTTCGGACGTCCGCCAGGTGCCATCCCGGACCAGGGGCCGGTGATCCTGGCCGGGAAACCGGTCTCTGGCGTCGCCGCGGCGACCTCGGACGGGCCGACTCCCGCCGGGACCGAGGAAGTCGAAGTGCCCGCCCCGTCCAATCCGGGTGGGCCGGGAGCGGCCGCCAGCCTGGCAGGCGATGCGACCGCTGGCGTACAGGTCTACCAGTCCAACTGTGCCCTCTGCCATGGCGACCAGGGTAAGGGCGGCGTGTCCAATCCCGGGTCCACGGACGGCACGGTGCCGCCGCTCAACCCGATCGATCCCGGGCTGGTCAACTCGGATTACAACACCTTTGCCAGGAACATCGACCTCTTCATCGAGCACGGCTCGGTTCCGGAGGGGACCAATCCCGCCTACTCGATGCCCGCCTGGGGCGATCAGGGCCTGCTGTCGCCGCAGAAGATTGCCGACGTGATCGCCTATGTGATCGGTTTGAATGGAGTACAGGCGGCTGCCCCAACCGCCACACCGGTTACAAACGAGGAGGCGGAAGTGCCTGCCCCGTCGAACCCGGGCGGGCCGGGAGCAGGCATCAGCCTGACCGGCGACGCAACTGCAGGCGCACAAGTTTATCAGTCCAACTGTGCCCTCTGCCATGGCGACCAGGGCAAAGGTGATGTACCTAACCCCGGCTCGACCGACGGTACCGTGCCGCCTCTCAACCCGATCGATCCCGGGCTGGTCAACCCGGATTACAACATCTTTGCCGGGAACATCGACCTCTTCATCCAGCACGGCTCCACACCGGAGGGCACCAATCCAGCCTTTTCGATGCCTGCCTGGGGCGACCAAGGTCTGCTATCGCAGCAAAAGATCGCCGATGTGATCGCCTACGTGACCGGCTTGAATGGAGTCCACCCGACAGTCCCCACCCCCACCCCGGCTGCGACCGAGGAAGTCGAAGTACCTGCCCCGTCCAACCCTGGCGGGCCTGGAGCGGCGACCGGTCTGACCGGCGATGCGACCGCCGGCACAAAGATCTACCAGACCAACTGCGCCCTGTGCCATGGCGACCAGGCCAAAGGCGGCGTGCCCAACCCCGGCTCGACCGACGGTACCGTGCCGCCGCTCAACCCCATCGATCCCGGGCTGGTTAACAAAGACTCCCTCGTTTTCGCCAAAAACGTCGACCTCTTCATCGAGCACGGCTCCACGCCGGAAGGGACCAATCCAGCCTTTTCGATGCCCGCCTGGGGCGACCAGAAACTTCTGGCACCACAGCAAATCGCCGACGTGATTGCCTACATCATTAGCCTGAATAAATAGTCTGACGAACCCTTTTCGAAAACATTCGGGCTGGCGTGGTAACGCCAGCCCGTACTGTTTCGAGGCATATGGCGAATCAAGCCGACGGGATTACCACTTCAACCCGTAATGGTTCAGGGCCAAGCGCAGCAGCAGGTCGGCAATCAGGCTCAGGATCAGCAGGTTGCTGAACAGACGGTTGTGGTAGAAGGCGAAGCCTGAGAACCAGGTTGGCCAGCCGGGCCATTCCTTGGGCGGCTCTGCCGGGCGCGGCCTGGTCAGTGCGCCGATGTTGAGCAGGGCGCGCTTCCCGGCGAAGAAGACGATCAGCAGGATGGGGGTGAAGAAGCGCGGCACGAAGACCAGGTACAGCACGATGGCGTACATCAAAACGAACACGGCAATGTTCAAGTAGCGGGCAACTTTTTCTCCGACCCGCACCGGCAGCGTCCCGACGCCTTTCTTCCTATCCTCCGAAGACTTGTCGATGTGCTTGCCCAGGTTGATGCTGACCACGCTCAGGCCGAAGGGCACGCCTGCCAGGACCACGTTCCACAGGTTCTCGTTCATGCCGCGTGCCAGGACGACGTATACCGCCCCGACCAGGATCGGACCCCAGATCAGGAAGATGGCCAGCTCCCCCAGGGCCAGGTATTTGAGCGGCCAGGTATAGAAGAGCAATACCAGCGCTCCAAAGGCAAACAGGCCGATCACCACCGGCGAAAACTGGGTGTACACCAGGGCGAAAGCCCCCGAGAGGACGGCCAGCACGCCGCTGACCAGGAACCAGAGCAGCTGCTGGCGCTTGGTCCAGAATCCTTGCACCAGCGGGTGGACGCCGTACTGGGTGCGGAAATAGTTGTCCTTGTCGATCCCGCGGCTAAAATCGGTGTAGTCATTGAGCAGGTTATTCGTTCCGTGGGCGATGAACAGACCGATGGTCACGATCAGCCAGGGCAGGAAGGCAAAGTGGCCGAAGCGGATGGCGAGCAGCCCGGCGATGGCACAGGAATAAAGCGTGACGATGGTCACGGCGGAGCGCGTGGCGATGAACCACTTGGAGGCCACGTCCAGCCGGTCCCAGTCTTCCTTTTTATCCATTTTGACCAGCCCGGACAACGCCGTTCTCCACATGGCAAAGTTGATGTTCATTCTATTTCTCCATTCTCTAACAGGCGAACAAGCTACGTGTTCTGATGGATCTCGACGGCCCGCCGGACGAGCTTTTTGAACAGGCCGGTAAAAACCAGGCGGTGGATCGGATACAGCCCATACCAGTAGAGATAACCGGGCAGGCCGCGCGGGGCAAAGTAAGCCGTCTGGCTGAGCTCGATGCAGTCATCCAATCGCGAGGCGATGCCCCATTCCATCCAGCCTTCCCCCGGCGCCTTCAGCTCCGCACGCAAGCGCATCAGGCGCCCCGGCTCCAGGGCCTCAACCCGGTAGAAATCGACCACCACACCAACCCTGAGTCCGCCTTCCTCGCCTCGGCCGCGCATCCCCGGTCCGCCGAGCCAGCGGTCCAGGCGACCGCGCAGGCGCCAGAGCCAATCCATATAAAGCCAGCCTCGCTTCCCGCCCAGCTGCGTGAAGGCCTGGTAAGCCGCCTCCGGCCGGACCTCGAGCCCGAGGCTGCGGTGGTCGATCAGGAAGCCTTCGTGCTTGATTATTTTAATCCGTTTTACCGGGTTGTCAAAGACCGGCTCGACCTGGGACGGTGAAAGCCGGCAGAGCGCATCCAGGACCGCCTGCTCATATCCCTGGGGCTCGATCCCCGGAAAGACCCGCCGTGCCAACTCATCCCGGACCACGCTGCTGGTGCGCATCCCGTCGATCAGGGGGGCGGCGATGCTGGCCGGGACCGGAGTGAGCTGGCCGACGCTAAAGGCCATCAGCCCAAGCGGCAGCACCGGCAGGGCAAGAACCCGCCGGGCCAGGCCGCGCAGCCGGGCATAGGTGAGCATGGCCTCGGCAAAGGTCATCACCTGCGGCCCGCCGATCTCGAAAACCCCACCCCGGCTGGCGGGGGTCTCGAGCGCGGCCAGGAGATAATTCAGCACATCCCGGGAGGCGATCGGCTGGACGTGGTTCCTCAGCCAGCGCGGGCCGACGATCATAGGAAATTGCTCGGTCAGGTAGCGGATCATCTCAAATGAAATACTGCCCGGGCCGATGATTACGCCGGCGCGGAACTCGGTCACCGGGACGCGACCCTGGCGCAAGGCCTCGCCGGTCAGGATGCGCGAGCGCATGTGCTCCCCGATCCTCTCCTGCGGGTCAGCCAGACCGCCCAAGTAAACGATCTGCTCGGCGCCGGTCTGCCCGGCCGCGGCGGCAAAGTTGTGCGCCGCAGCCAGGTCGCGGGGATGGTAGTGCCGCCCGAAAGCCATGCTGTGGACCAGGTAATAACCCGCCCAGACACCCTGCAGCGCCCGGTCCAGGCCATCGCCGGAGACGACGTCTCCGCTCACTATCTCGACGCGGGGGATCCAGCTCCGGCTGCGCAGCCGCTCGGGCTCACGCGCCAGGCAGCGGACGCGGTAGCCTCGGTCGAGCAGACGCGGGATCAGCCGCCCGCCGATGTACCCGCTCGCGCCGGTCACAAGAACCAGTCTATCCTTCACGCCATCTCTAAAGTCCACATCTTCAAACCAATTATTTATCGCGAGTATGCCAGCTGCACTCCCCGCTGGGCTACCTTGCGGATCAGTCCGCTGAAGAGAAAGGTATGTATCGGATACAAGCTGTACCAATAAATCAAGCCGGCCAACCCGCGCGGGGCGAAGTAGGCAGTCTGGGTGAGCAGGGTCTTTCCCTCCGGCGTCGGGGTCGATTGGAACTGCAGCCAGGCTTTCCCGGGGACCCTCATCTCCGCCCGCAGGCGCAGCAGGCAGCCAGGCTCGACCGCCTCGACCCGCCAAAAATCGAGCGCCTCGCCCACGCGCACCTCGTCCGGATGGCGGCGGCCGCGGCGCAGCCCCACCCCACCGACCAGCTTGTCGATCCAGCCGCGCACGACCCAGGTCCAGTTCAGGTACAGCCAGCCCCGATCGCCGCCCAGGCCGGTATAGGCGCGAAAGAGGGCTCCGGGCGGCAGGTCGACCACGAGCTGGCGCCGCTCGATCATCATGCCCTCCTGCTCGACCAGCTTGAAGGGCACAACGTCGCCGGCCGAGCCGACCAGGGCATCTGCCCAGGAAGTCTCGACGTCCTCGCTTTGCACCTGCCCCAGCGCCTGGTGCACGGCACTGCGATAATCCAGGGGCTGGATGCGGGGGAAGAGCCGGGAGGCCAGGTCGCTGCGCACGACGCTCTCGGCATGCATGCCCTCGATCAGCGGCAGGACCGCCCGCCAATGGACCGGGGTGACCATGTGCACCCAATAGGCCGACAGGCGCGGGGCGTAGACCGGCGTGGGGATGAGCCGGCGCTTCAGGCCGCGCTCGGCGGCGTAGCCCAGCAGCATGTCGGCGTAGCGCAGGCGGGTGGCACCGCCGATCTCGACCAGCTTGCCCACGCTCTCCGGCGTCTCCAGGGCAGCCACAAGGTAGTCGAGCACATCACAGATGGCGATCGGCTGCGCCAGGGTGAAGAACCAGCGCGGGCAGACCAGCACCGGTTCACGCTCGGTCAGGTAGCGGATCATCTCGAACAGGGCGCTGCCAGCCCCGACGATCATGCCGGCGCGCAGCTCGGTGACCGGAACCCGCCCCTGGCGCAGCAGGTAACCGGTCTCGTGACGGGCGCGCAGGTACGGGGAGAGGTCCGCCGTCGGGTCGACCAGTTCGCCCAGATATAAGATGCGCTCGATGCCGGCCTGCTCGGCCGCGGCGGCGAAGTTGCGCGCCGCCTCCAGGTCGCGCCCGGCGTTGACCCGGCCGCCCTGCAGGCCGTGGATCAGGTAGTAGGCCGCGGAGACCCCCTGCATCGCCCTCACCAGCGAGGCAAGGTCGAGGGCGTCACCCTGCACCACCTCCACCCGGTCGAGCCAGGCATGGCCCTGCAGCCGCTCGCGGTCGCGCACCAGGCAGCGCAGGCGGTAACCGGCGTCGAGCAGGTGAGGCACCAGGCGCCCGCCGACGTAACCGGTCACGCCAGTCACCAGGATGAGTTTGGAAGTTATGCTCATACCAGGGTCATGGCACAGCCGTCGGCGCGCGGATCGGAGCCGCCGGTCAGAACGCCGGTCAGCGGGTCGCGCAGGATGACCTGGCCGCGGCCGAAGAGACCGCGCTGCGCGGCGCGGGCGCGAAAGACGTCGTGTCCCCGTCCGAGCAGGTCGCGCACGGCACCGGCCTTGATCTCCCATTCCAGGCCGACGCGCCCGGCGGGTATTCCATCGACGATGCAAAAGCGCGGCAGGTCCAGCGCCGCCTGGGTGTCGAAGCCCTGGGCCAGCGCCAGGAAGACCTGGACGTGCCCCTGCGGCTGCATGAACCCGCCCATCACGCCGAAAGCAGCAAACAAGCCCTCACCCCAATCCCTCTCCCCTTGGGAAAGGGGCGAGGGATGAGGGCTGGTAATCAAGGCCGGGATGATGGTGTGGTAGGGCCGCTTGCCCGGCGCCAGGGCGTTGGGATGCTGCGGGTCGAGGCTGAAATTGTGACCCCGGTTCTGCAGTGCAAAGCCCCAGCCGGAGGGCACGATGCCGGTCCCGAAGCGCATGTAAAGGCTGTTGATGAACGAGCAGGCGTTACCCAATTGGTCCACGACGCAGAAATAGACGGTGTCCGAGCCAGCGAGCGGTGACCCGTGCTTTTGGTCGAGGCTTGCCCGCTGCGGGTCGATCAACTTGCGGCGCTCGGCGGCATATCCCTTGGAGAGCAGCTCTTCGACCGGTACTTTTATTTTTGCCGGGTCGGCCACGAACCAGCCCGCATCGGCGAACGCCAGGCGCAGGGCCTCGATCTCCAGATGCAGCCGATCCGCTGAAAGCGGGTCGAGAGCCGTCAGGTCGAAACCCTCGAGCAGGTTGACGGCCATCAGGGCGGTCAGGCCCTGGCCGTTGGGCGGGCATTCCCACAGGCGCAGGCCGGCATAGGTCGTGCTGATGGGCGCCTCCCAGGTCGAGGCGTGGGCTGCCAGGTCGGCGGGAGTCAACAGCCGCCGGCCTGCTGCACCGTG
>CAVTZT010000013.1:0-221864 GCA_963739255.1 uncultured Chloroflexia bacterium
CCGTATCTGATAAGATAAGTCCATGCGTATCACCCTGCTGACCTACGGCTCACGCGGCGACGTGCAGCCTTTCCTGGCCCTGGCGCTCGGCCTGCAGAAGGCCGGGCATAACGTGTACCTGGCCGCGCCGGGGCGTTTCGCCGACCTGGCCGCCGGGCACGCTGTCCCCTTCGCGCCGCTGGCCGGCGACCCGGCCGAGATCAGCCGGCGCCTGAACGACGCCGGTCAAAATCCCTGGCGCATGGTGGACGCCATGCAGGCGTACATCTTCTCCGTCGCCCCGCAGGTGGTGCGGCAGGTCAAGGCTGCGGTGCAGGACGCCGACCTGGTCGTGCACTCCTTCCTGTTCACGACCGGCGGGCACGCCTTCGCCCGCCAGCGGGGCATCCCGGACGTCTCGGTCCAGACCTTCCCGATCTTCGCCCCGACGCGCGCCTTCCCCAACGTCGCCTTCCCCAACGTCCCGCCGGGGCCGCTCAGCTACTTCACCCACTGGCTGGCGACACAAATCTTCTGGCACGGCGGCAACCTGGGCTACTACCGCTTGCGTAAAAAATCCCCCGCCGACTTTCCCGGGCAAGTCTTCTGGCCGTTCACGCCGACGGCCGGATCGCGCAGCCTCCCCGCAGAGGGACGCCCGCTCACCCCGCTCCTGTTTGCCGTCAGCCCAACGGTCCTGCCGCGGCCGGCGGACTGGTCCGCGCCGCATATCCACATCCCCGGCTACTTCTTCCTCGACGCACCCGGCTACCGGCCTCCCGTGGAGCTGGCGGAATTCCTGGCGGGCGGGGAGGCGCCGGTGTGCGTTTCCTTCGGCAGCATGGTCAACCGCCAGGCGGAGCGCATCGGCCGCGCCGTGCTGGAGAGCCTCGCCGCGATCGGCCAGCGCGGGGTGGTCCTGACCGGCTGGAACGGCTGGCGGCCCGAGGGCAACCCGGAGGGCATGCTGTACCTCGAGGCAGCACCGCATGACTGGCTGTTCCCGCGTTGCAAGGCCGTCGTGCACCACGGCGGGGCTGGGACGACCGCCGCCGGACTGCGGGCGGGCGTGCCGAACGTGGTCGTGCCGTTCGCCGCCGACCAGCCCTTCTGGGGCAAGTGCGTCGCCGCCCTGGGAGCCGGGCCGGAACCGATCCCGGTCAAAAAGCTCGAGGCGGCCGCGCTCACTGCCGCGCTGCGCCGCGCCCTGGACGAGGCGGACATGCAACAGCGGGCTGCCCGGCTCGGAGCCCGCATCCAGGCCGAGGACGGGGTCGGGGCGGCCGTCCGATTGATCGAAGCACACGCGGGGGAATTCCAAAGAATCAAATAGGGGCGGATCGTGCGTAGTCCCCGAAGGGGGATCCGCCCCTACCGGTAAAATAAAAACCGGGGAGGCGCTGGCCATCCCGAATGTGTTTATTTCCTCAATTTTTCGTCGATGTTGCTGGAGGGGATTTCCTTGATCTCACCGGTGGCGATGAAGACGGTGCGCTCGCAAATGTTAGTCACCCGGTCGGCGACGCGCTCCAGATTGTGCGCCGTCCAGAGCAGGTAGTTGGCCCGGTCGATGGTGCGCGGGTCGGCCAGGACGAAGGTCATCAGCTCGCGGTAGACCTGGGTGTACAGGCCGTCGACCTCGTCATCCTCGGGCGGGATGGCACGCGCCGCATCCACGTCCTCGTTGATGAAGGCGGTCAGGGCACGGTGGAGCATGTCGACGCTCTTCTGGGCCATGCGCGGGATGTCGATCAGCGGCTTGAGCAACGGCTCGTCTCCCATGCGCAGGTTGACCGTGGCGATGCCCTTGGCGTAATCACCCATGCGCTCCAGCTCGCCGCTGACCTCCAGGACCGAGGCCAGCAGGCGCAGGTCGTGGGCCATGGGCTGTTGGGTGGCGATCAGGATCATCACCTGCTCCTCGATGGCATAGCGCTTGGCGTTGATCTGGCTGTCCGTATCATAGATGCGGCGGGCTGCGTCGATATCGCGCTTTTTCAGCGCCTCGACGGAATCCAGGATCTGCTGCTCGACCATGCTGCCCAACAGAAGCAGCTCGTCTTTGAGCGCCTGGATCTCGGTTTCAAACGTTTTTCGCATACGCCACCTCGTTTCTTAACGAATGTCTGATTATTATAATCACATTTCTCCCGACAGGGCGGTGGGAAGCTGGTTTATCCGAACCGCCCGGTGACGTAGTCCTCGGTGCGCTTATCCCTGGGGCGGGTGAAGATGACATTGGTCAGGTCGTACTCGATCAGGCGCCCGGCGCGCTGGTCATCGATCAACATCATGGCGGTGAAGTTGGAGACGCGCGCCGCCTGCTGCATGTTGTGGGTGACGATGATGATGGTGTAGTCCTTCGCCAGGTCGTGCATCAGCTCCTCGATGCGCAGCGTGGAGATCGGGTCGAGGGCCGAGGCGGGCTCGTCCATTAAAATGACCTCCGGCTCGACCGCCAAGGCACGGGCGATACACAGGCGCTGCTGCTGCCCACCCGAGAGCGACATGCCAGACTGGTGCAGCTTGTCCCCGACCTCGTCCCAAAGTGCCGCCGATTTCAGGCTGCGCTCGACGATCCCGTCCAGGTCGGCGCGGCGGCGGATACCGTACAGGCGCGGGCCGTAAGCAACGTTATCGTAGATCGATTTCGGGAACGGGTTGGGGCGCTGGAAGACCATCCCCACCCGGCGGCGGATGTCGACCACGTCCACGCCGGGGGAAAGGATGTCCTCCCCGTCCAGGGTGATCTCCCCGTACATGCGGCAGCCGGGGGTCAGGTCGTTCATGCGGTTGAACGAACGCAGCAGGGTGGACTTGCCGCAGCCCGAGGGGCCGATGATGGCCGTGATCTGCTTCTCGCGCACCTTCAAATCGATCCCGGCCAGGGCGCGGAATTTGCCGTAGTGAACGTCCAGGTTTTTTACATCGACTTTGATGGGGGCATTCCCATTGGTCTCATGTTTGACTGAGGTCATGAGTTGCATTGTCATGGTTTGTCCTACCTTTCCGGTATCTTCGAGAGTACCTGTTTGTGTGCTCATAATCTCCTATCCTTGCATCCGCCGTGTGCGCACCAAGACCCAGGCGCGGGCAGCGATGTTGAGCAGGAGGATCAAGCCAATCAAGACAAGGGCAGTCGCCCACGCTTTTGCGTGCCAGTCGGCATAGGGGGATATGGAATAAACATAAATCATATGAGGCAAAGTCGCCACCGGCTGGCGGAAATTCACATTCATGAAAGGGTTCCCAAAGGCTGTGAACAGCATGGGAGCCGCCTCACCCGCGGCCCGGGCAACCGCCAGCATTACACCCGTCATCACCCCGCTGAGGGCGGCAGGCAGGATGACCGAAAAAGAAGTCCTCCACTCTGCCGCGCCGAGCGCCAGCGAGCCTTCACGCAGGTTATGCGGCACCAGTTTGATCATCTCCTCGGTGGTGCGGACGATGATGGGCAGCATGATGAAGGACAGCACGACTCCGCCCGAAAAAGCCGAAAAATGTTTCTGCGGCAGGACGATCAGGGTGTAGGCGAAAATCCCCATCACGATCGAGGGAACGCCTGAAATGACGTCCGTACCGAAACGCACCAGCACCCCCAAGGGAGCATCCGGATGGGTCGCGGCGAAGAAACCGGCCAGGATTCCCAGCGGCGCGGCGATCACCACCCCCAGCCCGACCGTCATCAAGGAACCGAGCAGGGCATTCACGATGCCTCCGCCCGGCACGCCGACCGGGGTGGGCAGGTCGGTGAAGAATTTAAGGTTGATGGCAGGCAATCCCTCCCGCACAACGTAAGCGAGAATCCAGAGCAGGGGTGCCACCACCAAAAGTGTGGCGACGCCGGTCAGGCTCAGCATGAGGACATTGACAGCTTTTCGCCTGGTCCGTCGGCGGAATGAAAGGCTGCTCATGAGCGTATCTCCACTTTCGCCCGCTTTGAAACGCGCCAGATCAGCAGGCGGGCCAGCAGGTTGATCAACAAGGTGATGACGAACAGGATTAAGCCGATTTCGATCAGGGCGTGCAGGTAAAGGTCGAAAGTGGCCTCGGTGAATTCGTTGGCGATCACGGAAGCCATCGTATAGCCCGGGTGCAGCAGCGACGCCGTCAAGTCGAGGTTGTTTCCGATGACCATCGTAACGGCGATCGTCTCGCCCAGGGCGCGGCCCAGGCCCAAAATAATTGCCCCCAACAAACCGGATGCGCCATAGGGGAGCAGCACTTGGGCAATCATCTCCCAACGTGTGGCGCCCAGGGCCAGGGCAGCTTCGCGTTGATGATCGGGAATCGCCAGCAAGACGTCCCGGCTGACTGCGGTGATGGTCGGGAAGACCATGATCGCCAGTAGCAATCCGGCTGCCAGGCGGCTGGGGCCGAAGATCGGTCCCTCGAAGAAGGGCAAGAAACCCAACGACCGGTTGAGCAGGTCAGAGGCTGGGCGTACGAAAATGGGGATGAACACGAATAATCCCCACAGGCCATAGACGACACTGGGCACGGCGGCGAGCAGTTCCGCCAGGAAACTGAGCGGTTCACGCAACCAATTGGGAGCCAGCTCGGCCAGGAAGATAGCCGTTCCCAGGCCAAGCGGAACGGCGACGAGCAGGGCAATGGCCGAGGTGGTCAGGGTACCCAGGATGAAGGGCAGGGCGCCGAAGGTATCGTTCAATGCCGGGTCCCAGGTGGAGGTGACGAGAAATTTCCAGCCGAAGGCCTGGCGGGACAGGGCGGAATTCCGCCAGAGTTCGTAGCCAATTCCGAGCACCAGCGCCAGTACGGAAAGCGTCGCCGCCACCAGGAGCATGCGGTAGAGACGGTCGCCGTGCTGGAAACCCCTGCGCAGTGAACCCAGGGGAGGGCGGGAAATTGCTTTCGTCGTTTGCATAATTTCTCTTTAGATTCTTCCGGCCAGGTCTTTGACGCGCTGCCCGATCAAGTCGCGCACTCTGCGGAACTCGTCCATCGACAGCCCTTTGGGATCGGGGATCGCCCAGTCTTCGTGATGCTCGGCCGGGATGAAGGGGCATTCGTCCCCGCAGCCCATGGTAATGACGTAGTCGTACTTGACCTGGGGGACTTCACCCAGCGACTTGGAGCGTTGCCCGCTCAAGTCACAGCCAAGCTCCGCCATCGCTGCAACGGCCTGGGGGTCGACCCGGCCTGAGGGCCGCGAGCCGGCGCTGGTGGCCTCGATTCGCTCGTCCGCCTCCAGACGTGCGAATGCCTCGGCCATCTGGCTGCGGCAGGAGTTCTCAATGCAGACGAAGAGGACGCGCTTTTTCTCTGGCATGCTTTATCTTTCCCCGCAGGGCAGAAGCCATTTCCGTCAGAGTGAGGTCCCGTTCACCTGGAGGGAAATCCCTTCTCCTGCGGATCTGGTCCGGTCGGGAGGGCCTCCCGGATTCGAGAGGCCCTCCCAGGGACCAAAGATGGATGGACGAGTTATTTCAGCACGGCCTGGCCGTTGCAGGTTACCTGGCCGAGCTTGGCGAGCACCTGCTGTTTGACGGCATCCGGTAGAGGGACGTAGGATAGCGAGGTTGCATCCTTGGTGCCGTCCAGGCCGTACGCCCATTGGATAAACCCGATGATCTTCTGGGCTTTTACACAGTCCTGCTGGTCCATGTAAAGCAGCAGGTAAGTGTAACCGGCGATCGGGTAGGAGCTCGCTCCGGGCCCATCGACGATTGACAGCGCCAGTTTATCACCGAGCTGCGTGCCGAAATCGGCCATGGCGGATTGGGTCGTCTCGGGGGATGGGGCCACGTATTGATTGGATTTGTTTTGCAGTTGGTTGAGGACGTAGTTGTTCTGGATGGCATAAGCCAGCTCGACATAACCGATCGAACCATCGTTCTGACCGACCGTCCCGGCCACGCCTTCGTTGCCCTTGCCGCCCAGGCCGACCGGCCACTGCACCGAGGTGGCATTACCGACCTTGCTTTTCCACTCTGAACTGACCTTGGAAAGATAATCGGTGAAGATGTAAGTGGTGCCGGAACCGTCCGAGCGGTGGACGACGAGGATGTCTTTGCTGGGCAATTTGACTCTCGGATTGGCAGCCGTCAAGGTCGGATCATTCCACTTGGTGATCTTGCCCAGGTAAATGTCGGCAATGGAATTATAGGGGAACATCAACGGGGTGGTGATGGCTTTTCCGTCCGCATCCTTCAGGTTGACGATGATGGCTTCCGCGCCCGCAACGGTGGGGAACATCTGGATGCCGGGAGCGGCCTTGAACTGGTCGTCGTTGAGGATGGCGTCCGAGGCGCCGAAATCGACCGTCTTGGCGGTGATCTGCTTGATGCCGCCGCCGGAGCCTATGGACTGGTAGTTGAACTTGACTGAGGTGTCCACGAAGGCGTAGTCGTAGAACCACTTGCTGTAGAGCGGATACGGGAAGGTCGCGCCCGCCCCAGTGATCTGGACCGAGCCGGCCGGGAGGGCTGTGGGAGCAGGGGTGGGTTGCTCGGGCGCGGACGGCATGGCCGTATCGGTCGAAGCCCCCGGCGTGGCGGAAGTACCGCAGGCGGCGAGCAGCAGGCTGGCGGCCAACAGGGCAAATACGGAAACGAACAGGGTTTTACGCATTTTCTCTTCTCTCCTAATGATTTTATTGTCACTGGAATTTTATCAGCCCATGTTTAAGGCGTTGAGAACGCCTGTTTAACGTTCGGTTAAAGATTTCGACCGTTCCCTCAGCCAAAACGATGTTGCCCGCCTGAAATACCAGCGAGCAACACCGCTAAAAAGGAGACCGAAGTAGCAGGAAGCTATGCGTTTGGCAGATTATGCCTTTGGCATCAGGAAGGCCGGCAGGCGCAGGAGCGGCCGGGGAGCTGCTTCCTGCCACTGCCAGGAGTTCATGTCGGTCAGGGCGTGGTAGGCGGTCATGTCGAGCTGCAGCGGGGTGACCGAGATAAAGCCGTCGGTCAGGGCGCCGATGTCGGTGCCGCGCTCGGGCACGCCGGTCGGGGCGTCGCCTCCGATCCAGTAATAGGGCCGGCCGCGCGGGTCGGTCCGCTCGTCGAGCCGACTGTGGTAGACGCGCAGGCCCTGGCGGGTGAGGTGGAAGCCCCGGATCTCTTCGTCCTTCAGGAACGGCACGTTGACGTTCAGGAGGATCTCCGGGGGCAGGCCGTTTTCGAGCACGCGCTGCACGATCAGGCGGGCGGCGCGTGCCGCCGGACGGAAGTCGATTTCGTCGAGGTGCCCGTACGGGACGTCCAGCGAAACGGCGATGCCAGGGACGCCGGCGATGACGGCTTCCATGGCCGCCGTGACCGTCCCCGAGTAGGTCACGTCGTGGCCGAAATTGGCACCCAGGTTGATCCCGGAGACCACCAGGTCGACCGGTTCCTTGAAATACCCCAGCGCCGCCAGGGCGACGCAGTCGGACGGGGCGCCGTCGCTGGCGAAAGCATGGCTGCCGTCCGCCAGACGCACCTCGCGCACGCGCAGGGCGCGCTCGAGGGTCTTGACGTGCCCGCCCGCCGACCAGTTGTGATCCGGCGCCAGCACGCTCACCTTGCCAAGCGAACGCATTTCCTCGACCAGGGCCAGCAGCCCGGACGAGGTCACGCCATCATCATTGGTGACCAAGATATGTTTTTTCACTTAATCCTCTAAGATCTAACGGCTGTTCTTGCGCCGATATTGAAATACATCCACGCCGAAGACCACCAGCATGGCGGTCAAAAATACACAAAACGAAATCATGGGGATCATTCTTCCTCCCATAAAACAACACAGTAGTTATATTTCATGAGCAAAGCATACCATCTTGTGTTTAAAATCCCGCGAAGGGCAGGTTATGGCTTTGTTATGCTCTGGTTAACAAGAAGGAGGTATGAAATAACTTGGTTTATGGATATGTAAGAAAACAAATTCGTGTCGCTGTGAGCCGCGTACTGCCCTGGCACCGACCGCCAGGACGGTGTGCGGCGACACCTGCACTCCCTGGCACTCGCACTGGCTGCTCGTGCCACACCGTCCCGGTGTCCTTCCGGGAGGGCAAGTGTGCAGCAGGTGCAAGTGTTGCCGTCCTCGCAACGACAAAAAAAGTCTTATCCACGACCGGCTTTAAATAAAAAATCGGCAGGGGAAAACCCTCGCCGATGGATAAGGCCATTGAAGCCGGGTTTTACTTGCGGCGCACGTTCTGGTGCCGCGTCTTTACCGTATCGATTGCAAAAACCACCAGCATTGCGACGGTTGTAGCGATCAGGAACCAATTAGCCATTCCGACTCCTTTCACTATGTATATAAAAGATACCATAATAAGGATGACATTCCCATGACAGGGCATTTACAGTTCGGTAAGGCCGGATCCCCGAATCAGTTCACCGGGATGGAAAAATAAAACGTGCTCCCCCGGCCCTCTTCGCTCTCGGCCCAGATCCGGCCCCCGTGGGCTTCGACCAGGTGGCGGCAGATGGACAACCCAAGCCCTGTCCCGCCACCCGAGCGGGCCCGGTCGGCTTTGTAGAAGCGCTCGAAGATGCGCGACAGGTCGTCCGGCGAGATGCCGACCCCCGTGTCGCGCACCGCAAAGCGGATGATGTCCCCATCGAGGTGCGCCAGAAGGGTCACCTCGCCGCCGGGGCGGGTGAACTTGACCGCGTTGTGGATCAGGTTGACCAGCACCTGCTCCAGGCGCGGCGGGTCGGCATGCACCTCGGGCAGGTCGGGGGGACAGTCGACGCGCAGGGCCAGGCCGGCGCGTTCCGCCTGCATACGCATGCGGTCGGCGGCCGAATTGAGCAGCGCCGCCGGGGCGGCGGCCTTCAACTCCAGCGGCACCTGCCCGGACTCGATGCGCGAGAGCTCGAGCAGCTCGGTCGCCATCTGCGTCAGGGCATCGACCTCGGTCTCGATCCGCCCGAGGAAGCGGCGCGCCGCCTTGGGATCCTCGAGCGCTCCCTCCTGCAGGGTCTCCGTCAGGGCTTTGAGCGAGGCCAGTGGGGTGCGCAGCTCGTGTGAGACGTTGCTGATGAAGTCGCGCCGCACCGTCTCCAGGCGGCGGACGCGGGTCAGGTCCTGGACCAGCAGCAGGCTGCCGCCCGTGCTGCGGTCCGGGATGGCGATCAGCTGCAGGAACTGGTGGCGGGCCGGCAGCTCGACCGACTGGGTCTGCAGCTCGCCGCTCTCCTGGCAGCGCCGCCAGGTCTCGATCAGCTGGTGCTGGCGCAGGACCTCCGCCACGGTGTGGCCGGAGGCGTGCGGGGCGTCGAACAGCCTGGCCACGGCGGGGTTGGCGAACTGGACGCGCCCGTCGGCGGCGGCGATCAGCACACCGTCGGTCATCTGGTCCAGGACGGCGGCCAGCTTGCCGAGCTCGGCATCCAACGCCGCCAGGCGCGCCTGCTGCGCCAGGGACAGCTCGCGCACCGCATTGGAGAGATCCTCCAGCCGGCTCACATCCGTCGGCAGGGACTGGGGCGGAGCCTCCCCAAGAGCGGCGCGGCGCACGGTCTCAGCATAGCGCTCCAGGCGCCGGCGCAAGCCGAGGAAGCGCCAGGCCAGCCAGCCCAGGGCCAATACCAGGAGGAGCACGAGGGCGCCGAGGAACCAGTTCATCTTACGGGAGGCTCAAGGAACGGTGGGTAAGGTGGACGGCCAGGCCGGTCAGCAGCCAGTTGACAGCCAACAACCCTGCCCCGCCGATCAGGATCAGGCCCCAGATCATGGCCGGGGTGACCTCGAACCCGAGGCCGAGCATCCCCCGCAGGTCGCCGGGGGTCGAGGGACTAGTCAGGGCAAAAAAGGCCGAGGCGGCACAGGTGAGGGCCAGCAGGCCGGTGGTCAGGAAGCAGATCCGTAGGGCGGCGAGGCGGACCCGGGACCCGTCCGCCGCCTGGTGGGCCAGCCGCCCGCCGACGACGAATCCGGCCGGGAGCGCCAGGGCAACGTTCAAGACCGGCACGCCCATGGAGAAGCCGAACGCCCCGACAGCGTAAAAGAGCAGGACAGCCAGCCAGAAGGCCGGACTGAGACGGTGGGCGCGGTCGAGGAGTCTTCCAAGAAAGAGGAAGTCGGCCAGGACGCCGAGCAGCAGACCGGCGATCGCAGAATGGGGGATCCACTTTTCCGGCAGCAGGGTGTAGGAGAGCCACCAGCCGCCGAGCAGGCCCGCCAGCGGGGCCGGTGGGGCCAGGATCAGGCCAAGTGCAAGTCGTTCGAGTTTGGTTTTCATGTCCGGATTTTTACCCCGGCGGAACGATCAGCGGCTTTCGTTTCCTATCATCTTTCGACCCGGCACCCCATCACCCCTCGAAACGGTAGCCGCCGCCCCGGACGGTCACCAGGCGCTCCGGGCTGGCAGGGTCCTTCTCGATCTTCTGGCGCAACCAGCGCACGTGCACGTCGACCGTGCGGCTGTCCCCGATGAAATCCCAGCCCCAGACGCGCTCGAGGATGAACTCGCGCGAGAGCATCTGGCCTCGGTGCTGGGCGAAGAAAAGCAGCAGGTCGTATTCTTGGGGCTTGAGCGCCAACACCTGCCCGCCCAGCCGGACCTCGCGGCGGGTCAGGTTGATCTCCAGCTCTCCGAAGGCGAGCACTTCCTGGGACGGAGCCGCCTTGGGGGATTTGAGCTTTTCCAGCTCCTCGCGGATCACGCGCGTGCGGCGCAGCTGCGCCTTGACGCGCGCCTGCAGCTCGCGCATCGAGAAGGGCTTGGTCAGGTAATCGTCGGCGCCGACCTCCAGGCCGACCACCCGGTCGATCTCGTCGTCGCGGGCGGTCAGCATCAGGATCGGGACGGACATCTCCTTGCGCAGGATCCTGCAGACCTCGAAGCCGTCCAGTCCGGGCAGCATGATGTCCAGGACGATCAAATCCGGCCTGAGAGAGCGGGCCGTCTCCAGGGCGGTCCGCCCGTCACCGACCGCCTGGACAGTGTAACCTTCCTTTTCCAGATTGTAGACCAGGGTCTCCTGGAGGGCAGGCTCGTCTTCAATGACGAGGACGGTTTCGGACATGACGGAATATTATCACAATCTTCGGGAACCCGACGCGTCCCCGAACAGAGAAGTCCGGACTCTCATTCAAATCTCCATAAATAACCCGAGTTATGGATAAGGAAATTTGCCATGTATAAGGACCTTCTGACCTTTTTAGGCCGCCCTCCCGGCAGGACACCGGGACGGTGTGAGCCTGTCGAAGGGCAACTTGGAGCCAAAATTTAGGTCATGGGATTGGGCTTCGAAAGGCTCAGCCCAACCGAATCAATTTTCCATAACTGACGTTAAATATATTGACAAGCATAGCCGCGCGCCTTATAGTGCCTGTCGAGGAACAGATGAAAAAGATAGCTTTACGTACGATTCGCCTGACCGGGGCGGCAGCCCTGATCGCATTGATCACCGGACTCATGGTCAGCGGTATCGGCTGGTTGGCCGGCTGGCACACGGCGGCCCAGTTCAGCAATGGCCTGTCCGGGACTGGATCGGTCATCTTCGTCCTTGGGATCCTGTCCCTGATGGGCGGTTACCGCATGCGGTCGAGCATGCGCGTTGCAAACAGTCCGCCAGCCGGCGGCATGAACCTGGGCGACCGCACCCGTCAGTGGATGGCGGACGTCACCCAGGGATACAATACCGTGGTCCTGCTGGGCATGGCCGGCATCCTGCTGGTCGGCATCTCGATCCTGCTCGGCAGGCTGTCAGGGGCAGGATAGGCCCGGCCCGGGATTTATATCGGTTTGACCATTAACCGAATCTCCCCTCCACATAATCCTCCGTGCGTCTATCCTTGGGGTGGGTAAAGACCTCCTTGCCCACGGCCCATTCGACCAACTCGCCCTGCAAAAAGAAGGCGGCGTAGTCGGCGGTGCGGGCCGCCTGCTGGACAGAGTGCGGCACCAGGACGATGGTGTAATCGTTCTTGAGCTGCTGCAGGGCGGCCTCCACCTTGCCGGTCGAGATCGGGTCCAGGCCGGAGGTGGGCTCGTCGAGCAGGATGACCTCGGGCTGGTTGGCCAGGACGCGCGCCAGGCACAGGCGCTGCTGCTGCCCGCCGGACAGGGCAATGGCGGGGTCGTCCAGGCGATCGTTGACCTCCTCCCACAGCGCCGCCAGCTTGAGACTGCGCTCGACCGCCTCGTCCAGCCGGGACTTGCGCTTCTCGCCGGCCAGCTCCAAGCCGTAGGTCAGGTTGCCGCGGATGGTCAGCGGCAGGACGACCGGACGGGCGAAGACCATCCCGACCCGCCGGCGCAAGGCGATCACGTCCGTCTGCGGGTCGAGGATGTCCTGACCGTCCAGCAGGATCTTCCCGGAGAGGGCACGCATCTCGGTCAGGTCGTTCAAACGGTTAAGGCAGCGCAGCAGGGACGACTTGCCTCCGCCGGCCGGTCCGAACAGCACCGTGATGGCGTTGGCCGGGATGGACAGGCTGACGTCACGTAGCGACTCAGTGCCATCCGAGTACTGCAAATTGAGATTTTGGACAACAATCTTGTTCTCAGACATGAACGTTATTCCGTGTCAGGTGCTTATGTGTCAAGTACTTCCACCTCGAGGATGGGGGTTCAGATATTTCCTGAGACCACCGATCAACGCCTTCGCCTTTCCAGCTTGTGCGTACTCCTCTCTGAAAACGGCTTCGTTATATATATCTAGTATCAAGAGCAACATAAAGCAACGATTGCACTTCTACTGATGACCGCCGGGCAAAACCCAGGAAGCGGGCAAATTCGATGTGCGATTCGCAGTCGAAGCCTTCGGCGACGTTTGCCATTACCGAAACAGCTGCGCGTTGAATCTGATCGCGCAAGCCAAAATCCCTGGCGAGAGCACCTTCCCGGCTGATTCTGTAAACATCCCGGACCAGCCTGCGCGCTTCCTGCCACGCTTGAAGATTCTCGATCCGCTTGATCAATGCCATTTTTCACCTCCCTGCTAGACAAGATTGTACTTGACACTGGGACACTTGACACTATGACACTCCCTACCACTGGCGTTTCGCTCTTGCCCGCGATCGGATCACAGTTGCGATGATATTCATCCCCAGCACGAAGACCAGCAGCACCAGCGCCGTGCCGTACTGGATCTGGAAGGGCATGTTCGGCACCTGGGTGGAGATGACGAACAGGTGGTAAGGCAGGGCCATGGTGGCGTCGAAGGGCGAGTTCGGCAGGCGCGGCAGGAAGAAGGCTGCGCCGGTAAAGAGGATCGGAGCAGTCTCCCCGGCGGCGCGCTCCAGCCCCAGGATGACCCCGGTGATAATGCCGGGCAGGGCCTGCGGCAGGACGATCTTGCGGACCGTCTGCCAGCGCGTCCCGCCCAGCGAAATGCTGACCGTGCGGAAGGACTGCGGCACGGCCCGCAGGGCCTCTTCGGCGGCGCTGATGATCACCGGCAGGGTCATGATCGACAGGGTCAGCGAGGCCGAGAGGATGCTCGTGCCGAACTTGAGGAAGAAGACGAACAGCCCCAGCCCGAACAGGCCGTAGACCACCGAGGGAATGCCGGCCAGGTTGATGATGGCGATGCGGATCAGGCGCGTCAGCCAGTTCTCGCGGGCGTACTCGGCCAGGTAAATGGCCGCGGCGATGCCCAGCGGCACCGAAAAGACGGCCGTGCCCAGGGTCAGGTAGAAGGTCCCGACGATGGCCGGCAGGATGCCTCCGGCGCGCATCCCGTCGCGCGGCATCTGGGCCAGGAAGCTCCAGGAGATTGCCGGGGCACCCTCCTTGACGACGTAAACCACCACCGCCAGGATGGGCAGCACGGTCACCAGCATGACCAGGGTCAGGAGCGAAAAGCCCATGCGCTGGACAAGATTACGGTCAAAGAAGAGAGTCCGCTTCATATTTTTTCGGCCGTTGAACCCGGATTCCATTTTCTTCTCGGCATCCATCTGTGTTCATCTGTGGTTGTCTGTGGTTACGACAGCACCCTCTCGGCGCGCTTCTTCTGGCGGAAGACCACCGACGAGGCGGTCACGTTGACAACCAGCGAGATGACGAACAGCACCAGACCGATGAAGAACAGCACGTGGTAATGGGTCGAGCCGTTGGCCACCTCGCCCATCTCGGCCGCGATGGTGGCGGTCATCGTGCGCGCCGGGGCAAAGAGCGAGTTGAGCCGGATTGCCAGAACCGGGGCGTTACCGGTGACCATCATGACCGCCATGGTCTCGCCGATGGCGCGCCCAACCCCCAGCATGACCGCGGTCAACGCCCCGGAGCGTGCCGCCGGCAGGGTCACGCGCCAGATGGTCTGCCACCTGGTGGCGCCCAGGGCCAGTGCTCCTTCCCGGTAGCCTTGCGGGACGGCATCCAGGGCATCCTCGGTGATCGAGACCACGGTCGGGACGGCAATGCCGCCCAGGAGCAGGGAACCAGCCAGGGCGGTCAGGCCGGTCGGCAGGTCCAGGAAGGTGCGCAGGAAGGGCGCCAGGACCAGGATGCCCAAGAAGCCGAGCATCACCGAGGGCAGCCCGCCGAGCAGTTCCACGAACGGCTTGAGGATCTCACGCATCCAGCGCGGGGCGAGCTCGGCAATGAAGACCGCCGTCCCGATGCCGAAAGGGATGGCAACCAGCATGGCGCCGAGCGTCACGATCAGTGAGCCGGTCAGCAGCGGCAGGATGCCGAAGTAATTTTCGATGGGATACCAGCGCACGGCGAACAGCTCGGCCAGCTTGACCTCGGTCAGGGCCGGGAGACCTTCGCGCAGCAGGAAGAAAAAGATGAGCGCGACGAAGACAATCGCCGAATAGCCACAGGCCTTAATGACCGCGGTGATGATGATTTCGCTCCAGCTGTGGGATTTATCCATATAAACTCCCCCCTCTCCCTTCGGGAGAGGGGTTGGGAGTGAGGGTTACTTAATCGGCACAAACCCCAGATCCGCCACGATGGTCTGGGCCTCCGGGGAAAGGATCCAGTCCAGATAGGCCTTGACTGCGCCGGTCGGCTGACCTGCGGTGTACATGTACAGGTCGCGCGAGACCGGGTAGGACCCGTCGTTGACCGTGGCGATCGACGGCAGGACGAAGGGTCCGCCGGCGGTCTTGCCCACGGCAATCATCTTCAGGTCGGACGGGACATAGCCCAGCCCGTCGTAGCCGATGGCGTTCGGGTTCTGGCGCAGCTCGTTGACGATGCCCTCCGAGGATGGCAGCAGCAGGGTGTCGGTCGAGAACAGGGTCTTGCTCTTCGCATCACCCAGGCGGATGACGGTCTGCAGGAAGTAGACGTGCGTGCCTGAGTTGGTCTCGCGCGACAGGCGCACGATCGGACGGTCCTCCCCGCCCACCTGGCTCCAGTTGTTGATCTTGCCGCTGTAGATGTTGGAGAGCTGCTGCAGGGTCAGCTGGCTGACCGGGTTGGTCGGGTTGACGATCACGGCGATGGCGTCGCGCGAGACGACGAACTCGACCGGCTGGATGCCGCCGGTCTGGGCCTGTTTCTCTTCGTCGGCGGTCATCGCCCGCGAGGCGTTGGCGATGTCGACGGTCTTGTTGAGCAGGGCGGCGATGCCGGTCCCGGACCCGCCGCCGGTCACCGAGAGCCCGACGCCGGGATGCTCGGCCTGGTAACGCTCCGCCCAGGCCAGCGCCAGGTTGACCATCGTATCCGAGCCTTTGTTCTGGATGTAGGCAGAAGCGGGGGTTTGAGCGGCGGCCTGGTTGGAAGAAGAGGAACCGCAGGAGGTCAGCAGGAGCAAGAAGAAGATGCAGATCGCCAGGCGCGTCATCGCCCGAATTATAGCCGATTTAGCCGTTCTCCGAAAATTACACAATCCATCCACGATAGATTGATGTTCGGTTCCTGCTTCAACGAGCGTTGCCTGTCACCAGGTCTTGCATGCTCTCCGCAGGCGTGACTTCCGGCGGAACTCGCCGTAGTTTACTTCAAGACACTTGGAGCAGTTGCTCTAGGTTGAGGGCTGCGTTCAGGTCGCGATCCATGACCAGGCCGCAGCTCTCGCATTGGTACTGGCGCTCGTCCAAACCCATCCCGGGCTTTATCTGCCCGCAGTGCGAGCAGCGTTTGGTGGAGGGGTAAAAACGGTCCGCCACCAGAACCTGGCAGCCGTACCAGGTAGCTTTGTATTCCAACTGCTGGCGAAACTCGGCCATGCCAACATCGGCGATCGCCTGGGCGAGGTGATGGTTCTTCAGCATCCCGCTCACATTTAGATCTTCCAACACAACGGCCGACTTGGTCCTCGTCAGCCAGGTGGTGGCCTGATGCAGGGCATCCCTGCGGATGTTGGCCACCCGGGCATGCGCCCGGGCGAGTCGTTGCACAGCTTTCCTACGGTTGGCGCTGCCTTTGTGGCGGCGGGAAACCACCCGATGCAGGCGCTTCAGCTTCGTCAGGGAGCGCTTGAGCGCATGGGGGTTCTCGAAATACGTCCCATCGCTGACTTGCGCCAGGCGGTGAATGCCCAGATCCACCCCGGCTACGGGCTTTTTGGACAGCTGTAGGTCGGGGATTTCCATCTCCACCTGCAAGGAGACGAACCAGCGCCCACCCTTTTCGCTCACCGTAGCACTCAGGATGTGGACACCGCTCGTAGGCAGATAGCCTGCCTCTTTCAACCTCGGCACACCCAGGCGCGGCAGCTGAATGGCTTTCTCGAAGACATGGATCGCACCGTTCAGCCGGAAACTACCCAACCCTTTCTTTTTGGACTTGAAGCGCGGGAAACCAACCTTGATCTTTTTGCCTGACCTTTTCTCCTTCACGCGCCGGAAGAAGTGCGTAAAAGCATGATCCAGATCGCGCAAGGCTTCCTGGGGAGCACACTTCGACACTTCGTACATCCAGGGCAACTCAGTCTTCTTGAGCGCATTCAATTCGCGATGCAGGTCAATTGCGGTCGGTGTCTTTTGCCCGGCCTGGTGTGCTTCCAACTTCCGGGATAATCCCCAATTATAGGCATAGCGCGCCGCACCCGCATGTCTGGCACAGGACGTCCTTTGGACATTATTCAAGTCCAACTCGGTTCTGAAAGCACGCAGCAACAACATAGAACAATTGTACTACATAATACAACTAGAAAACGCTGCACGAATAGATTTAATCAAATTTTGGTGAACATTTACAAACACCTGCATGAATATCGGTTAAAATTGACCTCGTGAGCGCAGCTCCTATTTTCCTGGTCAGGGACCTGGATTTCTATTACGGGCCGAAGCTGGCCTTGAGCAAGATCAACATGGAGATCCTGCCGCGCCAGGTCACGGCGCTGATCGGGCCCTCGGGCTGCGGCAAGTCCACCTTCCTGCGCTGCCTCAACCGCATGAACGACACCATCCCCGGGACGCGCGTGGAAGGGTCCATCCGGCTGGAGGGCAGGGACATCTACGCCCCCGAGACCGACCTGGCCGAGCTGCGCAAGCGGGTCGGGATGGTGTTCCAGAAACCCAACCCCTTCCCGCAATCGGTCTACGACAACGTGGCGTTTGGGCCGCGCGTGTTGGGGCTGTACAAGGATCGGGCCGAGCTGGACGCGATCGTGGAGAAGAGCCTGCGCGACGCCGTGCTGTGGGATGAGGTGAAGGACGACCTGAAGGCCAACGCCCTCGGTTTTTCTCTCGGCCAGCAGCAGCGTCTGTGCATCGCCCGGGTCCTGTCGGTCAAGCCGGACGTGATCCTGTTCGACGAGTCCACTTCCGCCCTCGACCCGATCGCCACCGGCGGCATCGAGGACCTGATCGCCGAGCTAAAGAAGCAGTACACCATCGTCATCGTGACGCACAACATGCAGCAGGCGGCGCGCGTCTCGGACTTCACCGGCCTGTTCTGGCTGGGCGACCTGGTCGAGTTCTCGCCCACCAACGAGCTCTTCACCCGCCCAAAGCAGGAGCTGACCGACGCCTACCTGACCGGCCGGATGGGATAGCATGCCTGATCAAAAACTCCTCCCAGCCTGCGGCAGGGAGGCGAGGGGATCAAGAAAAAGATTTCATCGAGACACATCGTAGAGAAGATCACCCCCAAAAAGCCCTGGTGATCCTCGGATGGCCATTATCCTACTTTGATTGGCAGCCGGATGAAGATGGTCGTCCCTTCCCCCAGATTACTCTCGGCCCAGATGCGGCCGTTGTGTTTTTCGACGATCGATTTTGCGATCGCCAGGCCCAGCCCGGTGCCGTTGCTTTCCCGCTGTCGGGAGGGATCGGAGCGGTAGAAACGTTCAAAGATCCGGTCCAGCTCACCCTTCGCGATGCCGGGACCGCTGTCCTGGACGCTGAGCACCAACATCCCGTCGGCGACCTGCGCAGAGAGCAAGATCCGTCCGCCTTCCGGCGTGTAATGCAGGGCGTTGTCCACCACGTTGCTCATGACCTGCATCATGCGGTCGGGGTCGACATTAATTTCCGGCAGCCCCTCGGGGACCCGTAGCTTTAGGACGATCTTCTTTTGTCCGGCGCGATGCTGGTTGATGGCTCGGACATCCTCGAGCAACCTGGCCGGAGCGACGGCGCGTCGTTCGATGGGCAGCTCCCCGGCGTCGGCCCGTGAGAGGGTGCGCAGGTCTTCGATCAGCTTGCCCAACCGGCCGATTTCGTCGCGAATGATCTCAAAGGTTTCGAGGGAGGGTTTCAGGACGCCGTCGTACACCGCCTCGGCATGGCCGAGGATGACGCTGACCGGCGTGCGCAGGTCGTGGGCGATGTCAGCGGTCATCTGGCGGCGCAGCTCGGTCGAGCGGGCTAGCTCCGCGTTCATGCGGTTGAAGGAGGCCGCCAGCTCGCCCAGCTCGTCGCGCGAGCGGACAGGGACTTCCTGCGTCAGCTGGCCGGCCGAAACGGCGCGTGTGGCGGCGGTCAGCTCACGGATCGGGCGGGTCAGGGTGCGGGAAAGCAGGAAGGCCAGGAGCAAGGCCAGGGCGGTCACGCCGATCCCCCCCACAATGTAGATCTCCTTGACCCGGTTGAGGAAGGCGGTCTCGGCAGGGTTGACGCGCACGGTCGGCTGCCTGGTCACCATCGTCCCGACGATCACCCCGTTCACTTTGATCGGCAATCCCCCCTGGACGTCGGAGGACGGCAAAATATCGCCCACGTCATCGCCGATGCCGGCCAGGACGACCCGGTCCGCTGAGTCCACCAGGGTGAAGAATTGCCTGCCTCCTGTGCTGCGGACAAAATCCGGGGGCGGCCCGGGAATTAAGTCTACGTTGGCGATGCCATCCCAGTTGCCGTGCTGGCTGTAATAGCTTGTCAGGCTGGTAATAAGGTTGTTCCGGTTCTGGTTGAACAGGTAGCTTCTGAATTCCCGGTCAGTCGTCCAGCGGGCGAGCAGCACGATCAGGACCACGCTGACCAGGCTGATCCCCAGGAACGCCAGCAACAATTTAACCGTAATCGAGCGCATGGCTTATTGCCTCACGAATCGGTATCCCGCACCGTAGACCGTCTGGATATAGCGCGGCGAGCGAGGCAGAGGCTCGATCTTGGCGCGCAGGTTCTTGACGTGCAGGTCGATGGTGCGCTCGTAGCCTTCGAAGCGCACGCCCTGCAGGATGTCCAGCAGATCTAAGCGGGAGAACACGCGCCCCGGAGCGGACATCAGGGCAGCGAGCAGCTCGAACTCGGAGGGGGTCAGATCGACGTAGCGACTGCCGACCTGAACGGAGCGGCTGTCGCGGTCGATGGTGATGTCCGCGGCACGCAAAACCTTGGCCGCCGGTTCCTTGGCGCCACTGCGGCGCAGCACCGCCTTGACGCGGGCCATCAGCTCGCGCGGGCGAAACGGCTTGGTGATGTAGTCGTCCGCGCCCAGCTCGAGCCCGACCGCCTTTTCATCACTTTCGACCCGGGCGGTGAGCAGGATGATCGGGGTATCGTGGTCGGTGCGGTAGATACGCATGAACTCGTACCCATCCATCTCGGGCATCATGATGTCGAGGATGATCAGGTCGGGACTTTCGTGCCCTGCGACGGAAAGCGCCTCAACGCCGTTCAGGGCGGTGAGGACGCGATAACCGCTCTGGGTCAGGTAGGACTCCACCAGGGAGACCAATCTCGTTTCATCATCGACGACCAGGATGGTTTTTGTCGTGACCATCGTTACCGTGCCATATCCAGGGGATGTAAGTTCAGTATATCAAAGTTCGGACGGACTCGCCCAGGCAGGAGAGGCGATCGCGCTCCCGGTGGACCGCTGAGAACGCGATCGCCTGCTGGTTCCCTTAATTGGAGCTGGCGGGAGTTGGGGTGGGAGTGGAATCGGCGGAAGGCTGCGCCTTCTTTTGCAAGGTGGTGATCAACTCCCGGAGCAGAGGGGTGGGCACCCCACCGAAGCCGGCAGTGCGCGTCCGCTGGGCGCGCAGGGTCGCCAGCTGGGTCGGATTGAACCCGCCGGCCCCGCCACCGCCGCCAAACCCGCCACCCCCTCCTCCGGGAATCCCGCCACCGCCACCGCCAAAGAAGAATTGACCGCCGCCACCCCCACCTCCGCCACCCGCACGCGGGGTCCCACTAAAGCCCGGAGTACCGGTCCCGCGGAAGCCCAATCCCAGGGAACCCATCAGGGTGAACTCATCCTGACGGGTCAGCTTCATGGCCGTAATGGCCTGGAACTGCTGGGGGGTCATCGTGCTCTGGATCTGTGAGACGACGGCATCGACCTCCGCCTGGGCGGTGGTGTTGCTGGTGAGGAGTTGGCTGTATGCCTGCCAGAGCGGGAGCAGTTGGGCCGCTTCCTGAGCGTCCACGGCGTTCGCCGTCCCCTCCAGCTTGAACGTGCCGACCAGCAGTTGCTCGACCAGGGGCAGGGGTTGGTTGGTGGACCCTGCGCCTCCACCGCCGGCTCCTGCGCCGCCTGCGGAAGTCGTCCCACCATTAGAAGTGCCAGCGCTTGCCTTGCTTGCGCAGGCCGCCAGGACCAGCGTCGCGATGGTGATAATCCCGGTAAGAGAAAACAGCATCTTCTTCATTCGAAATCCTTTCCTTATCCTTTACGTTTTATTTTCATGTTTTTTGTTTATTCGTGCCGCAGGGCGTCGATCGGGTCGAGCTGGGCGGCCTGGTTGGCCGGGTAGTACCCGAAAAAGGCACCCACCGCAGCCGCCGAGCAGAAGGCCAGCAGGATCGAGCTGGGGATGACCACCGTGCGCATCGCACTGAGCTTCCCGAAGACAAACGACCCGCCGACGCCGACCACGATCCCGATGAGCCCGCCTACCACGCTCAGGAGCAGCGCCTCGGACAGGAACTGCCAGCGCACGTCGCTGGGCGTCGCCCCAACAGCCTGGCGCAGGCCGATCTCGCGCGTGCGCTCGGTCACGCTGACCAGCATGATATTCATGATGCCGATCCCACCCACGACCAGCGAGACGCCCGCCACCCAGGCCAGCAGGTTGCGGAAGGCAGCCGTGGTCGATTCCTGGGTGGAGATGATGTTCTGCTGCGTGGTGATGGCGAAGTCGGGAGTGCCGGTCGAGGCGATCTTGTGCCTCTGGAGCAGCAATAGGTTGATCTGGTTGATCGTGTCGTTCATCAACTTCGGATCGGCCACCTGGACGTAGATCGTGCGCACGCTTTGACCCAGGAAGCGCGCAAACTGGGAGGGAGTGAAATAGTGCAGCACCACCTGGTAGGGCATGTACAGGCGGGCATCGTAGTCCACGTCGCCCACCAGCCCCTTCTTGGCTAAAACGCCGATGACGGTCATGCGCAGGTTGTTGACCTGCACCGTCTGCCCGATCGGATCGCTGGTCCCGAAAAGCTGCTGCGCCAGGCTGTAGCCCAGCACTACTACCTTGACCCTGGAGGTGTTTTCCTGTGCGGTAAAGTAGCGCCCGCTGGCGACCTTCATGCTGCGCACGGTCAAGAAGTCCGGCAGGGTGCCGAGGATTGAAATGCTGCTCAGGGAGACACTTCCCGCGCTCACCGTTTCACTGGACCCTTGCTCCACGCTTACGCCGGACACGTTGGAAACTTGCTGCTGGATGGCCGTGGCGTCCGAGAAGACGAGCCCTCCGGTCTCGGGCCCGCGCTGCGGGCCGTTGCGGGTGAAGTTGGGGGTGATGAAGATCAGGTTGGAACCCAGGCTGGTGATCTGGTCCCGGATCGTGGCCTGCGTCCCGCTGCTGACGGCGATCATGATGATCACCGCTGCCACACCGATGATGATGCCCAGCATGGTCAGCAGCGAGCGCACCTTGTTCTTGCCGATCGCCTCCCAGGAAATGCGCAATACTTCAGCGGGATTCATGTTCCGCCTCCTTCTCCATTGACAGGCGATGATTTTTACCATTATGGACTTCGGTCTCGACTTGCCCGTCCTTCAGGTGGATGACCCGATGCGTGTATTGGGCGACGATCGGGTCGTGGGTCACGATGACGATGGTAGAACCCTGGTCATTCAGTTTATCAAGCAGTCTCATGATCTCCTCCCCGGACTTGCTGTCCAGGTTCCCGGTCGGCTCGTCGCCGATGATCATCACGGGATTGGTGATCAGGGCGCGCGCAATCGCCACGCGCTGCTGCTGTCCCCCGGAAAGCTCCTGGGGCTGGTGGTCGAGGCGGTCCCCCAGCCCGACCGATTCGAGCGTCTCTTTGGCCATCTCTTCCCACTTTTCGCGCGGGACCTTGTGCGTCCGATCATAGATCAGCGGCAGCATCACGTTGCGCAGGGCCGTGGTGCGGGCCAGCAAGTTATAGGACTGGAAGATGTAACCGATCTTATGGTTGCGGACGGCAGCCAGTTCCACTTTGTCCAGCGTGCTCACGTCCTCGCCGTCCAGGAGATAAGTCCCGGAGGTGGGTGTGGACAGGCAGCCGAGGATGTTCATCAGGGTGCTCTTGCCCGAGCCGGAAGGTCCCATGATGGCGACCATCTCGCCGGCTTCGATGTGGATACTCACCCCGTCGAGCGCCTTCACCTGGACCCCATCCATACCATAGATCTTGGTAAGATCGTGGGCTTCGATGATCGTGCGTGCCGCGCTCATGGCGTTGTCCCTCCCGCACCGGTGGCGGCTGTGTTGCCCGACGTCGCCTGGATACCGGTGGTGACAACATCTCCTGCCTTCAGGCCGGTTTTGATCTCGGCGAAGGTCGGATCCTGTAACCCGACGGTAACCACGCGCAGGGTCGGCTTGCCATTGACCATAACGAAGACGGCATAGTTACCCGGGGAGAGCTGATGCAGAGCCTGTACAGGCACCAGCACGGCGTTACGAGCCTGGGCGGAGATCACGTCCACGGAAGCGGCCACCCCGAGCGGCAGCTCGACCGGGTCCGCGGGGGCGGATTGCGGCGGGTTGAGCCGGACCAGGCCCTCCACCACTGAGTTCCCCTGGATGGTGACGAGCTGCGGTGTTATTTGTGTCACTTTTCCGGTAAAGGTCTGATTCGGCAGGGCGTCGAAGGTCACCTGGGCCTCATATCCGATCTTGATGTTGCTCCAGTCGTTGGGATCCATGTAGATCTGGAGAACACCCTGGCTTAGATCGGCAATGGTGGTGAAGGTTCCCGAACCTGCCGGCTGGCCAACGGCGCCGCTAAGCGATATGACCGTTCCGGAGATGGGCGACACCAGCTTCGTATCATTCAGGTTCTTCTGGGCTGTTTCCACATTGAGTTTTGCCTGCTGCAACTGGACATATCCTGAGCCGGTGGCGTTGGCGGGCACTTCCCCGCCGGTCAGGGCAGCCAGGAGGGTCTGATCCTCGACCAGTTGCGCCTTGGCCAGCGCCAGGGCGGCTGTCTTCAGGTCCACCTGCGCCTGATTGGCTTTGCCCGTAAGCAGATTGAAGGTTGCCGCAGTGCTGTTGTAAGACAGCTGGGCGCCATAAAGCTGCTGGTAGGCCGTGGCCTTGCGCGCGTCCGTATTCGGGTTGCCGGACACCTTGTTATAAGCGGCTTGCGCCCGTGAGAGTTGGTCCTGGGCCAGGGTCAGGCTGGCCTGGGCATTCTGGATCGATGCCTGGTTTTGGCTGGCGTACAGCAGGTTGTTCAGCGACGCCTGGGCGTTGTACATGTTCTGCTGGTCGGTGGCGACGTTCTGCTGTGCGGTGGCGATCGCCGCGGGGGAGGTCAGCTCGAGCAAGGCTTGCTTAGCCTGCGCCAGTGCAATCTGCTGGTTGGTGTCATCCAGCTGGGCCAGCACATCGCCGGCCTTGACCTGGTCGCCCACCTTTACGTTGATGGCGGTGACGTTCCCGCTGGTATTGAAGCTGAGGTTGACCTGGCTCGCCGCAATCAGGGTGCCGGTCCCGCTGGCGGTCAGCGTCAGGTTCCCGGTCCGGGCCACCGCAGTTTGAAGCGCAGGTTGTTGGGCAGTCGTCGCCTGAGCTTGGCTGGCGTTATAGATCGCCCAGCCACCCCAGCCGATCAGGACAACCACGACGGCCAATGCTATCCAACGCGCCCATTTGGGCAGGCGAAGAAAATAGGATTGGATCGTTTTTCTCATTTGAGACAGTCGGGCGAAAAAGGTTTGCATATCTGCACCTCACTGAATTAAGACTTACACAAGACTAAAGTATAGTGAGGCGCTGTAAACAGCCGGTTAGGACATTGTGTAAATATTATGTAGGTTTTTTAGCGGCTCCCCCAGAACCATTCGGCTGGAGCGCAGATAAGCAATGCGAAGCCGCTCCAAAAGCCAGCTTCCAGTTCATGTATGCTTTGGGGACAGCCGAGAATCACACGTCGGTTGACATTTTCCCGAAGCTGTTATTCAATCTTTCCTTCTTCATTTCCGGGGACAGTTTGCTTGGGTGCGCCGCCCAGTTTGGGCTGCCTCGGCCGGTTGTCAAGGTATTGCTGGAGCAGGGATGGCGCCTCGGGATGGTCCACATGCAGGGCGTGGTCGTAGTCGCCTGCCGGAGCGGGCGGTTCAAAACGGACCGGGCGCCGGATGCCGAATAATTCAAAGAAGCGAGCCGCCCATACGATCACGTTGTAACGATATTCCTGCATTCTAAGGGACTGCCATTCCACGATGGACGCCATGGCGCCCTGGACGCGGGCCTTGTCGCGCACGATGCGATAGATCTGTTTCGGCTCGCGGTAGCCGACCGGAGAGATCAGAACCAGGTTGGCGGTCAGGACCAGGACGCTGAAGGAAATCAGCACCACCCAGCCGCCCTCGGTCCATTTGCCAGCGATCTGCCCGACGAAGACAATCCCCGAAAGCACCGCCGCAAACCCGGCTCCGAAGGCGCCCCAGGAACGCTTGGCGCCCTTCGGGGTGGTTTTCAAAATATGCCGGCGGATGGCGAAGCCCATCATCATGATCGGCATGAACACGCCGATCCCGTAATACGGGACGCCAAGGGCTGTTTTGCCCTGTATAACGAAAGTGATGATGACGACGACGATATATGCGATCGTCACCGAACGAGTAAAAGTGCCGCGCTTGTCCCGGTAAACGATGATCTCCGGGATTTCCCCGATGGCCACATCCCGCCACTCGGTGGCCTGCAGGTCCTGGAAGGCAGTCATCGAAGCCGCAGCTAGCAAGCCCACCGCCAGGATCTGGTAGGCCCAATACAGGATCGTTCCGCCCGGAAGCTGGGTAAAACCGATAAAGGACAGGTTGCCGACCAGCGAGCGGCCGGCGATACCGTCGAAGGCGTTGAAATGGATGGCGAAGTAAGCCAGGAAGGCAGTCGTGATCCCGCCATAGAACAGGAAGGAGGTCTGGACCATCCGGCCGATCCCGGACTTGCCGCTGTAGAATTCCCAGAGACCTTTCAGTTGAGGCAGTTTTTTCTTCCCCCATTTCACCAGGGCGAAGTCTTCGTGGACGACGAATTGGATCCCGTTCGACATGGCCTCCAGCCCGCTCAGGGCGACCAAGCCTTTCATCGAAGCCGTCAGCATGTGATACATGGCCATCCAGATCGAGGGGGTCGCTGCGGTTTGTTTATAAGGGAGCGCAGGCACCCCGTTTCCTTTGGCCAAGAACAGGCCCACTGCCATGGCGATGGTCAGCAGGATGAAGATGCCCAGCATGGTGAAGACCACGCGCGCTGATTCGCCTCGCCCCCGGATGGTCAGGTACCAGGTGACGGTCACCAACGCCACACCCAGACCGACACGGATGATCCATGCAATGTTATAAGAATTTGTCAACGAAAGCAACTGGTCCACGCCGGACAGGCTGGAGACGACGATGGTGAAGATGTAGTCCTGGAGCAGCACCACCGCCACCACCAGGCTCAGGCCCGGCGCCAGGTAGCGCATCGAGGCGGTATAGGAACCGCCGCCCTCGTTGAACACCCCCAGCGAATACATGTACAGGAAGCCAAACACGGCATTGGCAACCGCGATGATCACCACGGCGATGAAGGCGTATTTCTGCAGGTTGTAGGGATGCAGGGCGCTCATCATTTCGCCGGTGGCATAGAAATAGGATGTGAAGTAGTCCACGCCAAAGAGCGCCAGCGCGGCCAGCAGGCCGATCTGCCCGGCGCCGTGAATCATGGCGTGCTCCTTTTTTTCGACCGGGGCAAATTTGAAGGCAATGAAGGCGACAACAATGAGCAATCCAATAGAGAAAATCATAGACTTCCTTGAGAATTGATGGTTTGACGCAATTAAGCTGGCCTCGCATCTACTGCCGCTGCATTCAATTGGTCCTGAGACGGTAACCGACCCCCGGTTCGGTGACGATATACCTCGGCCGGCTCGGGTCCGGTTCGATTTTCTGCCGCAGGTTGCTGATATTGACCCGTAACAGGTGAGATTCAGCTTCGACATCCTTGCCCCACACCTGGTGGATGAGCTGCTGGTGGGTGAGCACCTTGCCGGCATGCTGGACCAAGATGCGCAGGATGTCGTACTCCGTCGGGGTCAAGCTGATGGGTTTCTGTTCGACGCTTACATTCCGGTGAGCCAGGTCGACCAACAGGTCATCTGCCTGGTAGACCGGCTCCTGCGCGGGAAGCGCCGCCCGGCGCAGGACCACGCGCAGGCGGGCCATCAGCTCGCCCACACCAAAGGGCTTGGTCAGGTAATCGTCCGCTCCGGCGTCCAGGGCGGCGACCTTGTCCTCTTCCCGGTCGCGGACCGAGATCACGATAATCGGGATCTGGGTCCACTCACGCAAGCGGCGGGTCACCTCCACCCCGTCCAGGTCGGGCAGGCCGAGGTCCAGGAGGATGACATCGGGGCGCCCGGACACGGTGACGGCCAGGGCCTCTTCGCCCGTGGCCGCCTCGAAGACCGAGTATTGCCCGCTGAGGGAAGCGTTTAAAAAGCGCCGGATGGGACGTTCGTCGTCCACCACCAGCACGCGCACCGGTTTTCCGTCCATAAGAAGTCGTTTATTTGCTAGAGAGAAAGCATTCCACTACGAAGAAAATCTGGATCCATAGCAGGACGATCAGCATAACGAATTGTTGTCCCAGCCGCGATACCGGTATAAGTGTGGCTCCCACTGCTCCCGCCAGGGGCAGGCCTTGCATCAACAGCCTCATACTTTTGGTCAAGCTTTTCTTTTTCATGCTTCCAGCTCCAGTTGCAGCGTACCTTGGATTCAACGCAACTGGATTCTAGCGGCGGGCAGGTCAAGCCGGCGGCAAGAAAGGTCTGAAAAACGTCAAGATCGCGTCAAGAGAACGGCTTGGATTTTACTTGCGATTGCATCAAGCCGATGACAAGGAAGGCCGCAAAGATGTCAAGAAATTGTCAAGAAAAAGGGGATGTTCCGGGGCAGGAATTCCTTCCCCGGCGTTTTCTTTCAGAGCACCTTCAACCTGTACCCCACCCCCGGTTCGGTGATGAGGTACGTCGGCCGGACCGGATCCGGCTCGATCTTGCGCCGCAGGTTGCTGATGTTGACCTGCAGCATGTGGGTCTCGCTCTCATACGCAGTCCCCCAGACGGCGCGCAGCAGCTGGTCGTGGGTCAACACCTTCCCGGCATGCTTGATCAGGGTGCGCAGCAGATCGTATTCCGTGGGCGTCAGGGCGACGGGCTGGTCGCCGACGCGCACCTCGCGCTGGTTCAGGTCAACCACCAGCGCGCCGGTCTTGAAGACCGGCTCGGCCTCGGTCTGTGCTGAGCGCCGCAGGGCAGCGCGCAGTCGCGCCATCAGCTCGCCCACGCCGAAAGGCTTGGTCAGGTAGTCGTCGGCGCCGGCGTCCAGGGCGGCGATCTTGTCCTTCTCCTGCTCGCGCACCGAAATGACGATGATCGGGATCTGCGTCCACTCGCGCAGGCGGCGGGTGACCTCCACGCCGTCGATGTCCGGAAGACCCAGGTCCAGGATGATCACATCCGGGCGGTCGGCGACCACGGCCGCCAGGGCTTCCTCGCCGTTCGAGGCTTCGAAAATGGCGAACTGGCTGCCCAGCGAGGCTTTCAAGAACCGGCGGATGGACCGCTCGTCGTCCACCACCAGCACGCGCACATCCTGCTCGCTCATTGTTGCGCCTCCACGGGCAGGGCGATGGTGATGACCGTCCCGCCGCCGTCCCGGTTCTCGGCGGAGATGAAGCCGCCGTGGGACTCGACGATCCCCTTGCCGATCGCCAGGCCCAGGCCGGTCCCGCTGATGTTGTCCGGTCGCTGCACGCGGTAGAACTTGTCAAAGATGCGCTTCAGGTCCTCCGCGGGGATGCCCACGCCGCGGTCCGCCACGGTAATTTCGATGAAGGCGCCGGCCATCTGGGCGCGGATTTCGATGGGCGATTCGGTCGGGGAATATTTCAAGGCATTGTCGATCACGTTGACCAGCACACGTTCGATCAGCACGAAATCCATGGGCACCAGCGGCAGGTCGTCCGGGATGTTCACGTTGATGGCGCGCCGTTCCAGGCGCGCCCCGAGTTCCTCCAGGGCCGAGCCGATGACGTCCTGGATATCGCCGGCAGTGCGTTTGATCCGCAACGCCCCCGACTCCAGGCGGGTCATATCCAGCAGGTTACCCACCAGCCGGTTGAGGCGGTCGGCCTCCTCGCTGGCGGTTTCGACCAGGCTGCGCCGGGCGGCATCGTCCAGGGCGACCTGGTCGTCGGCCAGGCTGCTCAGCGCCCCGGTGATCGAGACCAGCGGGGTGCGCAGGTCGTGGGAGATCGAGTTCAGCAGGGCGTTTTGCAGCTTGTCGGTGATCTCCAGCAGCTCGGCCTGGCGGGCCTGCTCGTCCAGGCGGGCCCGCTCGATGGCCAGGGCAATCTGGTTGGCGAAGGCATCCAGGGTGCGGATCTGCTCGCGGGTCAGGAAGCTGCGGGGGGTGGAGGGTTTTACGCCCAGCACGCCGACCACCCCACGCGTGGTCTTGAGCGGCTGGTAGCGCATGGCCGCCTCGGGCAGGGTGTCCGTGCCGCGCCCGGCGACCTGGCCGTGGTCGAAGACCCAGTCAGCTACGGCCAGGTCGTTGCCGGAGACAGCCAGCCCCGGGCTGGAGGCGAAGGCCTTCAGGCTTCCACTGACAGGCAGGAAAATGGCCACCTCACGACTGAAAGTCTGGCCAATGTGGTCGATGGCGGTTTGCGTGACGGCCTCCAGGCCGGTAGTAACGGTCAGGTCGCGGCCCAACTCGTATAGGGCGACGGTCTGGATCTCCCTGGATTGGGCGGCCTCGGCCTGACCGCGCACCACGGCGGTCAGCTGGCTGATCACGATCCCGACCGCCAGGAGGCCGAGGAAGGTCAGCAGGTATTCCGTGTCTGAAACGGCGAGCGTTAGATGGGGGGGAACAAAGAAAAAATCAAAGGCCGCCACGCCCAGGATCGAGGTCAGGATGGCCGGGCCGCGTCCCAGGTAAACGGCCGAAATGACGACCGCCAGCAAGTAGACCACGATCAGGTTGGTGGGCGAGATGTGCGGGGCAACCAGGGCGCTGAGACCGGTGGCGGTGGCCACCAGTGCAAATCCCCAGAAATAGCGGATCAGGGGTCGGTGCGGTCGCCAGCCTTCGAAGGCCTTCCTGGCGGACGGCTCGGCTTCGCTGCTGATGACGTACACGTCGATGGTCCCGCTCAGGCGGATCAGCTGGTCGACCACCGAGCCGCGCAGGAGCTCGATCCAGCGCGAGTGCAGCGGCTTGCCGGCGATCACCTTGGTCACGTTGTGACGGCGGGCATAATCCATGACCGTCTCCGCCACCGACTGCCCGGGCAGGCTGACGGTCCGCGCGCCCAGCTCCTCCGCCAGGCGCAGGGCGCGCGCCACCCGGTCGCGCTGCTCCTGCGAGATGCCGGCCTGGTCGGGCGTCTCCACGTAAACGGCAGACCATTCGGCGTTCAGCTCGTCTGCCAGACGCCGGGCGGTGCGGATCAGGCGTTCGCCGAGCGCTCCCGGGCTGATGCAGACCAGCAGGCGCTCGCCCGCCGGCCAGGGACCGGGGATGGCACGCGTCTGCATGTAGGCACGCATCTGGTCGTCGACCCGCTCGGCGGCGCGACGCATGGTCAGCTCGCGCAGGGCGGTCAGGTTGCCCTGGCGGAAAAAGTTCTGGATCGCCCGCTGGGCCTGATCGGGGATGTAGACCTTGCCCTCCTTCAGGCGGTTGAGCAGTTCCTCCGGCGGCAGGTCGACCAGCTCGATGTCGGTGACCTCGTCGATCACTTTGTCGGGGATCGTCTCGCGCACTTTCGTCCCCGTGATCTGCGCCACGACGTCGTTCAGGCTTTCGATGTGCTGAATGTTGAGCGTGGTGTAGACGTCAATGCCTGCGGCGAGCAGCTCCTCCACATCCTGGATAGCGCTTGGCGTGCCGGGAGCCGGGGGCGTTGGTATGGGCCAGTTCGTCGACCAGGGCCAGGTGCGGCCTGCGCCTCAGCACGGCGTCGATGTCCATCTCGGGTAGCTGGACGCCGCGGTAGATGAACCTGCTGGCGCGGGATGACTTCCAGTCCCTCCACCAGGGCTTCGGTCTCGGCCCGCTTGTGCGTCTCGACGTATCCGACGACAACGTCAACCCCCTCGGCTTTGCGCTGGTGGGCGGCCTCGAGCATGGCGTAGGTTTTGCCGACTCCCGCCGCATAGCCCAGGAAAATTTTTAAATGACCGCGTTTTTCCCCCTGCTCTTCGGCTTGGACGCGGGCCAGCAGTTCATCGGGATTGGGTCGGGATTCTCGTGTCATGCGTCACTGATCCAGTGTCATGTGTTTCAGGGTCACATGTTCCATTCCACTGGGTTGTTCGACGCTGAAGCACATGATCCCTATTTTATCTCATCCAGCGCCAGATTGAGCTTAAGAACGTTGAGGCGCGGCTCGCCCAGGAAGCCGAACTGCCGCCCCTCGGTATACTGGTCAACGAGAGCACGTACGGCAAATTCGCTCATCCCGCGGGCGCGTGCCACGCGCGGGACCTGGTAGAGGCCCGCGGCGACGCTGATATCCGGGTCGAGACCGCTGCCGGAGGCGGTGACCAGATCGACGGGGATGGGTTGGGTATTTCCCGGATCGGCAGCTTTCAGGGCATCGATGCGTGCCTGGACGGCCGCGATCAAGGCCGGGTTCGACGGACCATAATTCGAGCCCGAGGAGGCCGTCAGGGTATCCGCATTGAACGCGTTATACGGGAAGTCCCCGGTCGCCGAGAGGCGACCCCAGAAATATTTGGGATCGTCGAACGACTGCCCGATCAGCTCGGAGCCCAGCGGTTTCCCGTCCTTTACAATCAGGCTGCCGTTCGCCTGGTGAGGGAAAACAAGCTGGGCAATTCCCGTGACGATGGACGGGTAGACGATGCCCATCAAAACCGTGAAGATCAAGAGGGCCATGATGGCCGGTCGAATTTGTGCACGCATTTTCACCTTCTGCTGGTAGAAGCCTTGGGCGTCAAGCCCTTGAGCTGTTCTTCTTTCTCGATTTGCTGGGTGCGTTCGAGCGCCTGGGCAGTTTGGGAGGCAAAATTTTGGAGCAGGCGGCTGTCTTCGGCTGGCAATTCCAAGTACGCGCCGCGCCAGATCTGGATCTCGCCGACCAGTCCCAGGGCATTCAGGATGGGCAGGATGCGGTCCGGCCGCCCCGGGGCGGTGACACGATTGGGTTCGCTGACCACGATGCTCGGGGAGTGGTTTTCGGCCTGGAAGACGACGTTCACCAGCGTGGCCTGGAACAGCTGGCGGATCTGCCCGGCGACGGTATGGGCGACTGCTTCCTGGTGTACGCTGGCTGGCGAGGGCCGAGCTCAGTTCGTACATGAACACGGCCTCGCGCGCCTTGGACAAGCTGGCCTGGATGCGTTCGACCACGACAAAGGCGACGGCCAGGAAAATGACCAGGACCATCCAGCCTTCCAGGCTGCCGATGGCAAATGTATAGAAAGGCGGGATGAACAGGAAGTCAAAGCACAAGCCGGCGGTCAGCGCCGCACCCATGCCGGGAACCAGTCCCCAGCGGCTGGCACTCCAGGTCACCGGCACCAGGTACAGCAGGGCAATCACGCCCTCGCCAAGGGTGGCGCGGCCGATCAGGGCCAGCGGAACGGTGATGGCGGCTACCGTCAGGACCGCCTTCAGACTGTTCGTCAGAAGCCGGGCGAATAACGGGAAGCGGGTTTTATTCATCGAAAATCTCCCTTCAAAAGTACGTTGCACTTTTCAGACCAGGTGCAGGGCCACCAGGAGCATGTCGATCAGCTTGATGCCGATGAACGGGGCGATCAGGCCGCCCACGCCGTAGATCAGCAGGTTGTCGCGCAGCAGCCTGGCGGCGCCGACCGCCCGATAGGGCACGCCCGCGCAGCGCCAGCGGGATCAGGGCGACGATGATCAGGGCGTTGAAGATCACCGCCGACAGGATGGCGCTCTGCGGGGTGGCCAGGCGCATGAAGTTCAGCACGCCGAGCGCCGGGATAGGTCGAGGCGAAGGCGGCCGGGATGATGGCGAAGTACTTGGAGACGTCGTTGGCGATGCTGAAGGTGGTCAGCGCGCCGCGCGTCATCAGCAGCTGCTTGCCGATCTCCACGATCTCGATCAGCTTGGTGGGGTTGCTGTCCAGGTCGACCATGTTGGCGGCCTCGCGCGCCGGCTGGGTGCCGGTGTTCATCGCCACCGCCACGTCGGCCTGGGCCAGCGCCGGGGCATCGTTGGTGCCGTCGCCGGTCATGGCCACCAGCCGCCCGCCGGCCTGCTAATCGCGGATCAGCTTGAGCTTGGCCTCGGGCGTGGCCTGGGCCAGGAAGTCGTCCACCCCGGCCTCGGCGGCGATGGCCGCGGCGGTCAGCGGGTTGTCGCCGGTGATCATCACGGTCTTGATGCCCATCTTGCGCAGTTGGGCGAAGCGCTCCTTGATGCCGCCCTTGACGATGTCCTTGAGGTGGATCACGCCCAGCGCCTCGCCGTTGCGGGCCACCACCAGCGGCGTGCCGCCGGTGCGGGCGATGCGCATCCACCGCTGGTTTGCAGATCGGACGGCATGGGATTGCCCTTCGACCTGGATCAGCGCCATGCATCGTGTCGGGCGCGCCCTTGCGGATGCACGTGCCGTCGAGGTCCACACCGCTCATGCGGGTCTGGGCCGTGAAGGGGATGAAGTGCATGCCCTGCGGGCGCGCTGCGTCGCTGGCGACCCACGGTGCGGCCGCGCAGGCCGTACTTCTCCTTGGCCAGCACGACGATCTGCGGCCTTCGGGCGTCTCGTCGGCCAGCGAGGCCAGCTGGGCCGCCTCGGCCAGCTCCTGCGCGGTCGACGTCCGCCGACCGGGATGAACTCCACCGCCTGGCGGTTGCCCAGCGTGATCGTGCCGGTCTTGTCCAGCAGCAGCACGTCCACATCGCCGGCGGCTTCCACCGCCCGGCCCGACATGGCGATCACGTTGCGCTGGATCATGCGGTCCATGCCGGCGATGCCGATGGCCGAGAGCAGGCCGCCGATGGTGGTCGGGATCAGGCAGACCAGCAGCGCGACCAGCACGGTGATGGTGATGGGCGTGCCCTGACCGGCGGCGCTGCACGCTGTAGAGCGAGTAGGGCAGCAGCGTGGCGCACACGACCAGGAAGATGATGGTGAAGCCCGGCCAGCAGGATGTTGAGGGCGATCTCGTTGGGCGTCTTCTGCCGCTTGGCGCCCTCCACCAGGCTGATCATGCGGTCCAGGAAACCCTCGCCGGGGTCGGCGGTCACGCGCACGATCAGCCAGTCGGAGAGCAGGCGCGTGCCGCCGGTGACGGCGCTGCGGTCGCCGCCCGCTTCGCGGATCACCGGGGCGCTCTCGCCGGTGACGGCGCTCTCGTCCACCGAGGCGATGCCTTCGACGATCTCGCCGTCGGCCGGGATGATGTCGCCGGCCTCGACCAGGAATACGTCGTCCTTGCCGCAGGGCTGTGGAGGAGACCAGGTCATATTCGGCGTCGCGGCGCGGGCGTGCGCAGTTTCTTGGCCTGCGTCTCCTTGCGGGTGCGGCGCAGGGCTTCGGCCTGGGCCTTGCCGCGCCCCTCGGCCACCGCTTCGGAGAAGTTGGCGAAGAGCACGGTGAACCACAGCCAGAGCGCCACCGCGCCGATGAAACCGGCTGGCGCTTCGCCTTGCCCGAGCAGCGCCTGGATCCACAGGGCGGTGGTCAGCACGCTGCCCACTTCGACCACGAACATGACCGGGTTGCGCACCATCCAGCGCGGGTCGAGCTTGACGAACGAATCCAGGATCGCGCGCTGATACAGCTCACGCCGGTAACGAGGATTGTTTCCTGAGTTGAGTGGTCATTGTCATAACCATCCTAGTGCCCAATCATCAGGTGTTCGACGATCGGCCCCAGGGCCAGCGCCGGGATGAAGCTCAGCGCGCCGACGATGACGATGACGCCGATCAGCCAGGCGACGAAGAGCGGCGTGTGCGTGGGCAGCGTCCCCGCGCCGGCCGGGACCTTCTTCTTGCGCGCCAGCGAGCCGGCGATCGCCAGGGCCGGGATCGCCAGCCAGTAGCGGGCGAAGAACATGACGATGCCCAGGGCGGTGTTATAGAAGGGCGTGTTGGCGCCCAGCCCGGCGAAGGCGCTGCCGTTGTTGCCGGCCGCCGAGGAGAAGGCGTACAGCACTTCGCTGAACCCGTGCGGGCCGGGGTTGCAGATCGGTGGCATGCCCGGCAGGCGACAGCGACCGCCGATCGCCGTGCCGACCAGCGCGGTCAGGATCGGGATCAGCAGGATCAGCGAGGCCATCTTCATCTCGTAGGCTTCGATCTTCTTGCCCAGGTATTCGGGCGTGCGGCCGACCATCAGCCCGGCGACGAAGACCGCCACGATGACGAAGGCCAGCATGCCGTACAGCCCGGAGCCGACCCCGCCGTAGATGATCTCGCCCAAGCTGCATCAGCCACATGGGGACCAGCCCGCCCAGCGGCATGTACGAGTCGTGCATCGAGTTGACCGAGCCGTTGGAGGCGGCGGTCGTGGCCGTGGCCCACAGGGCCGAGTTGGCGACGCCGAAGCGCACCTCCTTGCCTTCCATGTTGCCGCCCGGGTTGACGTTGCTCTGCTGGCTGATCGACGCCCATGGCGGCAAAGGTCGGGTTGCCGCTCTGTTCGGCCCACACCGCGACTCCCAACAGCACCACAAAGATGAGCGTCATCGCCGCCAGGATCGCCCATCCCTGGCGCGTGTCGCCCACCATCTTGCCGAAGGTGTAGACCAGCGCGGCCGGGATCAGCAGGATGGACAATATCTCGAGGAAATTGGAGAACGGCGTCGGGTTCTCAAAGGGGTGGGCCGAGTTGACATTGAAGAAACCGCCGCCGTTGGTGCCCAGCTGCTTGATGGCGATCTGCGAGGCCGCCGGACCGACCGCCAGCACCTGCTGCGTCACCGTCTTTCCATTCGCGTCGGTGGTCGGCTGCAACAGCGCCACGGTCTTGTATGCGCTGAAGGTCTGCACCACGCCCTGCGAGACAAGCAGGAGAGCCAGTACAACCGCCAGCGGGAGCAGGATGTAGAGTGTCGTGCGGGTCAGATCCACCCAGAAGTTGCCGACGGTTTTGGCGGTATGGCGGGCGATGCCGCGGATCAGGGCAACCAGCACGGCCATGCCGGTGGCGGCCGAGACGAAGTTCTGCACGGTCAGCGCCAGCATCTGGGTCAGGTAGCTCATGGTCGTCTCGCCGCCGTAGCCCTGCCAGTTGGTGTTGGTGGCGAAGCTGACCGCCGTGTTCCAGGACGAGTCCGGCGTGACCGCGCCGAAGCCCTGCGGGTTGAGCGGCAGGAAACCCTGGATGCGCTGCAGGGCGTACACGACCAGCAGCCCCAGGCCGTTGAAGAGCATCACGGCAATGGCATAGGCCTTCCAGTTCATCTCTTCGTCCGGGCGGACACCGCACAGGCGGTAGATCAGCCGCTCGACCGGGCTGAAGACCGGGTCGAGGAAGGTACGCTCGCCCTGGTAAACCCGGGCCATGAACAGGCCCAGCGGCTTGGCGAGGGCGATCAAGACCACCATGTAAAAGATAAGTTGCAGCCAACTGAAGATATTCATCCGAACCACTCCGGTTTCAGCAGGGCGATGACAAGATAGATAAACAAGGCCAGGGTAACCAGGCCGGTAATGAGATACAGCAGGTTCATTTTTTATCCTCCATCAACCGCTCGCAGAATTCGATAAAGCCCCAGCTGAGCAGTACAAACAGGATGGTCAAACCAACGTAAAGGAGATCGGTCATATTTTGCCTCCAAGAAGAACTGAATTACGACAATATTATATTGACTTGGGGGTCAAAAAAAGAACAAGCCGGCCGGGGAGAAGGTCAAGAAATAATCAAATTGAGGCGATAATCTTCGGGCGGCTGGACGGTAGAGTGCAAAGTTCCCCACAGGTTCCAAATTGGGCAATAAGTAGACTGGAATAAAAATTGTTGAACAAATCCCCCGAGAATATTCCTGGTGTAAAGTAAAATTAAACCAGCATGATTTGGACACCGGCCTTGGAAATGTTCAAACGAATGCTCGGGGGGAGGGCGTCGTCGGTAATCAGCCGGTGGATGACCGTCAACGGCGCGACCTGGATGCCGGCTTCCTCGCCGAAGGAGGTATGGTCAGCCAGCAAGATGACTTCACGCGCCGAGCGGATCATAGCCTGTTTCATGGTGATCTCGGAAATTGTATGGTGGGAGAGGCCGAAATCAAGCGTGATCCCACTGACCATCAAGAACAGCTTGTCCGCGCGTAACTCCTTGAGCGCCCCCTCGGCGGTCGGGCCTACCATCACCTGGCTACTGTATCGCAGCGTCCCTCCGGTGGAAATCAGGGTGATCCCGGGTGTGTGATTAAGAATGTTGAAGACGATCACAGAATTGGTGATGACCGTCAGGTCGCTTTTTCGCTTCAGCTCCTCGGCCAGATAAGCAGCCATCGGACCGCCATCTACCAGGACGACATCGTTGGGGTCAACGAGGGTGGCCGCCTTATTGGCGATCTGCCGGCGCCGAATTTCAACCTCATCACGCACGTTCTGCTCCGCGTCGATCACCTGCACACCGATTCCGTATTGTCCGGCATATGTGATCAGCAAGGCAGTCAGATTCTTGTACCATTCGTGCTCAGTGAAGGGGATGAGAAAACCAATCTGGTTGGGGAGGCTGGCTTTAGAACGTTGTGCATCCCGTTCCGGTTTGATAGGAATATCGAGATGCTTACGGGCATATGCCCAGTTAAATTCCCAGCCTTTGGTGGTTTGTGAATAATAATCGGTCAACATTTTGGCCGTGAGAACGACATGCGGGGTGACATACTTCTCGGGCAAAGGTTTTTGATTAAAAGCTGCGATGGCAGCTTCAATGCAGGTGAGGCTTACAATCTCCGGGAACATCGCCAATCCGACTTTGCAGTACCTGCTCTGCGTGAGCTCATTTTTGAACGTATCACCTTCGAGGCCGAAGGTAATAACGCTCATTTGCTTGGGATCTTTATTCAGATCACGACAGGCATTGATCGCGCCTTTGGCGGTCGTATCGTTAATCGCAAAGATAAGATTGATTTGTGGATAAACGGTCAGTGCATCATAGGCCAATTGATAGGCCATGGTATAACGCGATTGGGCGTTAATGGATAATACGACCTCGGATTGACAGGCCTCCTTCAATCCATCGATAAACCCCCGGCTTCGGTTTTGGGTATTGGGCTGATGGAAGGTCAAATCCAATAGATAGGCTTTTTCGACACCCTGTTCAACAAGATCTTGTCCCACCCAGTGACCCAGGTCGAAGCCCGCTTGATAGTTGTCCACAGCAACTGAGGTAAGCTGATTGGGCATCTCAATGGACTCGGCAATGATGGGGATCTTTTTCTTGCTCGCCCGGTCGATCAGCAAGCCATCATAATACGGGTTTACAGAAGTGGCGATTAACACATCCACCTGGTCAACGAGCAGGACCTCGTTCTCATGGGCCAGACCAGGTACGCCCTCTGCGGTGACTGCTGGCGGTTCGGGGCGGTAGGAGACTGCTCCACCGTAAGTTCGGCGGACTTGTTTCCTTGCATCCAGTTGCTCCAAGTCACGGCGTATGGTCATCTCGGATACGCCGCATAGACGGCTCAGTTCACTTACTGATAAGAAACCTCTTTGGTCCACCAGGGAGGCGATGCGTTCTAAGCGGGGGTTATTTTTCACGCCTTGTCCTTTTTCGTGCGTTATTTTCTGATCTGGCCCCAGTATACTCCAAATAATGTTCTAAGTCAATCATTTATGTTATCAAAGTTGCACATATTAGCTTGACTTTTGTCAATGCCCGTGATATTATAAGATCGCCATTGCTAAACTCGAACATCTTTATTGATTAATTGAAGTCTTGCGATATTTTTAGAACAAAAATTATTAATGGTTTGTTCGAGTAGCATCTAATGTTGTGATCAAATCCTGGCAATTTCCTAACCTTAAACTACATGTTGATTAGGCATCAATGCCTGTCAAAGAGAAAGGAGGAGAAAAGAACTGACAGATATTTTTTTGCCTCTCGTGAAACAAGCTCAAGTTTGTTGATGCAATACCTCAGCTTACCTACAAGGAGAAGAGTATGTTTAAAAAGCAAGCAATAACTGTCTTTAGCCTGGCGCTCGTCTTTTCCATGCTACTGACTTCCTGCGGTACACCTGCGGCTCCCACTACCGCGCCGGCAACCGCGGCCCCAGCCACCGCGGCCCCAGCCACCGCCGCTCCTGCTACCGCAGCCCCGGCAGCCAAAACTGTGAAAATTGGTTTCCTGGCAGGGACCAACGATCCCTTCTACACCACCATGCAACGCGGCGCGGCACAAGCTGCAGCAGATCTCGGCGTGGAGCTGATCACGCAGATCCCGCAGACATGGAACGTCACCGCCCAGACCCCCATGCTGGATGCCATGGTTGCCCGCGGCGACCTGCAGTTCCTGTTCCTGGCGCCGGTCGACAAGGACGCCATGATCGCCCCGCTGCAGAAAGCCAATGACGCCGGCCTGCCCCTGCTCACCGTCGACACCTTCATCGGCGATGGCGATTACGCCAACGGCCCAGTCAAGTTCCCGCTGTCCTTCATCGCCTCCGACAACTACCTGGGTGGACAGATCGCCTGCCGTGCCTTGGCGGATGCCGTCGGCAAGACCGGCAAGCTTTACATCCAGAACGTCGTCCCCGGCATCAGCTCCACCGATGCTCGCGAGATGGGTTGCAAGGATGTCCTCAAAGCCGAGTATCCCAAGGTGACCCTGGTGGGTGTGGACTACAACGGCGACGATGCAACCAAGGCTCAGGCGCAGGTTGAGGCCATGTTACAGAAGACGCCTGATCTGGCCGGTATCTTCGGCACGAACGTATTCAGTGCCCAAGGTGCAGGTACGGTGGTGAAGAACAAGGGCTTGAGCGGCAAGGTCAAGGTCGTCGCCTTCGACGCCACCAAGGACGCCATCAACATGCTCAAGGACGGCACCGTCGACCTGGTCATCGCCCAGAAACCCTCCGACATGGGTTATCTGGCGGTTGAAATGGCCGTTGCCTACCTGAACGGCGCCACCAGTATTCCCAAGCACATCCCCACCGGATATGCGGTCATCACCCGCGACAACATGAACGACCCCAAGGTCTCGCAATTCTTCTACCAGGCCTTCGAGGGAAATCTCTCGCGAAAGACTGCGGGAGTAAAGCTTGGCTTCCTGGCTGGGACCAATGATCCCTTCTACACCACCATGCAACGCGGCGCACAGGCGGCCTCTGATTCATTCGGCGCTGAGTTGATCACGCAGATCCCGCAGACATGGAACGTCACCGCCCAGACCCCCATGCTGGATGCCATGGTTGCCCGCGGCGACCTGCAGTTCCTGTTCCTGGCGCCGGTCGACAAGGACGCCATGATCGCCCCGCTGCAGAAAGCCAATGACGCCGGCCTGCCCCTGCTCACCGTCGACACCTTCATCGGCGATGGCGATTACGCCAACGGCCCAGTCAAGTTCCCGCTGTCCTTCATCGCCTCCGACAACTACCTGGGTGGACAGATCGCCTGCCGTGCCTTGGCGGATGCCGTCGGCAAGACCGGCAAGCTTTACATCCAGAACGTCGTCCCCGGCATCAGCTCCACCGATGCTCGCGAGATGGGTTGCAAGGATGTCCTCAAAGCCGAGTATCCCAAGGTGACCCTGGTGGGTGTGGACTACAACGGCGACGATGCAACCAAGGCTCAGGCGCAGGTTGAGGCCATGTTACAGAAGACGCCTGATCTGGCCGGTATCTTCGGCACGAACGTATTCAGTGCCCAAGGTGCAGGTACGGTGGTGAAGAACAAGGGCTTGAGCGGCAAGGTCAAGGTCGTCGCCTTCGACGCCACCAAGGACGCCATCAACATGCTCAAGGACGGCACCGTCGACCTGGTCATCGCCCAGAAACCTGCTGATATGGGCTTCTTCGCAGTCGAGATGGCCATGGCCTATTTGAACGGTGTGACCAGCATTCCCAAGCACATCCCCACCGGATATGCGGTCATCACCCGCGACAACATGAACGACCCCAACATCTCCAAATTCTTCTACAAGTAAGCTTTCAAGTATTTGATCCGGGGGGGCTCATCACCCCCCTGGATTGTTCTCACCCTGTCTGAAAGGCAAAAATTAAAATCCCCCCTCTTCGTTGAACAGCTATCTCATTTCGTTTTCAAGATATTATTGCTTGTTTATTTATCGGACATCCATTAAAATCGTTTTTATTAGTGGCCTGCCTTATCTTTGAATAACCGGATGCTGATCTGAATGCCAAAGATTTTCGATTGCCTTGACAAACTGCAGCATCCTTGGAGAGCCATATGACCGTAGAAGAACCATCGACATCTCTGGTTCCAAAGAAAAGCCGCGCGGAAAGGTTAAGCACCATTCGCAAAGCCTGGCCTTGGTTTTTTCTCATTTTGATGGTTATTGTTTTTGCCATCATCTCCAAATCAGCCAACAACGTAAATTTCATCAGCTATCGCAGCGTTCAGGGTATCCTGGTTTATGCAACCCAGATCCTTTTGATCGGGCTGGCAGAGACGATTATCATCATCAGCGGCAATGGGGGCGTTGACCTTTCCGTTCACTACACATTGGGGTTTGCGGCAGTGATCGCGGCTTTTATCATGCGAGCGATGTTTGCTGCCAGTCTGCCGCCTGTCCTGACTATCGCCGCCGGTTTTACGGGGGGTATTCTGCTCAGCATCATCCCCGGCTGGATCAATGGACAATTGGTCGCGAAAGTCAAGGTTCCGCCATTCATCAGCACACTCGGGATGGGTTATGTGGTCTATGGCGTCGCCCTGCTCACCTCCCGCGGTCAGGCGATTGCTGACCAGCCGAATTATCTCGCCCAGATCGGGAACGGCAACCTGCTGTACTACTGGCCCAAGCATGGTTTTACTTTCTTTAATGTCCCTGCCGGGGCAAGCCCTTCAGACCTGCAGCACATCATCCCGCTCATCCCCAACATTGTAGCTATTACTCTGCTGGTGACGATTCTGATCTGGTTTATCCTTGCGAAGACCCAATTTGGTCAACATATCTATGCCATCGGCGGCAATATCCAGGCCTCCATCCGGTCGGGTATCCCGGTGGCAAGCACGTTGACGCGTGCCTATACCCTGGCGGCCGTGCTGGCAGGCATTGCCGGCGTGATCTGGGCTTCGCGCTTCACCAGCGGCGCTTCCAACGCAGGCGAACCGACCCTGCTGTTTGCCATTGCTGCCGTCGTGATCGGCGGGACGAGCATGTTCGGCGGCGAGGGGAGCGTCGTCGGTACTGTGATCGGCGCTCTGATCATCGCCACCATTCAATATGGCCTGGTTGTCCTCGGTCAGCAGCCCTACTGGCAGTACGTCACCGTGGGCGTCGTGGTGGTCATCGCCGTGATCGTCGACCAGCTGGGCCGGGCGATGGAGCATTCATAGAAAGAAGGTCAGGCGAGCATGGAACCCCTGTTACGCGCAGTCAACCTTACAAAGCGATTCGGCGGATTGGTCGCAGTCGATCGCGTGAGTTTTGACGTCAACCCCGGCGAAGTGATCGGCTTGGTCGGCGATAATGGCGCGGGCAAATCCACCTTCATCAAAATGATCTCCGGGGTATATCAACCGGATGGTGGCGAAATTTATTTCTCCGGGAAGAAAGTCAGCTTCACCGACCCGCGCGAAGCACGCGACCTGGGCATCGAGACGATCTATCAAGACCTGGCACTGGCCGAGAACCTGGACGTTGGCTCAAATATCTTCCTGGGCCGTGAAATGAAGAAAAAACTGATCACTGAGAACTTCAGCCGCATCCTGTTTAGCCTGATCTTTGCCTTGCCGCTGGGAGGGCTGCTTGCCTGGGCGGGTTTGCAGTTCTATAAGACGATCGGCCTGGTACTCGGTCTATTGCTCGGGCTCGGGTTCGGGGTGGTCCTCGGTTGGCTTTTTGGTTCGATCACCCAACTGGTGGATCGCCGCAAGATGATAGGCAAATCAGCCAAGGCTTTGAAACGGTTGGACATCGAAATCCCTTCCCTTACCCAGCAGGTGCGCAACCTGTCCGGCGGGCAGCGTCAGTCAGTCGCCATTGCACGCTCGATCTACTGGAACGCCAAGGTGATGATCATGGACGAACCGACCGCCGCCCTGGGTGTTTCCGAACAGCGCAAAGTGCTGAGCCTGGTGCGCACGCTGGCAGGCCAGGGCGTACCGGTTATCATCATTAGCCATAACATGCAGGACGTTTTTGCGGTCGCCGACCAAATCATCATCCTCCGCCGCGGCAAGAAGGTCGGCGAGCAAATCGCCGCCAAGACCACGCCGGACAAGATCGTCAGTCTGATGGTCGGCGCCGAAACCGTACACAAGATGGGCGTCATCCCCAAAGCACTCGAAGGTGCCGGTTCCGGAGCAGATGTCTGAAATCTGCAGCCGAAAATAATGAGACAATCTGTGGACTGAAAGCCCATAAACTACTCTGACATTTTTCCCTTGATCTTAAGGTAGAGGCGGACAGTTACAAGGGGTCTGAGGCAGTTCAACAGCCGCAGGCCCCTTATTTTTATAAATCTGGAGAATGAGAATGAAACGCTCTGAGATTAATACCATCATGCAGGCTGCAGACGAATTCATCCACGGCCGGGGCTTTTACCTGCCTCCTTTCGCTTACTGGACGCCTGAGGACTGGTCAAAGAAAGGCGAGGAAGTACGCGAAATCGTGGAAAACAACCTCGGCTGGGACATCACCGATTTCGGCAAGGGCGATTTCCGCAGCTTCGGCCTGTTCCTATTCACCATCCGCAACGGCAGCCCTGCCAATTGGAAATCGAAAACCGGCAAGCTTTACGCCGAAAAGCTCATGATCGTGGACGAAGGCCAGATCACGCCCATGCACTTCCACTGGACCAAAATGGAGGACATCATCAACCGCGGTGGCGGCAGACTTGCGATCCAGCTTTACAATGCCACCCCGGACGAGGAGCTGGACAGCAAAAACGAGGTGCATGTTTCCCTCGACGGGACGCAACGGGTGGTCAAAGCGGGAGCGGTGCTCCTGTTAGAGGCTGGTGAAAGCATCACCCTCGAGCAGCGCTGCTATCACAAATTCTGGGGCGAGGGACGGGTCCTGGTCGGCGAGGTTTCGATGGTCAACGACGACCACCTGGATAACCGTTTTTACGAGCCCATGGGTCGCTTCCCGGAGGTCGAGGAAGACGTCCCCCCGCTCCACCTGCTGTGCACCGACTACTCCCGCTACTATAAAGCCAGATAGCACTGCGAAGAAAGTCCCGGCAGCCATCCCATGACTGGCTCCAGGCTTCAGCATCGCGCCGAAAAAGGAAACACATGGAACAGAAGCCCGAAAATATTTATGCCCTAGCTCAGCTGCTGCCGGTAGCGCAAGCTGGTAAATTTGCCATTGGCTCATTTACCGCGCGCTGCACCCCGATGATCCGGGCGATCCTGCGGGCGGGCGAAGCGACCCGCTCACCGGTGATCGTCCAGATTTCCCAGATCGAACTGAAATGGTGTCAACTGACGGCGGAGGAGTTCGCCGGAGAGTTCTGGCGGCAGTTCGACCAGGTCCGGCCGACCGTCCCGGTGGGCCTGCACCTGGATCACAGCTCCGATTTCAGCTTGATCCAGTCGGCAGTGGAAAGCGGGTTTTCTTCAGTCATGGTCGACGCCTCCCCCCTGCCGCTGGAGCAGAACGTTGCAGCCACGCGCCAGGTGGTTGAGTACGCCCACCCGCACCGCGTCTCCGTGGAGGCCGAGCTGGGTCGGATCGGCACGGCCGACTTCGCCGAGACCGAGACGGACGACGAGCTCTACACCGACCCCGAGGAAGCCGGCTATTTCGTGGAGCGGACCGGGGTGGATGCGCTGGCGGTATCCGTGGGAACCGCCCACGGTGTATACCAGGTGCGCCAGCCTAAAATCGACCTCGAACGCCTGAAGGCCATCCGCCGGCAGACGTCGGTGGCACTGGTGCTGCACGGAGGCTCGGGCACACCGCAGGCGATGGTGCACGCCGCCATCGGCCTGCCCGGCGGCGGGGTAAGCAAGGTCAACTTTGCCACGGACCTGGAGCTAGCGCTGTTCGCCGAGCTTGGAATTAAAGCGCGCACCGCCGACACAGCCCTGCGCGCCCTGCCGCCGGAGTCGCTGGAACGCGGCGTCCGGGCCGTCCAGCGCGTGGTCGAGGATAAGATTGACAGCTTCCTGGGCAGCTGCGGCCATGCCGCGGACTACCGTAAAGCACGTTCCTGAAGTCAAGCCGGGCGCCTGACCGGGCAGCATATTTTCATGGCTTGTGGGAGAATTATCGAATGGATCGATTGTATGGAGGCATCGAAGCCGGCGGCACCAAGTTCGTCTGCACAGTCGCAACCGGGCCGGATCAGGTGATCGAGGAAGAACGATTCCCGACCACCGACCCCGACGAGACCATCGGAAAAACGATCGATTTCTTCCGCCCGTACGCCGGGCGCGGCGAGCTGGCTGCGGTCGGGATCGCCTCGTTCGGCCCGGTGGATTTGAACCCGGCTTCACCGACTTATGGCTACATCACCACCACCCCGAAAGCAGGCTGGAGCCAGGTGGACCTGCGCGGCCGCCTGGCAAAGGCCCTCGACCTGCCGGTGGCCTTCGACCACGACGTGGTCGCGGCAGCTTACGGCGAACAGACCTGGGTACCCGCCAACCGGGGCCTGGACCCGTTCGTCTACGTCACGGTCGGGACCGGGGTGGGGGTGGGCGTGATCGCCAACGGCCGCCCGCTCCACGGACTGGTGCACCCGGAGGCCGGGCATTTTCCCATCCCTCACGATCGGCAGCGGGACCCCTTCCCCGGAGCCTGCCCGTACCACGGTGACTGCCTGGAGGGGCTGGCCTCCGGACCGGCGATGGAGAAGCGCTGGGGGCAGAAAGCTGAGACCCTGCCAGATTCCCACCCGGCCTGGGAATTGGAAGCCCAATATATCGCCCTGGCTTTGATGAACCTGATCTACGCTTATTCTCCGCAGCGCATCGTCCTGGGCGGCGGTGTCTCCCAGCATGCGGGTCTGCACGCGGCCGTGCGCGGCAAAGTCCAGCAGGGCTTGAATGGATACATTCGCTCCCCGGTGGTGCTGGAAAATATCGACGAGTACATTGTGCCCCCTTCCCTGGGAAACAGGTCCGGTGTCCTGGGGGCAATTGCCATGGCAAGGTCTCTGGTTGAAGCATAGATCAGAGCCCGGCAGAATCCGGGCTCTTTTCGTTTCACTCTGGTTAAAATCGTTGGCTGAGGGGGTCTGAGGATTTGCCCCGATGATGACGGACTGGCGTCCATCCGGCGGAAGGATAGAAAGCGGTTAGCGCATCAAAAGCGCGTCGATCTCCTTCATTTGATCGGCCTTCAAGGGTCCGAAGCGCATCGCGGCGCAGTTTTCCTCGACCTGAGCCACCGTCCTGAAACCCGGGATCGGGACGGTCTGTGGGCTGCGCGCCCAGAGCCAGGCAATCGCCCCCTGCGCCAGCGTCCGCCCGTCGCGGGTGAGGATCTCGCGCACGGCGTCTCTCTTCTGAAGCCAATCGGGGTTGGGTCTCCCGTCCCTGAAGTATTTCACCCAATCCGGTCCTCGCGCGCTGCGCACATCGTTGGCGGCGGGTTGCGCGTTCGCCCCGTATTTCCTGGTCAGCAAACCCATTGCCAGGGGGCTGCGACTGATGCTGGCCAGATCAAACTTCTCGCAGATCGTGATCATCACGCCGGCGTCGTCCAGCACGTTCATTTGATGTTGGATCGCCGCGCAGTGCTCGCCCAGGGCGAACACCCGGGCGCGGTCGGGAGAATCGGTGCTCCAGCCGTAGGAGCGGATTTTGCCGGCTTTGACCAGCCCCTCCAGGGTCTCGCGCACCTTGACGGCATGCTCGGAAGGGTAATCATCGAGGTGCATCTGATAGAGATCGATGTAGTCGGTGTTTAACCGATGCAGGGAGGCCTCGCAGGCCTTGCGGATGTACTCCACCCTGGCAGTCGACCCGGTCACCTGGCGCGTGGCCTCGTCGAAGACATTGCCGAACTTGGTCGCAATCACTACCTGCTGGCGCATGCCAGCCAAAGCCTGGCCAAGCACGACCTCACTGTGGCCTGCGCCGTAGACATCGGCGGTGTCAAAAAAAGTGACCCCGAAATCCAGGCCCCGCCGGATAGCGAGGATGGACTCTTCGTCGACGACGTCCCCCCACCCGAGCGGAGTTTTTCCCTTCCAGAATGGACCGCCGATCACCCAGCAGCCTAATCCCATGGCGCTGACCGGCAAGTCGGTCTTCCCTAATCGGCGCACCATAAGGCTTTTCATCGTCCCTATCCTTTCAAGTTACTCTACCAGTCAAGCCGGTTCACCTCTGACCTGGAGCACAAACCTTGTTCGCAGGCGTTGATAGGCACCTGGTGTTCCAAGCCCGACGCGCTTCGCATCCGGCTGCTTGCACCGCCAACGGTTTTTGGCGGCCGGAAAATCAAGCCCGAATCTTATCTATATTTTACATCAACAGGATCGCCACGCCGCACACGGGACCCCGCTCAACTCAAAACCCGGGGCAATTTCCTGCGGTGCGATAAAAGGCCAGACCGTCCTGCAATGCGGGCACTGACCAGTCCGACCAGGAGGCGCGCCGCCCACAAGTGGTAATCGGCCTTCCCTTTCAAACGCCTGCTTTCAGCCGTCCACCAGGCGCTGTTGCATGCGGTTGGGAATGGAAGGGGATCAGGGATCGAGGATCAGAAGAAGAGGATGCGAATCCGGATCTCAGCGGATTATTTCTTTCAGGATCCCCTCCAGCTTCTCGGCGGAGGCGGCGCGGCTGAAATGCGCCTCGACGTAGCGCCGCCCGTCGAGGCCCAGCTGGCGGCTGTGCTGCGGGTCGGCAGCCAGCGCCCGGATCGCCTCTGCCAGCGCGGCCGGGTCTCCAGGCCGGGCAAAAACCCCGCAGCCGGCCGCTTCGACCACTTGGCGGATCACGCCGTCAATCGCCAGGACCACCGGCCGTCCGGCAGCCATGTAATCAAAGACCTTGTTGGGATAGGTGGTCTTGTACTCTTCGATCGCCTTGAGGATGGCAATGCAGGCATCCGATCCGGCCAGCGCGGCGGCCATCTCCTTCTTCGGCACCGGCGGCAGGAAGGTCACGTTGGTCAGGCCCATTTCCGCCGCCCGCTCCTGCAGGCCCGGCTTTTCCTTCCCGTCCCCCAGGAAGACGATTTGGATTTCAGGCGCAGAGGTCACCGGTGCTTTGGAGGTGCCGGGGACTTGTATCTGCAAGAGCCGGGCCGCCTCCAAAACCACACCCAGGTCATTGGACATGCCGTGCGCCCCGGCGTACAGGGCGATGAATTTCCCTTCAAGGCGATGGGAGCGGCGGAAGGCGCTCCCGTCCTCGGCCGGGTCGAACATCGCCGGGTCGGCGCCGTTGGGGACCAGCTCGACCCGCCTGGCTCCGCGACCGGTCACGTGGTCCACGTACCCCGGACTGTTGACCATCACCCGGTCGGCGTGACGATACAGGAAACGCTCCAGCCATAACGACAGGCGGATCAGCAGCGGGTCCTTCAGAACACCCACGGCAATGGCAAAGGTCGGCCACAGGTCGCGCACCTCGAACAGGAACGGGACGCGCTTGAACCGGGCCAGCATCCAGGCCGTCCAACCCTGGAAGATGGGCGGCGAAGTGCCCCAGACCAGGTCCACGCCGCGGACCCCCAGGCCGATAAAAAAGGCCGAAACCATGAAGCTGGCAAAGGCAAAGACGCGGTGGACGAACGAGCGGTGCAGGGCCTGGTAGGTGGCTGCACGCAAGATGCGAACCTCACCCCTAACCCCTGCCCCTTCCCCCTCTCCCGGAGGGAGAGGGGGAAGGGGTGTCCCCGCAGGGGACGGGGAAGGGGGTGAGGTCCCCGTCAGATAGCTCACCGGGCTGGCGATCACGGTGACGCGGTGGCCGTGTTGGACCAGGTAGCGTGCCAGCTCGTGGTGGCGCGTCCCGCCGGGTTCGTCGAGGGAGGCAAAAGCCTGGTGGATGAGGAGGATATGCATAGTGGAAAATACCCTCACCCCATCCCCTCTCCCTATGGGAGAGGGGCAAGGGGTGAGGGAAACACAAACTCGCTGGTAAATTCCACGCTCTGCGTCGAGCTGACCTCGAGAGCCAGCGCGAGTGCCGGGAGTTTAACCCCATATGTCGGGGAGGACCAGCCCATGACCGGCGTCGCCTCGCCCCGGCCGTAGACTCGTTCCCCGGCACGAACGATGGTCATTTGAGACTGGAGACCCGAGAGTCGCGGCTCGGTCCTGAGCGCCAGCCTCACCTTTCCGTGCGGGGAATCCAAGCTGATCTCCACTTCCTCCTCTTTGTTCTCTATCTCCCAACCCCAATCGGGCAGCAGCCAGTGCAGACGGAAGCGCAGTGGACGGGTCTGCCAGGGCAGGCGCAAGAGCAGCAGCTCATCCGTCACCTGCCAGCGCCCGTCGGAAAAAGCCTGTACAGTACGGGTGTGGCGCACCCCTTTGCGCACGTAGCCATAATGCCGACCGGAGACGCGCTGCAGGATGCGCTCGTCGGCCTCGATGCGGCCCTGGCGGTAGGCGTTGACCCAATCCAGGTAAAGGAAGCGCCCGGCGCGACTCATCTGGTCGCGGCCGTCGACCGTGACGGTGTTGTGCACAAAGGCGGTGACCAGGGAATTGTCCCATGGCGGGTCGGCGTTGTAGAGATACGTACCGGCGTCCCGGGCAATGTTCAGGCCGCGCCACCACAGGTCGAAATGCAGCTGGTCGGCGTGGGAGGGGCGCGAGCCGAACTGCGCCGTGCGCAAGTACGCCCACGAGTCCCTGCCGTAAAGCTGATCGCCGGGGTAGCGCGGCAGCTGCAGATACTTCGGCGAGTCGAGCGGGATGCCAAACCAGAGGCACATCTCGTCCCAGGCCCCCGCGGCAGGTCGTAGCGCAGGAAGGCGCGCGCCGCGGCATGCAGGACAGGACGAAAGTCGGCAAATGGGCAAATCGTCAAAGGGAAAAGGTACGCCCCATCGTTGGCGCCCAGGTTCGGGGTCCGGCCTGCCTCGGGGTCGAGCAGCGCCAGCAGCCAGTGGACCGAGCGCGACAGGGCTTCGAGCGTCTGCCGAGGCCAGGACCGCTCCTGCCGGCGCAGAAGGGCATCCATCCACAGCGCCACCTGAAGCATCAGGCGCTGGTAGTTGGTGCTGTGCTGGGCGTACTCGCCATAACCGTCGATTTGGGCCTGAAGGCCTTCGTTGAGCCATCTCCAGCCCAGGAGACGCCACGCCTCCGCCGAGGGATGCCCTGCCAGCGCCAGCCCGGCGGTGTAGAGACCGGCGGCCTCGGTCAGCAGGTGATTGTTGCCCTGGGAACGGGCGTATACAAGCGTGGGCGGGATGCGCGCCGCGTGGGCGGCGATCGTCTGAGCCAGCCGCCGCAGCCTTTCCGGCGTCGTGGAGGCCGCCCCGGCGAAGACCTGCCCCGCCCAGACCAGGACCATCAGCCGGATGGCGACCTCCTGGCCCGAGATCCATTGCGGGCCGAGATAAGGCGGGTTGGCATCCAGAAAGGCTTCGGTGTAGCGCCAGAATGCCTCGGCGTATTTTTCGTCTCCACTTGCATGAAAGGCGCGGCCGAGGGTGAGCGCCCAGCCAAAGCGGGCCGGCTCCCAGATGAATTTGATGTCAGGGACCTGAGAATACAGAGGCGAGAGTAGTTTGGGGTTGGTCTCGTACGCGGTCCAGTGCGCCAGAGGGCCGTCGAGACCCAGCCTGAGCGCCACCGGCTCCCCGCCGAAGAGGCGCGCTTGGCCGGCTACGACCTCGTCCGCCTCCGCCAGCAAGGCGGTCCGGCCATCTTCACCGAGCAGCTGCAGCAGCGCATCCCGGTCCGGGAGCGGCAGGAGCGGCTTGAGGGCTGCAGGGCGTTCCACAGGGGGCCGGGCAGTGACCCGCCGGTAGTGACCCGTCGCCAGGCCGAAGCGGTACAGGACATTGAGCGCTACCGGCTGGAAACCGAGCTGGATGAGGGTCTTGAAAGCCGTAAAAGGGGGGAAGGACACGTCAGGCAATCCGGTTCAAGTAGGCCAGGGTGAAGAAGACTGTACTCACCTGCATCGAGTTCGAGCAGTTCGCCGCTTTTAGCCATGTGGATGACCTCCTCCAGCGGTTTGAGCAGCACTTCGATCTCCTCCGTAACGTCCAGGTGCTGCGCGCCGACCTTCTCGGCATCCAGGGCCAGGAAGGAATGGATGAGATTGGTCTGGCTGGCCGGGTTCGGGGAGACTTTCCCGACCTCGATGAACCGCTCGCTGGAATAACCGGTCTCTTCCAGCAGCTCCCGCCGGGCCGCCTCCAACGGGCTGGCGTCGGGGGCATCCATGCTACCGCCGGGCAGTTCCTCGATCACCTTCTGGGCACCGTGGCGGTACTGCCGGACCAGGATGACCTCCTGCCGTTCCGTCAACGCCAGCACGGCCACCCAATCGCGATACTCAAGGATAATGCCTTCGATCATCCTCCCCCGGGAAGCTCGCACTGATCTATCCGCACGTTACCGCGTAAATGGGTCGATTTCAGGATTTTCCAGGGTGTGATGCTCACGCGCGTTTCCCTTTTCTCCCGACCGGTGCCCCGGGTTTTTTGAACTGTTCGATGACCGGGCGGATTGGGGGGCTGAGCCGCTCCGGCATCCCGTCCCGCGCGAAGGTGCCCCACGCGGTGTGCTCGGCGCTCAGGCGCACCTCACCGCATGGGCTGTGGGAAACATACACGCTGGTGAGAATGTGGACTTCATCGCCGATGGGATATTTATAGTAGAACCCGGGCCCGGAAAAGACGTCAAAGAGGCGCAGCTTGCCGAGCTCCAAGCCGGTCTCCTCGCGGACCTCGCGCCGGGCAGCCGCCTCGGCGCTCTCGCCCGGCTCCAGCGCTCCGCCGGGCGGTCCCCAGCACTGGTTGTCGGATCGTTCCAGGAGCAAAAGGCGTCCCCGCGGAGCAACAATCAACACCGTTGTGCCGACCATTAACAGCGGCGCATGACCGACGGACCGGCGGAGATCCTTGATGTAGTCCATCACCGGATGGGGACCGTGTTCCCGCTCGCGAGCGACTCGATTGCCGCAAACGTCGCCTGTGTCACCCCGATCAGCTGATCGTACGGGATGGGCGGCCCTCCGCCTTCCCGGACGGCCTTGACGAAAGCCCGCCACTCGCCGACATGCCCCTTGTCCTGCCGCAGGGCGGACTTGACCATGCTGCGCTTCCCGTCGTGGACCAGCTCCAGCGAGCGGAAGTCGTCCAGCACCGCCACGCCTCCGCCGCAGAAGACTTCCAGGCGTTCCTTGGGGAAGGCCCTGTCGCCGTTGGCCAGATAGTCGATCACCCCGAGCGAGCCATCCGGGAACGTGAAGCTCAGCGAGACGTTGTCCTGGCGGTACTTTCCGCCATCAGGCAAGCCATGGGCGCTCATCGAGACCGGAGCTGCGCCGGCCAGGAAGGTCAGGAAATCGACGAAATGGCAGCCCTCGCCGATGATCCGCCCGCCACCCTGTTCGGGATCCTGGGTCCAATGGCTGGGCGGGAGATAACCGGCGTTGACGCGGTAGTGCAGGTAGAGCGGCTCACGGCGCCCGGCGAGGAACTCCTGCAGCCGTACCGCCAGCGGGGCAAAGCGGCGGTTGAAGCCGACGGTGACGAGGGACGACGGACTGCGCCGGATGGCTCTTGCCACCTGCTGGAGCTGGTCGGGGGTAATCGCCAGCGGCTTTTCCACGAACACGTGCTTTCCCGCTTTGAGGGCTTTGACCACCAGGTCGGCGTGCGTATCGTGGCGGGTCAGGATGGCGACTGCCTCGATCTGCGGGTCGCCCAGGATGTCCTCCTCGTCGGAGGCAGCATAGCTGAAGCCGAACTTGCGGCCGGCGTGCTGGGCGTGCAGCCCGCCGAGCGAGGCGATGCCGACCAGCTGGACATCCTTCTGCTTCTTGATGGCTGGCAGCAAAACTGCACCGGCGAAGTTCCCCGCCCCCAGCACCCCGAGCTTCAGTGTGTCACCTTTAAGCGTACTGCGGGTTGTAGCAAATGAAACCCGCTGAGCTGCGACAACCGGCTTGTCCTGCGGATAGGTCAGCAGCACGCCCAGAAAGGGCTCCTTTCTCTTGCCGGTGATGAGCTCATACGCCTTAGGGGCTTGTTCGATCGGGAAGCGATGTGTGATCAACGGTCGAACGTCCAGTTTGCCTGCGGCCATCAAGTCAACGACGGCTTCCAGGTTGCGGCCTTCGGTCCAGCGGACGTAGCCGAGGGGGTAATCATGGCCGCCTTCCTCGTAGCCGCCGTCATACCGGCCCGGCCCGTAGGAGCGCGAGTTGATGAACGACAACTCCTTTTCATAGTAAAGTTTGCGGGGGAGATTCAGACCGACTGCGCCGGTCGCCACCACGCGCGCCCGGTCCCGGGCGACGATCCCGGCCAGCTCGACCGGGTCGGCGGAGGGCGTATCGGCGCAGATCAAGACCACGTCGGCGCCGCGCTGGACGGTAAAGGCCCGGACAGCCTCCTCGGCCCGCTCTCGTCCGACAGCCTCGGCCCCAAAACGTCTCGCCAGGGCGACGCGTTGCGGGTCGATCTCCACGCCGATGACACCGCAGCCGGCCGCGGCGGCGATCTGCACCGTCATCAGTCCCAACAACCCCAACCCGATGACCGCCACGCGCTCGCCGACCTGCGCCTCGGCCAATCGAAAGCCGTGCAGCGCAATCGCACCCAGGGTGGCGAAGGCGGCAGCCTCATCGTCGACCGCAGGAGGCAGGGGGGCGAGCAGGTTGCGCGGCACGACGGCGTATTCGGCATGCACGGCATACCCGCCCCCCGCACAGGCCACGCGCTGCCCGACCCTGATCCCGGTCAGGCCCCTCCCGAGCGCAAGGATCGTCCCGGCAGAGGAATAGCCGAGGGCCATGGGTTGGTCGAGGCGGTTGAAAGCCGCTTCGGCGGTCGGCAGCAGTCCCTCCCGGCGGGCCTTGTCGAGCAGCTGGCGGACCAGGTCGGGGCGGGAACGAGCCTTGCCGAGCAGCGATTTCTCAGCGAACGCCACCAGCATCCGCTCGGTTCCGGCCGAGACGAGCGAGGCCGCCGTCCGGACAAGGGCCATGCCAGGCTGCGGCACCGGCACGGGTACCTCCTCAACCGAAGTCTTTCCGGTGCGCAAGTTCTGTAGGACCTGTTTCATACTTTTGTCACCCTTCGTTTTTGGTCGAATAGAGTATACCCCAAGAAAAGCGCCGGAGGCAAAAAGCAGTATCCCCCACCTGGCGCGGATGAGAGTACAATAATTCATGTAAGGAAGGGCATGAGCGCCGCTTCGTTACCTATCAGCAGGACCAAGATTATCGCCCCTACGCTCCGCCCGGAAATTCTCAGCCGCGAGCGTTTATTGACGCGGCTGGATGAATTGCTCGACCAAAAGCTGATCTTGATTACCGCTCCGGCCGGCTACGGCAAGACCTCCCTGCTGATCGATCTGGCCCAGCACAGCGAAATGCCGGTCTGCTGGCTTTCATTGGATCCGCTTGACCGGGACCCGCAGAGGTTTATTTCCTATCTGATCGCTGCCATTTCCCAGCGCTTCCCGCGCTTCGGGAATCAGTCCATCTCCGCCCTGAATAACCTGACCACGCTCGATCAGGGGCTCGAAAATCTCATCGTCACCTTGGTCAATGAAATCTACGAAAAGATCAGCGAGCATTTTGTCCTGGTGCTCGACGACTATCAATTCGTGGACGGCATCCCGGAGATCCGCGATTTCGTCAGCCGGTTCATCCAATTGGCCAGCGAGAATTGCCATCTCATTCTTTCCTCGCGCCGGTTGCCTGCCTTGCCGGACATGGCCATTCTGGTGGCACGGCAGCAGGTCGGCGGATTCGACCTCCAAGTACTGGCTTTCCAGCCTGGTGAGATCCGTGCCCTGTTTGAAAATATCTATGGCATACACCTGACCGACGGCACCCTCGAGGATCTTTTTCAGCGCACCGAAGGTTGGGTTACCGGCCTGAATCTTTTCAGGCTGGAGGTGTCTGATAACCGCCCGGACCAGAAACGTATATTTCACGCCATGAATATCGGTCTGCCGGAATATCTCGACCAGCAGGTCCTGAGCAAGCAGCCGCCGGTAATACGCGAGTTCCTTTTGCAAACCTCATTGTTCGACGAGTTCGACGCCGAACTTTGCTCGGTGGTCCTGGGCGCCTTATCCCAGGGTACGTCAAAGCACTGGAACAAACTGCTTGAAACAGTAAAACGGGAAAATCTGTTCGTCCTGCCGGTCGGACCTAATGGAAAATGGTTGCGCTATCACCATCTGGTCCAGGAGTTTCTCCAATCCCGCCTTAAGGAAGAAAGTCCGGAGACGGCTGAGGCCATCCTGGTGTACCTGGCCCAATACCACGAACAGCGCGGGGAATGGGAAAAGGCCCACCATATCTACCAGCAGTTGGGAGATTTCGCCGCTCTGGCCGGCCTGGTCGAACGGGCCGGGACGCACCTGATCCAGAGTGACCGCATCATCACCCTGGGCAGCTGGCTGGACGAACTGCCGGAAGTCATCGTCCAAGAGCACGCCGGCCTGCTTTCCCTGAAAGGCTTTGTTGAACTGATGCGGGGCAAGCTTCGCTATGGCCTATCGTTGCTCGACCAGTCTTTGGTCCTTTTCCGGTCAAGCAGGGATTTGAAGGGCTTAGCGCTCACCCTGATCTATCGCGCCTGGGCGAACCGACTCCTGGGCGATTACACCGCCTCCCTGGCAGACGCGGATGAAGCCCTGCAGATTTCAATGCGCAGCGACGACCTGGATCTAAAAGGCATCCGGGCAGAGACACAGCGCAATAAAGGATTGTGCCTGTACCGCCTCGGTCAGGCAAAGGAGGCGATCCTCTGGTTGGAGCGCTCTCTCTCCCTTTTCACCGAATTGGATGAGTTCCTTTCCATGACGAAGGTCCAGATGGAATTAGGCATGGCCCGCCGCGCCACGGGAAATTACGAAGCTGCCAGGACCCTGGAGGAAAAAGCGCTGGAAGTCTGGAAAAAGAGGGGCGACCTGATCTGGCAGGCCAACCTGTTGAACAGCCTGGGCGTGATCCACCATATGCAGGGGGAGTACGAGCAGGCTGCCATATCCTTCGAACAAGGGCTGGATTGTGCCAGGCGCAGCGGCTACCTGCATACCGAAGCCTTGCTCCTGACCAGCCTGGGTGATCTGTACACGGAATTGAGCGAATACGAGATTGCCAGGCACGCGTACGAAAAAGCGGAAGATATCGCCCGGCAGACCGCGGATCGGTTTTTGCTCACCTATTCGCTTCTCTCCCAGGCTGGCATCGCCCGCGCTTCCCAGGCCTATGACCGGGCCCGTTTGCTCCTGGACGAGGTACGCCTTCCCGTCAAAGATAGCAATTCCAGCTACGAACAGGGCCTTTACGAGCTGGAATACGGCCGTCTGGAACTTTCTGCAGGCAACGCGCAGCGGGCTATCCCGCATCTGGAAAGCGCGGCCAAGTCATTCAACTCGGGCAGCCTGGCCTTGGAAACCAGTTGGAGCCGCCTGTGGCTGGCCGCCGCCTGCAATCATCTGGGGGACAAACATTCCGCCTGCAGCTATATCAAGGAAACCGTACGGCTGGATGGCAAGGTCGCTCACTCCATCAGCATGGTCGCCTTTCAGGTCCGAGCATGGCTGGGCGACGGCCTGAGCGAGGATGCCGAGGCCTGGGCCGCTCTGGTTCGTCTCTTGAGCCAGGCAGAGAAGATCCAGTCTAAACTCCCTGCCCTGCGCAAGCGCCTGCGCCGCCTGACCAGTACGGTTCCGATGCCGCCACCACACCTGGATATTCGAGGGTTCGGGAAAGCCCAGGTGCGGGTGAATGGCAAGCTCGTGACCAATGCGGATTGGCAAGCCAGGTCGGTGTGCGAGTTATTCTTCTACTTCCTCCATGCCAGCGAACCGATGACAAAGGAACAAATCGGTGCCGACCTTTGGCCGGAGATCACCCCCAGCCAATTAAAGTTGCGGTTCAAGAACAATATCTACCGTCTGCGACGCGCCCTCGGCCCAGAGATTATTCTTTGGGAGCGGGACATCTACAAGCTCAACCGCGACCTGGATTACGAATATGATATCGAAGCGTTCAGGAGCCATCTTGGTAAGGCCAGGGTTGCTAAAGGAATCCTGGAGCGGATCAAGCACTATCAGGCGGCCATCGAACTTGTGCGCGGTCCTTATCTGAATGACATCGATGCAACCTGGGCAGTACCGGAACGGGAACAATTGCAGCAGGAATACCTCCGGGCGCTTTTAAGCCTCACCAGGCTGTATCTTCAGACAGAGAAAAATGAGGAGGCTCTGCAAACCTGCCTGCGTTCCCTGGCTTTGGATGGTTGTCTCGAGGAGGCACATCGATTCGCCATGCGCATCTACGACCGGTTAGGTGACAAGACGGCTGTCATCCGACAATACCGGACCTGTCGCGACACATTGCGGGCCGAACTGGCTATCGAACCCTCCCCCGAGACCAAGGCCCTTTACCGGCAACTGACATCCTGATCATGTCATGGAGGTTTGCCCCCGCCAGATATCAACGTCATCCATCCCCCTGGTTCCGAGACAGGGGGTGTCATTTTCGCCCGATCTCTCAGTAGGTACCCAAGTAAGCCGATTTTTGAAGCCTCCTTTGAAGCCCCCCCCAGTGTATATTTGGACAAATCCAAATAAGAAGAGGTCACCCATGAAAACCACATTCGCTCATTCCGTTTCATCCACCGCATGCACCCCCGAAGATGGTGGGCATCCTGGCCGCTAATCCACCTATACATCTTCACAACACCAGGCTAATCGCAAGTCGATCGATTGTTCTTTTACAACAAGGCGTCTAACAACCTCACCCACCCAGTCCACCGGTTGGTGGTGGTTACCTTCCTAAAACAGATATTTACTTCCTGTCCTCCTGGTTGCCGATTCAGGAAACATGGCATCCGGTGTGGCTTCCAGGACGACCAAGCGATTGCCGGTTACGTCGATATGCTATCGGTCTGGTTGCAGGTGGCGAGCCAAGTTCTGCTAGGCGCTAACTTAGCAAAGCTGATCACTATACGGAGGCGCAAGAGATTAGGAAGGTTACACCCCCAGGTACTGGAAAACACTGACCGGGTATGACTCGGTGATCGTTTCCATCGACCAATTTGGTCCCCCAGCAAGTTGCGGTTTTCCGGGAGACCCCTTTATCGCAACCGGCGCCTTCTGGCCAATGCTAATCCAACGAACAGCGTTGCGATTGGCGATAGTAGATAAGGACATGAAATGATATACACAAAAGTATTACAAGTACCCATCACCATCGAAATCCAGCCCACGCCGAACGATCACCTGGAAGTAAATCGTCTCCTTGCCGCGGCAGCGATCAATGGCCAATTCTGCCGCCTCTTGCTCGATGACCCCGCATTAGCTTTGCATAATGGATATCAAGGAGAGACTTTCCTGCTCAGTGAAGAAGAACGCGCATTGATCACATCGATCCGTTCTGATTCATTAGCCGATCTTGCCAGGGAGCTGGTTCGAACTTTCGGCGAGCGACCACATCCTTGTTTGACGCACACCGCTCGAACCCTGGAACTTAACGCGGTTTGAGCGACGCACACCGGATGACGCGGCGGGTGGGGGCGCGTTGGCCTAGGGGGCCCAACGTGCCCCGCGTCCGCGTCTCTGTTCCTCGGCAAGGTGAAACTGCAGCAGTGAGTAACGAAAACGAGCTGAAGTTAAAGCAAAACAATTCCCCGGCTTCCAGAGATAAATCTCAGGAGGCCTTGATCAGGTTAGATGCCATTTTCCGAGCCATACCGGATTTGCTCCTGCAAATGGATTCGGACGGGAGAATCATTGATTACAGAGCGGGGAATCCCTCCTCCTTGTTTTTACCGCCGGCAGAATTTTTGGGCAAGCGCATACAGGAGATATTGCCTGCAGAAATAGGCGATAAATATTCGGCAGCTATCCGACAGGCGATCCTGGCTGGCAAGAGCAATCCGATAAGTTATCAACTGAACCTGCCGGACGGAGAACACTGGTTTGAAGCGCGCCTGGTCGCATTCGATGGAAATCAGATCAGTGCTATCTTGCACGACATGACCGAACGTGTGCAAACCAATGAGCGCCTGCAGCGCCAGGCCCGACAATTATCCACCGTCCAATCCATCGATGCTACCATTACCGCCAGCTTTGATCTAAGCGTGACATTGTCCGTTATCCTACGTCAGGTGGTGAACCATTTAGGTGTTGATGCTGCGGATGTACTTCTGCTCAATCAAAATACCCATATGCTGGAATTTGCCGCTGGACAGGGATTCCAAACCTCCGCCTCAACGCGCACATCCTTGATGATCGGGCAGGGTTTTGCCGGACAGGCAGCCTTGAAACGCCATACCGTCAGCGTGCCCGACTTGAATGACCAGCACACCGATCCTCACCTCACCCCCAATTTCGTACAGGAAGGCTTTAGCGCCTATTACGCAGTACCTTTAATTGCCAAAGGACAGGTGACAGGAGTTTTGGAAATATACCGCCGCTCCCCGCTGAAACTGGGGGAAGAGTGGCTTGAATTCCTGAATACCCTCGCCGGTCAGGCTGCAATTGCCATCGACAGCGCATCCCTTTTTCAGGATCTGCAGCGCGCCAATACCGAGCTAACCCTGGCTTATGATGCCGCGATCGAGGGATGGTCCCAAGTCCTGGAAATAAGCGGCCGGGAAAGCACCGAGCATATCCATCGGGTGGTCAAGCTGACCCTAGAACTGGCACACTCAATGGGCTTCAGCGATAAGGAGTTGGTCCATATCCGACGCGGCGCGTTGCTTCACGATATCGGTGAGATGGGCATCCCCGAGGAGGTACTGCACAAGGCGGGTCCGCTCACAGATGAGGAGTGGAAGTTAATCCAGCAACATCCCACCCTGGCTTACCAGCTGCTCTCTCCCTTAAACAACCTGGCACCGGCTTTGGATATTCCTCACTATCATCATGAAAAATGGGACGGAAGCGGTTATCCGGATGGACTAAAGGGGGACCAAATCCCATTGGCTGCACGGATATTCAGCGTAGCGGACGTCTATGACGCGCTCGTTTCCACGCGCCCATACCGGCCCGCCCGGTCACACCAGGAGTCTCTGAAAATTATCCAGGAACAGATCGGCGGACATTTCGATCCCAAGGTTGTCGCCGTCTTCCTGCAAAAATTTAACAAGCCAGACTGATTGGCCAAATCGTACGAATAGCCAGTGAAAAATGATCGAAAAGCGCCTGTTCGGGCGCTTTTTCTTTTTGTTGATGTTCACGACATCTGCTTGTATTTGGGCGGGTAACTTCACATCCGACGTATAATACCCATGTTCGTAAGCCGGAAGGTCACCCCGCCGCGCCTGCAGCCAGAAAATACAACTATGATCGTCACCGTCACCCTGAATCCCTCCTTGGATCGCACGCTCAGCGTGGCACATCTCCGTCCGGGGGAGCTCCACCGGGCGCAGTTGATCCGCGAAGACCTGGGCGGAAAAGGGATCAATGTCTCGCGTATGTTACAGAGGCTGGATATCCCCAGTCGGATCGTGGGTTATGTCGGCGGACGGACCGGCAACGCGCTGCGCCAGGGCTTGCTGGCCGAGGGGTTCGCCGTTTCATTCATCGACGTGGGCGGTGAAATCCGGCAAAATATCACCCTGCTGGACGAATCCAGCGGCCTATACACCAAAATCAACGAGCTGGGTCCGGCCATTGGCCTCCAGCATGCCGCGGAATTGGAAAAGCAAATCGAACAGTCCGTACAGCCCGGGGACCTGTGGGCCATGTGCGGCAGCCCACCCCCTGGCGCAGACCTGGACCTTTACGCCAGGCTCATCGGCCGGGTACAGGAACGGAACGGCCTCGCCTTCCTGGACACCAGCGGTGCACCTCTTAATAAAGGGGTGAGTGCCAGCCCATTCGCCCTCAAGATCAATATCGAGGAGGCTGCCGATTTGCTCGGGCACGACCTGCAAGGCGATGGCGAAGTGTGTCAAGCGGCGCGTGAATTGCAGGCAAAGGGCGTACGGATTGTCCTGCTCACCCGCGGCGCCCAGGGCCTGGTGCTTGCGATGGAGCGCGAGACGGTCCTCGCCGTACCCCCGCCGGTTTCTGCACGCAGTTCGGTCGGCGCGGGCGACGCGACCCTCGCCGGACTGTTGTGGGCCGTCTCCGATCAATGCGACCCTGTGACGACAGCCCGCCGCGCGGTCGCCTGCGGTACCGCTGCGGCAATGCAGGAGGGAACCGGCGTGGGCGATCGCTCTCTTGTCGAAGCACTGCTCACCCGAATTGAAATCCGCACAGTTTGAAGGCCCTTCCCCGACCAAAAGCGACGCAGCGGCACCCAATCGAATCGCATGGCGGCGAAGTTCCCGAGAGCGGTGCTCGTCCGTCGAATTATTCAGCCTATCTTTGCTGACAAGGACTCAAGACATGACCTCCAAGAAATCGTCTTTCGATATTCCCACCGAAATGCGCGCCCTGGTCCTGGACGGGACGGGGTTCGAACACCTCCAGATCCGCACGATCCCGACGCCGCGCCCCGGACCGGGCCAGATGCTGGCACGCGTCGACGCCGCCGGGATCTGCACCTCCCTGATCAAGCTGGTCGAGCAGGGTCCGGACCATCAGCTGGTCTACGGCTGGGACCTGGGGCGCTGGCCGCTCATCCTGGGCGATGAGGGCGCGGTCACCCTGGTCGAAGTGGGGAACGAGCTGGCGGGAAGGTATCATCCGGGGGAGCGCTATGTGATCCAGCCGGCGGTCGACGTCGCCCCGATCAACCACCTCGAGCGCTATCGCGACGGTGGACGGGGCATCCAGAAAATAGCGGTGAGCTACACCCTGGGCGGGCATCTGGCCGAATACATCCTCATCACCGAAGAGATCCTCGCCGGGAGCTGCCTTCTCCCGCTGCCAGATCCCGGCCTCCCTTACGCGCACGCCGCCATGGGAGAGCCGATCTCCTGCGTCATTTCCGCCCAAGACCACCACATGCACCTGGCGCAAAACGATGGGCTGGCCCCCCGGTCGGTCTTGAAGGGCCTCAAGCCTGGCGGCGTGACCGTCATCGTCGGGGCGGGGGCCATGGGCCGCCTGCACGTGGACCTGGCGTTCAATTACCGCCCGCGGGTCCTCATCGTGGCCGACTTTCTCGAGGAAAGGCTGGAGCGGGTCACGCAGCTCTTCAATGCCCGGGCGGAGCGGCTCGGCGTCCGTCTGCACACGCTCAATCCGGCCAAGGCCGATCTGAGAGCTTTCGTCGGCGAACAAAGCCAGTACCATGGTGCCGACGATGTGATCATCGCCGTGGGGGCTCGGCAGGCGATCGAGGCCGCCTTCGGCTACCTCGGCAGGGAGGCGGTATTGAACCTGTTCGGCGGCCTCAAGCGAGGCGACGAAATCGTCGGCTTCGATACGGTGACCATTCACTACAAGTCGATCAACGTCACCGGCTCCAGCGGCGGCTCGCCTTGGGACGTCGCCCGCACCCTGGAGCTGATGGCCTCCGGCGCGATCGACCCGGCCGTGCACATCACCCGCATCGGCGACCTGGAGCATGCCATCGAGCTGTTGAAGATGGTCAAAGCCCAGCAGCTCGACGGCAAGGCCATCGTCTACCCTCACCGGCGCAGCGACGCCATCCGAACGGTCCAGACCTGGACAGCCGAGGACGAACGAAACTACCTTTCGAAGGGGGCCGGCGGCTGAGCATGGCATTGACCGGAAAGCGCACCTACGTCGGGTTCGGCTTCGGGGCGATCCAGAGCGGGTTGTTCCTCTACGAGGCTTATCAATCGGGGCAGTTCCGCCGGCTGGTCGTCGCAGAGGTGGTGCCCGAGGTCGTGGAGGCGGTGCGCCGGGACGACGGGCAGTACTCCGTCAACATCGCCCACCGCGACCGGGTGGAATCGGCCCGCCTCGGCCCGCTCGAGATCCAGGACCCGGCCGCGGCGGCTGACCGGAGCCGCATGGTCGCAGCGATCACCGAAGCCGAAGAGATCGGGACGGCGGTTCCCAGCGTGGCGTTCTACGTCTCGGATAAACCCGGCAGCCTCCACCGCCTGCTGGCTGCCGGGCTGTGTGAAAAGGTCGCCCGCGACGGGCCGCGCGCCGTCATCTACGCCGCCGAGAATCACAACCACGCCGCCGAAATCCTGGAAGAGGCGGTGATGGCGCAGGTCCCGGAGGGCCGGCGCGAAGCGGTTCGCTCACGGGTCCGATTCCTCAACACCGTCATCGGGAAGATGAGCCAGGTGATCAGCGACCCGGCCGAGGTCCGGGGCGCGGCCTGGCGCCGATCGCGCCGGACCTGCCGCGCGCCTTCCTGGTCGAAGCCTTCAACCGCATCCTGATCTCCAAGGTCCGCTTCCCGAAGCCGTTCGAGCGCGGCATCGCCGTCCTGCAGGAGAAGGACGATCTGCTGCCGTTCGAGGAGGCCAAGCTTTACGGGCACAACGCAACGCATGCCCTGCTGGGCTACCTTGGGGCGATGCTGGGGGCCGAGCGCGTCGCTGACCTGCAGCAGGTCCCGGGGATGATCCCCTTTGCCCGTCGCGCCTTCATCGAGGAATCGGGGGAGGCTTTGATCCGCAAGCACCGCGGCCTCGACCCGCTGTTCACCCCGGCAGGCTACCAGGAATTCGCCGACGACCTGCTCGAACGGATGACCAACCCCTTCCTGGTGGACATGATCGAGCGCGTCACGCGTGACACCGAGCGCAAGCTGGGCTGGAACGACCGGCTGGCGGGCACGATGCGCGTGGCGCTCGAGCAGGGGGTTTCACCGCGGCGCTACGCCCTGGGCGCGGCTGCGGCGCTGGTGCACATCGACCCGTCCGTCCTGGGGAATCCGGCGGCGGCCCGGCCCGCGCTAGACTCGCTTTGGCAGGAGGCCGGCCCGGCGCCGGAAGAACAAGGCCGCCTGGCGGTCCTGATCGAACGGGCGCTGGGGGAATTGGGAGCCTGGCGTCTCGCCGGCTGCCCGGACCCGGAGGCTTTTTTCGAGAAACGCTAGGTCGGGGACGGGGCTCGCAGGGCGGAAAAAATGATTGTCGAAATTTGTTGAAATTTGTACAGATTGACAAATATCGACAATCCGGGTACGATCAGCCCGTACCCAGCAATTCCCCTTCATTCCCAAGTGAGCAATCCCTTGACCACCTTCGATCGGCGCCAGCGTCTCATGACCATCCTGCGGGAGCAGCCCGGGATTCGCGTTCCGGAGGTTGCCCGGCTGTTGGGGGTCTCTGAAGGCACCATCCGCAACGATCTTAATTCCCTGGCCGGGGCGGGGCAGGTCACCCGGGTGCGCGGCGGCGGGGTGCTGCTCGACGAGCAGCAGGGCCGCAGCCCCATCTTCGCCACCCGCCTCATGACCCGCCGGGGCGCCAAGCAGGCCATCGCCCAAAGGGCCGCCGCGCGGGTCCGGGACAACAACTCGGTGATCCTGGATTCGAGCACCACCTCGTACTACCTGGCCTGCAGCCTGAAGGAGCGCCGCGATCTGACCGTCATCACCAACGGCATCGAGTTCGGCTCGCGAGCTGGCTAAAAACTCCTCTAATACGGTGATCCTCTTGGGCGGCGTGCTGCGCGTGGACGGGACCGCCATCACGGTGCCCCTGGCCGAGCAAATGCTGACCGAGTATCACATCAAGACGGCCTTCCTCTCATGCAGCGGCTTCACCCTCGAGGGCGGGCCGACCGAGGTGGACATCTATGAGGCCCAGATCAAGCGCAGGATGATCGCCAGCTCGGGCAGCACGGTGGCGTTGATCGAATCCAGCAAGTTCGGCCGGGCGGATTTGACCCCCTTCGCCAGCCTGGATCAGATCGACCATCTTTTCACCGACAGCGACCTCGCCCCGGAATGGGTGACGAAACTCAAAAAGGCGCACCTCGCCTTCACCCTGTGCAGCGGGGACAAGGAGCCGGCATGACGGACATTCCCATCACCATCGGTGAAAACGCCGTCCCCTCTCTGCTGCAGTTTTGTGAAACCCAGGGCATGACCCGCTTCCTGCTGGTGGCCGACGGCAACACCTATCCCGTGTTGGGCGGGAAGGTGGAGCAGGCGCTGAAGGGGCGCGGCTGGGACGTCCGCGCCATGGTCTTCGGCGATCCGGTGGTTGTCCCCGACGAGGAGTTCATCTTCCAGGTGCTGCTGCAGGCCGACCAGGTCGAGCGCACCTACCTGGCGGTCGGCTCGGGCACGCTGACCGACATCACCCGCATCGTCAGCCACCGCACCCGCTGCCGCTTTCTCTCGCTGCCCACCGCTCCCTCGGTGGACGGGTTCACCTCCCCCAGCGCCTCGCTGGTCGTCCGCCGCATCAAGACCACCGTCATGGCCCAGCCGCCCGCAGCTGTCTTCGCCGACCTGGGAACGCTGGCAGCCGCCCCGCAGGCGATGATCGCGGCCGGCTACGGTGACATCCTGGGCAAGGCCATCGCCCTGGCCGACTGGCGGCTCGGGCACCTGCTTTGGGACGAGCCCTACGACGCCGGGATCGCCGCCCGCGTGCGCGCCACCCTGGACACCTGCGTCGAGGCGACCGAGGCGATCGGCCGTGCCTCCCCGGAGGGAATTCAGAAGCTCATGTACGCCCTGGTCGACTCCGGCCTGTGCATGGTGGATTACGGCAGCACCCGGCCGGCGGCGGGAACCGAACACCACATGTCGCACTATCTGGAGATGAAACTGCTGCGCGAGCGCCGGCCGGCCGTGCTGCACGGGGCCAAGGTCGGGATGTGTTCACAGTACCCCGCCGAACTTTATGCCCACCTGAGGCAGGTCGAACACGCCGAGGCCGTGAAGCGGCTCGATGCGGCTGCCCTCCCGAACCGCGCCGCCGAGGTGGAGCGCATCCGTGAGGCTTACGGGCCCGTCGCCGAGTCCGTGATCCTCGAGCAGGCGCCTTTCCTGGACATGGACGCCCAGGGCTTCGACCGGCTGAAGCAGCGCATCCTGGCCCATTGGGACGACATCCAGACCCTGGCGGCGGCCGTCCCCGCCCGGGACCACCTGGTCGAGCTGCTCCAGCGGGTCGGCGGTGCCACCCGTCCTGCCGAGCTGGGATTGGGCGACGACGAGGTGCAGCAGGCGTTTGCCAATGCCCACTACCTGCGCAACCGGTTCACGATCCGCAAGCTGGGACGCATCCTCGGCTTGCAGGCAGACTTGTAGGAGAGAAAGTTATGTCGGTGGAAACCCCTTATCCCGAGTTGGATGAATACCTGGTCTGGATCGGTGAGGCGGGCTGGCGCATCTCTGAGATCGAGGCCAGCGAAGGCTCAGCCGGAAACATCTCGGTGTGCATCGGCTGGTCGATGGAGCTTCGCCGTAAGTTTCCCCTGGTGGATTCGCTCAGCCTGCCCCTGGCGGTCCCCGAGTTGGCCGGCATGACCCTCATCATCACTGGCTCGGGTCGGCGTCTGCGGGACATCATCGAGGAGCCAACCGCCAACCTGGGCTGTCTGGTGGTGGATAAGGATGGCAAGACGGGGCAGCTCTTCACCTCCCCCAAACGTCTGTTTGCCAACCTGACCAGCGAGCTGAACTCGCACCTGGCCGTCCACTGTGACCAGATTGCCAGCTCGGGCACCAACTTCCACGCCGTGATTCACGCCCAGCCGCGTCACCTGACCTACCTGAGCCACGTCTCGCGCTACCAGGACCAGACGTATCTCAACCAGCATCTGCTGCGCTGGCAGCCGGAGACAATCATCAACCTGCCGGAAGGGGTCGGCTTCGTGCCCTTCAACATACCCGGCTCGCAGGCCTTGATGTCCGCCACGCTCAAGATGCTGCATCAGCACCGGGTGATCGTCTGGGCCAAGCACGGCGTCGTGGCCCGCTCCGACACCTCCGTCAAACGCGCCTCCGACCGCATCGAATACGCCGAGACGGCCGCCAGTTACGAGTACCTGGACCTGGTGGCCGGAGGCCACGGCCAGGGCCTGAGCGCGGACGAGATCCGCGCCATCTGCCAGGCGTTCAATATCCAGCAGAGCATTTTCTAAAATCTTGCTTGCCAAGATGTAACGCTCCGGAGGCGTCCGGTTCGATAGCAAAAAGGAAAAGCCAGCATGAGCTACCTGAAGAAGTATGCAACGGAAGTCGACCAGTTCATCAGTGTGTGTGCCAAGCTGTCCCAGAACATGTACGTGACCGGCTACGGCGGCAACCTGGCCTGGAAGCTGGAAGACGATCTGTTGCTGATCACCCCGACCCAGGTCAACAAGGGTGACGTCCGTCCCGCGGACGTGGTCTTCATCGATCTGCAGGGAAAAACGCTGGAAGGCACCCGCCGCCCGACCGGCGAGATGCCCATGTACCTCACATTTTTTAAACTGCGCCCCGACATCGTCTCAGTAATCCACTGCCACCCGCCAGCCGCCTGTGCCCTGGCCATCACCAGGGGCAAGAATTGGCTGATGCGCCCGCTCTACCCCGAGGCCACCACGGAAATCGGCCCTGTGCCGGTCGTCCCTTACGGCGAGCCGCTCACGGAGAAACTGGCCAAAAACTTCGAGCCGTTCCTGCCGCGCTATAACAGCTTCCTGATGAAGAACCACGGCCTGGTCAGCATGTCACGCCTCGGGATCGGCTGGACCCTGATGAACGTCGAGGTGCTGGAGATGACCGCCCAGTCGGTGATCCTGGCCCTGCAAGCCGGCAGGATCGAGGAGCTGGACCGCCAGGCCGTGCGAGATTTGAGCAACACCATGCGCACGCGCGACCTGCCGTTGATGGGCGCCCCGGGAGTCAACCAGTCGCTGGAAGCCTTGTATTTCGACTAGAAAGCCGCCGTGGAAACGATCGGCCAACTGGAAGCCCAACTCAACGACTTCTCACCCGCCAGTCGGGCACAAGCCCTGGAGGCATTGGTCTCCCGCGCCGGCCCTCCCGCTGGCGTCCAAGAGGCCGTGAACCTGCATTGCCATACCTTCTTCTCTTTCAACGCCTATGGTTACTCCCCTTCCGGGCTGGCCTGGCTGGCTCGCCAGCGCGGCTTCCGGGCAGTGGGCATCGTCGACTTCGACGTGCTCAACGGTGTGGATGAGTTCCTGGGCGCCTGCGAGCACTTGGGCGTGCGCGGCTCGGCCGGCATGGAGACACGCGTCTGCATCCCTGAATTTTCCGATCGCGAGATCAACTCACCCGGCGAGCCCGGTGTGCTCTACCACATGGGCATCGGCTTTCCCTCGAGCCAGGCCCCGGCCGAGGTCGCTCCCATTCTGGCGGACATGCGCCAGCGGGCCGAAAGGCGCAACCGCACCATGGTGGAGCGCATTAACGCCCACCTATCACCGGTGAACGTGGACTTCGAGCGGGACGTGCTCCCCCTCACCCCGGCCGGTAACGCCACCGAGCGCCACATACTGGCCGCTTACCTGCGGGCCGCTGCCAAACGCTTCCCAGAGCCGGTTCCCTTCTGGGCCGAGAAGCTCCAGTTGACGCCTGAGCAGGTCACCGCCCAGATCGGGAACACAACCATGTTCCAGAACACGGTCCGCGCAAAACTGATGAAGCGTGGCGGGGTCGGGTACGCCCAACCCGGTCCGGAGTCCTTCCCGACGGTGGAGCAAGTCAACCGGCTGATCGTCGCCTGCGGGGCGCTGCCCTGCGCCGCCTGGCTGGACGGCACCTCCCCCGGCGAGCAGGCCGAGGCGGAGCTGCTCGAGCTGCTGATCGCCGAAGGAGTCGTCGCCCTCAACATCATCCCGGACCGCAACTGGAACATCCCCGACCCCGAGACGCGCCGTCTCAAGGTGCAGAAGTTATACGAGGTCGTGGCCCTGTCCCAAAAACTCGACCTGCCCCTGAACGTCGGCACCGAGATGAACGCCCCCGGCCAGAAGCGGGTCGACGATTTCGACGCCCCCGAGCTGGCGCCCGTGCGCCGGGCCTTCCTGGAGGGCGCGGACTTCATCTACGGCCACACCATCCTGCAGCGGGCGCTGGGGCTGGGCTACCAGAGCGACTGGGCCCGGAGGCACCTGCCGTCACGCGCCGAACGCAACGCCTTCTACGTCGAGATTGGCCGCCGGGTTCCGCCGGGAGAAGCCGGGATCTCCAGATTAAAGCAAGCCGGCGGAATAACAACACCGTCTGCCCTGCTGACCTTGACGTTCTAAAAACCCATGACCTTACTGTCCTTTGTGGATAATTCTTTACAAGATAGGTATTTCGATGACCGATAAACTCAAGCTCTACCGCAGCGGGACCACCCCGCTGCCAGCCAACAATAAACTCTGGCCGTTGTACGGCGCCGGCCTGGAAAATATGGGCCGCGACGGGCAGCCGGTGGCCGCCCCCATGCCGCCGTATGGTCCCGACGAGCTGCTCATCCGGCACGATGCCTGCGGCCTGTGTTTCTCCGACGTCAAGGTCATCACCCAAGGCCAGAGCCACCCGCGCATCTTCCGCGACATGCAGAAGGAGCCCGTGGTGCTGGGCCACGAGGTCTCCATGACCGTCATCGGGGTGGGTAAAGACCTGCGCGGCCGGTACCAGATCGGTAACCGGCTGACGCTGGAGACCGACATCGTGATCAAGGGCAAGACCTACGCCTACGGCTACTGGTACCAGGGCGGCCTCTCGCAATACAGCGTGATCGGCCCCGAAATCTATGCCAGCGATTTGGGGAACAACCTGATCAAGGTGCGCGACGACAAGGGCTACGCCGAGATCGCCCTGACCGAACCCTGGGCCTGCGTGGTGGCGGCCTACGCCCTGAAATATCGCACCGGCCTGAAGGACGGCGGCACGACCTGGATCATCGGCGCGGGAAGAGAGGCGGATTACACGATCAGCTCCGGGTTCGACGCCGCCTCCCACCCCGCCCGCCTGCTGCTCACCACCGTCCCTGCCGCGTTCGCCGGATGGCTGAAGCAGCGCGCCGGCGAACTGGGCATCGAAGTCGTCGAGGTGCCCGATCCTGCTGCCTGCCCGGTCGAGTTCGTCGACGACATCGTGCTGCTGGGGGCGAACGCCGGCCTGATCGAGCAGGTCAGCCCGCACCTGGGGCAGTTTGGCGTGATGGCGCTCCTCGCCCAGGCGCCCCTCGAGCGCAAGGTCAATGTGGACGTCGGGCGCATCCACTACCACCGCTGGGTCTACGTGGGCACGACCAGGAGCGACGTCGCCGCGGCCTATCGCGACGTGCCGGTGCGCTCGAACCTCAAGCCCGGCGGGCGCGCCTGGTTCGTCGGCGCCGGCGGCCCGATGGGGCGCATGCACGTCCAGCGCGCCATCGAGTTCATCGACCCGCCGGGGGTCATCGTCTGCACCGATGTGAACGACATGCGCCTGGGCGAGCTGTGCGACGCCTTCGGTGAACAAGCCAAGGCCAAAGGTATCCAGTTCATCTGCCTCAACCCGACGAAGGCGGCCGAGTACGAGGCCAAGACAGCCAACCTGCGCCAGGCCGGGTTCGACGACATCGTCGTGCTGGCCCCCGTCCCGGCCGCCATCACGGATGCCGGCGAATCCCTGGCCCCCGGAGGGGTGATGAACGTGTTTGCCGGGGTGGCGCGCGGGACTCTGGCCAGCCTGGACCTGAACGGCGCCTATCTCCAGGGTACGCGCCTCATCGGACATTCGGCCTCGCTGATGAGCGACTTCGAGCTGGTCCTGGCCAAGACCAACTCGGGCGAGCTGTCGCCCAACCGCTCGGTGGCCGCCGTCGGCTCGTTGAGCGCCGCCATCGACGGGCTGAAGGCCGTCAAGGAGGCCACCCTGGCCGGGAAGGTGGTCATCTATCCTAACATCAGGGAATTTCCCCTGACGGCGCTGGCGGAACTCAAGGAAAAGCTGCCCAGCGTCCACGCCCGGCTGGATCCCCGCGGCGAGTGGACCAACGCGGCCGAAGAGGAATTCTTGCGGCAGATGCTGCCGTAGGGTTAATTCACATCCTGTTCGCAAAACAAACGTAGTTATCAATTCATCATAACAAGGAGAGAAAATCATATGGCAAAGCAATCCAGCAAGAAAGTACGTGTGGCAATCGTCGGCGCGGGCAACTGCGCCTCCTCGCTGGTGCAGGGCGTCGAGTTCTACAAGAACGCCAAGGCGAAGGATACCGTGCCCGGACTGATGCACGTCAACCTGGGCGGGTATCACATCCGCGACATCGAGTTCTCCGCCGCCTTCGACGTGGTCGACACCAAGGTCGGCCTGGACCTGGCCGAGGCGATCTTCGCCTTCCCCAACAACACGATCAAGTTCGCCGACGTTCCCAAGCTGGGCGTCAAGGTCGAGCGCGGCATGACCCACGACGGGCTGGGCAAGTACCTCAGCACGGTGGTCAAGAAGGCCCCCGGCCCCACGGCGGACATCGTCAAGATCCTGAAGGACACCCAGACCGACGTGGTGGTCAGCTACCTGCCGGTCGGCTCGGAGATGGCGACCAAGTGGTACGTGGAGCAGGTGCTGGAAGCCGGTTGCGGGTTCGTCAACTGCATCCCGGTCTTCATCGCCTCCCAGCCTTACTGGCAGCAGCGCTTCGCCGAGCGCGGCCTGCCGATCATCGGCGACGACATCAAGAGCCAGGTCGGCGCCACCATCACCCACCGCGTCCTGACCACCCTGTTCCGCGAGCGCGGCGTGCACCTGGACCACACCTACCAGCTGAACTTCGGCGGCAACATGGATTTCTACAACATGCTGGAGCGCGAGCGGCTGGAGTCGAAAAAGATCTCCAAGACCCAGGCGGTCACCTCCATGCTGGGTTTCGAGATGAACCACGACGACATCCACGTCGGACCGTCGGACTATGTGCCGTGGCTGACCGACCGCAAGTTTTGCTACATCCGGATGGAAGGCACCACTTTCGGCAACGTGCCCCTGAACCTGGAGTGCAAGCTGGAGGTCTGGGACAGCCCCAACTCGGCCGGTGTGGTCATCGACGCCGTGCGCTGCGCCAAGCTGGCCCTGGACCGCGGTATCTCCGGCGCGCTGCTGGCCCCCTCCTCATACTTCATGAAGTCGCCAGCCGAGCAGTACACGGACGACATCGCCCGCCAGAAGACAGAAGACTTCATCGCCGGGAAATAAATTTGGCTTTTGGTACTATTACTTCCTCACCCCTGCCTCTTTCCCATCCGGAGAGGGAGAAGGGGTGAGGAAAAATTCTGGATGGGACTCGTATGATGGACAAAATCCTTCAAGATCGTATTGCCCTGGTGACCGGCGGGGCTCAGGGATTAGGAGCAGCCATCTGCGCCCGCCTGGCGAACGAGGGCTGCCACGTCGTCATCGCCGACCTGAATGAGGCCAAGGCGGCCGGGACCGCCCGGGACATTGCCGCCGCTAGCGGCCGGCGACTGCTCGCCGTCGAGGCGGATGTGACCGACGAGGCCCAGGTCGAGGCGCTGGTGAAGCGTGCCGTGCAGGAGTTCGGCCGCCTCGACCTCCTGGTTTCAAACGCCGGCATCCTGATCGCCGAGGAGGTCACCGAGTTCCCGGCGGAGAAGTGGCGCGCCGTGATCGACGTCAACCTGTTCGGCTACTTCCTGACCGCCAAGCATGCTGCCCGGGTCATGAAGGCACAGAAAAGCGGCGTAATCATCGAAATCAACTCGAAGTCCGGCAAGAAGGGCAGCTTCAAGAACTCCGCCTACGCCGCCTCCAAGTTCGGCGGCATCGGCCTGACCCAGAGCATCGCCCTCGAGCTGGCCGAGTTCGGCGTGCGCGTCAACGCCATCTGTCCCGGCAACCTGCTCGATTCGCCGCTGTGGACGGAAGGCCCCAACTCCCTCTTCAAACAGTACGCCCGCAACCGGGGCGTCAGCGAGGAGGAAATCCGCAAGATATACGTCGACCAGGTGCCGATGAAGCGCGGCTGCACATACGAGGACGTGTGCAACGTGGTGGTCTTCCTGGCCTCGGACCAATCCAGCTACATGACCGGCCAGGCGATCAACGTCACCGGCGGACAGGAGATGCATTGAGCGGCATGCGCACCCCCGATCGGTTCTTCTCCGGCTACATTTTCGACCTGGACGGGACGGTCTACCTGGGGGAGGCCCTGCTCCCCACGGCGGGCGAGACCCTGGCAGCGCTGCGTCGCCACGGCGCCCGCATCCTTTTCATTTCCAACAACCCCACCCACCCCGGGGAAGAATATGCTGCCAAGCTGACCCGTCTGGGCGTGCCGACCCCCGTGGAGGATATCCTGACCTCCACGCAGGTGATGGTGGATTTCCTGCGCCAGCGCATGCCGGGCGCCCGCCTGTTCGTTGTCGGCGAGGAGCCGCTGTGCGCCGCGCTGCGCTCCGCCGGGTTCGAGCTGACCGATGATCCCAAGCGGGTCGAGGCGGTGATCGCCAGCTTCGACCGCACCTTCGTCTACCGCAAGCTGCAGATCGCCTTCGACGCCATCCGCGGCGGGGCGCGCTTCTTCGCCACCAATCCCGACCGCTACTGCCCGGTCCCGGCGGGCGGCGAGCCCGACTGCGCCGCCATCATCGCCGCCATCGAGGCATGTACCAACACTCGGGTCGAAGCCGTGGTCGGCAAGCCGTCCCACTATATGATCGAAGCCGCCCTGAACCTGATGGACCTCCCGCCCGCTGATTGCCTGATGACCGGCGATCGGTTGGAGACCGACGTGCATATGGGCGAGGAGGCGGGCATGTCCACCGCGCTGATGCTGACCGGCGCGACCCCCGAGTCCGCCCTGGCAACCTCGTCCATCCAGCCGAACTACGTGCTGCGCCAGCTGGGCGACCTGCTGCCCCGACTTCATTCCCGCTAAGTTGCGCAACCAGACCTGACCAGACTCTGCCTCCCTTGCCAATCCCCATCGAAGTGGAAAACGAGCAGAACCGGGAATTCAACCACCAGCCTGCGGGAATCCTCGCAGGCTGGTGGTTGGGATGACCTTCGCTTCCGTCGGTCAGACAGTCAGGTTAGCCTAGAAGTTGACGACCGTCAGATCATTCCCTGCCTGCCAGTTCGCGTTTCTCGTAGCCTTTGATCTCGGCCATAAAGTCCATGCCCAGGGGAACACCCTTGCGGGCGCAATAGGCATCCCATACGGCGCCGAGCGGCATGGATTTCAATTCCTCCTGCAAGGCCAGGCGGCTGGAAAAATTCCCTTTTCTTTCATATTCATCGAGCCTCTCGACTGGCTCAAGCAGCGCCAGGAGCAACGCCCGCAAGGTGCTGCGCGCCCCAATCACCCAGGCTGCAATACGGTTGATACTGGCATCGAAATAATCCAGGCCGATGTGAATGCGTTCCAACGCCTGGCTGCGGACGGCTTCCCGGGCAATGGCCCGCAGGTCATCAGTGAAGGTCACTACGTGGTCGCTGTCCCAGCGCACGCCCCGGCTGACATGCAGCAGAAGCCCTTCCAGGTAGAACATGAGGGAAGGGATCTTATCGGCAATGCTCTCGGTGGGATGGAAATGTCCGCTGTCGAGGGTCAACAGGATCTTCCGGGTCAGGGCATAGGCCAGATAGAACTCCATCGAACCGGTGACGTAACTTTCCGAGCCAAGGCCAAAGAGTTTGGGCTCGACCGCGTCCAAATTGAGGTGCGGGTCGATCTTTTCGGCCAGGATGGCATCCAGGGATTCGAGCAGCAGGCGACGTGGCGTCTGGCGGTCGGCAGGGGTGTCCTTGAAGCCATCCGGGATCCAGATGTTCGTCACGGCCGGAGTGCCAAGCTGTCGCCCAAAATAAGCACCGATCTTGCGGCAGGCAATGCAATGTTCCACCCAGAAATGGCGGATGGCCGGGTCCCGATGGGAGAGCGTGAAACCGTCCGCCGCAAAGGGATGGGAGAAGCAGGTCGGGTTGAAATCCAGGCCGTGGTCGTTTGCTTTTGCCCAGTCCACCCAAGCCGAGAAATGAGCCGGCTCGATCTGGTTCCGTTCGACCTTTTTGTCCGCCTCCAAATAGATGGCATGCAGGTTCAGGCGGTGTCTACCGGGCAGAAGCCGGTAGGCCATGTCCAGGTCGCGGCGCAGTTCGTCGGCGTTGCGAGCCTTGCCTGGATAGTTGCCGGTGACGGCGATGCCGCCAGTCAGTTCATTGGCACGGTTTTCAAAACCGCCTACGTCATCCCCCTGCCAGCAGTGCAGGCGGATGGGGATCGACTCAAGCCTGGCGAGGGCGGCATCCGGATCCACGCCCAGGGCGGCATAGCGTTCTTTGGCTATTGTATAAGCAGATTGAATTCGGGATTCTGATGTTTGGTTCATGAAAGCTGTCCTTAGAAAATGTCCTGCTTGACCCTCATTATTTTACAAATCACCCGGATCTTGTCAATACTCAAACCCTCGCCCACCCCAAGAGGTATTCCAGCCTCACCCATCGTCATGACCCGCCCCTGCTGATTCTACCAGATCGTCAAAACGGAGACGACTTTCAGATATCCGGCCGCCGTCTGCACCCAGCGGTAAGCCTCAAATTGTCTGCGGGCCGCTGTAACAACCCCGTAGAAAATAATAATGCTGATATAAGTGCCCGATCTGGTCGGTTGTGCAGGATACTTTGCCCAATGTGTTCACGAGGAGTGATCGCAGGCATAATAATAATTCATGTTTCAGGCAGGACATTTTTATGATGCTTGGGAATCATACTGCGCAGGCCAGGGTTTCGGCGGATGCCCCTAAAGTAACGTCTGGCTCTTCGGCATCCCGGATGCAAAACCCTCCCATGAGTTCACCAGCATCCTACGCCCGGCTATATGCCCGGTTGGGGCAAGAACTCGTAGTGGATGATATTCCCGAGATCGCCTTTTGTCGAATCGCTTGATCCTTGACAAGAATCAACAAAAATATTATCATATTATTGTTGATTTCACAATAATAAAAACAAAACAACAATAGGCATCGGCGTTGAAAACATACGAACGTCGCCAGTCTCTTTTGGAAATTCTGCGCTCGCAACCAGGTTTGCACGTGCCAGAATTGAGCGTCACCTTGAGGGTTTCCCAGGGGACGGTTCGCAATGATTTAGATGCACTGGAGGCGGAAGGACGGTTGATTCGGGTGCATGGGGGAGCAGTACTTAATGAGCAGATCCAGTTCCAAAGCAGAAATATTTCCACACATTTTCAACAGAATGTCGCCGCTAAGAAGGCGATTGGCCGTAGAGCCGCAGAATTGGTTCATGATGGGGATTCTATCCTTTTGGATGCCAGCAGCACGATTTATTACTTCGCCCAGGCACTCCAGGATCGAAGACGGTTGCGAGTTGTTACAAATGGGATCGATGTAGCCCGCTGGCTTGCTCAAGACCCAACCAATTCAGTCATCCTATTGGGGGGGGTCTTGATCCCGGAAGGATCCTCGGTTACGGGACTGCTGAGTGAGCAGATCATTGAGGAATTACACATCCAAAAAGCCTTCGTATCTTGCAGTGGCCTGAGTATTGCACGCGGCTTGACCGAAGTTCATCTGGATGAGGCGCAGCTTAAACGCAAAGCGATCGAATCGGCGCGTCAGGTCATCGCCCTAGTTGACTCGACCAAGATCGGGAATGAGGACCTGACCTCGTTTGCGCGATTGGAGCAGATCGATCAATTATTTACCGACGCCGGTTTGAGCCAGGAATGGATTGACCGTTTTCGAAGCGCGGGTGTCCAGCTAACTTTATGCGGAGACAGTGTACTTCCTACGAAAATTGCTTGAGAGGCCATGGTTGTGAGCGAACACATCCTTCGATTAGCAAACATTTCGAAGCGCTTCGCAGGGGTCGAGGTGCTGCATGGGGTGTCATTTGAACTGCTTCCCGGCGAGGTGCATGCACTTTTGGGTGAGAACGGCGCGGGGAAATCTACGCTGATCAAGGTGATCACCGGTGTTTACCAACCCGACGGGGGAGAAATTTATCTGAATGACAAACGCGTTCATTTCAACGACCCGCTCCAATCGCGCCAGGCAGGGATCGCGGCAATTTACCAGGAGCTCAGCCTTTGTCCGGATCTAAATGTTGCGGAAAATATATTTCTCGGGAGACAACCGATTATCGCTGGAGGGCGTATTGATTGGCGCAAACTGTACAGCGAGGCGGATCGCTTGCTCACTTCGCTGGGGGTGCATCTCGACTTGAGGACAAAAACGCGCAACCTGAGCATCGCGCAAATGCAAAGCGTTGAAATTGCACGCGCCTTTTCCTTGAATGCGCGCATTCTCATTATGGATGAACCAACTTCATCCCTTACACTTAACGAAGTTGCCGAATTATTTGGATTGGTGCGTCGTCTCCGCGACGAGGGGGCAGCGATCATTTTCATTTCACACCGCCTCGAAGAGCTTTTCGAAGTGGCCGACCGCGTCACCGTCTTGAGGGATGGTTCTTATGTCGACACCCGCCTGGTTAAGGATGTGAGCCGCGACGAGTTAGTCCGTCTGATGGTAGGGCGCACGATTTCCAACCTTTTCCCCAAGCAGGAAGTTCAACCCGGAGAAATTGCACTTAAGGTGGAGAATCTGACCCATACCGGTATATTTGAAGGCATCAGCTTTGAATTACGCAGAGGAGAAATATTGGGCATGGCGGGGCTGGTCGGCGCGGGACGTACGGATGTGGCGCGCGCGATTTTCGGCGTAGTACCGCCGACCAGTGGCACGATCCAAGTTGAAGGCCGGCAGGTGGAGATTACATCGCCTCAGCAGGCGATCAGCCTCGGGCTGGCGTACGTCCCCGAAGATCGCCAGATCAATGGCTTGATCTCTGCCATGAATATCACTTCCAATATCAGCCTTCCGATTCTGAAGGAATATGCGCGCCGGGGCTGGCTGCTCGATAAAGCCGAGCGCGCAGCTGCCTTCACTGCTGCTCGACAAATGGAAGTACGCGCAAATACGATCTGGCAGATCACCCGTACCCTTTCGGGCGGCAACCAACAGAAGGTGGTATTGGCAAAATGGCTTTCCACGAAGCCGCGCATTCTCATCCTTGATGAGCCTACGCGCGGCATCGACGTCGGCACGAAAGCCGCAGTACACGCCTTGATGAGCAAGCTGGCTGCAGAAGGGATCGCAATCTTGATGATTTCATCCGAACTCCCTGAAGTGCTGGGGATGAGTGATCGCATTATCGTGATGCATGAAGGTCAGATGACCGGGCACTTTACCCGTGCCGAAGCCACGCAAGAGAAAATCATCTCCGCCGCCACGCAGGCTGTGACAACAGGAAGGCTGCTGTGACCGTCAAGATTCCCCCCGCTACCCGAACGAATCTGCTCTGGACGCTGGCCCGTTTCCGCGAGGCCGGAATCATCATTTTTATATTGATCCTAGCCATTGTTGTCAGTTTGCGTGCTCATGTTTTTTTGACGGTCGGGAATTTTAAAGACATCCTGTTGGATATCTCTATCCTGGTGATCGTGGCGCTGGCGCAAACGATGGTCATCCTTACCCATGGCATTGACCTGTCTGTTGGCTCTGCCATCGGCTTGGTCGCCATGATGGTGGCCTATACGATCAAAGCCAATCCGAGCATTCCCATGGTAGTGGTTGTGTTGCTCGGTATGGCACTTGGCGCCGTGCTGGGAACATTCAACGGTCTGATTATTACCCTTGGAAATGTTCCTCCCATCATCGCAACCCTCGGCACACTGAGTATCTACAGAGGGATGGTTTTTTTATATAGCAAGGGGTATTGGATCCCCCCCTACCAATTGCCGAATAACTTTAAATTGCTATCTAAAGGGACGCCGCTGGGCATTCCCAACATAATTATCTTTGCAATCATCGTCGCCATCATTGTTTATTACTTCTTGAACTATACCCGCACCGGGCGCGACATTTATGCCGTGGGCAGTAACCCGGATGCCGCCCAATACGTGGGCATCCGCAAACAACGCATCATCTTTCTGGTCTATGTGCTCAGTGGAATTGCTTGTGGATTGGCCGGTGTGCTCTGGGCGTCCCGATTTGAATCCTCACAGACCAATACTGCTCTTGGCTTCGAGCTTCAAACCGTAGCCGCTTCCATCGTGGGGGGCGTAAGCATCAGCGGTGGTGTCGGAACCGTGCCGGGTGTGCTCTTGGGGGCACTCCTGCTGGGAATGATCAACAACGCGGTTACCCTGGTACGCATTTCTCCATTCTGGGAGCAGGCCGCGCAGGGGTTGCTCATCCTGATGGCGGTTGTATCCGATACCCTGATCATGCGCGGTATGCAGAGGAATAAGCTCAAATGAAAGAGCCATCCGTCCAATCCATTGTCGGACCTCAGTCGGTCAATCTGATTAGCGCTACCGCGCCACGGAAATCTTTCCTGGCTCGTTTCCAGCGCTGGGAATGGATGTTGGTAGCACTGGTCGTGGTTGCGGTTGTGATTAATAGCCGGCTGTCCCCTTATTTCTTGAATGCCCAAAACCTGTCGCGCACTTCAGCCGACTTCATGGAGCTGGGCTTGATGATGCTACCGATGGTATTCATAATCATCACCGGGAATATCGATCTTTCGGTGGCGTCCAATCTGGGGATGTGCGCCTCGTTCATGGCCGTGTTGTGGAACCTGCATGTAAACATCTGGATTGCGGCTATTGTGGCCCTGGCCCTAGGCACGCTTGGGGGCTTGCTCAACGGTTTTCTCGTCGCACGGGTGAAGCTTCCCGCCCTGGTGGCAACACTCGGGACATATGCTTTTTATCGAGGTGTGGCGTATGTTTTGCTGGGTGACCAGGCTGGCCGCGGCTACCCGTCCGCGTTTACTTATCTTGGACAGGGAAAGCTTCCTGGCACCCTCGTCCCATTTTCCGTGTGTTTATTTGTTGTCCTAGCAGTGATATTTGGCCTGGTATTGCACAGAACTACATTCGGGCGATATTTATTTGCGATCGGAAACAACGAGAGCGCAAGTATCTATGCGGGCGTGCCTGTGGCGCGCATCAAATTGATCATCTTTACCTTATCGGGATTCATGTCTGCCCTGGCAGGTTTGGTTTTGGCGGCCCGCTTTGGCAGCACCCGCCCGGATATCGGCACTGGTTTGGAGCTTGCAGTGATCACGGCGGCTGTACTCGGAGGTGTGGACATCTTGGGCGGTATTGGAACGATGCCAGGTGCAGTCCTGTCGCTGGTGTTGATTGGCTTGATGCGCTTCGGCATGGGGCTCAAGAACGTTCAGGACCAGGTACAGAGCATTGCCATCGGCTCGTTGCTCATCGTATCGATCTTGCTCGCGTCGGCGGCCCGCACCATTTCCGCCGGTGGCGTGAGACTGAGCTGGCGGATGGTCGTGCTGGCGATCGTAGTGATCCTAATTTTTGCCGCCTTTTTCTTTTTCTTTTACTGGTCACGCGCGCCGGTGCTTGCAGCCGTGTAACCAAGCGTGATCATTCCTGGCAAGTTACAACAGGTGCGTACCTGTTGGCTTGAACAATTCCTTAGAAGGAGGAAGTTATGAAGCGCAACACGTTTTACACTGTCCTGGCGGCGGTTGCAGCGATTGGCATGCTGTTGAGTGCCTGCGGCACGGCTGCCACGCCGACCCCTGCCGCGCCCCCGGCGACTCAGGCTCCGGCCGCCACCGAAGCTCCCACCGTCGCGCCTGCCAAGGCTCCCTTGACCTATGTATTGGTGCCTAAAAACCTGGGCAACCCCTACTTCGACGCAGCCAACTCGGGGGCACAACTGGCAGCCAAGGAACTGGGCGTGACCGTCCTCTATCAGGGTCCGACGACCGCAGACGCCACGGCGCAGATCACCATGCTTGATTCCCTCATCGCCCAGAAGGTCAACGGCCTGGCGATTTCGGCCGACGATGCGGACGCCCTGGTCCCAACCGGCCAGGCCGCCATAGCTGCCGGCATTCCGGTTGTGACCTGGGACTCAAATATTGCTAAAGGCGGTACACAGGTCTTCATCAACCAGGCCGATGTGCAGGGCATTGGTGCCGTCAACGTCAAGATGGCTCTTGACCTGACTGGCCCTGATGGCGGCAAGATTGCCATCCTCAGCGCCACGGCCCAGGCCCCGAACCAGAATGCCTGGATCGCGGTCATGAAGACCGAACTGGCGAAGCCTGAATACGCCAAGCTCAACCTCGTCACCACTGTCTATGGAAATGACGATGACACCACCAGCTACAACCAGGCCCTGGCCCTGATGAAAACATATCCTGACCTGAAGGTCATCGTCGCACCCACCTCCGTTGGCATCGCCGCAGCTGCCCGTGCGGTCAAGGATCAAAGCATGACCGGCAAGGTGCTTGTCACCGGCCTGGGCACCCCGAATCAGTTACGCGACTATGTTAAGGGCGGCCTCATCCCCGAGTTCGCACTTTGGGATGTGCCGAACCTCGGCTATCTGACCATCTACACGCTCAATGCGATCGCCTCGGGTCAGATTAAAGGCCAGCCCGGCGATACCTTCACGGCCGGTAAGCTCGGCAGTTATACGATTGCTCAGGACGGTTCGGTGCTGCTTGGCCCTCCGACGATCTTCAACAAGGACAATATCGATAACTATAACTTCTAAGGCTCCCGCCTTCCAAATCTAAGCATGTTTAGAATGTCACTTCGGCGGTCGGCTGAACGATGGTTGACTGCCGAAGTGACAAATTGAATAATTGGAACGCGCCCGGAATCTGGTACGCAGATCTTTCCCGCCTTCAGAGTACCAGCCAGGGGGATCGAACGAATGGAATCAAGCCTATATGCGGCTGTTAAAATTGATCAGGTGATGACCGAGGTCTCATATTCTTTGATTGATTAACCCGCGATATTAGAGGAGGAAAATGCTCCGCGGCTCTCTTAACCGTTTAAATTTTTACAGGAAGACCTTGTATCAGGAGAAATTCGAATGAAACTAGTTGAAAAGCACTCTGCCAGGTTGAAATATTTGTCGCGGCTTGTGGTAAACTGGCATCCGACCTTTATGTGACCAGTTGCGGAGGGAATATAGCCTGGAAATTAGAAGAGGACTTGCTGCTGATTACGCCCACGAAAATAAATAAGGCAGACATCCTTCCGGAAGATTTGGTTTTTATCGATCTGGAGGGGAAGGTGGTCGAAGGTAGACGCCAGCCTAGTGGGGAAACGCCCATGTATATCAAGTTCTTCCACATGCGGGAAGACAACGTATCCTTCATTCATTCATTGACACCCACACGCCGTTTGTGCGATAGGAATTTCCAAAGGGAATGACTGGTTGATGCGGCCATTATATTCAGAAACAACCACTGAGGTCGGTCCGGTTCCAGTTGTGCCTAATGCAGAACCATTGACCAAAAAATTGGCCCGCAACTTCAAACCGTTTTTAAACAAGTATGATATTTTTATCATGCGGAACCATGGTCGGGTGACGATGAGCCGGGAAGGGATCAAAGAAACCCTGATGAAAGTCGAATTATTGGAAATGAGCGCCCGTTCAATATTGCTGGCGTTACAGGCTGGAAAGATCAATGAGCTTGACCGCAAGGCAGTCAGGGACCTCAGCAAAACCATGCGCACACGTCATTAATCTTTGTTCGGCGCGCCTGGCGTGAACAAGTCGTTGGAAGATTTATACTTCTAACCGGCGTTGGTGCATGAATAGAAAGTGGCGTGAGACGTATAATCTTCGGTTATGCCTAACACAAAGAAGACACGCTCACGCCAGAAAGAATTATACCGTGTTCGGAACTGGTCGGAATACGACCGTGCACTGGTACGACGCGGTTCCTTGACAGTTTGGATAGCGGATGGCTTTGAAAAGGCATGGTTTTACCAGGGTCCTTTGCAACGAGGCAGTCAGTTTGATTACAGTGCCCAGGCGATTGAGATCATGCTGACCTTGAAAAATGTATTTCACTTGCCCAACCGGGCTACTGAAGGGTTCGCAAGTTCATTGTTTGGATTGCTCAAGATCGCCTTGCCTGTTCCAGATCACACGACCTTATCGAGACGTGGAAGAACGCTGAAAGTTCGTTTGCCCAGGCGAGCCAACGGACACCTGGATCTGGTCATGGACAGCACTGGGCTCAAGATCTACGGTGAAGGAGAATGGAAAGTGCGAACGCATGGCAAATCGAAGCGGCGAATCTGGCAGAAACTCCATCTCACTCTGGATCGCCACAGCGGCGAAATTCAAGCCGCCGAACTGACCGAAGCCGGGGTCAGTGATGAGGCCATGGCGGAAGCTATGCTCATGCAAATCGAACAACCCATTGACAGCCTTGCCGCAGATGGCATTTACGACAAACGGCGTATGTACAAGAGCCTCAACCAATATGCACCTTCAGCCAGAGTGTTGATCCCACCGCGCAGGAATGCGCGCATCTGGCAACATGGTAATTCAAAAACAGAACGTCTCAAACGAGATGAGAACTTGCGCTACATTCGCAAATACGGACGTGCCGCCTGGAAAAATGATTCCGGCTATCATGGTCGCTCCCTGGCGGAAACCGCCATGTTCCGCTATAAAACCATCTTCGGCGGCCAACTTTCCACGCGCCTGATCGAAACTCAAACAAACCAGGCGATGATCCGTTGTGCAGCTCTCAACACAATGACGCATTTGGGTATGCCGCAGAGTTACAAGATCGCTTGACCGATTGCTCTTTCGGGTCGTACTTTGCCTGTTCAAATCCTATCAACCGATTCATGCACCAACGCCCTTCTAACCGAAAAAGGGCATAGCCATTTATACCAAGATCACCTATTTTTACTGCATGAAATCGTTGCCTGAATAAACAGAAACTTATAGCAAGAATTGGCTGGCCATAGCCGCCCGTTTGGGTGGCCTGCCCGCCCACGAGAACGGCCCGGCGTCCCAGGCAGCAGCCTCGTGCTCTGGGAGCCGTCTTCGGGGCGCAGGCCGAAACACAATTCGGCGGAACCATCCTGTTGGTGAACCAACACCGGCCCCAAGGAATACGCCCTTCGCCGAGGCCATTTTCATGATGTTTGCCCCGACGGCGACGAGTTCGTGCGCAAGGGACTGAAGTTTTTATAATCCGGCCTGTGATCCCCGAAAGTTTTGTCATGTCCGACCAATCCCTACCCCCCTTCCTAATGACCTCCGATCCCGGCTCTTTTGCGCGCCAAACAATTCTGGAACGCAAGCCGCAGATCATCCGTCAGGTACTGGCGGACAACGCCTACCCATCCGGGATCGTGGCCGCGGTCGAGGCCTTGCGGGATGAGATCACCACCCGCCCGCTGCAGCCGCTGCGCGAATCCGTTCCGGACGCCGCCTTCTGGAACGCAGCCCTGTCCGGTTACACGGGCAGGACCTGGCTTGAGGTGCCCTGGTACTTCGCCGAGACCTTTTTCTACCGCAAGCTGCTCGAGGCGGTTGGCTACTTCCAGCCCGGCGAGGCAGGCGGGCAGGATCCGTTCCAGAGGCAGAAGCGTAAACAAGTAGAAGACGACATCCAGCGCCTGGCTGCCGAATGGGAGCAGGTCTCGGACCTGCAGCCCGACTTGCGCTTCGAGGCCCTGCTGCACTCCAGCCTGTGGGGCAACCGCGCCGACCTGAGCAACTTCACCGTCAAGGCAAAGGGGCGCGGCGGGCTGGCCGCCTCTCAGGAGCGCCACCTCATCCTGATCGACCACACCCGGCAGGTGCACGATGTGCTTGCGAAAGGGGTCCAGCGCCTCGACTTCATCTGCGACAACGTGGGCAGCGATCTGCTCTTCGACCTGGCATTGGTGGACTTCTTCCTGCGCCAGGGCTGGGCGCAGGAGATCCATCTCCACTTGAAGAACCAGCCTTTTTTCGTCTCGGACGCCATGCCCAAGGATGCACGCCTGACCGTCGACCTGTTGGAAAAAGCCCCCGGCGGGGCAACGCAGGCCTGGGGGCGGCGGCTGGCCGGCGACCTGGCCAACGGCCGCCTGGTCCTGGAAACCGATCCCTTCTGGGCGACCTGCCTGATGTTCCGCCAGATGCCGGCGAAGCTGCGGGAAGGGCTGGCCCAGGCGGCGCTTGTCCTGCTCAAGGGCGATGTCAACTACCGGCGCCTGCTGGACGACCGCCGCTGGCCCCACACGACGCGCATGGAAGAGGTCTGCGCATATTTTCCCGCGCCGTTCGTCACCCTGCGCACCCTGAAGGGGGAGATCATGGTCGGTCTTCAGCCCGGTCAGGCCGAGGCGCTGCAAGCCGAGGACCCCGACTGGCTGATCAACGGCCGGCGGGGAGTGATCCAACTGGTCCCTGAGCCGGGGCGGCCTGCTTGAGCTTCTTTCGCTGAATTCCCGTTTTTCTAAAAATTACTTTCGTAACCGTCGCGACAACCTGCACGCCGGATGATATCTGTATTGAGCCTGCGTGTTCAATGCGTTTGAATTTCAGGCCTCATGGAATCAGGCGATCCGAAGTCGGGTATGGCAAAGGGGCCGGGGTGTGTGCGGCGGCTTCCCAGCCCCGGAACCAATCGACCGTTGCAAGCCGGTTCAGGCCGGAATGCTCTCGTTGAATTTCAAACCCGGCCCCGGCCTCCGAGGGGCGGCGATCACGGGTCTATCCCGATTCCTTATTGACAAAAAATTTTTTTCATATATAATGATTTATGTAAAATATTTTATTCAAACATCCCCATTCATGAAAAAATTTTTTATGAGCACAGACTCCGGTAAAGAATCGAACCACGACACCTACTCGGGAATTCTGGATCAAATCCACGTCCGCTACGATGATCTCTCGCCGACCGAAAGGCGGATCGCGGACTGGTTCCTGCAGAACGCCAACAATGCCACCCTGTTGACGATCAGTGAAATCGCCACGCACTGCGAGGTCAGCGAAGCCACGATCTTCCGTTTTTGCCGTCAGTTCGGCACCAACGGCTTCCGCGAATTCAGGCATATCCTGACCCGCGAGCTGGCCTCCCAGCCGGTCGTACGTGAATGGAACGGCCCCCACGATGATATCGATATCTCCGATGACATCTGCACCGTGGCGCAGAAGGTGGCCCGCGCGAACATCGAAACGCTCTACGAGGCTTCGGACAAGCTGGATTGCGACGAGGTTGAAAAAGCAGTCAACGCGCTGGTCGCAGCCAAGCGGATCAACATTTACGGGGAGGGCAGCTCGGGGGTGATCGCCGAGGATGCGGAATACCGCCTGCTGCGGGTCGGCTTGCCGGTCCAGCATTACACCAGCCACATGGCTTTTGTCACCAGTGCCTTGCTGACCCCCGAGGATGCCACCATCGCCATCTCCCACTCCGGGCGGACGCGTGAAGTGGTGGAAAGCCAGCGGGTCGCCAAAAAGGCGGGGGCTAAGACAATCTGTATCACCAGTTTCCCGGGATCACCTCTGGCCGAGGCATCCGATATCAAGCTGGTGATCACCGCCAGCAAGAGGCTGTTTGCCGCCAAATCGATCCCCTGGCGGATCGTCCAGTTAACCATCATCGATATTCTCTGCGTCCGCCTGTGGCAGCATTTCGGCCAGGAAGTGTGCCGTGTGCGTGCCAAGAACATCGATGCCGCCCTGGGTTTGAGGAGGCTTTAAGTGCAGGCGGCACGGTTTTATGGAATAAAAGATATCCGGGTGGAGAAAATTCCGATCCCCAAGACGCCTCCCGGGGGGGCGTTATTGAAGGTCCTGGCGGCCGGATTGTGCGGCACGGATAAGCGTATTTATTCCAACGGGCATTTTCATATCCGGCCGGGAGTCCCGCGCATCCTGGGGCACGAGGTCATCGCAGAGATCGTTGAACTGGACAATAACCATCCGCACTACAAATCGGGTGAGAAAGTGACCCTGGCCCCCAACTTCGGCTGCGGAGAATGCCGGGAATGCAAAAAGGGATACACCCAATTGTGCGACCGTTACGATGCCTTTGGGATCAGCGTGGACGGTGGATTTGCCGAGTACATGGCGGTCCCCAAAGTTGCCTTCGACCAGGGAAATGTCGTTCCCGTGCCGACGGACTTTTCGAACGACCTCGGCGCGATGATCGAGATTTCCGCCTGCTCCTTCCGCGGCATCTCGGCCTGTTCTCCACAGGAGGGCGATTCAGTCTTGATCATCGGCGGCGGCGCCGTGACCTATTTGATGTGCGGCTGGGCGCGTACTTTCGACGTCGGCCAGGTCATTGTCTCGGTGATCGGGGATGATTGGGGGCAGCTTTCCAGGCGAGGCAATCCCGACCTGATCATCAACTCGCGAAAAACGGATTTGAAATCGAGCCTCTTCGAGGCCACCGGGGGCAGGGGCGCGGACGTTGTCATCGTTGCCTGTTCGGCCAAGGAAATGGATGAGCTGGCACCTGACCTGGCGGCCATCCAGGGTCGGGTGAATTACTTCGGGGGATTGCCGCTGTCGGATGCCCAGGTCAGGATCAACAGCCGGGCGATCCATTACCGGGAAGTGACCATCACAGGGACCACGGGGGCCAATGTCGCCTGGATGCACAAGACCTTGAACAAGTTAAAGGAGCAGCCGTTTGATGTCGAAAAGGGCATCACCCACCATTACCCCCTGGCTCAAATTGGAGAGGCTTTTGACGAAGCTGATCTGACGCCGCGGTTAAAGACCATCATCACCTTCGAAGGATAGCGAGGCAATCTTGGAGAACGAAGCCATTCTTGAGATGCGCTCTATCACAAAAGAGTTCCCTGGCGTGCTCGCCCTCGACCGTGTGGATTTCGACCTGCGCAAGGGAGAGGTGCATGTCCTCGTCGGCGAAAACGGCGCCGGAAAATCGACCCTGATCAAGATTCTTTCGGGCGCGTACCGGATGGATGCGGGCGAGATCATCATCGATGGGCAACGGGTCGAGATTAACAAGCCGGGAGATGCGGCGGGCCTGGGCATATTTACCATTTATCAGGAAATCATGCTTGTCCCGCCGCTGACCGTGGCCGAAAACATTTACCTCGGCGAGCTGCAGACGGGGGCGGGCGTGGTGAATTGGGAGGAGATCCGCAAAATGTCGCGCCAGCTGCTGGACAAGCTGGGCGCCCCGCAAATCCGCGTGAATGCCCGCCTGAAGGACCTGAGCGTTGCCCAGCAGCAGCTGGTGGCGATCGCCCGCGCCCTGCGGCGTGAAACCCGCATCCTGATCATGGATGAGCCCACCTCCTCGCTCACCCCCTCGGAGATCGAGCAGCTTTTCAACACCATTCGCTCCCTCAAGTCGGAGGGCGTGGCCGTCATCTATATCTCCCATCGCCTGGATGAGGTCAAGCAGATCGGGGATCGCATCACGGTCATGCGGGATGGCAGGGTGATCGGGACACTGCCGGTCAAGGAAGCGGATAAATCCACGATCATCCGCATGATGGTCGGGCGGGACGTCCTGGTCGAGCCGCGCGAATGCCGCACGCAGGAGGGTAACCCCGTCTTGCGGGTGAAGCACTTCTCCGTGCCCGGGAAATTGCACGACATCAATTTCGAGGTAAAACGCGGCGAAGTGGTCGGCGTGGCGGGCTTGATCGGCGCCGGGCGCACGGAACTGGCGCGGGCCATCTTCGGCGCGGACAAAGGCGGGAGCGGCGAGGTGTACCTCGACGGCCAGCTGGTCCGCATCCGGTCGCCTTATGACGCCATCACCGCCGGAATGGCCCTCGTCCCGGAGGATCGCAAGGTCCAGGGCATCGTCGGCGTGCTCAGCGTACAGGTGAACCTGATGCTGGCCTATGGGAACCGCCATTATCGCGGCCTGCTCGATTTTGGGAAAGATAAGGATATTGCCCAGGAATATATCGACAAATTAAGCATCCGCACCCCGACGGCAGCCAAACGCATCCTGGAGCTCAGCGGCGGCAACCAGCAGAAGGTCATCCTGGCGCGCTGGTTGTGCATGACACTCAAGGTCCTCATCCTGGACGAGGTGACGCGCGGCATCGACGTGGGCGCCAAGGCGGAGATCTACAAGTTCATCGACGAGCTGGCCTGCGCCGGCTACGGCATCCTGATGATTTCCTCTGAGCTGCCCGAGATCCTCACCCTCAGCGACCGTATCCTCGTCATGCACGAGGGCCGCCTCACCGGCGAGTTCAGCCGCCAAGAGGCAACGCAAGAAAAAATCATGCTCAAAGCTATCGGTGGAGAGAACTGATGGAAAACCCGCCAACGAAAGAGAACAGCAACACCCTGGTCAGCAGATTGTCGCCCTTTGGCAGGAATTTCGGCCAGACGCTGCTCAGGCAGGGGTCGGCCTTTTTGGGACTGATCATCCTGATCGTCATTGCGACCATCCTGTCGCCCTCCTTCCGCAACCCGGTCAACCTGCTCAATGTCCTGCTGCAGGTTTCGATGAACGCCTTCGTCGCCATGGGCATGACCTTCGTGATCATCTCCGGCGGTATCGACCTTTCCGTGGGGTCCACGGTGGCCTTGAGCGCTGAAGTCATGGCCCTGCTGGCGCTCAAGGGGATGCCCTGGTGGCTGGCCGGTGCAATTGCACTGCTGCTGGGTTTTGCCATGGGGGCTCTGAATGGCTTTGTCATTCATCGCCTCAAGGTGATCCCTTTCATCGTCACCCTGGCCACCATGCAGGTGTACCGCGGCTGTGCCCTCCTGGTCACCAACGGCAATTATCTTTATAACCTCCCCCACGGCCTAGAACCCCTCGGCCAGGGGCACTTGTTTGGCGTCATCCCCGTCCCGCCTTTGATCGTCATCGGTGTTGCCGTCATTGCCTGGTTCGTGCTGGCGAGGACCAAACTGGGAAGAAATGCCTTTGCCATCGGCGGGAATGAAGAAGCGGCCCGCCTGGCCGGGATCAATATCGGGTTCAACAAGGTGGTCATCTATGGGATCTCCGGCTTGTTCTGCGCCATTGCAGCCGTGGTGCAGACCTCGCGCTTGATGTCCACTTACACCGGATTGGGAACCGGCTGGGAGCTGGACGCCATCGCCGCCACGGTCATGGGCGGCACGGCCTTCTCGGGCGGGGAGGGCGGCGTGATCGGAACGCTGATCGGTGCAGTCATCCTGGGCGTTATTCGCAACATCCTGACCCTGATCAATGCCAACCCATTCATTCAAATCATTGTCATCGGCTTGGTCGTCCTGCTGGCTGTGGTGATCGACAAAGTGCGCCAACGGGTTTCCATCCAGGCGTAATCCAGGGGAGCGGACACCGACCCCGTGCAATGGAACCGAGAGGAGGTGGAAGAGGAATAAAGAAAGGTTAATTGCGTGTTCACTTAATCCAATTCGATTCCCAAAATCCATCAAGGAGGTAGAAAATGCGTAAGTTGTCAGTCGTCCTTTGTCTTGCACTAGCCGTTTCCATGGTTCTCGTGGCCTGCCAGCCAGCTGCCACCCCTGCACCCACACAACCGCCTGCCGTGGTTCCGACCGTAGCGCCTGCCACCCAGGCTCCCACCACGGCTCCCGCCTTCGACGTGACCAAGGTCAAGTTGATCTACGTTGGCGTGAGCGCCGTGGCACCTTACCAGAAAACCAACAAGGCCGGCATCGCGGATGAGGTCAAGAAATTAGGCATCACCGACATCAAGTACGTCGATCCCCCGAACGACAACGACCTCGAGACCCAGATCCAACTCATGGATGCCGCCATCCTGGAAAAACCGGATGCGATCCTGCTCGTCCCGGTCAACTCGGCCGCCATCGGCCCCGAGGTCCAGAAGGCCAAGGACGCCGGCATTAAAGTGGTCGCCATCGGCATCAACAGCGTTCAGGTGCCGCCGGATGCCTTCGTCGCCACGGACAGCGTCAACACCTCCTATAAGGCTGGCGAGACCCTGTGCACCGCCCTGGGCGGTAAGGGTAACATCCTGGTCGTGCTGGGCAACCCGATCCACGCTCCCACCCAGCTCCGCGAGGAAGGTTTCATGAAAGCCCTGGGCGAGAAGTGCCCGGACGTGAAGGTCGTCGGGCGGCAGGTCGCTAACTGGAAGCCTGAGGAAGCGCAGACCGTGGTCATCAACACGCTCAACGCGCACCCCGATCTGGCCGGCGTCTACACCGAGAACGACACCATGGGCCAGGGCGCAATGGCGGCCTTGCAGCAGTTGAACAACACCACCGTCAAGCTGGTCACTTACGACTGCATGCAGGTCATGGTCGAGGCCGTGCGCGACGGCAAGTCCTATGCCGACGTCTGCCAGATGCCGTTCTATGAGGGCCAGAAGGCTGTGGACGCGGCCGTCTCCCTGATCAAGGGCGATAAGGTCGACCCGGTGATCGATGCTGGCACCTTCGTCGTTTTGAAGGATAATGCCGCACAGTTCCTGAAAGATTTCGCCGGTATGCTGCCGTAACAGGCAACAGACACTGTTTGCATGGGGTCCGGCTCCGGCCGGACCCCAAAATGCAAGGCGGACGAGGCTGCCCATGGACGATCAATTGTTTTCGAAGATTTCGGCCTGTATCTTCTCCGGCGATCTCAAGGAAATGGAGAAGAACACCCGTCTCGCCCTGGAGGCGGGTTTCGAGCCGAGGAGCATTATCGAGCAGGGACTGATCCCGGGCATGGAGAAACTGGGGGAGGATTTCGGGAAAGGCGAGGCTTTCCTACCCGAATTGCTGATCGGCGCCGAGGCGATGAAGGCCAGCCTGGCGTTGATCAAGCCGTTGTTGAAATCGGAAGACGTGAAATCGAAGGGGACGGTCGTCATCGGTACCGTGCTGGGGGATGTCCACGACATCGGAAAGAATATTGTCGCCTGGATGCTGGAGGGCGCCGGGTTCAACGTGATCGACCTGGGCGTTGACGTGCCCCCCGAAAAGTTCATCGAGGCTATAAGAACGAATACTCCGCACATCCTGGCCCTGTCTGCGCTCCTGACCACCTCCTCCCATCAAATCGGGAAGGTGATCGAGCGGCTGGCGGAGCAAGGCATGCGCGATAAGGTCAAGGTAATGATCGGCGGAGCGTCCATCAACCAGGCTTATGCGGACAAGGTCGGCGCCGACGGCTACGCCCTGGACGCGGTCGCAGCGGTCGTCAAAGCCAGGGAATTGATCGGCGTTAAAGCCTAGGAGGGTGAGCGATGAGCATCAGCGCTGAAAAAACCGAACGTGTGATGAAAGCCATCCACCACGAGGAACCTGACCGCATCCCGACGGCCGAGTGGTATGCCGGCGAATTTACCACCCGCTGGGTCGAGTGGCGCAAAACCCACGCCCGCGTGCAATCCGATGAAAAAGTCCTGGTTGCCTCCTGGGCGGCGGTGATCAAAACCGAGGCCCTGGACCCGAACAAATATTACGACCTGGACATCATGCTGGCAGTGCCGAACAGCGATCCGAAGTTCATCACCCCCCAGGTCACGGCCACGGAAGATTACACCATCGCCACCAGCGGCTTCGGCTGCACGGTCAAAAAGCGCAATTCCCGCCTGGAAGACGGTTACATGGCGCCCATGGAGGAGTACATCGACTTCTCCATCAAGGGCCCGGATGACTACGCCAAATTCCAGTTCGACGATCCCAAGGACCCGCACCGCTTCTTCGACCCGCGCCAGGATATCTTGTCCGGGGACGGCTTTACCGTTTTACCCAGTTACATGGATAATATTAAAGCCATCCGCGACGACTACTGCCTGATCGGCGGCATCTACGAAGCCTGGGAGGGCCTGTGGCGCACGCGCGGCATCGCCAATGCCATGATGGACATGGCCCGTGAGCCGGAGAAGGTCAAGGCCTTCTGCAACCGGCTGGTCGACTTTGCCATCGGCTCGATGCAGGAGCAGGTGCGCCTGAGCCAGTGCCAGCTGATGTACGTCTGGGGCGACCTGGGATACAAGACCGGCCTGCTCTTCTCGCCCAAGATGTGGCGCGAGATCTTCTTCCCGCCCCTCAAGCGGCTGATCCAGGCCATTCACAAGGAAGGCTGCCTGGCCATCTATCACAGCTGCGGCCACAATCCGGATGCCACCATCGAAGGCTTGATCGAGGCCGGGATCGACGGACTCAATCCCCTGGAGGTCAAGGCTGGAATGGACGCCCTGCACATCAAGCGCAAGTTCGGCGACCGGCTGGTCATCATGGGCGGCATCGACAACGCCGGAGCCTTGGGCGCCCCGGCCGGCGATTTCGAAACCGTCCGCAAACAGGTCCTGACGGCCTTCAACGCCGCCAAGGGCGGCGGCTTCATCCTGCAGACCGATCACACCGTGCCCGGCAGCGTCCCGCCGGAGAACTACGATTATTTCCAGAAGCTGCGCCGCGAGTACGGGAATTATCCCCTGCGCTTGGGCGAGTTCGATCAAACCCTATAAATCCTTATGGAAAGGTGGTCCCTATGGCAAAAAAAATTACCGCCCCCGTGACAGTTTCAGCCAACACGCTCGAATACCGCGAGTTCGACCTGCCGAAAATCGGTCCGCGTGACATGCTCCTGAAGATGAAGCTCTGCGGGGTGTGCGGCTCCGACGTGCACCTCTTCCATGGCGACTGGAACCCGGCCTATCCTCTGATCCAGGGGCACGAGATCTTTGGTGAGGTAGCCGAGGTGGGCAGCGAGGCGGCGGAGAAACACAACGTCAAAGTCGGCGACCTGGTCAACGCCGAGGTGCTGATCCCCTGCAACGAGTGTTACTTCTGCGAGCGCGGCAACTACGCCCGCTGCGTCAAGGTCGAGCTGTTCGGCAACCTGTCCTGCGCCCGCCCGCCGCACCTGTGGGGCGGCTTTGCCCCCTACCTGTACATCCCGTATAACACCCGCGTCCACAAGTTCCCCAAGGACGTCATCCCGGAGGCGGCCGTGTTGATCGAGCCGCTGGGGACGGCCATCCGTGCCTGCATGCGCTCGGAGCTCACCGTCGGCACCCCGACCGTGGTGCTGGGTGCCGGTCCGATCGGCCTGGTCTCGGTCGTGGCGGCGAAAGCCTACGGGGCCGATCCGCTGATCCTGGTGGAGCCGCGCCCGGAGCGTCTGGCGCTGGGCAAGGAACTGGGCGCCGACTGCCTCATTCAGCTCGGCCCGAACACGCCGCGCGAAGAGGTGGCCAAGAAGGTGCGCGAGTACGTCGACGATCACGGGCTGCTGGCCTCGGTCGTGCTCGAGGCGGCCGGCGTGGTCGAAGCCCAGAAGCTCGGCCTGGGCCTGCTGCGCCCGACCGGCACCATGACCATCATGGGCGCCACCGGCAGCGGCAAGACCGTCCAGGTGGACACCTATTACGAGCTGCTCCTGGGCGAGCAGCGCGTCCAGGGCTCGAACCTGAGCGGCTGGGCCTACGAGCCGGCGGTCTCGATCATCAACTCCAAGCGCTTCCCGCTGGAGAGGATCGTCACCCACGCCTTCCCGCCCTCCGAGTTGAAGAAGGCCATCGAGTACAGCGCCAACCGGATCGAAAATGCCATCAAGGTGGTCATCAAGCAGGATTAACCGTAATTTCTTATTTTTGAGAGGAGTCTTGTCATGGCCCGTTCAATCAAAGTCGGTCTGTTGTCGACCATTTCCCCCGAGAAGACCTGGCCGCAGGAAACCCTGGATGAGATCTATGCCTGGCTGGTGGAGGGGCGCAAGCTGCTGGCCAAAAACGGCCTGGAAGTGCTGGATGTCGACCACATCACCCAGAGCCACCAGCAGGCCGGGCAGCACGTGCGCGACCTGGCGGCACGCGGCGCGGAAGTGCTGGTGATCTTCATCGGCCGCTGGAGCTATTCGAGCACGATTGTGGCCTCGGCGCTCGAATCCCATTTACCGGTGATCCTGTGGGCTCCCTACCGGGACGATACCGGCGGGATCATCGGGGCCAGCATCGCCCGCGGCGCCCTGGCCGAGGTGGGCGTCGACGCCCCCCTGGTGCACGGCAATTTTGACGACCCTGCCACAATCAAGGAACTGCTCGAGCTGTGCACGGTGCGCTCTGCGGCCACCCGCATCCGCCACCTGACCTACGGCGTGTGCGGCGGGCGCTCGCTGGGCATGTACACCGGTGCCATCGACGGAAACGCCTGGCGCACGCAGTTCGGCATCGAGGTGGATGCCTTCGATCAAGCCGGCCTGGTGACCGAGGCCATGCGCATCGACGAGAAACGCGTTAAACCTTACATCCCGTGGCTCAAGAACAACTTCGGCAAGATCAAGGTGACCGACGAGGTCCTGGAAGGTCAGGTACGCCTGTACCTGGCCGTCAAGGACATCATCGCCTTCCGCGGCTATGATTTCGTCTCGCTGCGCTGCCTGCCGGAGATGCCGACCGCCTACACCACCTTCTGCCTGGCGCACGCCCTGCTCAACGACGCCAGCGATGCCGAGGGACCCAAGCCGCGCATCGTGAGCGCCTGTGAGGCCGACAGCAACGGCGCATTGACCATGGAAATGCTCAGCCTGCTCAGCGATGAACCGGTGATGATGGGCGACGTCTGGCACGTGGATAAGGAAACGGACGTGCTGCGCCTGTCCAACTGCGGCTCCCAGCCCACCGACATGGCCAAGAGCCGCAAGGACGTCAACCTGGTCCCGCACCAGTTCACCGAGTTCGAGTGGCGCATCGGCGCCTGCTGCCCGCAGGCGGTCGCCAGGCCTGGCAAGGTCACGGTGGCGCGCCTGGGCCGCATCGCCGGCGAATACACCTGCCTGATCACCACCGGGGATGCACTGGATATCCCGCTCGAGCAGGTCGCCAAGACTTTCTGGGGCTTCTCCCCGCATATCTTCGTCCACCTGGACAGCGGCTACGCAGCCTTCATGAAGGAGTTGCGCTGCAACCACATGCACGTGACCTACGGGGATGTCAAGGGACAGATGGCGGAGCTGTGCCGCATGTTTGATGTGGAACCGATACTGATCTAAAGGATGATTTTCCGATGAGCAAACTTTACGACGAGAACATTTTCACCTTTACCGGCGAAAGCGTCGCCGACGACCGCTACGTGGTCGGCACATACTACCTGGAGGATTCCGTCCCCGGCGAGAACTTCATCGACCACCTGCAGCTGGTCGGGAGCATCGCCCTGGAAGGCTCGACCGGCACCTGGATGCGCATCCGCGAGGACACGCCCGAGCTGCGCCGCAAGCTGACCGGCAAGTGCGTCGGCTATTACGAGATCCCCTGCGACGACCCGTACACCAAGAAGGCCGTCGTCCAGATCGCCCTGCCCATCGACGCCTGGCAGGCCAACGCCCCCATGCTGCTTCTGGCCGTGGCGGGCAACTGCTTTGCGGTCAGCAACAAGTCGCGCGTCCTGGACGTGACCTTCCCCAAGGAGATCGTCGAGCAGTTCCCCGGGCCCAAGTTCGGGGTCGAGGGGATGCGCAAGCTGCTCGACGTCCCCGAGCGCCCGCTCTCGCTGCACATCATCAAGCCCAAGATGGGCATGACCCCCGAGCAGACCGCCGCCCAGGTTTACGACACCGCCATGGGCGGCGCGGACCTGGCCAAGGACGACGAGATGTGCAGCGACGTCTACAACTGCGACACCATCGAGCGGGTCAGGGCGGTGGCCAAGGCCGTCGACCGCGCCCAGCAGAAGACGGGCCGCAAGCTGTGCTACCTGGCCAGCATCACCGACGAGGTGGACAAGGTGGTCGACAAGGCCAAGCGCGCCATCGAGGCTGGTGCCGGCGGGCTGCTGCTGGCCTATTCGGCCGGCTTCTCGATGCTCAAGGTGCTGGCCGCCGACCCCGACATCAACGTGCCCATCCTGCTCCACCCCTCCCACATGGTCAGCCTGCTGCCCAGCATCAACTGGCCGACCCTGGCCAAGTTCGTGCGCCTGTGCGGCGGCGACATGATGATGGGCCCGACCATCTGGTCGAGCATGCCGGTCACCTCCCTGGAGGAGGCCATGCGCACGGCCCACGTAGTCCAGGCTCCCATGTACGGGCTCAAGAAAATGTGGGCCATGCCCTCCGCAGGCGTCCACCCCGGGCTGGTCGACGTGCTGATCGACGAGTACGGCACGGACGTCATCGTCCCGACCGGCGGAGGCATGCTGGGCCACCCGGGCGGCTACACCGCCGGCGCCAAGGCCATCCAGCAGGCCATCCAGGCCAAGATGGACGGCCTGAGCCGCGAGAAGGCAGCCGAGATCTACCCCGAGCTGAAGGTCGCCCTGGAAACCTGGGGCATCCCGCAGCGCCCCAAGACCTCCTGGCTGTTCCGCTCGAAGGCCTTCCAGCCCAAGACCATCAGCGAGCAAAGCTGACCTATGAGCCTGATGGGCGTCGACATCGGCACCACCGGCACCAAGGCCGTCGTCTTCCGCGAGAATGGCGACATCCTGGCCACGGCCTACCGCACCTACGAGGAACTCTTCCCGCGCCCCGGCTGGGTCGAGATGGACCCGGACCGGATGTGGAAGGCGGTCTGCGACGTCATCCGCCAGGCCGCTGCCGAGGGGGCGGCCGACCCGGTGAAAGCCATCGGCTGCTCGGTGCTCGGCGAGGCCGTCACGCCGGTCGACAAAAGTCACCGCCCGCTGTACAACACCCTGCCATCCGTGGACGCCCGCTGCAAGGCCCAGGTCGAGGGGTGGGAAAAGAGCCTCGGCGCGGAGGCGATCTATGCCATCACCGGCCAGCCGCTGCACACCAGCTACAGCCTCAACAAGATCCTGTGGCTGCGCGACGAGATGCCCGAGATCTACAAGAAGACCTGGAAATTCCTGCTGTGGGAGGACCTGTTCTGCTGCTGGCTGGGCCTGGAACCTGCCATCGAGTACTCGCTGGCGTCGCGCACCATGGCGTTCGACATCCGCCAGCGCGCCTGGTCGGAGCGCATGCTGGAGGCGGCCAAGCTCTCCCCCGACTTGCTGGCCCGGGCCGTGCCCGCCGGCGAGCGCCTGGGCGAGATCCCGGCCTCCAAGGCGGCCGAGCTCGGCCTCCCGCGGGGCGTGATCGTCACGGTGACCGGGCACGACGTGATCAACGGCGCCTTCGGGGCCGGGGCGGTCGAGGACGGCCAGGCGGTCCTGACCATCGGCACGACCGAGGCGATCGTCGTGGCGCTGGACCGGCCCAGCCTGAGCCGGGAGCCGCGCACGGAAAAGTTTGCCTGCTACTGCCACACCGCCCCGCAGAAGTATGCCGCCCTGGCCTACTCCACCTGTTCGGGCAACCTGCTGCGCTGGTATCGCGACCGCTTCGCCAAGAGCGAAGTGGAGCAGGCTGCCCGCCAGGGTGCGAACGTCTACGACCTGCTGACCGCCAGGGCCAACCTGGGAAAATCTGGTTTGCTGCTCCTGCCGCACTTCATCGGCGCGGGGACTCCGTACCTGGACCCCGAGTCGCGCGGCGCCCTGGTCGGCTTGAGCCTGGCGACCGAGCCCGGCGACATCCTGGCCGCCATCCTGGAAGGCACCACCTTCGAATTGCATGTCAACATGGACTCGTTCGAAAACGCCGGGATCACCATCCATGAGATGCGCGCCGTGGGCGGCGGGGCCAAATCCGATCGCTGGCTGCAGCTCAAAGCCGACATCACCGGGAAGCCGATCGTGCGCCTGGAGGTGACCGAATCGGGCTGCCTGGGTTCCGCCATCCAGGCCGGGATCGCCGCCGGCGTGTACGCGTCCCACGGCGAAGCCTTGCACAGGCTGGTCAAGCTGGGAAGGCGCTTCGAGCCCAACGCAGCCACCGCACGACAGTACGAAGAATTATATGCCACGTACCGGAGCCTGTATGCGCAGGTGAAACCCCTGACCAGGGTCCTGTCCAAGTACAAGTAAGCGGAAGTCCATCCTGATCTTCTGGCGAAAAACATGACACGCTTCAAACTGGGAACGAATCTCATTTTCGCAGGCAACCGTTTCGTTGAACCGGAAGAATGGGCGCGCCTCACCCGCGAAGAGCTGGACCTGGATTATGTCCAATTCTCGGCGGACGTCTTGGACCCGATGTGGCCCAAGTCGTACGTGGACGAGTACCTTAGACGCACCAAGCGTTGTTTGCAGGAATACAACCTGCAGGTCGATTCCATGTTCACCGGGAATTTCACCCGCCGCCACCTTTTCCTTCACCCGGACGAAGGCGGCAGGAAGCTGTGGTTTGACTGGTACAAGTCGTTGATCAAGATGGGGGCCGAGATCGGCGCTTTTTCGGCCGGCAGCCATTTTGGGGCCATGTCGGTGCACGACATCAGCGACCCGGATTGCTATAACCGGCGCCTGGCGGAGGGCATCCAGCTCTGGCAGGAACTTTCAGTTTATGCAAAAGAAGTCGGATACCGCTATCTCTTTTTTGAAACCATGTCCGTGCCGCGCGAGCTAGCCCACACCGTCGAGGAAGCCAGGGAGCTGTACGCCCGCCTGAATGCCAAATCGGCCATCCCGATCCGGCTCTGCCTGGATGTCGGGCACGCGCCCCATCCGGCCCAGCGCGATTCTTATTTCTGGCTGCGCCAGCTGGGCTCGCTGGCCTGCATCGTCCATTTGCAGCAGAGCGATACCAACAACAGCCGCCACTGGCCCTTCACCCCCGAATACAACCGGCTGGGTGTCGTCGACCCGGTCAAGACGCTGCAGGCCATCCAGGCCTCCGGGGCCGAGGAGATCTATCTACATTTCGAAATCGTGCACCGCGAAATCGTACGAGCAGGAATCGAAAGTCATCAGCGACCTGAAGGAGTCAGTCGCCTACTGGCGGAAATATTTGCAGGATTACGACGAAGTACGCCTGGAAAAGGTCAAGCGCTGAGAAGCGGAGCTTATCGGAGGTGAGAATTTGATCATATCGATGGTCATGCCGCAGGTGAGCATCACCACTGCGGAAGTGAAACTCGTCTCCTGGCTGAAAAAGCCCGGCGATCCCGTCAAGCGCGGGGAGCCGCTGGTCGAGGTCGAGACGGACAAGGCGACCGTCGAGGTTGAATCCTACGCGGACGGTTACCTGCGGGTCGCCAAGTACCCGGATGGGGCCACGGTGCCGCTGGACGCTGTGATCGCCATCCTCACCACCACGCCGGACGAGAAGCTCGAGGACCGGCCGGTCGCCTCAGCCGGAGCTGCGCTCCGCCCGCCCGAACCGGCGCCCGCTCCCACACCCAAGCCGGCCTCCGGGAGCGCCAAAAAGGGCCGCCTCGACATCACGCCGGTGGCGCGCAAGCTGGCCGAAGACAACCGCCTCGACCCCGCCGGCCTGCACGGGAGCGGTCCGGACGGGCGCATCATCCGCGCCGACGTGGAGGCCGCCCTGCAGGCCCGGGGGTCGGCTGGCAGCGAAGGGTCTGGCGCGGCCGCCGGTTATTCCTCCATGCGCAGCGCCATTGCCCAGCGCACGACCCTGAGCAAGGCGAGCATCCCGCATTACTACGTTTCCATCGACATCGACATGCAGGCCGCCCTCGACCTGGTGGCCGACCTGAAAAAGCTTGCCGCCGACCGGAACATCGGAGTACCCACTCTGACGGATGTCGTCCTCTGGGTCTGCGGGCGGATCCTGCCGCAGTTCCCCCTGCTGCACGGCTCCTGGACAGACAAAGGCCCGCGGGTCAACCCGGAGATCAACATCGGCCTGGTCGTGGGCCTGGACGAGGGCCTGATCGTGCCCGTCGTCCGCCAGGCGGACCGCCTGAGCCTTTCGGCCGTGGCGGAGACGACCCGCCTGCTCAAGCAAAAAGCCCGCCAGGGCGGCCTGGGCAGCCGCGAGCTGACCGGCGGCACGTTCACCATTTCGAACCTGGGCATGTTCGGGGTCAGCTCGTTCATCGCCGTCATCAATCCCCCGGAGAGCGCCATCCTGGCGCTGGGCGCGACGGCCAAGCGCGCCGTGGCGAACGCCAGCGACGAGGTCGTCGTGCGCCCGGTCATGACCGCCACCCTGTCCGTCGACCACCGCATGATCGACGGGATCGTGGCCGCCAGGTTCTTGAACGCGCTCAAGGAAAAGCTCGAAGCGCCCGCCTTGCTGATGTTCGATCTTTAACCGACAGAAGGGAAGTTCATGTTCGAAAACTGGAAAAAATACGACCAGGAAACGCTGGCCGGGCTCTACCGGAAAATGTTCCAAGCCCGACTTTTCGAGGAGACCCTGTATTTCCTGTTCCTGGAGGGCAAGATCCCCGGCTCCCTGCACCAATCCCAGGGGCAGGAGGCCGTCTCGGTGGGCGTGTGCAGCCTGCTGGACAAGGACGATGTCGTGTACAGCACCCACCGTCCGCACAGCGATTACCTCGCCAAAGGCGCCGATATGACCCGCCTGATCGCCGAGATCCTCGGCCGGCGGGACGGTTGCTGCAAGGGCAAGGGCGGTTCGATGCACATCTGCGACGTGAGCGTGGGCGCCATGCCCGCCAATGCCATCGTCGGAGGCAACGTCCCCATCGCCGCCGGCTCCGCCCTGGCCTTCAAGCTGAAGGGCAGCCGCCAGGTGGCCGTCTCCTTCACCGGCGACGGTGCCGCCAACGAGGGCGTCTGGCACGAAGCCTTGAACCTGGCCGCGCTGTACGACCTGCCCGTTCTTTTCGTGACGATCAACAACCAGTGGGCCTCGTCCACGCCCTTCAATCAGTCGGTCAGGGTCGAACGTATCTCGGAGCGGGCCGCGGCCTACGGCATGCCCGGCGTGACCGCCGACGGCATGGACGTGCTGGCGGTGCGCGAGGCGACTGAACCGGCCCTCAAGCGTGCCCGCAGCGGGAAGGGTCCCACCTTGCTCGAGTTCATGTGCTACCGCTTCGTCGGCCACTCGCGTTCCGACCCCGCCAACTACCGCTCCAAGGAGGAGCTCGAAGCCTGGAAGCAGCGCGATCCGGTGGCAGTGACGCGTGCCAAACTCATCGGATCCAAGCTGATGAATGAAAAGGCTGTGGCGGAGTTGGAAGGCCAGGTCAAGGCCGCCATCGACGCCGCGGTCGCAGAGGCCGACAAAAGCCCGCTGCCGGCCCCCGAGGAATGCCTGGAAGACGTCTATGCGTGAGGAAGAAAATGCCTAAACATTGTTCGATGGCGGAAGCCCTGCGCGACGCCATGCGCGAAGAAATGAAACGGGACGGTTCGGTCTTCCTGATCGGGGAGGACATCGGCATCCCCAAGGGGTTCGGCGGGCCGTTCACTGTGACCCTGAACCTGTCCGAGGAGTTCGGCCACGAGCGCATCATCGACACACCCATCTCCGAGGCCGCCATCGTCGGGGCTTCCGTGGGCGCGGCGCTGATGGGCATGCGCCCCGTGGCCGAGGTCCAGTACGGCGACTTCGTCTTCTGCGCCATGGACCAGATCGTCAACCAGGCGGCCAAGATGCGCTACATGTCCGGCGGCCAGGTCAAGGTACCCATGGTGCTGCGCGTCCCGGTCGGCGCCACCGGGCGGGGTGCACAGCACGCCCAGAACACCGAGCCTTATTTTCTTCAGGCCGCGGGTTTGAAGATCGTCGCCCCATCGAACGCCTACGACGCCAAGGGCCTGTTGAAGAGCGCCATCCGCGACGACAACCCGGTGCTGTTCTTCGAGCACAAGCTGCACTACGGCAGCAAAGGCGCCCGCAAGGAGCACAGCTCCTTCGACGTCTCCTCCGACATCCCCGACGAGGAATACCTGATCGCCCTCGGCACTGCCAGCCTGCGCCGGGAGGGAAAGGACGTGACCCTGGTCGGACTGATGCGCACGGTCTACACCGCCCTGCAGGCCGCCGAGGAGCTGGCGCAGGAAGGCATCCAGGCCGAGGTGATCGACCTGCGCTCCCTGAACCCGCTGGACTTCGAAACCGTGCGGGCTTCCCTGGAAAAGACCAACCGCCTGGTGACGGTGGAGGAATCCAACGTCTGTGGGGGCTGGGGCGCGGAGCTGAGCGCGCAGGTGATGGAGAAAGCCTTCAGCCTGCTGGACGCGCCGGTCATGCGCATCGGCGCGCCGAACACGCCCGTGCCGGCCTGCCCGGCCCTGGAAGGGTTCTACATCCCCAGCCCGCAGAAAGTGGTGGCGGCTGCAAAGCAGGTTCTCTATCGCTGAACACTCCTTGGAGGTGGAATCATGAACATCAAAGTCGCTGAACTGGGCAAGGAAATCTACGCCCCCTTCGGGCAGTTCGTCGGCTCGCCGACGCACACGCCCACCATCCAGGACGACATCGTCAAGTACTGGGCGGGGTTGGCGGGGTTCGAGGTCGATGGCACGATCGACGTGGGCTGGGTGACGATGCGCAAACGTCCCATGCTGCTGTCCCAGCTGGAGCGGCATCTCCACACCGTCGAAGTCGCCATCCCGCTGGACGACGTCATGGTGCTGCCCGTCGCCCTGGGCCGGGAGCCGTTGAACTATGATTCCAAGCCCCGGCCGGAGGACATCCGCGGCTTCTACCTGCGCCCGGGCCAGATGGTCACCTACGCCCCGGGCACCTGGCATTTCGGCGGCTTCCCGCTCAACAAGCCCGAGGCTTCCTTCATGGTCCTCACCCGGCGCGGCACGGCCGACACCGACGTCTCCATGCAGTCAATCTCCGGGATCAGCCAGGTCGAATTCATCTTATAAGGATCGACCCAGATGAAGGCCGTGGTCGTTCATTCTGCCGGGGACATCCGCTGGGAAGAGGTGCCCGAGCCTGTCATCCCGCCGGGATGGGTCCGGGTGGCTGTCAAGGCGGTGGGCGTGTGCTCGTCCGACCTGGGGCGCGCCCTGCGCGGCAGCGCCTACCACTACCCGATCGTGCTGGGGCACGAGATCGGCGGCGTGGTGGCCGAGGTCGGGGAAGGGGTCGACCGGGCTCTCGCCGGGCGGCGCGTGGCCGTCACCCCGCTCATCCCCTGCGGCAGGTGCGAGTGGTGCGAGCACGGGCGCTATTCCATGTGCGACGACTACGACTACCTCGGCTCGCGCCGGGACGGCGGCTGCGCGGAAACGGTCATCGCCCCGGAGCGCAACCTGATCTTCCTGCCCGAAAGCGTCAGCCTGGAGGACGCCGGGGTGCTCGAGCCGGCCTCGGTGAGCCTGCACGGGCTGGACAAGCGCGTCTTTGCCAACGACGATGTGGTCGTCCTGGGGGCCGGTAACCTGGGGTTGTTTGCCGTGCAGCAGGCGTTGATTCTAGGCGCCGGCCGGGTGTTCGTCCTCGACCTCATCAAATACCGGCTGGATGTCGCCACCAAGCTGGGCGCCATCCCAATCCAGACCGACGTCAAGAACGACGGCACGCAGGCACTGGCAGAGTTCACGCGCGGCCGCCGCGCTGACCTGGTCGTGGACACCTGCGGGGTGGCCTCCGTCCAGGCCAACGCCCTGGCGATGGTGCGCAAGGGGGGCCGGATCGTGTTCATGGGCTTGCCGGCCAAGGACGTCGGCATCACGCCTAAGAACTTCAACTGGCTGGTGCGCTGCGAGGTGGAGATGTACGGCTCCTGGAATTCCTACAGTGCCCCTTACCCGGGCACAGCCTGGCATGCCAATGTCCGCTATCTGGCCTCCGGTAAGCTGACCACCGCCCCGATCATCACCCACCGTTTCCCGATGTGCGAAGCCGGCCAGGCTTACCGCTACCTAGATGCGGGCCATGAAGACGTGATCAAAGTCCTGCTTGTAAATTAAACCGATTCAGGAGAGCCGAGGATGAAACCCTTCACCACCGAGATCAACATCGAGAATGGGTTCTTGAAGAACGCACACAACCACCTGCTGCGGCGCCTGTCATCCATGAAAGGACAGTATTTCGACGCCGCGGCATACGATGCGCTCCTCAAGGAAGAGGACGCGCTGGTTTACGAGGTCTACGAGAACATCCACATGCCGAAGGCGCCCGGCGAGCTGTATCACGGCTCGTCGATCGTCCACCCCGGGAAGGTCGGCGAGGAATTCTTCATGACCAAGGGTCATTTCCACCAGGTGCTCGATACCGCTGAGGTCTATTCCTGTGTCCACGGGCACGGGTATATGATGATGGAAACGCCCGAGGGGGAATGGGCCGCCGAAGAGCTCAAGCCCGGCGTCGTCCTTTATGTCCCCCCCGTTGGGCGCATCGCTCCATCAACGTCGGCACGAATGACCTGATCACTTTCTTCGTTTATCCCGGGGATGCCGGTCACGACTATGGCACCATCGAGGTCAAGGGCTTTCGCAAGCTGCTCGTCGAGCGGGGCGGCAAGCCGGCCGTCATCGACAATCCCCGATGGGCGGGGGTCTGAGCAGGGAAGAGGAAACCCCGAACAAATCCGGATTTGCACGCGAAACGGATGCCGGCGTGGAACCCAAAGTAGTGACTGTAAACGGAGAATTTTCTCCAGATGAGGTGGGGATTTGCGACGCCCACAACCACGTCTGGATCGATTCCGTGTCCGGCGCAGCCGAAGGGGGCCCGGTGCTCGACTATCGTCTGGCGATCCTGAAGGAACTGTGTGACTATCGCCAAGCCGGGGGGGATGCCCTCACCGACTGCCAGCCCGGCGGCTGCGGCCGCAACGGGAACCGGCTATTGGAACTATCCCGCGCCAGTGAGGTGAAGATCATTGCCTGCACCGGTTTTCACCGCGCCCGATACTATCCCGAGGACTACTGGCTGTGGAGGGCAACCCCCGGCGAGATCGCGGATTATCTGACCGGCGAAATTCGTGTCAGCCTTACGGAAACAGTAGAGGAAAGTGCGCCGGTCCGCGCCGGGTTCCTCAAGATCGCCTGCGAGGCCCAGTTAGAGCGGACACCGCAAGCGCCATTGGAAGCAGCCGCGGTCGCTGCGGCAGAAACGGGCTCAGCCCTCGAGATCCACACCGAAAAAGGCGCCGCAGCCGATAAGATCCTAGAATACTTTACCGGTCGCGGCGTTTCGCCCGCTCGGATCATCCTCTGCCACATGGACAAGCGCCCGGATTTTGCCCTACACTGCGAACTGGCCAAAAGCGGCGCCCTGCTGGAATACGACACCTTCTTCCGGCCAAAATATGACCCGGAAGGCAACCTGTGGCCGCTGATCGAAAAAATGGCCGGGGAAGGGCTTGGTGACCACGTGGCTCTGGCTACCGACATGGCGGAAGCGGTTCTGTGGAAATACTTGGGCGGAGGACCGGGCCTGGCAAGCTTTCCCAGGGACATCCGGAGGCGCCTGCTCCAAATGGGCCTGGAGGAAAAGTGGATTGACCAGATGATGGGCAAGAACATCGCCCGGCGATTGGCCATGTCTGTTCCATAATAACAGATGGAGAAAAAATGGATCTAAAAACCTGCCGCGTACTGGTAACCCCGACCTCTTACGGAAAGACCGACCCCCGTCTATTCAGCGAGCTGGGGGGCCAGGTGGGAGAGGTGGTCTACAATCCTACCGGCAAGCCGCTGCCCTCGGCCGAGGTCGCCCGCCTGCTGCCCGGCGTGGACGGCTACATTGCCGGATTGGATGCCATCGACCGCCTGGCGCTGGAGGCGGCCGACCGCCTCAAGGTCATCGCCCGCTACGGGGTCGGGGTGGACAACGTCGATCTGGAGGCAGCGCGCGCAAAAGGCATCCGCGTCACCAACACCCCCGGGGCGAACTCGGTTTCGGTCGCCGAGCTGACCGTCGGCCTGATCCTGTCACTGGCACGACGCCTCCCCGAGGCGGCCGCGGCGACGCGGGCGGGCGGCTGGCCGCGACTGGCCGGCCTCTCGCTGGAGGGCAAGACGGTCGGGCTGCTCGGGCTGGGGGCGGTCGGCAAGCAGGTCGCCCGCCGCCTGGCGGGGTTCGACTGCCGCCTGGTGGCCTACGACCCGGTGTCGGATGAGAAGTTCGCCCGTGAGAAGAACGTGAGCCTCGCTCCCATGGACGAGGTGGCTGGTGAAGCCGACTTCCTTTCCCTGCACCTGCCGCTCCTACCGGAGACGCGCAATCTGGTGAATGCCGCCTTCCTGCAGGGCATGAAGAAGGGTGCCTATCTGATCAACACCTCACGCGGTGAGCTGGTCGATGACGCCGCCCTGGCGGAGGCCATCCAAAAGGAGCACCTGGCCGGAGCAGCCCTGGACGTGTTCAGCAAAGAACCGCCCGACCCGGAAAATCCCCTGCTGCATCTGTCCCAGGTGCTGGTCACACCCCACTGCGCCGCCCACACCGACGGGGCCATGAATGCCATGGGCTGGATGGCGCTGCGCGACTGCCTGGCGGTGCTGCGCGGCGAGGAGCCGCTTTACCCGGTAAAATAATCCCGGATAGGAGAATGAACATGGACAAGCAAGCCACCCTGAACAAGTTGAAGGAGCTCGGCCTGGTAGCGGTCATCCGCGGACCGTCCCCCGAGGTGACTGTCAAAATGGTCGCCGCCCTGATCGAGGGCGGGGTGTTGGGGATCGAGATCACCTACTCCACGCCCAACGCGGCCGAGGTCGTGCGCAGTCTCGATCAGCGGTTCGGCGACAAGATCGTCCTGGGCATGGGCACGCTGACGGAACCCGCCCAGGTCGAGGAGGCCAAAGGCGCCGGGGCGCGCTACCTGGTCAGCCCGGTAAGCGAGCCGGCCCTGGGCCAGGCGATGGTCGCCTCCGGCCTGCCGGTGATGATCGGGGCCTTCACGCCCACGGAAGTCCTGCAGGCCTACAAGATGGGCTCCGACGTGGTCAAGGTCTTCCCCGGCTCTCTGGGCGGGCCGGCCTATCTGAAAGCGCTCAAGGGCCCCTTCCCGTACATTCCGATGATGCCGACCGGAGGGGTCTCGGCAGCCAACGTCGGGGACTGGTTCGCGGCGGGCGTCTTCGGCGTCGGGGCGGGCAGCGAGCTGTGTCCGCCCAACCTGGCCAAAGAGGGCCGCTTCGACGAAATCACCCAGAAAGCGCGCGAGTTCGTCCAGGCGGTAAACGCCGCCAGGGCAAAACTCAAATCCTGATTACCCGGAGAAACTCCCATGTCGACCAGCAGTGAAGCCCTGAAATATTCCGTCATCACCAAAGCAGTCCCGACTTTTTATTTCATCGGGGTGACGACCGGGAAGTCCTCCATCATGAAGGTTTTCCCTCTGTGGGCCAGGGAGCTCGGCCGCCCGGAAATTGTCATGGAAGGCATCGACCTGAAGATCCACGACCAACCCGAGGCCTACCGCCAGGCCGTGGCCCAGATCAAGTACGACCCGCTCTCCCTGGGCGCGCTGGTCACCACCCACAAGATCGACCTGCTGACCGCCGCCCGCGACATGTTCGAGTACCTGGATCCCTACGCCCAGATCTGCGGCGAGGTTTCGAGCATCTCGAAACGCGACGGCCGCCTGGAGGGGCACGCCAAGGACCCGATCACCTCCGGCCTGAGCCTGGACGCCATCATCGGCAAGGACTATTTTGACCGCACGGGAGGGGAGGTGCTGTGCTTCGGGGCCGGCGGGTCGGCCATCGCCACCTTGCTGCACCTGATCAATAAAAAGGATCCCGGTGACCGTCCCAGGCGCTTCGTCCTGGTCAACCGCTCGCTTCCGAGGTTGGAAGGCGCCCGGGAGATGGTCAAAGGTCTGAAGACCGATATCCAGGTGGAAACCATCCACAACGCCGACCCGCTGAAGAACGACGAGATCATGGGCGCCATGCGGCCCGGCAGCGTCGTGATCAATGCCACCGGGATGGGCAAGGATACACCCGGGTCCCCGATCACGGACCAGGGCCTGTTCCCGTTGAACGGGGTCGCCTGGGAGTTCAACTACCGCGGCGAGCTGGATTTCCTGCACCAGGCGCTGGCCCAGGAACAGAGCCGCAAGCTGAAGGTCGAGGACGGCTGGCTGTACTTCGTCCACGGCTGGACCCAGGTGGTCGCCCAGGTGCTGCATATCGACCTGACCCCGCAGGTCTTCGACCGGCTGGAGGCGGCCGCGGCCACCGTCCGAAAGTAAGCCCCGTCCTAAAAGCCGACCCCGGAATTCTTCGCCCAAACCGGTGGGACGACGCAAGCCGGGGATCCCGATTAGTTGATCAATTGAAAAAAGTGAGGTCGCGAGCCTGGCGACCGCTCGCAGCGCTTCGTCCTGGTCAACCGCTCGCTTCCGAGGCTGGAAGGCGCCCGGAAGATAATCAAGAGCTTGAAGACCGACATCCAGGTGGAAACCATCCACAACGCCGACCCGCTGAAGAACGACGAGATCATGGCGCCTTCGGTTGGATCTGTGTGTATCTCTCCAACCTTTCCTCCAGCCATTTATGCCGCCGGAAGTAGTAAATAAGGCTTTTCAGGAAACCCATGGGATCCTCCTTAAACGAGCAACCGCCCGGAAAACCGGGCGGCTGCTCGATAGTTGCGTTTTTCAACGCAGGTTGTTTTTTTATTGAGAAAGCTTTACTCGCCCTCGGATTACCTGGGGCTGTCTATTGCACCGCATCGCAAAGCGAATGTCAAACGACATGATAGGATTTATTTGCTGCTCATTTTTTTGAGCGGTCTGCAATATGTCATCAGTGAAAGTCCCCTCCACATCATCGCATTTTTTTCCGTTGTTTTCCACCGTCATGCTGACGCTGTATCCCCCTGCGGGATACAACGTGGCATTCGGGAAAGTCATGCCGACAGAAAACGGCGTGTTTAACCCCGGGGAAAATACGAAAGTCCACCCCTCAATTTTTATCTGGATGGCGGTGGTTTCATCCAGAAAAGCAGCCTCTGGCTTTTCGGTAATGACTGCTGTCTTTCCTTCTCCCAACCACTCGCCGGGTTCGGACACAACGCAAAGCCCGTCTATCAGGTCCCTGCATGCGGGCAGCACATCCAGAGAAAGCTCTCCCGTCTGTTTTGTGGGTGTTGCGTTTTGAACCGGGGTGCAGCTGGCCAGAAGGATAAAAAATAAAATGATGCATATTCTTTTCATGCTATTTTTGGTGCGGCAACCTTCCGCCTCAGCGGTAGGTCGAGGCACATTCTCCTTCCTTTTGAAATGTCGTTTTTACATTGTAACATAACCTTTGATTTTTGCAAATTTATAAACGTCCAAGTATAGGAATTATCTTCAATTCCTTGATGCTTGACCCCTTTCGGCGTTTCGTTGTCAAAGCTGACCTCTTCCACCATCAGTAGAGGAGTCCCGATCAAGTCTTGTATATCCCCCACGATATCTTCCACTTCAGCATCACCCGCCACATCCCATTCATGTTCCATACGATATTTTTGACCAGTATTAGTGAGAACGAGATTCGATTTTCTCATAGCACATCCCCTATTATCCCGCCATGGTACGGTCCATGCAACTTCTCCGTCGCATGGATCCATGGCCTGCGCAGGACGGGTCCCCCTTTAGAGGTACCGAGGGCACAGGAAGGTGATGCGGGAAAATTGGGGACGAAGATCAGATCGAACAGGAGAATGAGTCCCAGGGCAACAATCGGGAAGAAGAGCTTGCTCTCCAAGGTCTTTCTCACGTCGAAAGAGGATTTAGGCTGTCTCTGTTAGACTCCCTGCAATGGCATGCATGACTTTATTTTCGGTCACCTCTCCGGAGAACTCGGCCACCTTCTTGCGGTCGCGCATGACAACGATGCGGTGGCTGGTGCGTAGTACTTCCTCGAGTTCGGAGGAGATGAACACGCAGGACTTGCCTTCTTCGGCCAGCGAAAGCACCAGTTTTTGAATCTCGGCTTTGGTGCCTACATCGATGCCTCGGGTGGGTTCGTCCATGATCAGCAGCTTGGGGTTCGTGGCCAGCCAGCGCGCCAGGATCACCTTTTGCTGGTTGCCGCCGCTCAGGTTCTTGACTGGTTGATCGGCCGAGGGTGTGACAATATTCAGCAGCTTTATATATTTTTCCGCCACCTCATATTGCTCTCGAGTGCTCAAGTACTTGAACCAACCCAGGCTGGCCTGCATGGCGAGGATGATATTTTCTCTGACGGTCAATTCGCCGACGATGCCCGCATTCTTGCGATCCTCCGGGCAAAGAGCCACCCCGCGCGAGATGGAGCCGAGCGGCGAATTATTGTTCACTTGCTGGCCTTCCATTGTGATCGACCCCCTATCCGGTTTATCAATGCCAAATAAAAGCTGTGCGATTTCGGTGCGTCCCGAACCAAGCAGACCGGCCAAACCGACCACTTCCCCGGCATGCAATTCTAGGGATACTGGTTCCAAAGAACCGGCGCGGCCAAGTCCTTTTACCTCAAGTAATGTCTCACTTCGAATGTGCCGGCGGCTTTCTTGCTTGATCTTGGACATGTCCTCCAGCTCGGTCAGGGACCGTCCGATCATTTTTATAATCAATTCCAGATGCGACAATTTGGCCTTCTCAAAAGTTCCGACCAATGCCCCATTTCTGAGCACTGTGATTCTGTCCGCAACTTCGTATACCTGATCCAAGAAATGGGTGATGAAAATGATTGCTACTCCATCGCTCTTGAGCTTGCGCATCACGCTAAAAAGCTGCTCTGTCTCATGCGTGTCGAGGCTGGAGGTGGGCTCATCTAAAATCAAGATCTTGGCGGACGAAATCTCCAGTGCCCGCGCAATCGCCGCCATCTGTTGGATGGCAACAGAACAGGAGCCCAATGATTGGGTCACATCCAAATCAACACCCAGTCTCTGGAGGACTTCTTTGGCGAGGGTATTCATGGCTTTCCGATTGATGCTCCCCCATCTCATGGGTTCCCGGCCGATCAGGATATTCTCTGCCACGGTTAAATTGGTGCAAAGGTTGACTTCCTGATAGACCGTACTGATGCCGAGGGCCTGGGCATGCTGAGGTGATCGGATGGTTACTTTCTGTTGGTCAAGCATGATCTTGCCGGCATCTGGCTGATCAACGCCGGTCAATACCTTGATCAGGGTGGATTTACCTGCCCCGTTCTCGCCTACCAGGGCATGGACCTCGCCTCGCCTCAGCGAAAAATCCACATTGTCGAGGGCTTGGACACCGGGGTAGTATTTATCAATGCCTTCCATGCTCACGATTTCTTTGCTTAGTTCGGCCATACTTTACCTCGATTTATAAGATGGAGCTTGCTGGGTCTATTCGGTGGAGAAGCGGCTTGTAAGCCACTTCTCCATTCAGGAAAAAATGTGGTTTGACACTACAAGTTTTCTTATGAACGCTTTCGCCTGATATAGGTTACGCTTTGAATTCCGATAGCGATCAAGGTTAACAAGCCAACGCCGATTCGAGTCCACCATGAACTCAGTGTGCCATTGAATTGGAGAATGGACACAATTGTGCCGTGGATCAATACACCGAACAAGGTGCCGATGACGTTGCCGACGCCGCCTGTTAATGCAGTCCCTCCTATCACTACGGCAGCAATGGAGTCAAGCTCCATCCCGGTTGCAAACTGTCCATAGCCTGCCAGCAATGAAATGCTGAAGACAATCCCTGCTAGGGCTGAACAAAAACCGCTGAATGCATAAACCATAATTTTCGTACGAGGAACCGGCAGACCCATCAGAAGCGCGGATTGTTCGTTATTACCTATGGCATAGATCGTGCGGCCAAAGCGTGTGAAGAAGAGCAGGTAAATCGCCACCAGCAACATGATCGGACCAACCAAAGTGGGAAGGTAGACATACACTTTGTGCATAAACGGAATATAAATCGGTGTCAACGCCAGCTTCTTATAAACCGCATCCTTAATGCTCACCGAAGCCAGATTGATGATGTAAGCCATGCCGCGTGCGAAGTAAAGGCCCATCAAGGTCGCAATAAAAGGCTGAACTTTGAGATATTGAATAATCCAGCCCATCAGAGTCCCCAATGCAACGCCTATGACGATCATCAGCGGAAGGACGATGTACGGGCTCACCCCGCCCCGGAGCAATGCTGCGGAAGCAGTGCTGACCAGAGCGATCATCCCTCCCACAGAAAGGTCAATCCCGCCGGTAATAATCACCAGCGTCATCCCAATCGAAACAAGTAACAGGCTGCCATCATTAATGAACAGATTGAAAAAAACCTGTGGCTTCCGCATGGTGGGATACAGCTGACCGCCTACAAAGTAGACCAAGAGGAAGACCGCAAAGGTTAATAGCAGCGGACCGTAGCGCAAAAGGATGAGTTTAGCTCGCTGTATCATGCTTAGAACCTCTTCGTTCGAATAATCGATTCATCAAACGGCGGGTGTAATCGGAGTAGAGCAAAATGACCACCAAGACCAGTACTGCTTTGGCAGCCAACAAGGCATTCGCCGGCACACCCAGGCTGTAGACCGTAACCGTGAAAGTCCAGATAACGACCGCGCCGATCACACTGGCAAAGATCGAGAATCTTCCACCCGACATCAAGGTTCCGCCCATGACGACCGCCAGGATGGCATCCAACTCATAGTACAGACCATTGTTATTTCCATCTGCGCTGTGAACATAGGAACTGAAGATCAGGCCGGCAATGGCTCCACAAATCCCGCAGACGACATAGGCCAGCAGTTTGACGTTCTGTTCGTTAATGCCACTATAGTAAGTCGATCTGGCGTTGGTTCCGACCGATTCAATAAACAGACCGATGGCGGTCTTTCGAACCAATAACCAAACCAGGATGAATACTAACGCCACAATATAGATCGAGACTGGCAAACCCAGGATATAACCATTTCCAAACCAGAAATAGGGGGTGTAATAAATCGTCATGATTTGCCCACCTGTAATGAGTTGGGCAACTCCACGACCTGCAACCATCAGGATCAACGTGGCAACCATCGGTTGGATTTTTCCTCTGGAAACGAGAAACCCGTTCCATAAACCGCATAATGTGCCGGCCGCCAGGATGGCCAGGATGATGATTGGCAATGGAGTATTCGTTGCGTTCCTGGTTAGAATCTCATTCGAGATCAACTTATGTCCCAGCGCTGGATTGATCAATACGGTGCCCATTGCCGCCGAGATCGCGATCACGGCACCCACGGAGAGATCGATGCCGCCTGTTGCGATCACCAATGTCATCCCGATTGACACCAACATGAGCGGCGCCCCGTTATTGAAAATGTCAATGAGGTTGCCGTACAAATGGTTTCCGTATACGGGGTCTTGCATGATGCTAAGTTTAAAGAAACTTGGCTTAACGATGGCATTAAATATCAAAATAACGATCCAAGCCACAAGCGGCCAGAATAACCGGCTATCACGGATTCGTCTAAGAAATGACATCTGTTTCATAATTCTCCTGCGCTGGTATGAATCGGGCTCTGGTCGTCCACGCTGCCAGAATGTCCAGCGATCCTTTAAGGTCACGTAGTACTGCATTATGATCGCTGATTTGAAGTACTTCTTTCATCATCTTTCGCCAGTCAACACTTCCGAAACGATTAGACTCATTCCTCAGCATTATTATATTCTGGGCAATGCCATTTTACAATGGCCGGTACGTCTGCCGTGGGAAAAACCTTTCTGTCAACAATAATACATTCATCACGTCTTACGAGAGGGAAGCGGCGTTTGATTGGCGCCGCTTCCCTGTCTCTACTAGATCAGTCCGCGCAGAGGTACGTAGACTTCAGGCGACTGTCAGATTTAGTACTTACGAGTCGGCAACAATTCGGCGGCTTTGTCCGGGTAATAGACCGTCTCGTTGGTGAGCACTTCCCGGTCAATCGTTTGGCCATTCATGAGTTTCAAGGACATATCCGCAACTTGCGGTCCCAGCAATGGATTGCATTCAACATCAGACTGGAACCAGCCGTCGATCATTGCCTGGAAGCCACCGCGAGTGCCGTCCACAGAGACGATGAAGAGATCGCCCGGTTTGACACCTGCTGCCTTCAAGGCTTCAATCGCACCGATTCCCATATCATCGTTGTGGATGAAGATGCCCTGGAAATCAGTACCGGCTTTATATTTCTGCAGGAAGGCCTGCATCACAGGGAGAGCTTCCGCGCGGGTGAAGTTGCCGGTTTGCGAATCCACAATCGTGATATTGGAATTGAGCTTCTCGCGGAATCCCTTGGCGCGGCCGACTGCTGCACCGGAGCCTGTGGTTCCAGAGAGTTCAAGGACTTTCCCGCCATTGGGGAATTTCTTATTGAACTCTGCGGCAGCGCGTTGACCTTCCAGATCCATATTGGAACCAATATGAGCCGCATACAGGGAGGGATCGGCACTGACAGAGCGGTCCACAATGATGACGGGGATACCGGCATTGTGGGCTTCGGTCAAAACAGCCTCAAAACCATCTTCAACCACTGGGGGCAGTGCAATCACACTTACACCCTGCTGGATGCAGGCGCGTATAGCAGAGATCTGATTTTCCTGCTTCTGCTGGGCATCGGAGAACACCAGCTTGAAGCCATCCTTTGTGGCTTCATCTTTGAACGAAGCGGTATCGGCCGTGCGCCAGTCGCTCTCGGCACCCAATTGAGGGAAGCACATTGTCATGTCTGAATATTTACAATTGGGGGCACAGGCAGCTTCTCCAAAGGGTTTGGCCGAAGCAGCCGTTGCTGGGGCTGCCGTTGCTGGGGCTGCAGCGGGGGGTTTGGCGCAGGCGGCAGTGGCAAGGATGATCAGCGCCATTAGGATAGTTGTCAATATCTTTGTGATTTTCATCTGCATTCTCCTTTTTTAGTCAAATCTGGTTATGCGAGTGAAATATGTAGCACTTCCCGGGAAAAAGTGCTACGGTGTATGATCCTCATTACTTTATGTCTTTAATAGATGAAAGTCCATGATTTTTCTTTGGAACAAGGTTAATATTTTCGCCAACAAACCCAGAAATAAATCTGCCCTTTCATGAGAAGGGCAGATTTATTCGATAAGGGTTAAATATTTTACGGTTATGCCGTTTTTATCGCCATCAAGGATCCACAAAAAGATGAAAAGGCATGGGTAACAAGATCAATACTTACGGGTCGGCAGGATCTCCGCAGCGGTGTCCGGGTAGAAAATACCTTCCTTGGAAGGAACCCACTTCGGAACCGGCTCACCGTTGACCACCTTAAGCGCCAGTTCGAAGAATTGCGGCCCAAGCAGCGGGTTGCATTCCACAGTAGCGTTAAGCGTGCCGGCAATCATGGCTTCAAAAGCCCCGCGTGCCGCGTCGACCGATACAATTTTGATGTCCTTGCCAGGCACCAGGCCATACTCTTGAATAGCCTGGATCGCACCAAGGGCCATATCGTCATTGTGGGCGAAAACGGCAGTGATGGTCCGGCCATGTCTCCTTAAGAATTGCTGCATGACCTCCTTGCCCCTGGCGCGGGTGAAGTCGCCAGATTCAGAATCGATGATTTTCATACCCGGGTAATTCGCCAGGACTTGCCGAAAACCTTTGTAGCGGTCATTGGCAGGAGCAGAGTCAATCGTGCCCACCAGTTCGACGATGTTGGCCTGGCCGCCTGTCAAGTCCACCATTACCCGGGCAGAATTACGGCCCTCTTCGAGAAAGTCCGAGCCGAGGTAGGTCACGTAAAGGTCCTCGGGGACATCCGCGCGGCGGTCCACCAGGATGATTGGAATGCCAGCATCCTTCGCCTCTTGGAAAATTTCCGTCCACCCGGTCTCGACCACCGGTGAAATGCCGATCACGTCGACCTTCTCGGCGATAAATTTCTTGATCGCCGTGATCTGATTTTCCTGTTTTTGGAGTGCATTCGAGAACTCAAGCTCCACCCCCAGTTGCTCGGCAGTCTCTTTAATGGACAATGTGTCTGCTGTCCGCCACTCACTCTCCGCTCCGATTTGTGCGAATCCGACAACCAGGTCTTGATAGGTCTTCTTCGGTTGGACAGACGACATTCCCGCGGGCTGTGCGAATGATGTCGCAGCCTTGTGAGCATTACAGCCGGCTGTAGCGATGATCAGGGCGAACAATAGGATTAAAACACGGTTGATTTTCATGTTCCAGCTCCATACAGCGCTTTGCTCGGTCCTTGACCAGTCAGGTGAAGCTATTATGGATAGAAGCGTATGGATAGAAAAATCCTCTCGGCATCAAGCGCCGTTTTGCCTCGTCCCTAGTTAAAGCCAGACTTTGTACTTTCCATCACTACTTGATCGCTCTTGATGGCGGGGATGATCAGGGTGACACAAGTTCCTGTGTTAAATTTACCTTTAATTGAAAGGCCATATTGCTTGCCGTAATACAATTTAATTCGTTTATTCACATTGCCGATGGCAAAGCCTCGCTCCAACTTAATATCGCCGGAATCATCCTGCAATTCCGCCTCAATTTGGGCCAACTTCTCCTGGGAAAAGCCTATGCCATTGTCTTCCACCTCAACCAGGATCTCATTTTGGTCTTTATTATTTGCGCGCACGATTACCGTTCCACCCTGCCGTTTGTTCTTAATGCCGTGATAAATGGCGTTCTCGACCAGCGGTTGAAGGATGAGCTTCAATATGGTGTAGTCCAACACGCTTTCGTCCACCTCAAATTTAAAGTCCAAAATATCCCGGTAGCGCATTTTCTGAATGGTGAGATAACTCCTGGTCCGCTCCACTTCTTCTCCAATGGTAATCCAATCCATCCCTTTGCTGAGGCTGATCCTGAAGAATTTCGACAGCGCACTCACAATTTCTATCACCTGGTTGGTCTTCTTGGCCTCTGCCATCCAGATGATCGTGGACAAGGTATTGTAAAGAAAGTGGGGATTGATTTGGGCTTGCAAGGCTCTCAACTCAGCCTTTTTTAAATTCTCCTGTTCCTTGATCTTGGAGTCCAGGAGTTCCCGGATCTTCCCGATCATGATATTGAAGCTCATGCCCAGTTCTGTGATTTCGTCGACATTATCGCCGGTGACAAGTGCTTGCAAGTCATTCTTCGTGATCGTGGTGGTGACGTCGTGCAATTTTTTGATGGGTGTATAGATGCTCCTGGACAGCCCCCACGCCGCCACGACCGAAAAGGCGAGCGCGCCGAAAATGAGTACAATCGACAAAGTCTCCCAACGGGTAAACCCCGACCGCGTTTGTTGATATTGGTCGTTGGTACGGTTCACCTCGAACAATACATAGTTCTGAACGACCTCCTCTACTACTCCCGAGACAAATCTGATGTTCTCCAAGGCCGCTTCGTTCTGGTCTGCGGTGCTGTTATGCTCGATCTGATTCCCCATGACATCCACATCTTGCTTGAGCGTTTGCATGGTCCTGAGGACCACATCCAGTTTGATTCTGGCCCGGTGTGAGTCAGTGTTTGCCATCATCCATTGCACTTTTTTATTCACCCCATCGATGATTTCATATTGCTTCCCATTTTTAAAATCGGTCTTTCCGGCAACGATATTCCACATTTCGTTATCCAGGTCCGATTTAAAGTTCCCGCTGATGCCATTCGCTGTGGTGATATTGCTAATAATGGCATCGTATTGACTGCTGTAACTCAACACCTGCAGTACCAACATCACATTCGTCGCCCCCATCAACAGGATGACGATGCAAAGCGAGAGCAGGATTTTCGCTCGAATGGACAGATTGACCCCAGCGACAAAGTCGGCGAGGCGGCCCAGATATCTGAGCGGTAAGTTGCTCGTCGCTGCCGCATCTGACCTGATCCTGGTCAGGAAGAGCTTGAAATCTATCGCGGGTGCTTTCCTAGCCATTTTGTCTCCTACACATATGCCTCAACTGCATTGTTTCGGATCATTTCCGGAGCCTTCTCATCGTGACACGACCTGTAACCGAAATTCGGTCGGTGAAAGTCCGGTTTTCTTTTTGAACACGTAGCTGAAATAGTGTGGATCGTTATAGCCAACCTGGTAAGATATATCCGTGGAACTCAGGGATGTTGTCCGCAACAATTCTTTCGCCTTCATCATCCTGACCTCAGTCAAGTATTCCTTGAAGTTCTGGTAAGCCCCCTGGCTGAAGACGGTACTGAAATGGCTGGGACTGAGATTGACGCAGGCAGCTACCTCATTAAGCGACAAACTCGGGTCATTGAAATGGTGGTCGATGTATTCCTTGGCCTGGTAGATGATCTTCGCATATTGATTGTTGGCTTGCTCATCCCTGAACTCCACCGCGCTGACCAGAATCTTGTAGGCTTGCTCTCTCAACTGGCCAACAGTTATGATATTGGTCAGGATCACCTCAATAGTATTTAGCTCCGGGACGACCTGGTCGATGTCTCCATTGAGTTCATTCACCAGTTTCACCGTAGCCAGAACAATATCTACAAAGATGTAGTTCTTGATCAGATACGACTTCAGTGCATCTTCCCCCAAAGGTTGAATGTAGGCATCAAAAAACTCGTTAAACCCTCTTTTGTCCCACGTCTCAGATAATTCTCGACAGCAGAGCGGTCTACTTTGAGCAACTCCCCTCGATCGACTTTTTGACCCAGTTCAACCCTGTCCTGATCGGTCGCATACTGAATACCGACCAACGCCTCGACGAATGATTGATAGATATCCGCAATCCTGGTCTGGGGCGTGCCAACCCCAATCGTGAGATGATACCCGGTACTTCCTACTTCCCGTTTGATCATTTCGAGCAGGAGATCCCTCTCCTCTTCCAAGAATTCAAGGGTGTTTCCCTTTACGATCAATATGAGCTCATCCCAGGCTTTTTTTAATAAAAATACATCCGGCTTGTTTTCCACCAAACTCGAAATGATTTGTTGAACTTGTTGATATTCTTCGTAGTCAAATTTTTTCGCTTGCTGTCTCAAACCGGTTCTAAGGATCACCACCATATAATACCTGGCGATCAAGTCCAGACCCAAAAGATGACCTTTTTCGATTGCTTCCGTCGAGCTCACCGCCCCCACAACCAGCTTCAACAGAAGCCTTTCCCTGAGAGTCACCTGGTTCTCCTCGATCTGCTCCTGCATCTTTCGAAGGTGCTCTTTTTCCATCCGCTCCTGATCGAGCAGGGCTGCAACCTGCTCGAGGACTTTATGCACATCCCGTACTGTGACCGGCTTCAAGAGATATTCGGTCACCCCCAGTTTGATGGCCTCCTGGGCATACTCGAATTCATCGTGGCCGCTCAGGATGATAATTTTTATCCACGGCATGCGCTCGCGGACGATCTTGCTCAGCTGTAAACCGTCCATAAACGGCATTTTGATATCCGTGATCAGCACATCGGGTTTTACGATCTGCAAAATCGGCAAAGCCATATCGCCGTCCGTGGCTTCGCCGCAGAATTCAAAGCCGTGGTCTTTCCATTTCACATTGTCCCGGATCCCCTCCCGGGTCACAATCTCATCTTCGACAAGGAATGCCTTATATGCCATAAAACCTTTCCTGGATCAGGGGGATTTGTTTTAATACCAGGCACATGTCTGCACCTATAATATTGTATACCCATTTAGACGTTACATCCATTTCATCCGGCCAACTTCCAGCCCCGGGATGGTTCAATGATTGGATTGAAAAAAACCAGCCATGCCCGCCAGGCTGACAGGTAGGAACTCAAACAGGTTCTTGCCTTGGCTTTCAAAAAATGCTAAAATGAAAGTAATCGAAAGACAATGCAAAGATTAGAAAATCACCCAATGGAAACCCAAACTGACCTTTACCCCACGGAACGGCAGCAGCAGATCCTCGCCCATCTCAGCCGGAATGGGCGCGCCAGCGTCAACGAGCTCAGCCGGATGTTCAACGTCTCCGAGGTCACCATCCGCGCCGATCTGCAGCGGCTGGCGGCCGAAGACCTGATCGTGCGCACCCACGGCGGTGCGGTCCTAGCCCCGCGCCCCCCGGAGCTTTCCCTGACGCTGCGCCGCCAGCAGCAGGTTGCCGAAAAGGAACGCATCGGTTCCGCCGCGGCCGACTTCGTCGCCAACGGCGACGCGGTCTTTCTGGACGCTTCCAGCACCGCCCTGGCGCTGGCCCATGCCCTGCGCCAGCACCGCGACCTGACGATCTTGACTCACAGCCTGGTCGTGGCCCAATCCATGCTGGATGCCCCCGGCGCCAGCGTGGTCATGACCGGCGGCGCCCTGCAGCGCGATACCGTCTCGCTAATGGGCACGGACGGGCTGGCGATCCTGAGCAAATACAACATCAAGACCGGCTTCTTCGGCGCCCACGGTCTGAGCTTCCCGGAAGGACTCACCGACGTGAGCACCGGGGAGGCGGAGGTCAAGCGCCTCGTCGTAGCCATGTGCCGCCAGGTGGTCGCCTTGATCGACGCCACCAAGTGGGGCCAGGTTGGCCCGGCCTCCTTCGCCCGTCCGGAGGACCTGAACATCATTGTCACCGACGCCAAGGCGCCCAACGACCTGGTCGAACGGGCGCGTGCCCTGGGAACGAAAGTCATCCAGGTATGAGGAAATGCTCACCCGACGAGGAATACGGCATGCAGATATAACGGATCGAACAGATCCGCGCGCGAATTAATATAAATCCGCCCCAGCTGCCCGACCCGCGTGCCCCGCTCGCTGAACCTGAGCAATCATAATTCGATCCAGTCATCCATATTCAAGGAGTATGCGTTCATGCCCACCAAGACCAAACCCGCCGCCAAGCCCTCCCGCCTGGAGACCGTCTCCGCCATGATCGAGGAACAGGGCCTCACCAAGGAGGAGCTGGTCGGTTACCTGCGCCAGATGATGGAGATCCGCGCGCTGGAGAACAACATCGCCAACCTGCTGAGCAAGGCCGTGCTCAAAGGCGCCTCGCACCTGTACGCCGGCGAGGAGGCCGTGGCCGTCGGCGCCGTGGCGGCCCTGCGCGACGACGACCTGATCACCAGCACCCACCGCGGCCACGGCCACGCCCACGCCCACGGCGACGCACATGCCAAGACGCCCGAGGCCAAGCAGGAGCACTACAACAAGATGATGGCCGAAGTGCTGGGCAAGGCCGGCGGCTACTGCAAGGGCAAGGGCGGCTCGATGCACATCGCCGACGTGGAGCACGGCAACCTGGGCGCCACCGGCATCGTCGGCGGCAACATCCCCGTGGCCGTCGGCGCGGCGCTGGCCCAGAAGCTGCATGGAGACCGACCGGGTGGTGCTGTGCTTCTTCGGCGACGGCGCCTCCAACACCGGCAACTTCCACGAGTCGCTCAACATGGCCAGCCTGTGGAACCTGCCGGTGGTCTTCATCTGCGAGAACAACCTGTACGGCATGTCGGTGCCGTGGCACCAAGGCCAGCCAAGCTGCCCGACATCGCCGACCGCGCCTGCGCCTACGGCATCCCCGGCGAGGTGGTGGACGGCATGGACGTGCTGGCCGTGCGCGGCGCGGTGGCCAAGGCCGTCGAGCGCGCGCGCCGCGGCGAAGGCCCGACGCTGATCGAGTGCCAAGACCTACCGCTGGTACGGCCACTCGCACTCCGACCCGCGCGCCTACCGCACCCGGGAGGAGGAGGCCGCGTGGAAGGAGCGCGACCCGATCACGGTCATGAAAGACGACCTGCAGGTGGTCAAGCTGGCTCGACCGATGGCGAGTTCGAGGCGCTCGAGCCAGCGGTGGACGCCAAGCTGGACGACGGCCATGGACTTCAGCCAACGCCTCGCCCGAGCCCAGCCGCCGAGGAGCTGGACACCGATGTCTATGCCCCGTCCAAGTTCACCGCCGCCGACGTACGAGACCGACCGCCGAGCTGCGCGAGCCGCGATCGCGCAACGGCGCCGGTCATGCGCCAGATCTCCTACGCCCAGGCGCTGGTGGAGGCCGCTGCGCGAGGAGATGATGCGCGACCCGAGCGTCTTCGTCATGGGCGAGGACGTGGGCCTGTACGGCGGCGCCTACGGCGCCACGCGCGGCCTGTTCGAGGAGTTCGGCGAGTGGCGCGTGCTCGACACGCCCATCTCCGAGGCGACCATCGGCGGCGCGGCCGTCGGCGCGGCCATGGCCGGCATGCGCCCGGTCGCCGAGATCATGTACGTCGACTTCACCCCCCTGGCCATGGACCAGATCGCCAACCAGGGCGCCAAGAACCGCTACATGTTCGGCGGCAAGACCACCGTGCCGATGGTCATCCGCACCGAGGGCGGCGCCGGGCGCGCCATCGCCGCCCATCACTCGCAGAGCCTGGAGGCGCTGTGGACGCACTTCCCCGGCATCTACGTGGTCATGCCCTCCACGCCCTACGACGCCAAGGGCCTGCTCAAGGCCGCCATCCGCGACGACAACCCGGTCATGTTCATCGAGCACAAGATGCTCTACAAGGAAAAGGGCTCCGTGCCGGAGGAGGAGTACATCATCCCCTTCGGCGTGGCCGACGTCAAGCGACCGGGCAAGGACGTGACCCTGGTCACCTACTCGCGCATGGTGCTACCGCGCCCTGGAGGCCGCCGAGAAGCTGGCCGAGGAAGGCATCGACGTCGAGGTGATCGACCTGCGCACGCTCAAGCCGCTGGACATCGACACGATCGTCGACTCGGTCAAGAAGACCGGCCGGCTGGTGGGCGTCACCGAGGCCTACGAGAACACTGGCTTCATCAATGAGGTCATGATGCAGGTGAACGAGCTGGCCTTCGACTACCTGGACGCGCCGATGGTGCGCGTCGCCGCCGCCAACGTGCCGGTGCCGCGCGCCGAGATCCTGGAAGACGGCGCCATTCCCAATATCGGCCGCATCCTGGCGGCCTGCCGAAAGGTGGTGAGCTGATGGCCGAAGAGCTGTTCATCCCCAAGCTGGGCCAGACGGTCGAGGAGGTCACGCTGGTCAAGTGGCTGGTCGAGGACGGGGCCAAGGTCAGCCACGGCCAACCGGTGATGGAGGTGGAGACCGACAAGGCCGTTTTCCCGGTGGAAGCCAACGCCAAGGGGACCATCCACATCGGACCGTACCAGGAGGGCCAGGTGCTGCCGGTGCTGACCGTGGTGGCCGTCATCGGCAAGCCGGAGGACAAGTTCGTCAAAGGCGAAGTGAAGATCGAATCGGTGGAAACGACGGGTGATCTGGGAGCAGGGAGCGCGGAACAAAGGGCGGCCCCAACTCCTGGTCCCGATGCCCTAATATCTGAGCACCCAATCACTTTCGCCTCCCCGCGCGCCCGCAAGCTGGCGGCCGAGCAGGGCGTCGACCTGGCCGCGGTGCCCCCGACCGGCTATGGCGGTGTGCGTGTCGCCGAACGCGACGTGCTTGCCTTCCTCGCCCAGGCCCCCAGGGCCACCCCCGTCGCCCAGCGCATGGCCGCCGAGAGCGGGGTCGACCTGCGCCGTGTCTCGGGAACCGGTCCGGGCGGGCGCATCGTCAAGGAAGACATCGCCCGCGCCTCTCAGTCGTCAATCCCTCTCGCCTCGCTCGAGGGACGCTCCGCGGTCGCCAATCCTCAACCGGAAATCATGGAGCGCATTCCGCTCAAAGGCGTGCGCCTCATTATCGCCGAGCGCATGGCCGCATCCGTGCACACCACCGCCCGCGTGACCCTGGTCACCGAGGCGGACGCCACCGAGTTCGTCGCCGCCCGGGAGCGCATCAAGGCCAAGGTCGAACAGGAATGGGGCTTCGCCCCCGGCTACAATGACCTGCTGGCCAAGATCGTGGCCGCCGCCCTGCGCCGCTTCCCGTACATGAACGCCCGCTTTGCCTATCCGGCCGGGCTTCGACAGGCTCAGCCCGGCGTTGCAGGACAGGCGCCGGAGGCGATCGAGATCCTCGGGCACGTCAACCTGGGCATGGCCGTCGACACCGAGCGCGGCCTGCTCGTCCCGGTGGTCCGTGACGCCGACCAGTTGAGCCTGCGCCAGTTCGGTCTCGAGTTCCGCCGCCTGGCGCAGGCGGCGCGGGACGGCCGCGCCCTGCCCGACGACCTGACCGGCGGCACCTTCACCCTCACCAACCTGGGCATGTACGAGATCGACGCCTTCACCCCGGTGATCAACCTGCCCGAAGCCGCCATCCTGGGGATCGGGCGCATCGCACCCAAGGTCGTGCCATACAACGGGCAGCCCGTCATCCGCTCGATGTGGACCCTCAGCCTGGTCTTCGACCACCGCCTGACGGACGGCGCCCCGGCGGCGCGCTTCCTGCAGGCCATCAAGCAAATGGTCGAAGAACCCTACTTGCTCCTGGCCGCCTGAACCGTTGCCGAACAAATGTGCGACGCACTTGGCAAATGCGTCGCACATTATTTAATCCCCGATTCGTGATATAACATCCGGTAATCCCATTTTTGGAAGAGACATTGATGAACGCAAACACCCTGGATCAACTGTGTGTCAACACCATCCGCTTCCTGGCCGCCGACATGGTGCAGAACGCCAACTCCGGACACCCAGGCCTGCCGATGGGCGCCGCGGCGATGGCTTACACCTTGTGGCAGCGCAGCCTCAAGCACAACCCGGCCGACCCTGCCTGGATCGACCGGGATCGCTTCGTGCTCTCGGCCGGCCACGGTTCGGCGCTGCTTTATGCCCTGCTGCACCTGACCGGCTACGACCTGCCGCTCGAGGAGATCAAGAACTTCCGCCAGTGGGGCAGCCGCACCCCCGGCCATCCCGAGTTTCGCCTGACGGCCGGGGTCGAGACCACCACCGGCCCGCTGGGACAGGGCCTCTCCAACGCGGTCGGCATGGCCATCGCCGAGGCGCACCTCGCAGCTGCCTTCAACCGCCCCGGGCACGATATTGTCAATCATTACACCTATGTCCTGTGCGGCGACGGCGATCTAATGGAGGGCGTGGCTTCGGAAGCCTGCTCGCTGGCCGGCCACCTGCGCCTGGGCAAGCTCATCGCCCTGTACGATGACAATCGCATCTCGCTGGCCGGCAGCACCTCGATCACCTTCACCGAGGACGCCGGGGCGCGCTTCGCCGCCTACGGCTGGCACGTCCAGCACGTCGAGGACGGCAACGACCTGGCCGCCGTCGACAAGGCTCTCCAAGCCGCCCGCAAGGTCGTCGATCAGCCCTCAATTATTATGGTGCACACACACATCGGCTACGGCGCACCGCACAAACAGGACACCTTCGAAGCCCACGGCGCGCCGCTCGGTCCCGACGAGCTCAAGGCTGCCAAGGAGAAGCTCGGCTGGCCGGTAGAACCGTTCTTCCTCATCCCTGGAGAGGCGCTGGAGAACTTCCGCCAGGCCAAGGAGCGCGGCGGGAAGCAGCAGGCGGAATGGGAGAAGCGCTTCGCCGTTTACGCCAAGGCCTTCCCCGACCTGGCGGACGAGTTCAAGCGCCGGGCAGTAGGTAATCTGCCGGCCAGCTGGGCCGCCTCCCTGCCGACTTTCCCCGCCGATCCCAAGGGCCTCGCCACGCGCAAGGCCGGCGAAACCGTGCTGCAGGCCCTGGGCGCCAGGCTCCCCGAGCTTTTCGGCGGCTCGGCCGACCTGGACCCGTCCACCTTTACCTGGATCAAGGGCGCCGGCGACTTCCAGAGCCTTGAGCGCACCCAGGAGAGTGCCCAGGGGACCGTCGGCGGGCCCTGGGGCTACGAGGGCCGCAACCTGCACTTCGGGGTGCGCGAGCACGCCATGGGCGCGGTCGTCAACGGCCTCAACCTGCACGGCGGGCTGCGCGGCTACGGCTCGACCTTCTTCGTCTTCTCCGATTACATGCGCCCGGCGGTGCGCCTCTCGGCGATCATGGAGCTCGATTCGATCTGGGTCTTCACCCACGACAGCATCGCCGTGGGCGAGGACGGGCCGACCCACCAGGCGGTCGAACAGCTGGCCGCGCTGCGCGCCATCCCCGGGCTGGTCACCATCCGCCCCGGCGACGCCAACGAGACGGCCTGGGCCTGGAAGGCAGCCGTCGAGCGCCGTCACGGCCCAACCGCCCTGATCCTCTCCCGCCAGAACGTGCCCACCCTCGACCGCTCCAAGTATGCTCCGGCCGACGGCCTGCTCAAGGGCGCCTATGTGCTGAACCCGGAACTGAAGGAGCCGGAGCTGGTGCTGATCGCCAGCGGATCGGAGGTCCCGCTGATCGCCGCCGCCGGAGACCTGTTGGCCGCCCAGGGGGTCAAGGCCCGCCTGGTCTCGATGCCCAGCTGGGAGCTGTTCCGGGCGCAGCCGGAGGCATACCGGGAGTCCGTGCTGCCGGTCTCGGCCAAGAGGCGGCTGGCGGTCGAAGCCGGCGTGTCACTCGGCTGGCACGCGTGGGTCGGAGATCAAGGAACCTTGCTGACCCTCGACCGCTACGGAGCCTCGGCCCCCGCCGGCAGGCTGCTCAAGGAGTTCGGTTTCACCCCTGAGAAGGTCGTCGAGAAGGCCCAAGCGCTGCTGCAGAAAACGCCCGCCGGCTGAACGGATATGTAAGGCTAAATTTTCACCGCCGAGTCCGCGGGGTGGGCAAAAAGATTCATAAAGATCCCAGTGTTCTTCGCGGCCTTTGTGGTGAGATTCATTTCGAGTTGCGTTCTAATGACCCAGGATGCGTTTGGTGCTAGAATGAGACTGGATGGCTTTCCAATCACTCCGAGGAGGTGAATGCCATGGACGATGCCGAACTGCGCAAGCTCCTAGAGGAGCTGCACGCGGAAATCGAGGGCACGCGGAACGTGGACGAAGAGGGCCGCGAGTTGCTGCGCCACCTGGGACGGGACATTGCCGAGCTGCTTGCCCGCAGCGAGGGCGCGCCTGTGCAGCCCTCCTCCGCCAGGGCGCAGCGCCTGCAGGATGGCATCGCCCGCTTCGAGGTCAGCCACCCCGCCCTGACCCGCCTGCTGGCCGACCTGCTCGAGACGCTGAGCAACGCCGGGGTCTGAGCCGGCCAGGATACCTTTAAATCCAAGAAGTCCGTAGTCGATGTGGCTGCGGACTTCTTCTTTTTACGAGCTGATGCAGCGCTGGAAACCGGCTGCAGTTTTGACCGGTTTAACCCAAGGGCTACGACCCGGCCCGCTTCTGCAGCAGATCGATCAGACCCTTCAACAGCATCGGGTTGATCCCGCCGGAGTTCACCCGGGGAGCCGTTTGGGTGCCCGTCTGCGTGGAGCTGGCCTGGCCGCCGCCGGGAAAGCCGCCGCCCAAGTCGCCACCGACCACAAACCCGCCCGACGGAGGCGCACCCCCGCCTGCCGGAGGTCCGCCTGAGACCGAAGGCCCGCCCGCACCCGAAGGCCCGCCCGCACCCGAAGGCCCGCCGCTCACGGAGAATCCGCTGCCGCTCCCATCGCTAAAGGTGAACACCTGCGGGGTGCTGCCGGGGACGGGTGTGCCGCTCGCAGGGACCAATCCCAGGGTGCTCATGACGGAAAACTCGTCCTGGCGGGTCAGCTTCATGGCGGTGATGGCTTGGAGCTGATTCTTGGTCATGCTATCCTGGATCTGCGCCACGACAGCGTCGATCTCGGCCTGGGCGGCCGTGTTGCTGTTAATCAGCTGGCTGTAGGCCTGCCAGAGCGGCAGCAGGCTGGCAGCCTCCTTGGCGTCCACGGCGTTTGCCGTCTCCTCCAGCTTGAGGGTGCCGACCAGTAGTTGGGCGGGCTTGGACAAGGTCTGGTTCGCGCTGCCCGCATTGCCGCTGCCGGAGGAGGAACTGCCGGTCGAAGCGGAGCTGGTACTCGTGCTCCCGCACGCCGCCAGCACCAGCGCCAGGATCAAGGTCAGTGGAAAAAGTATCTTCTTCATGAGCATCATCCTTTCAATCCTATTCTTTACGTTTTACGCTTTACTTTTTGCGTTTTTTGTTTTTCTACTCGTGCCGCAGCGCGTCGATCGGATCGAGCTGGGCAGCCTGGTTGGCCGGGTAGTACCCGAAGAAGGCGCCCACCGCCGCCGCCGAGCAGAAAGCCAGCAGGATCGAACTGGGCACGATCACCGTGCGCATCGAGCTGAGCTTGCCGAAGATCCACGCCCCGCCGACGCCGGCGACCATCCCGATGATCCCGCCCACCACGCTGAGCAGTAGCGCCTCGGACAGGAACTGCCAGCGCACGTCGCCGGGTGTAGCACCGACGGATTGGCGCAGGCCGATCTCACGCGTGCGCTCGGTCACGCTGACCAGCATGATGTTCATGATGCCGATCCCACCCACGACCAGCGAGACGCCCGCCACCCAGGCCAGCAGGTTGCGGAAAGCGGCCGTGGTCGATTCCTGGGTCGTGATGATGTCCTCCTGGGTGGTGATCTTGAAGTCGGCCGTATCTACCGTCACCTTGTGCCGCTGGAGCAGCAGCAGATTGATCTGCTGGATGGTATCGCTCATCTTGCTCGGGTCAGTGATCTGGACGTAGATCATGCGCACCCGGTCACCCATGAAGCGGCTGAACATGGAGGGGGTGAAATACTTGAGCACGACTGAGAGCGGCGTGTACAGGCGTGCGTCGTAGTCCACGTCACCCACCGTGCCCTTCTTGGCCAGCACGCCGATGACCGTCAGGCGGGTCGAGCCGACCAGGATGCTCTGCCCGATGGGATCGTCCGTGCCGAACAGCTGCTCCGCCAGGCTGGATCCCAGCACGGCCACCTTGGTCTTTTTCGTATTCTGTTCCTCGGTGTAAAAGCTCCCGCTGGCAACGGTTAGGTCACGCACGACGAGAAAATCCGGTGTAGAGCCGAGCACTGAAATATCGCTCAGGGAAACCTTGCCGAACTTGACCGTGGCGGTCGTGCCCTGTTCGACGATCACGCCCTTGACGTTGGCGATGTTCTCGGAAATGGCGGTGGCATCCGAATAGACCAGACCGCCGCTTGAGCTGGCGGCCTGCGGGCCGTTGCGCGAAAAGCTGTCCGAGATGAAGATCAGGTTGGAGCCCAGGCTGGTAATCTGGTCCTTGATCGTGGCCTCGGTGCCGCTGCTGACGGCGATCATGACGATCACCGCCGCCACGCCGATGATGATGCCTAGCATGGTCAGCAGCGAGCGGACCTTGTTCTTGCCGATCGCCTCCCAGGAAATACGCAGAACTTCTTTTGGATTCATGGTTTATTCCTCGAAAAAGATTTCTTCTTAACACAACGGACACGAAGGGCTCGAATGGGAAAGGGCAATGATTTTTCGCCTCGTTGACCTGCGTGCCTAAAGGCTCACAACCCTCCGGCGGCGAGCGTCCCGCCCACCACGGCCTTCATTTCCGCAGGCACGGAATGGTTGTGCCCGTTGTGGACGACCGTGTCGATGTGCCCGTCTTTCAGGTGAATGACACGCTCGGTGTACTGGGCAACGATCGGGTCGTGGGTCACGATGACAATCGTCCTGCCCCGCTTGTGCAGGCTCAGCAGCAGCCGCATGATCTCCTCCCCGGACTTGCTGTCCAGGTTCCCGGTCGGCTCGTCGGCGATGATCAGGACCGGGTCGGTGATCAGGGCGCGCGCAATCGCCACGCGCTGCTGCTGCCCTCCGGAAAGCTCCTGGGGCTGGTGCTCCATGCGGTCCCCCAACCCGACCGATTTGAGCGTCTCCCCGGCCAGTTGCTCCCATTTCTCGCGCGGGACTTTGTGTGTCCGGTCGTAGATCAACGGCAGCATGGTGTTGCGCAGAGCGGATGTGCGCGGCAGCAGATTGTAGGACTGGAAGACGTAACCGATCTTGGCGTTGCGGATGGCCGCCAGATGCACCTTGTCCAGCCCGCCGACGTCCTCGCCGTCCAGGATGTAGGTCCCGGAGGTGGGCGTGGACAGGCAGCCGAGGATGTTCATCAGGGTGCTTTTGCCCGAGCCGGACGGTCCCATGATGGCGACCAGCTCGCCGGCCTCGATGCGGAAGCTCACCTCGTCCAGGGCGACCACGCTGGCATCGCCCATGCCGAAGACCTTGGTCAGGCCCCGGGTTTCGATGATCGTGCGCGGCGTGTTCATTTTGTCGTCGCCTGTATGCCGGTGCTGACCACGTCACCAGCCTGGATGCCGGATTTGATCTCGGCAAAGGTGTCGCTCTGCAAACCGACCTCGACCACCTTCAGCGTCGGCGTGCCATTGACCATGACGAAGACCCCGTAGCTGTCCGTGGACAGCTGGTGCAGGGCCTGGATGGGCACCAGCACGGCGTTCTTGACCTGGGCGGAGATCACGTCCACCGAGGCGGCCACCCCTAGGGGCAGCTGTGTGATGGGATCAGCTGTCGAGGCGTCCGTCGCCTGGTCGAGCTGCACCAGACCCTCGACGACCGAGCTTCCCTGGGTGGAGACCAGTGCCGGGTAGACCTGGATCACTTTGCCGGTGAAGGTCTGATCCGGTAGGGCGTCGAAGGTCACCTGGGCTTCGTACCCGACCTTGATGTTGCTCCAGTCGCTTTCATCCATGTAGATCTGGATGTCCGCCTGGCTCAGATCGGCAATGGTGATGAAAGTCCCCGAGCCGACCGACTCCCCGACCTGGTTGCTGAGCGACATCACCGTCCCGGAGATCGGCGCCACCAGCTTCGTATTATCCAGGTTCTCCTGGGCTGTCTGCACGGCCAGCTTCGCCTGCTGCAGTGCTTGATAGCCCGACCCGCTGGCATCCTCGGGGACCTCACCGCCGGTCAGGGCGGCCAGGTAGATCTGGTCTTCAACCAGCGTCGCCTTGGCCAGCGCCAGGGCGGCCGTTTTCAAGTCCACCTGTGCCTGGTTGGCCTTGCCTGTGAGCAGGTTGTACGTGAGCACCGAGCTGTTGTAATTCAACTGGGCGGTATAGAGCTGCTGGTAGGCCATGGCCTTGCGCGCATTCTTGTCCGGGTTGCCGCTCACCTTGCTGTAAGCAGCCTGCGCCCGTGCGAGGTCGTCCTGGGCCAGGGTCAGGCTGGCTTTGGCATTCTGGATCGCCGCCGCGTTGCTGCTGGCGTACAGCAGGTTGTTCAGCGACGCCTGGGCGTTGTACACGGCCTGCTGGTCGGTGGCAACGGCTTCCTGTGCAGTGGCGATCGCCGAGTCCGAGGTCAGCTCGAGCAGCGCCTGTTTGGCCTGTGCCAGTGCGGTCTGCTGGGTCGAGTCGTCCAACACGGCCAGCACGTCGCCGACCTTGACCTGGTCGCCCACCTTGACGTTGAGCGTGGTCAGGAGGCCGCTGGTCTTGAAACCGATATCGACTTCCTCTGAGGCGATCAGGGTGCCGGTCCCGCTGGCCATCAGGGTCAGGTCTCCTTGACGGGCGACAGAAGTTTGCAGCGCCGGCTCCGCGGCGGCCGCAGCCTGCGTCTGGCGGGCTTTATAAATGCCAAACCCGCCGGCGGCAACCAGGAGGACGGCGACGGCAATTGCGATCCAACGTACCCATCTGGGCCAGCGGACGGCCGCCTGGGGGATCGCCCGCACTCTTACCAAAGCTTTTGAAAAGATCGTGTGCATGGATTCACCTCGTTCTGAATAGATTTCAACACTGCGCAGTATAGTGAAACCATGTTCAGGAGTTGTTAAGAAGTAATACGGGTCTTGTTTAGGGTTTTTTAACTACCTTGCTGCGGCGTGATCAAGAGACACGGAGGACCTCCATGCACTGCGGGAATTAAATACGAAAGATACCAGGCAGACGAGTAGATGGTCTTCGAGGCTAGGAGGGTCTTCAGGCTCAGGGGCTTAAACGCGAAACGGCGCGAAAACTCTATAACATTCGCGAAATTCGCACAATTCGCGGCCTTCGCGTTAAGCGGCGCTCGATCGTAATCATTCTGCAGGTCTTGAGATCGTGGTTCAATTTACCCAGCATGACCGCTGACTTTTACCACTGATTCGTGCTAAAGGCCACCCACTGGCATTAGCCTGGCGCCCGTGAATCTCAATCTGATTTACGCCATTTCTGAACAAAATCTGAACAAGTTTCTGCTAACCTGGGGCAGAAAAATCCCGCAGGAGAGTACCCTCTTCGAAAGGCGATTCGGTATAATGAACACGAACATTAAATTAGAATCCACACACATCAGCATGAAAACGATCCTCGTCGTCGACGATAAATCCAGCGTGCGCACGCTGCTCCAGGACTACCTCACCGAAGAAGGCTACCGGGTGGTCACGGCGGAGAACGGCCGGAACGCCCTGTACGCCGCCCGCCAGGAAAAGCCCGACCTGGTTCTGCTGGACATCATGATGCCGGAAATGGACGGATACGATTTCATCCGCGCCTACCGCAAGGAATCGAACACGCCGGTCATCCTCCTGACCGCCAAGCCGGAGGAGTCGGACAAGGTGCTCGGCCTGGAGCTGGGCGCGGACGATTACGTCACCAAGCCGTTCGGGATGAAGGAGCTGGTGGCGCGCATCCACGCCGCCCTGCGCCGCGCCGGCCAGCCTCCTGCCCCGAGCGCGGTCCTGCGCCAAGGTGATATCACTCTCGACCAGGACAAGCACACCGTCACCGTGCGGGGCGAGGCGGTCCGCCTGACGCCATCAGAGTTCGACCTGCTCCAGGTGCTGATGCAGGCTCCCGGGCGGGTCTTCTCACGCCTCGACCTGCTCGAGGCGGTCCAGGGCACCTCCTTCGAAGGCATCGCCCGCACGATCGACGTGCACATCCGCAACCTGCGCACCAAGATCGAGCCCGACCCCGCCCAGCCGCGCTACATCGAGACGGTCTTCGGCGTCGGTTATCGTTTCATCGACCAATAACATGAAACCTTCGATCACCGTTAAACTCATCCTGGCATTCCTGCTGGTCGCCGTGACCGGCCTGGCGCTGGCCTCCGGCATCGTTTACGCCCTGACCGTGATCAGCTTTAAGCAGCTGGTCTTCAACCAGAGCCGCGACCGCTTCGTGACCGACGCGGCCCTGTACTACCAGGTCAATGGGAGCTGGCAGGGGGTGGCGGATTACTTCAACCTGCGGGAGACATCCCCATTCCCGGGTAACAGCGGTCCCGGCCCGAATGCGCAGCCTTCTGCTCCGCAGGTCAGCTCGGGGTCCGGCGGGCCACCGGGACCCAGCTTCGTCTTCCTGCTGGCCGACGCCGACGGCAAGGTGCTCGTCGCCGCCGGCGATTATCACGTCGGTGACGTCATCCCGACTGCCAAGCTGGCCCAGGGAACGCCGGTCGAGGTGAACGGGGAGCAGGTCGGCACGGTGCTGGTCATCGGCAGCCCGCCCCCCCTGGGAGCGCGGGAGTCGCAATACCTGACGCGCACCAACCTGGCCCTGCTGTCCGCCGCCCTGGGCGCGGCGCTGGTGGCCCTGGTGTTGGGCATCGTCCTGGCGCGCACCCTCACCCAGCCGCTGCGCGAGCTGACCACCGCCATCCACGCCATGGCGGGAGGCGAGTTGAAGCAAAGCGTCCGCGTGAAATCGAAGGATGAGTTGGGCGAGCTGGCCGCGGCGTTCAACCAGATGAGCGCCGACCTCGACCGCCTCAACCAATCCCGCCGCCAGATGACCGCCGACGTCGCCCATGACCTGCGCACCCCGCTGACCGTGATCGGCGGCTACGTCGAGTCCCTACGGGACGGCGTGCTCAAGCCGACCCCCGAGCGCTTCGACACCATCCACGCCGAGGTCGAGCACCTCCAGCGGCTGGTGGAGGACCTGCGCACGCTCTCCCAAGCCGACGCCGGCGAGCTGACCCTCAACCGGGAGCCGGTCTCCCCGTCCGCTCTGCTCGAGCGCATGCTCAAGTTCTACGGATCGCTGGCAGCCGGGAAGAAGGTCACGCTGACCGTGCGGACCGAAGCCGGCCTGCCCGAGGTGCGCGTGGACCCGGACCGCATGACCCAGGTCTTCGGCAATCTGATCACCAATTCGCTGCGCTACACGCCCGAAGGCGGGACCATCACCCTGACCGCCCGAGGCGAAGACGGCCAGGTCCTCCTGGGGGTCGAGGATAACGGGCGGGGTATCCCGGCGGACATTCTGCCGCACATCTTCGAGCGCTTCTACCGGGGCGACCAGTCCCGGGAGAGCAGTGAATTGGGGCTCGGGCTGGCGATCGTCCGGGCGATCGTCGAGGCTCACGGAGGGCGGGTGGAGGCAGCCAGCCCGGGGGAGGGACAAGGGGCCAGCTTCCGGATTTCCCTGTCCACCGGCCAGGAGAAAATGGTATAGTTGGGGATCGATCCCCACTCCTGGTCCCGCGGGCAGCCGCATGAAATTCCTGGAATCGTTCATCCTCGGCATCCCTTACCTTTTCCTTAAGAAAATCCCCTATGCCTGGCTGGCGGCGGTCATTTTCTGGAGCCGTCCGCCGGTTGTCTCCGGAGTACTCCTGGTCCTCGTGGTGCTCGGTCTGCTGGCCATGCTCTGGCAGCGGAAGGCCTGGGAGGCCAAGATCACCCGTGAGCAGCATCGCGGCGGGGCGGGACCTTACATCGACCGCCCGCACGCCCCGCGCCTTTACCAACTTCGCAATCTCGCCCTGCTCCTCCTGGCCAGCGGTTTGCTCGCCTGGCTGCTGAACGGGCGGCTTAACCTCAGCGGCTGGCAATGGTTCTTTCTGCTCGCCGGGTTCATGCTTTTATATAAAGACACGCTGCTGTTGGGCGCAACCGTGACGTACATCCTGACCGACCAGGGTGTCGGCATCCATTTCATCCCCGGGCACGTGGACTACCGGCTGTTCTTCAAGTACCACGAGATCCGCCAGGCGGCGCGCAAACGACTGCCCAGGCCCCAGCCGCCCCGCTGGGAACTGATCACGCCCGGAAGGTTCCCGCAGGAAGGGGTGCTGCTCTCGGCAAAAAACCGGAACGGCTTCAGCCAGCAACTCCAGGGGGAACTGTTCCTGGCACCGACCGACATCGAGGCTTTCCTCGAGCATCTCTCCCGGCGCGTGTTCATCCCCCGCGAGCCGCTAGAGGCGCCTGCCTCCTGAAGAAGAACATGACCCCCAGCCAGCTTCACCTGACCGCCTCAACCTTGAACGTGTTCCCACGCTCCCTGGCCAGCCAGGAGGGCCTCGAGTACGGGCTGGCACAGACCGCCGCCGGGCCGCGCCTGGCCGTCCTGGCTGCCCAGGCCGAGATGCTCGAGCCCTTTGAAGGCGAGCACTCCGAGCTCGCCGGCCGGACCCTGCTGACCGGCCCTCTCAGCCCACACAACGCTGCCACCCTGCGCTCCCGGCTCCCCTGGCTTCAACCCCGTCCATTGGGATTGCACACCTCGGCCGGCATGGGCGACCGCATGGGCCTGGCCACTCCAGGACATGTGCGCGCCGTCCGGGCTGTCGGAGGTGGAATTGCCCCCATCTTCGCCCAGCAGTCGATCCGCGAGATGACGCGCACCGGTCGCTCCCCGCAACAGGTGATGGACGACGCCACCTGGGGCATCTTCCAGGAGGGCTGGCAGGCGGGCGCCGGCGCCGACGCCGACCATCTCAAAACCCCAGCGGACATCGACGCCTGCCTTGCCGCGGGCTTTACCTTCTTCACGATTGACCCCGGCGCGCACGTGGACGATCGCGCCGCGGTCGCCAGCCCCGCCGAGTTGCAGGCACTAGCCGAGGCGCTTCCTCCCGACCTGCAGCCGCGTGCCTCCAGCCTGCTGGACCGGACCTTCGATCTCGAAGGCCTGTCGCTGAGCTTCGACGAGCCGACCCTGCTGAAAGCCGCCGTCAAGTACGCCCGGGCCGTGGGACACGTGGCAGAAATGTACGCCCACCTTGCACGGGCTGCTGGCAGCCGCCCGTTCGAACTCGAAGTCTCGGTCGACGAGACCGAGCAGCCGACCACGCACGCCGAGCACGTCTACATCGCCAGCGAGCTGAAGCGCCTGGGCGTGCAGTGGGTCAGCCTGGCGCCGCGCTATGTCGGCCGCTTCGAGAAGGGCGTGGACTACCTCGGCGACCCTTCGATGAACTCACACCGTCCCGGTGTCCCAAAGGGACGCTCCGCAGTCCTTCCGGGAGGGCAGGCCCTGGCCGCCTTCGAGGCTGACCTGGCCGGGCACGCCGCCATCGCCCGCCAGTTCGGTCCATACAAGCTGAGCTTGCACTCCGGCTCGGATAAGTTCAGTATCTACCCGGCGGCGATGCGCCAGACGCGCGGCCTGGTGCACCTCAAGACGGCCGGCACCAGCTATCTGGAGGCCCTGCGCACGGTGGCAGCAAGCGACACCGGCCTCCTGCGTGAAATTTATACCTTTGCCGCGCCAGCGTTACGAAGCCGACCGGGCCAGCTACCACGTCTCGGCTGAGCTGAGGCGTGCTCCCCTCCCGGAGGCCGTAAGCGACTGGCCCGGGCTGCTCGACGGTTTCGACGCCCGCCAGATCCTGCACGTCACCTTCGGTTCGGTCTTGACCGAGCGGGACGCGCAAGGCAAGCCGCTTTTCTACGACCGTCTGGTGGGCCTGCTGCGACTCCATCCCGAGACCTACGCCGCCAACCTGGAAAGGCATTTCGTCCGCCACCTGCAACCGTTCGCTCCGGCGGCCTGATCCGCCTCAAGGTTTTTGTATGGACATTCAAACCCTCAGAAGCTACTATGATTACTCCGGCCGGACGGCGGTCGTGACCGGCGGGGCCGGGGTGCTGTGCTCCGCCCTGTGCCGCATCCTGGCCGCGGCGGGCGCCAGGGTCGCCATCCTGGACTTGAACTCCGGAGCCGCCGAGAACCTGGCGGCGGAAATCCGCTCGGTCGGCGGCGAAGCGCTCGGCTGCGCCTGCAATGTGCTCGACAAAACCAGCCTCGAGGCCGCCGCGCAGCAGGTCCAGGCCGCCTTCGGGCGCATCGACATCCTGGTCAACGGTGCCGGCGGCAACAAGCCGCAGGCCACCACGAACCCGGAGACGTCTTTCTTCGACCTGCCCACCGACGCCCTGCGCTGGGTCATTGACCTGAACCTGATGGGGGTGGTCCTGCCCAGCCAGGTCTTCGGCAAGATCATGGCCGGGCAGAAATCCGGCGTGGTGCTCAACATTTCCTCGATGAACTCCTTCCGCCCGCTGACGCGCATCCCGGCCTACTCGGCAGCCAAGGCCGCGGTGAGCAACTTCACCCAGTGGCTGGCGGTGTACATGGCCCAGAACTACTCCCCGGAGATCCGCGTCAACGCCATCGCCCCCGGCTTCCTGGTGGGCGAGCAGAACCGCCGCCTGCTGCTCAACGAGGACGGCTCGCTGACCGGGCGCGGTCGGGCCATCCTTGACCACACGCCCATGGGCCGCTTCGGCGTTCCCGAAGACCTGTTCGGCGCCGTGCTCTGGCTGCTCTCGCCCGCCTCGGCCTTCGTCACCGGCATCGTGGTGCCCATCGACGGCGGCTTTTCCGCCTACAGCGGAGTGTGATCCAAATGGTCATCGGGAACGGATTCACCGACCGCACCCTGAGCGAGACCGAAGCCGGGGCGATCGTGGCCCAGGCCCTGGACCCGCTTCCGTTGGACGGCAAACGCGTCCTGATCATCATCCCCGACGGCACGCGCACCATGCCCATGCCGCTGATGTTCGGCCTGTTCGAGAAAACCCTCGGCTCGCGCGTATCAGCCCTGGACTACCTGGTGGCCCTGGGCACCCACCAGCCGATGAGCGAGGCGCAGTTGAGCAAGCTGGTGGGCAGACGCGTGGTCGAAGGGAGGGTTGGGTCGAGCCGCATTTTCAACCACCGTTGGGACGATCCGGCCAGCTTCGTCCACATCGGCACCCTCCCGGCGGGTGAGATCAGCGCCCTCACCGGCGGGCTGATGGCCCAGGACGTTTCGGTCCGCCTCAACCGGCTCATCCTCGATTACGACCAGCTGCTCGTCTGCGGGCCGGTCTTCCCACATGAAGTGGTCGGGTTCTCCGGTGGCAACAAGTACTTCTTCCCCGGCATCGCCGGACCGGAGATCATCAACTTCACCCACTGGCTGGGGGCGGTGATCACCAACTACCAGGTCATCGGCGCCGGGTACACGCCGGTGCGGGCCGTCATCGACCGAGCCGCAGCCTTCATCGACCGTCCGACGGCCTGCTTCGCCCTGGTCGTCACCCACGCCGGCATCGCCGGGCTGTACTTCGGTCCGGCGCAGGAGGCCTGGCAGGCGGCCGCAGCCCTCTCAGCCAAAAAGCACATCGTTTACGTGGAGGAACCCTTCCAGCGTGTCCTGTCGATCATGCCCGAGATCTACGACGACCTGTGGACGGCGGCCAAGGGCATGTACAAGCTGGAGCCGGTGATCGTCGACGGCGGCGAGGTGGTCATCTATGCCCCGCACCTGACCGAGGTCAGCTACACCCACGGCGAGCTGATCGACCAGATCGGTTACCACTGCCGCGACTACTTCCTGAAGCAGTGGGAGCGTTTCAAGGACTTCCCTGGCGGCGTGCTGGCCCACTCAACCCACCTCAAGGGCCTCGGGCAGTACGATCCGCAGACCGGCGTCGAGACCCCGCGCATCCGCGTAACGCTGGCGACCGGCATCCCCGAGGAGCGCTGCCGGCGCATCAACCTGGGCTACCTCGACCCGGCCACGGTCGACGTGGAGGCATGGCAGGGCCGTGAGGCCGAGGGCATCCTGGTCGTACCGCGCCGGCGAGATGCTCTTTCGCCTCAGAAACTCTAGATCCTAAGAGCACCTAATGCTCCGTTGAAAAGGTCGGTTGACTTATCAGAGGTCGGGCTGAGCTCGTCGAAGCCCGAACAAAAAGGGCAAATTTCACCTTCAATTTGCACTTCGACAAGCTCAGGGCAACCGTTTTATCATTATTGGACGAGTGTTTTCAACGGAGTATTCGTGCCCCTAAAGGTCTCGCAGATCAGTAGAGTTTATCAGGAGAAAAATCATGGACTACAAGATCGGTATCGTTGGGCTGGGCGTCATGGGCCACAACCTGGCCCTGAACATGGAGCGCAACGGCTTCCCCGTGGCCGGCTACGACCTGGACGCCGCCAAGACCAGGGCCTTCCTGGAAGGTCCCGCTGCCGGGAAGCAAATCATCGGCGTCGACTCGCCGGCCGCGCTGATGGCTGCCCTGGAGAAGCCGCGCCGGGTCCTGCTGATGGTCCCGGCCGGCGCCGCCGGTGGACAGCGCCATCGCAGCACCTCAAGCCGCATCTGGAGCCGGGCGACATCCTGATCGACGGCGGCAACTCCTTCTTCCTGGACACCGAGCGGCGCAACCAGGCGCTGGAAGCCGAGGGCTTCAACTTCATCGGCACCGGCGTCTCCGGCGGCGAAGAGGGCGCCCTGTGGGGCCCGGCCATCATGCCCGGCGGGCAGCGCCCCGCCTGGGAGGCCGTCGCGCCCATCTTCCGTGCCATCGCCGCCAAGGCCGAGGACGGCCAGCCGTGCGTCGACATACATGGGCCCGCGCGGCGCAGGCCACTACGTCAAGATGGTGCACAACGGCATCGAGTACGGCGACATGCAGCTGATCGCCGAAGTCTACGACCTGCTCTGCACCGCGGCCTGGGCCTGTCGGCCGCCGGAACTGCATGACGTCTTTGCCGAGTGGAACAGCGGCGAGCTCAAGTCCTACCTGATCGAGATCACCGCCGATATCTTCTCCAAAATCGACACCCGAGACCGGCCGGCCGCTAGTCGAGCTGATCCTGGACGAGGCGCAGCAGAAGGGCACCGGCAAGTGGACTTCGCAGAACGCCCTGGACGTGGGCGCACCCATCCCGACCATCAACGCCGCGGTGGAGAGCCGCATCCTCTCCAGCCTGAAGGAGCAGCGCGTGGCGGCCAGCCAGGTGCTTGCACGGACCCGCAGCCGGCCTACAAGGGCAACCGGCAGGCCTTGATCGACGCCGCCCGCGACGCCCTGTACGCCAGCAAAGTCACCTCCTACGCCCAGGGCCTGGGGCTGCTGCGCATCGCCTCGGACGAATACAAGTACGACTTGAAACCCGGCGAGATCGCCAAGATCTGGCGGGCCGGCTGCATCATCCGCGCCGGCCTGCTGGGCGACATCATGGCTGCCTACCAGCGCCACCCGGGCTGGTCAACCTGCTGCTGGACGAGTCCTTCCGCGTCGCCGTCGAAAGCCGCCAGGACGCCTGGCGCTCGGGCGTGCAGACGGCCGTGGGCATGGGCATCCCGGTCCTGGCCCTGGGCGCCTCGCTGGCCTACTTCGACGCCTACCGCAGCGAGCGCCTGCCGGCCAACCTGACCCAGGCGCAGCGGGACTACTTCGGCGCCCACACCTACCGCCGCATCGACCGCGAAGGCACCTTCCACACCGAGTGGCAATGACAGCGTCATTGCGAGCTCCCGCTGGTCGAATGCGGGTGAGCAATCCCCAAGATCGGTGAGGGGATTGCTTCGTCGGGCTGGCGCCCTCCTCGCAACGACACGAAATCACAAGGAGAATGCATGAAATACGGTCTGAACATTCTCGAAAAAGGCACCCTTGACCTGGTGGCCCTGGGGGCGCTCAACCACCGCGTCGACCCGGGGATCGTCCCCTTCCGCAAGGCGACGTCCTGGGAGGTGCATCCCAGCGGCGGGGAGTACAACGTCGCCGCCGACCTGTCCGATTGTTTCCGCCTGCGCACCGGCCTGGTCTCGGCCATGGTGGATTACCCCATCGGCGAGCTGATCGCCGAGCGGGTGCGCAGCTATGGGCATCACGCCCTTCTACAAGGACTTCCAGCACAACGGCGTCAACGGGCCCAACATGGCCACGATCTACAGCGACCGCGGGTATGGCATGCGCGCCGCCGGTGGTGTTCTACAACCGCGCCAACGAGGCCGCCGCCCAGCTCAAGCCCGGTGACTTCGACTGGAAGGCGATCTTTGCAGGCGGGGTGCGCTGGTTCCACAGCGGCGGGATTTTCGCCTCCCTTTCGGAGACGACCGGCGAGGTGATCATCGAGGGCATGCAGGCCGCCCGAAAGCGCCGGCGCGGTGATCTCCTTCGACCTGAACTACCGCGCCAAGTTGTGGAACATCTGGGGCGGACCCGAGCGCGCCCAGTCCGTCATCGGGCGCATCGTCGAGAACGTGGACGTGCTGGTCGGCAACGAGGAGGACCTGCAGCTGGGTCTGGGCATCCCCGGGCCAAAGGTGGCGGCCAAAGTCCAAGCTCGACCCGAGCGCTTTCTTTGGCATGATTGACCACGTGGTGAAGAAGTACCCGCAGGTCAAGGTCGTCGCCACCACCCTGCGCGAGGTGCACTCCACCAACCGCCATACCTGGGGCGCGGTGGCCTGGATCGACGGCAAGACCTACGTCTCCCCGACCTGCGAGCTGGACGTCTACGACCGGGTCGGCGGCGGGGATGGGTTCGCTGCGGGCTTCTTCTACGGCCTGCTGACCGGCGAGGAACCGCAGGAGGCCGTCAATCTGGGTTGGGCGCACGGAGCGCTGATCACCACCTTCCCCGGCGACACGACCATGGCGACCGTCGAGCAGGTGCGCGCCTTCGCACAAGGCAGCTCAGCCCGCATCCAGCGCTGAGCGGCCAAGTGGTCTTTCTCTTGGCAGTCATTCCACTGGTTCAGCCGTCCCTTCTGGGCCGGCTGATTTCATTCCCCCCGCTGGGCAACTTTCAAGGTAAACGTGAAGGTGCTTCCTTTACCTTCCCCGGCGCTCTCCGCCCGGATCGTACCGCCGTGAGCCTCGACCAGGTGACGGGCGATGGTCAGCCCGATCCCCGAGCCGCCGCCCGACTGACGCGAGCGCGATTTGTCCACACGATAAAAACGGGTGAACAGGTGGGGGAGGTGCTCCGCCGGGATGCCGATCCCCGTGTCGGTGACCGAGACTTGGACTTCCTGCCCTTGCTGCGACACCTCGACCGTCACCGCGCCGCCTTCCGGCGTGTACTGCACGGCGTTGGCGACCAGGTTGGTCAGCACCTGGGTGATGCGGTCGGGATCGGCCCGGACGGGAGGCAGGTCCGCCGGCAGCTCCGACCTGAGCTCGATCCCCTTTTTCCCGGCCTGGTCCGCCAGCCGCTTGAGGGCAGTCCGCACGAGCGGTGAAAGCTCGACCGGGCGGAGATCCAGCGGGTACGCCCCGGCCTCGACCCGGCTGAGCTCCTGCAAGTCGTCCACCAGGCGCGCCAGGCGGGCGGCCTCCTGGTGAATCTGCCGGTAGGTCTCGGGCGCGGCCGGCAGGACACCGTCCAGCAGCCCTTCCATCGAGCCCTGGATGGCAGTGAGAGGCGTGCGCAGCTCGTGGCTGACGTCCCCGATCAGCTGGCGGCGCATCGCCTCGACCTGCTCCAGCTTTTCCGCCATGCGGTTGAACGAGCCTGCCAGCTGCCCCAACTCGTCCGGCCCGCCACCCCGCACGCGTTCGCCGTAGTGCCCATCGGAGATGCGCTGGCTGGCGGCAGTCATGGCGCGCACCGGGGCCACCACGCCGCGGCTGAACAGCAGACTGACCGGGACGGCGATCGCGCCCGCCGCCAGCAGCGCCAGGATCAGGGCTTCATTGAAGCTGGCCTGGAACTGCTGGAACAGGTCCGACATCATGCCTCGTCCCGCGCCGCCCTGCATCATACTACCCTGGCCCCCGCCCGGTCCCAGGCCCATGTGGCGGTTGAAGGCTTCCGGGACGGTGAAGCGGGCTGCCAGCGCGATCACCACCACCCCGACCAGGATGACGGCGATGTAGGAGAGAAAGAGCTTGACGCCCAGACGGCTGCGAATGGTATCGATCATAGCGGTTCATCCTCGAAACGGTAACCCACGCCGCGCACGGTGGCAATGAACTGACCGGATCCCAGCTTCTGGCGCACGTGGCCTAGGTGCACGTCCACCACGCGCAGCTCGCCGTAATACGCCCCGCCCCACACGGCTTCGAGCAGCTGCTGGCGCGACAGGACCCGCCCGCGGTTCTCGGCCAGCTTTTGGAGCAGGTCGAACTCAACGGCAGTCAGCTCGACCGGCCGCCCGTCCACCGTTACCTGGCGCGCCGCCGCATCCAGGCGCACGTGGCGGAAGGCAAGCGTGGGGCCGACCGCCCCCGGCTGCAGGCGCCGCAGCGCCGCCTTGACCCGGGCCACCAGTTCGCGCGGGCTGAACGGCTTGGTGACGTAGTCGTCCGCCCCGACCGAGAGGCCGACGACCTTGTCGGTCTCCTCGGTCTTGGCGGTCAGCAGGATGACGTAGGCGTTCGACTCGCGCCGCAGCCGGGAGAGCAGCTCGAGCCCGTCCATGCCGGGTAGCATCAGGTCGAGCACCACCAGGTCGGGCTTGAAGGCCCGGGCGGATTTGAGGCCGGCGACCCCGTCGGCGGCGGTGAAAACCTCGTAGCCTTCCGGCTTGAGGTAGGCCGTCACCAGGTTGGTGATGGAAGGCTCGTCGTCGATGACTAAAATTTTTGCCATAATGGGATTGTAACGTAAAAAAGGACGGGCGGTGTGCCCGTCCTTTGCGCGTGCGGTCTAGGGTCTGTATGCAAATTCGTATGGTGTCATTCTCCCGGAAGGACACCGGGACGGTGTGAGCGACCGTAGGGAGCGAAGAATCTCTGGTTTATAGGGCACTCCGGTTTGAATTCTGAGATTCTTCGTCGCTGCGCTCCTCAGAATGACAGGTGAAAATGATTTTGCATACAGGCTCTAGTAATCCTGGGAGGCGATGAATGTCCCGTGCCAGGTGTGCAGGAAGACCTGCCCGCTCGTGCCGTTGACGCTCAGCATCCCGACCGTCTTGCCGTCGCGCAGGATGTCGATGGTGTAGTAGCCGTAGAAGGCGTCGGCGTCCGCGGCGGTCTGCGTGCCCGGCAGGGCGGTATCCAGGTATTGCTGGGCAGCCTGCAGGGCTTGCTCGGCAGTCAGTGCCATTTCCGGGGAGACGCTCCCGGGCGCGGAATTGAAGGCGTAGCCCATCATCCGTCCGCCCATCATCTGCTGGTGGTTCAGCCCGCCGTACTTGAGGTTCCACATCATGTTCGGGCCGTGTTCGGGGTACAGGTTCAGCGAGGCCGGGTCGACCAGCAGCTCGAAGGCGCCGATACCGGTGCTCTGCTCGATCACGCGCACATAAGCATTATTGTCGAAGACCATCACCTCGGCAATTTTGAGGTCCGGGTCGTTCAACCCTGCCAGGTATTTCCCGGCGGCCTGGTAGGCCTGGTCTGCCGTCAGCGGGGTGACGCTGGCGCCGCCGTAGCCGCGGCCGCCCATCATACCCGGCCCGTAGGCGGAGCCATTGCCCATCATGCCGGGACCGTGGCCGCCGCCCACACCTGCACTCGCGCCGGAGCGCAGCCCAGGTGCAAGTGTCATGCCGGGACCGTAGCCGTTGTACCAGGTCCCCGCGGCGGGACGCGCCCAGGCGAACCCGGCGGCGCTCCAGCGCCCGATCAGCGACCCGGCGAAGACCAGCCCACCGGCCAGGACCAGGATACCAATGACGATCAGTGCAATGCGCAAACCTTTATTCATACCGTTTTCTCCTTTTCACGTGTGTTTACACCCCCAGCATAAGCTCGGAGGGTAAAGGACGGGTAAAGCGACTATAAAGATACGGTAAAGACACACCCGAGAACGGCGATAAAAACGGCCCGTTTTAGGCGGGCCGGCCGAGCAGGAATGGGAATGACGGGAAAAATCTTGTTCAGGCTGCCGATGCGGGAGCCCCGAAGGGCAGGGAAAACGAGATCGCCGTCCCCCTCCCCGGCTCGCTCTCCGCCCGGATCGTACCGCCGTGGGCCTCGACCAGGGTCTTGGCGATCGACAGCCCCAGCCCCATCCCGCCCGAGTCACGGGATTTATAAAAGCGCTCGAAGACGTTGGGCAGGTCGGCGGGCGGGATGCCTGGGCCGCTGTCCGTCACCGAGACGAGAGCGCCTCTCTCCCCGCCCGGGCCGGTTGCCACCAGGTGGATGCCGATCCGTCCCCCGCGCGGCGTGTAGCGCAGGGCGTTGGCGATCAGGTTGGTCAGCACCTCGCCGATGCGCTGCGGGTCGAGCCCCAGGGCCGGCGTCTCCTCCAGCGCCAGATCCAGATTCACCCCGGCCGCGTCGGCCTGGGAGACGAAGGCAGAAGCCGTCTCGCGGACCAGCGCCGCCAGGTCTGTGGGCTCCTTCCTTAACTGCAGCGCACCGCTCTCGGCCAGGGCCAACGTGCGCAGGTCCTCCACCAGGCGGGAGAGCAGGCCGGTCTCCTCCAGGATCGACTTCAGGCGCGCCTCGTCGGCCGGGTAGACCCCATCCAGCATGCCTTCCACGTTGCCCTGGATCACCGTCAGCGGGGTGCGCAGCTCGTGGGTGACGTCGGCCAGCAGGTCGCGGCGGCGCCGGTTGACCCCCTCGAGTTTCTCGGCCATGGAGTTGAAAGCCCGCGCCAGCGCCCGCACCTCCGCCGGGCCCTTTTCATCCACGCGGGCGGAGTAGTCGCCCTCCGCCACACGGCCGGAGGCTGCCAGCAGATCGTCCAACGGGACCGACATGCGGCGCAGGCTCAGGAGGCTGCGAGCAACGCCGCCGGCCACCGCCAGGACCACCAGGAGGCCGAGCGGAACACCCCAGGCAAAGCCCCCGCCGGGGAAGTGGAAAATGCCCACCGCGTTCGCCAGAACGCCCAGCAAGACGATGAAGGCGACCAGGCCGGAGAGGCTCAGGAAGCCGAACAGGCAGCCCATGCGGCGGAAAAAAGGGCTGTGACGCATGAAGCGCCCCCGCCTCCAGGGCTCGTCCTCCGGCCACCAGGGCGGGCGATGACGGGGAAAATGCTCTCGGTACGGCATGACGATTCCCTAGCGCTCAGCGAACTTGTACCCCACGCCATAGACGGTGAGGAGGTAGCGCGGCTCGGACGGCCGCGGCTCGATCTTGCGGCGGATGTTCTTGATGTGGGCGTCGATGGCGCGCTCGTAGGACTCGAAAGCCACCCCATGGAGCACGTTCAGCAGCTGGGCACGCGTGAAGACCCGCCCCGGCTGGCGCGCCAGGGCGGCCAGCAGGGCGAACTCGCTGGGGGTCAGCTCCTCCAGCTTGCGATCCGGCGCGCTGACCTGCATGCGCGGCAGGTCGAGGGTCAGATCAGCGGCGTGCAGGACCTCGGCCTGCGCCCCGCCGGCGTGCTCCATGCGCCGGAAGATGACCCGCACGCGTGCCACCAGCTCCTTGGGGCTGAAAGGCTTGGTCAGGTAGTCGTCCGCCCCCAGCTCCAACCCGACCAGCTTGTCGGACTCCTCGGAGCGGGCGGTGAGCATGATGATCGGGGCATCCGAGGTCCTGCGGAGCTCGCGCGTGACGTCCAGCCCATCCATGCCGGGCAAGCCCAGGTCAAGGATGAGCAGGTCGGGTTTTTCGGTGCGCGCCAGTGAGAGGGCCAGCTTGCCGTCATGGGCGACGCGCACGCCGAAGCCGGCGCGCTCGAGGTAATCTTGCACCAGCTGGGTGATCTTGGGTTCGTCGTCCACGACCAGGATGGTCTTCATAAAAAATCCAGCCCGAGCCCCACCACGGGACCCGGGCCAATTATACGCTCAACAGGCTCACTTCTTCGCCGCATCGTCCTTAGACTCCCCGTGGAGGCGGCGGTGCCACTCGGCGACCATGGGCGGGACGCCCTCGCCATTCTCATCGAACGGACCGCCCCAGTGGCGGCGGTGCATGTGGCCCCAGTACGGTCCGCCCCAGATCAGGCGGCGGATGGCGCCGAAAACGATGCAGAGGATGAAGAGCGGGATGAGCAGGCCAAACAGCCCCCAACCGAAGAAGGGGAAGAACGGCCAGCCGAAGTACAGATAGGGCCCGCTCCCGGCCGCGGCCGGTGCCTGGGCGCCCTGCACAACGGGGTGCGCCGTGCCGGCATAGTAGGCGAAGGCCGCGATCACGACCACGGCTGCGACCAGCACGAAGGCAGCCACGACTCTCAAGATGATTTTTCCAGCCATTTTTGACTCCTTGTCAGGCAGAATTGATTTCTCTCGAAACCTGAAGCGAAGTATAGGCCGCGCTTGTGAATTGAGTGTGAAGACAGGAGGGAGGATGTGTGGATGCTCGAAATGTAAAAATCCGGGTGGAGATGCAGGTGAGGCCTGCTTCCGCAGACAGGCTTGACTTAAAGCATCAGTTTTTTAACGCGAATGGCGCGAAAATTGCGAATGCCGCGAATGATCTTTGGGTTATTCGCGCCATTCGCGGATATTCGTGCCTTTCGCGTTAAACACAATTCTGGACTTCCTTGCGCCAGGTTTTGTAATTCCCATCCCGCTTTCTCGCAAGCTATGGAATAATAATAAGTGAAAGGACTGCATTTACCATGACCAACAAAGAAGAGCTGCTGCTCAAAACCCCCGACGTGCAGGTGCGCGTGATGCACCTCGACCCGGGTGAGGCCGTCGCCTGGCACTCCCACACTGCCGTGGACGACATCGCCGTGTGCCTCTCAGGCCACATCCAGGTCCGGCTGCGCGACCCCAATGACGTCCGCACACTGGAACCTGGTCAGCGCGCCCGGGTCCCGGCCGGGACCGTCCACCAGGTGGCCAACCTGGAGGCGAGCGATTCCGATTACCTGCTCATCCAGGGCGTCGGCACCTACGACTTCCTCCCCGCAGGACCGGCCTGAGCCGGAGTGGGATTGTCAAACGCGGCTTGCAGCCTCGATCAAAAACTCTTGTATTACCCCCACGATTTGATGGAGTGCACCCAGCGATTGGGGAATGCTGCCGGGAATTTCCAAACCGTGATCGGCGCCCTGAATGACGAGGCTGTGCCCTTGGGCGACATCTTCCAGGTGTTTGAGGATCTCAGGCTGGTAGAATCGGTCCGCAGTTCCGCTGATAAAAAGCGAGCGCGAACGCACCTGTTCGATGCGCGAGCACAGCCATTTAACGGTCAACAAAGGCGGGGGTTCTCCCGAATCATCTCACCCCCTTCCAGAAAATCGCCACCGTTGCAAGCGGCAGCCATGTTGCCCATCCGCCTACCTCATAGGAGGACCGCTGCGTATGCGCGCCAGCACCGTCTTCAGGCTGCCTCGCCAGTCACCCAGCCCTTCACGCCACCATGTGGCTCCGGCTTCGATCCACGGCTGAACGATCCTGGCCGCCTTTTCAGGGTTCGGGGGCGTAAAACCGTATACCGCCACATCGAAATGGCCCGACCGGCTGCGGTGGGCATGTACGTAAGCCATGATCTCTCTCAGTTCTTCTGGCGCCAGGGGCTCTTCATTCACCTTGCCTGGAAGCACTCCATCCCACTGCGCCGCCCTGCGGAAGGGCCGGTGGTTCGGCCAGTAGCCTGCCACCCAGACCGGGATGCGCGGCGTCTGAACCGGCTTGGGAAGGAACTTCACATTCCTGACCTGGTAATGCTTCCCCTGGAAAGTAACCCGCCTGCCCGACCACAGCCCGGTCAGCACTGCCAGACCCTCATCCAACTTCTCGCCGCGGATCCTGGGATCGGTTTCCTCGCCGAAGGCCTCGAAATCCAGGTCCTGGTAACCCAAGCCCACCCCAAAGACGAGCCGCCCGTTCGACAAATGATCCAGCGACACCGTCTCGCGGGCGACCTGCCATGGGCGCCGGCGGGCAAGCGGCGTGACCATCGCACCGATGCGAATGCGTCGCGTTTTCACGGCGATGGCTGCCAGAGCCACCCAGGGGTCGGCCATCGGCAGGTCTGGCGGGCGGGCAAAGACGGCGTCCCACAAGAAAAAGCCGTCCCAGCCGGCTTGCTCGGCTTCAGCGGCCAGGTCAGCCAATCTGCGCGGGTCGGAGTAGCTATCCGCCGTAGACATGTCCAAGCCATACTTCATGGCAACCAAGCTCTCTCTTCGCTCATACCGGCGTTCGTGCCGGAGCACAAACATCGCGATGCTCCAACTCTCAAGCCTGGAAAATCAATTTGACTTCCTGCGCCTTGAAAATTCCTTCTCAATGGCTTCCAAATCGACGATCGGCGAGGCCAGCCACTCGTCGTACTTGGGCGCACGGATGAATCGCTCAGGATGATAGATCTCATCGAAGGGGGCGATTCCACCGAGCTCTCGATGGATAAGCAGCCGACCGACGCACCCCATGAATACGTGCGCGCTTTCCACTGCATTGCGCAAAGAGCCGGTTTTATCAACGAGGGGCTTGATCAACCAATCCTGATAACGCTGCTCATCGACAATGAAGTCGGAACGATTGCCAAAATCCACGCTGCGGAGGTGCTTTTGTCCGTCCACCCGGTTCGAAAAACCCCAGAGCCATTTGACCTGGAAGCGCAAGTCGTCCAGCTTCGATTTTTCATCTTCGGGAATCGGGCAGGCCGACGAACAGGCATATTCCAACACGGCAGCCGAGAAAGTTTCGAAATCCTTTTGATCCAGATAACTGCTTAGTGCTCGCAATGCGGTGGCTTCATCGGGGTCCAACGCAAGCGCATGATGGATCAGGCGCGCACATTCAGCCGTCCGGCCTTGAAGCGCCAGGATATGGGCCGCATGGCGGGCAATCTGCAAGGCTGACAAATCGGCAATCTTTGGTCTGGTCATGCTGGTCCCAGGCGTCCGGAAGACTGGCTGTTGCTCCCCGAAGCACAGTGGAGGGGCAGCCGCAGCCTTTGGTAAATGGTGGCAGCAATCATTCGCAGGTTCATGTCCTATGGGAGCAGGCCGGCGCAATTTGGGGTGCTGACGGTAAGGGAGGTCAACGACTCGTCAGCCTCCGTGCTGAAGCCCCTTGAGCAGGTTAGCTTCCAAGTTGTTCCATCTCCCATAGTTGTTTCTGCCTCATAAGAACGCCGAACTGCAAAAGCGAATGTACAAGGCAGGAGAATCCTGGGTTCCAACCAAGCGGCTGTATAGTCTAGATCGGACACGGGTGCAACTGCAGCACCTTGAAGTAGTCCCACCAGGTTCTCCTGGCCGTGACCGGCGCGGTAGTGACTGGTTGCATTGGTAGCGCAAATACATTTTTCTGACGTCAGTGCTGCCGTCAATGTGTGTTTCCCTGTGGGATTTTGAATGGTCCACGCTGTTTGGAATCCGTCTTTCATCCGCGTCAATGCATCCCAACTCGGCTGAATTTTCATCACTTGATTAATCACAGAATTGTACATAAGGAGGGTAACACAGGCCGGGCGAGTGCTTGTCGCCTGGCCGGACGGCTTGAAGGTGCAGCCTGCAAAACCCAGTGCGAATACTGCACAAGCTCCAAGCGAAAGGAGGCCGCTCATCGTGAACTTTGGCTGGCATTTCGTCTGTGGCATCATTGGGAACCCTGATGAGCTCATACGAGTACAATCGCTCTTAATAAAAAAACACACTGAAACCAGGCTCCGAGAAAGAAAACTCCATATCCAGTATAGCACGAGGGACACGCGGGAATTCACGCCCAACGATGGAACATTTTCCAATTTTGAGAATTTTTCACCAGCGCATGGCAGGCGATTGTCATCTTTTTCTTCTCCTTTGCCCTGAAACAGGCAGATGGTTGAAGACGTTGCGGTCAGCTAAAAGACTTTCTGCGAATGACGCAAAAACGCGCGAAGTGCGCGAACGGTTTCAACACCTTTCGCACTATGCGCGCATTCGCGTTTAATGGACAGGATCGAATAACACTCCCTGCCAACCGTGCTATACTTCGCCAAACCTCTCCAGGCCTGTGTCCTGAGTCCATAACCTTCAGGAGCTAAATGACCTCGTCCGAATCTCCGCTCTCCTCCTGGACCCTGCCGCTCGCCTCCGAGCGCGCCGACCTGCAGACTGCCGGCGGGAAGGGCGCCAGCCTGTCGCGCCTCGCCCGGGCCGGTTTCCCCGTGCCGGACGGCTTCCTGGTCACGGCGCAGGCCTACCGGCGCTTCGTGATGGCCAACAACCTGGCCGGGGTCATCGCGGCCGCCCTGACTCACCTGGAAGCCGGCGACGCCGCCGCCCTCGAACAGGCCTCGCGGACCATCCGCTCCGCTTTTAGCGCCGGGAAAATGCCGCCGGAGATCCGCGCCGACCTCCTCGCCGCTTACACCCATCTCCAATCCCCTCCGCTCACCTGCACTGCACCAAACGCAGTGCGGTGCAAGTGTCGCTTCGGGGACGCTTCGCAGTCCTCAATCGCCGATCCCATCCCCGTTGCCGTGCGCTCCTCCGCCACCGCCGAGGACCTGCCCGAACTGTCCTTTGCCGGCCAGCAGGACACCTACCTGAACGTGATCGGGATCGAGGCAGTCCTGAAGACCGTGGCGAACTGCTGGAGCAGCCTGTGGACGGGGCGCGCCATCGGCTACCGCCTGCGCAACCGCATGGCGCACGCCGACCTGGCCCTGGCAGTGGTGGTCCAGGTGATGGTTGCAAGCCGGATTGCGGGCGTGCTCTTCACCGCCAACCCGCTGTCCGGCCTGCTCAGTGAGACGGTCATCGATGCGGCCTTCGGCTTGGGCGAGGCGCTGGTCTCCGGGCTGGTCGAGCCGGACCATTTCGTGGTTGACCCCTCCAGCGGGGCGATCAAATCCAAAACGCTGGGGAGTAAGAAAATGGCGGCACGCCCCAAGGCCGGAGGCGGCGTGGAAAGCGTCGCCGAAGACGCCGCGGCGCGGCAGACGCTCGGCGAGGAGGAAATCCGCCGCCTGGCCGCCCTCGGCCGCAAGGTCCAGGAGGAATACGGCTTCCCCCAAGACATCGAATGGGCCTTTGCCGGCGAGCAGCTGTACCTGCTCCAGTCACGCCCCGTCACCTCGCTCTTCCCCGTGCCCCGGGTCTCCTTCGACCCGCTCATCGTTTGGTTCTCGTTCGGTGCAGTGCAGGGGATGGTCGGACCGCTTACCCCGCTCGGCCAGGAGTCCATCCGGCGGGTGGTCGTGGGCGCGGCGAAGCTGTTCGGCGTGAAGCTGGAGTACGATCAGGTGGATCTGTTCGTCACGGCCGGTGAGCGCATCTGGGCCAAGGTTAGCGACCTGATCCGCAACCCGCTGGGCAACCGCATCTTCGGCGGCTTCCTGGGCTTCATCGAGCCGAGCGTGGGCCAGATCCTGCGCCAGCTCAGCGCCGATCCACGCCTGGGTGCCGGTCGGGGCCGGCTCAGACCGCGCACGCTGCTGCGGCTGGCGGGTTTCTTCCTGCCCGTCGCAGTCAACGTGCTGCGGGTCGTGCTCCAGCCGGAGAAGGGCCGGGCCCGCTTCGATGCCGTGCTCGAGTCCTATCTGGCCTCGGTGGACATCCCCACCGGTGCGGACCGCTTCGAGCAGTTGGCGAACTTCGCCGCCTTCATGCAGGCCCAGGGCGGGCTGGCCGAAGCCCTGCCGTTCCTCCTGCCGCGCTTCATGCCGGTCTTCGCCCCGGCCATAGCCGCACTCAACCTGATCGGCCGCCTGGTGCCCGGCGAGCAGGTCGGCGACCACGGCTTCTCGATGCTGGCCTTGGAAGTGACCCGCGCGCTGCCCGGCAACGTGACTACGGAGATGGACCTGGCGCTGTGGAGGGCGGCGACCGTCATCCGGGCCGATGCTGTATCGAGGCAGGCCTTCTCCGCCGTCGACGCTCCGGGGCTTGCCCGCCGTTACCTGGACGGAGCCCTGCCTGCCGCGGCCCAGGCAGCCGTGCAGGGCTTCCTGGAGCGCTACGGCATGCGCGGCGTCGGCGAGATCGACCTGGGCCAGCCGCGCTGGCGCGAGGACCCCGTGCCTGTCATGCAATCGTTGCTCTCGCACCTGCAGATCGAGCCTGCCTTCGCCCCCGACGTGCAGTTTGCCAAGGGTGAGCAGGTTGCCCGGGAGGCGATCGAAGAACTCGCCACCCGGGCGCGCCGGCAGCCCGGAGGCTGGCTCAAGGAGAAGCTGGTGCGTGCCGCGGCTCGCCGGGTGCGCCTGCTGATGGGGGCGCGCGAAAGCCCCAAGTTCTTTGCCGTGCGCGCCATGGCCCGCGTGCGCCGCGCCCTGTTGCAGTCTGGGGAAGAGTTCGCCGCCGCCGGCACAATCGAACGCCCGGACGACCTGGTCTTCCTGCAAGTCGCCGAATTGCAGGCGCTGTCGCACGGCGAAGCCCGCGACTGGAAGGGGTTGGTCGCCAGGCGGCGCCTGGCCTACGAACGCGAGCTGCGCCGGCGGCAGGTACCGCGCGTGCTGGTCAGCGACGGACGCGCCTTCTACGCTGGCGTCGGCGCCGGGACCGACACGGGCGAGGTCCTGCTCGGCAGCCCGGTCTCGCCGGGGGTGGTGGAGGGAACGGTGCGCGTGGTGCTCGACCCGTTCCAGGCGCAGCTTTCCCCGGGCGAGATCCTGGTCTGCCCCGGCACCGATCCGGCTTGGACACCGCTCTTCATGGCCGCCGCCGGCCTGGTCACCGAAGTCGGCGGGATGATGACCCACGGCTCAGTCGTGGCGCGCGAGTACGGCATACCGGCCGTGGTGGGCGTCGACCAGGCCACCCTCCGCCTGCGCACCGGTCAGCTCATCCGCCTCGACGGGAACAGTGGGCATATCGTCATCCTGGAAAGGGGGGGATAGAGTCGCAAGTGACAGACGCAGGAACGGCGCGGTCGTCCTGCCGCGCCGTTCTGTTTTTTGCCTTCCGGACCCCGAACCGGCTTTCCCCCTTTTGCGCCGGCTCCACGCCGGGTCGGGAATGCCCTACCCGTAAATCATCCGGGAACGATGACTTCCCTCACGCCGACATCGAAACTTGCTGGATCCCTTTGAGCCTGTACCTGTCGACCCTGACGAGGGCTGTTGGCGGGCTGGCAAGCTGCTCGGCAGTCGGTAGGATCTCGCTGCAGGTGCGCCCGTCGTCGGCGTTATACGGGATCGCCTCCCGCCATCCGGGTTCAACGGACTCTGCCTTCCGCGCCGCACATTCGAAAATGTCGAATTTAGCCTGCGTGGCAGCCACACAGGCAGCCAATTCGTTCTCCGCCATGACGTACAGGACAACTTTCACACGATAGAGCTTTTTTTCCATGCATGCCTCCGGGACATTCCTCGAGCCTGCCAGGGCCAGGGATGTCCACCAATGAAATCTCTCAAGTCAGGTCCGCAAGGGCCCATCCCATCGGCGCCTCCTGCCGGCCGGGATCTTGAGGGCCGCCCGATTGATACAAGCGCATGCGAGGGGGCCGGCCTCGATTTGGCCAACACCGTGCTGCCTTGCTCGGAGGAGAAATCCCAATTTATCCAAACCGCGTCCAGGAGAAAGAGGCGTCATCCTGATGCGCCAATTTCAACTTTATGCACGCAAGCGTGTATTTCAACGCTCTTCGGGTTCAACATGACAGTTATTTTTTGGGGTCCGCCAGCATGATACAACGAACCTCGCCCGGAGACATCCGTCCAACGGGGAAATTTGCCTCCGACTTTCGAGGGATGGGGCGGCTAATACTTAATTCCCCCGTGAGCAACCTGCCCATCCGGGTGGAGAGGCCGGCCGGGTTGACGTCCCGGAATGGCTGTATTCCAGCGCCGGTCCGGGCGGAAACGATTCTAGCCGCGCCGGGAAGGATTTTCAAGGGTCGGTCCATGACAGCCTGCGCCCTGTTTAGTGACAATAAGCACTGATGGATGAAACAAGGGTTTTGTATAATATATTCATGTCGACGAATATATCCACTTTCGAAGACCTCTCGCATTTACTGCTGGCCATCGGGCAGCCTGCCCGGCTGCAGATCCTGCTGGCCATCGGCGAAGGGGAGCCGTGCGTCTGCCACCTCGAGGCGACCTTCGGCTGGCGGCAGGCGTACCTGTCGCAGCATTTGATGGCCCTGCGCAAGGCGGGGATCGTCGCCGCCAGCCGCCAGGGGCGCAACATGCACTACCGCCTGACGAACTCGGCCCTGCTCGGCTTGATCCAACAGGCGGCGGAGCTGCAGGGCCTCAGCCTACCGGAGCTGGCCCCCTCGCCGCAGTGTGACTGCCCCAATTGCAGTCGGGAGCGGGCTGCGAAATGACCACCATCTCCCCCTCCTCCAGGCACCGCCCCTGGCATCTCACCGTGTACGTGGCACTGGCCCTGATCGCCTGGTTTGTCGCCTACAACCTCATCCAGCCACTGGCAAACTGGATGGCATACACCGCCTTCCGCCTGCCGCTGGGATCACACCTGGGTGAAGCGGTGGCCTTTTTCCTCTACGACATTCCCAAGATCCTGCTGCTCCTGGCGGGGATGATCTTCGTCATCTCCCTCATCCGTACCTTCTTCAGCCCCGAGCGCACCCGGGCGCTGCTGGGCGGCAAGCGGGAGGGGCTGGGCAACGTCCTGGCCGCCCTGCTAGGCATCGTCACACCTTTCTGCTCGTGCTCGGCGGTGCCGCTCTTCATCGGTTTCGTCGAATCGGGCATTCCCCTGGGAGTAACCCTTTCCTTTCTCATTGCCGCACCGACGATCAACGAGGTGGCCGTGGTGATGCTGTTCGGCCTGTTCGGTTGGAAGGTGGCCGGCCTGTACATCCTTTCCGGACTGGTCATCGCCATCCTGGCTGGGTCGATCCTCGGGCGGCTCAAGCTGGAGCGCTACGTGGAAGACTTCGTCTGGCAGGTTCATTCCCAGGGACAAGCCGAAAGCGAGAAACCGACCTGGCCGCAGCGCGTCGAACGCGCCTGGAGCGCGGTCCGGGAGATCGTCGGGAAGGTCTGGCCGTACGTGGTGGCCGCTATCGCCATCGGCGCGGCAATCCACGGCTACGTGCCGCAGGCAGCGCTGGCCGGGATCATGGGCCGCCAGGCCTGGTGGTCCGTGCCGGCAGCGGTGCTGATCGGCATACCGCTTTATTCCAACGCGGCCGGGATGATCCCCATTGTCAGCGCCCTGATCGAGAAGGGCGCCTCGCTCGGCACGGCCCTGGCGTTCATGATGGCGGTGGTCGGGCTGAGCCTGCCGGAGGCGATCATCCTGCGGCGGGTACTAAAGCCGCCGCTGCTGATCACGTTCTTCGGGGTGATCGCCGCGGCGATCATCCTGACTGGGTACTTGTTCAATTGGATCCTTTAGGAGGAAAAATGCTGATCATCAAAGTCCTTGGCCCCGGTTGTGAGAACTGCAAGAAGCTCGCCTACCTGACCGAGCGGGCCGTGTCCAGCCTGGCCCTGGAGGCGCAGATCGAGAAGGTCGCCGATTACGCCGAGATCATGAAATATCCGATACTTTCGACACCTGGCCTGGTGATCAACGAGAAGCTGGTCGTCTCGGGCCGTATTCCCAGTGAGGCGGAGATCACCACCTTCCTGACCAACGCCCTGACGGAGGCGAAATGACCACCACAACAGTGAAAGCCGAATCCCGGGCAACCGCCCGCCGCCTCTCGACCCTCGACCGGTTCCTGACGCTGTGGATCTTCCTGGCGATGGCAGCCGGCGTGGGGATTGGCTTCCTCTTCCCCACCGCAGTCCAGTCGTTCAATGCGGCTGTTTCGGTGGGCACGACCAACGTCCCGATCGCCATTGGCCTGATCCTGATGATGTACCCGCCGCTGGCCAAGGTGCGCTACGAGGAGCTGGGCGACGTCTTCCGCAACTGGAAGGTGTTGGGACTCTCGTTGCTGCAGAACTGGGTCATCGGCCCGATCCTGATGTTTGCCCTGGCAGTAATCTTCCTGCGCGGCTACCCCGAATACATGACCGGCCTGATCCTCATCGGGCTGGCGCGCTGCATCGCCATGGTCATCGTCTGGAACGAGCTGGCCAAAGGCGACACCGAATACGCCGCCGGGCTGGTGGCCTTCAACAGCATCTTCCAGGTGCTGTTCTACAGCCTGTACGCCTACGTCTTCATCACCGTCCTGCCGACCTGGTTCGGGCTCTCGGGCGCGGTGGTCAAGATCACCATCGGGGAAATCGCCAGGAGCGTGTTCATCTACCTCGGCATCCCCTTCATCGCCGGTTTCCTGACCCGCCTGGTCCTGGTCAGGATCAAGGGCAAGCAGTGGTACCACGGCCAATTCATCCCCCGGATCAGCCCGATCACGCTGGTCGCCCTGCTCTTCACCATCGTGGTGATGTTCTCGCTGAAGGGCGAGTACATCATCGCCCTGCCGCTGGACGTGGTGCGCATCGCCATCCCGCTTTTGATTTACTTTGTGGTGATGTTCCTGGTCAGTTTCCTGATGGGAAGGGCGGTCGGTGCGGACTACAAGAAGACCGCCACGCTCTCCTTCACCGCGGCCAGCAACAACTTCGAGCTGGCGATTGCCGTGGCGGTGGCGGTGTTCGGCATCGCCTCCGGCCAGGCCTTCGCGGCGGTCATCGGCCCGCTGGTCGAGGTGCCGGCGATGATCGGCCTGGTCAACGTGGCCTTCTGGATGAAGAAACGCCTCTTTTACCAAGATTGACCCGAATTTTCACGCACGCTAGAGAAAGGGAAAAGAAAATGTCCAAAGAAACTTGCGATTGCGAAAATTGCAACTGCGGTTGCGAATGCGAATGTTGTGGAGGCGGTCATCATTTCCACCGCCGCTATCAGACCAAGGCCGAGCAGATTGCCGAATTGGAGGAGTATCTGGCAGATCTCAAGGCCGAAGTTCAAGCCGTGGAGGAACATCTCGTAGATTTGAAGAAATAGGAAATGGGCAAGGGTGCCGGCGACGATCGCCTGACAGAGGCCGCCTTCCGGCTCAAGGGTAGACCCTTTGCACGGGACGCGTGAATACAAATCCGCTGCCTCCTTGACGAACCGCCATGCGAGGATAAGGTTGCAATGCAGAGAAAGCGCCCCCTTTGGATCGGAGCGATTTTCACCGCGCTGCTGGTCTTGGCTGCGGCCGTGGTCTTATTCCTGCGCCCCACTGCGCCCGGCGAGGTCCGGCCCGCTGTCCCCGCCTCAACCCCCGACCGGCTGGCGGCGCCGCCCCTGCCCCAACATCCGACCCAGTACGAATGGGGCCGTTATCTTTTTTGGCTGAACTGCATGGCCTGTCACGGCGACCGCGGCCAGGGCCTGACCGACGAGTTCCGCAGCCTGTGGGTGGCCGACCACCAGAACTGCTGGGCGCGCGGCTGCCACGCCGGACACCTCGAGGACCAGGGTTTCCCGCTGCCGCGCACCATCCCGGCGATCATTTCTGCCGATGGGAAACTGCCCCCCTTCGCAACCGCGGACAAGCTCTTCGAATACCTGCGCACCACCCATCCACCCCAGCATCCCGGCTACCTTCCGGACGACCAGTACTGGGCGATCAGCGCCTACCTGCTGGCCGAGAACGGCCGCCTGGAGCCCGGCCAGGTGCTCGGGCCGGCCGGGCAGGTGCCGGCCTCGGATCGAATATGGCGAATCACAGCCGCAGGGCTCATCCTCTTGCTAGCGGCCGTGATCATCGTGTGGCTGCGCCTGAGGCGCAGAAAAGCGCGATGGGAATAACCCGAGCTTGCAACCTTTTTCACGACTCCTGCATCAAAGTATCGGTAGCAATTAAGAATCAAATCATTCACATTAGGAGTTTCGAGAAATGGAAATGGTCATCGACTTCCCGGGCGGCTCGCGCGTGGACGCCCACTTCGGTCCGTACACCGTCACCACCGACCAGCCCCCGGCCGGCACTGCACCGACCCCCTTTGCCGTCTTCCTCTCATCCATCGGCACCTGCGCCGGGATCTACGTCCTAGGCTTCTGCCGCCAGCGCAACCTGCCAACGGACGGCATCCGCCTCCTCCAGCGCATCCACAGCGACCCGTTCAGCGGCATGGTGCAGCAGATCAACCTGGAGATCCAGGTCCCGCCGGAGTTCCCGGAAAAATACCGCGATTCGCTCATCCGCTCGGCGGAGCTGTGCGCCGTCAAGAAGCATCTTGAAAAACCGCCGAAATTCGACATCTCCACTAAAGTGATGGAATCTGCAGCACAAGCCAACTAAGAGCAGCCATGCACGAAAAACGATTTGAGGGTGATATCGAGCGCCTGCGTGATCCCGAAAGGGTGGACCGTCTGGAGGTCGAACGGGTCGTCGATATGTGTCTGGAGAACGGTCCGATCACCAACGTGCTGGATGTCGGGACCGGCAGCGGCCTGTTTGCCGAGGTATTCTCCAAGCGAGGTGCGGTGGTCTCCGGATTGGATGTCAACCCGGAGATGCTGGCCACGGCTCGCCGATTTGTTCCAAAAGGAGATTTTCGGGAAGGAGCCGCCGAAGCACTGCCTTTCGAGGATAATTCCTTCGACCTGGTCTTCCTTGGCCTTGTGCTGCACGAATCGGACGAGGTTTTGAATACCTTGAAAGAAGCCTTGCGAGCCGCCCGGAAGCGGGTCTGCATCCTGGAATGGCCGTACCGGGATCAACCCTTCGGCCCGCCACTCACCCACCGCTTGAACCCCGAAGACCTGGCCAGGCTGTTCCAAAAAGCAGGCTTTCAGAATTGGAAAAAGACAGACTTTTCCAACACTGTCTTATACTGTCTGGATGTATAAACAAGCCCTCGTCGAGTGGATCAATTCCCGGTTTAAAAATGACGTGCCACCCGATCAGGATGGCACGTCTTCTTTATTGGTTACTTTCTCAGGGTGTGATGGACGGTACCGCCAGATGAGCAACCCGGCAGCCACCACTGCCACGATGGCCGCCAGGGTTTGGTTGGCGTTGATCCCGACCAGGCGCGATGCATCCAGGCGCAGGAAGTCCAATAAAAAGCGCCCGACTGGGTAGATGACCAGGTAGCCCAGGAAAATGTCGCCGGCCTTCAGCCGATCCGCAAAACGGCGGCCCAGCCAGAGCAGGATGGCCATATTAGCAAGGTTCCACAAAACTCGTACAGGAACAGCGGATGGTAATAGGCTACGTTCTCGAAGCCGGGCAGGCGGTGCGCCGGATCGATGTAGATCTTCCAGGGCAGGTTGGTCGGGGCGCCGTAGAGCTCCTGGTTGAAGAAGTTCCCCCAGCGGCCGATGGCCTGCGCCAGGGCCAGGCCCGGAGCGGTAATATCCAGCCAAGTGATCAGGCTGAGCTTCTTCCGGCGGGTGTAAATCCACAACGCCAGGACGCCACCGGCCACTGCGCCGGGGATGCCCAGCCCGCCCTTGCGGATGTCGATCATGTCCAGCGGGTGGGTCAGGTAGTATTGCGTGGTGATCCCCTGGGCAATCATGGAAGGCGGCGGGGTCAGGACGTGCCAAATGCGCGCCCCGACGATCCCGGCGATCACCACCCAGAAAAGCATGTCCCAGATGATTTCGGGGTCCTGGCCGCGGCGTTTGGCTTCCGCCCGCGCCAATAAAGTCGCCGCCACCACCCCCAAGGTGATCAGGATGCCGTAGAAATAAATGTGGAAAGACTGATTCAAAAACGGGACGGGAATGTCAAATCCATCGGGCATGGCTTGTGCTCCTTTAAAGAATTATTTATCCCACAACGGGAATAACTTTAAAATCCAGCGGGTCATATAAACGCCTGCAAAGGACGACCCGGCCGTGACAGGCAACATCACCACCCAGGCGCGCCAGTCCAGCGGGATAACCCCGAAAAGACCACTCAGCGGGGTGTAGAGCGCCAGCAGCTGCAGGCCGACCGCCACGGCGTAGCTGATCAGCAGCGCCCGGTTGGACCACAGGGACAGGCTGTCCAGCTGGCGCACCACCATCACCCGTGTAAAGGCATGCAGGACGATGCTGGTGAAGAGCATGCTGCGGGCGTAAGTCACGCCGCCGAACTGGAGCCCGACCCAGAAGATCAGGCCGTAGGCGAGCAGGGTGCGGAAGATGCTCCCGGCGATGGTGGCGTAGATGGCCTTGTTCAGGATCGGTTCGTCATGCCGGCGCGGGCGGCGCTTCATCACGTGCGGCACGACCGGGTCGGCCGCCAGGGCGCTGGCCGGCACCAGGTCGGTGACCACGTTGACCCACAGCAGCATGATGGCGGAAAGGGGGAAATACCCGGCGATGGAAAGCGCCAGCACGACGAACACCTCCCCCAGGCTGGTGGAGAGCAGGTAGTTGGTGAACTTGCGGATGTTGTCGAAGATGCGCCGGCCTTCCTCGACGGCGGCCACGATGGTGGCGAAGTTATCGTCCAGCAGGACCATGGCCGCGGATTCCTTGGCGATGTCGGTGCCGCGCAGACCCATCGCCACGCCCACGTCCGACTGCTTCAAGGCAGTGGCGTCGTTGACCCCGTCGCCGGTCATGGCCACGACGTGCCCGGCATCCTGCAGGGCTTGCAGCACCTGCTGCTTGACCTGCGGCGTGGCGCGCGCCACGATATCGACCTCCTTCATCTGCTCGGTGAGGTCTCGGCCGGCAATGTCCTCCCATCTCCCGGGCATCGACCACTCGCCGCCCGATCCCCAGCGTACCGGCGATGGCCTGGGCGGTCAGGCCGTTGTCGCCGGTGATCATCACCACCCGGATGCCGGCCCCCTGGGCGCGGGCGATGGCCTCGGCTGCCCCGGGGCGCGGCGGGTCGATCAAAGCCAGCAGGCCGAGGAAGGTCATCCCACTCTCCGCCTGATCCGGGGAAGCGCCGGCCGGGAGCTCCTTGCTCGCCAGACCCAAAACGTAAAAGCCCTTGCCCTGCAGCTCGGCCACCTGTCGGCGGACCGCCTGGCAGTGCGGGTCGGAGAGCGGGAATTCTCCCGACCCATCCCGGCAGCAAGCGCAGCTGGCCAGGACGGGTCCGGGCGCACCTTTGGTGATGGCAACCTGGCGCCCGTCCAGGGCGTGGATGGTGGTCATCATCTTGCGTTCGGAGCTGAAGGGGATGACGTCCAGACGCGGAGTAGTCTTTGCGCGCCTGCTCCGGGTCCAGGCCGGCCGCCTGCGCCGCCTTGACCAGCGCCGTGTCCACCGGGTCCCCCTGGACTTCCAGGCCGGCCCCGACGGCGAGGGTCGCCTCGTTGCACAGGATCCCATAGCAGCAGCAGTTCAAGGGCGGCGGGGTTGCCGTGCATACCTTCCGGAACCTTTACCGGGCTTCCCCCGACGTAGAGCTGCTGAAGCGTCATCAGGTTCTGGGTCAGGGTGCCGGTCTTGTCGGTGCAGATGGTATCCACCGACCCGAGCGACTCGACCACCGACAGGCGCCGGACCACAGCCTTGCGCCGGGCCATCTGGCGGGCGCCCAGCGCCAGGGCGAAGGTCAGCACGATCGGCAGGCTTTCCGGGATGGTGGCGACCGCCAGGCTGAGGGTGTTGAGGGCCACGTCGACCGGCGGCTCGTGCAGTACGAACAGCAGGATGCCGGCCACCACGGCCGCCAGGGCGGCCACGAGACGGTCATCTGGCGGGCCATCTGCTGCACCTCGACCTGGAAGGGGGTCGGGACGCTCGGCCATCTGCTGCAGGCTGGCGGCGATCTGCCCGACTTCGGTCGTCCATGCCGGTGCGGACCGCGACGGCCAGCCCGCTCCCATGCGTGACGTAGGTCGAGCCGTAGACCATGCTGGTCCGCTCAGCCAGAGGCGCTTCGGCAGGGACCGGTTCGGGGGATTTGTCGACGCCCACGCTTTCGCCGGTCAGGGCCGACTCGTCCGTGCGCAGACTGTGGGTCTCGATCAGGCGCGCGTCCGCCGGGACCTTCTGTCCGTGGCTGAGCACCAGGATGTCACCGGGGACGACCTCGGCCGCGTCGATTGACCTGGCGAGCTCCCGTTCCGCACGACGGCCGTCTTGAACACCAGGAGCCTATCCAGGGCTTCCAGCTCCTTCTGGGCGCGATACTCCTCGAAGAAACTCAGCCCGGCACTGAGGCGATGATGCCTAAAATGAAATAGGCGGTCAGCCGGCGGCCGCTCTCCCCCGGGAGGAAGCTGACGCTGAAGGCCAACACGGCGGCAAAGAGCAGGACCAGGATGAAATAATTGGCGAACTGCTTGAGCAGCAGTTGACCGGGGCTGATGGCTTTCTGCCGGACGATCTCGTTCCGCCCTCGGGACAGACGGTCGGCAACTTCGGTATCGTTCAGTCCTTCCGGCCGGGTGCCAAGTCGGTCGAATACCTCCGCAATGCCAAGGCGATGCCAGACGGGTGTTGTCATTTCTATACCCTGTAAGGCATAGATTATACAGACAAACCCAAGGGCTTGTCCTGGTTCGGGGTAACTCTTAGCTGATTTTAATTTCCCCTTGGCTATGGCGTTCCCCGCTCGACGGGGTAGTTTTGGTCCATCCAGGCCTGTAATCCGCCGCTCAGGCAGGAGACACTCTTGAACCCGGCCTGCTGCAGGATGGCGGTCCCGCTCAGGCTGCGGTGACCCGATAGGCAGACCACCACAATGTCTTTATCCTTCGGCACTTCGTTCAAACGGTCTTGCAGCTGGTCCAACGGGATCAGGGTGCTGCCCTTGATATGGAATTGATTCCACTCCTCCTGGCTGCGCACGTCCAGGAAGAAAGCGCCCTGCTGGTGCTTGGAGTATGCCTGGGCGGGGGTGATTTCAACAGAAGGGAGCGCTTTCGGACGGAACAACAGAATCCCAGCCACGACGACGAGCAGGATGCCCAGACAAACCCACAACCAGGTCAGGTTTCGCCGGTAAGGTTTCCGCCTCCTTCGAAACGAAGGGTCAGTGGAAGATTGTGCTGATTTCGTGTGTTTTCTTGACATGTCAGTCTCGAAAGGATGCGTAAGGAATTGTGCTTGAGCAGTCCTTTTTATCCGGTGAGAACTGGATCACCGGCATGAAAAGGGAGGAAGGTGAGAATCAATACCAACCAACCTTTTCGTTGATATACTGCTCCATTTTGTCGAGGAGGTGCTTCTGTTCGTCAATGATGGATTTGACCAAGTCGCCAATGGAGACAAAACCTACCGGTTTTCGATCCTCGATCACCGGCAGGTGGCGAACGTGTTTGGCGGTCATCAAAGCCAGCCCCTCCTCGGCCGTCCGATCGGGCGAGATCACAACCAGCTGGGTCGACATGATCTCACCCACACGCATATTCTTCGATGATTTGCCTTTCAGGATCACCTTGCGGGCATAGTCGCGCTCCGAGAATATTCCCACCAGCCTTTCTCCCTGCATCACCGGCATGGCGCCGATATCTTTTTCCGCCATGATCCTAAGCGCCTCGAACACTGAGGCGTCTGGGGAAACGCTCCAGATTTCCTTCCCTTTTCCCTTCAAGACAAATTGAATTGTCTTCATTTCTGCCTCCGCCTCCTAAAAAAGAGACAATCTCCAGGATGAATTATTATTCCAATTGTATAACGGATTCAGTTGCAGACTCTATAGAAGCATTTGATGTCTACCCATAGAAAAAAACTATAGCCTGAGTGACCGTCGTCACTTGTCTGCTTGTCTCGCGGGAGTTAAGCTATTGATGAATTAAGCAAGTGCTGAAGTCGCGTTTATGGAACCAGGTCTTTCCGCAGAAGTCCAGGTACTCGCCCAACGCCAGGCAGCGCTCTGTAAGGTTTTCGGCAGCGTCCAGCGGGTGTTGATTTTGTGGTTTCTTGCGGAGAAGGAGCGCACGGTCAGCGAGATTGCCACGGCCATCGGCGCCTCCCTGCCCTGCACTTCCCAGCATCTGCATCTGATGGAATTGAACGACATTCTGGAGTCTCGCCGGGAGAAGCAAAACATCTACTATCGCCTGGCGGAGAATGATCTGCTGAAGAGCTGTCTAGTTCTAGCCAATATGCCAAAAAAAGCCGGCGGATGAAATGCCGGCATTACCGTTTAATGTTTAGTAAAGAAGAACAAATCCTGGATCTAAACCACCCTCAGAACGAAACTATTTCATAAAACGGAGATGCAATGATGATAGCAGATGAACTTAAAGCTCTAAAAGTCGATAAATTGGTAGATGCTCGTGGCACTGCCTGCCCGGGTCCGCTGCTGGAGGCTCGACGCGGGATCAATGAGTGTCCGGTCGGCGGAGTGATGGAGATCCAGTCCTCGGACGCGGACACGGTCGTGTCCGTTCAGCGCTGGTGCAACAAGATGGAGCTTGAATACCTGGGTGACATTGCGAACGACGGCTTTTGGAGCATCTATCTGCGCAGGACGAAGTAAATGGTTGAGGAAAACAGCAAGAAAGCCGCCCGAAAAAAGATCCTCGTCTTCTCCACCAGCGCGATCTCCGACCTGGGGATCGATATGGCGGGCAGCGCCCACATGCATTATTCGCCTTCCGTGCAAGTGATCCCTCTGCCGTGTTCCAGCGGGATCAAGCCGGCCTGGATCGTTCACGCCCTCGAAAAAGGATACGACGGCGTATTCATTGCCGCCTGTGGAGGGGATTGTGCTTATCTATCGGATTGCAACTCTCGTACGAGCACCCTCCTGGCGAAAGCCCAAGACATGCTGCGCGAGCGCAATATCAGCCCGAAAAGATTAAAGATGGCGGGGATCTGCTCCGTGTGTGCGGATAGTTTTGTATCCCATATGCGGAAATTTGAGGAGGAGTTGGCCAGTTATGACTCCCAATCATAAGAAAAACGGGCTGGACCACGATGTCATGATCGTTGGCGCAGGCGTGGCAGGGATGGAGACCGCTGCGTTACTGGGGGACATGGGTTACGATGTGCTGCTGGTGGAAAAAGAACCGAGCATCGGCGGCAAATCCATTTTGTTGAGCAAGGTTTTTCCAACTCTGGATTGCGCCAGCTGTATTGTCACGCCTAAAATGGCTGTCGTTGCCCACCATCCGAAGGTCACGCCGATGGTCTACACGGAAGTGGACGGTTTTGTTCGCAATGACGACGGTTCCTTCACGGTAGATCTGCACAAAAAAGCGTCCTACGTGAATTTCGATGCCTGCACCGGTTGCGCCAAGTGCGAGCAGGTCTGCACGGTCGCCCTGCCGGATGAATATAACTACAACCTGATCGGCCGCCGCGCCGCGCACATTCCTTTTCCACAGGCAGTGCCAAAAAAGGCGGTCATCAGCCGCACAGGGCAGGCTCCCTGTAATTCTGCCTGTCCAGCAGGCGTAAAGCCCAGTGGATTTGTGTCATTGGTCCGCGCTGGACGCTACGATGAAGCATTCAGGATGCACCTGGAGGACGCTCCAATGGTAGGCAGCCTGGCGCGTGCCTGTTACGCGCCCTGCGAGGGCGAATGCACCCGCGGGGATAAGGATGGAACCCTGCATATCCGGGCGATCAAACGCTTCATGGCAGATGCCTATTATGCTAATCACCCCGAGCCTGAATATGGCCGTCCGCAGGTGCTCATGGATAAGAAAGTGGCTGTTATCGGCTCAGGACCTGGCGGGCTTAACCTTGCCTATCACCTGGCCCGCAAAGGATACCAGGTCAGGATCTTCGAGGCAGAGTCGGAACCGGGCGGCCAGCTCAGGTTTGGGATCCCTGCCTACCGGCTTCCCAAATCGGTGGTGGATCGGGACATCAAGAATGTGACCGCATTGGGTGTAGATATCGAGACCGGCGTCCGCATAGGCAGCCTGAAGGGGCTCAAGGAGCAAGGTTTCGATGCCGTCTTCCTGGCCACAGGTTCCTTGGAGCAGAAGAAGCTCGGGATACCGGGCGAAGACCTTGAAGGAGTCGTTTGCTGTTTCGATTTCCTGAAAGAGGTCAACCTGGGTAGAAGGATAGACCTTACCAGCAAGACCGTTGTGCTCTTTGGGGGAGGCAACGCTTGCCTTGACCCTGCCAGAATCGCCCTCCGCTCCAATGCGAAAAAAGTGATCGTCGCATACAGGAGAAGCCGGGCAGAAATGCCGGCCTTCCCCGCCGAGGTGACAGCCACTGAAGAAGAAGGTGTGGAGCTTTGCTTCCTCACCAATCCCACAAGGTTCATCGGCGAGCACGGAAAGCTGAAGGAAGTGGTCTGCCAGAAGATGAAGCTCGGTGAACCTGACGCTTCCGGCCGGAGAAAACCGGTGCCGATCAGGGGCTCCGAGTTCAAAATCCAGGCTGACATGGCGGTCGTGGCAATCGGCAATGCGCCCACAACTTCCACTTTCAAGGAAGAATTGGAACTGAACTCCGATGGCACCGTGAAGGTAGATCCTGAAACCCTCCAGACGTCGCTCCCGTATGTCTTTGCCGGAGGCGATGCCGTACTTGGCCCCTCGTCCATAGTTCAAGCCATGGGGCAAGGACGGCGGGCAGCGTTCCATATCGATCGCATGCTGCGAGGGCTGCCACTGGATGCGCCTTTTGGCGGCCAGGTGGAGGTTGCAGACAAAAAAGAAATCATCGATGAGACCATGGACTGGGAGACAGTGGCACCGGTCGGCGTGCCAGAGCGCCCACCTCGTGAACGTATCCAGGATTTTGAAACATATGAGGATGCATTAAGCGAAGAAAGCGTGCGATCGGAGGCCAATCGCTGCTTGAACTGCTCTGAATGTTCACAGTGTATGGAATGCGTCAATGTCTGCCCCGCGAGTTGCATTGATTTCAGCATGAAGCCTGAACCCATGAAGTTCCGGGTGGGCAGCGTGGTCCTGGCAACGGGATTCGAGATCATGAATCCGACGGGAAAAAACTCGCTGGGATATGGCGTTCTCCCTGACGTGATCACAGGACCGCAACTGGACCGGCTACTGTCGCCCACGCGCCCCTATAACGGCGTGCTGCGTCCCTCTGACGGCAAGGAACCGGAAAGCATCGCCATCCTGCTGTGCGCCGGGTCCCGCGACCATACTTTCTGCAATCCGCTGTGCTGTCGGATCGGGTGCATGTACGCCATCAAACAAGCCCAACTCCTCATGGGTGCTCTCCCCATCGCGGATGTCACCATTTACTACATCGACATTCGTGCCTTTGGAAAGGGGTACGAGGAGTTCTTCGAACAGGCGAAAGGCATGGGAGTGAACTTTGTCAAGGGGAAAGTGGCCCGCGTGGAGCAGCTCGAAAATGGCAAGATGGCGTTGCACTATGAAGACATGCTGGGCAAGGGCGGGACGCAAACCCAGGAGCACGACCTTGTTGTCCTGGCAGTAGGCTTTTTGCCGAACACGGCACCCTTTGCCCTCTACAAGGGCGGCGAACTGGAGAGGGATGCCTTCAACTACCTCCGCGAGGTGAACCCTGTCATTGAGCCAGGCGCCACCAATGTGGCGGGACTTTACCTTGCCGGTACCGTCAATGGAGCAAAAGATATTCCCGATACCGTATTGCACTCCGGCGCGGCAGCAGCCCAAGTATCTACCTATCTTGAGAGAATGAGGGCTGGCTGATGGCACAGCAACGAAGGATCGGCGTTTTTGTCTGCTATTGCGGAGGCAATATCTCGGACTATATTGAAGTGGAAAAGGTCCGGGAGGAAGTTGCCAGGGAGCCTGGTGTTGTCATCACCAGGACTCACATGTTTGCCTGCTCTGATGCGGCGCAACAGGAGATAGTCGAGGACATAAAAGCCGCTGGCCTGGATGGGCTCGTGATGGCGTCCTGCGCGCCTTCCCTGCACCTGCACACTTTTCGCGGTATGGCTGAACGGGCTGGCCTGAACCGTTACCAGTATGTGCAAGTGAATCTGCGTGAGCAGTGTTCTTGGGCGCATACCAATGATAAGAAGGGGGCGACGGAAAAGGCTGTTCATCTGATTCGAGCCGGTATTGCCAAATGCGCTTTGACTCATCCCCTTAATCCTTTACGGGTGGAGACCAAGCCACGTGTGCTGGTGATCGGCGCGGGCGTGGCCGGAATGCGCGCCAGTATCTCCCTGGCAGATATGGGATTGGCCGTATACCTGATCGAAAGAGAGGGAAAAACCGGTGGTTGGGCGCTCCAGGCGGGGCGGATGGGACCTGAGGGTCAAGCGGGGCCAGAGGTGGTTGCAACCTTGTTGCAGCGGATTCAAGGGAATGATCGGATCGTCATTTACGCACAGGCGGAGATGATCGAAAAGACCGGCAGCATTGGTGATTTCAACGTAAAAATTAATGCCAAAGGGAAAGAAGTTTCCCTAAATGTGGGAGCCATTATTGTCACAACCGGCTTTACTCCCTACTCTCCCGAAAAGGGGGAATATGGCTGGGGTGCAGAGGGGGTGGTGGACCTGGTGCAGTTCCGACAGATGTTGGAAGATGGAAAGCTCGAATATCACGGTAAACCGGTACGTGATGTGGCATTCATCTACTGTGTAGGCAGTCGCCAGGCCGAAGGAACAGAATCATGTCCCAGCCCGAACCGCTACTGTTCCCGCTACTGCTGTTCGGCGGCAACCTATACCGCGGTTATGCTTCAGGAACTAGCGACAAAGGCAAAGCAGAAGGTGAACCAGTATCACCTTTACCGTGATGTCCGTACCTACGGGAACTTCGAACCGATCTACGAGGAGGCTCGTAATGGTGGAGCACTCTTCCTGCGCTGGGAGCCGGAGCATCCTCCCCTGGTGGGAGAGACTGACGGACGACTTTCAGTTAAGGTGCAGGATACCCTGGACGGGGGGGAGGAAATCGAAATCGAGGTGGATCTGGTAGTCCTTGTCACCGGCATGGAGCCGCGTAAGAACGATAGGCTCAATCAAGTCCTCAAAATGCCGGAAAGCGCGGATGGGTTTTACAAGGAGATTCATCCAAAACTGCGCCCCGTCGAAACCGTGATTGACGGCGTGTTCATCGCCGGCGCCGCCCAGGGTCCGAAAACCATGTCGGAAAGTGTCACCTCCGCCCTGGCCGCGGTAGCTAAAGCTGGCAGCCTGTTGAAGAAAGGTCATGTGGACCTGGAACCGTTAATTGCTCTGGTAGACAATGACAAGTGCACGTGGTGCGGCGAATGCCTCAAGGCATGCCCATACAGTGCGATCGAGAAGATGATATGCAGTAATAAGGAAGTGGCGATGGTGATTGCTTCCCTGTGCAAGGGGGAAGGCGCCTGTGTGCCGGTTTGCCCCATGGATGCAATGGCCGTTGAAGGGTTCAGGAACGATCAGATCGTCGCGATGATCGATGCCAGCCTCAAGGAGGCTGCTTTATGAGCGGCGCCGAGAAAGGTCGTCGTGATATACGAGAGATCGTTCATGACGAAATGATCATGAAAGATCGCATTGCGAAGATACTGAAGGACGGTCCCCGGACCATCCCGGAGTTGGCCGAGACAATGGGATACCCCAGTCACGAGGTGACGATCTGGCTGTTCGCCATGCGGCGCTACGGTGAAATAGAGGTCGTTGGCAAGCCTGATGTGGACGGATATTTCAAATATGCACTTGTTAAGCGGCAGGATGAGAGCGCATAATGGCAGAGGAACATTGATATGACCGCCCGCGTCGATCCACAATTCTTTATCGAGTTCAAAAAATACGGCAACGTGAACGTTGAGAAGTGCTTCAACTGTGGCAGCTGCACTGCGGTTTGTCCGCTCTCGACCGACAGCGAAATTTTCCCGCGCCGCCTCATCCACTACGCCCAACTTGGCTTGAAAGACCAGCTGCTCAGCAGCAAGGAACTCTGGCTATGCTACTACTGCGGGGAATGCACCCAAACCTGCCCCCAACAAGCTGACCCAGGTGAGTTCATGGCTGCCGCCCGCCGCTATGCCATCACCAGTTACGATCCACTAGGCCTGGCGAAACTGCTCTACATATCTCCCATCTTGAGTTCCATCTTCCTCGTTTTGCTTGCCGTGGCGATCAGCTTCAGCGTTTATGCTGTTCATGGCCCCATGCCGACGGATACCCTCAAGTTCTTCGACTTCATCCCCTCGTCAGTCATTCACACCGTCGGCGTAATCGGAATGATCACCGTCGGCTTGTTGATTTTGATGGGCGTGGTCAACATGATCGTCAAAGTGCGAGGCCAGGGAATGCAGGGGATGCGCATCAACTGGCTGATCGCACTGTGGGAGGCTGTCGTGGTCGAAGCGCTTGCCCAACGCCGCTTCCAACGCGATTGTGAAACTGCTGCCGAAAAACCGACCTGGTACCTGCAAAAATGGTTCGTCCACGCCTCCACCCTGTGGGGCTTTCTCGGACTTCTGCTCGCCACGGCCCTCGATTACCTTCTCGACCTAGTGGGGATCAAGGCCACCGGGACCTGGGTGCATTTCTGGAATCCAGTTCGCCTGCTTGGCACAGCGGCTGGACTGTTTCTGGTCTACGGCACGACCATATCTCTCATCCGCCGCATTCGGAAAACTAACGAAACTGCGGCACACTCCACGGTTTCCGACTGGGCGTTCCTCATACTTTTGTGGTTGACTGGTGTGAGCGGCTTCCTGCTGGAGGTCGCGGTTTACTTACCCAGCCCTGCTCCGTGGATGTACTGGACGCTGTTATGCCACATTACCGTAGCGGCTGAATTGCTCATGCTGTTGCCTTTCACGAAATTCGCCCATGCCATCTACCGCACTATCGCGCTGTATTTCCATGCGCTCAAACCCGTCCCTGCCACCGAGCCGGCCAAGGCCGGAACGGATTGATGATTTTTCCGTCGTTCAACGTAATGCGACCAAAAGGTCGCTTACGAAAATCAAACAACGTTTAAAAGGAGAATAAAATGGCTAAGGAAAAAATGGCAGTCGTCTGCAACGGCGACACCCCGGCGAACATCATGCCGACCCTGATCTTCTCCACCTCCGGCCTCGCGCTGGACTACGAAGTGCACGTCTTCGTCTGCCCGGCTGGCGCACGCTGGTTCGTGAAGGGCGAGCTGGAGAAGCTCGGCACGCCCAAGGGCATGCCCAACCCGGTCGAGCTCATGAACAAACTGCTCGACATGGGCGGCGATGTCGTCTTCTGCGAGCTGGCCCTGGCGAACAAGGACATCAAGCCCGAGGACCTGCGCGATCCCCGCATCAAGATCAAGAAGGCTCCGCCCTTCCTCCAGGATGTCGAGGGCGCCTGCCAGACTTACGTGTTCTAGTTGTCGAAAACGAAGACCGGGCATCTGCCCGCCTGACAGATGCCCGGCCCAATGCATCCACCTTTTCGCCGACTCGCACCGGCGCTATTTTCGTTTCTTGGATTTCACCCGCTTCGCTATTTCCGTTTCGGGCAGTTGAAGCAGATCTGCGTTTTCGGGGGCGTGGACAAAGCTCCAGAATGTGTCTCTGGAGCGATTTGGCTCGCTCAGACCTTTCCGCACCATGTAAATCGTGCGTTCCAGCGTCAGTCCTTCCACCGGGATATCAATGACGGTGCCGCGCTCCATCGGGTAGGAAGCCGCCAGGGTGGAAACGAAACCCACACCGTAGCCGGCGGCAACTGTGCGCACGATGGCCTCGGCATTCCCCAGTTCCATGAAAATGTTGAGATCCTCCAAGCTGATGTCGTGCTTGGCCAGCTCCTCGAGCACTACCCGGCGGGTCCCCGAAGTCGGCTCACGCAGGATGACCGGTTCCTCCAAAAGCTCCGACGGCTCGATGGAGGCACGCAAAGCCCAACGGTGGCTGGCCGGTACGATCAGCGTAATGAGGTCGTGGAAGAACTCCTGTGATTCCAATTCCGGGTCGTCGACTTCCCGACTGACGACACCCAGGTGGGCCTTGCCCTCCAGAAGGTCAAGGGTCACCTGCTCGGATGCACAAGACGGAATGCGAATCTGGATGCCGGGATAGCGTTGGCGGAAACGAGCGGCCAGCTGCGGTAGGATGTACTTACCGGCGGTCGTGCTGCAGGCGATGTACAGGTCCCCCACTACCTCCTCCTCGAGCGAGGACATCATCTCCTGGATATTTTTTGTGTCGTGCAGCAGGCGGCGCGCCCAGGGCAGCAGGACGCGCCCCGCCTCAGTCAGGCGCAGGCCCACTCCGCTACGCTCAAAGAGCGTCACACCCAACTCCTGCTCCAGGGTCTTGATCTGGTGGCTGACCGATGGCTGGCTCATGTGAAGCTGCTTGGCGGTCTCGGAGAAATTCAACGTCTCCGCCGCCCGCAAGAAGGTTTCGATCTTGATAAGATCGATCATTTATTATCCCTGTCCTTTTCCAGGGATCATTATAACTTCAATGGTAAAAATCATTTCTCCAAGGAACCACCTGTTTTCGAAGGCTCCAGACCCGTTTCTACGGTCGAAAAACATTACCGCGGCGAAAAATGCCGCGGTAAGATCGATCCGTCTCCATTTCCAGTCCGATGGTTTTATCTCCCCGGCTGCCCACCGATTGTCTTCGCCGACCTGGCAACCGGTCAGGCGGTGAGCGTCAACGGCAGGCTGGCAAAGGACGTATGGTCGGCGGCACGCCTCACGGTCGGGGCGAAGCTCGTCGGCCAGCCCTGATCCAATTCCCCCCTCAATCAGGAACGCAAGCCGGCGGCATGGCAATCCATGCCGCCGGTCTGCGCTTACAAATCAGTAATCCGGACCCGTATCCGGCGGCACACTTTTACGTCATATACTATGGACACGGTGAATGATCGCGAGCTATTGCGGCGGGCGCAGAACCACGAGGCGCAGGCCCTGGCGGAAATCTATGACCGCTGGAGCCCGGCGATCTATCGCTACGCCATCCGCCTGCTGGGCGAAGCCGGGCTGGCCGAAGAGTGCGTGGCGGATACCTTCAGCCGCTTTCTCACCACACTGAAACACGGGGATGGCCCCAGGGATTACCTACAGGCCTACCTCTACCGCATCGCCCACAACTGGATCACCGATCATTACCGCCGCAATTTACCCCCGACCGTCCCATTGGACGCGGAGCTGCACGGCGAGGTCGAAACCGAACCTTCCCATCTGACGCTCGAGGAGCTGGAACGCCAGCAGGTGCGCGCCGCCCTGAGCTGCCTCACGCCCGATCAACGCCAGGTCATCCTGCTCAAGTATGTGGAAGAATGGGACAACGAAGCCATTGCCCGGGCGTTGGACCGGCCGGTCGGTGCCATCAAAGCCCTACAGCACCGCGCCCTGGAGAGCTTGCGCCGGATTTTACTCTCCTCGGAGTAGATTCTGTGATGAAACGGAATGAAACGCTTTCCGACAAGCAGTTGAAGGATCTCCTCGCCCGATTCCGCGCCGCGCCGGGGCGCGATCCCCGGGTCGCGGCAAGTGCCAGGGCGGATTTCCTGCGACAAGTCCAGGTGTTGGGAGCCGCCGTACCCCGGCGACCCGCGTCGGTGCGCATCGCCCTGCCGAAAAAGAGAGGGCTGCCGGTTTGGAAAGCCTTGCTGGCCAGTTTCCTGGCCCTGGCCGTCCTCTTCGCGGGGACGGCTACGACCGTGTATGCTGCCCAGGACAGCCTGCCGGGCCAGACATTGTATCCGCTGAAGACCTTCAGCGAAGACGCCCGCCTCGCCCTGGCACCCTCCCAGCAGGAGCGCTTGAGCCTGACCCTGGACTTCACCGACCGCCGCCTCGCCGAAATAGCCAGCTTGCAGTCTGCCGGTCATCCCATTCCCCAAAAGGCCATCGACCGTTTCCGGGACGAATTGGACCGGGCGCTGGAGCTGGCGTCAGGGATGACCGACCCGGTCATGGTCCAATCCCTCGACAAGGTCTCCCAGCGTACCCAGGGCCAGCTGCGAGCGATGGACATGCTCATGAACGACAATCCTGGGGTTCCGACCCTGATGGGCATCCAGGCACGTCTTCAAGAACAAGCCCAGGTGGTTAAGCTGGGGAAAGACGACCCACAGGGGTTTCGGCAGCTCATCCAAGGGCAACTACAGAACGGAGGAGGAAAGACGAGCAGCGATCAGAACGGACCCGGCAAACCAAAAAGCACCCCGGTCGCATCCGACGAAAACAGGAACCCCGGGTCCGGTCGGACAGGGAAAACAGGGGAACCGGACAACCATGATGACGGGAATAATCCGCCCATCAAGACGCCGAAAAGCCCCGGACATCATGGACCCGGCTCTCCGCAGGCAACCCGGACGCCGGATGGAGACCACCACCATTGGCCTTAAAGTGAACATTCATTTGGAAATAACCGTGCGCGCTTAATTGAGGAGGCTCTATGCAGGTTGGAAAATTCATTCCCCTGGCTTTTTTTATCTTCGGATGTGGCTTAATGCCGTTATCCGTCTCCGATCAGGCAGCAACTCAAAACGGGCCCCTTCCATCGGACACGCCCCCGGCATCAACGCCGATGAAATTATCCACAGGGCCATTCACCCTGACCATTTTCTCTCCTGCCGACCAGGCAGTAGTTAACCAGCCGCAGGTAGATATACATGGCGAGGTATCAGCAGATGCGGTTGTAACCATCAATGAAGATACCTATGTTTTCAATGCCGGTCCTTTCAAGCAAACCATCCAGCTGGAGGAAGGGCTCAACAGCATCCAGATCGTCGCTAGTGATATGGATGGCAACGAAGTCGACCTGATACTTACCATTACCTATCAACCTTAGTATAAGGAGGCGCAATGATTAAAAAGGCCTGGATTTTTGTAACCCTTATCACACTTCTGGCCATGTTCGTGGGTACAGTGAATGTAATGGCCGGATCGGTCGACCCGGTCGCGTTACGTCGCACCCCTGATCGCACACCGCGATTCGATCCGACCAAGCTCTCCACTCCGGATAAGCCGGGCGGCGAAGGGGGCCAACCTGGACCCGGGGGTGGCAATGACAAGCAGCCCAGCGGCGGCAATTCGCACGGAAACGACCAGAAGAATTATCAGGGCAGCATCGCAGCCGTCGACTCCGGCAGCCTGACGTTGACGCTGAAAGACGGCTCGAGCCTGGCATTTGTCCTGAACGCCGACACCAGGATCAAGATCCCCAGCCTCGGTCACGACGCCGCGGTTGCGGACCTGAAGGTCGGCGACGGCGCCACCGTCCGCGCTGCGAAGGACGATAGCGGCGCGCTGGTTGCCAGCATGGTCGAGGTGAAACCCGCAAAACCCGTGTTGGAACACTTCGCCGGCACGGTCACCGACTACCAGCCCGGCGTCAGCATCACCATCCAGGACAAGAACGGCGCCTCGTCGACCTTCCTGATCACCCCCGACACCAAGATCAACACCGGACCTAAGAATGACGGTGCCCAGCTGGGGGTCGGGGCGCAGGTGACCATCGTGGCCCTGCGGGACCCGGCCGGCGGCACCCCCACCGCCAAGGAGATCGCCGTCTTTCCACAGAAGAGACCGGAAAAGCCGCTGAATTATCAGGGCAGCATCGCAGCCGTCGATGCAAGCAGCCTGACCTTGACGCTGAAAGACGGCTCGAGCCTGGCGTTTGTCCTGAATGCGGACACCAAGATCAAGATCCCCGGCCTCGGTCATACCGCCACCGCTGCGGATCTGAAGGTCGGCGACGGCGCCACCGTCCGCGCTGCCAAGGACGATACCGGTGCGCTGGTTGCCAGCATGATCGAAGTGAAACCTGCAAAACCCGTGTTGGAACACTTCGCCGGCACGGTCACCGACTACCAGCCCGGCGTCAGCATCACCATCCAGGACAAGAACGGCGCCTCGTCGACCTTCCTGATCACTGCCGACACCAAGATCAACTCTGGTCCGAAGAATGACGGCGGCCAGCTGTCGGTCGGGGCGCAGGTGACCATCGTGGCCCTGCGGGACCCGGCCGGCGGCACCCCCACCGCCAAGGAGATCGCCGTCTTTCCACAGAAGAGACCGGAAAAGCCGCTGAATTATCAGGGCACCATCGCAGCCGTCGATGCCGGCAGCCTGACCTTGACACTGAAAGACGGCTCGAGCCTGGTGTTTGTCCTGAACGCAGACACCAAGATCAAGATCCCCGGCCTCGGCCACGACGCCACGGTCGCAGATCTGAAGGTGGGTGAAAGAGTTATAGTCCGGGCCACGAAAGATGAGACCGGGTCGCTGGTAGCCAGCATGATCCTGCTCATTCCCGGCAAGCCGGAGAAGATCCACCACGTCGGGATCGTCACCGACTACCAGCCCGGCGTCAGCATCACCATCCAGGACAAGGACGGTGACCTCTTCACCTTCCTGATCACCCCACAGACCAAGATCCTCCCGCCCGACCTCGCCGGCACGCTGGGCGTGGGCTCGCGCGTGACGATCATCGCCCCGCGGGACGTAGCCCACGGCACGCTCACCGCGGCGGGCATCGTGGTCCATCCCGCCGTCTCGGGCGGTACCGGCACGCCGACCAGTACACCTACGGCCACGGCCACCGCAACGCCTACGCCTTAGCGGATCTCTTCGCCTGATATCTGAACATGACCTGACCCGAACCAAGGCCAGGCCATGTCCTTTTTTTATCCCTGTATACCTGCCATGCAAGACCGAAGCCGGGTTGCGGCATATGCCTCGTCCCGGCTTCGGTTGGATCGTGCTCAAAAGGATTTGATCAGCGCCAGGCGTTACTTTCCGGCGCGGATTTTCGGTCCGCTCAGCGGTGCGCCGAAGAGCGGGGCGAAGACGCAGAAGTCGAACAGCCCGGCCACCAGCGGCAGCAGTCCGACCACAGCCACCACGATTCCACCCACGCCATGGATGCCCAGCAGGCCCCAGGCGATGAGGACGATGCCGGCGATGATGCGGATGATGCGACCGGCGGGGGAAGCCATGAATTTCACAAAGGGGTTCATTTTTTATCTCCTATCTGATGTTGGTTTATTCTTGCCCCAGTATAGGAGAATCGGGCGCTTTTGTCTGTGACAATGTCACACAACCGACCGGGCTTGCAAAGCTTCCCGATCCAACACCTTGATCGTCCCCCGGGACACGCGGATCATCCCTCGGGCGGAAAAGTCCTCCAGGATGCGGCTGACCACCTCGCGCGAGCTCCCCAATTCGGCTGCGATCGCCTGGTGCGTGACCCGGATCGAATCGGACCCCCGGCCGCGCTCCGTTAAAAAGGACGCCACGCGAACGTCCATGCGGCGGAAGGCCACTTCCTCGACGATCGCCATCACCGCAGAAAGCCGTTCGGAGAGCAGGTCGAAGACGAATTCACGCCACGGGTCGTAACGCCGGACCCAATCCCGGAAGGTGTCTGCCGGGATCATGACGGCCTTGGCTTCCTTCTCCACCGTGGCGACGGCGGGGAAATTCTTCTGGCTTAAAATGGCATTGGCAGTCAGGATGCATGATTGGCCGTTCCCGAAGCGGTAGAGGGTGATCTCGCGGCCGGTCTCGCCAATCTTGTAGACGCGCACGCTGCCGGAGATCAGCAGGGCAATGGCATCCACGCGGTCGCCTTCGACGAAGACGTCACGGCCGACGGGAATTCGCGCGAAGAAGGCTTTTTGCTGGAACTCGCGCAGGAGTCCCGGCTCGGCATGCTTGAGGACCGGCAGGACTTGGACAAGGCGCGCGATTTGTTCTGGTTCGATCATCTTGTTTTTCCTGGAATGGTTTTCGATCAGCAGTATACCTCACGATTGCCGGGAAGCTAAGCTTTTACATTTCAATATTACCTTTTGGAATGCTTCCACAAGTGTGACAGCTTTTTCCCATCTGACGCCCCTCCCCGCCGGTCTCCGGGCCACAAGCGCGGTAAAATATCTGCATGCCCGGCCTGAGGCAGCCGTTACGCCGGACGGCCGCGTTCTGCAATCGCACTCCGCAGCAGCGCATGACATTTCGCAAGGCAGGCACCCTGCGCGCGGCGGAAGAGGACGGTTTATCATCCAGCCGCGATCTCATCATCGAAGGTACAAGGAAAGGAGTCCGTATGTCCAAGATCGACCCGCTCGTCAAGGATTTCCTCGCCCAGAAGAAGATCGCCGTGATCGGCGTGTCGGACCGGCGCGAGACAGGCTGCAACGCCGCCTACCAGCGCTTCAAGGATGCCGGCTACCAGGTCTACGCCGTCAACCCGCGCATCACCACCTTCAAAGGCGATGCCTGCTACCCCGACCTGAAATCCCTGCCCGAGAAACCGGACGGCGTCTTCATCCTGTCCAACCCCCAGGTCACCGAGCAGGTCGTCCGCCAGTGCGTGGACCTGGGTGTCAAGCACGTCTGGATGCATTGCATGATGGGTGTCAAACCCGGCCTGGCAGCCAGCATGACGAGCGTCTCCACTGAGGCGGTCCGGATCTGCCAAGAGAATGGGATCAGCGTCATCCCGGGCTCCTGCCCGAACCAATTCCTGAATCCGGATTTTGGGCACAAGATGATGCGCGGCATGTGGGGTCTGTTCGGCTTTATGAACGTACCCGATTGAAGTTCAGCTGCCCGGACCGGAAGCGCAAACCGCCCTGGTCTTTCCAGGGCGTTTTATACCGGCGAGCCGCGATCCGTTCCCGGGTCAGTTGACCTGACCTTGACCATTCAGCGAGATGAAATCCGGCTCAATCTTTCGCAGTCATATTGCCGTCCCCCAGGATCACGGTTCCTGGGTCTTTCTTTTCACCCCGCTGGCCACCGGTCTGTTTGCCGGAGGCTCCTTTACCATCGGATCGCTGGCGCTGACCGCGGGAGAATCAGACATGAGCGCTGGGGCTGGGAGAGATTCGTTAGGACCGGTCCTTTTGGACGGGGCCTGTATCCAGGTACTCTATCAATCCATCCAGCTACGTTCACGACATCCTGAAGAAAGTGACCATCATAAAAAGTCCTAAACCAAAAAAGATGCCTTCAACTGGTGAGTTTTTGCAAGTGCGGTAATGTCTCGAATATCGTCACCTTAGCGGGGATTTCACGCAAAATAAAAAGTCCTCTCAGGTCAGAGGACTCGGATGAGTGCGGAGAGGCTCGAACTCTCAACCAATGGCTTAAAAGCCCGAAAAATTCGACTCCGCGACTCCCAACCAATGTCCTGCCAAAATGGCCATGTCCATTGGACGACTGGCTTCAAAACACATTGGAATTAATATTAATTTACAGTCAATGGATTTTTAAAGCCAGTCAAGTTGTGTCAAGAAGTATAACAGATTTTTGTGAGAAGGGATAAGAATATGGTCGCCCGCACAATATGTTAAGCATAACCCGGATGGGGCCGGACTTAATCCGACAACATCTCCACCCAATCGATAAGCCGAATATCGTTCCTCTCCAATGCAAGTTCATGTAACTGCTTTGTAAAGCCAGATTTTGCACATAGAACGTAACCTATCTTTCGGTTTCCAATATCTTTCGAAATAGCAGGTGCCTTGCCTTCTAGTTCCAGGAATATGTCGATGCCAACCGGCCGGCTTGCCCACTTGCATTCAACCAGTAAGGCATTGCCAGGTCCCAACAGGACCAGATCAATCTCCTGACCAGCCTGCCACCAACTGCCTGCCTGCTCGGGGATGAATTGCAGGCGGCCAGCCAGACCCTGGCGCCAAAAGTACTGCTGGCATACCTGTTCGAAAACCGGAGCAGAAAAATGATCGAGTTCCGGTGAGATGATATTTTCCAGAACCACAGATTTGGCTCCCCGTTCCAATTGCGAACGGTATGGAAGGACATACCGAAACCAGAAACGCAGGAAATTATCCTTGAGCCGGTACAATCCCCGTCGGCTTTTATGAGGTTGTGTCTCGGAAACTGGGACGAAGCGCTCAACAAGATGCAATTGCTGTAGCGTTTCCAGATAGGGTGTGATGCTCTCCAAACTCGTAGCCTGCTTGATTTCATTCGGGCGGGTGTTACCGGCTGAAATGGCCTGAAGAACGGCATAATAATTCCGCGGCTCACGCAACTCCTGTTGAAGGATAAAGCGAACTTCATCATATAAAACAGCCCCGCGTTCCAGGATGCCGTTCAAAATATTTGTCTTCAGAGTATGACCGGCATTGATGGTTTGCAGGTAGGCCGGTGTGCCTCCATAAACGGCATAAGCGCGCAGGCGGTCATCAGGTTTGAGCTTCTTGAAAAATAACTGGGCATCGAAGAAATCCAACGGTTCGAGCAGGTATTGTGCGGTTCTGCGGCCATACAGAGGCGCCTGATATCCGAGGACAGCTTCTTCCATCATCCCGATATACGAGCCACACAGGACAAGCATGATGCGAGTGTTCTTGAAAACCCGATCCCACATGCGCTGGAGAATGGAAGAGAGTGGTGGGTGGGCTGAAACCATGTAAGGGAATTCATCGAAGACAACCACCAGACGTTCAGTCTGTGCTTGGCGAGCGAGGGTCGTGAGGAGATCCTCCCAGGTATTGTAGACCGCGCTCATTTGGCCTGGACCGAAAAGTGCGTCGTTCATTACCGTTGACAAATTGGCGCGCATGGCGGGTTCCGACACCTGGTCGGCAACAAAAAATAGATGGCGCTTGTTCTCGCAAAAATGAGCCAGCAGTTCGGTTTTTCCCACACGCCGCCGTCCATACAACACAAAAAGCTCAGCCTGGTTGGAAGAGTAATGCTTTTCTAAAAGAGCCAATTCAGATACTCGATTGACAAACATTTTTCCTCCATAAGGTAATCACAATTATGATAATCATGATTATCTTATCATACCACATAAACAGCAGCGCCGTGCTGCGGGCAATATCAGCTTGGCTCGCTTTGATTCCTGGTGTAAATTTGCAATTGAAATGCAAATTTGCACACATCAAAAGCATTCACTTTGGATGGGGTTCTTTGGAATGTTATCCTTGCCGATGCTTCTAAACACATCGGATGTTACAAACGCCTTATCCAATAAACGTAGGGACCGGCGAGTAGTTTATTCAGAACTTAGGGCACAATTGATCGTTTTCTAGGAACAATAATCGATCTCGTTATTTTTCGCCCACCGATTTCAACGACTCGCGCAGCAACAACACATCGCAGGGGGCATGGTCCAGGACAAATCGAGCTGTATGGCCCACCGAACTCGGGACCGATCTGGGGCCGCCCCTCTGCGCCCTCACTGGCTCGGATGGCGATCATCTGGCAGCCCCACAGGTGAGCCGCCCGGGCGATGAGCTGCTCGGGCCGGCCTCGCTGGACCTCTGTCTGGACTCGAAAACCAGCCTGTTCCGCTTCCCGGCGGGCCTCGTCCATGATCGCCTCCCCGGTCGCCTGCTCGGCGGCGTCCAGCGGCATGGCGCGCTCGGGCGGGGGCGTGCGGTGCAACTGCCCCGAACCGTACAGGAATTCCTGCATGGTGTGGCGCGGGCCGGCGTCGATGACGTGCAGCAGGTGCAGGTCATGCCGGGGGCCGATCACTTCCAGCACCCGGTGGATCATCTCCGACCCTCCTTGCTTACCGATGGCGCATAAGACGTGCATCTTTCACCTCCTAATGTGAAGAACAAGCAGGGGAAACTCTTACTTCCCCAGCCAGATCAAGATTGCTCCCACGGCAACCATGACAGGCACGACCAGGATGCCGAGCTTGAAGTATTCCACCGATGATACCTCCAGCCCCTTGCGGCGCAGGATCAGCAGCCAGAGCATGGTGGCCAGCGAACCGACCGTGGTCAGGTTGGGCCCGAGGTCGCAGCCCAGGATGGCGGCATAGATCAGCCCCGAGTGTACCTGGCTGTTGACTCCCATGGCGTGCAGGGTCGAGATCGCCACCAGGGCCATGGGGACGTTATTGATCAAATTTGCCCCCAGGGCCGTGCTGCCGGAGACGATCAAGGTTGAACGCAGCGGATCGGTACCGGCGATTTGCATCAGCCCGGAGGCAAACCAGTTGGTCAGGCCAAGGTTTTCGACTCCCTGGATGACCAGGAACATACCGCTGATGAAGACGAACAGCGACCAGGAAATCTCACCGCGCAGGCGCTTCCATTCGAGGCGGCCATGGCGCCAGGAACCGATCAGGAGTATTCCAGCTCCACCCAAGGCCACCAGTGAAAGCGGAACCTGGAAGGACGATGCCAGTACGAACGCGACGGCGATACCTCCCAAGGTCACTAAAGTAAAGCGGAAAAATGCATGATCCTTCGGCTCGGCGGAGGGCAGGTCTTCCAACCGGTACTTGCGGCGCAGATCGGCGCGAAACAGGAAAAGAAAAAGTACGATGTTGAATCCGATGCAGAAGAGGGCGGGCAGCAGCAGGTGCTGAAGGTAGATCCCCAGGCCTCCACGGAAGCTGTCCAGGAACAGGATATTGATCGGGTTGCTGACCGGCAGCAAGAAGGAGGCCGTGTCGGCGATGAACGTGCAGGCAAACATAAATGGCAGTGGAGGCAGGCGCAGGCGGGTGACCATGGCGAATACCACCGGCGTCAGGATCAGGGCGGTGGCATCGTTGGATAAAAACGCGGTGATGAGCATCCCCACCAGGAAAACGCCCAGCAACAACTGGCGGGCGCTGCCCCTGGCCAGGCGGCCGGTCCGGGCGGCCATGATATCGAAGATACCGGCCTGGTCGGCGATCGCTGAAATGGCCATCAGACCCAGGAAGAAGCCGTAGATATTCCACTGGCCTGCGAGCACCCGTATCGCTTCACCGATCGGAAGGTAGCCGCCGAGCAGCATCAGGGTCGCGCCCACTGCCGCGGCCAGCGCCTCGGAGATGCGGTAAGGCCGGACCATGATCACCCCCAGGGTCAAAATGAAGATCAAGATACCAAAAATCAGGTGAAGCATGAATTAATACCAGCAAATATCTGAGGTGCTCCCCACCCGGATTTTACCATTCTTGCCTGGTCAAGCCGTGGATCTGGTCTAATGGTTCGACTTGCGGCCGGATCGGGGGGTGGTGTGTTCCCGTTCCTGCACTTCGAGGCTTTGTCGTGATTCCAGCTCTTCGATCTCTCTTTGCTTTTCCTTCAATATCTGTTGTAGTTTTTCGATCTCTTCCAGCTGGCGGCGGTTCGCCCTCTCGAGTCCGATTCCCAGCTCGCGCAGGCCGGCGTTGGAAAGCTCCAGCCGCCTGAGATCCTGCTCGGCTTCGAACAGGTGGTAGCAGGCGGCAACCTGACGCTCATCGCCGCAGGCGCGTCACACGGCCAGGTCTTAGGAATGCCGTCACCTTTTTACACAGATGAAAGCTCCCTCTGAAAAACTCTCACCAGGCTGATCATCTGGAGGCCGCGAAACCACATTGGCTTTGTCCTAGTCCAGACTATTATCCATGGGTGATACTTTCTCATTACGTCGTGATATGAAGCCTCAGTAAAGGTCATCCAGTATCTTTACAACGAGCCTCCCAGAGGTGACGTTGGATACCGGAGAACTACTTTCTCCTCATCCAGTCCCATAGACATCCCGGCTTAGACCGGACAGAGCGTTTCTCGAACCGGGGTTGTAAAGGTGTTGAGGAATAACCGGCGCGCAGGTCGTGTATTTCAGTCAGCAGTCGCTCGTTTTCCGACCTAAGGATTTCAAGTTCTTCTCTCAGCCGATCGATTATGCCTTGATAGCCGAGGTTTTGATTATGTATCGCACCGATAGATAATTCCCAGGATTCGTCGGCCTTCTGCGTCTCGAACATACGGGATCGCAACACCGCCAGGCTGCCTTCAACCTCCATCAGGCGAGCGACCATACGCGCTTGAGCATCTGCATCCATTCGTGCCCGCTCTCCGCGCACGGCCCCTAATCCCATTCCAATCAGGATGCGCAGTCCTTCAGCAGGATCCCATCTTTGTTCACGAAGCAATTTTTCGATGTCTTCTGCCGTCTCTGGCGTGACGGCAACCTTTAATTTGACCAAATCCTGAGCCATGTTATCAATCCTTTAAATCACTGGTACCGACCATCATTGCAATCGCGCGGCGCCAGGAATTCCCTTCTTTTCCAAAGCCTTTCTTCAAGAACCGGTAATCGTGCTTGTGAATCAATTCGGCCAGCTCGGCGTGCAGGTTCTCTAGCTTTTCCTTATGGATGGAGATCAGCAGCTCACACTCCGGCAAGTCCTTCACTTCCTGCAAGGCCTGCCGCAGGTGTGGCAGGCACAGCCCGTCCGACCCTCGCAGCGCCTCTGCCATCTCCGCCGATCCGAGCCCCTCGACCAACGCCGCGATCAGGTTGTGTGTCGCTTCGTCTAATTGCTGGCAGGCCGGGCAGCGTTTTTTCGGCGTAAAGGCGAAGACCGCTTTTTGCACGAGAGCGCCGACCTGCTCAGGGACTCGCCGAAGTAGCGCTGCCCACTGCCGGGTCGACGGTGGTGGGACGTTCTTTTCCAGCCGTTCCAAGGCCGCGCCGACCACGTCGTGGTAGATGATGGCAAAGCCCAGGGCGTCGCCCAAGTGCTGGTCCACCGCCAGCCAGGCATGCTCTCTACAAAACCCCAGGCTGGCGCGCAGCCGGTCGCGGAAGTCCGGGTTGTTGACGCTTTCGTAGAACTGGCCATCCAGGTAACGGACCACGGCCTCCTGCTCCAGGCGGCAGACGGGACAACCAGGCTCGCGGCAGGCATCCAATATATTGAACGTGGCGAAGGTCGGCAATTGATTTACCTTCTATAAGGTCGGAGATAGCCCGCTTGTATTCTCTACCTGCATACTTTGGAGCACGGCCCTGGCCTTCGCGCGCACCAGCTGGTGAGGATGGTCCTTCGCCGTCGCCTTGATCAGTTCCAGGCAGTGCGGATCCCGAATGCCGGCCAGGGCTTCCAAAACTTCGCTGAGCAAGTAGTAATCCGCCTGCGGGTCCCGTAATATTTTCTCCAGACCCGGCAGGGCGCGCCGGCTGCCCAGCCTGCCCAACATGCGCACGGCGATCATCTGGTTGTCGGCGACAGGATGGTCCAGGGCAAGGATAAACTTCTCCTCGGCGCTCAGCTCCGAAAAGGAGGCCAGGTCGCAGCCGCAAGCCGGGCAGGTCTTCTCCTGTCCATCGAGCGGCGACCAGCAGCGCGCGCAGAAGTAGGTCATCCTGGCTGCACCGGCGTGTGGACTGATATTGGCAGGTGCTTCCGCTTAGTGTACGAAAGCCTTTCGCCCAGCATAGACCGCCGCCTTGCCCAGTTCCTCTTCGATGCGCATGAGTTGGTTGTACTTCTCCACGCGCTCGCCGCGGCAGGGCGCGCCGGTCTTGAGGTGGCCGGTGCTCATCGCAACGGTGAAATCGGCGATGAAGCTGTCCACCGTCTCGCCGGAGCGGTGGGAGACCATGGCGCCCCAGCCGGCTTTGCGGGCCATCTCGATGGCGGCAATTGTCTCGGTCAGCGTGCCGATCTGGTTGAGCTTGATCAGCACGGCGTTGGCGGCGTTCTCTTTGATACCGCGGGCGATGCGCTCAACGTTGGTCACGAACAGGTCGTCGCCGACCAGCTCGATCCTGCCGCCCAGCTTCTGGTTGAGCAGTTTCCAACCATCCCAGTCGTCCTCGGCCAATCCGTCTTCGAGCACGACGATCGGATACTTCTCCACCCAGTTCGCCCACAGGTCCACCATCTCGGCTGAAGTGACCTTGCGGCCTTCCGTGCGCAGGTTGTAATGGCCTTTCTCATAAAAACCACTGGAGGCAGGGTCGAGGGCGATGGCGACCTGCTCGCCGGGCGTATAGCCGGCCTTCTCGATGGCCTTCAGGATCAACTCGACCGCCTCGGAGTTCTTTTTCAGAGCCGGGGCAAAGCCACCCTCGTCGCCCACGCCGGTGAAATGCCCGCCGCTCTTGAGCACGCCCTTGAGGGACTGGTAGACCTCGCTGCCCCAGCGCAGGGCTTCGCGGAAGTCCGGCGCGCCGACCGGGGCGATCATGAACTCCTGGAAGTCGGTGCCCTGCCAGTTGGCGTGCACGCCGCCGTTCAGAATGTTGAACATGGGTACGGGCAGGACGTTGGCAGCCACCCCGCCCAGGTAGCGGTACAGCGGCATCCCGGCCGAGGCAGCTGCCGCACGGGCCACCGCCAGGCTGACACCCAGGATGGCATTGGCTCCCAGGTTGCTCTTGTTGGGTGTGCCATCCAGCTCCAACATGACACTGTCTACAATGGATTGATCAAGAGCGTCCAGGTCGGTCACTTCGTCGGCGATTTCCTTGTTGACGTGTTCCACCGCCTGCAGGACGCCCTTGCCGCCGTAACGGCCTTTCTCACCGTCGCGCAGTTCCAGCGCTTCATGAACCCCGGTGGAGGCCCCGGATGGCACCGCGGCGCGCCCGAAGGCGCCGTCGACCAGCCTGACTTCGACCTCCACGGTGGGGTTGCCACGCGAATCCAGGATCTCGCGGGCGTGTACGGTTTTGATGTTGGACATAATTTACTCCTCTCTTCAGAATGATTGCAGGGCGGCGACAGCTCTCCGCACTGCGGGTCAACCTTCGAAAAGCATTTCGAGTTCCTGAGCCAGTTCCACCAACCTTTGAATGGCCGGGTCGAGGATGCCTTCCAGGCGGGGATCAACATCCCCATATCGGTTCAATTTGCCGGACTGGCTGTCGATCAGGTTGGCCCAACTCACGGCCAGCCTTCCCCGGATCAAACCAATGGCGTCTTTCTCCTCAGGGGACAGATCGAGCATTCGCGCCAGGACGGCGATCTCGTCCAGAGCGGCGTTTATCCGCTGACGGGCCGCCTTGCGTCGTTCTTTCGAAAGGGCCACCTTGCGCCGGTACAGGATGCCATTTTCTTCTGCGCCATCCAGCCAGGAAGCCGTCATGCGCAGGTTCTCTTCGAACATCCTCAAGGTTACTTCCACCGACCTAAGCTGGTCGGGGTTTAGCAGATCATTCACAACCAATTCCTTTCGATCTCCCCGGGTGGGACCTCAGGTACAAAAAAAGCCTCTGCCAGTGACGTTTGTCCTTGACAGAGGCTATCAGCCGTTTTTACGGCGGTTTATGGGTGGTCAAGCGAGCCTCATCGCTCGATAGAGATTGTAATTCTTAGAGGGCCAGGCGTCAAGCAAGCGCGTCCCTTTCTCCGCTCTGCCGGCAAGACACCGTTAATCAGCGTTTTTTCGTGCCATTCCCTTCGGGTTATAATCGTCGCTGGAAAGATCCTGGTTCGCTCTTTCGACACACTCACTTTTTGATCTGAAATGAAAATTATCGCCCTGCCCGACCTGCACAATGGCGTGGATCATCTCCTCCGCATCGGAGAGGCGCTCTCGAAGGTTGACCTGGTCCTGCTGGTCGGCGACCTGACTACCGGCGGTCCGCCGGCCGATGCGGAGCGCATCGTTCGAACGGTCCGGGAGTTCAATCCTTCTGTCCTGGCAATTCCCGGGAATTGGGACAGGCCAGGAGTGGAGGAGTATCTATCTGGAGAGGGGATCAATCTCAACCGGAAACACGCTCTGATCGATGGACTAGCTTTCATTGGCATAGGTGCTTCCCTACCCGGCCCCGTCTATACACCCAACGAGATCAGCGAGTCGGATTTCCAGCTACTCTTTGAGGAAGTTGTATCCGAACTGGGGCCGGAGATTCCAAAAATCCTAGTCTGCCACCAGCCGCCATATGATACGCTGAACGACATGGCTCAGGGCAGGGAGCATGTGGGCAGCAAGGCGGTTCGGAAATTCATTGAGCACTACCAGCCATGGATTTGCTTTACCGGACACATCCACGAAGGGATTGGGATCGATTCGATTTCCGGAACCAGGGTGGTTAACCCGGGTCCCGTATCCCAAAGGCATTATGCCTATGCAGAGGTAACTCAACAAGGAATACAAACTCTTGAGATCAGAGACGGGTAGATTAAAGAGGTCCCGTCCTTGGAAAAATGGTTGAACATGGATCGCTTGCTACGGTCAAACGCCTTTGGGTGATGTGGAGAAAAGGCTGTCCATTCCTAGGGTTATGAAACTGCTATCAGCGGTCATCAGGGACCAACCCAAACTTTCGTGGTTGCCTTTGATATGTCTTAATCGCTTCACGAAGGTGTTCGGGACGGAAATCAGGCCACAATGTGTCCAGCGCCACGATCTCCGTGTAAGCCATCTGCCACAACATGAAATTGCTGAGCCGATTCACGCCCCCGCACCGGATGTACAAATCCGGGAACGGCAAATGACCGCTATCGAGATATTGTGCAAAAAGAGCTTCATCCAGATCGGCACGCGTGATCTGTCCTCGCTCCAGCGCCTCGATGACACGCCGAACTGCCTTCAATATTTCCAGCCGGCCGGAATAACTCACGGCGATATTCACAACCAACTCCGTGTTGGCCTGTGTGGCGCTGCAGACTTCATAAATCACATGCTGCGTCCGCTCTGACAACAGTTCTTTCTCGCCCAGGATCTCCAGGCGAATGCCGAGCCGGTTGAAGTCATCACAGTTCTCGGATAGAGCCTGTGGGAGTAGCTCGTCGAGGATCACCGCGACTTCGCGCGAATCGCGCCCCCAGTTTTCCATTGAGAAGGTGTACAGGGTAAGAACTTCAATACCAATTGCACGGCTGAACAGGATAATGTCGCGCGCCGTCTCGACCCCCACACGATGGCCGGCCGTGCGGGGTAGGTTGCGCTGTTGAGCCCAACGTCCGTTTCCATCCATGGCAATCGCAATATGCCGCGGCAATACACCGCTGATTTGAAAGGGGGCATTCATAGGTTGAGCTCTGCGATTTCCACCTATTTGCATTGAGCAGCACCCGACTTACTTTTACTTCGATACAGCAAGCGATTGAGCTTTGAGGCGAACTCCCTTTTTCAGATCTTCGCCAGATAATTTATTTTGTTACCAAAGGGAGCAATCATTCCCACATATGCTAACTATGGTTAGCACAATATCAAATAAATGCCGGGATGTCAAGGGGGTAATTTTGACAGAAATTGTCGCCTATCCGCTGCCGCTGGTCGGTTGACACTGACCCAAAAACGGCATAGATCATTTCTGGCAGTTCAGGACAGCCGGATGAAGAAATCCTCGGCGTTAAACAAATTCTCAACGAGAATCCCAAGAATGTGTACGCAGTGGACGGTATGGATGACAGAAAAGAATAACTGTGCTATTTTAAGCCCAACAATAATCTCCCAGTTGCCCACGTTCAGAGCGGAATTTCTTCCGCGTACTCGTGATCCAGTTTTGATTGCTCCGCTTTTGCAGAGCACATCATTCACGTTCGGAAGCCATCGGGCTTCACTATTCGTTGGCAGCATTTCCACGATGCATGTCCATTGAGACATGCGAGGCGCGTGAGGGTGTAGTGATTGCCCCACATGACCAACCCCTCCCGGAACCTTCGTCCTCCAGGCCCGGGATATAGGGGACAAACGTACGTCAGCCCCACAGGACGAGGCATGGGAACCGGTGCTGGCGATGAATTTCCCGAAGTACGTCAGCTTTGGCTGGCGATCGGCTTAACAAAGCCAGGAGTACTAAAAAGATTAGCGCAGGTTTATTTCGAAGGAGAAAACATGGGCTCGGCATCTCTGGTCAACCAGATCGCATATGTCCTGGACATTTTGTTTTGGGATAAGGAAGATATCGAAACCTACAAGGCCTTACATCAGGTCCTCTCGGTTAAACGCGCCTTGCGACCGGGTGGTGACCCGACGCGGGCGCTTCCCGCTATTCTCTCCTACCGGACGCGGGCAACCTATTTCCAAACCGCCATTGCTTTTTTTCGGCGCGCCAAAGCGCTGACTGGTAAGCGGCTGCTGGCTGACCTGATGGATCCGGCGACCATCCTTCATACCTTGGATATCTACTACCGTGACCACTCTTCTTCAACCCTGCGAAAGGTTCTCGCTACCATAGGCAAATTACACCAGGGCTGTGTGCAGGCGGGCTGGACTGCAGCACCTTCACCGATCACGGACTCCCTGCGGGACCATGTAAGGAGCTATCACGATGATGCCAGCGTTCGCCAGGCGCGCTTTGGGTATATCCCAAAAGATGCCGAAAGGATCCTTGTCTTTCTAATAGAAAAAAATTCGGCATTCGCACTCGCCGCTGAGATTGTCCTGCGCTGCGGATTGCGGCTCTCCGAAGTGGCCGGCCTGAAGGGTGAAGAAGTGGATTTAAAAAACATGGTTTTGCATATCACCGGCAAGGGCGGCAAGCTGCGAACCGTAATGCTTCCAGTGGAACTTGCGGGGCAGCTCAACCCTTCCAAGCAGTATTTGTTCAGCCCAAGCCCTTCCTGGAGGCGGGCATTCTACCGGGCTGTGAGGCAGGCGGCTCGTGAGCTGGGGATCAGGATCAGTGGAGTGCACCGCCTGAGGTCGAACTATGCACAGAACCTCTATGAGGAATTAAGAAAAAGTGGGAAGGGCGACCGGGAAGCCCGGCAGGAGGTCTCACATCAACTCGGGCATAATCGGCCAGAAGTGACGAATAGTTATATCCCGCACTCCTGAATAATCTTATGAAATCAAACCTGAAGGTTGATTGAAAATTCGCATTTCAAAGTATCAGCGCTGGGGGGGATGATCCTCCACTAAAATACTAAACGAGGGCTGCTGCGCGAAGGCTCGAATAGAACCCTCAAAGATCCTCGGAGGGAATAAGGGAGGCTCTCGACCAAAATAAAAAGTCCTCTCTGAAGAGGACTAGGATGAGTGCGGAGAGGCTCGAACTCTCAACCAATGGCTTAAAAGCCCGAAAAATTCGACTCCGCGACTCCCAACCAATGTCCTGCCAAAATGGCCATGTCCATTGGACGACTGGCTTCAAAACACATTGGAATTAATATTAATTTGCAGTCAATGGATTTTTTAAGCCAGTCAAGTTGTGTCAAGAAGTATACCAGATTTTGGTCGAGGCGACTATAGAATTCAAACATCACACTGGCTATTACATGCTTATTACAAAAAGCTTTTGGATTTCATTATGCTTTTACAAGTCTATTTTTGACTTGCTTAAACTTCTGACCCATCCCTTCCACCTTAGACCACCTCTCAATTTCGTCCATATCAATCTCTTTATTTTGAGCAACCAGGATGGCTTGGGCCAGACATTGCTGATCCCCCCAATGGTAATATGCGACTAATCGATCTTTGATGCAATCGGTTGGTGAGATCACCCTGAGGGTGCCCGTTTTGTATCTGATTTCATCAACCTGGCGGATTGGCTCATCGCCTACCGAGAGAGGGCCGGGAGGAAACTCTACAAGGAGCTTTGTATCCGGATGCTCAAAATACCTTCCTTCCTCACGAAAGCCGATCTCTTCCATCGCTATTTTTATTCTACGCCTTTCCACAAAATGGACGTTTACCAGGTCTATGTCCTTCGATACATATTTATTGTTGCAATAAATCGCGACGGCAGAACCGCCTGAAAGAACAACATCAATTCCCTTCTTATGCAGGTGGTCTTGCACATATGCTGCTAGCTCAGCTTGCGTCATGCTCTTGATCGGTTTCATAATTTCTTCCCACTGCGTCTGGGTCTACGCCTGTTCATCACCAAATTTTCACGTTCCTCTTCCGGATAGAAAGAAAGCGCCTTCTCCAAGAGGCTTTTCAACTCCTTCAGGAATGGATACCTGGGATTAAGAGCAAATTCACGTGTTCTTCCCACATTGTGACTTACTAATATGCCGCCGAGCTCTAATCGCTCTAACTGTTTATATATGGGGAAGAACTCCGTTTCATAGAAACGCGCGATCTCCCTGGCATAACCTTTTTCCCGTGAGAAAAGAAATATCAACACTCTTTCGGCGTTTTTCGAACCAAAAAGAGATTCGAGCATAGATATTCCTCCTTTTTATCCATGATCTATAAAGTATATCATATGATCTATACTATAGATCATATGATATCCGATTCGATAACATTTCCTGACAAGGGGATAGCCTATTTATTTTCTAGGAATAAATTCCAGGCTGTCGGCTATGTCAACCCGGCTTGTAATAAACCCCGTGCATATCTGCAATTGAAATGCAGATTTGCATATTAAAGCGTCAATGACCACAATTCGCATCAGGCGATTCTGAGTGGAGAGGGGTTCCCTGTAAATCAATTCGAGGGCGTTGATGAACCGGCTGCGTATTGAGAGGGTTGCTAACAGATCATTGGCAAGGGTGGTTTTCCCCTCCTGGCGTGGACCATAGAGGACCAGGTCTTTGCCAGGCATGAGCGAATCCTTGATTTGGGCCAGGAGTAACCGCTGTATTATCCTAAATTAATTACACTACAACGTCGCAATTTATAAATTTCCCCTTTCACGGTCCAGCCGGGTGCGTCGCTTTGTAGAAAACTCCTAAACAGGCGGGTATACTTGCTGCGTGGATGATCTCTCCGGATCGGTTGAACGGATCACCTTTTACAATCCCGAGAACGGGTACACGGTCCTGCGCCTGCGTCCGGATACCCGAGCAGGCGCCCGCGGCCGGCGCATTCCCGGCCTGGGGAACGACGGCCTGGCCACGGTGGTCGGCAATTTGCCCGAGCTCTCGCCCGGCGAAGCCTTGCGGCTGCAAGGCCATTGGAGCACCCATCCCAAACACGGACCGCAATTCGTGGCAGAGGTCTGCGAGCAGACCTTGCCTGCCACCGTGGCCGGGATCAAGAGCTATCTCGGCTCCGGGCTGATCAAAGGCATCGGCCACCGCCTGGCCGAGCGTATCGTCGGATGCTTCAAAGAAGAGACCTTCGATATCATCGAGCAACACCCCGAGCGTCTGCACGAGGTCCCGGGCATCGGATCGGGTCGTATTGAGAAAATCTCCAAAGCATGGGAGGAGCAAAGACAAATCAAGGAGATCATGGTCTTCTTGCACGGCCATGGGGTCAGCACCAACCTGGCGGTCAAGATCTACAAGACTTATGGGGATGCATCACTCGCAACCGTCCAGAAAAACCCTTACCAGCTTGAGCGCGACATCTACGGGGTAGGACTTAAGACCGCCGACCGCATTGCCCAGGCTCTCGGCCTGCCCGCCGAACACCCCTCCCGGATCGAAGCCGGGATTGTTTACGCGCTCAATGAGATGATCAACGACGGTCACGTCTACAGTCCGCAAAATTTGCTCGTTGAACGGGCCATCGAACTGTTGGGAGTTTCGAAGGATTTGATTCCCCCAGCACTGGACCGCTTATCAGAAGACGAGCGCATTCGGCCGGAAATGCTCCCATCCTCCAAGGGGCCTGATCAACCGGATTCACAGAAAATTGCCGAAGCCCAGAGCACCTATGGCACCCCGGTCATCTACCTGCCCCCTTACTACTTTGGAGAGAAGGGCGTTGCAGACCGATTGAGCACGCTGGCATACGCAAAGAAATCCCCTGAAACTACCCGGCAGACCATCCCTCTCGATAAAAATCTATCCGAAGAACAAAAGACAGCCATCCAGACCGCATTAAGCTGGCCTGTCAGCATACTCACCGGGGGCCCGGGAACAGGGAAGACGACCTGCGTCAAAGCATTGATTGCCATGCTCGAAACCCAGCACAAACGCTATGCCCTGGCCTCTCCTACCGGAAGAGCAGCCAAGCGGCTGTCCGAAGCGACGGGACGACCGGCCAGCACAATTCATCGCCTGTTGGAATATTCCCCGGTTGATGGATTCAAACATGACGACGAGAATCCGCTCGAAATCGACTTCCTGGTCGTGGATGAAGCCTCGATGCTGGATTTGTTGCTGACCAACCACCTGCTCAAAGCCTTACGCCCGGGCACGCATCTGATGCTCGTCGGCGATGTCGATCAGCTGCCCTCTGTGGGAGCAGGAGATGTGTTGCGCGACATCATTGCCAGTGAGATTGCACCGGTCACACGGTTGAGCACCATCTACCGCCAGGCGGCCGGCTCCGGGATCATCACCAATGCCCATCTGATCAATCAGGGCAAAATGCCGCTCTTTTCCAAGGAAGTCGGGGACTTCTTTCTATTTCCGGCCGAGGACGCCGGCGCTGCTGCCGATTGGGTCGTGGACTTGCTCACCGAACGGATCCCCAAGAAATTTGGCCTCACTGCGCCAGGCGACATCCAAGTGCTGGCCCCGGTGTACCGCGGCCCGGCCGGGGTTTCGGCGCTGAACGGACGGCTGCAGGAGGCGCTCAACCCCGCTTCGCCCAGTAAGCCCGAGCGCAGCCTTTTCGGGACCATTTACCGCCTTGGCGATAAGGTGATGCAGACGCAGAACAATTATGATAAAGAGGTATATAACGGCGATATCGGCTTCATCCGCTCGATCAACATCGTCGAGAACACGCTCAGCGTGGATTTCGACGGGCGACCGGTGACTTATGATTGGAATGACGTCGACCAGCTTGTCCTGGCCTACGCCATCTCGGTGCACAAGGCCCAGGGGTCGGAGTTTCCGGCGGTCGTGATGCCGGTCGTGATGCAGCATTACCTCATGCTACAGCGCAACCTGCTCTATACGGCGGTCACCCGGGCCCGCAAGCTGTGCGTGCTGACCGGCAGCCGCCGCGCGATCGGCGTCGCCGTGCACAACAACAAGGTTACGCGGCGATTCACGGCTCTCAGATGGCGTTTGAGGGAAAATGAAAAATCGTCCCCCCACCTTTATAAGAGAAAGTAATCATCTACGGGTTGATGAAATCTCGGAGTCGTACACCGAAATTTCATGACCAGAAATATCAAGTTGACAAGCAAATCTCGGTCTTGCCGCTGCCAAAAATAACAAGCTCAATTCCTCAATTGCTTATAGAGGCAATCCTGTCACCTTACGTTATGAAACTGCTCCTGGTGGTCATCGGGGACCAACCCAAACTTTCGTGGTTGCCTTTGATAGGTCCGGATCGCCTCGCGTAAGTGTTCGGGGCGAAAATCGGGCCATAGCGTGTCCAGCGCCACGATTTCTGTGTAAGCCATCTGCCACAACATGAAATTGCTGAGCCGATTCACGCCACCACACCGGATATACAAATCGGGAAACGGCAAGTGTCCACTGTCGAGATACTTCGCAAACAAAGTTTCATTAAGTTCAGCGCGGGTAATCTGTCCTTGATCCATGGCTTCGATGATCCGGTAAACTGCCTTCAATATTTCCAGCCGGCCAGAATAACTCACGGCGACATTCACGATCAGCCCCGTATTAGCTTGTGTAGCGTGGCAGACATCTTCGATTACACGCTGCGTCCGTTTCGACAGCAGTTCTTTCTCGCCCAGGATCTCCAGGCGAATACCGAGCTGGTTGAACTCCTCGCAATTCTGGGAAAGTGCCCGCGGGAGGAGCTCATCGAGGATCACCGCGACTTCGCGTGCATCGCGCCCCCAGTTTTCCATTGAGAAGGTGTAAAGGGTCAGAACTTCAAGACCAATTGCTCGACTAAACAGGATGATGTCGCGTGCCGCCTCGACACCCATGCGATGACCGGCCGTGCGGGGTAGGTTGCGCTGTTGGGCCCAACGTCCGTTTCCGTCCATGGCAATCGCAATATGTCGCGGCAATACACCGCTGATGAGATTGGGATCACTCATTGGATTTACCTCTTCGAATTCCACCTGTATGGGTTGAGTACCATTCGGCTTACTAATTGTTTCGATCTCTGGTAAAGCTTTGCAGCAAAACCCTCTTTCTGACCTTCGTTCTGTAACTTCTTTCCTGTCACAAAAAGCAGCGTTCTAACACAAAGATGCTAACTATAGTTAGCACCATACCAAATAAATAAAGAAAAATCAAGAGGCTATTTTGGGGCATATTTGTCTAATTTCTATTCCCCAGCCAATCGGTCCAATCCATTTTTGGATCAACCTTACATATGGATGTTGAAATTCGGAAACTTGATTTTTGAGCAACAATCTGATATACTGTTTTCGCAGTATTTCTGCATTGGCAGATATACATACAAAGGAGAGATATGGAACTCACAATTCAAGTCCGGGAACGCGGCGTGATCACGCTCCCTGCGGAACTGCGTGAAAAGTACAATATCGAAAACGGGAAAATCTTCCGCCTGGTGGATCTGGATGGCATCTTTGTATTTGTACCGATGGTGCCAATGGTCCCGGAATTGGCCAGTGAGATTGAACGGATTCGTCTGGAAGCCGGCCTGAGCATTGATGAGCTTTTGGATGATCTACGTAAACAACGCGATCGGTACAACAAGGAAAAGCATGGCAAGCAAACCGCCTAAACCGCGCATCTTTATCGATGCTGATGTGCTTTTCGCGGGTGCAGCTTCACCCAACGAGCATAGCGCCAGTCTGGTGATCCTGCGTATGGCGGAAATTACTTTGATCGAGGCGGTGACCAGTGAGCAGGTTATTACCGAGGTTGAACGCAACTTGGAAGAAAAGATGTCAGCCGCCATGCCGGCATTTCAGCTGTTAGTGAGCCGGAGTATTCACGTAGTTGCAGATCCGACCGCAGCTGAAATCAAGGCCTTGTCCAAGGCCGCTGACGCCAAGGACCTACCCATTTTGGCTGCTGCAGTGCGCGAAGGCTGTGTTTACCTTACTACCTACAATATTCGACATTTTCACCCCGGCGTAGAATCTGTCACGGTGCTTAAACCCGGTGACTTAGTGCAGCGTGTACGGTATCTGCTAGCTCAAATGTCTTCAGAGTGATCAAAGTCGGTGCAGATACCCGGTCGGCCCAACCAGGGTATAACTTGGCCAGACGCAATAGTAAGGGGTCGGAGCGAGCAACCAGAGATCATGAGCGACTATCGGCCTTTGTTACAACGTTTGGATCGCTTCATCCGGAGCGAATCGGAAAATCGCCGGGGCGAGCTCGAGCGCCAGTGGGCGCGGCCGTTAGCCGAACGGGTGGCGTACGGCCGAGCCATCGAGGGCCTGCACATCGACGAAATCCGCAAGGATGGCATTCTCCTACTCAGCTGCGTCACGAATGATTCGCGCTTCCGGGAGGGAGATTTTTTGGTCCTACACCAGGGTGACCCCAGAGGGGAGGGGGCCGTCGAGTGTTTGCTTGAATACGACGACGAAACCCAGCTGGAGGTCAGTTTCCGCAAAGGGGATATGTTTTGTTTACGGGACCAGCCGGACAGGTGGATCGCGGATGAAAGCATGCTGGATCTCAGCCCATTTTACCTGGACGCGTTAGACCAGGTGGCGGAGACGCGCCGTGGGCGAGAAACCATCCTGCCGTTGCTTTGCGGGGAGAAGACCCTGGGACTGGATTACGCCCGCTACGAGCGCTCGAAGGAAGAAGCCCTAAAGAACGGACTAGACGAGGACCAAGCGGAAGCCGTCGCCCAGGCCTACGCCGCGGATCTCCTACACCTGATCCAGGGCCCGCCCGGCACCGGCAAGACCCTGGTGCTGGCGCACCTGGCTCGACAGCTGGTGGCGGATGGCCGGCGGGTCCTGGTGACCGGGCTGACCCATCGGGCGATCAACAACGCCCTGAACAAGGTCGTCAAGGTCGATTCGGGCTTGCCGGTCTGCAAAGTCGGCATCGAGACCCGGGCGGTCGATCTGCTGGCTCCCAACTATGCCAACTTCGTGGACAGCGGCTTTGGCGATCTTCCCGGTGGCTACATCGTGGGCGCCACGCCCTTTGCGACACGCAGCGAGCGCTTATCCGGGATCGAGTTCGACGTGATCCTTTTTGATGAGGCTTCCCAGATCACCCTGCCGCTGGCGATCATGGGCATGCTCGCCGGCTCGAAGTACGTTTTCATCGGCGACGAGCACCAGCTGCCGCCGGTCACAACCTCCCGGACCTCCAAGTTCGGGGCCATCTCGATCTTCAGTTACCTGAACGGCTGTGGCAGCCTGACGATGTTGTCCACCACCTACCGCATGAATGACGTCCTGACCGCCTGGCCTAGCCGGACGTTCTACGAAGGGCGCATCCGTCCGGCGCCCGGCATCGCTGGCCGACGCTTGAAACTCAACCTGCAAGGGACCCGCTGGGATCTGGTCCTGGATCCTGAGCAGCCGGCGGTCTTCCTGGATCTCCTGCACCGCAACAGCACAACCCGCAGCCAGCTCGAGGCCGACGTGGTCTGCGAGCTGGTCCGAGCCTTGATCCACCACGGCCTTCCGCCCGCCGAGATCGGCGTGGTAGTCCCATACCGCGCCCAGGGTCGGCTGATCCGCAATGGACTGCGTGAATCCCTGCCAACGCGCGAAATGCTGAAGGACCTGGCGGTCGATACGGTCGAGCGCATGCAGGGCCAGGAGCGGGAAGCCGTCCTGGTTTCCCTGACCACTTCCAGCCCGACCTTTGCCAGGCAGTTGGCTGACTTCTTCTTCCAACCAGAGCGTTTGAATGTAGCCGTGACGCGCGCCCGCACCAAGCTGATCCTGGTCGGCAGCCAGCATGTCCTGGACATCCCGCCGGAAGAGACCAAACTGGACGAATGGGTGCAGTTGCTGCGGGACTTGATGAGCGCCTGCGCCACGCTGACGCTCCCGGAGGGCCGGCCGACCTGAGATGGCTAGAATTTTTCCCAACCTTCCAGCCGGCGTCCTGCCCCCGGAGGTCCTACGGACCTTCCGGTTCCTCAAGGCGCTCCCCGACGAATATACGGTCTGGCACCATCTGACGCCCTGGCAGAAGGACGCCCCCGATTTCTTGATCCTGAATTCCAGGTGTCAAGCGCTGCTCGTCAAGGTCAGCGCGGCCACACACAAGCAGGCCCGCCCGGCGGCGCAGCTGCTCCTTTTGGAAGGTCAAGTGGAACGGCTGGGGGAAAGCGAAACGCGTATTCTGGAGGAATTTCAGGACTCCCTGCCCGCGGGGGTCGAACTTCGCACGTTGATCCTGTTTCCCAACATACCAAGCAAAGACCTGGCGCAGGGCCGAGGCCCCGACCGTCCACCTTTGCCCCTGTGGAGCGGTCAGGACTCTTTACAACCCGGCGCCACCGGCCTGGAAAAGGCTTTCGATGGGCCACCTCTTGATAAGGTCGCGTTGGAACAGATTCGTGCCCGCTTTACTCCGGAGGTGGTCGTGCCTGCTGCCCTGACCGTCCGGCCTGCATCCCAGGCGCGCCTGGAGGCTGGCTTGACCGACTATTTGTTGGATTTCGATCAGGAGGCAGCTTTGAAGGCGGACCTGGATTTGCCCAGGGAGGGGGAGTCGCTGTCGAAGGATTTCCGCCTGAGCGTCGTGAACGGGGTCGCCGGCAGCGGCAAGACCCTGATCCTGCTCTACCGCCTGCGGCTCTTGCATGACCTTTTCCCGGGGAAATCCTTCCTGGTCCTGACCCATAACCGCCCGCTAATCCAGGACATGAAATCGCGTTACCAGCGTCTCACTAGCAGCTTGCCCAAAAATATCCGTTGGCAGACCTTTAACGGCTGGTGCCGGCTCTACTGGCCGAAAAATCCGCCCTGGCGCATCCCCTTGGGGATCGATAAACGCGACGAACTGGTTGCTACCGTCTGGGAGCACCACTTTGAGGGGACGACGATCACCCCTGGGATGCTGCGCAGTGAGATCGATTGGTTCAAGGATCAGCTTCTTTACGATCAGGCTGCCTACCTGAACATCGAACGGCGCGGGCGTGGCTTTCGCCTGGGCGCCGAGCAGCGCAAGCAGATGTATGCAGCCATGCTGGAGTACCAGCGGACATTGCAGGAACGCGGCCAGATGGATTGGGGTGACGTTCCGCGACGCATGTGGAAGTTCATCCAGGATGGCACCGTCCGTCCTCCCCAATATGATGTCGTCCTGGTGGACGAGGCCCAATTCTTCGCGCCCATCTGGTTCGACATCATCCGTCGCCTGGTCAAGCCGGGCAGCGGTCACCTTTTCGTCGTCGCCGACCCGACCCAGGGCTTTCTCGGGCGGGGTGCTTCCTGGAAATCGCTCGGTCTGGACGTGCGCGGCAAAATGCAGCAGCTCTATCGCAGCCACCGGACGACCTGGGAGATCCTGAACTTCGCCACCATTTTTTATCGCCAGCGAGTCACCCAGGATGATCAGGACGAAGAAATCCTTCCTCCTGAACTGGAGACTTTGCCGCATGGCGCCATTCCGCAACTAATTTCTATGAACAACTACCAGGACGAGATCAACCGGACGGTCAACGAGGTTGCCGCCCTGGCCGGCCAGGGCTTTCCACTGGATAAGATTTTGATCCTGCATGTGGACTGGAAGGGGGTGGATATTCTGCTTGCGGCGCTTCAGAGGAAGCTGGGGCCGGAGGCAGCCGCGGATCCCAAGGGTTGTCAGCCGGGGAATTTTGTGCGGGTGACCACCTTTAATGCCGGGACAGGCCTGGAGAGCCCGGTCGTCTTCCTGGTTGGGCTGAAGCAGTTATTCGAGGAGGAGCAGAGTCTCCGGTTGTCGGATGAGGAGCGTGAAAAGCTTATTCTTGAAAATACCCGTAAGGTCTATATGGCTGCTACCCGGGCCGGACAACGATTGGTGGTGACATGCTCCGGGGAACTGCCCGCTGCGATTGAAAAACTGTTTGCTCCCTCAATGTAAATATCGATTTGATTTCGCGCCTCAAGTCTGTCGACCTTGATGTCACTCTTTCTCTTCCTGCTTTTCCCGCACCATTTCGCAAATCGTCATTAAAAGCAAAACACAGACGATTTACGAAATCGATTTTAGTTTACTGGAAAAGCCCCCGAAATAGAATTATGCTAGGTCTTGATGTTCTTTAATTTCCATAAATTTGTCGGAATTCGTGGAGTTATAGTCCATAAGTTTTGCCAGTTTTCGACCATGTCGAATACTTCATCTGGTATGGTACTACCAGTTGCTCATTTATGCAGGTAAAACGGCGGGCGCAATTAACAAAGTTTCATGTTGACACCTTCTCAAACAAGTGCCAATAAGGATCAATCTTATTGGCACTTCATCGACCTGTCGGAAGGGAATCCTGAAGTGTCCCACCAGGGTCACTGGCGATATGTCCGGCGGAAGCAGGATACTTTAACAAGACAATCCCAAGATCGTAGTATTTGTTCCTTACGGAACATAAGCCCCTTATTCGAAATAATTGCTATTCAGCAACCACTCTGATGTAGAACGCACTTCAACTGGTACGTCGCTCACTTCCAGATCGTTCTCATTTGCATCGGACAAGATCAAAGCGTTCTTCACTTTGACAGACTTCACCGCCTCCGCAAGGGCGCGCAGTTCACGCTCCCGTGTGCCCGGAGCGTCCAGGTTTTGCGCCACCTGGACCAACCGCTGCTCTTCCGGAAGGTAGAAATCCACTTCATACCCGCCCGGCGTGGTGTAATAGTAGATCTCCTGGGATCGCCGGCGCAGCGCCAGGAAGACCAGGTTCTCCAGCAGCTTACCCGTGTTGGGGGAGAATCCAAAACCCACGGCGTTGGCCAGGCCGCTGTCGATACAGTAGATCTTCTTGGGAGCGATTTGCTGGCGCTTGATGGAAAAATCATACAAGTTCACAGCGAAGACCAGCCAGCTGTTCTCCATGTAGTCGACGTAGCTCTTGATCGTGTTCACGCTTCCCAAGCGGAATTGCTCTTTGAGCTTATTGAATGATACCAGGCCGGCCGGGTTGCTCATCAAAAAGAAAGCCAGCTCTTTGAGCGCAGTAACGGCATCCAAGCGGTAGCGGGTGGCGATATCCCGGTAAAGCACGTCGTCGTACAATGTCCGCAGGAGGGGCAGTTCCGGATATTTGAGCGCCTCCGGGATCCCGCCCATCTGCAGGTAGGAGGCCAGGGCTGATTTTAATGTTCCCTTATCAGCCGTGGTCATCCTCTTCAGGTTCGGCGCCGGTACTTCGCGGAACTCCAGGAACTCACGGAAGGAGAACGGGAACAGCTCGATCGGCACGTAGCGGCCGGTCAGGCGGGTGCCCAGCTCCCGGCTCAACAGGGAGGCGTTCGAGCCGGAGATGTAGAACTTGAACCCCATGTCCATGAACCGGCGGACGAAATGTTCCCAGCCGGTGACGTTTTGGATCTCATCGACGATGAAGATCTTGCGTTCCCCAAACACTTCGACCAGGGATTGATACAGATCGTTCGCATCCTCTGCCTTGAACCCCAGGAAGCGGTCGTCTTCGAAATTCAGATAATAGAAAACCTCCTGGCCCAATTTGTGAGCCATCTGGGCCAGCAGGGTGGATTTGCCTACCCGGCGTAATCCGGAGACGATGACGGCGTGCGGTAGACCGGCAGCCCGATCCACGTCTGCAAGCCGATCGCGCGGGATGCCGGTTTCGCGCTTCCAGAACGAATCGAACTGTTCCAGGAGCATGGCTTTGACCTGGTCCTGCGACCAGCGGGCTTTCCAAGAGTTTTCATTCATAATGAAATGATATAACAAAATGTTTTCATTGTCAATGAAAACATTTCCTTGTTCTTGTTATGAATTGCCATTCGGAATGCGGTATTTTGGCCGCCCCATCTTTCATTGGGATTAGCGGATACAACTGTCATTCTCCCAACGCAGCCTCCAATTCATCAACGATCCCTTGGACAGCGTCCCCATACCCCCATCCTATATCAGAGGTATGACGCATGACTAATAGGCGTGGGTGAAACTGGGCATGCATCTCCCGCCTGGCTGGGCTGTTTCGCAGTTCCACGGCGAAACGTTCCAGCATGTTTATCAGGGCATCATAAAAAGGCTCGTCGATATCCCCGAAGTCGTTGGTAAAGGCATGGCCGCGTTCGACATAAGTCAGCATAAGGTCTAGTGTGCCACGCAGGTCACGGGTGGATTTTCGGTATTCAGCGATGATCCCTTTTGCGTCCCGGAAGCGTGGCATGGTCGGGGTTTTCCTGGCCGGGTCGTATACCGCCTTGATCACTTTCCGGCGACATTCTTCCAGATAGGCAGTGTCCTGGCCAACAGGTAGGAGCTTGCCACGCAGCCAGGCTTTGTTTTGCGGGGAAAGATAATGCAGCCCCTTGATGATTTCGATTACCTGATCTTTGGATAAATCCTGCAGGCTCTGACGCAGATCGTTCCATGACATGGGATTTCTCCTTCCCGCGTTGGGCAGTTACACATAATCCAGCATGGAGTACGATTATCCGGTCCATGTTTGCAGGTCGTTATCGACCTGGTTCAGGTCCAACAATTCCATTCCGACCCATTTCCAGTTTTTACTTTGACTTGTACTCCCTTTTATAAAATTAAGAGCATACTCACGTGCGTCCTCGGTCCATCCCATGCGCGCAAAACCGATGTAGTAAACCGTCCACTTCCCTTCTTTCGACACAATCTCGCCTGTCTTCTCTACAAGCTCCTCAAGCACTTCGCGCCCGACGAGGTGTCGATCCCATTTACACACTCCCAGAAGGATCGTTTTTTCCATGGGATTGATCCCAACTACATCCACCTGTGCCCGATTTGTCCAGGCGCTCCCGACCTGGTCCAGTAAAAATGGCAGGCGATTCATGGCGCTGGCTCTCAACAGCCATTCCCGGCACAGCTCTCCCCAGGTGTGGGTGCCGATAAAATCGACCAGGTGCTTTTTAATCTCCGCCAATGCCTGATCCTGCATGCCTAAAGCAAGCTGGGCCTGCCGTCGGGCAAGGAAACGGAAATAGAATCGTAAGAACGGGTCCGTAATATAATGCCGGCCGGCCCGGGACGATTCCGGCGCAGCAACTGGTACGCGCCGCTCCACAAAGCCGATGTTGATCAGGTTGCTAAGGTAGGCTGGTACATTTTTATCAGGGATCCCGGCATATCCGCTAATTTCCTTCGGAGTGCGGTCCCCGTGAGCCAGGGCTCGCAGGATAGCCACATAATTGTGCGGTTCCGTAACAAAATCCTGGAGCAGCAGGCGGGGCTCATCCTGCAACAGGTTCATCCCGCCCAGAAATACCTTCCATATGTTGGCATCCAGGCTTTTACCGGGATTGAACAGTTCCCAATATGCGGGTATGCCTCCCAGCATGGCGTATACGGCCACGCGTTCGTCGGGCTTGTAGCTTGTGAAGTACAGCCGGGTAGCGCCGAAAGGAAGTGGTTGAAGTTTCATCAGAGAAGTAGCCCGACCATACAACGGCGCCTGGTAAGAAAGCAAGCCGCGCTCCATCATTCCGATATGAGAACCCGATAAGATTAAGAACAGGTTGCTTGTTCGAAGATGGTGGTCCCATGCGTTTTGCACGATTCCAGCAATTCCCGGCTCGCTCTCCAACAGATAGGTAAACTCATCCAGGATAATGGCAATCCGCTTCTCTTGCGCCATTCTTTCTATCTGCACAAAAGCGTTTGCCCAGGTCGAAAAAGTAAAATCATCCGAAACAATTCCACTCCCGGGAAAATTGTACAGTGCCTGCGAGAAAGAACGAAGCTGGTCCAACGATGCGGTGGGATCGGCCACCCAATAAAGGGCGTGCGCGCCCGACGTTTCGATCCAATGGGTTAACAACCTGGTTTTTCCTACCCGGCGGCGGCCATAAAGGATTAGCAAAGACGCTTTCTTTTTCGCCCATTCGACCTGGAGCGTCTCCAATTCTCGTTTGCGGCCTATAAAAGGGGTCTGTTCCATACTGATTTCCTGTTTAGCAGAAATTAAATTAGTATAATCAAAATTCTGCTATTCATGTAGGGATCGCCTACCAGGATTTTCAGAATTGAATTTTCCCGCCCGATTAAAATAACAAACATTGTCAAAGTAACCAGAACAAGTCATAATTATCTTGCTATCCCCGCGAGGAAAGAATATGCTCAGCCTCCACGCACACTGGCAGCCGCCACTTACACCTTTGGAAACAGGCGATGTTCTATTTTGGGCAGAGACGGGAGACGCCGAGCCTCAGGCCGGGCCGCGCGGGCGGGTGGCCAGGAATCCCAAGCCGAAGAGCCATCCCTTCTGCGCACCTCTCCCGGAACTGCAGGCAGCCATCGGTCGATCAGGAAAGGAAGCCGCGGCCGTTTTGCGCCTGCCGACAGTCCGCACCGGTCCCCTGCCCTCGCCCGAACTGCCGCACGCCTGGGACCTGGACAAGGAATCCACTCCCACTTTAGCTCCTTGGATCGTCCATGGCATCCGGCTGACATCGGCGGAAGCCGTGCCTGCACTGCTGGAATTATCCGCTGCCGGGCAGGAGAGTACGGCACGTTTCGGGTTTTCGGCCAGCTTCCGTTTCTGGTCCCGCGCCGCCGCCTTGGCTTTAGAGGCGCTGGCAGCGCACAAGATCGTCCCGGTGCTCGTCCCGGCCGATGCGGACGGCAAGGTCTTTCACGGCCGCTGGCTGCCGGTGCTCGACAGCCCGCGCGACAGCCAGCGTCTGGCGCAACTCGAAGCCGCCATGCCGCCCGTTTGCCGTGCGGAGCCTACCGAGACAGGGGAAACATCCTCTGCGAAGAGCCTGCTCGCCAGTTTCCTCAACACCACCTGCGACGCCCTCGCCCGCCGGTGGGGGAAGCCCGCTGCCCCGCCTTCTCATCGGGAAGATGATTCTCCCGCCATCCGCTGGATCGAGGCTCTGTTCAGTAATGATCCCACCGTCAAGGCCTCGCCGGCCCAACTGCAAGGCCTGGCCTCCAGCCAGCGGGCCTGGATGCGCAACCTGCATGTCGCCGGGGACGCGGCCTTCCGGATCGCATTTCGCATCGAGACGCCCGCCTCGCAAAGCGACCCCTGGCAGCTCCACTACCTGCTGCAGGCGGGCGATGATCCCAGCCTATTCGTCCCGGCGGAGCAGGTCTGGAAGAAGACAGGCAGCGTCATCAGCAAACTGGGACACAAGTTCGAGAACCCTCAGGAAAAATTGCTGGCCGGACTGGGGTATGCAGCGCGCCTGTTCCCGCCCGTGGCCGAGAGCCTGAAAGGCAAGCGTCCGTCCGGGCTGACGCTCGACGCCCGGGGGGCATACACATTCCTGCGCGAGACCGCCCCCATCCTGGAAGGCGCCGGATTCGGCCTGCTCGTGCCGCCCTGGTGGAACCGCCCGGGGGCGCGCCTGGGGTTGAAGGTCAAAATGAAATCAGGGCAGGGCAAGGACGCGGTTGCCAAAGGTCGGATGACGCTGGAGAACCTGGTCAGCTACGAGTGGCAGCTCTCGCTGGGCGGCACGGCCCTGACCGAGGAGGAGTTCCAGGCGCTGGCGGCGCTCAAATCTCCGCTGGTGCAGGTGCGCGGCCAGTGGGTGATGCTCGACCCAGAACAGATCGAGGCCGCACTCCGGTTTTGGGAGAAACAACAAACCGCTGGGGAGATCGGTCTGCTGGAAGCCCTGCAATACAGCCTGGGCGGCGAAACGGAAAAAGACGGGTTGCCCATCGAGGAGATCGTTCCCGAGGGCTGGCTGGCGGATTGGCTGGAACGTTTCAAGGTTTCCGAAAAGATGAGCGAGCTTCCCCAGCCGGACGGGCTGCGCGGCGAGCTGCGCCCCTACCAGCTTTTTGGGTACTCGTGGCTGAGCTTCCACCGCCAGTGGGGGCTGGGCGCCTGCCTGGCCGACGACATGGGCCTGGGGAAGACCATCCAGACGATCGCACTTTTGCTGCGGGAAAAAGAGACACACAGAGGCCTGCCGGCCATGGCCCTGCTCGTTTGCCCCACCTCGGTGGTGACCAATTGGGAGCGCGAGATCGAGAGGTTCGCCCCCGGGCTGCGCACTTACGTCCATCGGGGGGCGAACAGGCTGAGGGGCGGGGCGTTCCGGAAAGCTGTCCGGGGAATGGACGTCGTGATGACCAGCTATCCGCTGGTGCGGCTGGACGCCGAGACGATGCAGTCCCTGCCCTGGCTAGCGGTCATCCTGGACGAGGCGCAAAATATCAAGAACCCGTCGGCGAAGCAGACCCAGGCGGTGCGCAAGGTGCAGGCAGAGTTTCGGGTGGCGCTGACCGGCACGCCGGTGGAAAACCGCCTCTCGGAACTGTGGTCGATCATGCATTTCCTGAACCCCGGCTACTTGGGAGGGCGCGAGAAGTTCCGCAGCGATTTCGCCATCCCCATCGAACGCTACCAGGACGAGCAGGCCTTGAAGCGCCTGAAGCAGATGGTCGACCCGTTCGTCCTGCGGCGGGTCAAGACCGACCCGCGGGTGATCTCGGACCTGCCGGCGAAAGTGGAGACGAAGGTCTACTGCACCCTGACCGAGGAGCAGGCCACGCTCTACCAGGCAGTGGTGCAAGATACTTTGAAAAAGATCGAGGAACTGGAGGGGATCGAACGGCGCGGGCTGGTGCTGAGCATGTTGATGCAGCTGAAGCAGATCTGCAACCATCCGGTGCAGTACCTGCACCAGGCGGGCAAAGGGGATGCCGATCTTGCGCTGGAGGGGCGCAGCGGCAAGCTGGAACGGCTGGCGGAACTGCTCGAGGAAGTGCTGGCCGAAGGCGACCGGGCGCTGATCTTCACCCAGTTTGCCGAGATGGGCGCGCTGCTGGCAGGCTTCCTGCCGAAAGCCGCCGGCGCAGAGACGCAATTCCTGCACGGGGGCACCCCGGTGAAGCTGCGTGATCGGATGGTACGCCGCTTCCAGGAGGACGAGCACGCCCCGCCGATCTTCATCCTGTCGCTCAAGGCCGGCGGGACCGGGCTGAACCTGACGCGCGCCAGCCACGTCTTTCACTTCGACCGCTGGTGGAACCCGGCCGTGGAGGATCAGGCCACCGACCGCGCCTTCCGCATCGGACAGAAGCGCAACGTCCAAGTGCACAAGTTTGTCACCACCGGCACGCTGGAGGAGATGATCGATGACATGATCGAAAGCAAGAAGGGGCTGGCGCAGGCGGTGGTGGGCAGCGGGGAGGGCTGGCTGACCGAACTGAGCACGGACGAGCTGAGAAACCTGGTGACGCTGAGGAGGGAATGACATGGCCCGCCGGCGCTACGACTACGGCGATTTTTACTACTTCAAACCAACGAAGCCCAAGGAAGTCGAAGGCGGACTCAAAGCCCGCAGCCAGCGCGGGTCTTTCGCCAAAAGCTGGTGGGCCGGGCGCTGGATCGCCGCGCTGGAACGGCTGATGGACGCCGGACGGCTCACCCGCGGGCGCAGCTACGCCCGCAAGGGGCAGGTCTTGTCCATCGAAGAGGCCTCGGACGGCATCGCGGCGCGCGTCCAGGGATCGAGGCCCAAGCCCTACAAGGTCAGCATCCAGGTCGCGCCCTTGACCGATGCCCAATGGGACAAGGTGATCGACGCGCTGGCCGAACAGGCGCTCTTCGCCGCCCAATTACTTGCCGGCGAGATGCCGCAGGACATCGAGCAGGCCTTCAACGCCGCCGGCGTGAGCCTGTTCCCGGCCAAACGCGGCGACCTGGTGACGGAGTGCTCGTGTCCCGACTACGCCAACCCGTGTAAGCACGTCGCCGCGACGCACTACATCCTGGGCGAGCGCTTCGACGAGGACCCTTTCCTGCTCTTCCGCCTGCGCGGCCGGACGCAGGAGCAACTCCTGGAGGAACTGCGCCAGCGCCGCGCTGGGCAGATGGAGATGATCGAGGAGGAACCTGCCGAGGCGGAGACGGTGATCCCCTTAGAAGATTGCCTGGGGCACTTCTGGGAGCTGGGCGCGGCATTGGAAAGCGTCCCAGTTAGCATCCGCCCGCCGGCGGTCGAGATGCCCCTGCTCAAGCGGCTGGGCGAGACGGCCTTCGTCCCGGAGCCGGGGATCGAGTCCCTGCTGCGGGCCGCGTATCAGGCCATCGGTCAGGAAGCTATTCGGGCTGCCTTTCATGAAGAAAAGAAAGAAGAGAGTGAAATATGAGCAAAAAGAAGACCGGCAAGGCGCATTTTGGGAACCTGCCTCCGCTCTACCGATTCATCCTCAATCCCCACCAGGAAACCCGTTTCTCCACCTGCCCGAACTGCGGCGGAAAGACCGCCATCCGGAAAGTGCCGCTGTTCATCCATGTGGAGCCGGCCTATCCAACAACTATCAACAAACACTGCCGCTATTGCCCGAAGTGTGACATCCTGATCGCCCACCAGGATGAACTGGAAAAAATGCTTATACTGACTTACGAGAAAAGAAACCCGGAAATCATCGGCAACAAGTATCTGGTGCTCGGTACGCTTGACCCATTTAGCTGGCGGAGAAGAGAGAAGGATCCAATTCTTATGGAGAATATCCAAGCCCACGTCCATGATTTTAAAGCGTACCTCGAAGTCGAATACATTCCGCCCCATTGGGGCCCGGCGGACGAGAAAAGTCCAAAAGCAAAAAGGGGTCCAACATGACACCTAAAAAGATCTTCGCACTACCTGTGGGAATTTGAGTTGATCAATACCTTCCATGAGGACCAATGGAAGCAGTTGTTTGACCCTCTTTCCGCCCGCCGAGTTTGCTAAGTCAATTTTTGAAAAGGTACACCGGATCGCCGCGCTGATGGACGAGATCAAGAATCTTTTGAAGGATAAACCGTAAGGAAAGCCTCTGGCTTCAGGATGGCGATCTTCTTGAACGGAGGCAGGACCAGCAAATCGGAATCCCCTGTAACGATCACGTCGGCTTTGCCGCTGACCGCTAACGACAGAATCATGTTATCCTGAGGGTCACGGCAAACAGTGATTTCTTTATTGACTTCGACAAGCGTCGCCGCCTGCACCAGCGCGACCAGGAATTCATCACGCTGTCGGCGGTGGAATACCGGCTGAATTTCCTTTTTCGCAAGATGCGTTGGATTTCAAACCCAAGTGCTTCTGAGAGCAGAATTTCCCCATGGTCGAGCGCTGCGAGGAACGCCCGGGCGGGCGTGGAGTTCTCGATCAAGAGCGCGCTGACCAGCACGTTCGTATCGAATACGACGTGCATCTTACTTGAGCAGTTCGTCCAGGATTTCGGGCGTCAGTCCGCGTTCTTGCGCCGAGCGGCTGATCTCGCGCATCACGCTCTCCAGCGATTTGCGCGAGGTCGAGGCCTCCAGCAGGCGCATGGACAGCAAAAGCTCCATCTTTTTGCGTTCGGTTGCCGAGGCCTTGCGGTAAGCCCGGGCGGCTTCGGGTGAGACCTTGACCGAAATGGTTTGCATAGCGGACATATCCAGCTCCGTTCGACAAGCCAGGGATATAGGAGCGCCGTGGCACTCACACGGCCCAAGGCCGAATCTCATTCCCTGGCAGGCGTATTATAACCGATGATGAATTCAGTCCTTGGAAAGGCGGATATGGCGAACGGTTGGCAAACTGTTGCCTTGGGTAATATTCTAAAACGCGTCAAGGATGGAAGTCGGGCACCTTTTCGGCCGACGAGCTGAATGAAGCGTTCAAGAAAATCTACGTGGATTGCAGTGACCTCAATTGGCTGTTCTACGAAAAACACGACTGGCTTGCACTCATGATCCCCCTGAACGAGGAGTGGTAGCCCCGCTGGGTGAAAGATCATCCGCGGCCGGAAGAGTTACAGGAATAACCCTCTTTGCTCGCGTCGACTTCGATGGGAGGTTCTAATTTTTATTAACGCTCTTTGACTCTGGTTGACTCGCCTAATGATAATGTCTCGAATACATTGGAATTTGATTTATTTTCGGTTTTGATATAAGGCTCAAGTGGGACGATCTAAGCAAAAACCCGCCTTTCGGCAGGTCAAAGTGGGAGAAAATTCCCATTTTCGGCTTTAAGTGAGTGCGGAGAGGCTCGAACTCTCAACCAATGGCTTAAAAGCCCGAAAAATGCGACTCCGTGACTCCCAACCAATGTCCTGCCAAAATGGCCATGTCCATTGGACGACTGGCTACAAAACACATTGGAATTAATATTAATTTACAGTCAACGGATTTTTAAAGCCAGTCAATATGTGTCAATCAGTATATCAGATTTTCGGATGAACGACATGCCCGGAATGTCATGTCGCCTGCGCGAGAAAAACGGCGGGGGATTCGATTTTCACTCGACTCTGCATCTGTGCTGGAAAATGCCCGGTATTTCCTGTGATCAGCGCATCTGCTTCTCCGGAAATCGCCACTTCAAGAAAGGGAGGATCATCCCGGTCACACACGCATCTACAAGGAGCGATACATCTTAATAGTTTACTTGAGGAATGCTCAATATCGTGGTTATTACTTCAACAAACACTATTGTTCTGGCAAATAATCGAAGAAAGACGATTATTTATGCACCATTTACACTTCTCTAATCGGCAGGCTGAAATCGCCATTCAAAAATAATGGGATCCTGTCTAAAGGGGCTTCAACAGTGAGCCATTGTCCCCCTTTATGAACCTTATCTGTCCAGGCATCTTTCCAGACGCTATTGGAAGGCAAATATACATTTCTCGTTTTGATACCCTCCTCAAGAACAGGCGCTACCAACAAGTCTGATCCAAACATATATTCATCTTCAACCTGATAACAAACAGCGTCGGATGGAAAATCAACGAAAAGGGGACGCATAAGTGGAATACCGGTAATCGATGTTTTCGCCATCTGTTGCATGATATAAGGACGTAGTCGTTCGCGCAGCGCCATATAATTTTGGATAATTTGATATGCAGACTCACCAAAACACCAGACCTCGTTCGGTGCACCATTAAAATCATCATTGTAGGGTAAACGATGGCCATGTAAACGAAAAATGGGGCAGAAAGCTCCAAATTGGAACCAGCGGATGATCAGCTGCTGGAAATATGGCGAGGCAGGATCGCCTCCGCGGAAACCACCAATATCGGCAGTCCACCAGGGAATCCCGCTCAGGCCTATATTCAAACCTGCTGTAACCTGGTCTCGCAGGGCTGAAAAAGTCGACATGACGTCGCCAGACCAGACGGCTGCGCCATAACGCTGGCTGCCCGCCCAGGCTGAGCGGCATAAAAACAAAGGCATCTTTTCGCCTTCTGCCAGCATCCCTTCGTAGAACCCCCGGACATGATCGAGCGGATAACTGTTCGCTACTGCCTCCCCATCCCCCACATAAAAACGCAGATTTTCCGGCATAAAAGGAAGCATTTCCGGTTCGCAGGCATCCAACCAAAATATCTTTATTCCATGCTGATAATATCCTTCTTTGACCTTTTCCCAAATGAATTTTCTAGCACCGGGGTGCGTGGAATCATAATAATGGAGATAAATCCCGTCTTCAGCCTGGTTATCCACAAAATACATCTGGGCAGCAGAACCTAATTTGTTTCGGATAATAAATTTATTGTTCCACATCTCCGGGAAATTCCTGGATAAACGGCTGACCGTTGGCCAGAGCGACACCATCACTTTAATTCCCATTTCTTCCAATCTTTTTACCATCCCCGCCGGATCAGGCCAGTATTGCGGGTCAAACTGCCATTCCCCGTGCCGGGTCCAATGAAAAAAGTCTATCACGATCACCGATAAGGGTAAATTACGCTTGTGATATTCTCTGGCAACCGACTCCAATTCCTCCTGGCTCGCATAACGCAATTTACTTTGCCAAAATCCGGAGGCCCAATCAGGAAACGCGGGGACATGTCCGGTGACATCCGCATAATTGGATAAAATCTCGGCAGGATCTCTACCAGCAGTGATCCAATAATCGATTTGAGGTGCGGCTTCGGCGACCCACCGGGTTGCATTCGCGCCAAGCTCTACCCGCCCGACAGCGGGGTTGTTCCAGAGGAACCCGTAGCCTCTGCTGGAAAGGTAAAAGGGAATGCTCACTTCGGTATTACGCTGAATGAGCTCGATCACGCAGCCCTTTTGATCCAACCGACCATGTTGGTGCTGTCCCAGTCCATAAATATGTTCATCATCATAGGCTTCAAAACAACAATCGATATGAAATAAATCCCCTTTGAGGTCCTTGTAGGCTCTAGCCGGGATCGATATAAAATGAATCGGTTTTTCTTTTAGTAATTCTCTTCCGTCATTCACATTAATAAAAGAGATTTCACCTTTGGAACTAATAACAGCTTTCATCTCCCCATTCCGAATACTTGCCCCATTTGAGTGAATTTCCAGCTCAGCCTGATAATCCCCTGGGTTGATTAGAGCATTGATCCAATCTCGTTTAATTTCGCTGGACTGTGTACAGCGAACGCGTAAACCATTCCGCCCCCAGGGCTCAATTTCTATGATTTCATTATCCAGGGAACAAAATAGGCTGTTGGTTTTTTTAACGAATTCACCCATGATATGGTTCGCTCCTATCCTACGACTTCTTTTCCGGAATCCAGACTCGCATACCACCGATCTCCCGATTACCCCAAGCGTAGTAAGGGATAGCGATCAGTCGGGCAGGGTGAGCGGTTTCTTGAACAGGGAATGTTGCCGGCCGGTAGAGATGGCCGCGCCAGGCTTCGACATCCCTGAATTGGCCCCCGGCCTCCACAACCATGACTCCATTCAGCAGATCGGCTTCCCACCAGGTGATCAGCGGCCTGTTTTTATCGATTTCCACATCGAGCAAGCGTCCCTTTACTTCTTGATCGATGTCCTCCAGGCAATACACGATCGGGCCGCGCTGGATGGCCAGACAGCCACGGGCTGCATCGAGGCGCGGATTGGAAGCAACAAGCACTGGCTCTATCCCCAATTCGAGCTCAACGACGTCCCCCGCCTGCCAGGCCCTTTCCAGGACAAGATATCCATTCTCAAGGCGCCATTCCTTTACAATTTTTCCCTTGATGGAGAGAGTTGGGTTCTGGCTCCATTCGGGTATCCGCAGAGACAATACCCAGGGTGCCTCACCAGATTCCAACACCTTCAGCTTGATCAGTCCTTCCCAGGGGTATTCGGTCAATATATTTATTTTAACGCGCTGCTCTGAAGTTAGTTCGCAGCTAATATCGGCAGAGGCATAGTGATGGATTTGAATGCCTTTTCCATCGTGCGTAGACATATAATGGGCGAAAGAGGAAAAGAGTCGCATTACATTGGGGGGACAACAGGCGCAATCGTGCCATTCGGGACGTTGTTTGAGGATGGATGACTCTCCGGTAGGGTCCTCGGCGGATAAGCGCAGGTCTTTCGTCTGGCGCACCATCAGAGGGTTGGTGTAAAAGTAATGGCGCCCGTCCAGGGCAGGGGCGGCCAGGATGTTGTTATACAGCGCCCGTTCCATCTGGTCCGCATAGCGGCTTTCGCCGGTTGCCAGCAGCAGCCGCCAATTCCACATGAGACCGGCAACGGCGGCACACGTTTCACAATACGACTGGTCGGCGGGCAGCTCATACGGATCGCCAAACGCCTCGCCATCAAAACGCGACCCCACTCCCCCGGTAATATACAGCTTTGTTTCAGTAATATCTTTCGAGAGGCGCAGCATGGCCTCCAATAGGGCCTGCTCCCCAGTCTCCAAAAAGAGATCGGTGACCCCGGAAGCCAGATAGAGCTGGCGCACGGCATGGCCGGCCGCCTCCCTGACCTGGCGCACTGGGACGTGGTCCTGATGGTATTCCGGGCCATACGACCGATGGCCTTTCAGCTTATTCTGGCCGCGCTGATCGATAAAAAATTTGGCCAGATCCAGATAGCGAGGCTCGCCCGACAACCGGTAAAGTTCCACCAGGGCCATCTCAACCTCCGGATGTCCGCAGGTCCCGTGACGTTTCTCCGGTCCAAAAACGGAACAAATGTGGTCGGCGAAACGGCAAGCGATATTATATAAACGCTGATCCCCCAATGCCCGTCGAAAAGCCACGGCGGCCTGGAACAGGTGTCCGGCGCAGTACAGCTCATGGCCTTTCTCCAAGTCCAGCCAGGGTTCGAGGGAATTCCCGGGTTTGAACATAACTATTGATATACCCATTGGAACGCTGGGCGGCCGCGATCAGTGAAATGGCCTGATCTGCCAAGGCAGACAATTCCCGGTTCGGTTTCCGGCCCAGCTCCCATGCCACGGCTTCCAGCCATTTATAGATATCCGAATCCTGAAACACATAGCCGCGATAAATCCCCTGGAACGAGCCCGCGGCAATCCGCAAGTTGTCGAAATTGCCGGCCTTCACTAAGCATTTCATAACCAAAATACAGGCTAGTCTTTCTATTCACCTATTGTTTTTTAGTCCAAAAACCATCAATCAATGAAACATTCTTAAGTTCCATGGTTTTCCAACGTGCGAAAGGGCTTTGCGAGGTATCCACAGGACCAAATCCCGCATTCACAACATGAGTAGGCATAAACAATTCCTGATATCAGTAAACAGGTTGGATGGGCTTGTTCAACCCATTCACATCATTCTTTTGGATTTTTTCCTCGCCATCTCCGGACCAAGGACTCCGGAGGATTGGTGTGACTGACATGGTATTCCGGCGGAACCTTACCCTGCCTGGCCCCACAGGATTCGCGGATGATCAACTTACCCTGAACCCGAATGGGGTCTTGCATTTCATTTGGTTTTCAAGACGGTTTAACATCAACTGAGCTGCCAACTTCCCCATCTCAAAACTTGGAGGGCAGACAGTCGTGATCGTTGGTTTGGAAAGACTGGCAATCTCGCGGTCGTCATACCCAACTATTGCCATATCTTCAGGCACATTCAAACCTGCATCTTGAATGGCATAGATGGCACCTAATGCCATCAAATCATTGGCGGCAAAGATCGCCGTCGGCCTATCGGGCAACTCAAGGAACTTCTTTACCGCCGGATAGCCGCTTTGGACCTCCCAGGTGCCTTCTACGACCAAAGCTGGGTCAAAGGGGATGCCATACTGCGCCAGGACATCTTGATAACCCACCAGGCGTTCTATGGATGAGTTCCAGTCATGCGGCCCATTAATAAGGGCAATCCGGCGGTGTCCAAGATTGACCAAATGTTCGACCGCCAGGCGGGCGCCATAACGATCATCCAAAAGCACCGAATTAGCGTATGTCTCCATCAAAGAGCCGGTAAACAAAAACGTAGGGTTTATTGGCCAGATCAAGGGTTTTATTGGATTCATCCCTCCACGATTTCTACAAAAATGATCCCATCAATGGACCGGCTGATGAGCTGGTGAACTGCTGCGCTTTCCAGCTCCGGGTCCCAATCCGTGCTGATAATGATACTGTAATAATTATGCTGCTTGAGATATTCCTGAATACCGCGGATCAGGACGGGGTAAAGGGGCTGGCAATGTTATAAACGACAAGACCTATCGTGAAGGTCCGGTCTGTTTTGAGACCTCGCGCAGTAATATTAGGGTGATAGCCCAGTTGGTTGGCCAGGGCTAAAATTCGCTCCTTGGTCACATCATTGACCCGATGGTCACTATCAGTCAGCGCCCTTGAGACGGTTGAAACGGAACAACCCGCAGCTTTGGCTAATTCATGCAGAGTAACTGGCATAATTCCATATCCTATATCCGAAAATTATCAGAGCTTTTCGTTACGGCCTATCCGGTTGATGGACCGGAATATTTTTATTGAGTGTAAGACCATACTTATCGAAACGAATAGTAAAAGAAATTCCGAGAGTGAACCGATGAAATCAACTTCATCCACAGCCAATTCTCCCAATAAGCAACGCATACATGTATAATGCTCATTGGAGCCGTTCTTTGAAGTACGGTCAGAACATGCGGCAAGCACCGATTGTGCTTCTGAGACGGCTCTTTTTATAAAGGGTGGCCTTCGAATTTCCAGCAACTGTGAACCCATACCAATTTTACATATTTTGCTCAATGTCAGGGCTTTGCTTTGGAATTCTCCTGCTTCCCTTCCCCTTGTGGAACGATAAGGGGAAGGGAAATTAAGGAGATTGGTAAAAGGTGCGGCAAGCACCGATTGTGCTTCTGAGACGGGTCTCTTCCGTAAAGGTTTCCAATGACTCTATTACGGAAGGAGCGGGTCTATCGCTGCCGCGGCGGCTTTCATGGCCTCTTCAGGGGTTTTCTGCCCGGTCAATGCTTCTTGCATGGCTTCTTGGATGACAGCTGAAACATCAGACCAGTTAGGTAGTGGTCCACGGGCAGCAGCGGATTCCATCTGCTTCAAGAATACCAGCATGGTGGGATCATTTGCCGATCTTGGCCGCCACGTGGGCAAGCACGTCCTTCCGGCTGGGGATATAGCCCATGCAGTCGGTCAGTTTGGTGCCGTAAGCAGGATCAGTGACAAACTTCAGGAAATCCCAGGCGCCATCTTTCTGCTTGCTGGCGGCGAACATGGCCCAGTTTTCGCCACCGAGGGAAGAAGCGGGCTGCTTGGTATAAGGGAGAAGCGCGACCTCCCATTTGAAGTTCGGGGGCATCCTTCGGGACGGAGTTGACATTCCAGGTGCCGCTGATCATCATGCCTGCTTTGCCGGTGGTAAATTGCTGGTATAGATCTCGGCAAAACCGTCCTTGATCGCGGATTTTGGAGCATAACCCTCGTTGACCAATTTCGTCCAGAAAGCGAGCGCGCCGATGGATTCCGGAGAATCAGGTTGTCGATGTTGCCGCCATTTTGGAGGATCCACGGCAGGAACAGGAAGGTGCCGGTTTCGTCTTTCTTGGCGAGCATGGCGGTGCCGTAGATTCCCTTGGCCTTGTTGGTCATCTTTGCCAGCCCAGGTTTCGAATTCGTCCCAGGTCGTGGGAGGATTCGTTAATATCCAGGCCGGCGGCTGTGGCCATGTCTGTATTGATCCACAAGACCACGGTGTTGCTGCCCAGCGGGATACCATAGTTCTTGCCCTTCCACAAGGTGGAGTTCCAGGGGCCAGGGAGGAATTGGTCGCCTTGCCCCCAGGCCTTGACTTTATCGGTGAGGTCGGCCAAAGCGCCGGCGGCGGCATATCGCGCATTATCCGGATTGTCGACGATCATCAAATCCGGGGTGGCATTGGCGGCGATGGCGGTCGTGACTTGCTGGTTGAAGTCGGTGAAGGCAAGGTTCCGGATCTTCAACACGTACTGTGATCTGCGCGGCATTGAAGTCATCTCCCGCCGTTTTGACGCACGGCTGCGGCAGGCCCCGTATCGCCATAGTAGGTCCACATGGTGACTTCGGCGGCGGCCGGGGCGGCAGTGGGCGGTGCGGTGGCAGGGGCGGCGGTGGCAGGGGCTGCAGTTGCGGGAGCTGCGTGGCGGGAGCGACGGTGGTAGGGGCTGCACACCCGTGACGATGAGCCCGGTCACCAATGCCGCCAGGATCAGGTTTTTCAAATTGGCTTGCTAACATTTCCTTTTCTCCTTTCAGTAGATTATGGTTGAATCGAAGGAACTGGACGAAAGAATACTTATCCGGAATCACCTCCTTTCAAAGAACGGGCTTCATTTCACAGATCCGCTCGTCATGCCACTGACAAATTGCCGCTGCAAGAACAGGAATGCGACCACGGCCGGGATAGCCACCAGAGTGGAAAAGGCCATCATGGAATCCCAATTGGCTTTGTACATGCCGATAAATTGGAAAACGCCGATCGAAACAGGGTGCATCCCGGTTTTTGCAGGAACGACAAGGCAAAGACGAATTCACCCCAGGCGGTCAGGAAGGAAAAGACGCCGACAGCAACCAGACCCGCTCGGATCAGGGGAAGGATGATAAACCACAGTACCTGCAATCGCGAACCGCCGTCGATCCATGCCGCTTCTTCCAGAGCGTCCGGAATTTGGAAAAAGCTTGTTCGCAGGATAATAATGGCAAATGGCAAGGCAAGGGCCGTATCCGCCAGAATGACACCTAAATACGTACTGTATAGACCCAAATTTCTAAATAGCACGAACAGAGGAATGACCAGCAGAACGCTGGGCAACATTTGTGCGACCAGCAAGAAGAGCAGGTAGGCGCTCCGCCCGCGAAATTTGAAACGTGAGAGTGCATAGGCAGACGGGACGGCCAGGATGAACACCAGGATGGTAGTCCACGAGGCAATGACTAAAGAGTTTCTGAAATAAACCAAAGTGTTAATATAAAGGTCAGGCCTGTCGGTAGGCAAGCCCAAAATGGATCGATAACTCTCCAGTTGCGGGGATGATGGAAACAGCACCGGCGGCTTTTGGAAAATTTGCTGCACGGGTTTTAACGATGTCGAAACCATCCAAAACAACGGAATGATGTAAACCACGCATGCGAATAACCCCAAAGCAAATCTTGACCAGGTTTCTATCTGTTTTCGGCTCATAATCTCTCCTCCCTAAAAGTGAATTTTAGATATAGCACCGCAGCAATGAGCAGTATGGCCAGAATGATTACTGATACAGCCGCGCTCTGTCCAAAGTTGAAATTGATAAAAGAAAGTCTGTAAGCAAGGGTAGGCAAGACTTCAGTCGCTGTTCCCGGGCCTCCTTTGGTCATGATCCAAATAATGTCAAATACGCGTAATGTGTAAATAAGCCCCAACATCAAGACTGCCATAATGGTTGATTTGAGCAGGGGGAGAGTAATATAAAAAACTTTCTGCCATCCGTTCGCCCCATCGACTGTGGCGGCTTCATACACATCTTCCGGAAGTCCCGCGATACCGGCGCTCAGCAGAATAACATTGAAGGGGATCCCAAGCCAGATATTTGCAATAATGACGGCCACCATGGCCGTATTGGGCTGGAAGAACCAGGCAATAGGCTCATGAACGAGCCTCAATGAGGTCAACAGGAAATTTACCAGACCATAATCCAGGTTGAACAACCACAGGAAAACGGTCCCGGTGACTACAGATGGGACTTGCCAGCCCGAAAGCAGGATACCTCTCATCACATTATTCAAAGGGAAAGATTTATTTAGCAGGATCGCTAATCCCAGCCCGATCGTAAATTGAAAAAGAATGGAAAAAAAGGTAAAAATCAATGAATGTATCAGAGCATTTTGAAGCTGGGGGTTGGCCAGTACGGCAATATAATTTTGGAGCCCGATAAATTGTGCCTTCCCGGATACCAGGGTTGCGAGATTGTACTTTTGGAACGAGATCACAATGCTGTATAAAATTGGAAAGCCCAAGATCGCCCCCAGGAACAAAACAGATGGAAGAATAAAGAAATATGGGGTCAGTTTTTCGTGTGGGGGGAATATTTTTCTTCTACGTAAGAAATTCTTGGCTGGGAGAAAACACATATAAAATTCCTTTTCTTGGACCAGAAGTTTCAAACGAGGATAATGTGGATGCTTTCAGAAATAAAGGAAATATGGATGGATCCTCCATTTTTCAAAACAATTCTAAAATCCACCTCCGCGATTGCCTCAATCTAAACAATTAATTGCTAAAATAGTCTATAAAATTGGGAATTATCCAGGATGGCAAACGTTCGCCATTGATGTAAAGTATAGTGGCAAACGTTTGCCTTGTCAATAGTTGAAATTCCAGTGTTGAAATTCCAGATTTGGCTTTGGGTTGTCAATTTTGATTTCAATAGGGCGTTATGCTGGTATGGGAAAGCCAGGGGTTTGAAATGAATGAATAAAACATGGCTCTACCAAAAGGCAGTTGATATAAATGCCCAAGTTGAGTTGGGTCAATTTACTGATCAAACAAGTACACAAGTCCAGAAGGTGTGGGCGGAATAAGGCATTGTTCTTTTCAATAGCGAATTGATCCGTTAACTGACATTGACCTTTCAATATCTGGGGGTTATGAGTGTGGAGCCCTTTCCGGGTGCTACGCGAAGGCTCGCCAGCCTGCCCTGAAATTCCTTGTCAGGGCGCCCAGAATGGGCGAATATCATCCCTGTGCGGCAGGGGGACTCTCAACCAAAAAATCCTCTCGAACGAGAGGATTTTGAGTGATGAGCGTGAAGAGGCTCGAACCCTTATCCAACGGCTTAAAAGGCCGCTGCTGTACTACATAAAGGTATATATGGGACTTACGCAAAAGTCATTTGAATAGCTGGCGATTTGAGTTGTTGGCGCAGGTAGTCAGATAACAATCCATGTTTGAGGTGATAAACCGTTTGCTTGGTTTCATTGGCAACCTGCTTCAGACGTACCCAAACCAAAATGGCGCAGGCAATGTGATTTCGGACAATTCTGGCTTTTCGACATTGACAACCTTCCAATCCAGTCAACTGCTTGGTTTCGCGGTGAAACTGCTCGACCTTCCAACGAAAGCCGCACACCTCTTGTACGACCTGCGTGTTGTCTTGCGCCATGTCGTTGGTCACGACATAGTCCGTGCGCTTGGTGGAAAGCACAACCCGGAAGAGTTTCACCTTATGGTTGCCAGGAAATCCTTTGATCTTGATGATTTTGCCATGTTGTTTTTCGGCTTCTGTCCATTCAAGCGCATCCACCCGCCGGTAAGGCTGGGAACCGCTCGAATCATCCACTTGACGATTATCTTTGAGCGGACAGTAGTAGATCTTCTCGTACTTTTCAATGGTCAACATGATTTCTTTGGTCGCATACCAACTGTCCATCAACACTGCCCAGAACTGCAATTGCTTTTGGTGGACACAATTCAGGAGCATATCTTGCATATGGTCAAGTTTGGTCTTGCCATCTCCGTCTGGATCGTAAATACGATAGTCAATGATCCAAAACTGATCCAATTCCGGATTGACATACACACAGGTGACAATGCCTATGCCTTTGATAACACCATGTGCATTTCCGCTATATTGACGTCGCACCAACTCAATCTCATGCGAAAAATTCTTGTCGGCTACAGTATCATCGAAGACCATAAACCCTTTTGGCGTTTGAACAACATCTGACTTTGACGTTTTCCCAAGTCAATTTCGGGTTGCAGCTTTTCTCCTGCCAGATAGCGGTTGAGCGCATCATGGCTGAATTTCTCGCTGTGGTCGGCAAAATTCGTCAGCGTATAATTGATTTGGCTGACCAGAAGATATTGGCAATAATCCAAGCGTGTAACGGTTTGGGTTTTCGGTCTCATACCTCCAAACTTACCGTTTTTTCGCCTGTTCGTCAATCACTCAGTTTTGCGTAAGTCCT
>CAVTZT010000014.1:0-26287 GCA_963739255.1 uncultured Chloroflexia bacterium
CTGTACGCATGGCGCAGAAAGATCAATCCCATTACCGGCAGAAAATATTCGTTGCTGGCATAGTTGGAATTGGCGCGCAGCGTGTCCGCTGCGTTCCAAAGGCGTTTTTCAATGGCTTCGATGTTTTCGAGTTGGGGCATGGTTTGTGCCGATCTGCGGGAATCACAAGGAGGTTCGACCAATGCAGCATAAGAATATTAGCACATCTCCCAGGTTTTGGCGACGCTGGCGATAAAAGCTGGAAAAGAAACATCCGCTTTTATATCCCGAGATACAGACGCCCGCGAACTCTCATCGCAGGCGTGTTATCCCCTGGCGTAGTGGATGCGTAGAGCGGTCGTTGCACAAGCGTCAAGCACTTTCCAGACAGGCTGGTATGATGCGGGTGTAAGGCGCTTCTCTTCTCCTCCTTATCACGAGAGCCGGGCATGTGGAGCCCCGGCTCTCGTGATTCCGTTATCCGCTGGACGGGCCTTGAAGCATGCAGTAAGTCATGGCGTCACGATCCGGCAGTATGCCACCGGTCCATGCGGGACATGATCGATCAAACCCCAGAGAAACAATTCAAAGATGTCCCACCAGGTCGGTAAGAAGTTCCAGTAGGTGACGCCCTCTGGAACATATCCCTGTTGGAGATCCCATGGATTGACGAACCTTTTGAGAGAAGGGAACAAGCCGGCCAGCGTGTAATAACCGGCATTCGGCCACCCCATCATCGTTTCCACGAACACCTCCACGCCGAAGCACATTCCGGTCTCGACCTTCACATCCGGATGGCTGGACTGATAGGAATGGGCGAGGTGGTCGTAGGCATCCCGGCGTTCTGATAGAAGACGGTAGTAGGTAAGGTTGCGGAATTCAGGCTTGTCCATGGGCTGGCCGGCCCGCCAGGCAAAATAAGCAATGGGCGTGAGAAGGGCAACCAGCAAAAAAGCACAAAGCAACTTGCAAAAAGCAAGAGTGATCTTTGCAAATATTCTCGGGATCATGGTCATCCTCCTACTTTCACAACCGCCAGTTATCAGCCGGGCTAGCCTTGCGGTGGGCCTGTTCCACGTCCACGTCGGCAATGCGGGCATAATGCTGCACCATCTCCAGCGTGGCATGACCCAGTAAGCGCTGTAGGGTGAACAGGTCTCCACCAGAACGCAGATATGTGATCGCGAACGTATGGCGAAATCGATGAGGATAGACCTTCTTGACCCCCGCCTTCTCTCCCAGGGAGGCGATCAGCTGCCGCAGGCCATCCCGGGTCAGTGGATGGGAGAAGTGACCGATGAAAAGAGGCGCATCCGGATCTTCCCCGTCTTCGCGATCCACTAGGTAACGCCACAGGGCTTTGCGGGAGGTCTTCCCCAGGTAGACGATCCTGCCTTTCCTGCCCTTGGCACCCCCTGCAACCCCATGGCGGATCTGCACCTTACCGGTCTGCATCTCGATATCGCCGATGCGCAGTGCGCACAGCTCAGATGCGCGAACCCCCGTATCCATAAGCATCAGCAGGATGGCCTTATCCCGAAAGCCGGTCGCCCTGCGCATGCTGAACTTATGGCGGTCGTTCGTTTTGGCTTCCCGGCAGAAGTCGCAAACTTTCAGGATAGCCTCGACTTCCTCCCGCTTGAACGGTTCGACCGGCGGGATCTCGAATTTCGGTGCCGGTACCGTTTTCATCACATTGGGAATTTGAAACTCGTCACTGGCCCAATGGAAGAACGACGCAAGCGTGACCCATACATTGCGAACCGTCTTCGGGGAAAGTTTCTCTTCGTTATGGCCGGTGATCCGGCGGGGTTGATATTCGGTCAGCAGGTAAGCCAAGTACTGGCGTAGATCCAGCACAGTGATCTGGCCGACCTTCCTATCCCCCAGGTAATCCACCCATTGGTGTAAATCACGCGCATAGAACTCGATCGTCCTTGCGCTCAGTCCTTCAGCGGCCTTGAACTGAAGGAAGCCTTGAATGGCTTTTATGGTCTCCAGGCCCGGCGGTCTACGGTTCATGGAATTTTCTCCTTGAGCCGGGTCCTGCTTAACCAAAGACCGCCGGGCTAGCCCATTTTCAGTGAGCCCGGCGGTCTTCGGTGTGCTTTCAGTTGCGGGGGCTGGACTCGAACCAGCGACCTCCAGGTTATGAGCCTGACGAGCTGCCACTGCTCTACCCCGCTCCATATTGCCGTTTCTCGGCCTTACAGCGAGGCGGTAGTATATCACTCCCGGGGAGGCAAGTCAAGGAGAGTTTGGAAAAAAATGAAAATTCACTACAGAGATCGCAGCGAATTTTTTTAAAAAGACTCCACGGTCTTTCCCGGAAAAGCACCGGGAAGGTGTGCGTGCTCTGCAGTGAAACTTCTCTTATGGCCGGAGGTAGAACTCCTGGCTATATAGATACATGCCCCCGGTGATGCGGTCATCCGCCTGGCGCACCACCAGCAGCACCCAAGCCGGCCTGGAAAGGCTGTAGGGCACGTCGATACTGAAGGGCACGTAGCTGTCATCCGGGGTCGGCGTCACCGCGACCAGGCGTGAGCTCAGCACGGACTTGTCCTGACCGATCAGCTCGACCACCAGGGGCAGGGGATCGGCCGGACGCATCTCACCAGCGACCTTCACACTCCCACCCGAGATCTGCGTCTTCGAGTTGGGCAGGTTGAGGAGGCAGCGCTCCTCCGGCTTGTCCGGCAGATTGATGATGCTGTCCCCCTCGGATAAGAGCAGCAAATGGACGGAGTTCATGGCTATGGTACGGCCGTAGACGTCCTGGGTGCTGATGGTCAGCCGACCCAGCTCGCCGGCGGCATGCACTTCGAAGGGGATGTCCTCGACGAAATAAGACCATTTATAGATGGTGTAGAGCCTCTCGATTTTGCGCACCAACACGCGCCCGTCCTCGCCGAACAGCTCGATGCGCGCCACGCTGTTGAAACCGGGTACCACGTAACCGCGCAGGTGCAGCGGAGAGACCACCTTGGAAAGCGGTCCGGGCGCCTGGATCTGGATGGCGCCCGAGTTGGGACCCGGCTGCGGGACCGGCGTGGACGTGGGCGTGGCGCGCCTCGACGACCGCTGGGTGGGCAGCGGCAGAGGCGTATCGGTCAGGGACGGCGCCAGGGTCGGGCTGGCCTCGATCAGGGTCGGGGTGGGCAGCGCGGGCGTCGGGCTGGCACTCGGGGTCTCGGATGGCGGGAGCAGGGTCCAGGTGGGAGTTGCGGAGAGCTGCGTCTCGGTCGGCGTGACCGTCGGCAGCTCACCCGGCGCGGGCGTACACCCAGCAAGGATGAACAACACAAAGAGGATGCGCAGGATGGTTCTGATCATGAAGAATGATCCCCTCCCGCAGGTAAAATCTTCCGGACCGGACCCGCGGAAGGCGTGCGTCTACAAGCCGTAGAGGGCGCCGTATTTTTCGTTGAGATAGCGCAGGTAGGGCGCCGGGTTGATCTTCGAACCGGTCAATTTCTCGACCAGCTCCTGGGGCTCGAACTTGCGTCCGTGGCGGTGGACCTTGTCGCGCAGCCATCCGAGCAGACTGCTGAACTTTCCCGAGCGGATCTGGTCCGGCAGGTCGGGGAGGTCCTGCACGATCTTCTCCCACAGCTGGGCCGAGATCAGGTTGCCGAGGGCATAGGTGGAGAAGTATCCCATCAAACCGCTGGACCAGTGCACGTCCTGCAGCACGCCGCGGGCATCGTCCGGCGGGGTCACGCCCAGATACTCCTGCATCCTGGAGTTCCAGACCTCGGGCAGGTCATTGACCGCCACCTTGCCCTCCAGCAGGGCAATCTCGATCTCCATGCGCAGCATGATGTGCAGGTTATAGGTGGCTTCATCCGCCTCCACACGAATCATGGAGGGCTGAACCTTGTTGATGCCCCGGTAGAACTTCTCGAGCGGCACCTTGGCCAGCTGAGGGAAGACCTTCTTCAAGCGGGGATAGAAATACTCCCAGAAGGGCAGCGAGCGCCCGACCAGGTTCTCCCACATGCGGGATTGGGATTCGTGCACCGCCAGCGAGGCACCATCCGCCAGCGGCGTGCGCTCCAAGGCGGGGGCGATGCCCTGACCATAAAGGGCATGCCCGCACTCGTGCAGCGTGCCGAAGAGCATCGTGTTCAGGAAGTCGGGAGACAGGCGGGTGGTGATGCGCACATCGTCCACGCTGAACCCCTCCGTGAACGGGTGGGGAGCCCGATCCTGGCGGCCGCGATTCCAGTCGTAGCCGAAGCGGGTGATGACCTCGACGCCGAAGTCCCACTGCTTCTGCTCTTCGAACGGCTGGTGCAGGAAGCCATCCTCCACCTGCGGCCTGGCCTGGATGGCCTTGACCAGCGCTACCTGCTGCGGGAGCAGGGCGTCGAAAATAGCCTTGACTTCGGTGGTCTTCATCCCTGGCTCGAACTCGTTGAGCAGCACGTCATAGGGATGATCGGCGGGAGGGAAGAAGGATACGTAGCGCCGCCCGAGCTCGACCAGCTTCTCCAGGTGCGGACAGAAAATGGCAAAGTCGGATCTTTGGCGCGCCAGCCTCCAGGCCTGAAATCCCGCCGATTGGACCTTGCTGCGCTCAACGATGAAATCCGCCGGGACGCGCGCCGCCTTGTCGAAATCGCGGGAGGCAACCTTGATCAGGCGGGCGTCGTCCGAATCGGGATCGAGCTTTGCCGCGTAGGGTTTGAGCTCCTCGAGCAGCTTGCCCAGCTCGGCCGAGGTCGCTTTTTCATGGGCGATGGAGCCCAGCGTGCCCAGTTGGTTGCCGCGTGCTCCTGCGGCGCCCGGCGGCATGTATGTCTGTTGGTCCCAGCCGAGCAGGGTGGCGGCGGCGTTCAGATCGGCGACCTCGGCGAGGATGGTCTTGAGCCGTGTTAATCCGGCTTGCATTTTCTGTTGCAACCTCCTTGAAGCGATAATTAGTCGATGTGCAATTTCAGGAACAAGAGGCGGACATGTACGGCTTCTGGCCACCTCTTGTTCTATTTGTAGACCTGGTCGCCCACCCGATCAGGGAATCGGGCGCGTCGCCGTCGGAACAGGCGTCTTGTGCGACGAAGGCGGGGCTGGCGGTGCAGGCGTGGGCGGGACCGGGCAGATGCCCGGCTCGCTGCCGTTCGGGGTGAACCCGACCGCCCAGCGGCAGGTGTTATCGACCTCATAAAGGGCCTTGAGCGGATAGTACTGCTTCAGCTCGACCAGCGGGGAGCCCGCTTCGGCTTGCGTGAAGTGATCATTATAATCGAACCAGTCCGGGTGGAGTATGCCCGGGTCCATCGCCCAGGCACCCCACAGGAAGGGGTTGGCATCGTTGAACAGGCTGCGCTTGAAGGCGATCTGGACGCTCTTGGGGTCCTTCGGAGAGAGGCGCGCCCAGGCCAGGTCGGGGTCGGAACCCTGGCCCTGGTCGAAGAGCACGGTCTCGTAACCGTCCCCGTTCTGGGGTGCATCCGATTGGACCGGGTGGATGCTGCCCACGTTGTGATTGCTGTCCTGCCAGACACGCACCCCGTCCGTGGACCAGCTGGACTTGGGTGCAGCTGCCATGATCAGGAAGTCGCCCCGGCCGTCGCGGTTCACGTCCAGCTCCAAGCCGTAATCCCCCAGAAGGCCGCCCTGCGGGTCCTGGCCGGCGAGTGTGATCGTCACATAAATCCAGGCTGCATCCCGGTTCAGGGCGGTGTTCTTGATGTCCAGGTCAGGGAAATAGGTGTTCATGCTCTGGTCGAACGGCCGCTCGTACAGGTCGAAGCCGAAATTCTCGCCGGCGTTGGCGCGGTGCTGCGAGGCCAGGGCTGACGAATCGGGATCGTGGATCTGGCTCTCAAAGGCGAGCGGCAGCTCCCCGGGCGTTTGCTTGTGTGCCACCGGCCCGGTCGGCTCCTGGGTGGGGGGCTGGGTGGAGGGCTGGGTCCCAGCGGAGGCCGGGGCTGCCACGGAATTGCCCTGGACCTGGAACATGGGCAGGCTGCAGGCCGCGGTGGCAGTCAGCAGGGCCAGGGCAAGGCTTACGGATACTCTGGAACGAAATTTACCGATCATGGATACCTCCTAAAGGTACGGATAAAAAGATTAACTGGCGGGTAATATTTTACAAGGTGAGTATCGCCGCCGCCAGCCTGACGACGATACTCACACTGGGTTGGATGAGTCGCACCGATCCTGGCGGAAAGCCCTGCCCTCAACTGGTGCCAGAGACGGGACTAATATAGATATTCACGATACCAGAAGTTGGCACTGGCGCTGCCTCCGGGGGAAACCGTCACTGTAACTGCTGGCGATTTCTGGTTAAATCCGACCGCCGGGTCGGGGCTGACATCGACGCAGTACTTGCCGGCGTTGACCGAGATGGAATAATGACCGCTGGAGTTGGTGGAAGTGGTCCCCACCACGCCGCCCGGGGAACCGCAGCCTCCGCTGCGCACCCGCACCGTCGCCGAGGCGATCGGGTAGTCGGGCGGGTTGTTATAGGTGTCGTTCAGGTCCCAGTCGAAGAACACCAGGCCGTTAATCTTCCCGGGCAAGACCGGTGTGGGCGTGGGCGGCACCGGGCAAATCCCCGGCTCGCTCCCCGTGGGTGTAAACCCGACTGCCCAGCGGCAGGTGTTATCGATGGCATACAGCGCCTTGAGCGGGTAATATTGGGTCAGCTCGGTCAGGGGGGAGCCCGCCTCGGTCTGGCTGAAGTGGTCGTCGTAATCGTACCATTCCGGGTGGAACATGGCGGGATCGACCGCCCAGGCGCCCCACAGGTATTTGCCAGGATCCTGGAACATCGTGCGCTTGAAGGCGACCTGAACAATGTTCGGGTTCTGCGGGGAGATCCGCGCCCAGGCCAGGTCCGCGTCCGAGCCCCTGCCCTGGTCGAAGAGCACGGTCTCATAGCCATCGCCGGTCTGCGGGGGAGTGTCCGCCTGGATCGGGTGTCCGCTGCCGACGTTGTGGTTGGCGTCCTGCCAGACGCCAACCCCATCCGTAGACCAGTCCGGACCGGGCACGGAGGCCATGACCAGGTAATCACCCCGACCGTCCATGTTGACGTCCAGCTCGACCCCGTAGACCCCCAGCAGCCCGCCTTTCGGATCCGGACCGCCCAGGGTGATGGCGACATAGGTCCAGGTGTCGTCCCGGCTCAGGGCGGCATTCTTGAGGTCCAGGTCGGGGAAGTAGGTGTTCATGCTCTGGTCGAAGGGACGCTCGAACAGGTTGGCATTGAAGTTCTCGCCTGCACTGGCGCGGTGCTGCGCCGCCACCGGCGCGGTGTCCGCGTCATGAATATTGCTGAGCACGCCGCCGGGACTACCCGGCTTGAGCGTGTGGACGATCGGCACGGGGGTGTCGGTCGGCGGCACCGGAGTGGCCGTGGGCGGCTCCGTCGGAGGCACGACCGGGGCCGAGGTCGCAACCGAGACCGGGCCGCCCGGCGAGACCTGAATTATGGACGGTGACAGCGGCAGGTTGCACCCGACTGTGCTGACAAGCAATACAACCATGACTATCGTTCCCATGACGGACTTAAAAATCTTTCGTTTCATGTCCTCCTCCTTGTATCAACAATGGCCGCCGGTCTATCCAACAGCCGTGCAGCAGGTCAATTGTGTGAATTATACTCTCCCGACCCCGGGGGAGATATCACCCATTTGGCTGGTGTGGTTTTCCAATGTCGGCTGGCAAGATTTTTGAATAACCATGGGAGGCTGGAGCGAGTGATTCACTCTGGGCAACGCAATCGCGCGACCCGGGAAACCCCCTCGCACACCGGCGGTTTTCGACAGATGGAGCAGTAAAGGCGATGTTCGGCGGGTGTCTCTCAGGCCGGCCGCCCAGGTTCGGTCCGCAAATCCAGATACCAGTTCAACAACCCCTCGTGAGCCGCACTGGGAACGGCGGCATAACCAAAACGACGGATCTCGCCCAGCTCGCAACCCATGCGACGGTAGAAACGGCAGGCCGGGACGTTGACGTTCTGGGTCTCGACCTTCATCTGCGTGCAGCCGTGCTGCCGGGACCATTCGGCCGCATGCCGGAAAAGGGCGATCCCAGCCCCGCGGACCTCGGGGTGCACGCGGATATTCCACAGCACCGACAGGTCGTGACGCGCTTCGAGCATGAACACCCCGGTCGTGTCGAGGGCCACCGCCGCAGCCCCGCCGATCCGGTCGCCGCATCCCGCCAGGAAGAAACCCCAGCGTGATACGTCGAAGCGCCGCGGCCAATCCCGGGGCGAAATCGTCCCGGTCGTAATCTTTGAAATAAGGTTTTACCGGAATTTCAACCAGGCATAAACCCCCCAATCCGCCTTCCACCAATTCAACCCGGTAGATCGATCTCACCTCGAACTTGATCGGCATACGGGCGTACTCGTCCAACCGCTCGGGCGGGATCGCCTGGATTTCAAGCCACATTCAGTCCACTGGAAAGGGCGCTGAATTTATCGAAGTCCTCGCGCATGAAATTAACAAATTCGGACAGGCCGGCCTTCGGAAAAGTTTGATCGTCGCCTTCCCCGCGGTAGGTTTCCAAGGCGGCCTGGATCAACGGGTGGTAGCGGGCCGGCAGGCCGTGCAACGCCCATTCCCCAGCCTCAGCCTTCGAATAGATCACTTCGGTGCGCAGGTGGGCGTAGGCGCAGCAGGCCAGCAGGATGGCATCAACCGGCTTCCCGCTGTTTACGGTAAGGCCGAACTTTTCGTTGTAAATGGTCTGGAAGAGTGAGTCGATATAGTCTTCCCGGGGCACGATCGGAAACATCTCGGTCGGCTCGGGTCCGAAGAGGCTGACCCCGCGCCGGCGTGCGACGGTGATATACACCGCCAGATCCAGGCCGCTATTCGCGCTCCCGCTCCACCGGGTGCCCCCATCCAGCAGGGACTGCTCGATCGCGCGGCGCAAGTCCTCGCTGTAACGGAACTCGAAGGGGGTCGGGTACTGCCAGGGGTCCAAGACCGAACGCAAAATGAAGTCGACATCGACCGAAGCCGGCTTGGTCGACTCCTTGATCAGCAGCAAGGAAAGGTGGCGCTTGGCCTGTACTGGAAGGACGGACTGGACGACGACCAAAAGGTCCGCGTCACTGCGTTGAGGGTTGAAACAGTTCGTCGCCAGTGAGCCGTGAAGGTAGATGCCGGCGAGATTATCTGCCAGGATCCTCTGGAAGCCTCCGATCAGCGAGGTGATCTGGGCCTTGATCTCTTCCGGACAATTCGACCAGCCATATGTGGTCATGGGATTGAAAGCCTTTTGCGTTAGCTAGGGTGACAGCCTACGAATTAATTATACACGTACTATTCGTAGCGCAAGGCTTCCACCGGCTCGAGGCCGGCAGCCCGGTTGGCGGGATAAATGCCGAAGAATAAGCCCACGGCCGCCGAGAACAACGTCGCCAGCAAGATCGAGTCCAGGCTGACCAGCGGGGTGAACGGATTTCCGGAAGCGGCAGCAATGCGCCCGATGACGACGGAAATCAGCCAGCCCAGGCCGATCCCGATGATGCCGCCCAGCAGGCTGAGCAGGGAGGATTCGGTCAGGAATTGGATGAGGATGTCACGCCGCCTCGCTCCCAGCGCCTTGCGCAGACCGATCTCGCGCGTCCGCTCGGTGACGGAGACCAGCATGATGTTCATGATCCCAATCCCACCGACCAGCAGGGAAATACCGGCAATGCCTCCCAGGAAGATGGTGAACACGCCCGTGATCGTCGTGGCGATGGATAGAAAATCCTTCTGCGAAAAGACCGTGAAATCGTCCAACCCGACCGGGGTGCGGTGACGCTGGCGCAGGATGGCCGAGATCTCGTCGCTAGCAGCATTGACGGTATCTGCGCTGGTGGCTTGAACGAGGAGCTCGTCGATCTCGTTGAGGCCGGAGCGGTGGATCAGGCGCGCCTGGGCGGTGGTGAAGGGGATGACGACATTCGAGTCCTGGTTGCCGAAAGAGCCGCCGCCCTTGGAAGCCAGGACGCCGATCACACGGAAGGGCTGCCCATCGAGGCGGAGGGTCTCACCGACGATGCCCTCATGGCTGCCGAAGAGCTTGTCGGCGATGGTCGGCCCGATCACCGCCACCGAGGCGTTGCCCAGCAGGTTCTCCTCGGTCAGGAAACTGCCTTCGGTCACGGTATAGTTCTGCAGGGTGAAGTAATCCGGCGTGGCGCCGATGATGCTGTTGGCGGTCTGCTTGCCGATGGCTGAGGTGACGTCCGCGCTGCCCTGGATCACCGGGGCAACAGCGGAAACGTCCGCGGCATTCAGGGGATCAGAGATCGCCTGGGCGTCGGAAAGGGTCAGCGGGCGCGGATTGCGCACGTCCTCGGTCATGTTCCCCGGGACGACGAAGAGCAGGTTGGTGCCGATCCCGCTGATGGCACCGGTGATGCTCGACTGGGCGCCCTGTCCGACCGAGAGCATGGCGATGACCGCTCCAACGCCGATGATGATACCGAGGATGGTCAGGCCGGAGCGCAGCCGGTTGGCAGTAAGGGTCTCGAGCGCCTCGAGGATCCCCTGGGTGATATTCATACGTCCTCCACCAGCCCGTCCCGCAGATGGATCACGCGGTGGGTCTGTGCTGCAATGTTTGGGTCATGGGTGATGATGATCAGCGTGGTGCCTTGCTTGGCATTCAAATCCAGGAGCAGGCCGATGATCTCCTTGCCGACCTTGGAGTCCAGGTTGCCGGTCGGCTCATCGGCCATGACGATGGCCGGGTTATTGACCAGGGCCCGGGCGATGGCCACGCGCTGCTGCTGGCCGCCGGAGAGCTCGGTCGGCCGGTGGAGCATGCGGTCGGCCAGCCCAACCAACTCGAGGGCCTGGCGGGCACGGTCGCGGCGGTCGGCCGTCACGCCGGCATAGCGCAGCGGCAGCTCGACGTTGCCCAGGGCAGTGGTGCGCGAGAGCAGGTTAAAGCTCTGGAAGACGAACCCGACCTTGCGATTGCGAATGTCCGCCAGTTGGTCATCCTTCAACGAGGAGACCCTCTCGCCGTCCAGGATGTATTCCCCGGTGGTCGGCAGATCGAGGCATCCCAGGATGTTCATCAATGTGGACTTGCCCGAGCCCGAGGGCCCCATGATGCCGACCACCTCGCCGCGCTGGATGGTCAGCGAGACACCGCACAGGGCGCAAACGTCCACTTCACCCATGTGGTAGGTCTTGACCAGGTTTTCGGCAACGATGACCGCCTCGCTCATTAACCACCTCCGACGACCACGCTGCCACCCCCGCCGCCTCCGCCGTTCGGCCGGTTGAAGAGCGCCGACGGCGGGTTCAGGATGATCAGGTCGCCGACCTTCAAGTCGCCGTCGACCACCTCACTGACCGTGTCGGAGCTGGCGCCGAGGGTGATCTTCACCTCCTGCGTCAGGCCGTTGCGCAGCACGTACACCACCCGCTGGCTGTTGACCAGGCGCACCGCCCGGTTGGGGACCAGCAATACATTTTCGAGCTGCTTTACGGTGACGTTCACCGCGGCGGTCATGCCCGGCTTGACCAGCACATCCGCGTCGGTCAGCTCCACGGTGACGGTGAAGTTGACCGCCCCCTGGACGACATCCCCAGCCTGGGATACGTCGATCACCTTGCCGGTATAGGTCTTTCCGGAGATGGCATCGAACGACAGGCTCACCGGCTGGCCGACCTGGATGGTGTTGATGTCCACCTCGGAGATCTGGACATCCACCTCCATGCTGGTCATGTCGTCGATGCGAAAGCCCTTGGTGCCGGGCGCCACCTGGTCACCGACCAGCCCGTTGACCTCGGTGACCGTCCCCGCGAAGGGGGCGCTGAGCTGGGCCAGGGCGACGGTGGCACGCGCCGCGTCGACGCGCGCCTGGGCGGCAGCCACGTCCGACTGGGACGGGCCGTCCTTCAAACTGTCCCAGGTACGCTGGGCGTCATCCAGCGTGGCCTTGGCCAGGGCCAGATTTGCGGTCAGAACGTTCAGATCCGTTTGGGTCGGTTTTCCAATATACCAGTTAAACACAGCCACGTCATGGTCGCGCTGCTTCCAGGCGGTATAGAGACTTTGATAGGCGTTGGCCCGCACGGGGTTGTCGTCGGAGAGGCCCGAGGTGTCATTGTATTTGCGCTGGAGAAGGTCGACAAGTCTATCGTCCAGGGTGATCTGTGCCTTGGCGTTTTTGATCGTCTCCGCACTCGCCCGCTGCGAGGTCTGGTAATCGAAATTCGCTCTGGTCGTTTCATAATTCTTATGGGCATTGGCAAGAGCCAGCTGCGCATTTGCCTTGTCGGTCTGGGAATTGAGCAGATCTTCCAGCGCCTTTTGTGCCGAGACCAGGTCGGCCTGGGCCATGATCACGGATTGGGGCAATGAGGTGGAGGTCAGGGACGCCAGGACGGTCCCGGCCTTGACCTTGTCGCCGGGCCGGACGTTCACGCTCCCGATCGTCCCGGTCGTCTGCCAGGAGAGGATGGCAGTCTGCCGGGCGCGCACGGTGCCCGTCGCACCCACGGTGGCAGTCAGGCTGCCCCGCTCCGCCTGGGTCGTCTGCAATTGACTGACCGCCTGCGAGCGGCTGCGGGCGCCCGAAATCACAAAAAAGGCGACCAGGGCCACGACGACCACGGCCAGGATCACCCAAGTGCGCCGTTTGACGTTCTTCAATCGATTAAGCAGGTTTTTCATTTCTCTAATCCTCCATCAGGAGATTTATATTCCGGGTCCGCCGGAATCCAAATGCCAAACGATACCCCTTTTCCAGCGGAAAGCCCCACCAGCTGCCCCTGGGATGAGTGCACGGTCTAAGGGAAAGGAGAGTTTCATATGTTACCACGTCCAGAATGACAAAATATATCAAGAAGGTTGCTTTTATTCCTGGCAGGCATCTCAAAAATGTCATTTTAAGCTAAGGATCGCCGCTGCCGAAAATGAGAGACTCTTCGGTCGCAACCGGAGCTCCCTCGGAATGATAGAGTATTTTTGAGATAATTAGTAATTAAGCGTCGATTTACCTCTTCGTCAGTGAGATGATTCTACTCCAACCAGTATGGAGGTACGAGTAAAAAGTAAGTGTATCTAACAGAACTATTACATCTTTAGATTGTGATATATGTCGCAACCAATGGTGACAATACGACCTGTTTGCATCCGGCATAATTGTGTATTATGATAGCAATAGTAGGAGTTTTTCATCCCGGAGTTGTGCGTCCAGAAGATCACCGTCCTGCATTTAACTATACCCGGCACGCCAGGATTTGGTACCCAAGCTTTACCCAGTCATACTAGAGGTGCCCATGCAAACGATACCGAGCGAATCACTGGAAATCGACCGAAAAGCACGCGTCTATATGCCCTACCAGGATCCGTGCCTGCGGCCGCCCTCCGAACGGGTCTGTGATTTCGGGGATGTTGCCATTCCACTCAACTCCGACCGGGCCATGATGGAGGCCTCCCGCTGCATCCACTGCCCGGACCCCGCTCCGTGCATGCTGGCCTGCCCGACCCACAACGACATCCCCTCGACCATGTGGCTGATCGAACAGGGGCGCTACATCGAGGCGGCCGAGCTGTATCGCCAGACCTCCTCACTGCCGGAGATCTGTTCGCGGGTCTGCCCGCACGAACAGCTCTGCCAGGGGTCCTGTGTATTGAACAAAACCCACGAGCCGGTTCTGTGTGGTGCGCTGGAGACCTTCGTCACCTGCTACCAGCGCAAGACGGAAGGGGTGGCCATCCTTGTCGGCAAACCGACCGGGAAAAAAGTGGCCATCGTCGGCGCCGGACCCGCCGGCTTGGGCTGCGCCGAACGCCTCCTGCAGCAAGGCCATGCGGTGACCTTTTTCGACGCCAAGCCGGCGCCCGGCGGGCTGCTGGTCTACGGCATCCCCAACTTCAAGCTGTGCAAAGACGTCTTCTTCTGCCGCTGGAACGATTTCGAGAAGGCAGGAGCCAAGTTCGTCGGCAACACTTATATCGGTAAAAACAAGACCATTGACCAGCTCTTCAAGGAAAAATATGACGCCGTCTTCGTCGGTGTGGGTGTGGGCATCGACGCCAAGATGGAAATCCCCGGCGAGGACCTGCCCGGGGTCTACGAAGCCACCGACTTCCTGATGCGCGGCAACACCGACCCAGCCCTGCTCCCGGAGGACAAACGCGAACGACCGGTCATCGGCAAGCGCGTGGTGGTCATCGGCGGCGGGGACACCGCCTCCGATTGCCTGCGCACCTCCCTGCGTCTGGGAGCTGAAGAGGTCACTTGTCTGTATCGCCGCACCGAGAAGGAAATGCCCGGCGGCCGTAAGGACCGCCAGATGGCCAGAGACGAGGGCGCAAAGTACCGCTTCCTGACCCAGCCGGTGAAATTCATCGCCGGGGAGGACGGCTGCCTGGCCGCGGTCGAGTGCATCGAGATGAGACTGGGCGAGCCGGATGCCAAAGGCCGCCGCAAGCCCGTCCCGGTGGAAGGCACCAACTTTTCCATTGCCGTGGATACGGCCATCAAAGCCCTGGGATATTGGCCCGACCCGATCCTCGGCGAAACCACCCCCGGGCTGGAGGTCCACGACTACGGCCTGATCTCCGTGGTGGACCGGGAGACCGGTGGCACCACGCGGGAGGGTGTCTTCGCCGGCGGCGACGACGTCACCGGCCCGGACCTGGTGGTCACTGCCATGGTAGCGGGTCACAAGGCCGCCCTGGCGATCGACAAATATCTGAGCGAAAAGTAACAAAAACAAAGAGGCACGTGGGGTGCCTCTTTGTTCATTCCATCAACCAACTCGTGGCTGCGCAGACCACTCCGGTCTTGCGCAGCTTTCTTTCCCTGAAATGATTACCGGGTGGTAAAACTCCACCAGCTGCCGCCATCAGCGTAGACGGCGTTGGGTGACTTGATCGCCTCCACCTGCCAGTAATAGGTCTGGATGGAACCCAAGTTGGTGATCGTCACACTGGTCGAATAGATGACCGTCCAGAAGGTATCGCAATCGTTGTTGTTGAGGGTGTCATAACAGTAGATGTATAGCGTGGCACCGCTGCTGGGTGCCCAGCTTAGAGTAAGACTTCGGCGATACTCCGGCAGCACCTTTTGCGGGACTGAGCTTGCCAAAATTGCCGGGTGAGCCTGAGGCGACCGTCCCCGTAGATGTAGGCGTGATCCCTCCCCCACCAGGAGTTACCGAGGAAGTCGGTGTCGGGGTCAAAGTGGGGGTAAACGTTCCCGTATTCGTGAAGGTTGGCACCAGGCTCGTGGTCTGCGTGGGGGTGGAGCTACGCGTCGGGCTAAGCGTCGGGGTCGAAGTCTGCAGGGTCGGCGAGGACGTGGCGGTGAAGGTCACGCCCGGCGTGGCGGTCTGGGTGGCCGTCGAGGTGGCCGTTGGCGACGGTCCGAGGGTCGCCGTCCGGGTGGGAGTCGAGGTGCCTCCCGTCGCGCTCGGGGTGAAGCTCTTCCCCGGTGTGTTCGTCGGCACCGGAGAGATCGGATTGCTCGATGGGGTGAAGTCCCACCACATGCCCCCATCGGCGTAGATGGCGCTGGGCGACTTGATCGCCTCCACCTGCCAGTAATAGATCTGGCTGGTACTCAAGCCGCTGATGGTCGCACTGGTCGAATAGGTCACTGTCCAGGAGGTGTCACAGGCATTATTGTTGATCGTATCGTAGCAGTACAGATACGCGCTTGCGCCAGAAATGCCCTGCCAGGTAAGCGTCAGCGTCGTCGGCACGTTCGAGCTGCCGTTGGCGGGGGACACTTTGGGGAACTCGCCCGGCGTGGGGGTGGAGCTACGCGTCGGGCTAAGCGTCGGGGTCGAAGTCTGCAGGGTCGGCGAGGACGTGGCGGTGAAGGTCACGCTCTGGGTGGCGGTCTGGGTGGCCGTCGAGGTGGCCGTCGGCGATGGTCCGAGGGTCGCCGTCCGGGTGGGAGTCGAGGTGCCTCCCGTCGCGCTCGGGGTGAAGCTCTTCCCCGGTGTGTTCGTCGGCACCGGAGAGATCGGATTGCTCGATGGGGTGAAGTCCCACCACATGCCCCCATCGGCGTAGATGGCGCTGGGCGACTTGATCGCCTCCACCTGCCAGTAATAGATCTGGGCGGCACTCAAGCCGCTGATGGTCGCACTGGTCGAATAGGTCAGCGTCCAGGAGGCGTCACAGGTGCTATTTTTGATCGTATCGTAGCAGTACAGATACGCGCTTGCGCCAGGAACGCCCTGCCAGGCGAGCGTCAGCGTTGTCGGCACGTTCGAGCTGCCGTTGGCGGGGGACACTTTGGGGAACACGCCCTGCGTGGAGGTAGGCGTCATGGTCTGCGTGGGGGTCGCGGTAGCGGTCGGGGTGAGGGTGGCCGTCGGGGTGATCGTCGCCGGGTGGGACGAAGGCGTAAAAGCCCACCACGTCCCGCCGTCTGCAGCCGTCGTCCCGGAAGCATTGACTGCTTGAACCTGCCAGTAGTAAACCGTGTCGGGGGTCAATCCGGTGAACCCAGCATTGGTGGCGACCGTGCTCGTCCAGGAGGTATCGCAGGAATTATTATTCACGGTGTCGATACAATACTGGTAGGAGGCAGCGCTGCCGCTGCTCTCCCAACTCAAGGTCGGATCGACCGGCTCGGCGGGAGCGCCGTTTCCCGGGCTGAGCTTGTGGAAGGCTTCGGGGAGGCACGGTTTGGTGGTCACGGAAACCGTGTTGCCGTCCGCCGATTGGACGCCCTGCCGGACGGAGCGCAGAAAAAACGAATAGCCGGTATTGCAGGCCAACCCCGACACGGAGGTGCTGGAGGTGCCCTTGGGGAGGCTGGCAACGTACTGGCTGTTGATGTAAAAGTTGTAGCTGTCGATGTCGGCCGGCTCGTCGGCGGACACGGTCCAGGCCAGGTTAATGCGCGTCGAGGTGGTACCGGTCGAAGCCAGGTTGGTGGGTGCCAGGGGTCGGATGTTGAAATGCCAAGCCGGTCCCGTCGTGGAACCGTACGGATTGCTGGCCACCACCTGCCAGGTATATGCCCCGCCCTTCTGGGCTCCAAGATGGTAGCTGGAACAATCCCCGCCCGGCTTGATATTTATGCTGCCGCCCGTGATCTGGATATTGCAGGCAGTGCCATCCGTGTTCCAGTACAACCAGGTATCGTTGGTTCGGACGAGGGTGGTCCCGTCCACCGGTTTGGGGTTGGTCGGCTGAGTGGGAGGATAGGTGTTGGCCGTCCCCGTGTACGGCACCGCCAGGATGCCGTCCATCACGTCGCTGTCGACGGTCATGGTCACGCCGCCCCAGGTCTCGTTATGATCCCCGGTATACTGGCGGATGCGCTGGTGATTGGGCCAGTCGCTGTTGCTGATGCAGGAGCCTCCCCAGACGGTCGCCGATGGTGTGTAGACGTAGTTGAGGTTCCAGCGGGCGATCCAGATCCCATCCGGGACAATCGGGTTGGATTTGAAGTCAGTCAGGGCCGAGGAGCACGGCGAGCCGTACACCCCGGATTTGTTGCCTCTGGCCTGGAACTGCGCCGCCCAGCCGGCCATAAAGGATTTGACCGCCGCCCGGCAGGCGCTGTTGCTGGTCGTGTAGGATTCGAGGTCGTAATAAACGATGGTGTTGGTCTTGTCCGGGTTGGTCAAGGCCAGATTGGCCGCGGTGTTGATCGCCTTGTCGGCCTCGCTGACCCCCTGGCTGTAAGCCGTGGCAGCGTCGTAGCTCATGCGCGAACGGTAGCTGGTGCAGGGTGCCTGAGGCCCCACCCAGGTGGGGATGAATTTCCATCCCTGCTGGTGGAGCTGTTTCACAAATGCAGCCGTGAGGGCGGTGTTGGCGCAGGAGCGCGAAGACCCGCCAATATACAGGTTGACCACGGCGTAAGGGCCGTTCGTCCACCAGCCCTGCATCGCGCTGAGGCTGGAGATTTCGCATACATCAAAGCCATGGCCCACAAAAAGCTCCATGCTTTTCAAGGGCCTTTTCTTGTAGCTGATGAAGGTGTAACCGGCCACGGCCTGGGTCACCGGTGCGCCCGGAAGGGAAGCCGACAGGACCGGCGGCAAGGTCAAAGGCTCCCAAGTCTCCCCGGCATTCCCTGTACGCAGGAGCCTGATCGTCAGGGCGCAGGTCTCGTCACTTTTGGGTTGGGCCTCGGATGCCTCTTCCGCAGTGGAAGGTGGATTGCAGCCGCCGGACATCTGCATCGCCAGGCCGAAATCCTGGTCCGCCATGCTCAGCTCGACGATGCCCGCTGAACGGCCGTCGGTATTGGACAGGGTGGAATACCCTCCCGGGCCGTTCTTGCGGAGGATGCGGCTGCTGCGCGGGATCACCGCGACGAGGTGGTCGGCATCGAAAATCCTGATGGGCGGCTTGACGCTCACGTCCACATTGCCGTCCAGGGTTGTGCTGTTCTCCCGACCCCAGGTTTGACCCCCGTTGGCGGTGACATACAGGTCCAGGCGCACGTTGGTCCCGCTGGCGATCAGCACCGGGATCAGCCCATGGCCGGTGTCGCTGAATTTGGGAGGCAGGTACACCTGCTCCTGGCCGGGCACGCCGGCCGGCAAAAAAGCGCGCGTCTGCCAGGTGGCGCCGCCATCCTGGGTCTGGTACAGCTCGCTCCCGGCTGCACCTCCGGCCACCCAGCCGACCTGGTCGGTCACAAAGGAAACCGGCTCACCGATGGGAAGGTCGAGCCTGGTCCAGGTGTGACCCCCGTTCGAGGTCTTGAACAGCGTTCCCAGGGTGAAGTTGATGCTCGTGGCCTGTTTGATGACCAGCCAGCCGGTCTGCTCGTCCAATCTCTCCAGGTGGACGTCCTGCGCCACCGCCGCGACATCCCCCGGGTCGAACAGGGAGAGGATCTCGGTCTGCCAGGTGGCACCGGCATCCGTCGAGCTCGCCAGCACGTAGACCGGATCTTCGCCGTTGAGGTAAGTCAGGATCAACCAGGCATGATTGACGTCGAGGAAGTTGACCTCCGCAATCGTGGCCTGGACGGGGTAGCTGGGTGTGATATCCTTCCAACTGCTTCCCTGGTTCGTGGTCCAATAAAGGTGATTGTTGTACAGCAGCCAGCCCTGCTGGTCGGTTAACAGCTTGAAGCCCTGGATGCCGGAGCCGTTCGGCTTGATCAAGCCCTGGGCGCTCGCCTCCCGTGTACGGGCTGCGACAGGCAGCTCGCTGACCCCGAGGGAAATCAACACCAATCCCAGCAGTGCCAGAAAGATCAGCTTTTTAATCGCTCGGGCAGGCAGTGATGCAGGCATGTTTCATCCAGGGCATTCTCAGGCCAGACAACAGGCAAATCCAATTCAACCTTTCTTATCAACTTTCATTTAATTTTACAGGTGATGGGAAAGCAGCACAAGTGACCTACGAATCATGCCTCCGGCCCAATCATATCTCGAAAAAAAGTCTCTGTCCAAGGCCAGGATTAACAACGCCTTTACAGTTTTTTAAAAGGAATATGATAGCTTTCCGCCTCAAACTTGATTTGTGATTATAATCTTCGAATGCTCTGGCTTTACCGGTTGCTGCATTCCATTCAAATCCTGTTGCTCAGCATCATCATCGCGGCGATATTGACCGGCAGCACCTTGCTTTCGACCGACGCGACCGACCGGGTGCGCCGGTTTACCCGCCCGGTCGAATTCGACTTCTTCGATTGGACCCTGAGTGCCATCGGTGTCAAGCTCGCCCAGGCTGCCATCGGCACGCCCTACTACTTCACCCCATCCGCCCGCCACCAGCTCGTGCTGGACTACCTGCATCTGGTGGATCAGATCCAAAAGGACGAGGACCAGCTCAACCTGATCTACTCCGACCCGGCGGTCAAGGATCCCGAAACCGCCTCGACAGCCCTGCGCAAGGAGCTGGCCGGCCTGTATGCCCGCCAGAATCAGCTGGCCCCCATGGCGGAGGCGATCCTGCAGGATCAAGTCAGCTCCGTGGCCGCCGACCTGGGTCTGACCGCGGGCGGGCAGCCTCTCCCTCCCGTCCTTTTCCATATCAGCCCGCTGCCCTACAACCTGGTGGTCTCGCCGCGGAACAAGATCCAGGAGGACGCATCCGTCTCCCTGCTCCCCGACCTGACCGTCGACCGCCAGGCCGAAATCGAAGGCCGCGTCGACCATGCCCTGGACGTCTCTTCCCTGGTTGTGCCGATCGGAGGCATTGCCACCTACCCGACGATGGTCATGCGCGTCACCGACCTCAAATGGCTGACCGACACTGTGTCCCACGAGTGGACGCACAACTGGCTGACCCTGCGCCCGCTGGGCCTGAACTATGAATCCGACCCCGCCGTGCGCACGATGAACGAGACCACGGCCGACATCTCCGGCGGGGAGATCTCCGCTGCGCTGTTGAAACGCGACTACCCCGAGCTGGTCAGCGGCTTCCAGGATGCGCAGATTGGCCTGCCTGCCGGCACGCAGGGACCGGGCGTTCTGCCGCGGCCTCCTTTCGACTTCCGGGCTGAGATGCACAAGACCCGCGTCCAGGCCGATGCGCTACTCGCCGCCGGCAAGATCGACACAGCCGAGACCTACATGGATGAGCGCCGCCAGATCTTTTGGGACAACGGCTATCCGCTGCGCAAGCTCAACCAGGCGTACTTTGCCTTCTACGGGGCTTATGCCGACGTGCCCGGGGGCGCGGCGGGCGAGGACCCGGTCGGACCGGCGGTGCGTGAATTACGCGCCCGCAGCAAATCGCTGGCAGATTTTCTCAACCGGATCGGCGCCATGCGTTCCTTCCGGCAACTGCAGGCCGCTTTGGCAAATTAACCTATGCGCAATATCTCCCTGTCCCTGACGCTCCTCTTCCTGCTCGCCGCGTGCGCATCCCCTCCCCTGACGGGGACTCCCACCTTGAGGCTGTCTCCTTCCGTCACGCCCCTCCCGGCGTCGCTGCCCTGCATGGTCATCAATCCGGCCGTCACCCCGGGGCTGGCATTGAACGCCCAGTTCGGGGACCGAGGCCACGTCACAGGACCGGAGGACGCCCCGGTCACGATCGTCGTCTTCGGCGATTACCAGTGCACCGGCTGCGCCTACCTGGCAGGGATCATGAAGCAGCTGCGCGGGGCGCACCCCAAGGATGTGCGCGAGATCTACCTGCAATTTCCCCTCGGCATCCATGACAAGGCCGTACTGGCGCTGGAGGCCGCCGAAGCCGCCGACCTGCAGGGCAAGTTCTGGGAGATGAACGACCTGCTCTTTGAAAAACAGTCGGACTGGTCCGGGCTCGCCCCGGTGGACTTCCCCGCCTGGGCGGAGGTGCAGGCTGCGGGTCTCGGCCTGGACCCGGTCCGCTTCCAGACAGACCTCCAGGGAGCGGTCGTCGCCAAGCGCGTCCAGGAAGCCGTGACCGCCACCGCCAGCATCCAGCAGGCCCTGCCGATCCTTTTCCTCAACAACAGCAGTCACTACTCCGGCCGGGTCGACTTCTCCGGCCTCGACCAGGTGGTCAGCCTGCTGGCGCTGACCCGGCGGCAGTTCAATGCCTGCCCGCCGATGATCATCGACCCCCTCAAACAGTACGTCGCCACCCTGCATACGTCCAGAGGGGATATCGTCCTGGAGTTGTACGCGGACAAGGCTCCGCTGGCGGTGGACGACTTCGTCTTTCTGGCCCGCTCGCACTGGTACGACGGCATCACCTTCCATCGCGTCGTCCCGGGGCAGCTGGTCCAGAGCGGCGATCCCAGTGGGACAGGCCTGGGCAATCCCGGCTACTACTTCGCCAATGAAACCACCTCCGGCCTGCGTTTCGACCGGGCTGGCATGCTGGCCATGGCCAACACCGGGGCAGGCACCAACGGCAGCCAGTTTTTCATCACCCTGGCCGCAGACCCCAAACTCACCGGTAACTACACCATCTTTGGGCAGGTGCTCAGCGGAATGGACGTACTGGCCGCGCTCAGCCCCCGCGACCCCGCTCCCGGGCAGGCCGCCCCGCCGGGAGATGCGCTGGTCAGCGTGGTCATTGCCGAACATTAGGAGAGAGCATGCAAGCCGCACCGCTTCCGGACAAACGCAAGTCGAGCCTTCTGCTCATCTTTGGCTGCCTGGGCATCCTGGTCCTGCTGGGCAGGGGCATCTATCTGGTGGTCACCGGTCTATCGTCATTCTCCCTGATCCTCAACACGCCAAACGAGCAAATGGCCAACGACTTCCTCGATGCCGCCGGGATGTTCTTCTGCGCCCTCCTGCTGCTCCCGCTCATCTATTACAACGTGCGCCAGTTGAAAAGCCATGCCTTCGGTCCAGGGCAAATCCCCCCGGTCAAGGCCTGGCAGGTCATCCTGCTGGTGGCAATTTGGCTTGTGATCGTATTGGTGGGAAGCCTGCTTGGGGGCGTGAAATTCGGCTGGATTGCGTTGATCCCGATCTTTCCGCTCGGCCTGGCCCTGCCCGTAGTGCTGTTGGCCTGGATCGCCTGCGGCGGCATCCCGACCGGCTCCCGGCGCAGGCTCTGGTCGGTCTTCGGCATCGGCCTGATCGGGAGCACCGGCCTCGCCCTGCTGGTCGAGTATCTGGCCCTCGGCATGGCGGCCGTCCTCTTCGGGATTTTCGCCCTCGGCCATCCGGAATGGCTGACACTCCTGAACAATCTGAAAAACCAGATCACTAATGCCACCGACATGCAATCACTGGTCACGGTGCTTGCGCCCTACTTGACCAATCCGTTCGTCTTCATCATCCTGCTGGCAGGCGCTGCCGGCGTCGGCCCACTGATCGAGGAAGCGGCCAAGCCCCTGCCGATCTGGCTGCTGGGGGACCGGCTGCACTCCCCCGGCGAGGGGTTTGTCCTGGGCGCGCTGTGTGGGGCGGGTTTTGCCCTGCTGGAGGGCTTGATGGCAGCCAGCGGCGCCTCGCAGCTATGGGGGGTCGGGATGGCGGCACGCGTGGCGAGCTCGCTGATGCACATCTCTGCCAGCGCCATCGCCGGCTGGGGCATCGCCTCCTTTCGCCTGAAGCGCAGCTATGGACGTTTGGCGGTTGCATTCCTGACCTCGACCGGCCTGCACGGGCTGTGGAACGGCTCCACCCTGCTGGTGGCTTTCGGCTCACTGCGCTTTTCCGTCCAGAACAACCGGCCGGACGTAATCTCCGCTCTGATCGTCGTGGTCGGAGGCATGGGGCTGCTGGTCCTTTTCGCGCTGATCCTGATCGCCCTGCCGGTCGTCAACCGGAAGCTGCGCCCGCCTACAGCCTCCGTACAACCGTCTCCCGGCCCACAAATTGATGTATAATCGCCCCGCCCGAACCCTCGGCCAAGGAAAACCTCATGCAATTAATCCTCAAAGCGATTGACTTCATCCTGCATATTGATGTGTACCTGAGCGACATCATCATCCGCTTTGGCGCCTGGACCTACGGGCTGCTCTTTTTCATCATTTTCATGGAAACCGGTTTCGTCGTCACCCCCTTCCTGCCGGGGAACTCGCTGCTCTTCGCCGCCGGGACGTTCGCTGCCCTGGGGGCGTTGAACCCCTGGCTGATTTTCGTCCTGATGTCCATCGCGGCCATTGCCGGCGACACGGTCAACTATTGGGTCGGGCACGCCATCGGCGAGCGCGCCTTTACCGGCGAGATCAAGTGGCTCAAGAAGGAATACCTGGACCGGACCCACGCCTTCTTCGAGAAGCACGGCGGCAAGACCATCTTCCTGGCCCGCTTCGTCCCGATCGTGCGCACCTTCGCCCCCTTCGTCGCCGGGGTGTCCGAAATGACTTACGGCTATTTCATCTCCTATAACATCTTTGGCGGCATCACCTGGGTGGCGTTGTTCACTTTCGCCGGATATTTCTTCGGCAACATCCCGCTGGTACGGAATAACTTCGAGATCGTGATCGTCGTCATCATCCTGATCTCGCTCGTCCCGATGTTCATCGAATGGCTGAAAGCCCGCAGGGAGGGCAAAAAGCCCGGCAAGCCGGAAGGCCAGACAGCCTGATCCACACCACGCATTAATTTGTTAGGAGGCCTCCAATTATGGAGACCTCCTTTTTTTTCGTTTTCTGCTTTTACGGAACCAGCGTCAGGTGGTCGTCCGCAGCGGCTTTGACTTGCTGAGGGTCCCACAGCATAGGGTAATATTTCCCGCTCGCCCACAGCGGCGCCAGGTCGATGTAGTGCGGGGCGTAGGCGTGGCCGGACTGGCCGGTGGTGTGCACCGTCAGCGAGTCATCCAGGTTGCCCAAGTCGACGATCATGCGCATGGACGGCAGCCAGGTCACCTCGAAAGAGCCAAACACGTCCCAGCCCGTGGCGTTGACGATCAACTCGCCGCCCGAGACCGGGAACGGACCGCGGTTGAACAGCGCTTCGATCGGAGCGACGCCGGATTCCCCCAGGGACTGGTTGCGGAAGCTCGCCGTGTGGACGGACCCCCAGGAGGGCCAACGGGCCGGGTCCTTGCCGTAGAAGTGCTGCAGGTTGTCCACCGCATCCAAGAACGCTTGAGCGAAGATGTCGTCTCGCCTCTCGACCTTGGCCGTGGACGGGTCGTCCCACCACGGGCTGTCGGGCTTTTGCACCAACTCGCGCATCACCTCGAACCAGCGGTTGCCGCCCTTGGGCCAGTAGTCCTGCGGAATGGCCTTGTCGGTGAAGGTATCCTTGAGCAGGAACCACCAGAAATCCTCGAAGATCAGCGCCGGCTTCGAATCCGCCGTGGCTTTATCGTCCCAGTTCTTGAGCATGTCGAGGGCAACGGCCTGCGCCGGCGTGCCCCACTGGACTTTGAGACCGGTCAGGATCGGCAGCAGCGCGGCGGCATTCAGGTCGGTGTTGTCGAACTGCATCTTCTCGATGGTAGCGCGGTCGATCGGGCCGGAGGCGGTTGTGATCAGGTCGACGATGCGCTGAGCGCGGAAGCCGTAGTCCCAGTCGGAGGTGATCAGGTAGGGATAGTCCGGCCCGACCACGGCGTTGTTGGCGGTGACGATGTACCCCGAAGGCGGGTTGAACGAATAAGGCAGCTGCTCGAAAGGAATATATCCGGTCCACTCGTACTGGTCGGTCCAGCCCGGGACGGGCAGGCGCCCGTCGCCGCCGGCGCGGATGGGGATGTTCCCCGGCATCTGGTAGCCGATGTTGCCGTCCACGTCGGCGTAGACCAGGTTTTGGGCCGGGACGGTGAAGGCCCGCGCCGCCTGGCGGAAGTCATCCCAATTTTGGGCCCTGTCGAAACCCCAGACGGCATCGAAGATGTGGGCGGGCTCGAGCGCCGTCCAGCGCAGGGCCACGACGTATTTCTCTGGAGCCTGGATGCCTGGCGGCGGGCTGAACTTGTCGGGCAGGTAGACATCCGAGATGATCGGCCCGTGGCGCGTAGAGCGCACGGTCAGCGTCACCGGCTTGCCGCCCGACACCTGGATGGTTTCGGTGCGGACGGTCATGTCGACCCAATTGCCGTTCACCTCGTACTGGTCCGGATTTTGCGGGTTGACCTTCTCGATGTACAGGTCCATCACGTCCGGGCCGACGTTGGTGACTCCCCAGGCAATGCGCCCGTTGTGGCCGATGATCACGCCCGGCACGCCGGCAAAGGAGAAACCGGCCACCTCGTACGGGCAGGCGTTTCCTTCCGGCCTGCAATGAAGCCCGATCTGGAACCAGATCGAAGGCATCTGGATGGACAGGTGCGGGTCGTTGGCCAGGAGGGGCTTGCCGCTGGCCGTGTGCGAACCGGCCACGACCCACGAATTGGACCCGATGCCAGTCCCACCCGGTCCGAGCAGGGGATCCAGGCTGGAGAAATTGGTCTGGACGGCGGCGAGCTGCGCCTCAGGGTAGGAGGCGAGCGGAGCGCCCGCGGCGACCGAGGCTGAGGCAGCCGGGCTGAAGCCGGGGACGATCAGAGGGTGGTCCGATGGGTAGGGCGGGAAAAGCTGGTTCACCTGGTCGAGGCTGAGGGTCTTCAAAAGCATGACGCGCTCGATCTCCTCCTCGATGTTGCCGCGCAGGTCCCAGGCCATGGCCTTGCCCCAGGTCAGCGAGTTGACCGGCGTCCAGGGCTCGGGCACGTAGTGCGGGTTGAGCAGCTTGAGCACGGCGTACTCCAGGCTGAGCGCCGCACCCTGGTGCCCGGACAGGTAGGTGTTGACCCCGTCGGTGTAGGCCTGCAGGATCGCCTTGTCCTCGGGCGAGGAGGTCTCCCACTCCTGCTGGGCAATGGCGGCCCAACCCATGGTGCGCAGGAAGGCGTCCGTCTTGACCTCCGAAGCGCCGAACAGCTCCGACAGGCGCCCGGAGCCGATGTGCCGCCAGAAGTCCATCTGCCAGAAGCGCTCCTGGGCATGGACGTAGCCCTGGGCGAAGAACAGGTCTAATACCAGAATTTAACCAGGCTACAT
>CAVTZT010000015.1:0-369314 GCA_963739255.1 uncultured Chloroflexia bacterium
TCGGATATTTACCGTTTTGCTATCAACCACTTATTCAGTCGCCTAGACTGTTTACTAAGCAGCTCCTATGCTGGTAGTGATTTGTTGTTGGCACTGGTCGAGATTAGAAACGAATTGCATCATACGCTAGGATTAAAAAAGAATACGCTTGAAAAAATAATTAATACCGGCAATAACCAGCCTGAAAAATATGTGGCCATGTCTGATATAGAATTACTGCTAATGCCTCCCCATTTGCTCAAGCAAAAGTTAATTACCCTTTATGCCTTGCCAAAAGATAAAAACAATATTGATCTTTGGCTTAAAGAGTATTTTTCAGCCAAATATAACTTAGTAACCCCTAAAGATTAACTTGCATTAGTACCGCTTGACTTAAATTTGGGTCGGCTACAACGCTTTGGGGTTTATATGGCAGCACTCCTAATAACCCCATGAAGCTAGTTAATAAATTGAACAAAATTGAAAACTTATAAACTTTGACAGCTGTGTAACATTCTTTTCACAAAATAAATTGATACTAAAGGATGACTCCAGAGTTCAAATTGGAAAAAAGTAATGATTGATGCTGAAAAAGTATTACACGAAACATATCCAGATTTTAAACCAGGCAAAAACAAAAAATTAATCCTAAAAACGTTAAAGAAACTGATCCACGAAGATGATTTTAATGAGTTTATTGAAAAAAATAAGCATCTTCGTAGCTATGGTTTTTTGGATAAATTGCTACAGCACTTTAAATTCACGTATCAAGTTAGCAATCGTTCAATACATAACATACCCTCCGAAGGCCGCCTAATAATTGTCGCCAATCACCCAATTGGCACATTGGATGGTTTGGCATTAATAAAACTCATCCGATCCGTAAGGCCAGATGTCCGCATTGTTTCCAACCGGGCATTAAACCATATGGAGCCGCTGAGTACATTGTTTTTTCCAGTCGAAGTCTTATCGAACAAAACCAACCTGAAAACTTGGTATAAAGCGTTATTAGCGGCACTGGAAAATGAGGAAGCTATTATTTTATTCCCTGCCGGCGAGGTCTCCCGCATTACCCCAAAAGGTGTTCGGGACAGCACATGGCAAACTGGTTTTCTTAAGATGGCATTAAAATCTCGCTCCCCTATTCTACCTGTAAACATCAAAGCCAAAAATTCGGCATTGTTTTATACCCTATCCATGCTTTATAAGCCACTGGGAACAATGTGGCTAGTGCAGGAGATGTTCAACAAAAAGGATGAAGAAATTAAATTCCGTGTCGGTGCACCAATTCCGTACACCGCGTTTTCTAACCGCCCGGAATCGGATGTCGAATTGTGCCAGCGCTTTCGCAAACATGTTATCAATCTCGGCAAAAAACACCGAAAGGCCTTGTTTCCGACCATAGAAACTGTCATTCATCCTGGCAACGTTAAAGCCATCAAAAAGGCGTTACACCAATCAGAAATTTTGGGTGAAACTCGTGACGGCAAAAAAATATTTTTATACGATTATATGGACGATTGCCCTGTGATTTCTGAAATCGCCAGACTACGCGAACTTACTTTCAGATGCGTGGAAGAAGGAACCGGACTCGCTCTGGATTTGGATCAATTTGATAATTATTATCGGCATATTGTTCTGTGGGACGAAAACGACCTAGAAATTGTCGGTGCCTATCGCATTGGCGAAGGCCGTGAAATTATGAAAAATCGCGGCATTGAAGGTTTTTATACCCACACCTTATTTGACTTGGAAAGCTATTTTTCCAGTTATTTGCCACAAAGTGTCGAACTGGGACGTAGCTTTGTACAACCCCGTTATTGGGGTCAGCATAGCCTGGAATATCTTTGGTATGGTATCGGTGCTTATTTGCGAAGCAGGCCAGATATAAAATATCTTTTTGGTCCAGTTAGCTTAAGTAACAGCTACCCCCCCTTGGCAAAGGAGTTGATTATCGCTTTTTACCAACATCATTTTGGGCAAGGCCTGCCACATGCTCAAGCGCGCTATCCCTTCCATATTTCCATCGCAAATCAGAAATTTGCTTTACGGGAATTCAGTTCAGATTATTCGACAAGTTTCAAAATACTCAATAGTGAACTTAAAAAACTGGGGGTCAAAGTACCTACCTTATACAAGCAATATGTTGAGTTATGTGTTGATAACGGCTGTCATTTCATCGGTTTTAATATCGACCCGGATTTTAATAATTGTATAGACAGTCTGATCATGGTGGAAGTCGATAAAATTGCGCCTAAAAAACGCCATCGATATATAGATACCTGCTTACCTTCTTAACTTAAATGATTCATCAATGGCCATTTTCCGAAATGGATTCGCTCGAACACATTATTGAGTTGCTGAAAGACCAAGCTGATGTAGATATAATTAACCACGTTTCATATAAAAACCACCAATTCCCATTGTATTGCATAACTCTTGGCTCTAACGAACCGGATGTACCTGTACTTGCGTTTTTCGGTGGTGTTCACGGGCTTGAAAAAATTGGTTCCGAGGTTATTTTCGCTTACTTACATACAATTATTGAATTACTCCAATGGGATTCAGAATTTGTTGACAGACTGAAGCGTTCACGTTTGGTTTTTTTCCCAATGGTTAACCCGGTCGGCATTTATCTTGGCACCCGTTGTAATGCAAACGGGGTTGATCTTATGCGTAACTCTCCAATCCAAGGCTCTGGCAAGCGTAATTTTTGCAGTGGCCATCGACTCACACGCCATCTACCCTGGTATCAGGGTAACCCTGAAGCAATGGAAATAGAGGCTAAAGCATTATGTGATGTGGTAAGGAATAAAGTATTCAATGCTTCCCGGTCGATATGTATTGATGTCCATTCTGGCTTTGGAATACATGACCGGCTCTGGTTTCCATATGCCTACTCCAAATTACCCTTCCCCAATTCTGCTGAGGTTTATGCGTGGAAGGCATTATTTGATAAAACTTATCCCAACCATTTTTACAGAATTGAACCGATCAGTCAGGAGTATATGATTGATGGCGATCTTTGGGATTATTTGTATCTTGAATTTTTGCAACAGCATCAAAATAAGCGGTTATTTTTACCGTTTACCTTGGAGCTAGGTTCTTGGTTATGGTTACGTAAAAATCCCAAACACCTGTTTAAACGTCATGGTTTCTTCCACCCCTTGGTTCCTCACAGAAAACAACGCATATTACGTAGGCATCTCACTTTATTCGACTTCCTTTTTCGCAGCATATTAAATCCGGATTCATGGTTAAATCTTGAAAACCAAATCAAACAAAACCATCTAAATGCAGCATTAAAATTGTGGTATGCCAATTAATCCGGGTTCAACTTGGTTGTTATTACGTGGCTTGACGCGAGAAAAAGCACATTGGGGCACGTTCAAAAGGCAACTAAAAAAGGCATATCCCGAAAGCAGAGTAGAAGCTCTGGACTTACCGGGTACGGGTATTTTCTATAAAGACAAATCTCCAAACACTATTCCAGAGATTACAGCCAAAGTTCGTGAGCATGCTCAACAACAAGGGTTATTGGATGCACAAGTCAACTTATTGGCTGTTTCCTTAGGTGGAATGGTTGCATTGGACTGGATGCAAACAAAGCCTGCTGAAATTAATTGCGGGGTTCTTATCAATGTGAGTCTTGCTCAGATAAACCCTTTTTACAATAGACTAAGGTGGCAATGTTATCCCCAATTATTGCCCACTATTTTGCAAACTGATCTTTATCAACGGGAACTCGCCATCATAAAACTAATCAGTAATCGTGCGGAACGCTATGCTGAACTAGCGGATGTTTGGCAACATATCCAAAGAAATCATCCGGTCAGTTTCAAGAATGCTTTGGCTCAGCTTATTGCTGCTGCGCGTTACTGTCCTAATAACCAAAAGCCTCAAATGCCGGTTTTGTTGCTTAATAGCCTTGGCGACCGTTTGGTATCACCCCATTGCAGTGCTGCAATCAGCAGGCTGTGGAATGTGCCCTGCATTACACATCACAGTGCCGGACATGACCTAACCACTGATGATGGTGATTGGGTATTAGAAAAAGTTAAAAACTTCACCAATTAAAATTTAAAAAAGACTTAGATAAATCAAAAAAATCAAGCCCACAGCATTCGGGATGTTGTCGTTCCCACCGAAACAGCAGCATTGTTTGTGTTGACCTAGATCGGAAGAAAAATCCAACTTTAACTGATGGGTCAACGATATTCCGGACACAAGGTTAAGTGACCTCTGATTTTTCAAGTCAGTTATGCTGCCGCTGCAAATCGTGGGCAACCGCACTTGTGCCCCAGAGGGTATAACGCCGGGACAGAGTATAGCTTGCAATTCGAGTGCTTCTTAGGTACGAGCGGCGACCAGTGTCTAGGGTTGAGTAAAGCACCATATTGGCCAGTATTAGGCTGTCGATTCTGCCAGTTTTAGTGCGAATGCCGAGACTACGACCAAAGTCCTTGACTTGAACCCAGTGTGTAAAAAAAGCTTTAAAAAAGGTTGGGGGTGTACAACAGGTTGAAATTGACTATGAGACCAAGACGGCGACAGTCTTATTCGACGATGCCATAACAACGACCGAAAAACTGACCGAAGCCGCTGCCAATGCAGGCTATCCTGCAACCGTCAAAAAACCATACCCCACCGCACAATCCTCGAATCGACCATTACTTGCCCGCATTGCGGCCACGCTGAAGCTGAAATCATACCAACGCCTGCCAGTTCTTATATGACTGTAAACAGTGTGGCACTCTGCTTAAACCCAAAGCAGGTGATAGCTGTGTTTTCTGTACCTATGGTTCTGTCAAATGCCCGCCGATTCAACACCAGATGCCTTGTTGTAGCCAATAAAAGAAATTCTGAGTCTCGCCAGTATTTATCTAGCACCTTAATATTTTCGATGCATGCTCGGTACCGATAACTCTTGCCCTAATTTTGGCAAAAGCCGTATCTCTTCCTGTAGACGTATCGTCTTCAAAAGGAGAAAAACCGCAATCATCGGTTGTGCCCAATTGATTGGCGGGGATGTACTCTGCAACTTGCAATACGCGGTCACGAACCTGTTCGGGTTCCTCTATTTCGGGATTGATCACATCGATTACGCCGACATAAATGCGTTGCCCCGGCTTGAGATGATTTTTGACGACTCCCAATACAGCTTCTGGATTTTTTTCACTGGCCAATTGCATGTAAAAATTTGCCGCATTTAATTGCAGCAAGTCCGGGATTAATTCAGCATAATCCACGTCGGCACTATGGGTGGAGTCATGGTCGCCGCCTGGGCAGGTATGTACGCCAATGCGCTGACGTTCATCCGGCGTGAAGTGGCTTAACACTTGGTTATTTAAGTCGATAAAATTGTGCAGCAATTTCTTGCTGGGATCGAGCTTGACCGATAAACGGCCTTCGGTAAAATCGATCTGGACATGATAAGCTCCGGCCTCAAAACAGCTTCGAATGTCGGCCACGGTTTCCCGTATCAAGTCAGCCAGAAATTGCTCCCGGGAATAGCCGGGAATGCCTTCTGCCGGATACAGCAGGCTCAACGCGGATGCTGAAATCACCGCCTGCTTGACGGGTTTATGGGCAAAGCGCTGGGCGGCTTTAACATAAGTACCCGCATGGATGCCATACTTAAACGGGCCAGTCGTCAACTTCGGCAGTTGGCGGGCATGTCCGTCTTCAAAGGGAATGGTAATGCCATCAGCAGCGATATTGCTTAGGTTAGTGAGAGGATAGGTCGCAAAACTTGATTTGGTTTGTTCGCCGTCGGATATGACAGGCGAGCCGGTTGCTTCAAGGCGAGCGATCGTGTCTTGCAGCGCATCTTCATAAAAAGCATCAAGTTTATCCTGGGTTAATTTCCCTAACTTGAAGTTCTCGATGGCTTCCAAAAGCTCAGGGGGGCGGGGGATGCTGCCTATGGATTCGGTCGGTAAGGTCATATTGTTGTCCTGGTCAATTATTATAAGGGCTAGTCATTGGGGTTTTGATGATTTTGAAAGGAAGCTTCCATTACCGAAACAACGCCATACAATGAGACAAAAAAAGGCATCGAATAAGTCAGGATGATTTTTAACCAGTTAACATTCGTTAACAGGCTTTGGTTTAAGGAACAGATACCCATGAAAAGATTGGGTTGGTTAATTAAATTGAGCAATATTCCCACGACTAAGGCGATCTTAAATGAACGCCCAACTACCCCATGCTTTCTTGCTGCCCAGTTTAAAGCTTTAACATCCATACTGAAATAATAAAACCTGTAAAGTGGAGAAACGCTTTAGAAGCGGACTTATCTTCCATGAAGGTAAATATGATGGGTTATAATTAACTTATAGTTGTTAAGTTTTATTCGAACTTTATTGGTGAATTATGACCTAACTGTTTATGCAAAATCTATCATTTATGTTATATATTGTCAATTGCTATGCGTCTCCCCAAAAAATCTGACCGCGAAGTTTTAAAGATTGGTGAAATGGCCGAAGAGCTTGCCACCACGCCGAGGACTATCCGTCTTTACGAGGAGCTCGGGTTGATAACGCCAGAACGCACAGAGGGCGGCACCCGCTTATATGCAAGGAAAGACTTAAAGCGAATGGCTACTGCCCTGTTATTGAGCCGGGTGGGCATTGACCTGGAAATCACACAAAAGCTGGCAAAAACGCGGGAAAGTTTTCAATCAGGCCATGAAGCCTGCACGGCCATGTTGCCTTTGTTGCAAGAACTTAAGCTTCGGGTTGGCAGTTTAAAGGATGATTTAGAAAACCTGGAGATTGACCTGGAGCGGGCCGATATGCTTATCCGGCAATGTAACCATTGCCCGAACAAACCTAATCGAAGGGACTGCCCGGATTGTCCTGTTGAAAAAAATGTTGATTTATCGAATATTGCACGTCTTGTTTGGGATCCTGGTGCCCCATAACAGTTAATCTGGTTTCAATAGTTGAAATCCTGGAGGCAGGATTAATGCATATGCAGCCATAATTTTTACAAATTAGTTATTTCCATCTGAAACATTCACTCTTTAAAAGTGGACTTTATCTGTAAGGAAATAATGTTACTTACGACTAAGCTCCGATAAAGGGGCTTTCTATCAAGACATTTTAAACTTTCCCTAGCCCAATATGATTCATATTGGGCATTTTTTAATGGATTAAGAATAAGAGCATTAAACCCCGGCTAAGAAAATCAATATTTTTGAAAATAAAGTAGGTTTGAGAGGAAGCCTGGTATGAAAACCTCAAAACTTTTGTTACCTGCGGTGATTGCAGCTTTAATAGCCATTTTTTTCATCTTCGACCTACAAAGCTTTTTCACGCTGGATGCCTTGAAGTCACAGCAAACAAGGATGGAGTCTTACCGTAGTGCCCATCCGGTTTTAGCGGTCACTATTTATGGCTTGATTTATGTCGCGGTCACCGGCTTGTCGTTGCCCGGCGCCGCTGTACTTACTTTGGCGGGCGGCGCGATATTCGGGTTGCTTTGGGGGACATTAATCGTCTCGTTCGCTTCTTCCGTCGGCGCGACGTTGGCGTTTCTGGCCGCCCGCTTTTTATTCCGCGACGCGGTCAAATTGCGCTTCGGCACACGCCTGCAAGCACTGGATGATGGTATTAACCGGGATGGGGCGTTTTATTTGTTTACTCTTCGTCTAGTTCCGCTGTTCCCATTCTTTATGATTAACTTGGCGATGGGTTTGACCGCGTTAAAGACCTGGACTTTTTACTGGGTCAGCCAAGTGGGGATGTTCGCGGGTACGCTGGTTTACGTGAATGCCGGTACCCAATTGGCAAAAATTGAATCCCTGTCTGGGATCTTGTCGCCGGGCTTGCTGGGTTCATTCATATTATTGGGTTTATTTCCATACTGGCAAAAAAGATTATTGGGAGTATCAATGCAATGAAAATCTATAAAAAATGGCAAAACCAAAGCAGTTTGATAACAACCTGGTCGTGATAGGTGCAGGTTCCGGCGGTTTGGTGACGTCTTATATCGCCGCAGCGGTCAAGGCCAAAGTGACCTTAATTGAAAAACACAAGATGGGTGGAGACTGTCTGAATACCGGCTGTGTCCCGTCGAAGGCGCTGATCCGTTCAGCCAAGTGGCTGTCCCATCTAAAACGTTCAACCGATTGAAGGCGATCCTTTCAATCTAACTGTTAATTGAGAAATACCAAGGAAATTCATCGGGCAGTCAGTAAGTTCTATAGATCAAATATAGAGATAAAATCCGGGGGGATTTCAGGTCGGCCGGTCAGGGTTAAGAAATATGGAAGTCACCCCAATGATTTTAAAGCAGAACTCACTGAAGTTTTGACGGAACTTGTATATAACGATGATGTCCCCGGCAAGGATATAGTCATACTAAGCCCGAGCGGTCTGAGTAAACCACCTCTAGATCTAATCTCCAGCGCCGGATCTTTCAATCTAGTAAATCATCGCTCCAGCTTGCCAAATGAAATTTTCTCCACAACAGTCAGATTATTTAAGGGATTGGAGTCACCAATAGTGATAATGATTATCCCGCGAGATCAGGAAAACTTTTCCGAAATATTGTATGTGGGATTATCAAGGGCAGTACTGCTTCTTATTGTACTGGTTGATGAGACTTTGATATAAATCTCCTGAACAAAATTGAGAACTTGAATCTCTGACTTATCTTTAAAATACAAGTATGAAAAGTAACAATAACCAGAGATCATGATTTAGGGTTATTAAGCTGGGTAAGAAATCACCACACATACCACGATAAGACACAGATTTTAGATTGCAAATCGAATATAAACAGTGGCATAAAGAACGACGACAAAAATCTAAACAAGATCAGGTTGAGGTCAAAATGAAAGAAAGCCATACCCTTGCACTTATTGTGGCTTATTACCTTTCAAAGTATGATCGAAGTGCATATGGGAGCTTGGGGTTTTCAAAAAGTACCACTGCCCATAAAGAAATCGGACGTCTTCTGGGAGTTAACCCAACTCAATTAAGAATATGCGGGACGAGTTTGACCCACTTCATAATAATCCTCGAGTTGGCTGGTATCAACGTCCGCTTCGGCCCAGTAGAGCAAAGGTCGTTGAGTTCCTTTCAAGACTTAACAGAAGAAGACCTTCGTGATATTGTATTGGAAATCCTTACCAATCCGGATTTTGCCGCATCGGACGACTTTTTTGATATCGTTGAACCAATATCTAAGAGGGAAGGAAGAAAAAGGGGTGAGCCCATATATATTGTGCGGGGACCTACCGGGCGTAAGGCAGAAGAAATTTATATTGATCATCACAAAATTAAAATGGAACCAGCCCCCGGTATCCTGCTCGACAGAAGAGAGCAGGGATGCGGATATGATTTTGAAATCCAAGGTGAAAGCGGAAATTTACAGATTGAAGTTAAGGGCTTGGATGGTGATATTGGTGGGGTTGTTTTCACAAGTAAGGAATGGGATGTGGCGAAAAAACGGGGAGATACATATTTCTTAGTTATTGTTAGAAATGTATCTTCATGCCCCACAATCCAGATTATCAGGGAATCCACGAGTGTACTCAATCCCAAGAAAAGCATTTTTTCCACTGTTCAGATAAGATGGAATATTAGCGAAACGGCCCTGATCGGTATTAAACAATGATCATGAACTGCAATGAACCGTGATTCGAAATTCATTTGGGTCGGAGTTTAGGATTAATTAACACTTCATATCGTGAAAGGGCCGACTATGACAGACTTTCTTGCTTATTGGAAAGACTATTGGGACAAACAGAAAAATCTCGAGCATGTAATTCCTTACTGGGCTACAAATAGCAAATTGCTTTACAATGCGCTCAGGTCTGGAGACCGAATTTGGGGTGTTATACAAGGGCCACAAAAGCATGACCCGACTTGGCGATTACTTCAAGTCGTCACAGTAAAGTCAAAATCCAGACATTGGACAGAATACGGAGCATACTATATTGAGGGAGACCCAGAGAGAGGTCAGATTTTGATCCCGTTAAGCAACCCGATTTCACTCCGGGTCCTCTGGTTGTTGGAGTTCGCTACAGGCACAAGAATTCGAGTAGCCGATGCAAAGATCGGGCAGACGCTACAATCACATGGTGCCCGCAAACTCTCATACCGGGATGTTGCGCTTTTGAGGAGGAATATGCCGATGCTCTTGATGCTGTCAACAAGTAGGTTCGACCATGAGTAAAGAATTCAATTCACCCGTTCCGGGTATCTAACAGATGACAGGTACTGGTTATTTCTTCCAAAATCAGAAATGATGTTCATTGTATTGAGTTGAGCCTTTATATTCTTGTCCACCAATTCAACATACTCCTTTGTAAATCAGGATAAATATTCCGATATTCGTCCGGTCGACCAGATGGGTTTCAACGATGACCATGGTCGAGGCTTTGTATTACCAGTAAACGCTCCATTCCCTTCAAAAATAACTTATGTAAATGGCCGTTCACAATACCGAAGATGTAATCACGAACACCCATCAAGTTTGAAGGGTGCTCATGTGTGTGACTCCCGCATCTCGAGATAGATTTCCCCGATTAAAAATAAACGCGTGGTTCGCGTGGTCGTCAATACGCCGGCGAAGAATTAGAGGCTGCCGGAAGATCAACATCATTTTTCTTTCAATAAGACCTTCTTAAAAAATGCGACTACACGTGCCTCATATTCCAATTTTCGGGCTGACCAGCTCCCTATATGCCCAGCTTCAGATACTTCCCACAGACTGACCTTCTGTCCTGCATAGGAATAATATGCTCGCATCATCCGAGCCTCGCCCCGGTTCTGTGTACCGGAAATAAGTAAAATCGGACGCGGTGCGATATGGGCCAAAGCCTCTGGCATATTCATGGCGCCCCTCACCCCTTGTAAATCCCATGCCTTATATTCCACCAGGTCAAAGGGTTTCCAAAACCAATCTTCTAAAGTCTCGGGCTTTGGCATATCGTCAATCGAGACCACGGGAAACGGCCCATCTGCCACTATCCCTTGAATGGAGGTCATCTGTGCAGCAGCTTGGATCTCAGACATGGCGCCGAGGGAAAATCCCCATACGCCAATCGCTAACGATTGACTTTCTTGGTTTTGTTTCAAGAACCCAACCGCCGCAAGCACATCTCGACCATTTAAACTAAGGATGTTTCCCTCACTCTGACCATGCGCCAGTAAATCAAATAATAGAACGCCGTATCCTTCTTTGACCAAAACAGATGCCTGTTCAAGACAATCTCCACGATTACCATCATAACCATGAGCAATAATAACTAGAGCACCATTGGAGGATGGTATGAACCATCCATTCAGCCTGTAGTTATCTTCTGTCTCGAATGAGATATCCTGATATTGTAAATGCCAGTCTTCAGGTGTATTGATCAAAGGTTTCCGATGAGGATGAGCGGTAATCATAGCCCGACTGACGGGCCAGATAAAATAAATGCAAAACACGCCACCCAGAACAATCGCTGCAAATAGCAAAAACCATTTACGGAAAGAATACATAGATTTCAGTAGATTAGGGGGGAGTAGGCGGGCGTGATTTTCGAGCGAAAAGTACCTGATGTAAATAATGGTTTTCAATATTTTTTACTGATAAATTTGACACCTGGGATGTTCTTGAAATGCTCATCCTGGGTCCAAAGGATCGCGCCGTAGCCACGAGCCGTTGCAAGGATGATGCTGTCCGCCATCGCAAGTTTCATCTCTGTTGAAACCAGCGCAGAGTCAACTGCCAGATCACGGTCTAATTCAACTACTTTCCCGAGTGTCATTACAGCCATCGCTTGCAAGGCGGTCTCTTCGCCAAATTGCAAATTCACCTTTTTAAAAACCTCATAGAGACAAATGGTTGGCACAATCAGATTTTGTGTGTCTTGAATAGGCGGGAGAAAAACGTGCGCATTTGGCCCCTTGTTGAAATACTCCACCCACCCCGAAGAATCGACAACGTTCATGGCCGTTCCTCATCTTCTTCCTCGCGCAAGTTTTCATCTTCCAGGCCTTGCAACATTCCATAAGCCTCCTCAATGGATGGAACGATTACCATGCGTAGGCTTTTCTTATATGGGATGAAGACCACTTTTTGGCCCGGTTTTAAGTTGAATTGCTCGCGAATTTTGCGAGGAATGACCAATTGGAATTTAGATGAAATCGTCGTGATTTCCATTTTTACATCTCCTTATCGAACGAAAAACGTAAGATAATTATATCATGGTCTTTCTTCCAGGGATAACATGCAAATTGCCTACCAGGCGCCATTTTGATTTAACATAACACTCCGAGACATACGTTTTAAATTCGTCCCCGGACGGGTTCGAACCTCAGTATTTTATGTATTTTGAGCGGGGGGTTTTATATCTTGCGCCATTCGACCCCAAAAATAAATGTAAATGGCTCTTCACAAAATTGAATCTTCTTGTTTTTTATCAAACGATCAGCAATGAAATCAGTATGTATGCTGCGGTACTCATTACGATTGTTACAACGAAGAAGAAAAACAGAATGAGAAAGGCTTTTTGCCAATTTACCAATCGGCTCCACCATCTGGTGGGTATCAAATCCGTATTAATCCGTCCTTCAGCGCTATTGCGCAACTCCCCCAATTTTTCCCCAGAGATCAGGGTTATTCTCCCCTCACTTTTTGCGGCCGCATCCCTGGAAGCCTCTGTGTAGTCGCTCGAAGTAACAAAGATGCCGCTGGAGATCTTTGCACCTTGAAGGGCGCCAGCAAATTCTCGTATATATGCCGGCCCGACCGAATCTTTGTAATTCTTACATTGAACGCCTATAGTTTTCCCGTCCTTGGAAAGAATTACGTCAAGACCTTCGTCTCCAGACGGTGGAGTAACATGCGCTTTGTACCCAAATTGACGGAAGATCTCAGCTGTGAGGTGTTCGAATTCGACAGGTGAATAGTCCCGATAAAAAGATTCCTTTGCTAAAAGGTTGGCTTTCCGAACTCGTTGCGCCCGCAATATTAGTAGAGTGGCAATTATAAGTAAAGCAACAACAAGTCCAAAAACAATACTGGCGAGTAGAGGATATTGGATCAGCTTTTCATATGTAAAATAGGCAGCCAATGCCAAAAGGAATAGTAATGACTCGCCTTCTCGACCGGAATTATTTCGACGCTTAGCCATCCCCGCCTCCTGTCATTAATTATATAGAAGATTCAATTTTCGATGGGGGAGGGGAGAGTGTTAGCTTCGAGCACTAAGTAGCTTAAGTAATTCAGGGTTCAAGAAAAGTATTGACCAGTTATTGATTGATAGTTGGTGTTGATTCAGTTGGAGATTCGCCATATACTTTCTAGTAGAAAATGCATACTTGATAGCATATAAAAACAGCCATTTAATTTGGTGCTGGGTGAACGGTTCGAAGCAATAGGTGGCGCGCTATGGCAAGGCTGTGGATATCCGTCCGGCTAATCGATCGCTATTTTATGATCTCCTGAGATCGGATGCGTTTGTCTATGTCTGATCAGGATCAATATCTTCCGCAAAATCTGACCGCTCCCCAACGCGAGGCCATTGCTCACGAAGGTAGCCCCTTATTGATTATTGCCGGTCCTGGCTCAGGCAAAACCGAAGTCCTGGCCTGGCGGGTAGCCTATCTGGTTCGATCAGGGAGGGTCTTGCCGGAGAATGTCCTTGCGGCTACCTTTACAAATAAGGCGGCGCTGGGCCTGAAAGATCGCATCCAGCAAAAGTTGGTGAATGTCAATGTCGAGTCGATGCAGGTTTCGACGATCCATTCCTTTGCCTCATATTTGCTCCGCCGCTTCAGCGATCAAACAACGTTCCCGCATGGCTTTCGCCTGCTGGATGAGACCGGGCAGTTTTTATTTATTTACTCAAACCGCAATACACTCGGGTTGGGCGAGATTGTCAAAGGAAGGCCGCAGGATTTCTTCGCGGCAGTTTTGAGGGCTTTTAACCTGGCTACCGAAGAACTGGTCAATCCGGATAAACTCATCGATTGGTACGGCAGTCAACTTACACAAGCATCTGAGAAAGAAGTCGATCTATGGAAAGAATGTGAGACGATCGCAGAAGCCTACCAACGTTATACGGATCGGCTTAGAGAAAATTCGCTGGTCGATTTTGCCTTTCTGCAGTACCATGCTCTTTCTTTATTGGAAAACCGCCCATTGGTTGTCGAAGAACTCCGCAAGGAATATCGAACAATCCTGGTGGATGAATACCAGGATACCAATGCGGCTCAGGAGCGCATCATTGCATCCTTAGCAGGAGATGGAAGGAATTTGACCGTAGTGGGCGATGATGATCAGGGTATCTATCGCTTTCGCGGCGCAACGGTGAAGAACATCCTCACCTTCCCCGAGCGATACCCTAACACACATATTGTCAAGCTCGTGCACAATTTTCGCAGCCGGGAACCGATCGTTGACCATTCTCTGGATGTGATCAATCACAACCCGGCGCGCTTCCCCAAGGATTTGCATACTGTGCGTGGACCTGGCAGCGAAGTGCTGCTGGTATACGAACACAGTGCACCGGAGGAGGCAGAGGCCGCCGTACATCTGATCCAGCGGCTGCATGAGGCTGGCCGGATTGCCCATTATGGGGATGTGGTTATCCTTTTGCGCAGTGTGAAATCGTATGCAGAGCCGTATACCGAGGCCCTGGCGTCTGAAAAGATCCCTTACCAGGTGAGCGGAGATGCCAGCCTGTTCGAGCGCGCTGAAATTGCCCGCATCTACGATCTTTTCAATTTCCTGGGTACGACCAAGGCCTGGGGGGATAAATTCCTGCGTGATCCACTTGTTGGATTCGGCCGAGAGACCATCGAGGCATTGAAAATTTACAAGGAAAGCTTATATGATTTGCCGGAGGGGGAACGGGCAATAAAAGACATCGGGGTCAAGGACAAAGGAGACCGGGCACGACTGTTGCGCCTACTTGCAATCAAGCGAAAGGTACAAGCACAGGAACACCTTTCGGCATTGGAAATTTTCTATGACCTGCTGGCGGCGACGGAGTGCGTAGCGCGCCTGGAAAATATTGGTGATCCCACAGCTATATCCGACCTGGGCGTGCTCAGCCGATTGATTGCTGCGTGGGATGAATATGGATCGACCCGCAATTTCTATCCATTCCGTGAGTATCTCAAACTGGTCAAGGACAGCGGCGTAGACCCAACCCTACCTCCTGCAAACGACGCTGTGCGGATCATGACAATCCATCAGGCGAAGGGCTTGGAATTCCCGGCCGTTGTGCTAGGCGCAGCCATGGATGGACGTCTGCCGTCCAGCCGGCGCGGGGACCCTTACGATATCCCTTATTCCCTGTGTGCCAGCGGTGGACCCGAGCCGGGCGTAACCGATACCCATTTGGTGGACGAGCGAAAGCTTTTCTATGTAGCCGCCACCCGCGCCAGGGATTTATTGGTTGTAGGTACTGCTGACGTGGTCAACAAGCGAGGAGGTGGTCCCAGTCCGTTCTTGGAAGAAATGTTTGGTTCCGACCTGCGAGCCGCGGCGGTTTTTTCTGAAGAAAAGGTCAAAGAGGTCGAAAGCCAGCCGCAATCCGGGGGCGAGCCGCGCCCGCGGACAAGCTTTTCTCAACTGGCTTTCTATCTGCAGTGCCCGATGCGTTATAAGTTTGCAGTGGTGTATGGGTTGGAAGTCCCCTGGCTGGACCCGGTCGACTTTGGCGCCAATGTACATCGTTGTTTGGAGGCCCTTCACCAGCGCGCCTTGCGTGGTGATATTACTTTATCAGATGAATTACCTGGCCTGGTGAAGGAGACCTGGCTTTCCACCCCGCGCAGCCAGCCGGAACAGGAAGCGGCTTTTCAGCAAGCTGCGGTCCATCAGCTCGCTCAATACTTGCAAGGATATGGAGACCAACTCAAGCTTACTCAGGCAGCTGAGACAATATTCTCGTTTCCATTTGGAGAGGATGTGCTGTTAGGGAAAGTGGACCTGATCCGCAAAGGAGTGGGGGAGGGCGTTGAGATTGTGGATTTCAAGACCTCTGCCTCTACCTCTGGAGAGATGGAGCGTGTAGCGTTACAGTTAAGTCTGTATGCCCTTGGCATGGAATCTGGGCAAGGTTTTCAAGTATCCCGCCTGACAGCTCATTTTCTGGAAGACGGGCAAGTTGTACATTGGGACTGGACGTCGGAGCATAAAGACCAAGCCAAGGCTGAGCTGACCGATCTCCTGACTCGTATTCACGGACAGCAATTCTTGCCTCGCCTGGCATATTGTCAAAACTGTTCGGAGTTTCGGGCCATCTGCCCTCATTTCCAAGCAGATAAAAGAGGTAAATCATGAGATCCTTCGACGTACTACTCCAAAAAGATATTAATAGCTATGAAGGCCGGTATGATGACTTGATCTCCCAGGCGCCTGCACTATATCGTCTGCTCACGAAGCTATTGGACGACCCTCGACTTCCCAAAACAATGCGTCCGTTGGTGTTAGCGGCGATAGCCTACTTTATCCTGCCAGTCGATATCATTCCGGAGGAAATTGAAGGGCCTTATGGTTATATCGATGATATTTGGCTGTGCTCATTTGTCGCCGATCGGGTTCGCAAAGAAGTCGGGACGGAAGGAATATTGGTGGACAACTGGGATGGGGAGGGGAGAATTATTCAGCTGGTCCAAGAAGTTTTGGAAAAAGGACATAGTCTGATAGGAGATAAAGAGAACTTGATTCTAGATTACATAGGATTCAAGACGATAGCAGTAAGACAAGAAAAGTAAAAAACTTATGAAAATGAGAGTTTATACAACCACTCGAAGCTATGTTTGTCCCCAGCGCTATCAACGGAAAGAAGTGAAACCACACACCCAGAATGAATTTATTGTCCTCGCAGGTCCTGTTGATGCAGACGGGTGCATCTGGCGGTAGGTGCGTGCTTTGCAGAATGGCAGTCAGGGCTGGATCAGGGGGATATACAGCTGGGATTTGAGTTGTTCCCCAGCATTAAAGTGGATAATCAAGAATCGGATAAACTAGTTATCCCATCTATCGATTGTGCCTATTCAACCAAGATTGCCTATAGAGGCGCGGAATGATAGAATGATAGCGAGATCGATTGTTTTGCTTCTAATCGTATAGTAAAGGACTATTTCAAATGTCACTGCCCATTCCGGAGAAATTTCATGATCTCTTTAGTCGACCACTTCTATGTGCCTTAACCACCGTCAACCCGGATGGACAGCCACACAGTGTTCCTGTTTGGTGCGATTTCGATGGTGAGTATGTTCGAGTCAATATGCCTGCGGCGACGAAAAAAGCCCGGAATTTGCGGGTCAATCCCAAACTGTCGTTGCTTGTGATCGATCCTCAAAATACGGGCCATTGGATTGAGATTCAAGGGTACGTTGGCGAGCTTAAAGACGAGGCACATGGTGCGCGTGACCACATCAACAAGCTGTCAGAAAAATATACTGGCAATCCCGTTTATCAGCCGTATGGAGCCAGCGGCATCGACCGCCAGATGTACGTGATTGAGGCGGTGAAGATTAATGGCCATTAGGGGCAGGAAAGTTTTGCTGACCGTTTACACACCTGGCAAGTTAGGTGTTTAGACGGCAACTCCTCGTGTAATAAATTGATGAGAATATAGCATTATTATAAAGGCCGGATGGTCTATATTCCATCGATGGATGATTACCGCAGGATCACAAACGCCCCAGAGTGCATTGAACCCCTGAAACAAGACATAGATGGACGGCTTCACCTTCACCTGCGGCAAGCGCAGGTGTGAGGCGCCGGTGGGCGGCCGAGAAGGAGGAGACCGTCAATCCTTAGGTAAAAAACCAAGCGGGGTTTTTTCATGGTCATTATGCCCATTCAACCAAGATAGCTTTGTGAGCACCTGCACATCATAGTGCTCCCAAGGGGATACCTTATATTCGGATATGGCGTTGGTGCATGAATAGAAAGTGGCGTGAGACGTATAATCTTCGGTTATGCCTAACACAAAGAAGACACGCTCACGCCGGAAAGAATTATACCGTGTTGGGAACTGGTCGGAATACGACCGTGCGCTGGTACAACGCGGTTCCTTGACAGTTTGGATAGCGGATGGCTTTGAAAAGGCATGGTTTTACCGGGGTCCTTTACGACGAGGTGGTCAGTTTGATTACAGTGTCCAGGCGATTGAGATCATGCTGACCTTGAAAAATGTATTTCACTTGCCCAACCGGGCTACTGAAGGGTTCGCAAGTTCATTGTTTGGATTGCTCAAGATCGCCTTGCCTGTTCCAGATCACACGACTTTATCGAGGCGTGGAAGAACGCTAAAAGTTCGTTTGCCCAGGCGAGCCAACGGACACCTGGATCTGGTCATGGACAGCACTGGGCTCAAGATCTACGGTGAAGGAGAATGGAAAGTGCGAACCCATGGCAAATCGAAGCGGCGAATTTGGCAGAAACTCCATCTCACTCTGGATCGCCACAGCGGCGAAATTCAAGCCGCCGAACTGACCGAAGCCGGGGTCAGTGATGAGGCCATGGCGGAAGCTATGCTCATGCAAATCGAACAACCCATTGACAGCCTTGCCGCAGATGGCATTTACGACAAACGGCGTATGTACAAGAGCCTCAACCAATATGCACCTTCAGCCAGAGTGTTGATCCCACCGCGCAGGAATGCGCGCATCTGGCAACATGGTAATTCAAAAACAGAACGTCTCAAACGAGATGAGAACTTGCGCTACATTCGCAAATACGGACGTGCCGCCTGGAAAAATGATTTCGGCTATCATGGTCGCTCCCTGGCGGAAACCGCCATGTTCCGCTATAAAACCATCTTCGGCGGCCAACTTTCCACGCGCCGGATCGAAACTCAAACAAACCAGGCGATGATCCGTTGTGCAGCTCTCAACACAATGACGCATTTGGGTATGCCGCAGAGTTACAAGATCGCTTGACCGATTTTTCTTTCGGGTCGTACTTTGCCTGTTCAAATCCTATCAACCGATTCTATGCACCAACGCCTTCGGATATTATAAAATCGAGAAGATCATAGAGAGTTTTGATACGCCTTTATTGCTTGTCTGGTTGTGTACCAGTTCCTACCTCTTTTAGTGGCTTCGATGCGACCCAGGCGCGCCAACAAGCTGAGATATTCCTGGCTGTAAGGAGTACCAACACAGGCCTCCCTTAATGAAATCCATTTGTTCTCGGGTCCGGGTGATTTCACTCTGGGCGTACAGGCTTCCAGGTAAAGATTTAAGCTGTTTTCCACTGCCCGTCCGACAAAATTGTCCAATGCGTCTGTTTTTCCGGAATCGGCCTGCGCAAGAACAGAATAGTATTGCCGGCGATTGGCACGCAGGATGACGGTTGGTGGATAACCCCTGCGCATGAGCAACAGGTTCATCAAAAGCCGGGCGGTACGGCCATTCCCATCGATGAATGGATGGATTGCGACCAACCGATGGTGAGCCTGTGCGGCGAAGGCAACAGGGTGAAAGGACGTCTCTCCGCTCGCGACCCAATCGTTCCATTCGGTCATTAAATTGGTGATCTGCCAGGATTCAGGAGGGATGAACGGTGCGCCGGCGATGCGGACCTGTGTCTTTCGGTAGCTGCCGGCATTCTCGTCGTCAATGTTCGTCAGGAAAAGCTTATGGATTTGGCGTACATGAAGAGCAGTAATAGGCTCAGTATTCTGAACCAAGTCTTCAACATACTGGATGGCTTCTTTGTGGTTGATCACCTCGAAATGTTCACGCAAAGATTTCCCGCCAACGGTTAAACCGGTTTCAAGAATCAGGCGAGTTTCCTGAAGCGTGATGGTGCTTCCCTCGATTGCATTCGAGTTGTAGATCCACTCGACGAGGATCTCGTCTCTCAGGCGGTTGATAGATGCAACCGGGAGGGGACGGAGTCCATCCAATTGGGCTTTCTTTGCATCAAGTCGTTTGAGTAATCGGGATTCAATCATGTTATTTCGCTATCGGTATCGGATAACTTATATTATACCATATCCGATATTTGCAATTCTATTGCCGCGATTACACGACTTTCCCCAGAATTGATCCGGATAGTCTAGTTGAATATTATCCGTATAAAAAGTGCCCTGATTTTCAATATATTGGGTAGAAGAGCTAGGTGCTGTGGTGTTTCAAGTCGAAAAATCGGTTATGAAAATGGATGTTCTTGAAAGCCATCCCTTCACAACATGTGTACAATTTGCAGGCGCGTATTTTCATCCATCCGATAGCCTGCTCGGTGAGGTTGTTGGAGATTATCCGGTACGGCTAGGCCAATTGGATCGTTGTCTCCCTTTAGGTCGGTTTGGGGATCGTCCCGCCCTATCCTATCGGTCGAATGGATCGCGACCTGCTTGGCCGCATCAACCAGCAACTCGCAACTCAGACTGAGGTACTATTCTGGATGGTGGCGGGGATTCTGGTGCCAATCCAGAAATGACGCAGAGCAGGATCGGTGGCTAGGACAGTCAGGCTGTTACTCAATCTTCTTGGCCAAGCCGGACGCGACTCCTGTTCTGGCTCGGACGTATATATAATATGATTTAAACTTTTCATGACTAGTGAAGCTCAAGCAGGAGAATCCATATGTCCCGAAAAATTGCGATTTCCCTTATTCTCGTGGCTGTCCTGACGCTGACCGTGGTTGTCCCGGTCGCTGCTTTTGACGGCCGGACCGGTCAGGATGTTGTCATTGCCGCAGGTGATACGATCAATAATGACCTTTATGTTGCCGCGGCAAATTTCACCTTGGACGGCACCGTTAACGGTGACCTGATCGTGACCGGCAGCCGGATCACCATCAACGGCACGGTCAACGGCAGCCTGATGGCTGCCGGGCAGACGGTCATTATCAACGGCCAGGTGACCGGCAGCGCCCGCATTGCCGGCGCAGCGTTGTATATCGGGGAGAACGCCAGCATCGGCCATGATATGGTCGCCGCAGGCGCCAGCCTGGAGGCGCGCCCGGGCTCATCCGTCGGGAGGGATGGGGTCTTCGCCGGCGGACAGGCTTTGTTTTCCGGCGATTTGACGGGGAATTTGCTTTTCGCCGGCGGCGGGCTTGATCTGCGCGGCAAGGTCGGCGGGAATGTCAAAGCGGCTGTCGGTGAGGTTGGGAGCGGTAGGCCGTCGCCGTCGGTATACATGCCGCAGGCGGGCATACCTTTGCCAACGGTAAATGCCGGCCTGACCGTAGGTCCGGCGGCCCATATCGGTGGTACCCTGGAATACACCCAGACCAAGGATTTGTCCATCCCGGCTGGCGTGGTTGGCGGGCAGGTGACACGCATTCTGCCTCCGGCCAGGTCGGGTGCCGTTCCCCGACCGATGACCGCGGCCGAAAGGATCGGCAGCTGGTTCCTTAACTTGCTGCGCAGTTTCGTGACGCTGATTCTGATCGGCCTGCTGCTGGCTTGGCTGGCTCCGAAGCTCGTCCAGGCGCTGGCCGAAAAGGTCCGGGGCCGGCCCTTACCGAGCCTGGGATGGGGCGTCGTGGCTTACGCGGCCTTCTTCTTCGCCCTGCTGGTGCTCCTCGTGGTGGTTGTCCTGGCCGGAGTGATCTTCGGCTTCCTGACGCTCGGAGGTCTTGCCGCCGCGGCCGTCTTTGCCGGCCTGGCAATTGCCGGCGCGCTCATTGTCGCCTTCGTGTTGGTCACCGCATGGCTCACGAAAGTCACCATCGGCATGCTGATCGGCAAACTGATCCTCAATGCGGCCAGGCCTGGGCTGGGCGAGCATAAGATCTGGCCTCTGCTGGTAGGCGTTCCGGTTGTCGCCGTTCTGGTGGCGCTGCCATACATCGGTTGGTTGTTCGGAGTAGCAGTGTTGTTCTTCGGTCTGGGCGCCCTGTGGATTTGGGGACGCGATGCGTTGGTGAAAAAGGCCTAAGCATCGACCATAGTTTTCCATCCGGGGTCAGCATCCCGGAGGATACGGGCTCCTCCTGGGGCCGTATCTACCTGCGTTCCACGATTTCGGCCGGCCGTGTAAAATGCGCTTTTCCACGGCACGTCTCTCCAGAAAGTCAGCCACGGTTAACGGCTTCTGCCTAGCCGCGGCGCGCCTTCACACAAAAAAAAGCCCTCGGCTCTCAACACTGGGCCGAGGGCATGCAATTTATCATTCGGAGATGCGACAGCTTGCGATAGGCCTATTTGAACGAGTGGATATTTCATCAACTATTTGCAAAATATTTCCGGATGCTAGGTACCAGCGCGAGCAGGAAGATTAATAACCCGGTGCCCGCGGTATCATACTGTTGGGTAGTACTGATACTGAAAATAGTGTTATTGCTAATTTGAAACACTTCCTTTTCACATCATATGGGGATGGGGATTGTTGGAGTGCGATTTTTCGAGCCCGAAATAGCTTATGTAAATGGTAGTTCATATTCATAATACATATTAAATTCGTCGCGACCATTAAATTCGACCTGTTGCAGGGCCGGAGGTGCCGGGTGATTCACTAACAAGCCTGAATGCGGGCAGGTGTTGCGCAACGACGGTGTCTTAGGTAAGATGCGTTTCAAGCGCCGCCTGCTTTCTTTTTGATAGCCAATTTTTACCCTTATTACCCTCCAATATAGCTTATGTAAATGTCCGAGTCATTTCCTATGGTATTCAGCGAAGTCCGGTAGAATCAGACCATGGATTTCGACCCTCCCGTAAAACCCACTCGAAGAAACGCCATGCCCCTGACTGATATCGCCCGGATCCGGCTGACCAGCCAACAAATTGCCAATAGCCGATCGAAGACATTCAAAGACGTCCTGGATTCGATGGTGGCGATGCAGGCCCAGGATTACGCCATGGCGAAATGGGCCCTAGGTATCCGCCTTCCTGGTGCGACCGACCAGGACGTGGAAGGCGCCATCCGCCGCGGCGAGATCCTCCGAACCCATTTGCTGCGGCCGACCTGGCATTTCGTCTCCGCTGACGACATTTACTGGTTGCTGGCGCTCACCGCCCCTCGAATCCGAGCTTCGATGAAGTCTAGAGAAAATGAGCTGGAACTTTCAGAGGCCATTTTCAGGAAAAGCAACGCGGTTTTGGGAAAAGCCTTGCGGGACGGTCGCCATTTGACCCGCGAAGAGCTGGTGGCGGAACTCGGAAAAGCGAAAATTGCGACCGACCATAATCGGGCTTCCCACCTTTTCGTGCGGGCGGAACTGGACGGGATCGTGTGCAGCGGTGCTACCCGGGCCGGCAAGCAAACCTATGCCCTGCTCGAAAAAAGGGTGCCGCACAAGAAACCCCTGGACCGAGAGACCGCGCTCGCCGCCCTGGCCAGCAAATATTTTCTGAGCCGTTGCCCGGCCACTCTCACCGATTTTATCTGGTGGTCGGGTCTAACGGCCAGCCAGGCAAAAATTGCACTGGAACTGGTGAAATCCGATTTCTTTCCGGAAACGATCGATGGGCACACGTACTGGCTGCCCAAATCTTTTGTAAATTCCCCAGGAGAGGAAAAATCGGCTTATTTGCTTCCCGCGTTTGATGAATTCCTTATCAGCTACACGGATCGGGGCGTCGTGCTTCCCCCTGGAATTCTATCCCGGGCAGTTTCCCAGAACGGGATTTTCCGGCCCGTGATTGTGGCGAACGGCCAGGCGCTGGGGATCTGGAAACGGGCGGTTCGCAGAGATAAGGTCCTGGTGAAAACCGATTTGTATACAACACCCAGTCAAGCCATGCGGGATATGGTCGAAAAAGCCGCTCTGCCGTTTGGTCGGTTTTTGGAAAAGACACCGGAAATTAACTACGAGCCCTAGGAATGGTGAGCGTCTCAGTCAATGGCGTAAAAGTGGGAAATAGAGGGGGGATCAGATCCAAAGATAGCTTATGTAAATGCCGATTTTCGGGTAGGGGAGCGGGGGAGAGATGAGTGAGCTCAAAAGAACCTTATGTAAATCCCGCTTTACAAAATCTATTGGAAAACCTGCTGCGACAGATTTCATCTCTGCTAACTGAAACTCTCCCGCCCTAAAGGGTGCATTCAACCTTTAGGGCGGGAGTGTCTTATGAGAGCCGGTTCTCTTGTACTTTGGGTTGTTCTTTTCCGGGGGACCATGGGTGCGCGCCAAAGCTCCCGGGCGGGTCCTAAGGTCGGACAGTCCGCAGACACTCCCGGGATAGATGAACCGCCGGCGAACTCCCGGCGTGATAAAATCAGGGCATATATTTGTATGAATTGGACCAAGGATATCTCAGCAAGTATCTAGGATGAGGATTTCTGCATTGTCTGATACCAGCGTTCGTACGATTGTTGTGATGCATGGCGACCAGACCGGCGAAGAATTGTTGCAGGAAGCGCTGCGCTTGCTGGTTCCGGAAGCGATCGGCCTGCGGCTGGATTTCCAGCACTTCGACCTCAGCCTGTCAAAGCGGCGCGCCACGCAGAATGAAATAGTTAGAGAAGCAGCCGCTGCGATGTGCCGGACAGGCCTGGGATTGAAGGCGGCCACAATCACCCCGCCCAACTCGGACGACGTAGGCAGCCCGAATGCGATCTTGCGGGAAGAGATCGATGGGAAGGTGATCCTGCGCACCGGCCGGCGCATCCCGCGCATGCGCCCAATGGGAGGGGTGCACGCTCCAATTGCTATCGTCCGCATGGCCGTGGACGACGCCTACGGCGCCAGGGAGTGGCGTGAAACGACCCCGGGCGGGGACGAGCTGGCGTTTCGCACCTCCAAGATCAGCCGGAACACCTGTCTCTGTGTGGCCGAGTTCGCCTTCCAACTGGCCAAACGGAATGGGGCGCGTGTCTTCGGCGGCCCGAAGTACACCGTCAGCCCAGTATATGAAGGCATGTTCAAGGAGGAGCTGGACGCGGCCGCGGCCCGGCATCCCGACGTGGCCTATGAGCCGCTCTTGATCGATGCCACCCTGGCCCTTTTGATGAAAACCGGGGGAGAAGCGCTGGTCATCCCTACGCTCAACCGGGATGGTGATCTGCTGTCTGACATGATTTTGCAAATGTTCGGAAGCATTGCCGGCTCGGAGAGCCTGGTCTTGGGTTTCGACGACACCTCTCAAATCAAGGTGGTGATGGCAGAAGCTCCTCACGGGACTGCACCCGCCCTGGAGGGCAAGAACGTCGCCAATCCGATGGCGATGATCCTGGCTGGCGCAGCACTGCTTACTTATATCCAAACGCCGCAGGCGGACCAGGCTTCGCGTGCCATCTACGAGTCGGCTTTCGAGGCGGTCTACGCCGGAAAAGCCACTACGGATTTGGGCGGCAGTCTGTCGACGACGGATTTTACCGATGAAGTCATCCAGCGCGTCGGAACGAAATTGGATGTCTGGAGTGGGCTGCGAAGCTGACAAACCCGGGTCTTGTCGTCCATCCTTGTTTCAGTCCCTTTCGTTTTCTCCAGAATTCGCCCGGTGGTTTGAACTTCTTGCACTCATAACCGCATCTCAGCTTATGTCTGGCCGGGTATTTATACCTGGAGCCAAGTAATCCTTCCATTAGTTTTAAGATCTCATCGCGCCTCACGCGTAGTGGGGTGATTATTAACCGACAATAGACCCCGACTCTCGCCGGAGTCTTTTTGATTCCGGCACTTCTATGCAGCTGATCCCTCTTGCTTGCCGCCCAACACTTCATGGGAATGCCGGGGAATAACCGCTTGACTTATAGGAGGAAAGGTACAATACTATTTGTATGGACGAAAATGTTATCCGGGGTTACTTTTCTAAAAATTGGGTATTCTGGTTGTTGCAGCGGCTACCGCCGGTCGTTGTCGTATTTGGAATACCGTTTGTGATTTTTGTTCTGGGCGGGATAATTTCAGCATCATTAGGAAATTTCTATCTGTTTGGATGTAACTTGCTGGCATATCCCGGGGGACTGATCATAGCGCTGGGTGCTTATGCCTGGTTCGCGGTTTATTTTCCAAAATGCCTGGTACAAATTTACCCGGCTTTTGAATCCTCCCCCGAAGAATTTGGTGGCAAGATAAAAAAATGGGCCGATCGAGTGGCAAACCGTGTTTGGGTGATCCTGGTTGCTTCAGTCATTGTCGCCATTGGAAATTATCTAAACCTGAACCAATTATGGCAGCATAGGATTTGGTTGGGCGATGTCTGGGTGACCAGTCCGGTTCCCTTATTCTTTAAAAGCTACTATGCCTTTATTGATATTCTCGCGGGTGGATTCGTCCTGGGCAGCGGCGCGGTTGGCATCCTGGGCGTCATGCTGTTGCTGCATGATCTGTTGACTCTGCGGCTGAAGCTATCCCATATTCGTACCTTGCGGGCGATCGCCAGTTTGAGCTTTGGATTAACGGTTTGGGCGTTGCTTGCTTTCACTTTAGTCGGTCCAATCCGTGCCGTATCGGTTCCAAACATTCTTTGTGCGGCGAAGCCCATCCTTGAGATAAATTCAACTATCATCCTATCCAATTTAGGTGTTTCCCTCCTGGCCTCCTTCGCAACGGTTTGTTCGCTGTTCTTGCCCGTTTATTTTGCTCATCGTGCGATTATCCGCGATAAAAATTTGCAGATCGAAAACCTGTTGGAGACCCAGAATGCGCTTTTTAACAAAGCTGACCGGCTAACCACTCGATATAAAACAGCGATAGCCCAGGAAGTGAACCATGCAGGTAGTGATGATATAAAGAAGAAAGCCTTGGAACTTAAAACCGAACTGGAACAGACCTACGAAAACATTGCCAGCGTTAAGAAGATGATTGATGAAGTGGATGCAGTCCCCGAGTGGCCGATCACTACCAATGGGATAAGAGAGGTGATTGTTACGGCGTTCGTCCCAGCCCTTATCAATCTGGTCGTCGGCTTATTACCTGGTCAGACCGGTGGTCAAACCCTTACCGATCTGCTAAAAGGGATGCTCCCCGATATTATTAAAAATCTATTCAAATGAACATGAACTTTCGCCTGAAATCGCTTGGCGCCTATCTGCATACCTTAATGTATGCAATGTTTTCGAAGGTTCCTTGCGAAAGCATCGGCAAAATGGACCTTTTCAGGCTGGCCGACCTACCGTTTTTGCTCCTGGCCGGTCCGGCGATTTTCCGTCAGACGTATGCCAGCTTGAGAACTTTCCAGCGTAATTTGGTAGAACGCACCTGGCCCAGCCTTGCGGAAATCTATCCGCGTCCGATGATGTGGTTTTATGCTTATAACCTGTTTTTTTGGAGCAGGTACTGTAATGTTCTATCCACTGTTCTTAACCAGCCGGACCGCTGTCTGCCGGCCGAGATATACCTCCGTTATATTTGCCAGATTGATACCTTCCTGGACAGTTTTAACAGCCGAACCCTGGCTGACCATCTCCTTCCGGCAGTTGAGGAAAACCCCAAAATTCAAGCCGTCAAGACGGAACTGTACCGCAGGCTGAGCAGCCTTTCTGAAGAGGACCAGAATGGCGAAGTCATCCCTGGCTTGATTAACATCTACCTGGATCACAATCTGCTGGCAACTCGCCGCTGGATGGCTTTCGAAAAGATGACCCCAGAAGAAATCCGGGCATTTAAAGAAATCACCACCGGTGAACTGTATACCACCTGGAGCCAGATTCTCGGTTATCTATATCGTATTCCTGAGGATCTGGCTGCCAACGCGGCCAGGATCGTCTGTCTGTATGGGATGGCAACCCAGGTGGTGGATGATATTACGGATGTGAAGCAGGATGACATGGTCAGCTCGCCCAACATTTTATTAGCGATTGCCGAAGGTAACCCCGGCGAATATGAACAGCTCATTTCCCATATCCGCAAGATGGAGCGAAAATATATCCATTGGCCCTGGCTCAAAAAGAACGTCCCGCGTTCTTACGCTCAGGCCACGGAATGGATCCGATCTTACGCGGGGGAAATCCGGGTCATTACCCGCCAGAAGCCATTATCGGATGAGCTTCTAGCATTGATTACCAAGATGATTGCCGTCCTCGGCTACGATAGGCTTACGTTCTAAATACCAGGCAAGAGGAAAGAATGGCGCAGGGCATAAACTCGCCATGAGAGACATACTGAAGCGCTGATTTTACCTATCAGCGCTTCGATTGTGGGCGCAGTGCCACGGGAGAGGCCTATTTCGATGGGCTGCAGCGGTAGATGCGATTCTGGTCGGGGTCTGCCGCCCAGAGGGATTTCGCCGTCCCAGAAGAGAGCCGTTTCGTAAAACGGCCCCCCCTGGATGCAATCTTTCAACTGGAAGGTACCGAGGGAGGAAAAATCCGTTCCAAAGCGGGTTATTTTCCCCAGAAGGTCTGTCACCCAAAGTTGTTGACCTGCCCAGGTCATGCCGGTCGCCCCGGAGGGATCGAGTGAAAGCGCCAGCCGTTGCAGTCGCTGCCCGGTAGGATCGTACTTGATCAGGTTGCCTTCGCGGTCGATCGCCCACAATCCATTCTCTCCCCAGGCAAGGCTCGTCACGATCTCGACTTCGGCATCGAATTTCTTGACTGTTTCGCCAGTGGATGGATTCGACTGGTAGATACTCCCCCAATTGGCCGACCAGAGCGAGGATCCATCCCAGGCCATGCCCGCGCCGACCTTTGCATAGGCAGGGATGCTGATCTCGCTTTGAATCGCACCTTTGAGATCCAATCGGTAGATCCGGCTGCTCGTCGGCACGATCACCCAGAGATCGTCTCCCACCCGAACGATGCCCGTCGGTCCCGCGCCGGGGGAGGGGAAGGATTCCTCCAACTGCCAGGCCGTGAAATCTGACGCGGAATTGGCCGGCCCGGATGTGGGCGGCAGGCCCATCGTTACGACAGGGCCGGGTTCCTGCACGGCGGGAGTTAGCATGGGAGATAGACCTTGCCCTATAGTTGCCAGCATGGTAAAGGGGGATAGGGTGGCCGTCTTTTCGGGTGCGATCAACGATGGAATCACTATCATTGCAAGGACGGCCATGCCGCCCACGAGGATGAGACACCCCATAGCGCCTCCCGCCCAAACCCAGGGGGAAAGACGGCGCCTCTTTGGGGCAGTGGGCTGCGGCACCTGGAGAGGCTCCTCGGCGATCGTCGGGGTCAAATCGGCCTTCACCGGCTCAGGCACAGTTGCCGCCACATCCACCTTCGGGGTGACGGCCGCCGCTTCCAGCGCCTTCGACATCTCCCCGGCTGTTTGATAGCGGTCTTCCCGGTCTTTGGCCAGTGCCTTCAGGATGACGCGCTCGACACCTTCGGGCAGGTGGGGGTTGATCTTGCGCGGCAGGGGCAGCGGATCGTTGATGTGTTTGACCACCACCGCCATGGGCGTATCGGCATCGTAGGGCGGGCGGCCGGTCGCCATCTCGTACAACATCACTCCCAGCGAATAGACATCGCTCCGCCCATCCAGGTTGTCGCGCCCCAGACACTGCTCGGGCGATGCATAAGTGGGTGTGCCCAGGAAGGCGCCGCTGAGTGTGAATTTCGAGGACGAGGTGAACATCTTCGCCAGTCCGAAGTCGCCCAGCAGGAGGTTGCCTTGCGGGTCGATCAGCACGTTGCTCGGTTTGATGTCCCGGTGGACGACGCCGCGCGAGTGGGCGTAATCCAAGGCTGCCGACAATTTCGAGAGCATGTCGCAGATACGGTTGAGTTGTAGGGGCTGGCCCTGCATCAAGTCGGCGAGGGTTTTGCCGCCTTCCACGAACCGCATCACGATGTAGGTATAGCCATCCGCCTCGCCGTAATCGTAGACGGGAAGGATGTTGGGATGCTCGAGCCCCGCAATGATCTTGGCCTCCTGCTTGAAACGGCGGATGAAATCGGGCTCGGCCGCGAAGTGCCGGGGCAGGATCTTGAGAGCGACATAGCGTTCCGTGCTCGGCTGGTAGGCTTTATAAACGACGGCCATTCCCCCTTCGCCGAGCTGCGCGACGAGCTGGTAGGGCCCCAGTTGTTTGCCGGTCAGGTCTTCCATAACGTTCCTCCGGTTGGTGACTGAACACTACGGCAAGTAAGTGTGAAGAAACGGCAAGGCAAGGTTGATGGGCCGGACGTAACCGATCTTGCCCAGGCTGGTCTCGCCCGTGACCACGATGGTGGGAATGCCGATCAGCCGGCTCTCTTCGTCAATTGCCATGCCGCCTGAATTCCCACTGCTGATTTCCGCGTCTGTCTTGATCCAGCCCTGCGCCAGGTCTCCCGCCGGGAAGAAGCCGGAGACCACGCCGTTGGTGATGGTGGGCGTCGTCATCCCTGTGCCGGGATACCCGAGGATCGTGATCGGATCGTCGATCGCCAGTCGATCGGAATTGCCGAGCTGGATGAAAGGAAAAGACAAATCCGCCGGCAAGGCCGCGCCCTGGGCGGTGGCAATTGCCTGCAACAACGCCAGGTCCAAATCCTTCTCGACCCCCACAATCCGGTATAGGTAAAAAGTGTCCGGCTTGGCCTGCGGGTCCTGCCAGTTCAATCCGATCAACACCACCCCATCCTTGTTGTAGTACTGGCCTGTTTTCGTGTCGGCGAGCACGTGATAATTGGTCAGAACAAACCCATCCTTGCTCAGCAAACTGCCTGAACCTGCGGATGTGGCCTGCGGATTCTGGACGTCCCCAACCGGCACGATGACCACCACCAGGGCTCGTAAAGCCTGCGCCCTCGCCGCGGCGCTCCTGTTCGCCTCGAGGCGCGGCCAGACCAGCAGACCGCCGAAGAGCAAAAGGATGAGCGCCCCCAGCCCAAGGATGCCCACGCCGACCAACGGCAGGGCCCACCTCTGGCCCTTGGCCTTTACGGGCTGGAGCGCGGCGTCCAGGGGCGGAAGGGGACGATCTCCCACGCGCAGGCGGAACACGGCGTCGCCGATCCGGATGCGATCACCGTGCTCCAAAGCGGTTGGAGAAAGGATGCGCTTTCCATTCACCCAGGTGCCGTTGGCGCTCCCCAGGTCGCTGAGGACCACATTCCCGGAAACCAGCTCCACCTGGGCATGATGGGCCGAGGCGCTGGCGTCTTTCTCCAGCACCAGATCGTTGGATGCCTCCCGTCCAATCTTGATATTGCGATTGATGCCGAACTCGGCCCCGGTGTCGCTGCGCACGAATGTCGTCGGGACGCCTGCCGGCCACAATGCAGTTCCACGTTTCTCGTGGAGAGCAACCGGATGTGCGGTGGTAACTTCCGTGGAAGCGGAGACGATCACAGTCTGAGGAGCTGGTCTGTGTGGTCGGGTGGGTAACGTAGCGGAGCCCACCCGGAACTGGAACTCGATTTTACTGATGCGCAGGCGATCGCCATCCTCCAGTTCGGTGGGAGTGTCGATCTTTCGGTCGTTAAGCCAGGTGCCGTTGCGGCTGCCTAAATCGGTGAGGATTACCTTCTGCTCGACCACCTCGATCAAGGCGTGCTGGCGCGATACTCCCTCTCCCTCCAAGTGCACCGAGCATTCCGGCGAACGTCCGATGAACATCTGCCCTGCAACGGATACTTCTTTACCGTCCGAAAAAACCAGGCGCGGCCCTTGGCCCGAATCGCTCATGGAAACCCCTCCCGGAAATCCTATTAATGCTGCGAGACTCGTTTTCGTCTTTCTTTTTAGAGCCTGAATGCAAAATCATTTTCACCTGTCATTCTGAGGAGCGAAGCGACGAAGAATCTCGGAATTCAAACCAGAGTGCCCTATAAACCAGAGATCCTTCGCTCCCTACGGTCGCTCACACCGTCCCGGTGTCCCTCCGGGAGAATGACACCATACGAATTCGCATACAGACCCTAGTGTGCTGGCGTAATCAGTTTATCAAGATTTGGTAGGCAAGTAAAGGGACTTGACTTAGTGAGATTGTAGCCTCAGCGGCGGGTTTTGTTGAAAAAAAGACGAGCTTCATGCCCCCAGCCTGAAACATGAATCACCCCGAATCTAATAATTTTGGGGTGATTCCTTGAATAAGAACCCCCACCCTTTGCTTCGAAATTTACACCCCCTTCCCAGCATTGGGAAGGGGGTCGGGGGGATGGGCGAGGATCATTTTCGGTTTAGATCATCCCAAGATTAAATTTGGGATGAGTCATGTTTTCGTTTCCGAAGGCGTTCAAACCCCTCGTTGAAGCAGAGGTCTGAGTGATCTTGAAGGTTCAGGGATTTGCGCGCCTTCGTCAGCCTTTCAATGCCCCGGCCAGCACGCCGCGGATGAAGTAGCGGCCCAGGAAGAGGAAGATCAGCAGAGGCACGCCCACGGTCAGCAGCGAGGCGGCCATCTGGAGGTTGTAGGGTGAGATGGTGCTGCCTTCGGTCATGGCCATGGCCACCTGGACGGTCTGAGTTTTGGGCGTGACCAGGGTGAGGGCAATGAAGAACTCGTTCCAGACCTGGGTGAAGATGATGATCGCCACCGAGGCATAAGCCGCCAGGGAGATCGGGATCACGACATTGAAGAAAATCTGGATCTTGGAGGCGCCATCCATCTCGGCAGCCTCCTCCAGCTCGCGCGGGATACCCAGAAAGAAAGTGCCCAACAACACTGAGGCCAGCGGTATATTGATGATCAGATAGCAAAGGATCAATCCGAAGTGCGAGTTGATCAGCCCGGTCTTGGCGGTGATGGTCGTCAGGGGGATGATCACGGCTTGATAGGGCAAGTAAAGGGCAATGCCCACCAGGACGAAGATCACCCGGGTGAAGGTGTTCTTGACCCGGCTCAGGTAATAGCCGCCCAGCCCGCCGAAGAAACACGCCAGCAGTGTTACAGAGACCGTGATGATACTTGAGTTGATGATCGGTTTGCCCATCGGGATCAGGAAATCCGGGCTGCCGATCAGCGCGTCTTTGTAGTTCTTGAGCTGCGGAAGCTGCGGGAACGCCATGTACGTGCGTTGCTGGATCTCCGGCAGCGTCTTCAGCGAGTTGGTGATCATCACGTAGATCGGCAAAAGGTAGGCGCAGGTCAACGTGACCAACACGACGATGACCAGGATCTTGAGGGTGGTGCTTTTACTTGTCATCCGAACCACTTCCTGAGCGCATAGAGGGTGTACGGAATAATCAAAATGAAGGCGATCACGAAGATGATCACCCCGATGGCCGCGCCGGCCGAGGCCAGCCGCTGGTCATAGGCGGTGACGATCATGTTGGTCGCCAGCACATCGGTGGCAATGCCCGGGCCGTTGCGGGTCACGATCCAGACAATGTCAAAGACTTTCAATGAATTGATCAATAAGAGCGAGACCAGCACCAGGATGCCCGAGCGGATGTTGGGGATGATGACCGAAAAGAGAATCCTGGGTTTTGACGCCCCGTCTACAGTGGCGGCCTCGATCATCTCCTGCAGCTCGGTCGTGCGGAAGGAGGACTGGACGATGATCACGGCAAAACCCAGGTATTGCCAGACGAAGATCAGGATCAGCCAGTAGGTGGCCGTGGTTGGGTCGTTGGTGTAAGTGAACGGGGATTGGATGCCCAGCGAGCCCAGGATGGTATTGAACACACCCCGCTCCGGCTGGTACATCCACGACCAGATGGTGCCGGTCACCACAAAAGACATGGCCACCGGGTACAGGATCAGGGTGCGAACGTAGGACTCCACCCCGGGAAACGGGGCCAGCTCGAGCAGGTAAGCCAGGAAGATGGCGGCTGCCACCGTCGGGACCACCCCCAGGATCAGCCACTTCAGGTTGTTCTGGACGTCGACCCAGAAACGGTCCTGACGGAATAGGTATGAATACCATTTAAAGCCGGAGAAGGTGTAGTCCGGGGCCGTGCTGACCCAATTGGCCGTCGAGACGTAGAAGTTCCAGGCTAACGTGCCGTACAAGATAAGGAGGAAAAGCAGCAGGGGCAGGGTAAAGACCAGGAACTCCATCACGCTAGTCCGTCGATTGCGCCTTCTCTGTTGTTTTAGCGCCTTGATCCCGATCATGTTGAGTTCCTTTCCCAGATGCTCTGCTGAGATGGACTGGGCCCCTGCCGGAGTAAGCCAGGTAGGGACGCATGGGAACATGCATCCCTACCTGTTCATTTTACAACACCGGCTCAGAGAATTCTAGTATGCAGTTCGGCCGGTTTTCAAGATTTTTACGGCCACTGGTACCAGGCCGCTCCGGCCTTGACGTTGAAGGTCGTCATCATATCGGCGGTCGCCTGGATAGCCTTATTGACGTCCGGCGTAGCGGAGGCGAAGAAGGTCGAGATGATCACCCGATACTGGACCTGGGCCGGGTTGGGCAGGATGGTGCCGTGCTGATCCATGATCAGCTTGTCCGGGTTCTTGCTGACGTAGTCCTGCATCTCCTGGCGGATGGGATCCGGGAACTTCTTCGGATCGATGTCGGTGCGGGCGAAGAGTCCGCCCTGGGTGACATCGGTCGGGATCTGCAGCTCGGGCGAAGCCACGACCTTCAGCCAGTCCAGGCACTCCGCTGGATCGGGAGCGCCGACCGTGCAGCCGTAGGTATCCGGGTGGAAGAGCAGGATGCGCTCGGGCTTGGTGGGGTAGTTCACCGCGCCGAAGTCGACACCCGGCTGCCAGTTGGAGCCCTTGACGAAGGCGCCGATGGCCCAGGTGCCCATGATCGTCATGGCTGCCTGTCCGGCACCGACTGCGCCGACAGCCTGGTCCCAGGTCAAGCTGGAGTGGTCCTTCATGTTGGAGAACTGCTGCAATGCGGCGAACTTCTGCAGCGACTCCTTGAAGATGGGATCCTTGGCGACGTCGACTTCGCCCTTGAAGAACTTGACGTAGTATGCCGGTCCGCCCAGCTCCATCATGATGGTATCGAGCACGAAGACGTCGGACCAGTTGTCCTTGGAGCCGACATCCAGGCAGGTCATGGCCGGCTTGGCCGCCTTGATGGCCTTGCAGGCCGCGATCAGGTCATCATAGCCGGTCGGGGCGGCTGAGCTTCAGCTCGTCGAACAGCTTCTTGTTGTAGTACAGGATGTTCTCAAGGTGCATGTTCAACGGGACGGAATAAGGATGGCCGTTGATGGTGACCGCGTTGAGCAGCGGCTTCGGGATCTTGGAGGCGTAGCCGGTGGCCGCATAGAAGTCATCCAGGGGCTGCAGAACGCCGCTGTCCACATAGTCCTTCAGCTCGGCGCCGCCCAGGGTCTGGAACGTGTCCGGCGGGATGCCGGCGGTAATGCGGGCCTTCAGCACGATGCGGTGCTCCGTGCCGCCGCCGCCCGGGACCGGGTTTTCCACCAGCTTGATGTCGGGATAAGCAGCCTTGAGGGCGGCAAACATGGCATCCGCGGCTTCGCGCTCACCCGGAGCGGTCCACCAGTGGAAGATCTCCAGCTTTTTCTGTGCTGGCTGCGGGGTGGCAGTCACGACGACCACCTGGGTTTGGATGACCGTCTGGGGCTGGGCAGGTGCCTGGGTCGCGGGGGCGCCGCAGGCCGAGAGCACCATGCTCAGTGCCATAATGACTGCAATTACGGTAGACATTTTCTTGAACATTATCCATTCTCCTCTTCAAGAAAGCGGATTTCTTCATTCTCCCATGTAAGCAAGTGGTTGTTGGAATACGGATCGTGAGATTGGATATGGTTCCTGTTCGGCCGCAGCATCCCGAAAGATCCGAGACAAGCGGTCTTTCCACCTCCTTTCGAACACATTTCCCTAATCAGAGCAAAGCAAACATTGACACCCTAAGTGCAAAATATACTTTAGCAAAATCAAGCCCTCATGTCTCATGATCCTCCCCCTTTTTATATGGGGGATTCCCCCCTATCTGCTCATTACTCTTCCGACTTATCCTCCTTGGCAACCCGGGGGTGCGGGATCTCCACCTGCATGAGCGAACCGCCTTCGGGCTGCCTCTGCAGGCGCATGCGTCCGCCCAGCAGGGCTACACGTTCGCTGATGCCAAGCAATCCGAAGTGCCCGTCCTTGGAAACATCCGTGATGTCGAAATCCTCGCTGAAACCTACGCCGTCGTCCTGAATGGAGACCAATAGGTTTCGCGGTGAGGTGTGCCGGACGCTGATCACTACGCTGGAGGCGTGGGCATGCCGCCAGACGTTGTTCAGGCCTTCCTGGACGATGCGGAAGAGCGACAGCTCGGTGGCCTCTGGCAGCCGGCCCAGCTTGGTATCCAGGTTGAGGCTGACTTTGACGCCGGTGCGCTTCGCCCAGTCGCGGGTGAAGGACTGGATTGCGGCGCCCAGGCCCAGGCTGTCGATGGTCGGCGGGCGCAGGTTGCCGCAGATCTGACGCAGCTCATTAACCAGCTCGCGAATGCCCTGGCGCACCTCCGCCAGTTCGCCGACGATCAGCGCTGGCAGCTTGTTTTCCGTCTCTACGCCTTCCAGTTGGTAGTTGATTCCCAGCAGGTCTTGGATGATCTGGTCATGCAGCTCCCTGGCCAGGTGTTTGCGCTCCTGTTCGCCCTCCAACAGCAGGCGGCGGTGGGCTTCCTGTATGGCGGAATTCGCCTGGTCCAGGGCTTGGATATGGCCAGCCAGCTCCTCCACCAGTTGAAGATTCAGGGTGTCCTGGGCAGCCAGGTCTTTTTCCAGCAGCATCTGGTGGTAGTGCAGCTGCTCGGCGTGCTTGCGCATACGGTCATAACTGTCGAAATCGAGCAGGGTGGTACTGATATTCTGGCGATCGTCCGTGCCAACCAGGTAGGCGACCATCATTTCACGGTTGGTCTCGTCTGTTTTCAGATCGGCCACCTTTTCTCCCTGGCGCAGGATCAGGATGCGGTCGGTGACAGAGAACAGATGGTCCAGGTTGTTGCTGCTGAAGATCACCGCCACGCCTTTCTGGCGCCAGCCGTCTATCAGGTTGAGCAGTTTTTGCTGGAATGGATAGGTCAATGAAACGGTCGGCTCATCGATGATGACCAGGCTGACGGGTTGGGTCAGGACCCGGGCAATCGCGATCAGCTGGCGTTCCTCGCTGGACAGGTTGGAGACCTTCTCGCCCAGCGAGGGGATCGGCACCCCCAGTTCATTCAGGATGCGCTCAGCCTCTTTTTCCATTTTGCGCTGGTCGGGGACCTTCAGCCAATGCAGATTGGCCGGCCAACCGCTCTCGTTCCCCAGAAACATGTTCGCGACCACGTCCATCCGGTCGGCGAGGTCGGGTTTCTGATGGATGACCCCGATCCCCAGGCGCTGGGCGTTGAAAGGCCAGGAGAGCGACCGGTTGTTGAAGTAAATGCTGCCCTCGTTGGGGATATACAGCCCGGCAAGCAGCATGACCAGGACGGATTTTCCGGAGCCAATGCTGCCGGCCAGTCCGACCACCTCCCCGGGCTGCACGTCGAAGCTGACCTGGCTGACAGCCGGTAGATTACCGAAACGCTTCGAGAGGTTGATGACGCGCAGGAGAGGTTCCATGGTTTAGGGTGGCGGTAGGGGCTGGGTGAAATCGTTGGCATTCCAAGCCTGGATCATGGCGTCGACGTTGTTGCGGGTGATGATGTTGTAACCCAGGTCGGAAAAAGAAGGGAAGGCCTGGTGATTAACGACATGATCGTAGACGATCTGGATGGTCTGGTAGCCCCAGAACCAGTTCTTCTGGTCGATCAAGCCCGAGAGGTAGCCATCGCGCAGCAGCTCCAGCTCCACCGGCAGGGCGTCGAAAGCCACCGTTTTCATCCCACCCTTCAGGGCGGCATGTTCCCACAAGGGCATCGACCCTCGCTCTGAGAACAGCGGCCACATCCCGGCAAAGTACCAGCCCTTGATGTTTGGATTGGCCTGCATCGTGTCCTCCACCGCCTGGACGCCCAGATTGATATCGTCGTTGGTGACCACGGTGGCAATGATGTGGATGCCCGGATATTTGGCCAACTCCTCCCGGAAACCGAGGATGCGCTCCTCCAAATTTAAGGCACCGGGTACGCCGGTCAGGACGGCAATATCACCCTGTGTGCCCATCGCCTTGACCAGCAGCTCTGCGCCCGCATGCCCGGCCTTGCGGTTGTCAAGGCCGAGATAGGTGAAGCGCTTGCTCTGGGGCAAATCGGCATCCCAGGTCATGACCGGAATGCCGGCGTCGACCGCCCGGTTGATCGGATCGATGCAGGCGGTGGGATCGTCGCACGAGATGGCGATGGCGTCCACCCCGCAGGCGATGACATCATCTACCACACGCGCCTGCTCGGCACCGTCCGAAGCAACCGAACCCACGTACAAGACCTCGATGTCTAGAGGCCCAGCGGCGGTTAGCTCGGCCGCCTTGCGGATGGCACCCTGGCGCCCGACTTCGAAGACCGGGTTGTTGAGCGCCTTGGGAATCCAGGCGATGGTCAGAGTGGAGTGGCTGGTTGACTGGCCGGGTGCGGTCTGGCAGGCGGTCAGGAGCAGGAACAGCAGCAGAGTCTTCCAGCAAGTCCTCATTGGGAACTCCGGTTCTTGCGCCAGTAATCCAGGAGCAGGGCGAGCAGGATGATAGAGCCCAAAACCGCGGTCTGCCAGTAGGCTGGAAAGCCCAGCAAGACGAGGCCATTGCGCAGAACCTGCATGAAAGCCGCTCCCAACAGCACTCCCAGGGTGCTGCCTTCGCCGCCGAACAGGCTGGTGCCACCGATGATTACCGCTGCGATGATGTCCAGTTCGTAGCCCACGGCAGCTGTGGGTGCAGCCACGCCCAGGCGGGCGGTCATCAGGATGCCGCCCACGGCGGTCAGGAGGCCGCACAGCGTATACACGACCGTCTTGATCTGCGGCAGACCGATGCCCGTGACGATCAGGGCCTGTTCGTTATCGCCCAGGGCATAGATATAGCGGCCCAGGATGGTCTGATTCAACAAGGCACTGACCAGCAGGGCCAGAACCAGCACCACCAGGACCGGCACGGGGATCGCCAGCGAAGCCAGCCCGATATTTGCCTGGCCGAGGAACCGGAAACCCGGCGGCAGGTCACGCACCGGCCAGCCTCCGGCGAGCCCGTAAATGACCCCGCGCACGATGGTTGATGTCCCAAGCGTGACGATGAACGGCGGAAAGCGCACCCGACCGACGAGCGTCCCGTTAAGCCAGCCAACCAAACATCCCGCGGCTAACCCGGCCAGGACAGCCAGCGGGCTGGGTAGGCCGATGCGCAGGGAAAGGGCGCTGACCAGCCCGGCAAGGGCCATGACCGAGCCGACCGACAGGTCAATTCCCCCGACAATAATGACCAAACTTTCGCCGAAAGCCGGAATGGCGATCCAGGCGAAGTTTCGGGCGACGTTTTGTAGATTGTTCGAGCTGAGGAATGTGTCGGTGGTGAAGCTGAGGAACAGGATGACGATCAGCAGGAGAACGAAGACAAATAATTCCTGCCGATTACTCCAGCGGAGCCAATTTTGTTTCAAGGACACCCGCATAGTATTTTCCGATCGGCGCTGAACGATCGTTGGCGAAAATAGGATAGGGCTGTTATTACTTGCTAATCTATTTATAATATAGCATGAATCGGAGAGCCCTGACCTGAACAAACCCCTGGCCTGTTTAGGGGATTTCCCCTGAATAGGATTTATTGATCAGGCCTCGATCTGATTAAGGCCAAGAAGGGTGATCAATATCACTGATGAACGAGATCCGAGTTTTACTGGCCGATGACCATGCCGTGGTGCGGGCCGGGATCCGGAAAATTGTCGAGGAGCTCCCAGGCCTGCGGGTGCTGGCTGAGGCGGAAAACGGGCCCCAGGTGCTTGCCGCGCTCGAGGATGGTCCGTTCGACTGCCTGGTCATCGACGTGACCATGCCCGAATTCGAGCCGGTTTCGACGATCCGCCAGATCCACGAACGCTATCCTCGGATGAAGATCCTGATCGTCAGCGCTTACGATGATGATATTTATGTTCAAGGGTTATTGAACGCCGGGGTTGACGGCTATCATTTGAAGGATCAACCGCTCAACGATCTCAAGCTGGCACTGGAACGGGTCCTGGCGGGTGAGCGCTGGCTTTCCTCCTCGATCATCGACAAGCTGGTGGGTAAAACCAGACCAGAGCTACCGGTACCTCCCCTGACGGTCCGCCAGCGCGAGCTGCTGGCCTTGCTGCGGGATGGCCTGGACAACCAGTCGATCGCCCAGGAGATGGGACTGAGCGTCAAGACCGTCGAGAATCACCTCACCCGGTTGTACCGGCAGCTAAACGTGCAAAGCCGTCTGGAGGCGGTGCGATATGTTGCTCAACAGCCGCAACTGCTGGCTTTATCCGGCAGGCAGGCTGCCCAGGCGGCCCCTGTAAAGGATAGCGCACACTTCAACAAAATCGCTGTCATGGTTGTGGACGATAACGCCCGTTACCGCGGCCACTTGCTGCACATGATCGGCAGGATCTGCCCGCAGGCGACGCTCTTCGAAGCCGGGAATATCCAGGGAGCATTGGACATCGTCTCCAGGCTGACCCCGCAGCTGGTCTTTATCGATGTCGTCCTGGGGGATGAGGATGGGATCCGCTGCACCCGGCGCATCAAGACGATCTCGCCCGGGTCGAGGATCGTTTTGATCAGCGCTTATCCCGACCGGGAATTCCATCGCTTGGGATTGGAATCGGGAGCGGTTGCTTTTCTCGATAAGAAAGACCTGGATCTGCCGGAGCTGAAACAGGTGATTGACGATGTTTTATAACCGTCAGGCTCCCCAGCCTCCCCCGTTGGGTAGCGAAGAAGACATGCAGATTGTGATTGCTTCCATTCAGTCGCCGTCCTGGTTATGAAGACAGACACCCCGGAAATCATCGACCTAGCACTAGTGGAAGTGCACGGTCCAGTCGAGCAGGTGGGTGCCGAAATTAACATGTTCGTGAGACGAGGAGAATTGCGATGGAACCCTTGAAAGCCGGCTACGTTTCCCTTGGGACCGAGTTCTACGTCCCGGAACGCCTGAAAACCATCTCCGCCGACTCCGAACGCCAACTCCAGGAGGCGGGGATTGAGCTGGTCAGCACCGACCCGGTCTTTGCGCTCGGCCAGGAGTCACGCGCCGTCCAGGAGTTGAAAAGCCAGCCCTGGGATTTCCTGATCGTCAACGTGATCAACTGGATCGACCCGCGCGCTGCCACGCGACTGCTCTACGAGTTCCGCCACGAGCCGATCGTGCTCTACAGCAAGGGCGGCTTTACGGAGGGGGATACGCTCATCTCGCCGGCGGCCGGCGCGGGGTCCACGGCGCTGCGCTACCCGATGGAGCGCTGGGGCATCAAGTTCAAGTACCTCTTCAACGGCCCCGACCGGCCGATGGACGTGCCGGGGCATCCTCAAGTTTGGCCGCGCCGCCCAGGTGATGAAGAAGCTGCGCCACGACCGGGTCGGCATCCTGGGCTTCAACGATATGGGCCTGTACACCACCGGCTTCAACGTCACCAGCCTGCGCAAGATCACCGGGGTGGAGGTCGAGTCGTTCGACATGCTCCAACTCGACCGCAAGATGGACGCCCTGCACGAGAAGGAAGTCAAGGCGGCCGTCGCCCGCATCACCACAGACTGGGAGTATCCGCTTGGCAAGCCTAAGGACGCCGCCGTCGAGCGCGCCATCCGCATGTACCTGGCTACGGTGGAAATCTGCAAGGAGAAGAATTTCAGCGCCGTCTCGTACAAGTGCGTGGAGGGCATCCCGGCCTACATGAACGCCGTCCACAGCGTGCCTTCGGCGCTGGTCGCCACGGCCGGTTACCCTTATGTGGACGAGGATGACGTCGGCAACTTGGTGGCCGAGCTGATGCTCAAGGGACTCTCCGGCGAGACGAGCCGGTGACCTTCCTGGAGCATTACGAGCACGATCCGGAATGGATCCTGCTCGGGGTGGACGGGATGGTGCCGATGCAGATGATGGCCGGCAAACCGCAAGTCAAACCCATCTCGACCGTCCTGCTCGACGGGTTGGTCTTCTGCGGGCCGATGAAGACCGGCCGTATGACGCTGGCCTGCCTGTCCGAGGACGACCAGGGCTACCGCATGCACATCGTCACCGGTGAGGGCAAGCCCCCGCCGCAGTGGGTGGAGATGGGCGTGCCGCTGCCCTCCTGGCCGTCGGTCAAGTTCCACCCGGATGGCAGCGTGCGCTCGATCCTCGACCACGTCCAGTCGCAGCACTTCGCGGCCGTCTTCGGCGACTACGCCGAAGAGTTGGCCGACCTGTGTTATCTGCTGGGCATCAAGACGGTGGTCGACCGCTGACTTTTATGATGAATCGCCTCGACATCCTTGCCCTGGTTGGCTTGCCAGTCCGGCCAGCCGCCAGGTAGCGGCAACCGTCGAACACCGGGCGCGATTGGCCGACCTGTGCAGGTTATTGGGATTGAAGTGCCTTGATGTAGAGTGCAAGCCAGGAGAAATAAACATGTACGATAAAGATTGGGCCAAAGTCGACGTCAGGTCGGTACCCCACATCGTCGTCCCTCCGCCGGGGCCGAAGTCGAAGGAAGTTCACGAGCGAGCCGCCCGCTACATGAAGGGCTACTCCTCGCAGGTGCGCCTGTTCCCGGTCGGCTTCGAGAAGGGCCATGGCGTGACCCTGACCGACGTGGACGGCAACACCTATATCGACTTCTCGTCCGGCATCTACGTCACCGGGCTGGGGCACTGCCACCCCAAGGTCACCGAGGCGGTGCAGAAGGCTGCCGGCGAGCTGATGAACGCCCACGACTTCACCACGCCGATCAAGATGCGCCTGCTGGAGAAGATGGCGGAGATCACGATGGGCAGCGGCGGGAAGAAGCTGACCGGCATGCAGCTCTACGACTCGGGCACCACCGCGGTCGAGGCCGGGCTGCGCGTGATGCGCGCCGCGACCGGCAAGTTCGAGTTCATCTCCTTCCACCGCGACTTCCACGGCAAGACGATGGGCGCGGTCGGGTCTGGCGCGGCTGGACGCCAGCCAGGGGCTGCGCGCGCCGGGCTTTTTCCTCGTCCCGCGCGGCAACTGCTACCGCTGCGCCTTCCAGCAGAACTACCCCGACTGCAACCTGATGTGCGTGGATTACATCCGCACCGTTATCAAAGAAGAGACCTCCGGGCCGGGTGGCCGGCATCGTGCTCGAGCCGATCCAGGGCTGGGGCGGGCAGCGTCGTCCCGCCGGACGGCTGGATCCAGAAGATGCGCGCTTTGTGCGACGAGTTCGGCATCCTGCTGATGGCCGACGAGGTGCTGACCTGCATGGCCCGCACCGGCAAGATGTTCGCCATGGAGCACTGGGACACCGTCCCGGACGTGATGACCCTGGGCAAGGGCTTCGGCAACGGCTTCCCGGTCACGGCCATGCTGGTGGCCGAAAAGTACAAGGATGTCGATCGAGAAGATCAGCGCCAGCACCTCCTACGGCGGCAACCCGATGGCCTGCGCCGCCGCCCTGGCCAGCATCGAGGTGATCGAGGAGGAAAACCTTTGCGAACGCTCGGCCCACCTGGGCGAGATCCTGCTCAAGCGCATGAACGAGATGAAGGACAAGTACGCCATCATCGGCGAGGCGCGCGGCATGGGCTGCCTGCTGGGCCTCGAGCTGGTCAAGGACAAGGCCACCCGCGAGCCTTTCGAGGAGGCCGGGCGGCTGGTTTACCAGAAGGCTTTTCGCAAGGGGCTGGCCTGGATCCCCGCCGGGCACATCCTGCGCATGTCCCCGCCGCTGATCATGGACGACGACGTGGCGCTTAAAGGCTTGAGCATCATCGAAGAGGCGATCGACGAGGTGCAGAAAGAGTTGGGCTATGGCTAGCCATCCACAGACGCCGGAGGACAGATGGCTCAAAGGGTGATCAAATTCGGTGTCATCGGCTGCGGGCTGATGGGGCGCGAGTTCGCCAGCGCTGCCGCACGCTGGTGCCACCTGCTGGACCTGGACTTTGCCCCGCGGATCGTCGCGGTCTGCGACCTGAACCGCGAGGCGGTTGGGTGGTTCGAGCGCAGCCTGCCGGACCTGGAGCTGGTCACCGTCGATTACCGTACCCTGCTCGCCTCGCCTGCGGTCGAGGCGGTCTACTCCGCCGTGCCGCACGACCAGCACCGGCAGGTCTACGGCGATGTGATCCGGTCGGGTAAACATCTGCTCGGCGAGAAGCCGTTCGGGATCGACCAGGCTGCCAACCGGTCCATCCTGCAGGCGGTTGAGGAGCACCCGGAAATCCTGGTGCGCTGCTCGTCGCAGTTCCCTTTCTTCCCAGGGGCCTACCGCATCGCCCAATGGGCGCGCGAGGGCCGTTTTGGGAAGATCATCGAGGTCGAAGCTGGCTTCTGGCACTCCTCCGACCTGGATCCGAACAAGCCGATCAACTGGAAGCGGCAGGTTGCCACCAATGGGGAGTACGGCTGCATGGGCGACCTGGGCATGCACGTCCTGCACCTGCCGCTGCGCTTCGGCTGGAAGCCAGCCAACCTGCGGGCCCTGCTCTCCAAGATCGTCGAAGAGCGCCCGGGCAAGGACGGTAAACTTGTCCCTTGTGAAACCTGGGACAATGCCATCCTCGCCTGTGAGGTGACGGCCGCCGAGCAGCCGTTCCCTATGCTGCTGTCGTTCAAGCGCATTGCTCCCGGCCACGGCAACACCTGGTTCCTGAACATCCGGGGCACCTCCCTCTCGGCCGAGTTCAGCACCCAGAATCCTAAACAGCTGCGCTTCCTGCCCTACACCCCCGGTGGGCCGCAGGAGTGGCACGTCCTCGACCTTCCATATGCCTCGGCTTATCCGACCATCTCCGGGAGCATCTTCGAGTTCGGTTTCAGCGACGCCATTCTGCAGATGTGGGCAGCCTTCTGTGACGAGATCGTCCACGGCGTGGGGATGAAGCAGCCCCTGCGCTGCGCCCTGCCGGAGGAAACCACCGTAAGCCACCAGCTCTTTACCGCGGCGCTGGAATCGCAGCGCACGGGTAAAACCCTAAAGGTTTAATCCTCTTTTGAGATTATGGATTGACTTATCCAAGATCGGGTTGAGCGTCCGCAAGCGGTATGACCGTCCCGGCGTCCATACGGATGAGTGACGCCTGGCATTTATGGCGGAATGATCAGTTGCTTTATGCGCCAGGCCGGTCTACCTCACCACCGCGTTCACGTGCACTTCATGCGTCCCTTTGGCCGGGAAGGGGACAATATCACCTTCCAAGGGCTTGCCGTCGACCGTCAGCGAGACGGCATTGCCTTTACCGGCCCGTTCCACAGTGATGTGGTAGGTGCACGCCGCGGAAGACGCGCCGTGCGGTAAAACCCGGCCACTCCTCCGGGATCACCGGGGCGATCTGCAGGCCTTTGAAAGTCGGGCGGATGCCCAGGAGCCACTGCGTCCCGGCAACGTACATCCATGAGGCGGTTCCGGAGAGCCAGGCGTTGCGCCCGTAACCGAACTGGGGATGCTCGGGCCCGCAGATGTTCCCGCAATACACATACGGCTCGACCTTGAAGACCTCGCTGTCCTGGCGGGCCAGGGGCATGAGCTGCCGGTAATACTGGTAGGCCAGCGCATTCCAACCCAGCCTGACGGCGGCGATGATGGCCCAGGTGTTGGTGTGACAGAAGATGCCGCCGTTCTCCTTCGCCCCGGGTTGGTAGGTGGTGGTGCCGCGTACGCGCAAGTCCCCTTGCGTATACGCCGGCCACAGGAGGGCCAGGCCGAAGGGCGTGTTCAGCCTGGCGTGGATGCTGTGCATGGCCTGCTCGGCGCGTTCCCGTGGGGCGCACTCGCCGATGACTGCCCAGGTCTGCGTATTCAGGTTGATCCTGTGCTTTGCCTCGCTTCTCACGCCAACTGGCTTGCCCTCATCGTCGAAGGCGCGCGCGTACCATTCGCCGTCCCAGGCTGTCCGGTTGAGGATTTCGGCCATTTCGTCTTTCAGGAGGCGGAAGTGCTGGGCATCCTCGGCCTTTCCGAGAGCCTCGCACAATTCGGCCAGGTCGAGCATCGACCGGCAGAACTGCTGGGCGGCCATTACGCTCTCGGCTTTGCCGGATCCGTGGTCGAGGTCCATCGTGTCGTCCCAGTCCGAAAAACCCAGACGTGGCAGACCGTGAGGTCCGCGGTGTTGAAGGGTAAAACTAACCGCCCTCTGCATGTGCCCCCACAAGTCAGCCTCCCCGCCGTCCGCGTAAGGGATGCGCTCGTCGAGGTAGGCGAAGTCGCCGGTCTCACGCAGGTAGGCGCATACCGCGATCAGCAGCCAGAGATGGTCGTCGCAGAACCACTGCGGCCATTCGGGGAACTCGGCCGCCAGCCCCACCCCGCCTTCGCCGGTGAGCGGGAAAACCTGGTGCCAGGTATGGCCGTCCTGGAACTGAAGCTTCCACAGCATGGTCAGAGTGTCGCGGGCACGGTCGGGGGCGTTCTGGACCGTGGCCAGCGTGTCCTGGGCCGAATCGCGCGTCCCCAGGCCGCGGCCGAGGCCGGTCTCGTAGGCCGAGACGAAGCGCGACCAGAATAGCGTGGCCCGGCATTGGATCTGATTCCAGGTGTTGAGCATGGCATTCATCTCGGCGTCGGGCGTCTCGACCTGGAATTTGTCGAGGAAGGAATCCCAATCGGCCTTGAGCACTTCGAAGGCTGCCCTGACATTTTCCGGCTGGCGGTATTCGGCGACGACCAACGCAATCTGCTCTGGGACGTCGGTCACGCCCAGGAGGTAGATGATCTCCTTCTCCTCGCCGGGCTTGAGGGGAATGTCGTGGCACAGCACGCCGACATTGTTGCCGCGCGCAGCCTGGGAGTTGGCAGGCTTGCCGGTCTCGACCACAAGCGGGTTCGACAGGTCGCGGCAGCTGCCGACGAAGATCTCCCGGTCGGTGTCGAAACCCAGCGGGGGCAGGCTGCTGGCGAAGAAGGTCGTCGTCGGTCGGAAGCGCGTGTCGGTCAAGATGATGCCATCTTCGACCCGGCTGCGCAGGATGTGCTGGCCCCAGTCCAGGTTGTTCAGATCGACCTCGGCGTTCCACATGCTGAATTCGGCATAGCTGAAGGCACGCAGCCGTCGTTTACGCTGGGAGGTGTTGCGCAGGCGCAAGACCCAGATCTCGCAAGGTGCTTCGCCTCTCCCGAAAGGAGAGGCGCCGGTGGGTACGAAATAGAGCAGTTCAGCACGGATACCAAGATAAGTGCTGGTGATGCGGGTGTATCCGGCACCATGCCGGCACTGGTAGGCATCCAGCTTACGCTCCGGCACCGGCTGCCAGGTGGGGCTCCAGTACTCGCGGCTTTCCTGGTCGCGCAGGTAGACGTAACGCCCGGGCTGGTCCGCCGGGATGGCGTTGTAGCGGTAGCGGGTCACGCGCCGGTTGCGCGGGTCCCGGTCGAACGAGTACCCACCGGCGGTGTTCGAGATGATCCCGCCGTATTGGCCCTCGCCCAGGTAGTTCATCCAGGGCGTAGGGGTATCCGGGCGGGTGATGACGTACTCGCGTGTGGCCTCGTCAAAATAGCCATACCGGTTGCGGATCTTCGGTTTTTTCACGGATCACTCCTGGGTCAGACGCCGGTCGTTCCACGATCGAAGTTTAGATCGAATAGACCCCACCGGAAACCCCCGGCAGGGACAACTGCCATCCGGCCGCTTTCTTGGCCAATGCTCCATCCTTCCCGTAAAGCGTCACCGGGGATTTTGTAACGGTCTTCGGCGGCAGCGTGACTTCGGCCGGGCGGTCGGCCGGGTTGAGGGCCACCAGGATGGTCTGCCCGTCCTTGTGGCGCCTGTAAACGAATGGCAGCCTGCCGCCTTCGGCATAAATCACCTCGAATTCGCCGCTGGCGCATAGAGCCGGGTGAGCCTTGCGCATGGCGATCAGGGCACGCACGCGGTTGAGCAGCGAGGCCGGGTCGGATTCCTGGGCGGCCACCGTTGGCCGGTCGGGGGCGGGATCGATCGGCAGGTAGAGCTTCTCGGCCGGGGCAGAGGAGAAACCGGCATTGAGGCCTGCGGTCCACTGCATGGGCGTGCGGGCGCCGGTGCGATGGAAGCCGCCTTCCTTGGAAGGCAGCCCGTCCAGACTGCGCATACCGATCTCGTCGCCGTAATAGATGAACGGAGCGCCCGGCATGGTCATCAGGAAGAGGTAGACGAGCTCCAGGTCGGCGGGGGAGCGGTCGCGGCTCAGGCGCGGGCTGATGTCGTGGTTACCGGTGATCAGGCAGATCAGGCCCTTGCCTTTTGTCTTCTGGTAGTAAGGGAGGTACTCATCCAGGAAACTCAGGATGTTGCCGTGCCCGCGGGAATCGAAGAAGCTGAAGCCGTACTTGTCCGAGTCCTTGGAACCCGAATATGGCTTGCGCAGCAGGGAGGTGTAGCCCGCCGATCCGAAGTGCAGCAGGAAATCCATATGGAAGCCGCCAGCGATGGCAAGCGAGGGATTGCTCCATTCGGAGACCAGGGTGGCATCGGGGTATTCCCGGTCAAGCCAGGCGCGCATCTCCTGCCACAGCCGGACCGTCTCCTGGCCGTGCCAGTCCAGTTTGACCAGCGACCTGGCCATGTCGACCCGAAAGCCCGAGCAGCCCAGGTCGAGCCAGAACTTCATGATGTTGCGCAGCTCCTTGCGGACGCGCTGTGGTCCGGGGGCGTCGACGGGCTGTTGCCAGGTCTCCTGCGGGTGGGCGAAGCCGTAGTTCAGTGCCGGCTGGAAATAAAAGAAGTTGGTGATATACGAGCCGTCGCGATCGGCGAAGCCGCTGACAACGTGCAGCCCGGGGGCGTCCCACTTCCAGCCTGAATTCTGTCCACACGTACCAATCGGTATACTCGTTGCGTTCGGGGCGGCAGGAGGCCTTGAACCAGGGATGCTCGATGGAGGTGTGTCCCGGCACCAGGTCCAGGAGGATGCGGATGCCGCGCCGGCGCGCCTCGGCGAACAGGCGTTGGGCATCCTCGTTCGTCCCATAGCGCGGGGCGATCTTGTAGTAGTCCGCGACGTCGTAGCCGGCGTCCTGGAAAGGCGAAACGAAGCACGGGTTGAGCCAGACGGCGGTCACTCCGAGAGATTGGATGTAATCGAGCTTTTCGAGGACGCCCGGCAGGTCACCGATGCCGTCGCCGTTCGCGTCATAGAACGACTGAGGGTAAATTTCGTAGAAGACGGCCTCTTCCAGCCAGGCCGGTGTAGCGATGTTCTTCATGCTGCTTTCTCCAGTTCAGTAAGAAGCTTCCTTGTAATCAGGGGCTGAAGGGTAGAGAGCTTCGTGTCTGTGGCCTTCAGGCGAATTTGAGGCAGGTCGTGCCGTCCGGACGGATGAGCATCTGATGGCAGGCCTTTTCGCCGAAGATGGACCTGAGCTTTTGCAGGTAGGAATCCAATAATTCGTCCGGTACGAAGGCCTGGATCGTGCCGGCAAAGCCGCCGCCCTGCACCCGCCAGGCGCCGCGTCCCTTCAGCAGGCTCTCGCTGACCGCCAGGGCCACCGGAATGCCCTGAACCTCGAAATTCCTGGGCGAGTAACAGTTCTGGTTGAACATCCACGAGCTAAGACCCGAACTCGACCACCAGCTCCAGGAAGCGCGGGAAGTCATTCGCCTCCAGCGCAGCCACCTCTTCAACGACGCGCTGGTCGTCAGCATAGAAATGCAGTGCCCGCAGGATAGCCCGATCGCTGACCTTGGTGCGCAGGGAGGCGATTTCGTCAAGCACCTTTTGGCGGGAAAACTCGCGCAGCACCTGTCCGCCGAGGGCGTGCGCCACGGATTTCATCTCGTGCTCCACGGCGGCGTAATCCTCGGTCAGGTCGGCGTGGTTCCCGCCGGTATCCACAATGACCAGCGAGCAGCCGCTGGCGGCGAAGTCGAAATCCACCTTGCGGACGAGCGGGTGGGCGAAGTCCTTGAAATCGATGGTGACGAATCCGCCCACCGCGCAGCTCATCTGATCCATCAGGCCGCACGGCTTGCCAAAATATTGGTTCTCGGCGTATTGGCAGATCTGTGCGTTCAGGATTGGATCGAGGCTCCCACGGTTGTAGAGGGAATCCAGAATGGTGCAAACCAGCACTTCGAAGGCGGCTGAGGAGCTGATACCGGAACCCTTCAGCACATCGCTGGTGACGCAGGCGTCGAAGCCGCCGACGCGGTAGCCGAGCTGGTGCAGGCGGGCGCACACCCCGCGGATCAGGGCTGCCGTGGTGTACCTCTCACTTTCGACGATCTCCAGCTGGCGTGTGTCGATAATCGAATCGGGGTAGCCTTCCGATTGGAGGGTGATGACCCCCGTCTCGTTCTGAGTGGCGACCGCCAGGTCATCCAGGTTGACGGCGGCGGCCAGGACGCGGCCGGCGTTGTGGTCGGTGTGGTTGCCGCCCACTTCCGTCCGGCCTGGGGTGCTGAACAGCTCCACCTGGTCCCTTTGAGGGAAGCGGGCGCGAAACAGCCCCAACAGGCGGGCATAGCGTCGGTGTTGATAATCCAGGTTGGCCGAATCACTCCCGTAGAGTTTGGCCAGCAGTCCATCGAAATTCCCGGATTGGAGGGCGGATTGGATCTCAGAGATCTTCAGCATAGGATACCTGTTTGCGGACTATATCAATGACCGCCCGACCGGCAGGCGAAATGTGCTCAAGATCGGGTGTCCGAGCTAACGGGCAGTTTTCTCATCTCACCAGGTTAATGAGCTCCATTTCTTTATTTTTTGAAGCTCCCTGTGAATTCGATTATACTAAGATAAGTTGGATGTGTCGTGGACTTGTTCGTGCTTAATAATGTTCCTCATCTGAAAATTCCGATGGATTTTTCGCTCCTGCCAAAGGCCCTCAAAAAACGCCATCGTTGATACCGCCAGGTTATTCGAGCGCATGATCCCATGCGAAGATTATGTACTCCCTCGACGGATATAACCGTTACAAGTTATCACCAAGCTGTGCGCATGTGAGGAAATAGATGAAAACCGCCAACCTTCTTGCCATCGATCTGGGCGCTGAATTCGGCCGGGCGATCTTGGGCCATTTTAAAAGAAAAACCTTGCAACTCGAGGAGGTCCATCGCTTCACCAACGGCCCCGTCCGCCTGCAGGATGGACTTCATTGGGACATCCTGCGTCTTTGGACTGAAATTCAAAGTGGGCTGAGGTTAGCCGCCCAAAGAACTCCTCTGGGGGGTGCCGGCCTGGACACATGGGGGGTTGATTTTGCCTTATTGGACGCCCAGGATGTTTTGCTCGAATACCCTTACCATTACCGCGACAGCCGGACCGACGGCATGTTGGACGAAGCCTTCCGCAGGGTGCCGCGCCCGGAAATCTTTGCTTCCACCGGTGTCCAGTTCCTGCAGTTCAACAGCCTGTACCAGTTGCTGGCGATGGTCGTACAGCACTCGCCCAAATTGGAGACCGCCAGGACATTCCTGACCATCCCTGATCTGTTCAATTTTTGGATGACTGGACGGAAAGTGTGTGAGTTTACCAATGCCACTACCACTCAATGCTACAATCCCCTGACCGGCGATTGGGCCAGGCCGATGCTGGAGAGGCTGGGACTCCCGGTGCAAATCTTTCCCAGGATCGTCCCGCCTGGCACGCGACTTGGGGACCTCTTACCGGCGGTGGCTGAAGCATTGGGCATCCAACCCATCCCGATTATTGCCCCCGCCTGTCACGATACCGGCTCTGCCGTTGCGGCGGTACCTGCCGAGAAGTCCGATTTTGCCTGGATCTCTTCCGGGACCTGGTCGATCGTCGGGATCGACGTGCCCCGGGCGGTGATGACGCCGCGTGCGTTGGAGTACAACCTGACCAACGAAGGTGGGGTCGGGGAGTCTTTCCGATTGTCGAGGAATGTGATGGGCCTGTGGCTGATTCAGGAGTGCCGCCGCACCTGGGCGTCCCAGGGCGAAGAGCTTTCCTACGATGATCTGACCCGCATGGCGGACGCCGCCGCCCCGCTCCGGTCCATTATCGATCCGGATCGTCCCGAGTTTCTCAAGCCGGGCGACATGCCGGTCCGCATCCGGGCTGAATGTGAGCGCACCGGCCAGCCCATCCCCGAGGATAAAGGTGCCATTTTGCGCTGCGCTCTGGAAAGCATCGCCTTGAAATACCGCTGGGTGCTCGAAAAGCTCGAGGTCCTTCGCCGCGCGCCGATCAAGACCATTCACATCGTCGGTGGCGGTGCCAAGAATCGCTTGCTCTCCCAGTTCGCGGCCGATGCCTGCGGCCGGCAAGTGATCACCGGCCCGGTGGAAGCCACTGCCATCGGTAATCTGATCGTACAGGCAGTGGCCCTTGGTAAATTGGCATCCCTGGACGAGGCGCGGGCGGTTGTACGCGCCTCCTTTGAAAATGAAACCTTCTTGCCGCGCCGCCAGCAGAGTGCCAGGACCGGCGATGCCTGGGATTCGGCTTTCGAGCGTCTTAAAAAGTGGCGCTTTAATCTTTACGATATTTTCAGGCATGGGCATGCCAGTCGACCTGGCTTTCCTGGAAGGCAAACCGGCTTATGACCATGACCAGAAATGCGAAAAATCGATGAACTCTCCTCGTTCCATCGATCGCCTGGTGATCCTGGTCGTCTCCGGATCCCAATCCGACCAGTTGATGCGCCGCTTGCGCCAGACGCAATTCTATTTTACGGTCATTGACAGCACTGGCGGCATGCTCCAGGAGCCGATGGTCTGCCTTCTCCTGGGGATTGGGCAGACCCAGATGGCAGACCTGCTGGATATCGTGCATCAGTGCTGCCAGCCGTACACGCAATACATCCCAGCGCAAATGCACATCCCTTCGGATGTGAGCAGTCTGCCCATGGTCGAGGCGCAGGTCGGCGGGGCATTGGTCTATACCATGAACGTTGAACGCTTCGTCCAATTCTAATGGAGCATTTATGAAACTCATGATGATCATCGTTCGTTATTTGGATGGTGAAGGCACCGTTCAGGCCCTGGTGGAGAACGGCTACCGCGTCACACGCATGGCCAGCGCAGGGGGGTTCCTGCGCCATGGAAATGTCACCCTTCTGACAGGGGTGGAAGATTCGCAGGTCCAAAATGTCGTCGAGATGCTGCCCCAGGTCTGCCGTCCAGCGGAAGATGGACAACATCGGGCGACCGTTTTTATCGTGGATATGCCTTATTTCGAACAAATCTGAGCGCAGCCTTTTTTATGCTTCCACCCGAGCCTTATGTTGTTTTCGCCCGCTTGCGACGCAGGTTCAAGAAGTTCACCTGGGGGGGAGAATGGGCCATTCCGCTGGCCGCGGAGGTCAAGCACAACCTGTACTGGTTCTTCTTTGATGGTCTGTTTGCCACTGCCAGTGACAACATCTATATCACTTACCTGACGATCTACCTCCTGGCCCTGGGCGCAACCCGCCAGCAAATCGGCTGGATGAGCTCTTTCACCAGCCTGATGGCCGCGCTGGTCCTGCTTTCCGGCGCCATGTTAGTTGAAAAGAGCGGGCATCGCAAAACGATCGTCCTCGCCTTTGGAGGACTGGTTGCCAGGTTGGCGATACCTATCCTGGCACTGTTGCCCGTCCTCGTCCACGGGCAGGAGTTGGTCTGGGCGGCGATCGCCCTGTCGATCCTGCACGATGCAGGCGGCAACATGGGTTTTCCGGCCTGGATGTCCATGACGGGCGAGATGGTCCCGATCGAAGGCCGGGGGCGTTATTTCGGGGCGCGAAATTTCGTTTACGGCATCGTTGGCATGCTGGTGATCTTCCTGGTTGGCGAGCTGATCACGGGACTTGGATCGCCGATTGGCTACCAGATTGCCTTCCTGCTGGCCTTCGGACTCGGAATGCTCTCCACCTACAGTTTCTGGCGCCTGCGAGAGCCGCATAACCGGCTGGCACGTACGGAAGCGCCCACATCCCTGGGAAGTGCCCTGCGAGACATCAGGGCTCATCCGGCCTTCGTTGGGTTGTGCCTGGTAATGACCCTGTGGAACTTCTCGATCAATGTCGCCGGACCTTTCTTCAGCGTGCGTATGGTTCAGGATCTGAAGTTCACCGCGTCCATGGTTGGAGTGACCACGATCGCATCAACCATCTCGAGCATGGTGTTCCAGCGCAGGATGGGCGAGGTCGCCGACCGGATCGGGCCGCGTCGTATGCAGATGTTATGCATGCTGCTCATCCCGATCCTGCCGGCGAGCTGGGTGTTCATTACACGTTTGTGGCAGGTCGTGCTTCTCAACCTGTTCGGGGGGGCGCTGTGGGGGATATTCAATCTGGTCTCATTCAACTTTCTGCTGACCCTGACGCCGGATGCCCAGCGGGCGCGCTATTCGGCGGTGTACCAGATCCTGGTCACGCTGGCCTTGGCGGTCGGTGCGGCCTGCGGTGCGTGGGTGATCGGGCGATGGGGTTATAACGCGATTTTCATCGGCTCGGCAGCCGGCCGGTTGCTGGCGGCAGTCCTGTTTGCCCTTTTTGTTCCGGCTGCGGAAGGGGCGGTTCAGCGAATCCTGCCTGCCTGAGTTTTTTTCCTGGTGGGTGCAGATGATTGAACGAAGAGGAAATACAATGGTAGTATTTATTTCATTTGCGACAATGACAGTACTTGAGCCGCACGATGCACATTCTGCTTAATAGGAGGTCTTATGCAACCAACGAAAAAAATCCAGGAAGCTTATGCACTGGCGAATGAACGCTACGCCGCCCTGGGCGTGGATACAGATCAGGCTATCGAACGGCTGGGCAGGATTTCGATCAGCCTGCACTGCTGGCAGGGTGATGACGTGGTCGGGTTCGAGAACCCTGAGGCGGCTTTAAGCGGCGGGATTGCCGCGACGGGGAATTATCCGGGGAAGGCGCGCAGCGCCGACGAGCTGCGCCGTGACCTGGATCAGGTCTACCGTCTGCTGCCCGGACATCACCGCCTGAACCTGCATGCCATTTACGCCGAAACCGGCGGGAAGAAGATCCCCCGCAATGAGCTGCGATCAGAGCACTTCTCGGCATGGATCGATTGGGCGAAGGAGAACAAGCACGGCGTTGACTTCAACCCGACCTGCTTCAGCCATCCCCTCGCCGCCAGCGGTTTCACCCTGGCCAGCTACGATCCGGGCATTCGTAAATTCTGGATCGAGCACTGCGTTGCCTCACGCAAGATCGGCGAGGCCTTCGGGCGCGCTCTGGGCACTCCCGCCGTGACCAACATCTGGATCCCGGACGGCTACAAGGACGTGCCGGTGGATCGGCTCACGCCCCGCCAGCTGCTCCGGGATTCGCTGGACAGGGTCCTGGCGGAAAAGATCGACCCGCGTTACAACCGGGATGCGGTCGAGGGCAAGCTCTTCGGCCTCGGGTCAGAATCCTACGTGGTCGGCTCGCATGAGTTCTACCTGGGCTATGCCATCACCCACGGCGTCCTGTTGACGCTTGACTCGGGCCACTTCCATCCCACCGAGACCATATCCGACAAGCTCTCCTCGGTCCTGCTGTACCTCGACCAGCTGCTGCTGCATGTCAGCCGCGGCGTGCGCTGGGACAGCGACCACGTGGTGCTGTTCAATGACGACCTGCAGGCCATCATGCAGGAGCTGGTGCGGGGTGGTTTCCTGGAGCGCGTCCACATCGGCCTGGATTATTTCGATGCCAGCATCAACCGGGTGGCTGCCTGGACCATCGGCGCCCGCAACGCCCTGCGCGCCTTGCTGCTGGCGCTGCTCGAGCCGTTAGATCAGATGAAAAAGTTGGAGACTTCCGGGGATTACACCGGCCGGTTGGCGCTGCTCGAGGAGCTTAAAGGCCTGCCTTTCGGCGCAGTGTGGGATTATTATTGCCTGAGGCGGGATGTGCCTGTCGGTTCCGCCTATATGGATGAGATCCATGCGTACGAGCAAAAGGAGCTGGCTAAACGGAAATAGACCAGCCGTCCGATTTATGCAAGAACTCACGTTGTGCCGACTTTTCCTCCCGCCTCTCGGCGGAAGAGAAGTGACGCCTGGCCCTTGATGCCCTGCCTTCATATGGAGAAAGTGAGATTGCGATGACCCAGATCGACTTTCCGCGCACCGTCGTAGGCGGGGTGAGCCTGCCGCGCCTGATCATCGGGAGCAATTGGATGTTGGGTTACTCGCACACCAGCCTGGCCAGGGATAGGTTCATCCAAGAGTACCAGACCCGTGAACGCATTGCCGCACTGCTCGAAGTGTTTCTCGAGTACGGCATCGATGCCGTCATGGGGCCGCTTTCGGAGCACCTCGAGCAATCCATCTGCGCTGCCGAGCAGCACACCGGTAAACGCCTGATCCGTATTTATACGCCCAGCTTCGGGTTCGGCCCGCAGGCGGACCCGGGTGCCGAGCAGGCATTTGACCGGTGCGCTGAATTTGGAGCCACTTTCTGCATGCCGCATCAGTGCGTCACCGACGCCCTGGTCGACCGCCGCAGCGGCACGATCCGCGATCTGGCTACCTATACCACCCTGATCCGTGAGCGGGGGATGATCCCCGGCCTCTCCACCCATATGCCCGAGACCATCGTCTATGCCGACAAAATGAACGCAGACGTGGAGACGTATATCCAGATTTATAATTCGGCGGGTTTCCTGATGCAGGTGGAAGCGGACTGGGTCATGCGCATCATCCAGGAGGCCAGGAAGCCGGTCATGACCATCAAGCCGCTGGCAGCTGGAAAGCTCCTGCCGGTGGCCGGCCTGGCCTTCGTCTGGAGCACGATCCGGGAGTGCGACATGGTCACGGTCGGGACGGCCACTCCTGACGAGGCGCGCGAGTGCATCGAGCTGTCACTGGACCTGTTGGGCAAACGCATTCCGCAAAACACGCTCCAGGAAACCCGCAGCAAGCAATCTCTGAAATAACGGCTTGCAACGATATTATTCCGACATAAAAAGGAAGAATTTATGAAACCGAACGAGATCGAAAAACGCGCGGACGATCTGCTTGCCAGGCTGACCCTGGAGGAGAAGATCTCCCTCCTCTCCGGAAAGGATATCTGGAACACGGCTCCCATCCCCCGCCTGGGCATCCCCTCCATCACCATGACGGACGGCCCGCACGGCGTGCGCGCCTCGAACCCGGAAGTCGGGCGCAAGGTCGGACCGGCCACCAGCTTCCCCACCGGCATCTCCATGTCGGCTTCGTGGAACCCCGAGCTGGTCGAGAAGGTCGGACAGGCGCTGGGCGAAGAGACGCGCGGCATGAACTGCGATATCCTGCTCGGACCCTGCATCAACATTGTCCGGCACCCGCTGGGCGGACGGAATTTCGAATCCTATTCCGAAGACCCCTACCTGGCCGGCCGCACGGCCGTCGCATATATCAACGGCGTGCAGAGCCGCGGCGTCGGGACGTCGCTCAAGCATTACGCCGTCAACAACTATGAAATCGAGCGTCACCGGGCCAGTTCGAACGTCGACGAGCGCACCCTGCGCGAGATCTACCTGGCACACTTCGAGATGGCTGTAAAGGAAGCCCGGCCCTGGACGGTGATGTGCTCCTACAACCGCATCAACGGCGTCTATGCCAGCCAGAACAGTTACCTGTTGAAGGATATCCTGAAGCAGGAATGGGGCTTCCAGGGCGCGGTGGTCTCGGACTGGGGCGCCAACCACACCATCTTCGAGTCGGTTGCCAACGGCCTGGACCTGGAAATGCCCGGACCGGCCAAATACTATCGCATGCTGGGGGAGGCGATCCACAACTGGCAGGTGGATCAGGAAGCCGTCGACCAGGCCGCCCGGCGGGTGCTGCGCCTCGTCCTGCTCAGTGGGCGCATGGACGGCCTGACTTCCAAAGGCTCGGTCAACACACCCGCGCACCGGGCGCTGGCGCGCGCCCTGGCGGAGGAAGCCATCACCCTGCTCAAGAACGAGGGGAACGTCCTGCCAGTCGGCAAAAAGACAAAAACGATTGCAGTCATCGGGCCGAACGCCACCGAGGCGGTCATCGAGGGCGGCGGCTCGGCACGCGTCGAACCACCTTACCGGATCACGCCGCTGCAAGGCCTAAAGGCAATGCTCGGCGGCAAGGCCAAGATCCTGTACGAACAAGGCTGCGACAACTATGACGAGCCGCTCAGCGTTCCTGCTGGCTGGCTGAAGGATCCCAAGGGCCAGCCCGGACTGCGTTCGACGTTTTACACCACTTCCGATTTGAGCGGAAGCCCGCGCGAGGTCCGCGACGGTCGCGCAGCCGAGTTCTGGTGGCACATCGGGGATTCCTCCTATGCACAGACCCCGTTCTCCGGCTGCTGGGAGGGCAGCCTGACTGTCCCGGCCGAGGGCTTGCACTTGTTCCGCATCTACCACAACGGGAGCGTCCGCCTCTACCTGGACGGCAAGCTGGTGCTGGACAGCCAGCCCGGCAAGCGCGGCCCGGAGCACCGCGAAGATGACGTTATCGCGCGTGTGACCAGGCCGCTCAAAGGCGGCAAGACGTATGCCATGCGCCTCGAATATGTCCGCTATCCGGGCCAGCAGGTGATGCACTTCAGCCTCGGCCTGGGGGTCACTTACGCGCCTGGCAAGGATGACCGCCTCGCCCGCGCCGTGGCCGTTGCCAGCCGGGCGGACGTGGCCCTGGTCTTCGTCGGTTATCCCGAAGCGTACGAGACCGAGGGCATGGACCGGCCGGACATGAACCTGACCGGGGAGCAGGATGCACTGGTGGCTGCCGTGGCGGCTGCCAATCCGAAGACAGTCGTGGTGCTCAACGTCGGCGCGCCGGTCAGCATGCCGTGGCTCGACCAGGTGGCGGCCGTGGTCCAGGCGTATTACCCCGGCCAGGAGAACGGCAACGCCGTGGCACGCGTCCTGCTGGGGGCGGTCAACCCATCCGGCAAGCTGCCGGTCACCTTCCCGAAGCGCCTGGAGGACAGCCCGGCCTTCATCAACCATTCCTATCCCGGCTGCCGGGAGGTCAACTACGGGGAAGGCATTTTCATCGGCTACCGCTACTTCGACAAGGTCGAGCGCGAACCGCTTTTCCCCTTCGGCTTCGGCCTATCGTACACCACCTTCAAGTACAGCAAGCTGAGAGTCCCGAGGAGGGTCAAGACCGGGAAGCCGGTGCAGGTTTCGGTGACGATCACCAACACCGGAGGCGTTCCCGGCAAGGAGGTGGTCCAGTTATACGTGGCGGACCCCGAGGCTTCGCTGCCGCGCCCGCCCAAGGAGCTCAAGGGCTTTGCCAAGGTGGAGCTCAAACCGGGCACCAGCCAGGAAGTCACCTTCACGCTCGACGAGCGCACCCTGTCGTTCTACGATCCTCACCGCAAAGCCTGGATCGCCGAGCCGGGGGAGTTCCAGGTGCTGGTGGGTTCTTCGTCGCGCGATATCCGCCTGAAAGGGCGCTTTACCCTGGATTAAAACCTGCTCCCTCCCGGAACACCCGGGAGGGAGTTTTTTCATGCATCGAGGACTCGTTCTCTATCCTGTGTCGGAAAACCCCGCTAAGATGTGATTGGTTTCAGGCGTTCACGGTTTCCCGCGCATCATGCAGCGTCTGATAAAGCGCGATCAGATTTTCGGCGGGGATTCCGGCCTGAATATTATTGACACCACCTCGGGTTGTTGTTATTATGCTTCTGCCTCCAGGAATGTAGACGGTACCGAAAATAGATCCTCCGTTGATAGATCAGTCCTTCACACTAATCGCCGGTACTTCCCCAAATATCATCCGCTTACTTATCAGGCACCGAAAACGATGGCAGTGCATGTTAAGAAATGGCAATTTTCTGGAGTCGTTTTTCAACCCAGGGTCTTTCGGGGTATGCAGACGGGGATTTATATCCTCAGAAACCCGACTGCATCCGTATTGATCTGGGTGGGATCGGCGTGACCGGAATTCTCACGCCAGCATAGCAGCCAATATTCCTCTCACCATAATGGTTGACGCCCTGAATCTATTCAGGGTGGGCAGAAACCACAAGTGTAATAACGAAATGACCAAAACGGCAAAATTCACGCTCCATCCCGAATACCAGATCAGTGTAATTGATCCGCGTATTTACGGTTCTTTCATCGAACACCTTGGGCGGGCGATCTACGGGGGCATCTACGAGCCGGATCATCCCTTGGCAGACGCAGACGGATTTCGGCAGGATGTTCTTGAGCAGGTCAAAGGATTGAATACCCCCGTCGTCCGTTACCCTGGTGGGAACTTCGTTTCAGGGTACAACTGGGAGGATGGGATCGGTCCCAGGGACCAGCGCCCCCGCAAGCTGGACCTAGCATGGAAATCCGTCGAGACGAACCAGATCGGCACGAATGAGTTCCTATCCTGGTGCCGGAAGATCAGCGCCGAGCTCATGCTGGCTGTCAACCTGGGGACGCGTGGTGCGGATGCGGCTCGCAACCTGATCGAGTATTGTAATCATCCTGGCGGCACATATTGGAGCAACCTGCGCGTCGCTCATGGGTTTAAAGAGCCGCACAAAATACGCCTTTGGTGCCTGGGTAACGAGATGGACGGTCTCTGGCAGATTGGCCATAAGACAGCTGAGGAATACGGCCGGCTGGCTTGCGAATCTGCCAAGGTGATGAAGTTATCTGACCCGACCATCGAGCTGGTGGCGTGCGGTAGTTCCGGTTCAGGAATGCCGACCTTCCCGGCTTGGGATGAAACCGTCCTCGAGCACGCCTATGAATTTGTAGACTACATCTCTTTGCATACTTATTTGGGCAACCTCGAACACAATACTTCTCACTACCTGGCTAAGTCACTCGAAATGGATCATTATATCTCCACCGTGGTGAACAACTGTGATTTTGTAAAAGCGAAAAAACGCAGCCAAAAAACTATTAATCTCTCGTTTGATGAATGGAATGTTTGCCATGCCTGGGAGTCGGCTGAGGCCGCAAAGGCGAGACCTTGGCAGGTCGCGCCCGCGCTGCTGGAGGAAACATACACCCTGGAAGATGCGCTGGTCGTCGGCAGTATGTTGATTACTTTGTTAAAGCATGCCGATCGGGTCAAGATTGCCTGCCTGGCACAATTAGTCAACGTTCTGGCGCCTGTTATGACGGTTAACGGCGGGGCTTGCTGGCGACAAACCATTTATTACCCATTCGCCCATGCCTCCTTGTATGGTCGTGGTGTGGCGTTGGATCTCAACCTCCATTCGCCGGTTTATGACGATCAGGAATTTGGGCCTGTGCCTTACCTCGACGCGGTTGCGGTTTGGGACCAAGCCGGAGAGAGCCTGTCGGTCTTCGCAGTCAACCGGGATGTCGGGTCTGCTTTGTCGATCGAAGCTGACGCCGGCGCTTTTGCCGGTTATCACGTCGTCGAACATATTACCCTGGTTCATCCGGATATAAAGGCCTGTAACTCGGCCGACAAACCGGATTTAATCACCCCAAATACGAACGGAGATGCCCGTCTGGATGTCAGAAAGCTCAAGGCTTTACTCCCCAAAGCTTCGTGGAATGTGATCCGATTGGCAAAGAATAAGTAACGGGTCCGGATATGGATACGAGGAGAATAGCCCCCATATCAATTTGAGCTGATGCAGTTGCCAGCGGTGGGCTGATTCTCAGGTCAGCGGGTATTGGCGCGCTTCCCTGGTTTACTGAAATCATATGTAGAATCCATCCCCAACCTCCCAACTCCATTTCGGCGCGGCCTATTACCCCGAGTACTGGCCGGAGGAGCGTTGGCCGCAAAACATGGACCTGATGAAGCAGGCGCATATCAACGTCGCCCATATCCTTAAAATGGTCAACCGCGACGGCATCGAAACCCCCGCGGGCGTGGAAATCTGTCCCCGGGTCCGGCAGGATGGGCAGGAGATCTATTTCCTGATCAACCACGAACGGCGAAGTCACTCCGTCCGGCTGCCCTGGAAAGCCCATGACCATCTCGGCGAGCAGGACCTTGAAGAAGAATTCACCCTGGCTCCTTACAGTGTCTGCGGGCTGACGAAGGCCAAACCCTCTGTGCTGGCGGGGGACCGGCCGAAGGCTGGCGAATTCGACCAGCACCAAGATTGATCTGGATTACCATCCATTCCTGACAAAATGTCGTTAGAATGGTTCCATGCATACTCCCCATGTCCAGCTAAGCTCCCAACTCTGGCCGCTGTTGGGCGCCATCCCTCTCCTGGTCCAGATTTTGTGGCCCAGCCGTGCCTGGGTGGTCTTGTTGATCATCCTCGGCGGAGGTTGGGCTTGTGCATATTTTTGGGCGCGCTCGCTGGTGCGCAGTCTGCACATCAAGCGCGAAATGCGCTTCGGCTGGGCGCAGGTCGGCGACCGGCTGGAGGAGCGCTTTACCCTGACCAATAGCGGGTGGGCGCCCGCACTCTGGATTGAGTTAAAAGACAAATCTACCTTGCCGGATTACCGCGTCAGCCGCGTGACGAGCATCGGCTCCCATACCCAGCTACAGTGGAAGGTGGAACGGACCTGCACCCGGCGCGGGCTGTATACTCTGGGGCCGGCTGTCCTGCGCACTACCGATCCGCTGGGCATCTACAGCGTGGAGTTGCCGGTTCCGGATGCCACCATTCTGATGGTGATGCCGCCGGTGGTGTCCCTGCCGAACATCCAGGTTGCGCCGGGAGGCCGGGTTGGGGAAGGGCGCCGGCCACGCCGCCAGGCGCTGGAGACCACCGTCAGCGTCGAGACCGTCCGCCCCTATGTACCCGGGGAGGCGCAGAAGGCGGTCCACTGGCCGACCACTGCCCGGCGCGGCGAGCTCTTCGTCCGCCAGTTCGAGCACACCCCCTCCAGCGATTGGTGGATTTTCCTGGACCTCGAGTTGGGCGCGCAGGTCGGGCACGGCTTTGATTCGACCGAGGAGCACGGCGTCATCCTGGCAGCCTCCCTGGCCGACATGGGCTTGCGCCAGGGACACGCCGTCGGCCTGGCCGTTAACAGCAAACAGCTGGTCTGGCTGCCGCCCAGGCATTCCGCAGGCCAGCGCATGGACATCCTGCGTGCCCTGGCTGTGGTGGAAAGCGGTGAGCATTCGCTCGAGGAGCTGCTTCTCAGCCAGAAGTTCGGCCTGCGCAACAAGGGCAGCCTGATCCTGGTGACATCCAATGTCGCCGGTGACTGGTTGAAGCCGTTGACCCAGATGCAGCGCGCCGGGGTCACACCGACGGTCATCTTGCTGGACCCGGTCTCGTTTGGCGGACAGGATTCGCCCGACCGGCTGTTGCAGATACTCAACCGGAACAGCATCGATACGACCGTCGTGACCCGCGACTTGCTAGACCGGCCGGAAGCGCGCCCCGGCACGCAGGGTCTATGGGAGTGGCGTATTCTCCGGCATGGTAAAGCCATTCCCGTCCGGCGTCCGTCCGATCTTCGCTGGAAGAAGCTGGGATGATTCCATTGCTGGCCCGCTCCTTCCGCTGGCTGGTTGCCCAGATCGGGGGCATGACCCTGGTCAGGGTCACTCTGTTGTGGATCAGCCTGGCTGGCGCCGGGATGGGTCTGGCCGTCGTGGTCAACGATTTGCGCGGTGTGACGATGATCTGGACGGCCGCCTGGGCGGTGATGCTCGCCTGGCTGATCGCCCGGATGAGGATCTCACCTTGGGGATACATGACTCTGGCCCTGTTCAGCGGCCTGGCATATTTGCTGGTGACGTACGGGCAGTTGGGACCGCTCATCCTAGGCTTGATGGCGGTCGTGATGAGTCTGGGTTGGGAGCTGATCCGCGCCAGGTTCCATCTTGACGGTTTGGATCTCCAGCCTTTGACCGCCGCGTGGAGCAAACTGGTGGAGGCGACCGGCGCATTGTCGGAGCGCATTTCCCTGTGGTTGCGTGCCGTGCTGGCGGGGCAAAAAGCCTTCGACCCGCTCGTGGTTCTGCTGCTCTGGGCTCTGCTGCTTTGGGGGCTGGCTGCCTGGGCAGTCTGGTTTACCCGGCGGGGCAGGAATGTCCTGCTGGCTGTCCTGCCGCTGGTCACCTTGCTGGGCTATGACATCTTCTACACTGGATCGGAGCGCGGGGTTGTCTATCTGGTGCTGACGTGCGGTTCCGCCCTCCTGCTTCAGGCCGCCAGCCGGTATGACCGCGCTCGAGAACAGTGGCTGGCGGAGAAGACCGACCAGGTGCCAACGGAATGGGATGTCGGAATTGCGATTGGGGTGATCGCCGGTGTTTTGATGCTGGCGGCTTACCTGACCCCGTCCGTGTCGATCCGGGAGGTGCAGCGGGCCATCGACCGGTGGAAATCCACACGGCAGGAGCCGGGGCTGGCCGAATCGCTCGGTCTCGAGCAGGCTCCGTCTGTGGGTGGAGGCATCGGCTATATCCCGCAAGCCGTGCTGCCAGCCGAGCACCTGTTGGGTGCTACGCCGATGGTTTCGCGTGAGATGGTGATGACCATCCAGGTGGAGGGCTATGGCCCGGTGCCTTATGCCAGGTTTTCCAATAACGCGGCCGCGTATCTGCCGCCCCGCTATTACTGGCGCAGTTTGACCTATGACCAATACAACGGCCACGGTTGGTTTACCTACCCGCCAGCAGCACGGGATTATGCCTCCGGGGAGCCGGTCATCGTTTTGCCCAAAGCTGGAGTTGGGTCCAGGCTGACAAGCGTCCACGTTCAAACCCTGCAGGACCTGGGGGGCTATCTCTTTTACACCGGAGAGCTTATCAGCGCTGAGCCGGCGTACCGGGTGGTATCCCGGGGTCCAGGAGATGTGTTCGGGGCCAGTATTTCCGCCGACAACTACTCATTCGAGGCGCGCCTTGCCAAGGTGACCGTGGCACAGCTGCGCCTCGCCGGTACGGGCTACCCGCAGATGATCCTGGATGAGTACCTGCAGCTTCCCTCCGACCTGCCGCAGCGGGTGCGCAACCTGGCAGCGAGGATCACCGCCGTCGGTGCAACCACGTACGACCGGGCCGCGTTGATCGAAACCTATTTGCGCCAAAACTACCCATACGACCTGGAAGTCCCGCTTCCGCCCGCCGATCGCGATGTAGCCGATTATTTCCTCTTCGACCTGAAAAAGGGATACTGCGATTACTACGCCACCGCCATGACTGTCATGGCACGCGCGGTTGGCATCCCGGCCCGGCTGGTGACCGGGTATTCCAGTGGCAGCTTCGATCTGGAGACAGGAAGCTTTGTGATCCGGCGCAGGGATGCCCATTCGTGGGTCGAGATCTATTTCCCTGGGATCGGTTGGGAGGAGTTCGAGCCGACCGCAGGCCTGCCCGCGATCGAGCGTCCTGGCGAAGTGCTGACCGGCGGGCAAAACCCCAACCCGGCCTCTGGCGGACAGGGGCACGGGACGCCATTCCCGCCCGCATACCTTCGTCCCCTTTGGGTTTTGCTCGGGAGCCTTTCCCTTGTCCTCCTGGGTTTGCTCGTCGCCTGGCTGCTGCGTTTGGAAAGCTGGCTGCTGCTTCGCCAACCTGTCCCGCAGGCGTTGGCGATCATCTACCGTCGTTTATACCGCCAGGGTTATGCCTGGGATCTGGGACAGGACGCAGCGCGCACGCCGGGCGAGTTCGCCGCGGCATTGGGGGAATGCCTGCGTCCATTGGCTGCAGGGCCAAAAATGGAGGCAATGGTTACGGACATGTTGGCGAGCATCCACCTGCTCACCGATCTTTATACCCGCAGCCTTTTTGCCCCTGGCCCGGTCGGGGAGGGGGAACGGCGCAGAGCCGTCCAGAGCTGGCTTGGGCTGCGCCGCCTGCTGTTCTGGGCGCGAATCCGTAAGCGAATCAGGAAATAGACGCGCCGTTTTTCGAAGGGTTGGGGATTGTTCGGATAAATGATTGACTTTTATAAAAGTCAGTTAATTCATGTCACCCCGGGGAGCGATTTCTGCGACTGAAAGTCTGCGATCCTCCCGGAGATGCTTCGCTCAGCATGACAACTGGAAAGGGGTGGCAACATAAATGTCCAACGTGGACCTCAATCTTTTTGGGAAACGAGAAAAGCGTTGACTTCCTTCAAGGTCGGCAGGGCCGGGATGGCGCCCATGCGCGTGCAGGTCAGTGCGCCGACCGCATTGGCGAAGTTCAGTGCGGCGCGCACCGTCCCCGCCTCGACGCGGCGCAGCGAGCCGGCCTTCTCTCGCTCCGGCAGCAGCCGGGTGATCATGGCGGCCATGAAGCCGTCCCCTGCGCCGGTCGTTTCGACCACCTCCACGGGGAAGGCGGGCAGCTCGATGCGGTAGTCGGGCGTGACTGCCAGCGAACCGCCCTCCCCGCGGCTGATGACCAACAGCTCCACCCCTTGGCCCAGCAGGGCGCGGATGCCCGCCTCGAGATCTGAATGGCCGCTGGCAACCTCCCATTCCTCCTGGCTGACCTTGGCCAGGTGACAGTAGTTGAATGAGTCCTGGATGACTTTCCGGGCTTGCGACTCGGAAGGCCAGAGGGTCGGCCGGTAGTTCGGGTCATAGGAGATCATCAATCTGCCGCGGCGGGCAAGCTCCAGCGCCTTGCGCTGTGCCGAGGCGCACGGCTCGTCGATAAAGCCGATCGAGCCGAAGTGGAAGGCGCGCGCCTCGGCGAACATGCCGGCGTCGATCTCGTCCGGGCGCAGGAGCATGTCCGCACCCGGGTTGCGATAGAAGCACAAGTCCTTGTGACCGTCGTCCCATACCGTCACATAGACAGCCGTGGTGCGCGCCTGCGGGTCGGTCATCAGGAAGCGGGTGTCAACACCGTCGGCCTCCAGGGAGCGGCGCAGGAAACGCCCGAAGGGATCATTCCCCACCTTGCCGATGAAGGCCGAGCTCGCCCCCAGCCGCCTCAGGGCGACAGCCACGTTGGCTGGCGCGCCCCCGGGCGCCTTAACGAACCCCGGTGCGTCCTCCAGGCTCACATTTTCCTTTTGGGCCACGAACTCGGCCAGCAGCTCTCCCATGCAGATGACGTCAGCCATGTCATGCTCCTGCGTGAATTCGTCCTGCGGCGTGTTGGCCCGGCTGAAAAAGCCGAAGCGCTTGCGCCTGAAAAAACTCGTAATCATTATGCGCCAATCCCCAGAGTAAGTCAACAAGGTAGTTCTGAAGTTCAGACAAGAATTTGGACATTCACCGCACACCGTCCCGGTGTCCCTCCGGGAGAGAGCGCGGACCGAGTAGGCCCTCTGCGGGGGGAACGCAAAGAAACCAAAAGGAATCTCCGCGCACTCGTCGGGCTCGGCGGTAAAAAACCCGCGCGCAACCCGTTTGTCTGATCTTATGTCTGAACGTCAACAGCCTGCCTTGACATTCGAACACATGTTCTATATAATGAAACCGGTATGAACCTCTGGCAGCTCCTGCTCTCCCGCCTTGGCTTGCGCCCCGACCCCGCGACGCGCACCTACGAGCTGGATGAAGACCTCCACCTTGCCCTGGAGGACTTGGCCTCCCGCGAGCAGCGTCCGGCCGGTGAGCTGGCTGCTGACCTGCTGGCCTCCGCCCTGGCGGAGCGTTCCACGGGCGAGCAGGTATGGCGATGCTGGCGCTCGCTTTCGCCGCGCGAGCAGGACACTGCCGCCCTGGCCTGCCTGGGCTATACCAACCGGCAGATCGCCATCCGCCTGGGGGTCTCGGTCGAGACGGTCAAGACGCACCTGCAAAACGCCATGCTCAAGTTCGGCCTGCACGGCAAAACCGAGCTGCGCCTGCTGCTGGAGGGCTGGGATTTCTCGGCGTGGGATGAAACCACAGACACTCGTACCTGAAGCGAGTGCAGGCGTGAACACAGATAAAGGGGCTTCATAGTTGATCTGTGGTGAATAACCCTGCCAGCCCCGGTGGGGAACGCCAGATGTGCCTCCCCCGTCAGCCTCCCCCATTTCTCCCCCCGCCCCTCCCCCGGCGGGGGATTTTTCTTTTCGCCCGCTCGTGCTACGCTGGGGGCATGAACGCTTCCCTGGACTTCCTTCCCGGCCGCTGGGCCCTGCTGGTCCTGCCGCACGGCGGCCACGCCGACCTGCTCGTCGCCGCGGCGCGCCTGGCCCGCCGTGGCCCGGTCACGATCCTGGATGGCGGCAACCGCTGCAACGCCTACACCCTGGCCCGGGCGGCCGGCGGCCGGCCCGAGGTGCTCGGGCGCATCTTTCTGTCGCGCGCCTTCACCTGCTACCAGATGGCCGCCCTGCTGGAGGATACCCCGGTGGGCACGGCCCCTGTGCTGCTGCTGGACTTTCTGTCCACCTTCTATGACGAGGCCGTCTCGGCCTTCGAGCGCCGCCGCTTGCTGGAGGGCTGCCTGGTCCAGCTGCGCCGGTTGAGCCGCGCCGCGGGCGTGGCGGTCAGCATCTGCCCGCCCAAGATCGCCAGCCCGGAGAACGGTGCCCTGCTGGCGGCCCTGCACGCCGCCGCCGACGGGGTCTGGTCGCCGCCCGCGGTCCTGCCGGCCGCCGTGCCGCCGAGGCTGTTCTGAGCGAGGAGGCGCTGCGCATGGGCCGCACCCTGCCATCCATCACCCAGGCCTTCCTCGAGGAGCAGGGCTCCTTCGCCCGCTTCCGGCGCGCCCTGCGCCGCTCCGACCAGATCGTCCTGGACGACCTGTTCGCCTCCGCCCGCCAGCACCTGGCCGCGGCCGCCTACGCCGCCCACGCCCTTCCGCTGGAGGTGTTCATGCTTTCCATGCTGCTCGAGGAGCACAAGGAGATCATGCGGCTGAGGGTCTTGGTGGAGAAAGCCTTGCCGGACCCGTCTGAAGGAAATCGCGCCGGGCAAGGGGAAGAGTGACGATGCCCGCGCTGACCGGCTGGCTGCTCGACCTGTTCGACGAACCGGGCGGTGGGATCGTCCTGTGGCTGCTGGGGGAGGACGGGCAGCGCCACCGCTTGACGCAGGATTTCCCGGTGACCTTCTGCGCCGCCGGTCCGGCGCCGCGCCTGCGCCAGCTCTGGCAGCACCTGCAGGCGCAGTCCGTCCCGCTGCGGCTGGCGCGTGAGGAACGCCGCGACCTGTTCCGGCCGGACCCGGTGACGGTCCTGGCGATCCGTGCCGAGCACCCCGCCGACCAGCCGCCGCTCTTCCAGCAGCTGGCCCGGCTCTTCCCCGACCTGACCTGGTACGACGCCGACCTGCACTTGTCCCTGCGCTATGCGGCCTTGCACGGGACCTTCGGCCTGGCGCGCTGCCGGGCGATGACGGACGAGGGCGGGAAGCTGCTCGACCTGTCGGTGCTCGAACTCGCCCTGGGAGCTGGACCCGCCGCCCGCGCCCCTGCGCGTCCTGACCCTCGAGCCGGATGCCGACCCTTTTCATGCCGCGCCGGCGGCGGTGCGCTTCACCCACGGGCGCGGCAGCTACCGGGTCCCGCTCGAGCCGCGGCGCGCCTTCCTGGTCAACCTGCGTGCCGTGCTCGCCTCCTACGACCCCGACCTGATCCTGACCGCCTGGGGCGACACCTGGCTGCTGCCCGAGTTGCTGCGCCTCTCGCAGGAGGCAGGCCTGCCCCTGCCCTTGAACCGCGAGGCGGAGCGGGAGATCGTCCAGCGCCCCGCACGCACCTACTTTGCCTACGGGCAGGTCATCCACCGCGGCCAGCAGCTGCACCTGTTCGGGCGCTGGCACATCGACATCTACAACGCGGTCATGTACCACGACTACGGCCTGGACGGCATCCTCGAGCTGGCGCGGGTCACCTCGCTGCCGGTCCAGACCGTGGCGCGCGTCTCGCCCGGCACCGGCATCTCGTCCATGCAGATCGTCACCGCCCTGCGCACGGGGGTGCTGGTGCCCTGGCACAAGCAGCAGGCCGAGCGTCCCAAGACCGCCCTCGACCTGCTGCAGACCGACCAGGGCGGCCTGGTCTACCAGCCGATCGTCGGGCTGCACCGCGACGTGGCCGAGATCGACTTCGTCTCCATGTACCCCAGCATCATGGAGCGCTTCAACATCTCGCCCGAGACGGTCGGGGCGGAGCGGCCGACCGCCGAGCTGGTCCCGGAGCTGGGCATGCTGGTGGACCGCCGCAAGCCCGGCCTCGTCCCGCAGACCCTGGCGCCGCTCTTGGAGAAGCGCGTGGCCCTCAAGACCGCCCTGATGGAGCTGCCGCACTGGGACCCGCGCCGCCGGCGCTACAAGGCCGCCGCCTCGGCCCACAAGTGGCTGCTGGTGACCTGCTTCGGCTACCTGGGATACAAGAACGCCCGCTTCGGGCGCATCGAGGCGCACGAGGCGGTCACGGCCTATGGCCGGGAGTGTTTGCTGCGGGCCAAGGAGGCCGCCGAGGACCTGGGCTTCAGCGTCCTGCACCTCTACGTGGACGGCATGTGGGTGAAGAAGGACGGCTGCCGGACGGTGGCGGACTTCCAGCCCGTGCTGGACGCGATCCTGGAGCGCACCGGCCTGCCGATCGCCCTGGACGGGATCTACCGCTGGGTGGCCTTCCTGCCCTCGCGCCAGGACCGGCGCGTCCCGGTGCCGAACCGCTACTTCGGCGTCTTTCAGAGCGGGGAGATCAAGGCGCGCGGGGTCGAGCTGCGCCGCCGGGACACGCCGGCCTTCGTGACCGAGATGCAGGCCGAGATGCTGCGCCTGCTGGCGCGCGCCGCCGACGCCGGGGCCCTGCCCGAGCAGCTGGCGCAGGCCGAGGCGCTGGTGCACCGGCGGCTCGCCGACCTGAAACGCGGGCGCATCCCGCTGGAAAAATTGATCGTGCGCCAGCAGCTCAGCCGCGAGCTGGAGGAATACCGCTCGCCCTCGCCGGCGGCGCGCGCCCTGATGCAGCTGCAGCCGGAGGGCAAGCCGCTGGGCCCCGGGCAGTCCGTCCGCCTGTTGTACACGCGCGGAGAGCCGGGCGTGTACGCCTGGGACCTGCCCGGGCGCCCAGACCCGCGCACCCTGGACACGGCGGTCTATCAGAAGCTTCTGCTGCGCGCCGCCGGGACGGTCCTGGAGCCGTTTGGGATGACCAGTGACGGCTTTGATGAAGGTGGGGGGAAGACTGCTCAACCCGTGCTGTTCCCACTTTACCGCTCAGAATACAGCCAGCTGACGGGCTAGGCAGCCAAAAAAACCTCATTTCTGGTAGTATGGTGTACCATATACCACTTATGCGCTATCGCCCTGAATTTTGAAAAAAAGGATAAGATGTTGCTAAAAACCATTGACTTTTGCCCAAAACGACGTAAAATGAGTAGGTAATTGTCGGACAAAGCCTATATGTGGCGGTTTTCACCTGCAGAATTGCTCTATATAGCCAGTAAAGTCGCCTTCCCACCCAAATCGTATACCATATACCACTTAGCCGAAGTCCAGCCGAAAACGCCCCGAATTCAGGAAAGTGGTTGATGTCCGAAGCGATCAACAAGCCACTTTACAGCCGAATACAAGAGTATATTGCGGAGTTGATCCTTTCTGGCAAGCTGTCTCCCGAGACCAAGATCCAGTCTGAGCGGGAGTTCAGCGAGGATTTGGGTGTCAGCCGCATGACCGTCAGGAAGGCGATCACCGAACTTGTCAATGAAGGCCTGCTTGAACGAAAACACGGTTCGGGCACCTATGTGTCCAAGCCGAAGATCACGTATGAATCCCAGGACATGGTTAATTACGTCCAGGCGATGCAGCAACGGAACATCGCCACCGCCAGCCAGTTACTGGAGTTCAGTGAAATGGTCGCCAGCCGCAGGTTGGCCGATCTCCTGAAAATCGAAATCGGGAATCCGGTTTATCGCGTTTCCCTGCTGCGTTTTGCCAATCGCGTTCCAATCATTCTGGAGCGCGTTTTTTTCCCTGCTCCCGTTTTCCCAAGCTGGAAGATTGGGACCTGGAGAAGAGCTCGACCCTCGACCTGCTGACCACCGTCTACAAGATCAAGCCCGGTCTGATCTCCCAGACGATCGAGGCGGTCGCGGCGGCCGACACCGTCGCACAACAGTTGCGGGTCGAGGAAGGCTTTCCGCTCATCATGCTCTCGCGCATCATCTGCAGTGAAGAAACCAAAACACCGGTCGTGTTCTCACAGGATTTTCTGCGCAGTGATTACGCCCGTCTTCACACGGATGTCGAATTAGCGAATATCATGGATCACGACCGTGAGAACGTACTGGGAAAGGAGGCAGCCGAATCGAGCCAAGTGTCATAGCTTCGCCCCGTCGTGTCTCACCCTAGCTTCAATCTTGAAAAGGAGGAACTTGCAATGGCTGAAATGGTTGCCCCGGCAGGGGCACAAGACAAGAAGCTCTATGCACGCAAGAGTTCGGGTCTGGTCAGGACGATCGGCATCTTTGGCGCCATGGTCTTCGGCGTTCACTGCATCAGCCTGTCTTCCTCGGGCCTGATCCCGTTCTCCTGGGTGGCAGGCGTCTGGCCCGGAAGCAGCATCATCGGCGTTCTGACCGTGGCGATGTTCTTCTGCCTGTTCCACGCCTACACCTATTCGGTCATCGGCGCGACCATGCCCCGCTCGGCGGCTGATTACACCCTCGCCAGCCGGACCCTGAGCGCGCCGCTCGCCTTCGCCGCCAGCTGGACCCTGGTCATCTTCAGCGCCATGGTGGCCGGATCGTTGATCGCCTGGATCCCCAAGACGGCCTTCCCGGTTCTCTTCCGGACCATGGGTATCGTGCTCAACAACCAGGGATTCATCAATTTTGCCACCTGGTCGTCCACACCGGTCGGAATCGCCCTGATCGGCACGATCTGCACGGTCATCACCTTCGTGCTGATGATCCTGCCGACGCGCACGATCCTGCGCGTCCTGGAAGTGGGCTTCTTCCTGGGCCTGCTGGCCTGGGTCGTGCTCTATTTCCAGCTCGGTTCGGCCGCCAAGGATGCCTTCCCCGCCGCCTGGGACAAGTTCATGGGTGCCGGTAGTTATGCCGCACGGATCCAGCTTGCCAAGGACAATGGCATGGTAACCAATCCCAACGTCGCCATGATGACCCTGGCCGGCCTGATTATGGGCTTCTGGATCTTCTACGGCTACTACATCCCGACCTTTTTTGCGGGTGAGGTGAAACAGGCTGAGAACACGCTGCTTGCTGGCAGTTGGGCGTCGTTGCTCTCCACCTGGGCGATCTTCGTCGTTGCCGCCATCCTGCTGCAGCGCCTGGTCCCATTGGAGTGGGTTGCGGCCGAATCCTATCTAAGCAATGCCGGGGTCACGAGCGCCAATCCGATGCCGTGGATCACGTTCTACGCCGCCATCCTGAGGCCGAACTTAATCCTGCTATGGATAGTGGCCATCGCCTGGTTCTACACCCTGATCAATCTGGCGCAGACCTACTTCTTCTACTGCAGCCGCATCATCTTCGCCTGGTCCTTCGACCGCCTGATCCCGGAAGGGGTCTCCTATATTCACCCGACCCTGCATAGCCCGATCGTCGCCATCGCCGTCATTTCCGCAATCGCCGAGATTGGTGTCCTCGATGCGTCTGGATGGTTATGGGCCGGCAGTGTAATGGGAGCCCAGCTCAACTTCGTCTTCTTTGCAACCTGCACCATGCTGGTTCCAGTTCTGGCGGTGACGCTGTTGCCATTCACCAAGCCGGACCTGTTTGAGAACGCCAGCGCCTTTGTCAAACGGAAGATCGGCAAAGTTCCGGTGATCACCATCGTCGGCACGATCACCATGGCTTACCTGCTCTGGATGATCATTGCCTCCTTCCTTTATCCGGCCGTTGGTGGACACATCACCCTGACCACCGGCCTGATTTTGTTAGGCTTTGTGGTCAGCGGCCTGGCCGTTTTCTACATCGCCCGGTCTTACCGTCTCAGCAAGGAAGGCATCGACATCAACTGGACCTTCCAGTCTGTCCCGCCTGTTTAGAAGCTCTCGGTCCTTATCGGATCCCTGCCATTGCTCCGGGCAGGGGATGGATAAGGAAGATATCAGTGTATCGGCGGGCATTTGCCCGCCGATACACTGAAATAATAAAAGGATTGATCGTCGGAGAATAGAATGAAACTTGCCAATCTCTTTCAGCCCGGTAAGACGACGCGTATTTTGTATGGCTCCGATTTCCATGGTTCGGACGCCGTCTTCCGGAAATTCATCGCTTCGAGCATTCAATACCAGGCCAGCATACTGATCGTAGGCGGTGACGTCACCGGAAAAGCCATGATCCCGGTCGTCCATCAAGGCGATGGAAAATATACGGGGCGCTGGTTCGGGAAGGAAGAATCCGCCAGCACTCCGGATGAATTAGAAATAATCAAGAAAAATATCAGCAAGGTCGGTTTTTATCCGATCGTGCTCGAAAAGGACGAGGCCGAAGAGCTTGAGAATGATACGGGCATGATGTCTGCCCGCTTTGAAAAGGAAATGTGCCAACGCGTGCGCGAGTGGATGACATTAGCGGAGGAAAAGCTCGCCCCTCATAAAGCGACCTTGTATTTCATGGCCGGGAACGATGACCTGGCTTCCATCGACCAGGTCGTCGCTGAATTCAAATCGATCCGCAATCCGGACATGGCCAGGTTTGAGATCGATGGGGGTTACGAAATTGTCGGCCTTTCCAATGCCAATATGACCCCCTGGAAGTGTGCCCGGGACATCGAAGAGGATGGATTGGCTCGCAAGCTGGATGCGCTGGCCGGCATGATCCAGGATCCGGAGCACACCATTGCCGTGCTGCATGTGCCTCCTTTTGGTTCCGGGTTGGATACCTGTCCCGATCTGGATAAAAACCTCAAGATCATCACCTCGGGAGGGCAGGTGGTGATGAAATCTGCCGGTTCGATTGCCGTCAAGGTGTTCATTGAAAAAGTCCAGCCAATGTTGTCTTTGCACGGTCATATCCATGAATCTCCCGGACACGTCCACATCGGGAGAACCTTGTCGATCAACGCCGGAAGCGAGTATGCCGAGGCGATCATGAAAGCCGCCATCATCAACTTGGAGAATGGTCGGGTAAAAGGCCACCTGCTCATCTCTGGATAATTTGAAACAAAGGTGTGAACATGGGAAAATACGGCGAAATCAAGGAAGACTTTTATACGGAACGAACGCGCATCCTGGACGCCTTGGCGGATGAGCCGAATAAGCATATCATCATGCGCCTGATCGGTGCCCTGGCTTTCCGGACCCACTGCCAGAAATATGGATACATACAGGACAAGCTTGGGCGCGTTTTCACCGACTTTGATTTTGCCTCTTACCCACGCTTCCACCGAGATATCACCCGCGTTTTACCCGAACTCGGGTATCAGGAAGACAAACAGGTGACCCAGCTGTTTGGAGAGCGCCGCATGCTTTTCCGTGATCCGGTTTTCAACCGGCACATCGATGTATTCTATAACGTCCTGGACTTTTGCCATCCGATCAACTTCGTCGGCCGCCTCGAAGTGGAGAAGCTGACCTTGCCCCTGGCGGAGCTGCTGCTCGAAAAAATGCAGATCGTACAGATCAACGAAAAGGACCTGATCGACGCGATCATGCTTCTGCGCGAGCATCCCCTCGGCGACATCGATGAGGAAACGATCAATGCGGCGCGCATCGCCAACATCCTGGCGAATGATTGGGGCTTCTGGCGGACAGTAACTTCGAATTTAAAGATCCTGGACGAACGGCTCGACCAGTACGACGATCTCTCGAAGGAGGATCGCAAGGTCGTGCGCGGTCGGATCGGAGAATTGCAGGACCGGATCGAGGCCGCGCCCAAGACGATCCGCTGGAAGGCGCGCGCCAGGATCGGCGAGAAAGTGAAGTGGTATAAGAGCGTGGAAGAGTTGGAGCGCTAGCAGGGGCGGCCAGGTCTTTCTTCCAAGAGAAAAATCCAAGGAGAGTATATGAGGACGGCAGAGGATTTTATTGTGCCCTGGGTGAAAACCGCGGAACCATACAGCGATAAACACATGGATATCGCCTGGGAGAATCCCCAGGTGGTGCGTATGATGTCCAACGAAAACCTGATCCCTCCATCCGAAGCAGTACTGGACGCCGTCATGGACGCCGCCCGGCTCGGGAACCTGTATCCCGGCTCGGGTCCGGAGTTGCGTAAGAAGCTCGGTGAGGCCGCCGGATTGACCGCCGACCACGTGGTGCTTGGAAACGGTTCCACCGACGTGATCAATTTCGTCGTGCACACCTTCGTCGCCCCGGGTGAGGAGGTCATCATCCCCATCCCCACCTTCCCGATGTACGAAGCGCGTGTCAAGGTCGCCGGCGGCCTGGCCGTCAGCGTCCCCATGACGAAGCATTTTTATTGGGACATGGATGCCCTCCTGAAGGCGGTCTCCCCGAAGACGAAACTGATCTTCCTGTGTTCCCCCAACAACCCGACCGGAAACCAGATCGCCGAAAAAGACTTGCTGCGTATTCTTGACCTGGGCATCCCAACCTTCTTTGACGAAGCCTATTACGAGTTGGAGAATGAGGTCAAGACCCGCGCCGGGTTGATCAAGAAATATCCGCACCTGCTGGTCAACCGCACCTTCTCGAAGGCGTTTGGCCTGGCTGGCTTCCGGGTCGGGTATTTGTTATGCGATCCCAAGCTGGCGAGTTATTTCAATCGTGTGCGCATTCCCTGGAACGTCAGCCTGCTAGCATTAGCTGCGGCACTGGCCGGTCTGGACGATAAAGAGGACCAGGAGAAAAAGCGGCGGAATACGATCGCCGGGCGCAACTACATTTGTGAGCAGATCAATAAAATCCCCGGTTTGAAAGCCTTCCCCTCGGAAGGGAACTTCGTCCTGATCGACGCCAGTGCGCTGGGCAAAGATTCCACGGAGATGCGGGACCGCATGGCCGAAAAAGGGATTTTCATCCGGCCGATGAGCGGACATAACATGGCGCGCGGCTTTATTCGCATCACGGTGGCCACACCCGAGCAAAACCGCCTGTTCATCGACACTTTCAAGGAATACGTCTCCGAAATCGAGAAGTCATAATTCGATTGGTCCGACGCATCCCGGAAACGATGGAGTAAGGAACGTGGCAAACAAGAAGTACATCCTGGCGCACGACACCGGTACCGGAGGGAACAAGGCCGTTTTGTGTGACCTGACCGGGAAAGTGATCCATTCGGTTTACCAGCCTTACGGCATCTCCTATCCCCAGCCTGAGTGGGTGGAGCAGGACCCGGGCGAGCTGTGGAACTCGGTCGCGGCCTGCTCGCGCCAGGTGATCCTGGAGTCCGGCGTCGATCCCAGGCAGATCATCGGCGTGGGCGTGTCGGCCCAGATGTGGAACACGCTGCCGGTCGACGAGAAGGGTCGGCCGCTGACCCCCATGCTGAGCTGGCTGGACCTGCGCAGCGTCAAGCAGGCCGATCGCCTCTCCGTCGGCGACATGCCGAAATTCCTGTACGACAACACCGGGAACATCCCGACCGCCAAGGACAGCATCCCCAAGATCCTGTGGCTCAAGGAGGAGCGGCCGGAAATCTGGAAGAAGACGGCTTACCTGCTGGATTGTAAGGAATACATCCTGTTCAAGCTGACCGGCAGGATCGCCATCGACCTGGTAGGCGCCTCGGTCTACTTCCTGTTCAACCCCTACACCAAGAAATGGTCCGAGGAGGTCTGCAGCCGGCTAGGCATCCCCATCGAAAAACTGCCGCCGGCCTTCCCCTGCACGGAGGTGATCGGCGAGATCACGCCCGAGGCCGCCAGCCAGACCGGGCTGAATGCGGGCACGCCGGTGGTGATCTGCGCCGGCGACGTGGCCGTCGCCCAGACCGGGTCGGGCGCCAACCGGGAAGGGAAAGTCCACCTGTGCATCGGCACTGCGACGTGGATCGGGGTCTCGACCTCGACCTTCCGCAATGACCCTCAAAAACCGTTCTGGGGCTTAAACCACATCGACCCGAAAAAGTACATCATCGCCGGGGAGATGGAGACCGGCGGTGGGGCATTGATGTGGTTCCGCGACGCCCTGTGCCAGGAGGAAAAACGCCTGGCAGCCGAGACGGGAAAGTCGAGCTACGCGCTGCTCAGCAGCATGGCGCAGGGCGTGCCGGCCGGCTCGGACAAGCTGATCTTCCTCCCCTGGCTCTCCGGCGAGCGTGCCCCGGTGCTGGACCACTACGCCCGCGGCGGTTTCATCGGCCTGAACATGGGCCATAACAAGAGCCACATGGTGCGGGCTGTAATGGAGGGCGTGGCTTATCATTTACGTTGGATTTGCGAATCGATGGAGAAGGTCGGTTTTCGCATTGATGGTTTCAACGGCATCGGCGGCGGTTGCAACAGCCAGGTCTGGCTGCAGATCATCAGCGACGTGACCGGTAGGACGGTGAGCAAGGTGAAGAATCACCTGGAAGCCGGGGCCGCCGGGGCGGCGCTGACCGTCGCCGTGGGCCTGGGGATCTATCCCTCCGTGGACCAGATCGACGACCTGATCAAGATCGACCGGGTAGTTGAGCCGGACGCCACCCACCAGAAAAGGTATGCAGCCCTTTATCGGGAATACCGTGAGCTTTATAATGTCCTTGTACCCATCCACCGGAGGATGTACCAGGTGCAATGAAAACTTACATCGACCGTAAGAAGATCGGCGCGCGCGCCGAGCTCTCCAATCTGGCAAGCATCGGCGGTCTGGTCCTGCTGCTGGCAAGTGTCCTGCTGCCCCTCTTCCTGTCGAAAGCTGCCAACTTTTCATTCTTGCTGATGGTGGTGGGGCTGGGGACGGCCATGGTGGGGATCTATTTCGCCAACCGCTGGGTACGCAAGCCGCGCCCGGAGGACGGGCTGGATAAGGCGCTCAAGGGCCTGGCGGACAATTATCATCTTTATCATTATCCCTCCCTGCCGTGTGATCACCTGCTCCTGAGCCCCAACGGGGTTGTGATCCTGGAGACCGTCAGCCTGCCGGGCCTCTTTTCCTACAAGGACGGACACTGGAGGGAGGCCATGACCATCGGTCGGGCGCTCCGCTATATCGTCGAAGAGCACGTCGGCGACCCGATCAAAAGCGCTGCTCGAACCGGTCAATACCTGCAGGAGCGGATCAGGAAAATCGTCGCAGGGGAGGCTGAGGTGCCGGTCAAGCCGCTGGTCGTTTTCGTGCACCCAGGAGCCCTCCTGGAAGTGGAAAACGCCTCCGTCCCGGTGTTGCGAGCGGAAAAATTGAAAAAGCAGGTGACCATCGACGCGCCCCGCCTGGATGCGGAGGTCTACGAGGCGCTTGACACTTTTTTCCAGGATCTCACCCTGAAGAAATAAACGGCAATAAAGATATCTGTAGGAGATCAACAAACATAACTCATCCCAAATTTAATCTTGGGATGATCTAGACCGAAAATGATCCTCGCCCATCTTCCCGACCCCCTCCCCCGTTTCGGGGGAGGGGTAGGGGTGGGGGTTCTTATTCAAGGAATCACCCCAAAATTATTAAATTCGGGGTGATTCATGTTTGTCTTCCTCATGGATTCCATTGGGTCTTGAGCGCCTGCCAATCGTCTTCGCTCAACAAGAAGCTGGGCGTGATCCATAGATCCGTTGCGCCGCCCTGGCCTGTGGACTTCAGGGCGATCCGGAACTCCTGTGCGGAAATGGAAGTCATTTGCGCGTTGGGAACATCCGGGTCGTAGTTCTTGTCCCACAACCCGATGCTCAGGATTGCCCGGCTTCGACTGTAACGCGCCAGGTATTTCGCCACCGCTGCCAGCACCTGCTGCGAACGGCCGTCGAGATCGTGATTGCCCCACACGATCACCCGATCGGCATGCTGCAGCAGCAGGCCGAGGTCGGTACCGTTGCTCACCGTCACGTCACCGTCCGGGGTCAAGCCGATCCTGGCTTCCACATAGAGCTGTTTGCCCTGCGCATGCACGATGGCGGCGGCCTTGTCCAGGAAGCGGTCGATCTCGTAGGAGCGCCAGGTGCCGATGGACGGGTCGTCGATGTTGATCCTCCCATCCGCGCGGCGCGGCCAGTCGGTTTTACCGGTATAAGCCAGATAAGCAGCTTTATCCTCTTCGCCGTATCCATCCACGTAATAGACCAGCTCGCTGAGGGTGATCGAGTTGACCGGGTAATAGGTGGCGATGGCCGTGATCATATCCAGCAGATCCCGGCTGAAACTTCCATCCACCAGTTCCATCGTCCCAACCAGGTTTTGGCTTGGTTTGCCCAGCCAGGAGATGGCTGCCTTCTCGGGATGGAGTTCGAGGTAGCGCGGGGCGAGCACATCCACCACGGCGCTGACGTGGGCCCACTTCCCGAAGCGGCTGCTGTCGTCGAGCAGGTAATCCTCACCGGTGATTTTCACATCGGACGACCAGCGGTCTTGGTGATTGCTCCACGGGAAATACGACCAGTCAGCGCGCCCGGCGCCAACCGCGACCAGGTTTACCCCAGCTGCCTGCATGTGCGCTTCCAACCCATCGACCTCGCCCCGGCTGCTGCTCATGTCCCGATAATCCACCCGCACGGCATGGACCGTGGTCAGGGAGGCAAACTCAGGGTTGGCCGTCCGCTGGGGGTGATAGAAAGCCAGAAAAATAAGGACGGTCAGGGCGAGAAGGCCGGCGACGGCAGTCAATGTGGGAAGGGCTCTCTTTTTCACGCTCTCAACCCTAAGGTGGAGGCGAAGCTCCCCAAAGTTTATTCAAGACCTGCCAGTCTGAGGAAGTCATCAGGGTGAAGGGGGTGATCCAGAAATTCATGGTCCCGCCCGCTTGGGAGGCCAGGATGGCGTTTTTTAGATCGTTGGCAGCAATAGATGGAGCACTCCTGCCCCACAGGCCGATCGACATGATCACCCGGTCCCGGTCGAATCGCCCCAGGAACTGTCCGATATTTTGGAAGAACCCGGTGGGAAAGCCTTCGTCCAGGGCGAAGTATCCCCAGATGACGATTTTGTCCATGTGTTCCAGCACGACGTCGTAATTTGTGCCGTGTTCATTGGTCATCCTCTCGAGAGCTTCGAGAGTGGTGCCGAAATCGGTGCTCAAACCGACGTCGAGGAATAATTGCTTGCCGAATCTATGGGCGATTGCAACCGCCTGGTCCAGGTACACGTCCAGCTCGTGGGTGCGCCAGTTGCCGATGCTCACGTCGTTGTGATCGATCGTCCCATCCGGCAGGCGCGGCCAATCCTGGCGGTTGGTGTAAGCCAGGTAAAGCGCCTTATCATCCGGACCAAAGCCGTCGCTGTGGTAGAAAAGCTCGGTGATGGAAATCGAGTCCACCGGGTAGTTGGCGGCGATGTACCCGATCATCTCCAGCAGGTCCCGGCCGAATTGGCCGTGGGTCAGCTCAGCGGTGCTGACCAGCTCCGTGCTGCGCACGCCGCCGAAGCTGACGGCAGCCTTGTCCGGGTGGGCACGGATGTAATTCGGTGAGAGAACGTCGATCACCGCATCGACGTGCGCCCACTGCTTGAAGCGAGCGGAATCCTCGGCCAGGAAGTCGATGCCGCTGTCCTTGACGTCGTTCGACAAGTTCGCTTCGTGCTCCGCCCATTTGAAATACGTCCACTCGACCCGGCCGGCGCCCAGACTGACCATGTTGATCCCGGCGGCCCTCATCAGCTGCTCGTCCTGGGCGACCTCTGTCCGGCTGGTCTCGTAATTCTTGAAATCCAGGCGCATGGCATGAATTGCCGCGGGGACGGGCGTGGGGTCGGTGGTTGGGGTCGGCATGGGAGTCAACGCCGACGAGGCGGTGGACGTTGAAGGGGAGGTGGCCGTGGTGGACGGGGTGGAAGTCTGAGAAGCTGTCGCCGCCTCGGTCATTTCAGGCGTCGGCCTGGGAGGTGCGTAGCTCAGCGTGGGAGCGGTCACCGCGGAGGCCTGGCAGCTGACGATCAGGAGCAGAAAGGAGACGAGGAGAAGGTATACTTTTCGTGTCATTTCTTCCCGGTCTCCGACATCGAGGTGCGTGAAATGACTCCGGTCCGCTCGACTTTGTTCCATTGCGCCTGCGTCCCGCGCATCTCGAGCAGAATCGCCCAGACCATGACCAAATCCATCAAGAGTGCATATGGGATCCACAGAGGGATGACGTAGATGTATTTGAGATCTTTCCAGGCATCGTCCATGGCCAGCGCGAACATGACGGTGAGAAGCGCTCCAGCCAGGCCGAACCACAGGATCAGGTTGAGCCAATGCAGGTCGATCGGGCTGTAACCGGTTATGGCGAAAAGGATGACCAGCAAAACGACCAGCAGCTGCAGAATGGGGATGACGACCATGTTGAGGAAATTGATCGGCAGATAGATACCCAATGGCCCGTATTGGGGGTTGAAAAACATGTCCCGATGCAAGCGGACCGTCTGTAATAAGCCGCGCGCCCAGCGCACGCGCTGTTTCCATAAACCTTTGATGGTCGAGGGAACCTCGGCAAGAACGATGGCGTGCGGGGCGAAGTTCACTTTGTAACCGGCGCGATAGATGCGCCAGGTCAGCTCCAGGTCCTCGCCGATGAATCCCTTGCTGAGCGGCTCGGCTGCCTTGCGCGAGCGCAGAAAGGGCCAGAGCCGGTCGAAGCCGGCGTGGGTGGGGTAACCGCTGTCCGTTACAGTTTGTTCCAGGGCGGTGCGCCGGAAAGCGCCGATGTTGCCGGAGACGATCGGCAGGCAGTTCAGCTCGGCCAGCGCCCGGCGTACGAATCCGGTCCCGACGTGGGTTTGCATGGCCTGCAGCTTGGTTTGCAGCCGGTTCAGATTGACCGGGGCGTCGTTACCGCACACTGCTCCGACCTTATCATCCCTGAATCCGTAAAGCATCTCACGGATGGTCGAGGGGGTGAAGATCCCATCTGCGTCCACGAAGAACAGGATCTCCCCTTTCGCGCGCTGGTAACCGGCGTTCAAGGCGGAAGCCTTGCCGCCATTGGGTTGGGCGATCACCTGGACCCGCGGCGGGTCTTCGTAGCGCCTCATCGCCTTCAGGGTCCCATCTTTGGAACCGTCGTCCACCAAGATGATCTCGTAGTTGCGGTAATTTGATTTCAGGATGGACCTGACGCAGTTGCCGATCACTTTTTCCTCGTTGTATGCGGGAATAATGATCGATACCAATGGGGAGGGGGTTTTGAAAACCGGGGTACGGCGCAGGCGCAGTTCGAAGATGAGCGCCAGTGGATAGTATGCCAACATTAACGCCCCCATTGTGATGATAATGAATGTAACGATATAAAAGAGCGTCAACAGTACGTTCATGAGACCGCCAAACCCATGCGCAGCGCCGCATCCAGGACTTCCGGGGCATGACGGATGTTGGCGCCGAAGCGGGCGTTGATTTCCAGGACAACGGGCGTGCCGTCCTTGCGCCGGCGGATGTCGATGTCCAAGGGGCCGGTCAGGCCGACGGTCCGGGCGGCTGCAGCCGCCAGCTCGGCCACATCCGCAGCCTCCACGCGCCTGACCTGCTTGGCGTTCCCCACGATGCCCTCTTTCAACTCGGTCTTTTCGAGCACGACCACGATCATGCCCCCATCCTTTTCGGCATAGACGTTTGGGGCATAATCAATTCCGTCGGCGAATTCCTGGAGGATGTATCCATCCCCAAGAGACTTGACAGCCGGCCAGTCCTTTTCCGTGCGTAAGGCCACTTCGCGCCCGCCGCGCCCGACGCGCGGTTTGCTGATGCACGGCCAGCCCACCCGGGCAGCGACCTCCTCGGGGGAATGGACTTGCCCAGGCAGGGCGAAACGCGGGACGCTCACGCCCGCGCCGGACAGGCAGCGGGCGGTCAGATATTTGTCATTGGCGATCCCGACCGCTCGGGCCGACGAAATCAGCACCGGACATTCATCCTGTTCCTTCCAGCCGGAGGCAAAGACGGGCAACTCCTCGCTGACAGTGGGGATGATCCAGTCGGTGTGTTCGCGGGTTGCAATCTCCCGGATCGTCCGGAGCAGGTCGGGGGAGTTGGCCGCAGGGACCTGGAAGAACGGGAAACCGGTCCCTGCCGAAGGCTGCATGTCTGTCCCGACCACGTTGAATTTGCGCTCCAGGAGAAGAGCCGTGAGGCTGCGCCCGGCAGGTCCGCCGACCCCGGTCACTAAAAAATTGGTCAAAGAATTGCCTCCTGATCCCTTTGCAGCTAAATCGCCGAGACCATCCGGGCGACTTCAAACCCCTCTGCATAATCCACCCTGGCCTGCCCACCGCGAAATGCCAGTTTGCCGCGTACCTGCTCGGGCCGCATATAGGGTTTGTTGCGTTGGTCCCAGTGTTCCCGGATGGCCTTGATCTTTACCTCCACATACGGGCTGACATCGATGAAGTAGGTGGGATGGAAATCCTGGGTGGCCGATGGGCTTTCATAGCAAAGGATCGTGATGCGGGCGTTGCGAGTGGCCCGCAGGGTGGCTTCATAAACCGATTGATGGTCCTGATGAATGTCGTGATTGGAATGGGTGAAGATGATATCCGGTTCCACCCGCTTGATCATCTCCTCGATTGTGGCGGTCAGTTTATTGGCTTCTTCCGATAGGCGTGTATCGCAGAAATCCAGCACACGCACCTCGTCCAGGCCGAGGAACTCCGCTCCGCGCCGGGCCTCCTCTGGGCGGATATCGCCCTGCCCGCCCTTTTCCCCCTGGGTCAGGATCAGGCCGGTGATCGAGTAGCCGGCGTCCCGCATTTTGGAGAGTGCCGCGCCGGCAGCGATTTCGATATCATCCGGATGGGCGCCGATCGCCAGCACGCGTCCGGCGGACGATTTGGTGCGGACTACGATCTTGTTGGCGAAGAGGACGAGGATGAGTGAGCTTTGGATGAAGATGCTGGAGTATTGTGCTACCAGATCGAACTCAGTAGTCAGGTTGGATTCCTGGCCGTCGTACAGCTCATAGACGATGCGGAAAATATTTACACCTGAAAAGAATATGCAGATCGCGATGATGACAATAAAAAGGGTGGTGGAATTCCGAGTGGTGCGGTGCAATTCCCTTTGACGCATATAGGCGTAGATCGCCACGCCGATAAACGATAAAGTGGTGATGATGTGGCCGATGAGGGAGACGACGATGCGCGGCATATTTTTCTTCCGGTTTTAGGTCATATGTGTTCGTGATGGATAGCGCATATTGACATATTATACTCATAATTGTCCAAAATGAAGGTTGCAGCAGCATGATAATTGGATCGATAGTTTGGCTCAGTGACCTGGGCGTGTAAATGACACTGCCCAATCGACATGATTACCCCGATTTGTTCTCTTGGCATATCCGGATGGAAGTCCTTCTTTTTCCCGTAAGAACTGCCGGTGCGTGGAAGGTGCTCACGAGGCGCGAGCGAGATTCAGAATGATCCGAACAGCGGGATTTTTGCGCCGTTGACCGCCCCGGCCTCCTCGGAGAGCAAATATAAAATGCCTGCAGTCAGCTCTTCCGGCGTGGTCCAATTGGAATTCTCGGGTGCGGGCTTCGTGACCTTCTCGCGCTTGGCGTCAATGGTTTTGGCAAGCAAAAGATTGGCGGTAACGCCTGTGTCCTTGAGTTCCTGTGAGAGGGTCAAGAGCAGCGCTTCCTGACCGGCTTTGCCGGCCGCGTATGGGCCGCCTTTGGTGTTTGGTCGGTTTGCATAAGGAGAAGAGATCATCACGATCCGTCCCCAGCCGTTTTTGATCAAATGGGGCACAAATGCCTGGGTGATGTTGAACGTGGTCCAGACGTGCTGGTTGAGCATGAAGTCGAGGTCGTCGGCGGAAGCCTCGAGCAGCGTCCTCCCGCCGGTCCAGCCGCCGACCAGGTGCAGCAAAATGTCGACTTTTCCAAACTTGGTGATGATCGCCTCGGCGGCGGATTTTGTCTCGGCGGGGACGAGCAGGTTGACGGTCTGCGCCAGCAGGCGATCGGAAGGCAGGCAGAGACTTTTGGTCAGCGCCTCCAGTCGGACGGGGTCGATGTCCAGCAGAGCCAGGTTCGCACCCCGGGCAGACAGTTCACGAGTCACCGTCGAGCCAAGTCCACCGGTTGCGCCGCTAATCACCGCCACACGATTTTCGAGGGTCATATTCGCTCCTTCCCGGAACTTTCATCCAGGAATGCCTTTCACCTAGTTTTCGGATGGTTTGCGATCCTTTGAGTAGCGGTTATAAATTCTTTGGATCGACTTCAATTGCTCGTCGTTCATCCCTTCAATGATGGGGGCATCGGCCTGCTCGGCGAGGCGCTGTGTAACGCCGAAGTCAATCAGATGACCTGATTTGCGGGCTTTGGTTTCCAAATAGAACCGGTTGTATTCATTGGGCTGCATGATGTGCGGAATGCGGCCGGTGACAACGATCCCGTGCTCGGTCAGGTCCTGGATCTTGCGCGGGTTATTGGTGATAAGTTTGATCGACTTGACCTTCAGGCTCATTAGCATGTGTGCGGCAACGCTGTAATCGCGCTCGTCGTCATGAAAGCCGAGGGCAAGGTTGGCCTCGACGGTGTCGTAACCGTATTCCTGCAGTCCGTAGGCACGGATTTTATTAACCAGGCCGATGCCGCGGCCTTCCTGGCGCATATAAAGCAGGATGCCTTTTTCCATCTGTCCGATCATCTTCAGAGCGGACTCGAGCTGGTCCCGGCAATCGCAGCGCAGCGAGCCGATCACATCTCCGGTCAGGCATTCGGAGTGGACGCGCACCGGCACATCCTCGGCGTTGGTCACGTCGCCGCGCACGATGGCAACGTGCTCCTTTTTGTCTTTGTTGTTATAAAAGGCGACAATATGGAACCGGCCAAAGCGGGAGGGCAGTTCAGCGATGGCTGCGATCCTGACACAGACGTGATCCGGGCCGACGCCATCACAGGCGTGGGCACGGTCTCCATCGAGAAGTTCCTTGATTTGCATATGGGTAAGTCCCATGGATAACTCCTTTAGTGATTGGGTTGAAAACTGTAATGGATTAGGACACCGCCGTAGTCATCTACTTTTTCCACCGAGGCGAGGCGCAGACGGGGTGCCTGGGCAAGCGTGAACCCGGAGCCATCGGCCAGGGTAGGCGACTTCGTGCCGCCGAAGATCAGCGGGGCAACGTAGATGTAGACTTCATCGGCCAGGCCGAGGCGGAAAAGCTCCGCCAGCAGTGTGCCTCCACCTTCGACCAGCAGTTTTTTGATTCCCATGACGTGCAAGGTTTCCATCACCCGTACGAGGTCGGGACGGTCCCCGTCGTGGAGGAAGACCTCCACTCCGGCGGCTTTCAGGCGTTCGATCTGCCCGGCGGAGGTGTGGGGCGTGGTGAAGATCAGGCGGCGCGCCGGGCCGGCGGTGAGGAATGTGCCGTCCAGCTGCAGGTCGGCGCGTGACACCACCCCGACCTTGACCGGGTTTTCCGCAAGGCCGCGATTTTTGCGTTCGAGGCGCAGTTGTGCGGATTTGACGGTCAGCTTGGGATCCTCGTGAACCAGCGTCCACCCCCCGACCATGACTGCGTCGACCTCCGCCCGCAGTCGGTCGACGCGAGCCTTATCCGCCGGAGAGGAGAGCGCCGCACCCTTGCGGGCGACCGTGTCGATCTTGCCGTCCGCGCTCATGGCGACGTTGACGATCACAAAGGGACGATGTGGGATCATTGCCGTTCGTGATTTTATACTTGGCGAGTTGTCTCGTTGTTATAGTTTTGTCAGAGATGTGAATGAGATAAAAGACTCTTATTTCTAGGATGTGCAAGGAGCCGGTTTTACCGCCCTGGGACTATAGTGGAAAAATGGATAAAGACATTATCTGCTGGATGAAGGGAAATGGGTAAGTTTACAAGTCAAATTTTGCCTGACGCAGGGTATCTTTTTCTGCCTCAGCGAGAAAGGCAACCGTGAGGGCGTTTTCCTGGGCCTGATGGATCTGCTCGGGGGACAGGCCGGCCTGCGGAGCAGCAACTTCATACTCGTAGTGCAGATCGATTCCGCTGATGCCGGGATCGTCGGTATTAATCGTGGCTCGAATGCCTTTTTCCAAAAACTGCCGCATGGGATGTCCAGAGTAATCCGGCACGCTGCTGGTCTGTACGTTGCTGGTCAGACAGGATTCGACTCCAATATGGTAATCGGTCATGTATTGAAGTAATTCCGGATCTTCGACCGCGCGTAAGGCATGCCCGATGCGTTCCGCGCCCAGCTCCTGGATGGCCTGCCAGACGCTTTCAGGACCCGCTGACTCCCCGGCATGGACGGTCACGTGCCAGCCGAGCTCCCGGGCACGGCGGAAATGCTCACGGAACCATTTTCCAGGGAAATTGGCCTCGTCCCCTGCCAGGTCAAGGCCGACGATATGCGCCTGTTGGGCAGCCAGGGCATTGAGTTCCTGGGTGGCGATCGCCGGACCATAGGTACGGCTCAGGATGCCGATCAGATTGACCTTGACCCCGAACTTAGACCGGCCGGCTTCAACTCCGTCGATCACGGCTTCGGTGACGCCCGCCGGTTTCAAAGCATGCGTTTCAGCCATGAACCAGGGGCTGAAACGCAACTCGAGATAATCGAGGCCTTCCTTTGAAGCATCTTCGACATTCTCGTATGCAATCCGCCGGCAGGCGTCATAATCAACCAGGACGGCGAGCGGCCATTTGAACTTGGCGATAAAAGCCATGACACCCGGTTGTTGTTCGGTCACCTGGATATGAGGCCGCAAGCCCTCCGGGTCCGGCGCAGGCAGGGCGATATCATGCTGTCGGGCAAGGTCCAGGATCGTCTCCAGGCGGATGTTGCCGTCTAGGTGACGATGGAGTTCGACAAGCGGAAGGGCGGGATCGATCGGGGCAGTTTGTAGTCAACCGAAGGCGGAGCTATCCTGGGAGCCGTATTTTTCCACGATGCGCTTGACCACCCCGGCATCTTCGTTGGATATTTTGATGATCTCGAAGCCGATGTCGTAAAGATACGGCTCAATGGTATCTGGCTTGCACCATTTACTCCGGGCGATAAAGTCGATGGAGCTTTTATTGGCGACATCCGCGGTGACGTTGAGGCGCAGTTTGAAATCCTTGTTGAGGGGGAAAACTTTCTTGCTGTCCATCATGATGCCCTGGGGAGTGATATCCACCAGATGACCAAGGATCTCTTCGGATCGAGGGTCGAGGACTGGCATGTAATAAGACATGTTGCGCCGTTTGGATCTTCGCCTCTCCTGCATGGCCGTTTCCTTTCCCGAGTTCATCTCCAGTATAGGTCAAAATCGCTTGAGAATCAACCACCTGTCTTTAAAGTTTGGACATGCGTTTGGACAAACATGGCTATCGCCGTTTTTACCGCCGACCCCGGCACCTGCGTCCGGGGCAGGTGGATCGCCGAGAACGCAGAGCTTTCTTAAAGATTTCTCCGCGCTCTTCGCGGGCTCTCCCGGAAGGACACCGGGACGGTGCGCGGTGAATGTCCGAACTATTGTCCGAATGCCAGCGTGTTTTTTATCAAGACGCCGGAAGGCCCGCGGCCATTAAGCCGGGTAGAGCTTAATAAAAACCCGCTTGAGTGATTCCCGCTCCAAACCTGCCGGATCGGGATTGCCTTCCGGGTCCAGCTGAACGTCGAAGTATTTGACCAATCCGGGATTGTGGTGGAAGTAATCGGCCAGATTGGCAATCACCTCCTCGCGGGCTTCGACGATATCACCGCGCACCGGTATTTGTCGACCGGCGTGGCGCAGGAGCGCGGTCCGCCCGCCGCGGCAGATTCCGCCACCAGGTCCGCTTGCGCATGCTGATGACGATCCAGCCATCCAGCTCGCGCCGTACGTTGATCGGGGTCGAGACGCGGCGACCGGTCTTCCAGCCATCCACGGAGATCACCGCGATACTATCTCCCAACAGGGAGTGGAAGGGAGAATTGACAATCGCCTTGACGAAGAAGTTGCCGATCGGACTGGGCATACCACCCTTTCATACCGCAGGGCCAGGTTCGGGTTTGTTGTCGCGAAAACCGTAGATTTCGACGATGCGCTGAACGATCTGGGCGTCTTCCGGTTCGAGATTGAGAATTTTAAAGCCAGTATTATAAAAATGGGGTTCGATATCCGGACGGCACCACAGACTGCGTGCGGTGAATTCCATGAAAGGTTTGTCGGATACGTCTTCGGACAGCTCCAATTTCAGGTGATAGGTCACTTTTACCGGCAGGGGCTGCTCGCTGATCACCATGGCGCCCATGGGGGTGAGATCGACCAGGTTCCCGATTTGCTGCTTCGAGTCCATGTCGAAGACGCGCATATAATACAAGAGATAACGCCGCTTGATTCTTCGCTTGTCTTTCATCCCGGTCCTTTCATGAACTTTCCTAACAGTATAGGTCAATTTTTGAAAGGAAGCAACACCCCAATCCGCAATGCATATCGTCAATCCCTATTCGTCCCTCCTCAATCGTCGATCCTCTTGACTCTCCTCCTGCTGGAGGCTGTATAACATTGCTTGGAGGCCCCGCACATGATCCGGATCGGAGACTTTTCCAAACTCAGCCGGGTCTCGATCAAAACCCTGCGCTTCTATGACGAGATGGGCCTGCTCAAACCCGTCGAGGTGGACCGTTTCAGCGGCTATCGCTTCTACGAATATGACCAGCTGACTCGTCTGCACCGCATCCTGGCGTTGAAGGACCTGGGCTTTTCGCTCGAGGAGATCGGCCAACTCCTTGACGAAGGACTGTCGCCGGAGCAGATGCGCGGCATGCTGAAGCTGCGTCAGGCGGAGATCAGGCAGCAGGTCCAGGAGGAGACGGAGCGTCTGGAGCGGGTCGAAGCCCGGCTGAGACTGATCGAACAGGAGGATAAAATGTCAAAGTACGAGGTGGTCATTAAAAAGATCGAACCCATGACGATTGCCTCGGTGCGCGGGGTGGTCCCCACGCCCCCCGAGCAGGGACCGCTCTGGGAGGAACTGGGGGAGACACTGACGGCACATCACGTCCGCACGATTGGCGCTTGCCTGGCCCTGTATCACGATGAAGGCGCCCCGGAACGCGACTGGGACATCGAGGTCTGCGAGCCGATCGAGGCTGCCATCCCCGAGACCGGCCGCATCAAAGTGCGCCAGCTCCCGGCTGTTGCCACGATGGCTTGCGTCATCCATCACGGCCCGTTTACCACCATCCCACAGGCTTATGACGCCATCATGAAATGGATCGACGCCAATGGTTACCGCATCTGCGGCCCCGGCCGCGAGGTCTACCTGAAGGAGGCGAAACATTCAGGCGAGGGCGGACCGGTTCCGGTGAGCCAGACCGACCCGGAAACGGTGACCGAGATCCAGTTCCCCGTCGAAAAGGCGTAACAAAGATTTAATGTAGTCTGACGTACGACAGCCCGGCACACCGCCGGGCTTTTAATTTTCATCCATAAAGTGATATGATACAGACCTTGTATAACCTGAGTTATGGATAAGATATAACGCCGCTATCAAACATGATCGAACCATTTCTAGGCTGCCCTCCCGGTAGGACACCGGGACGGTGTGAGCTTGCCGTCTCGCACCGGCGTGCCGCCGATGTTCGCGGCACGAACAGTGTCGAAGGGCAATTGGAATCAAAATTCAGGCCGTCAAGTTGGGCTTCGACGAGCTCAGCCCAACCAAACCAGTGATCCATAATTGACGATATATTGATGAGGAAATGAGAATATGGAGTCGAATTCCACCGGACAAGAGAAACCTGTCAACCCGCTGCGGGAAATGGGCCAGTTCCGCAGGTTGTTTGGGTTCATCCAGCCTTACCGGTTTCGCCTGTACCTGGCTCTGGTCGTCATCGTGATCGGCAGCCTCCTGGGGCTGGCTGGACCGTACTCGCTGCAGTTTTTGATCGATGCCGTCTTCAAGAAAAATGACGTCCATCTGCTCAACCTGATCACACTGATCCTGGTCGGCATCTTTCTGCTTCAGAGCGTGGCCTATTTCGTTCGCGGCTACCTGCTGGCCTTCGTCGGGGAGCGGGTGATGGCCGACCTGCGCATCCATCTCTTCGAGCATTTGCAGCATCTCTCGCTCAGCTTTTACAACGAGCGCCGGACCGGGGAGCTCGTCAGCCGGGTCACCAACGACGTCTCGACCGTCCGCTCGCTGGTGACCAGCGACATCGCCACCGCCCTCTCGCAGGTGCTGACCTTCATCGGCGCCCTGATCCTGATCCTGGTCACGGATTGGCGCCTGACCCTGTTCATGTTTGCCCTGATCCCGGTCGTGATCGTCATCGCCATGCTCTTCGGCCGCAGATTGCGCCGTCTTTCGGCGATGGTCCAGGACCAGCTGGCGTACGCCACCACCGTGCTGGAGGAAGGCATCGGCGGTATCCGTGTGGTGCAATCATTCACCCGGGAGGGGTACGAGATCGACCGCTTCCGCAAGAGCATCGAGACGACTTTTTCCCTGGCGATGAAACGCATCCGCGTCTCCAACCTGTTCGGGCCGGTGATCTCCTTCCTGGGCTTTGGCGCCGTCGTCTCGATCTTCTGGTTCGGCGGACACGAGGTGCTCGCCGGACATATCACCCCGGGACAGCTGTTCATGTTCCTCGTCCTGACCCTGACCATCGCCGGCTCGATCGGCCAGTTCAGCGGCCTGTGGACCAGTCTGCAGGAGACGTTGGGCGCCACCCGCCGCCTTTTCGACATCCTGGACACCCAGAGCGACATCCTCGAGCAGCCGGACGCCGTTCCGCTGCCGCGCGTCGAGGGGCGGATCACCTTCGAGCACGTCTCGTTCGCCTACCAGGACGATCCGGAGGCTGCCATCCTGACCGACGTGACCCTCGAAGCCCGGCCTGGTGAGGTCCTGGCATTGGTTGGGCCCAGCGGGGCGGGCAAGACGACCCTGGTCAATCTGATCCCGCGTTTCTTTGACCCCGCCTCCGGTCAGATATGCATCGACGGGCACGACTTGCGCAGCCTGCAGATCAAAAGCCTGCGTGAGCAGATCGGCATCGTGCCGCAGGAGACGCTCCTGTTCGGCAGCACGGTGCGTGAAAACATCCTCTACGGCCGCCTGGACGCGACCGAGGCGGAGATCATCGCAGCCGCCCAGGCTGCCAACGCCCACGAGTTCATTGTCCAGCTGCCCAAGGGCTACGAGACGCCCGTCGGTGAGCGCGGCGTCAAGCTGAGCGGCGGCCAGCGTCAGCGCATCGCCATCGCCCGGGCGATCCTCAAGGATCCGTGCATCCTGCTCTTGGATGAGGCGACCTCTTCACTGGACAGCGAAAGCGAGGGCCTGGTCCAGGAGGCACTGGAGCGTTTGATGCATGGCCGCACCAGCCTCATCATCGCCCACCGTCTTTCGACCATCCAGAACGCAGACCGGATTGCCGTTCTGGATGCAGGCCGGGTGGTCGAGATCGGGACGCACGCGGAACTGTTGAAGCTGGACGGTTTATACGCACACCTGCATCGGCTGCAATTCAGGCTGGAAGAACCGGCGCGCCGCGGGGTCGGCAATGGAGACCTGCTGGGCGGTGAAGCCGAAAAGCCCTCGCCACGCCGGCGCATGGGCCTGCTCCCCGGTCTGTCTTGACCGGTTGTTCATTCGCCCGAAATAGGGCGTGTGTAATTTCCATGGCGGATTAAGTCAATCATGGAATTTCACCGCAAGGCTTGCACACCTGCCCCGGACGCAATTGCCGGGGGAGTCCGCGGAGTTTTATTGGATTTCTCTGCGATCCCCCCGCAGGAGGCCTGCTCGGTCGGCGGTCTCCGCAGTGAGATAGTCGACTTATGACGAAACTCATTGAACTTAAAAGATGCCGTGTGGCTTGATAATGGATGAGATATTTCGAGCAGTTTCGTTGTAAAATGGAATAAATGACAAAAACGATCAATATCCTTTTCCTGGCTGCAGAGGCGGAGCCGTTCATCAAGGTGGGGGGCTTGGCTGACGTGGCCGGTACTCTGCCGCTGGTCCTGCGCAATCTCCCTGCCGCGGCTGCAGAGGAAACCAGGTTCGACGTGCGCCTGGCACTGCCTTTGCATCGCACCATCCGCACCGAGCCGGTGACGCTGCGCTCCGTGGCGGATTTCCCGGTCTACCGGCGCGGCGGGAGCATCATTGCCCAGGTATTCCAAGGCTCACTGGCCGGCATGCCGGTCTATTTTGTCAACGGCGATCCGATCTCGGAGGCAAAGACCGTCTATTCGGAGGATCCGGCGCCGGACCGGGAGAAGTACGGCTTTTTCTCGATGGCTTGCCTGGAGATGACCCGCTATCTGGATTGGGAGCCCGACATCCTCCATGCCAATGACTGGCACACCGCCCTGGCGCTGTATGCACTATTCTCACGCCGCAAAAACCCTGCCTTTGCGCGCATCCGCACCATGCTGACCCTTCATAATCTGCCTTACATGGGCGGGGAGGGTGAGGATATGCTGGCGGCTTACGATTTGGAAGCGATCAAGGATGAAGCCGTGCCCGCCTGGGCTCGCAGCCAGCCGTTGGTGCTCGGTCTTTACGGCGCGGACGCCATCGTGCCGGTTTCCCCTACCTATGCCCGGGAAATCCTCACCCCGGAAAATGGCTGCGGATTGGAGGAGTATTTGCGCAGCCGCGCCGGGAGCGTGACCGGCATTTTGAACGGTCTGGACCTTGCCAGCTGGGATCCGTCAGGGGACAAATCGTTGGCGGCGATGTTCAGTGTCGACGACCTTTCCGGGCGGAATGTCAACAAGCAGGCCCTGCAAAAACAGCTGGAACTGCCGGTCGAGCCGCGCGTCCCGATTCTCGCGATGCTCGGACGCGTTGACCCCCAGAAAGGCGTGGACATCACCCTGGCAGCCCTGCCCCTGATCGCCGAGCTGCCCTGGCAATTCGTCCTGCTTGGTACCGGCAACACGACCCTCGAGGAGGCCGCCCGCAGCCTGCAGATGGTATTCCCGGACCGTATCCGGGCCGTCACTCGCTACGATTCGGCTCTGGGCCGCCTCATCTACGGTGGAGCGGACATGTTGCTGATGCCGTCACGTTATGAGCCGTGCGGCCTGGCCCAGATGATCGCCATGCGCTACGGCTGCGTACCGGTTGTGCGTACCACAGGCGGGTTGAAGGATACCGTCCAGGAAGGGAAGACCGGTTTCCTGTTTACCAAGCCGACCCCGGAGGCGTTGGCCGAGGCGCTGACCCGCGCCCTGGCCGTTTATGCCAGCGCGACAAAATGGAAACGCTTCCAGCGTAATGACATGAAGGAGGATTTTTCCTGGGTGCGTTCCGCCCGTCAATACGCAGTTCTTTATCGTTCGTTGTTGTCGCGTCCCTGAAACCTTTTATCAATGACCGAGGTGCCTTATGAAAACACGCGCCATCATCATGGCCGGCGGGTCGGGCTCCCGATTGAGCGTCCTGACCGTCAAGCGCGCCAAGCCGGCGGTCCCGTTTGCTGGAAAATATCGCATCATCGACTTCACCCTGTCCAACTGCGTCAACTCCGGCATTTTCGACGTGATGATCCTGGCGCAGTACCGTCCGCACTCGTTGATGGAGCACATCGGCGCGGGCGGTCCCTGGGACCTCAACCGGGATTTTACCGGCGGCGTGCGCATTTACACCCCCTATGCCGCCCGCTCCGGCGCGGACTGGTATGTCGGCACAGCCGACGCCGTCCAGCAGAACTTTTCCTTCGTCAAGCAGACCCGGCCCGACCTGGTGCTGATCCTCTCCGGCGATCACGTTTACGCCATGGACTATGATGCCCTGGTCACCTTCCATCTCGATCATCACGCCGACCTGACCATGGCGACCGTCCGCGTCCCACTCCAGGAAGCCTCCCGTTATGGGGTCGTTGGAGTGGGGGAGGATTATCTCGTCAACACCTTCGTCGAAAAACCGGAAAAACCGTCCTCCGACCTGGCCAACATGGGCGTGTACATATTCAATGTCGATACGCTGGATCGCGTCCTGTGGGAGGATCACCTTCAGACCGGCTCCAATCATGATTTTGGGAAAGATATCATCCCGCGCATGGTCAAGGAAAAGCAGCATGTCTTTGCCTATCCCTTTACCGGATATTGGATAGACGTCGGAACGACGCAGTCTTACTGGCAGGCCCACATGGACCTGCTGGGCGAACCTCCGCCGCTCGATCTGAACGACCGGAATTGGGTGATCCACACCCGCACCGAGGAACGCCCGCCAATGCGTATAGCCAAAGGATCGAAAATCGAGAACAGCATGATTTCTGACGGCTGTGTCATTGAAAGTGGTGCGGTCGTAAAGGACAGTGTACTCTCCCCAGGCGTGGTCGTCCATGCAGGGGCGAAAGTCCAACAATCGGTCGTTCTATCCAACACTGAAATTGAATCCGATGCAGCCCTTTTTCGGGCGATCACGGATAAACGCGTCCGCATCGGAGCGAAGGCCAAGATCGGCGCGCCCGGCAGAGAAAGCGAACTGGCCATCATCGGCAAGAATTCCCAGGTCCCGGCGGGGGTGATTCTCGAACCCGGAGCAACCATCGGTACTGACGTAATTGAGTTTGACTATCCGGGCAAGAGGGTCAGCGCGGGTGAGTTCATTCAAACAAAACGTAAGCCATATGAAATTTGATCGTGCTAGCGGCGTTCTGCTCCATCCCACCAGCCTGCCTGGTCCATACGGGATTGGGGACCTGGGACCGGCAGCCATCCGCTGGATCGATTTTCTCGCCGAGGCCGGATGCAAGCTTTGGCAGGTGCTTCCTCTCGGCCCGACCGGTTATGGCGATTCTCCTTACCAGTGTTTTTCGGCTTTCGCTGGAAACCCATACCTGATCAGCCCGGAATACCTGCTGCGCGACGGACTGCTGGAAGCAGCTGACCTGGCCGACAGACCGAGGTTCCTCGAGGTCCGTGTGGATTTCGGAACACTCATCCCCTGGAAGCTGGAGCTGCTCGAGCGCGCCTTCCAGCGCTTTACCGCCGTGCCGCCAGTCCTTTCCGGCGCAAACCCTGAGCTGCTGCGCCCCGACTTTGACACTTTCTGCTCCGAACAGTCCCACTGGCTGGAAGATTATGCATTGTTCATGGCCATCAAAGAAAAACTCGGTGGCGGATCGTGGGACGGGTGGCCCTCAGGACTGCGCCAGCGGGAGTCCGTGTCATTGGACGGCTTCCGCGGCGAGAACGCCAACGCCCTCGCCCGCTTCAGGTTTTACCAGTTCCTCTTTTTCCGCCAGTGGAATGCTCTGCATGCCTACGCCCGCCAGAAGGGGATCGAGATCATTGGGGATATTCCCATCTTCGTCGCCTACAATTCGGCTGACGTCTGGTCACATCCAGACTTGTTCTTCCTCGACGACCAGGGCAAGCCAACGGTAGTCGCGGGGGTGCCGCCAGATTACTTTTCCCCCACCGGCCAGCTGTGGGGCAATCCGCTTTATCGCTGGCATGTCCATGAACGCACCGGCTATGCCTGGTGGGTGGAGCGCATCCGGGCTGCGTTGAACCAAGTCGATCTGGTGCGCATCGACCACTTTCGCGGCTTTGCAGCTTACTGGGAAATACCGGCGGGCAATCCAACCGCGGAGGTAGGGCAGTGGGTCCCGGGTCCCGGGGAGGATTTCTTCGAGGCCGTCCAGGCCGCCCTGGCCGGAACTCGGGGTGAGGCTGATGCAGGCCTTCCGATCATCGCCGAGGACCTGGGTTTGATTACCCCCGACGTGGTTGCCTTACGCCAAAAGTTCAACTTTCCCGGGATGAAGATCTTGCAATTTGCCTTCTCCGGTCCCGATAATCCCTTCCTGCCGCATCACTATCCAAAGAACTGCGTGGTGTATACCGGCACCCACGATAACGACACCACTTCCGGGTGGTATGCCTCCGCGCCGGAGGAGGAAACCGAGTTCGCCCGCCGCTACCTGCATGTGGACGGGAAGGACTTCGTCTGGGATCTTATCCGCACCGCGTGGGCCTCGGTGGCGATCTTTGCCCTGGCGCCCATGCAGGACCTGCTCGGCCTGGGAACGGAAGCACGCATGAACTTCCCATCCCGCCTGGGAGGCAATTGGGAATGGCGCATGCAAGAAGGCGATCTCAGCGACGCACTGCAAGCCAGACTTAAGGAATTCAACCGCCTCTACCAGCGTTAACGAAATACACCGGCGGGAGCGTCGGCGTAATCTTTTCGGCCAATTTCCATGGAACCTTATGGTTGGGTCAAGACTTGCCGGATTTTCTCCAGCATGACCAGCCAGGCATAGTTGCGCCGCATCCAGCCATCGGGGGTCAGATAGATGTTATTGGGCGCCTCCAGTCCATGGTTGGGTAGGTCCTGCACCGCACGCCAGACGTTGACCAGCGGCAGGTCGGAATCGTAAGCCACCTGGGCGATGACCTGGTCGAGCTTCCAGTCCCCCTCGATGTTGTCGGCCTTCGTCCCCAGGACCGGCAGGGCTCCACTGGCGAGGACCCGCTCGACGACGATGCGCAGGTATTTGTCGAAGCTCACCTCACCGGCCGGCTTCCAGTTCGTTCCCATGGCGATCAGGACGACCGCCGGGCGGCGCAGGCGCAGTTCGCAGTCGAGCGGGGTTTCGTTCCTTTCGCATTGTGAATATCCGGCCGCCAGCCCGAACATGGGATTCAGCACCGAGCTGATCCCCAACCCGTTGGCGGCAGTGATGCTTTCGGTGGTCATGCTGGTCGAAAACCAGGCGACGGTTGGTTGGTATCCGTCCGGGGTTGGGTACTTCCCGTCTGCATATCCTCCCAGAAATGTGCCCGTCGTCATCTGGCAGTCCCCCACCTTGCTGAAGGAATGAACATCCAGATCGGGATTCCCGAGGCTGGCGCGCAGGAGGGCTTGCGCCCGGTCTGAGAGTTCCGGGTCGATCGGCCATTCGCGCCAGTATTTGGCCGTCGGGCGGTTATCGGCGGTCGGGGAGGAAACTTGTGCAGAGGCAGCTGGGCTCGTTGGTTCCATGGGTGTGCTGCTCGCCGTGTACAGTGTGAAGCTCGAGGTCGGAGGAAGTGTTGCAGCCGGCGATGCAGACTGAATCGCTAACGCTGTCGGACTGACGCCTGAGGCAGAGCATGCAGTCGTCAAGATGATAAGACCGAAGAGGATAAGCAGAAGCTTACGGTTGAGGGAGATCAATGGCATGGGCGTCGTCCCCTATTTGCCTTCCGTCCTCGATGCCAGCCAGATCCCACACAGGATCAAGACCGCACCGACGATCTTCACCCACCCGGGCTGTTCTTGAAAAATGAAATACGCCAGGATGGTCGAACCAATCGGCTCGCCAAGCAACGCCACCGAGACGAACGAAGCAGGCATGTAGCGGAGCGCCCAGTTATAAGTCGAATGCCCGATCAACTGGGGGACCAGCGCCAGCAAAACGACCCATAAATAAACTGCAGGGGAATAGCCGGCGGGACTTTCCCGCATCCCGAACAGGATGGCGATGAGTACGATGGCGGCCATCCCGTAGACGACGAATACGTAGGGGATGAGATTCATCTTCGCCCTCAGCTTGCGCCCCACCAGCATGTACCCGGCCGCCATCCAGGCGCCGATGAGCGCCAGGGTATCGCCCAGGGAGGCGGTCCCGGAAAAAAAGCTGCGCAGCGATGGGCAGGCCAGCTGTCCGGCGTGCCAGGTGCAGGAATCGCTCAACCCGACCACGGCACTGCCGGCCAGGGCCAGTGCCAGGCCGAGGATGGCGATCCGGCTGATCCGTTCACGCAGCACCAACGGGGAAAGCAATGCCACCCATAAAGGCGTGGTGCTCACCAGGACAACCGAACTGGCAACGCTGGTATATTGCAGCGAGGTGATCCATGTGGCGAAGTGCACGGCTAGGAAAAATCCCGACAGAAGCGCTAACGCCCATTCCTGGCGCACCAATCCTTGCAGCTCGGAGCGGTAACGGGTCAGCGCCAGCGGTGCCAGGACCAGGCTGGCGATCGTCAGGCGGTAGGCTGCGATGACGATCGACGGCGCGCCCTCGTTCTGGGCGAAGCGGATGAAGATCGAGGCCGCCGAGACGGCCAGGACGCCGCCCAGCAGGCCGAGGGTCACGCTCAGTCGGGGAGGGGAAGGATTCAAGTGCGGGTGCTCCAATGCGCTGAAGTATACTGCTTTGTGCTTCGCAATGTAAACAATGTATAAGAAATCAATCCCATATCTTGACGGTTGGGCCATGAAAGAATACAATAAGTATGATAATTATCATAATAATTGGGACAATCGAAAAAGGAGATTTGAATCATGGCATTCCAACTTTCCCCCCTTCCGTATGCGTACGACGCTCTGGAACCGTTCATCGACACGATGACGATGCAGATCCACCATGACAAGCACCATGCCGCCTACGTCAACAACCTGAACGCGGCCATCGAAAAGCATCCCGAGCTGGGCAGCAAATCCCTTGAGGCGCTGCTCTCGGACCTGAACGCCGTTCCGGAAGACATCCGCATGGCCGTGCGCAATCACGGCGGCGGGACCTGGAACCACGACCTGTTCTGGCAGGTGATGGCCCCGAAAGCCGGCGGCGAACCGAAAGGGGACCTTGCCAAGGCGCTCAATGCAGCTTTCAAGGATTTTGCCAGCTTCAAGACCGAGTTCGAGAAAGCCGCCAACACCCGTTTCGGCTCCGGTTGGGCCTGGCTGGTCAAGAAGGGCGGCAGCCTCTCCATCCTCTCGACCGCCAACCAGGACAACCCCATGTCCGACGGCACGACCCCCCTGCTGGGCCTGGACGTCTGGGAACACGCCTATTACCTTAAGTATCAGAACCGGCGCGCCGAGTACGTCACCAACTGGTGGAATGTCGTCAATTGGGATGAGGTCGCCCGGCGTTATGCCGCGAAGTAGTTTTCAATGAGGGTAAGGAACCTGCCCACCTGCGAGGGTGGGCATTTTGTTGCACAAATCCTCCAAGCCAGATATAATATGTCTTGCTTTTTTCATCCGACTGAGGAGGTTTATTAATGACGCACATCATTACCAGTCTGTGTCTCCGCGACCGCGGCTGCATCGACGTTTGTCCCGTGGAGTGCATCATTCCCGGCGAACCGATCGCAGAGTGGCCGTGGATGTACATCGACCCGGACACCTGCATCGATTGTGGTGCCTGCATCCCGGAGTGCCCGTTTGCAGCCATCTTCCCCGAGGATGAGGTTCCCTCGGCTTACACCGCCAAGGGCGGGGAATATATCAGCAAGGTCGGTTTGACCGGACATTTCGAAGGCACCAACCACGTTGGGACGAAAGTGGTCCTGGAGACCGTCAAGCAGTTGCAGGCCGGCGAGGTCGTTGACCTGACCGAAGACATCAAACCGAATTACGACTTCTTCAAGCAGGGACCCGGTTACAAAGCCAAAGACACGGATACCGGGATGTGATCCAATCGACCAAAGCCCGATGTCGAACAGACATCGGGCTTTTTTATGCGGTAGCCAGGTCCATGTTTTCTGATATTCGGCCATTCGTTCGGACATTCACCACGCTCCCCTTCGGGGATGAGAAGCCCGCCGAGGACGCTGAGAAAATCCTGAAAAAAGCTTGGCGGTCTCTCCCGGAAGGATACCTGGACGGTGTGTGTGCTCTGCGTTAAAGCTTTAATCGCATTATTTTCTAGAATCATGTCTGAACATAAGATGATTCGGTTCGCCCGTGTAAATCGAGGTGTGATAGACTTAAGCCATGGTCCCCAAAACACGCATCGAGCACGATTTGCTGGGGGATGTGCACGTCCCGGTGGGGGTGCTTTACGGGGCACAGACCCAGCGTGCGGTTGAAAATTTTCCCATCTCGGGCTTGAAACCCTGGCGGGCGTTTATCTGGTCGATCGCTGTGATCAAGCTGGCGGCTGCGGAGGTCAACCACGACCTGGGCTTGCTCGATGCCGATCGGGCAAAGGCGATCGCCCGGGCTGCGCGTGAGGTCGCCGAGGGAAAATGGGATGACCAGTTCGTGGTCGACCCATTCCAGGCCGGGGCAGGGACTAGTCACAACATGAACGCCAACGAGGTGATCGCCAATCGCGCCACGCAGCTACTGGGCGGCAAATCCGGCGAATATCGCGTCCATCCCAACGACCACGTCAACATGGCGCAGTCCACCAACGACACCATCCCGACTGCCATCCGCCTGGGCTGCCTGTGGCGCCTGGACGAGCTCCTGGATACCCTGGACGGCTTGGTCAAGGCCTTGGAGCTTAAAGCGGTTGAATTCGACGACATCGTCAAGTCAGGACGCACGCACCTGCAGGACGCCGTCCCGGTCCGGCTGGGGCAGGAGTTCGGCGCCTACGCCAAGGCCGTCGAGCGCGACGCGGAACGCATCCGCCGTTCCGCCGAGGGGCTGCGGAGGTTGGGGATCGGCGGCACGGCCGTCGGGTCCGGGCTAAATGCCCATCCCGAATACCATGCCCGCATGGTGCGCACGCTGGCCGCGCTGACCCGCCTCGAGCTGCACGAGTCCGACGACCTGTTCGAATCGATGCAGTCGATGGCCGATGAAGCCGATTTTTCGGCATCCCTGCGCACCCTGGCCTTGACCCTGATCCGCATCGCCAACGACATCCGCCTGCTCGCCTCCGGTCCCTCGACCGGTCTGGATGAGATCCGCCTGCCGGCGGTCCAGCCCGGTTCGAGCATCATGCCCGGCAAGGTCAACCCGGTGATGGCCGAGATGCTGGACATGGCCATGTTCCATGTGGTCGGCTGCGATACCACGGTGGCAATGGCGGCGCAGGCCGGGCAACTGGAGTTGAACGTGATGATGCCGGTGATCGCCCACCGTCTGTTCGAAGCCATGCAGGTGACGATCGGCGCGGTGCGTGTTTTCACCGAACGCCTCGTGAGCGGCCTGACCGCCAATCGTCAAAAGGCGGAGGGCTGGCTGGCGAAGAACGCCATTGTCGTGACCGCCCTCAACCCTCTTATCGGTTATGCCCAGGGCGCGGCTTTGGTAAAGGAAGCCCTGGAGCGCGATCTAGCGATCCGGGAGCTGGCGGTTGCGAAAGCCGGGGCGGGGGCGTTGAAGCACCGGGACGAAGATCGTCCGGTAACCGTCGCGGAGATCGAAGCTGCCCTGAACGACCTGCGCCGGCTGACCGAGGGAGGCATCGTGGCTGGAGGTGCCAGCGGTGGTTGAGCGTGAGTCTCGTTTTGAGGAGATGCTATGATCTTTGACCCGAATTCCTTGAGCGGTTTTATCCGCGTCCTGATCGCCTTTGTGGGCGCCGTGGTTGTGGCTCTCTGGCTAGCACTGGTCGTCTGGACGTATCGCGACATCCGCGCCCGGGCGCGTGACCGGCTGGTGCACATCCTGGCGACCGTCCTGGTGGCGCTGTTGAGCCTGCCCGGCGTGCTGGTGTATCTCATCCTGCGCCCGGCGCGCACCCTCGAAGAGGAATACCAGCAGACGCTCGAAGAGGAGGCGCTCCTGCAGGCCATCGAGGATCAGGCCGTCTGCCCCGGCTGCGAGCGACGCGTGCGGGAAGACTGGCAGGTCTGTCCGAACTGCCAGACCAAACTCAAGAAACCCTGTCACCATTGCGGCAAATTGATGGAGCTGCCCTGGAACATCTGCCCCTACTGCGGCACTCCGGCTCCCGGCATGCGCAAGGAGAACCTCACCATGGACGAGGTCGTCCGGGACCTGAAACCCGCGGAGGATGAGGAACCTAAACAGAGCTGATAGCCGACCTTTATCTGGAAAAATGATGGGGGTTTTCGAATGACGGTTACGACGCCTCGCGATGATTCGATGTTGCGAGGCGTTATAAATTTATAGAACACTGATATCCACCCAGATTGAAATTGCAAATAGACTGTATACTGCAAGGTTTCCCGCCGTCAATATAATTGAAACAAGGAAGATTTTAACCCCGGTGTTGCACCTGTGGTATTTTTCAATGATCATTGAACGTCTTGTCCTGACTCATTTGAGCATGCCGCTTGTCGTCCCCTTCGAAACCTCCTTCGGGCGGACGGTTGAGCGTGAGTGCATCCTGATCGCCCTTTTTTCCGAGGGCTTGAGCGGATATGGCGAATGCGTCGCAGATCGAGACCCGGGTTACTCATATGAGACGACTGGTACGGCCTGGCATGTGCTCAAGGATTTCTTCGTCCCCACCATTCTGGGGCAAGATGTAACGGATGCAGGCGATTTCCAGCGGCGCGTCGAGAAGATCCGCGGCCACCCGCTGGCCAAGGCCGGCGTGGAAATGGCTCTCTGGGATTTGCGCGGCCGGCGCGAGGGACGGTCATTGCGGGAAATGCTGGGGGGCGAGCGCGAGCGGGTCGAGGTGGGTGTGTCGGTAGGGATCCAGGCTTCTCCCGATGCACTGGTTCAGACCGTGGGCGGGTATCTTGATCAGGGCTACCGGCGGATAAAAGCCAAGATCAAACCTGGTCGGGACGTGGGCGATGCCGCCGCGCTGCGCAAGGCATTCCCGGAGATCAGACTCCAGGTCGACGCCAACTCGGCGTACAGTCTGGAGACAGCCCAAAGTCTTTTGCCGCTGGACGAATTGTCGCTGCTCATGATCGAACAACCACTCGACGAGGACGATCTCTGGGACCATCACAAACTTCAGGAGCAATTCCATACGCCGCTTTGCCTGGACGAGAGCATCCTCACGCCTCGCCATGCACAGGCGGCCATTGAGATGAATGCCTGCAAGATCATCAATATCAAGGCCGGGCGGGTCGGCGGACTGAGCCAGGCGGTTGCCATCCATGACCTGTGTCGGGGGCACGGCCTCCCGGTCTGGTGCGGCGGCATGCTCGAGACGGGAGTTGGACGGGCATCCAACCTGGCTCTGGCCTCGCTGCCCGGGTTTACCCTGCCCGGTGACATCTCCGCCTCCGATCGTTATTATGCCCGGGATATCACGCATGAACGGTTCAAGCTCAACGCCGACAGCACGATCGACGTACCCTCGGCTCCCGGCCTGGGGATAACGCTCGACCCTGAGGCTCTGCAGCTCTTCCGCAAGTCGGAGCTCGAATTTAATTCACGATAGGTGGAGGCAGATGGCTACCCTGGATTTACATCCTTACAATCTGGACGATCGCATCTTGGAATCCCTGCGCAGGCATCCGTTCAGCAGCGGCCTGTTTGTTTTCCTCGTGCTCCTGGTGGTTTGTCTCTTTGGGTGGGGTGGCGGGGCGGACCTCCATCCAGTGCAGGCCGAGGAAATTTCACAGCCGGCGGTCTCAGGAATGCCCGCGATGCTACAACCCGAGCTTGCCCTCCCAGCGCCCACCAGTCAACCGTCCAGCATATCCCCTGAGTTTGTTGCGACCTCTTCCAACATCCTTCCGGTTGCCAAGCCCCTGCCTGTCATCCACCTGCTGTTCACCGGCGACATCAACCCTGGTCGTTGCCTGGCTCAGGCAGCGCTGCAGGCGAACGATTTCGAACGCCCTTACCAATACGTCGCCGATAAATTGCGCCAGGCTGACCTGGCAATCGGCAGCCTGGACGGATCCATCTCCGATCTGGCGCCTCCCTTACCATGCAAAGAGGTTTACAATCTTATTGGACCGGCGCGCACGGCCGAAGGTCTGGCATTTGCAGGTTTTGACGTGATCACCGTCGCCACGAATCACGCCCTCGACTGCGGGTCCCTGGGATGGCGATGTGACGGGAAGTCCTTGGAAGACACCCGGAAAAACCTCATCGGGGTTGGCATCGCGCCGGTGGGAATTGGGGCTACCCTGGCGGAGGCACGCACACCGGTCATTCTTGAGCGCCAGGGAATCCGGTTCGCCTTTTTAGGCGTCAATGCCATCAGTGGTGAGGCGACGTGGGCGACCGATTCGATCCCGGGCACGGCGCCGCTTTCCGACTCGGCCCTGGTTGGCGTTCTCGCTGACATTGCCGCTGCCCGTGCCAAGGCGGATGTCATCATCGTCCTGCCGCACTGGGGCGTCGAATATAATTCAACACCGGATGCAACCCAACAGGCCTGGGCGGCTCAGATGATCGCTGCGGGTGCCGACCTGGTGATCGGTAATCACGCCCACATCGCCCAGCCGGTGCGCACCTTCCCCAACGGCGGGGTGGTGGCTTATGCATTGGGCAACTTCGTCTTCGACCAGGGCACAGTGGAGACCAAGCGAGGCCTGGTCTTCGAGGCCGTGTTCCGCGGGTCCAGATTGGAAAGCTGGCATCTGCTGCCCGTAAGGATCAACAATAAATTCCAACCGGATTGGGCAGCGCCGCTGGAAGCGGAAGCCATACTCAAGCGCATTGCTGCACCGGAAAGCAGCTTATCCGCCCCATAATCGTTGGATTGGTGCCTGTCATCGATGTTGTTCAAGCCACGCCACAGAACCTGTGTTATTCTGATTCTGGTCAATTTTCTTACCGCCTGTGGTCCGGTCTGGGGGAGTGACATCGCCAACCCCGGCACGACGGGTGCTGAACCGTATGCCCAATCTTCCGGGGGGACAGCCACCTTCACGCCTTACCAGCCTGAATCCTCCACGGTAACCCCCACGCCCACAGCGACGGCCAGCTTTACCCCCACTTCGACAATCACAACCACGCCTCCTCCGGCTGCGCTATGGATTTCACCGGCTGTCCCTGCAACTCTCCACCAGGTGGCTCTCTCCTCGGGCATCCCGATCGCTTCCGACCAGGCCGCGGCCACGGTGCATTTGGATGCCACGACTGGCGCAGGATCCGCAACTTGGATCTATGCCCTCGTGTCGCCGTTCCCGACCCTCATCGAGGGCGTCAGTTACGACGACATCCGTCATACCTGGACGGGTGGGACCGGCGGGCCTTTTGGCGGTAAACCATTTCGCATGGATGCGGCCACCCTGGCCGCCTTTACGGCTGTCTGGGGACCGCCGGCTCCCAGGTCGGTGTACGTCGTCCCGGCGGAGCGGCTCATCGACCTGACCTGGACCGAGCGCCCGATCTGGTCGATCGTCCCGTTCGAGGCGCTCGAACCCCGCTGGAAAGTCCTGACCGTGGATGGTCAATCTCCCATTCACAAGGATTTCGATCCCGCCAAATATCCCTTGAAGGTTACGTTTACGGTCCAGCCGGCGGCTTTCCAGCTCCCGTCCACCAATCGCGATCCCGCCAAGCTGACCGTCCTGGTGATGACCGGAGTCACCGCCCTGGTGCGCGGGACCGCCGATCGCATGGAACGCAAGGGAATTCTGTATCCGGGTCAGCAAATCCGGGATGTGTTGCGCGCCGCTGACCTGACCCACATCAGCAATGAAGTCCCATTTTATGCGGGCTGCCCGACTCCTAATCCTTATACCTCCAGCCTGAGGTTCTGCAGCGACCCCCGCTATATTGCCCTGCTGGAAGACATCGGCACCAGGATCGTCGAATTGACCGGCAACCATATGCAGGATTATGGCTCCGCAGCCCTGTCGACCACATTGGACATGTACACCCAGCGAGGCTGGACCTACTACGGCGGAGGCAAGGACCTGGCAGACGCCCAGAAATATGCGCTGGTGGAGGACCACGGCAATAAACTGGCTTTCCTGGGTTGCAACCCTGCCGGCCCACCGGTCGATTGGGCGACGGCGACCAGCCCCGGGTCGGCGCCCTGCGATTACGACCAGATGCGCGCCACCATCGGCCTGTTGCGCTCCGCCGGTTACCTGCCGATCGTGACCCTCCAATATAACGAGTATTACATGACCAACCCGACCAGCTATGAGCGCAAGGATTTCCGCAGCCTGGCCGAGTCGGGGGCGATCATCGTCAGCGGCAGCCAGGCACACGTCCCCCAGATCATGGAGTTCGACAATGGCTCGTTCGTTCACTATGGACTGGGCAATCTGTTCTTTGACCAGATGTCCTACCTGCTCCCCAGCGGGCAGAGAATCCCGGACACGCGCTACGAGTTCGTCGACCGGCACATCATCTACGACGGGAAATATCTCGGCGTGGAATTGTTGACCTACATGCTCGAGGATTATGCCCAGCCCCGCCCAATGACCACGACCGAGCGCAACGAATTTCTGACCGGCATCTTCACCGCCGCGGGCTGGGCGCCTTGATCTCCATCGGAATCGGGTGACGGGATGCCTCACCAGTGGAAATGAGCGGAAATGGAAATTTACGATATCAGCCTGCCCATAGCTCCTGATCTGCCGGTCTGGCCGGGTGACCCGCCGGTCAGCCTGGAACGCGTCTCTTCCATCGACGCGGGTGCACAGGCGAATGTTTCCCGCCTGGCCCTGAGTGTCCATGCCGGCACGCACGTGGACGCGCCTGATCACTTCCTGAACGATGGCCGGACGGTCGAATCCCTGCCGTTGGAGGTGCTGACCGGCCCGGCATCGATCGTGTCCATCCTCGATGAGGTCAAGGTGATCACGCCGCGCGTCCTGGATCGGGCGGGTATTCCTTCCGGGGCGGAGCGCGTCTTGCTCAAGACGCGCAACTCCTTCCTCTGGGCGCGTGGCGAAAAGACCTTTGATGTTTCTTTTGTCGCTCTCTCGCCCGAGGCGGCTGAATGGATCGTACAACACGGGGTCAAATTGGTCGGCGTGGATTATCTCTCCGTGGCACCGTATGACGAGAGCGTGCCCACCCACCGGGCGCTGCTACAAGCAGGAGTGGTCATCCTCGAAGGGCTGGACCTGAGTTCTGTGACACCCGGCTCCTATGACTTGTATTGCCTGCCCCTGAAGTTGACCGGTTCGGATGGGGCGCCGGCGAGAGCTATTCTGTTGAAATAAGGGATTCATCATTTGATCGCCTCGTTGACGCACGGGAGGGTAAAATGAAAAATCAGCCGTTATCCAACGCACGCTACCTCGGGATGACGATCACCCAGGTCATCGTCCTGGCTTGTTTCGGGCTGGTCACCATGGGAGTGGTGGGCTTTGGCGCTTGGACGGTCCTGAGGTCGTCCTTCCCCGGTGGATTGTTCCCCACCCGGGAAATCCTCCCGTCCTGGACTCCCTTGCCAACCCGCACGCTTTATCCCACCCGGACGCCTGCCGGTCCCTCACCGACCCCGACCGAGGTGGATTACCAGTCACTTATTCCTGAAGGCTGGGTGCAGTTTACCAATGGGAAGGTAGAGATCTGGATGCCGAACAATTTCGAGAAGGCAGATCCGGGCACTTACCTCATCTCCGCAAAAGACAGCAGCACCGACCAGAATTTCCAAACCAACATCTTGGTGGGGATGAATGTTGCCCCCTCGCTTGACATGGATGTTTACATTCGCGAGAACGTCAAATACTTCCCTACGTATAATGGTCTCGTCGACATGACTTTATTGGAGAAGAAGAAATTCAGCATTGGTGCGTATGAAGCCATGCGCTTGAAGATCGAAACGATTATTTTGAAGTTGCCGGTTGAAGCCGCGATGTATTTGGTGAAAGAGGGCGACAAGTTCTGGATCATCACGTGCTCGACGTATTATGAAGATTACCACGATTGGCTGCCGACCTTTGATAAAATAGCCCGCACCTTCCGGGTAAACCCTTAGATAAGTCGCTCTTAAAATCAACTCCCACAGCTTTTGACGCTGTGGGAGTTTTTTTGGACTAATAGCGGCGCTGGCCGCCACCGGATCCCCGGCGGTTGCGGTTGCCTCCGCCGTAACCTCCGCGGCCGTATCCGCCGCTGCGGCCGTACCCACCCGGGCCACGCTCCTCCTTCGGTCGCGCCAGGTTGACCTTGAGCGCCCGATTTCCAACGGTTTGCCCGTTGAACATCTGGATGGCTTTTTCTGCTTCAGCCTGGTTGCTCATTTCAATGAATGCGAAGCCCTTGGATTGCCCTGTATCCCGGTCTTTGATCAGAGCGACCGATGCAACCGTCCCTGCTTGGGAAAAAAGCTCTTTCAGTTCCTCTTCTTTTGTATCGTAGGACAGGTTGCCAACGTAGACTTTTGTTTCCATTCCTTACTTCTCCTCCATAATAAGTTGGGCAGCGGGCCTGTGAAAAAACCGCCAGACTTCATCGGGTCTGGCGGCATTTGCACACACAAATCCTACTGCAAGTGTCTTTATTCTAACATAAAAGCACTGAGATGGCGGTCTTATCCATGAGCCGCGTCTACAGTCTCACCCGGCCAGGACTTTCTTAAGGGGTGACAACGATCGTCCCTTTCATGAGCGGGTGTTGAGTACAACGATAAGAGAATGTTCCGGCCTGGGTAAAGGTATAGCTGAATGAATCGCCCTGGTTCAGGTCTCTCGACCCCCAGGAGCCGTCGGCCGCCTCGACAGTATGGATGACGTCATCCTGGTTGGTCCACTTGACCGTCGTGCCGACGGCCACGGTCAGGTTGTCAGGGGCGAAAGCGTAATTGGAGATGGAAATATCCACCTCGCCGGAAGCGGTCGTGCTGGCAGGAGCCGGGACACCGGCCGTGGGGGATCCAACGGGAGCGGCTTTCGCCCCGCAGGCCGCCAGGATAAAGGCTAGCGGAATGAGCCATGCTATTTTGCCTTTCATCGTATTCCTCCATACGGGGTAAGGATATTATATGTTGATGTGATTATAAATAGGATACATTAAGTCCGAATTAATGGTTACAAAGAAGCACTTGCATCGCATGGCAGGTTCGGGATAAAAAAATCCCCCTGCTGCTTCAGGGGGAAGTAAGTCTCAAATCAGGCCGAGGCGGGGAGGGTAAATCCCCCATCCATGACGATCACCTGCCCGCGGATCATCTCCGCAGTCGGGGTGCATAGAAATGCCACCACTCCGGCAACGTCTTCCGGCGTAACCAGGCGGCCGGCCGGCGTGGCGGCAATCGTTTTTCGAATCACGTTCTTATCGCCCATGGCGTCGAAGTGTTTCAAGGCATCCGTTTCGACGATCCCGGGTGAGACGGCGTTGACGACGATTTTCTTTGGGGCAAGTTCGACTGCCAGATAGCGCGTCAGGCTTTCAATGGCGGCTTTGCTGGCCCCGACTACCACGTAGTCGGGCAGGACACGGGAGGAGCCCGGGCTGGTCAGGCTGACGATGAAACCGCCACCGCGCTTTTCCATCAATGGGACGCAGCGCTGCGCGGCGAAAAGCAGCGGGCGGGCATTGATGTTCATCGTCCAATCCCAGCCTTTGGGTTTCTGTTCAAGCACCGGTCGGTTGTAACCCGAGGCGGCGTTATGGACAAAAAAGTCCAGACCGCCGAATGTTCCTTCAACTTCGTCGAAGAGCCGGTTGAGCTCGTCCAGGTCGCTGACGTCGGCCTTGACCAGCAGGGCGCGGCGGCCGAGTTTTTCGATCTCGTCCACGGTCGCTTCAGCCGGAGCCCGGTTGCGAAAGAAATTCACCACGACATCCGCACCCTGGCGGGCAAAGTGGAGCGCGATGGCACGACCGATGCCGCGCCCAGATCCGGTGACCAGGGCAACTTTTCCACTGAACGGCTGTTCTTCCATCTTCCCTCCACAATATTGGGGTTCGTACCGGGAATGAATCCCGGTCGAAGATCATTGCAGCTCTCTCTGGTCCGGCACCCGGTCATCGAAATAAAGATTCAAATCTGAACAATCGAAACGATTCCCGCAGTTGAGACAGGAGATCTTGCATTGCCTCTCGACCATCTGCGTTCCGCAGCGGTCACAGGTGAAACGGCGCGCTGCACCAGGTTGGTCCATATGGGTATGGTTGCGCTCGATTGGATCGCGGGCCACGTCATTGTTTGACATAGATCACCGGTTTGATCAATTCCCTATCGAAGGCGGCGATATGATCCGCGCCGAGTTTTTGCATGGCAAGGATGACTGCTTCCAGGTCCCGGCGCAACTGCCCGACCGCAATCCCACGGCAGTTTTCCGGCCAGGGATTCAACCACCTAAGGCTGCGCTGGTACACTTTCATCGCACCCTCGAAATTTCCGCGCGAGAGGTGCAGATAAACGACCGAGGCCTGCAGAATTCCCCGGTAGAGTTCGCGTATGGATCCGGTCTCCTCCCGCCAGGCTGCCTCGAGAGCTTCATGTGCGGCAAAATATTGCCCGCGATTGAACAATTCCATCCCCTCGATCGCGCTGGGGTGCACCGGACCGAGGCAATCGGCTGTCAATGGGGCGACAAATTTGGACATGTCGGGTGGCATTATATCATGCTTCAATTTTCGAGACCGGGTGGTGTGGTAAAATCTTTTTTGGGCGTCATGATGAAAAAGTTTCTGGACAGTAGATCTTTCATTTTATTCCTTGGAATAGCCACCCTCCTGGTCATGCTGTATCTTGCTGCCGGGATTTCATTCCTTAAATTTAAACCGGCCCAAATCTATGAGTTCGGCCAGGTTTCAATCGCGTTGCCTTTTTTGCCGGTGATCACGACCCATGGAGGCCTGTGGCAATCCATCCTCCTGGTCGTCGTGCTTCTTTTTTTCATGGGCGGCCTTCTTTACGCAATTTTTAATGCCGAGCAGCGCAAAAGATTATTGATCGCTTTGCTCAGGCTGTCATTGATGATCGCCTTCCTTTTCCTGATTATTTACAACCTGAAAGACTTGCGCCGGGTGCTTCATCTGGGGACTATCGGGGAGAACATCCGACCGACTGCCAACCCGAATGGTCTTCAGGCGGCTGCACCTCCGCCGTTTATCCCGCCTCATCTGCCCGCCTGGCAAGTTTATCTGATCTCCTTGTTGGCACTGCTGATCGTCGCAGGAGGAGTCTGGTGGATCATTTGGCTGGCCCGTAAAAGTCGTTCCGCAGGCTCCCTGGTGGAGTTTGAACGCATCACCCGGGCCACCCTGGACGAGATTCAATCCGGGAAGGGCTGGGAGGATGCCGTCGTGCAATGTTACATTCGTATGGGCCAAACGGTCAACGTCAGGCACAAATTGGCTCGACAGGCGGCGATGACCCCTTCAGAGTTTGCCGCACAGCTGGTCAAGGCCGGCTTACCGGCAGAGGCGATCCGACAGCTGACCCTGCTCTTCGAGCGGGTGCGTTATGGGGCGATGGAATCCAGCCAGGCTGATGTCGCCGAAGCAGTGGAATGCCTGACGGTGATCCTGCGCGCCTGTCAGGAGACGGCATGAACCGGCGGCAGGTGCTTGTTCTTTTCGCTTCCCTTTCAGCCGTAATCTTCCTGGCTTACTTGTTACGCGGGATCATCTGGGACCACGTCATCCTGCCCCTGGCTGAGATGTTCTGGCAGGTCCGGATTGTCTATCACACCCTTCCCCAGATCATTGACTGGGTCATCTTGCTGGTAGTGTTGGTCCTCGTCACTTGGGGTAGCTTTTCCCTGCGTCCACTGGCAGGTTGGCGCCCGGAAGAGCCCGTGTATCCCCGTTCAGGCGATATCCAGCAATTGGCCGTCTGGCTGGAACGCAGGTGGAGGGGCGTCTATTCGCGCTGGCACATCGCCAATACCCTTGCCAATATCGCCCTGGATATGCTGCGGCAGCGGACCGGGGTCGAGAAGCGTGAACAGAAGTTAACCGGTCCGGGCTGGAATCCGCCAGCGGAGGTCCAGGCTTACCTGGAGGCTGGCCTCAGGACACCTTATATGGATTACCGCCGCCGGGGCATCTTTTCACCCCGACCGCGCACACCCCTGGATAGCGACCTGGAAGCGGTAGTCGGCTACCTCGAATCCCTCGTGGAGAACGAACATGAGCATCAACATTCCTGAGACCTCCGGGCTTTGCCGGAAGGTCGTGGACGAAGTTGAAAAGGCCATCGTGGGGAAACGTCCCCTGCTGGAAACGGTCATGGCAGCTGCCCTCGCCGGCGGCCATGTCCTTCTGGAGGACTACCCCGGCTTGGGCAAGACCTTGATCGCCAAATCGTTTGCCACGGCCCTGGGACTGGATTTCAAGCGCATCCAGTTCACCCCGGATCTCCTTCCGGGTGATATCACCGGTGGTTATATCTTCAACCGGGCGGCAAACCGCTTTGAGTTGCGCAAGGGTCCGATCTTCGCCAACATCATCCTGGCGGACGAGATCAACCGCGCCTCCCCCAAGACCCAGTCCGCCCTGCTGGAGGCCATGCAGGAAGGGCAGGTCACGTTGGAAGGCGAGACGCTGCGGCTTCCCGATCCGTTCCTGGTGCTCGCCACCCAGAATCCGATCGAATACGAAGGCACGTTCCCTCTCCCGGAAGCCCAATTGGACCGCTTCATGCTCAAAGTGAGCGTGGGCTACCCCGAACTAGCCGAGGAACAGGAGATCCTGCACCGCCGTCACAAACGCAGGGCTGAGGAGGTCAAGCTCAGCAGGGTCATGACGGCAAAGCAGCTGCTCGAGATGCGCAAGGCGGTCGAGACCGTCCATGTCGAAGAGGACCTGGAAGGCTATATCGCCGCCGTCGTTCACGAAACGCGCCGGGACCGGCACGTGGCTGTCGGCGCCAGCCCGCGCGGATCGCTGGCCTTCCTGAAAATGGCGCGGGCGCGCGCTGCCCTGGAGGGGCGCGATTACGTCCTGCCCGACGACATCAAACACTTTGCCGTGCCGGTGCTCAGTCACCGCCTGATCCTCCAGCCGGAGTACTGGCTGACGAGTCAGGTGGCAGAGGACGTGATTGCGGACGCCTTTGCCAAGGTCCCTGTGCCGGTGGTGCAGGGGGCGTAAATCCCCGGTTGCGTGGGTTTGTGCCGGTTAATCACCGCCCGTATCCGGGTTGCTGTCAATGAGCCGTACCTTTATTACCGCCTTTCTGACTTATTTGCTGATCCTCGCCGGCCTGGCTGTCTTGAGCGCGCCGCTGCTTGCGCTGGCACTTCCCCTTTTTCTCTACCTGCTGGTCAGCCTGTGGCGTGTCCCGGGAGAGACCCACCTTCAAGTCGAGCGTCGCCTGAGTGCTCAACGCATCCTGATCGACGACGTCGTCAAGGTCACCCTGGAAGTGACCAACCTTGGCGCCGGTCTGGAAGAGCTGCTGCTGGAAGACCTGCTCCCGCCTGGACTGGAAATCGTCGATGGCTCAGCGCGGCGTCTGGTGCGTTTACCGTCTTCCAGATCGGTAACTTGGACATATTCCTTGCGCGGCAAGCGCGGCAGCTATGCACTCAACCGTTTGAGGGTCACCGCCCGCGAAACCCTGGGCCTGGTCACCGTCCGTCAGCTGATCGACACCGGCAGCCAGTTGTTCGTCGTGCCGCCGGTGCTGCGCCTGCGCCGGGTGGCGATCCAGCCGCGGCGCACGCGCGTCTATTCGGGTTCCATCCCGGCCCGGCAGGGAGGTCCTGGCGTCGAATTTTTTGATGTGCGTGAATACCAGACCGGGGATTCGCCGCGCTGGATCAACTGGCATGTGACGGCGCGCCATCCCCTGGCCCTCTATTCCAACCAATTCGAGCAGGAACGCGTCGCCGATGTCGGCCTCATCCTGGACGGCCGGCGGCGTTCGAACGAGTTCGGCAGGAGCTCGATCTTCGAGCACTCCGTCCTGGCAACGGCAGCGCTGTCGGAGGCGTTGTTGAACGCCGGAAATCGTGTCGGCTTGCTTTTTTATGGCCGGCACATCGTCTGGACTTACCCTGGCTATGGCAAGCTCCAGGGGGAGCGCATTTTGCATGACCTGTCCCGATTGGAGCCCGGGGATTCGGAGGTATTCAGCGAGCTGTATGTGCCGCGCAACCTTTTTCCAGTACGCTCGCAGTTGGTGCTGGTCAGCCCATTAATCTCGGAGGACTACGAAGCGTTGGTCGCGCTGCGCACACAGGGCTACCACCTCCTGGTGGTCAGTCCGGACCCGGTTTCATTTGAGATGGCCACAATGGCTCGGACGGAGGCCATGTTGCTGGCGGCGCGCATCGCCCGCTTGAAACGCATTGTCCTTTTCCGGCGCCTGTTGGGAGTGGGCATCCAGGCGGTCGATTGGGATACCTCCCAGCCTTTCGAAAAGGTGGCCAAACAATATCTCGAACGGCGCCCGATCCTGCCGCGCGGGGTGAGGCGATGACGCGCTACCTGGCGTTCGCCTGCATTTTGATCAGTACTGCCCTGCTGGCTGGAGTGTACTTCAGCGGCGGATATTCTTTTCACGGATTTGTCCTGATCTTCCTGATGTTGGTGTGGTGTGCTGGCCTGTTCCTGCATTGGAGATGGATGTCCATCCTTCAATTATTCCTCTATTATGTTTTTATCGCCTTCGGATTTTTCCTGGACCTTTCCACCGGACGCCTTGACGGCCGACCGGGACTCGTCGCGGCGCTGCTGATCGGTGCAGCCCTTTTTGTCTTGCTGGCGTCGGACCTTGCCGATTTCGCTGCCCGCCTGTGCCTGGCTGCTCCGGAGGACGACATCGCCGGGCTGGAACGCCAGCATTTCCTCCGTTTATTGGCTGTCGCCCTGGCAGGAGGAATGCTGAGCGCTGCCGCGCTAACCATGCGCGTAGCCTACTCCTTCGAATGGTCCGTTGTATTGACCATCATTGTCGTATGGGGAATTATCCGGGTGATCAATTGGTTTTTACAGAGAAACCGCTAGAAAGCAATCCTTCCCCGCTGAGATTAATCGATTTCTCGAGACGAAATTGGCTTGATCTTATCCAGCCATAATTTCGTCTGACGGGGGGAGGTAAAGTGGTAAAGCTGGAGATGGGCGCACTCCGGGTCGGCAAATAATGCAGAATATTCCTTTTTTCGTCTCCAGTGGGTCTGCAGGGCCCAAAGGAAGAGCGAGTCCCGGCTGAAAAACTGCGGCCAGAGTTTTTCATAATTCGTTCCCCAAAGGTGTTCCTTCGACAGCACCCGGCGCCAGGTCCGCCACCATAGGCGCCACAGGATCAGCACCAAAGGATAGTCCAGCCAGACGACCGCCTGGGCGCGTGACCAGATGATCTCCCGCACTTCGCGATAATTACCATCCATCACCCAGGTGTTGGCACGCGTGGCGGCATCCACTCGCCGGCGCAATGCCTCATTGGAAGTTGGCCTCCAGCCGGGCTGCCAGTTCAAGGCATCTGTCTCGATGTGGGGGAGATGGAGGCGGGCCGCCAAAGCGCCTGCCAGGGTGCTCTTGCCAGAGCCGGTCGTCCCGACGACAGCAATGCGGCGGATGGAGCTGGGCAAAGGGGCGTGAGTTTGGGACGCCATCCAAAGATTATATATCACAAAGGAATCTTCAAGGGGAGAGTCTAACTATACGGCAGATTCTCCCATGGATCTCAGATATCGGGCATCCCGCAATCGCCTCGTTCTCCCGAATTTATGATACGATTCGGGCACTCTTTTCATAAACTCGAGAGGCAGACATGTTTGATTTACCCGATGATCAAATCCTTCCCCTTTCCCTCGAGCACGTCTTCTGGACCTGGTCGGCGCAAGCCAAGGTTAAACCCATTCCTGTGACCCATGCCGAGGGGGTCTATTTCTGGGATGCGCAGGGCAAGCGCTACCTGGACTTCAACTCGATGACCATGTGCGTCAATATCGGGCATGGGAACCAGCGCGTGATCCGCGCCATCCAAGCCCAGGCGGAGGAACTGGCTTATGCCGCCCCGGGTATGGCGACCAAGGTACGGGCCCTGGCGAGCAGGCTGGTGGCCGAGATTTCGCCGGGCGGAAGATTGACCCAGGTGCTCTTCACTCTCGGCGGTGCGGACGCCAACGAGAACGCCGTCAAGCTGGCGCGCAGCCACACCGGGCGATTCAAGATCTTGAGCCGCTATCGCTCCTACCACGGCGCGACCGCCGGGGCGATGGCCCTGACCGGGGATCCGCGCCGGGTTGCCTGGGAGCCGGGGCTGATGCCCGGCGTGGTCCACTTCCTCGACCCGTATCGTTATCGCTCGACCTTCCACCGCACCAACCCGGACATCTCTGAGGAGGAGTTTGTCAGGGATTACCTCAACCATCTGGAGGAGGTGATCCGCTATGAGGGCCCGGAGACGATCGCCGCCGTGTTGGTCGAATCGGTCACCGGCACGAACGGGGTGATCATCCCGCCGCAAGGATACCTGCAGGGCGTGCGGGAGCTGTGCGACCGATACGGGATCCTGTTGATCGCCGACGAGGTGATGAGCGGATTCGGCCGCACCGGGAAATGGTTTGCCGTGGATCACTGGGAAGTCGTCCCAGACATCATGACCATGGCGAAGGGATTGACTTCCGCCTACGCGCCGCTCGGCGCCGTCGCCATGAAGCCGGAGATCGCCGCAACGTTCGATGAGCACAAATTCGAAAGCGGACTGACTTACACTTCGCATCCCATCTCGCTCGCTGCGGCGATCGCCAACATCGCCGTCCTGCGCGATGATCACCTCGTCGAGCACGCCGCGGAAATGGGCACGCTGCTGCACAAGCTGCTTGCGGACCTAGGCGAGGCGCATCCCTCCGTGGGGGAAGTGCGCAGCATCGGCCTGTTCGGGGCCATCGAGCTGGTCAGGGACCGCAAGACGAAGGAGCCGATGGCGCCCTGGAACGGCTCGTCGCCTGAGATGGCGGCTTTCAATCAATTCTGCGCCGAGCATGGCCTGTATGTCTACACCCACTGGCACACGGCATTGATCATCCCGCCCCTGATCATCACGGAGCAACAATTGAAAGAGGGGTTCGAGGTATTGGACCATGCCCTGGAAATCACAGACAAAGCGGCTAAGTAATGCGCACGGGAAAAATGATCCGGACATAAATTCGACCTAGATCATCAATTCATTTTACGGGTTGTACGTGGAGGCGAATATGAATAAAAAATTCTTTGCACTTGGTGGAAAAATTTTCCTCGTTCCAATCATACTCTTGACGGCGTGCTCGCTACCCGGAAGGAATGTTGGTGAGCCCGTTCCCGGTCCGGCCGCAGGGGTTACGGCCTCGCCGACCGTCGCTCCTCTCCCGGGCGGTTTCGGCGTCCGCATCATCAGCCCTGCGGCGGATGCGCGTCTCCCCCTTGGCGGCCCGGTAGAGGTGACTTTCACCGCCTCCGGTGGGCCGTTCATCGAGTTTGACCTGCTTGCCGACAATGCCATCGTCGCCAGCCAGCCGGATTCGAGTGGCGAGGTGCAAGTATCCGGTTCCCTGCAATGGGATGCGCCGGCAGCCGGCGGGCATACGCTCACGGTGGAGGCGCTGGATGCGAACAAGAACATCGCCAGCGCCAGTGTCCAGGTGCAGATCGGAGACGCCGGCGCGACGGGCGGAGTCACCCCCACCGGGACGACTGCCCAGCGCGAGCCCACGTCGACCGGCGGGATGCAGCTGCGCTTCGTCAACCTGACCGACGGCGGTACGGTCCCGGCGAGCATGGTCAAGTCCTCGGACGGGACCCTGAAACCGCTGGTGGTGGTGAAATTCCAAGTCAACGGGGCGCCGGCGCTGGCGGTCTCGTTGCAGGCAAACGGGTTGGACATCCTGGACGAAAACGGGCATCCCAGCGTGTCGACCAATCCCACAGGAAGCGTTCCCTTTGAAGGGGAATTTCGTTGGTCGCCGATCAGCGGCGGCGGGGAGTACACGCTGGTGGCCGCGGCAATATCCAACGACAAAACCACCACTGTCCAGGCGACGGCGCATGTGACCGTAACCGGCCTGCCGGCCTTCACGCCGACGCCGCCTCCACTCGACCAGGCGGCCGTGCGGCTGCGCTTCACCCGGCTCTATCAGCAGCTCTATGGTGTGAACATTCCCTCCCCATCGATGCAGCGTTTCGACTTTCCCAACCTGCCCAACCGCTCGCGCTGGATCAGCGCGGTATATTACCAGGGCCACCGCTACTACATCGAACTATTCGACGATACCCATTACGAGTTGAGCCCGGCCGAGTACTCCTCCGCAGGCCACCGCCTCGGCAGCACCTCATTCATCCTGTGCCGACCATCCGGGACATACAAGATCCTGGTCGTCTACGTGGATTACGGCAACCTGACCGTGGACAAAAACGATGCCCTGGCGCAGGTGCCGGTCTTTGCGGACTGGATGAACCAGCTCTATGACACTTACGCCAGGAGCCAGGGATTTGCCTCCTCGCCTTTGCACATCCAGGCCGAGGCGGCGTGGATCGCTCCGCCACCCTCCCCGGGCCGCCTGCTGACCGCGGCGCAGATCCTGGCGGGGACCGGTCGCGATCCGGCGAAATATGACTTGATCATGGAGATCGACCTGGACAAGAACAACACGGTCGGGGAAAGCCAGTGGAAAGGCATCCTGGATCAGGGCGGCGGGATTGCTTTACAGGGCTGCGGCGCTTATTATGACGGCAACGTCAATATCTGGTCGGTCGTGCTCTCAACCCAGCAAACCCAGCTTGAAATTCACGGCACCCTGTCCATGGACTTCAACCACGAGCTGAGCCACCTGTTCGGGATGCTGGACAGCTGGCCGTTCAAGCCAGGTGCCATCGTCTCCCCGGATGGACAGATCCATGACGATTGGATCCCCTATGCCATGTTTGGATGGACGGACGCGGATGGCGACGGAATCCCTGAGATCGTCGACCCCACACCGTACGGCACGAGCGGCCCGCAGCCGTAAGTACCGACCAGCCTGGGCCGCGCCGGCGGGCTTTCCCCCGGATCTGGCGGTCAAATACCTTTAAAATCATCCCGGCACTCTTCGCCGGGATGATTCATTTTCAGCCTTTCAAGGCGGCATCGACTTCGTCCAGATGCTCGCCGCGGTGCAGGGCGCGCACGACCCAGCGCTTGTTATAAGCATAGATTTGCTCGAGCAACGCTGGCGGAAAATCCTCCAGCCGCTTGTCGACTGCCTCGGCGGTCTCGATGGCGATTCGGGCGGCCGCCCTCGGCGGGATGGCTGCCCAGAGCGGCAGGGACAGGTCGTTCACGAAAATGTCGATCTCCGGGATGAACAGCTTGCCATCCCGTTCGGTCATGTCCAGGACATACATCGCGCGGCGGTCCCAAAATGCCAGGTGGGCCAAAGCGATGGCCGCAGTCCAGTGTGCGCCGACGGGGTGGAGCATTTCCTCGTCGGTCAAGCGCTTCACCAGGGCACGGATGCGTTCGGTGGAAGCACGGTTGAGCTCGATAAACGATCGATCCAATCCCATAAGCCAATCTCCTGATCAAACAATAATCGGATGCGGAAGAACCAATACAGGTACCTACCCGCGCTTGCGGCTAATTACCCTCCAGATTGTCAAGCCAGGGTGCAAATTAGTCAAGCCCCCAATTTGACCGGGAAACGCCGCCGGTGAGCACTGTTTCGCCGCCGGATCGACAGGCCTGTAGACACCACGGTCAAATTCATGGCAGATCATCCAGGATATCGGAAAGTTTATAGAAAGTAAAAATCTCTGGAATCAGCACGCGAAAGGTTGGATCCACCTGTTCGATCGTGCGTTTGAAATTCGGCAGGTTGACCCGTTGTATGGGAGGAAGAGACCAGACGGGAGGTCTGATCATCGGCCGCAGGGGTTTCGAGAGGGGTCGCCAGAGGTCATCCCAATGATTGGGGATGACAACTCTGGGATGCACGCGCGGCAGGAGAGATCGCAGGTAGACCAGATTGTGGAAGGGGCTGACCAGGAGCAAATCGGCGCGTTCCACCCGATCCGGACGCTCGCCGGGATCGGTAAGCAAGACCCGGTCCCCGACCGAAATCAGGAAGCTGAAGCCGCAGTCCATGCGATAGTCGCGCGCCCGCAGCGGCGGCCGCAGGTTATGGGCAATCGGTCCGGGTGAAAACCAGGGTACTTTCATATGTTCGGACGCGAATACTTTGACTTCAAAGGGGCTCAGATCCAATCTGTCGCCGCTGCGAATTTCCTGAACCTGTTCCCCAGGAACGCCCAATAACCTCAACAGCTGGCAGGTGTTGGCAGAGCCATAAACGCGCGCACCTGTGGAATTGGCAACCTCCGGCACATCCATCAGATGGTCCCAGTGGGCGTGCGTCACGAGAAGGTGGGTACAAACGGGAAGTTTTTCTCTCACCAGGGGGCGGTTCAATTCGATCCGCCCGATCCATTGCCGCCAGAAAGGGATGCGCGTAAAGTAAGGATCGATCACCAGCACCTGATCCTCCACGCCCAGCTCGAGGCCGGCAATGCCCAACCAGCGGAATGTGGGAGATGCATTCATACGGTCCATCCATTTGTTCGCCTGTGCATGGTATTGGGGAACGTCAGCCTCTCTTCAAGAATGGCGGAGGCCAGGTATGTTCGGATTTCCTGCCTTCCTTAAATCGGTGGTTGCATCTGGCGTCGCCCTCCGATAGTGTCATTGTCCGCCTCAAGCCCATCGTACTCTTGGGGAAATCCAGGTAACAGTAAAAGGGGGTGAACTCGTCGGCCTGCTGAGCATGGTAGAGCTCCTGCGCCGCACATTCGGAGAAATCATAGCCATAATCGAATTCCACTCCGTCGCCGGCGATTAACTCGTAGACGTAATCGCCGGGGTAACGTCTTTCCTGTGACCTCTCCGCCCGTCGTCTGCGCCTGTCCATCAGCTGCTCGCGCGTCACGGACGCCGGGACGATCGTCCGGGGCTCTTCGATCCGCGCCACCTCGGCATCGTAGAGCACCTTACCGGTTTCTGCTGCGGATTTACCTTGCTTCTTCATGGCTTTGTAGAGCGCCAGACATTGTGCCGATTCGACCAGCGAGGCAGTCAACTGGTTTTCGTCACCCCCGATGTATGGGAGTTGTGGCAGCAGGGCGATAAACTCTGCGCGGGCTTCCCGTAATAAGCCGTCTGCCGTATCTTTCCCGTATTGGAATAGCAGAACCGGCCTCCAGCGTGATGCTTCTTCTTCAAATTCTGCCAGCAGCTCGCGGCTGCGCGCCGTATAATAGTGCTTCTCGTCCGCCGCAACCAGAGCCAGGATCTGATGAATGTGGGCAGTGTGTTCCCGTTCGTGTTCCAGGTAGCGGCGGAAGACCTTGCGCGCCGACCATAGCTCACCGGACTCGTCAGCGGAGATCATACTGCGCTCGGCCTGGTTTAATCTCGCCAGGCGCTCCAAAACCACCGCGCGGACGGTTTCCAGTCGCTGCCAGACGGATTTGGAGGGTTTGAAGTGGGGGATGGTGACTGGGTCTAAGATGCGGGTGAGGTACCAGCGTTCAGCCCTGGCGACATGGCGCAGCACTTCCTGGATCGACCAGGAATCCGAGGCAGGCTGCCAGTTCAGCACTTCCTCGGGAAGGTCACGAACCGGCTCCAGCAGGTCGGTCCGGGCGCAGGCCATCAGCTCCAGAAATGCGGGAATTTCTTTACGCGAGACTGGCCGGTGTTCGCATTCAAAAAAGCCGATCAGATTGCCTTCCCGGGCGGTCGACCGGTGCTGCTGTACCAGGCGCGGGAAGATGGGCTCCCCACTGGAAGGTGCGGGCTGGTCGTATTTGCGCAGCCAGCCGAGGTGGGCGCGGATGGCCTCCGGGGCGAGCCGCCAGGCTTCCTCGGGAGAGGACGCCAGCCAGTTACATCCGGGAAGGTCCGGGACGTGGGCGTGTGTCCGACCGCTGCGCTTGACCTGAAGGTAAACATCGAAGTCCATAGTAATTCCATCATCATTAGCAAGCGTTATCGCAGCAAACGCTCCGACTTCACCGCCATATTAATTAAATCCTGAGCAGTTCGCGGGTGCGAGGAGTTACATTAAATAAAGATATTCCCATTATTGCACAAATTACTGGCTTTTGATATTCAAGGAAGCCGTACTTTTTATCACTACGGCCGCTCCTCACCGGAAAGTGACCCTCCAGGTTTCGATCGCCCTACGACCCGGATAATGCTCCTTTAGAAATCGACAATGCCGCGTAGATCGGAGATGGTTTGCAACTTTCCCGGGGATGCAGCATCTGATAAAATGTATCCAATCCCGGCGAGGATAATCATGCTCAATCAAAATTCCCCCTCAACATCTGAACCCCGGCACGTCAAGGTGCTGATCCTGGGCTCCGGTCCCGCGGGGCTGTCGGCGGCGCTGTATGCGGCGCGCGCCGAGCTGGCTCCGGTCGTGCTGACCGGCCTCGAGCTGGGCGGTCAGGCTGCCTTAACCTACACCATCGAGAACTATCCTGGCTTCCCCGAGGGCGTCGGCGGGGCGCAGCTGGGCGAGCTGTTCCAAAAGCAGGCCGAACGCTTCGGGGCTCAAGTCGAGTTCGATATCGCCCAGGGCGTGGACCTGTCCCGGCGGCCATTCAAGGTGACGACCGACAATGCCGTTTTCCTGGCCGACAGCCTGATCGTCGCTACCGGGGCGCGCCCGGTCCACCTGGAGGTGCCCGGCGAAAACCTCCTGACCGGTCAGGGCATTTCCTACTGCGCCACCTGCGACGGCGCTTTCTTCAAGGACCGCAAGGTGGTCGTCGTCGGCGGTGGCGACAGCGCCCTGGAGGAGGGTCTCTTTCTGACACGCTACGCCTCTTCCGTGACCATCGTCCACCGCCGCGACAGCCTGCGCGGCGGACCGGTCTTGCAGACCCGGGCGAAGAGTAACCCCAAGATCAAATTCATCTGGAACACGGTCGTAACCGAGATCCTCGGCACGGGCAAGGTCGAGGCCGTGCAGCTTAAGAATCTGCAGACCGGCGAAACCAGCCTCTTCCCGACCGAAGGCGTGTTCATCTTCATCGGACATACCCCCAATACGCAAATCTTTCAGGGACAGCTTGATATGGATAAATGGGGTTATATCCAGGTGGACGGCCTGACTCAGACCAGCGTCCCCGGCGTATACGCTGCCGGTGAGGCTGCTGACCCGACTTTCCGACAGGTCATCACCTCAGCCGGCATGGGCGCGGCCGCCGCCATGCAGGTGACGAAATTCCTCGAGCAGGAGGAAAGCAAGGAAATCCGCACCGCTCGGAAGAAGGGTTAGCAGTTGAGGCAGCGGTTGTGCTTCCCCTTCGGGGACGATGTCGACAGGCTCAGCATAAAATAATGATTTCCTGCGTCCCGCTGCGTGGGGCTCGCAATGACAAGAAAGTGTAGTATAGTAGTGCAACTTAAACCACAGGAGGAGATATGACCGCGAAAATTTCAATCATCGGCGCCGGGATGACCGGTTCCACGACCGCCCACTGGCTGTCGGAGCGCGAGATCGCCGACTTGGTATTGGTCGACGTCGTCGAGGGCATGCCGCAGGGCAAGGCGCTCGATCTGCTCGAAGCCCTGCCAGTAATCGGTAAGGACGTCTCAGTGGTGGGGAGCAACGATTACGCCGCAACCAAGGGGTCGGACATCGTGGTCATCACTGCCGGGATCCCGCGCAAGCCTGGCATGAGTCGGGAGGATCTGCTCACCACCAACGCCAAGATCGTCGGCGACGCCACGCTGCAGTCACTCAAGCAATCCCCGGACGCGCTTTTCATTATCCTCACCAACCCGCTGGATACCATGGCTTACCTGGCGATGAAGATGGGCAAGCTGCGGCCGGAGCGCATCGTCGGCCAGGCCGGCATCCTCGACTCGGCGCGCATGCGCGCCTTCGTTGCCCTCGAGACCGGGGTCAGCGTGGAGAACATCGCCTGCTTCGTCCTGGGCGGCCACGGCGACGAGATGGTCCCGCTGACGCGCGCCTCGAACGTCGCAGGCATCTCGCTGCGCGACTACCTGCCTGCTGACAAACTGGAGGCAATCGTGACGCGCACGCGCAAGGGCGGCGGCGAGATCGTCAACCTGCTCAAGACCGGTTCGGCCTACTACGCCCCGGCGGTGGCCGTGGCCCAGATGGTAGAAGCCATCCTGAAGGACAAGCATCTGATCGTCCCAGCCTCCGCCTACATGCAGGGCCAGTACGGGCTGAAGGACATGTTCTTCGGCGTGCCGGTCCAGCTGGGGGCGGGCGGCATTGAACGCATCGTCGAGTACAAGCTGGACAATGACGAGAAGGCCGCCCTGGAGAAATCTGCTGCGGCGGTCAAGGAAAGCATTGGCGTCCTGGAAAGCCTGGTCAAAATTTAAATTTTGTAGGGGCGCCTCGCGAGGCGCCCCCACCATTTTTCTTCATGGAGGAATAAATGGCATTGAAGGATCAGATTGCATCCCAACTCCCCGAGTGGCGCGAGCGCGTCAAGGCGCTGGTCAAGGAAAAGGGCGAGGTCGTCCTGGACAAGGTCAACGTGGGCCAGGTCTACGGCGGGATGCGCGACATCAAGAGTATGGTCAGTGACATCTCCTACGTCGACCCGGCGACCGGGATCAAATTCCGCGGCCTGTCCATCCCCGAGGTGATCGAGAAGCTGCCCAAGCCTGCCGGCACCGAAATCCCCTACGTCGGCGCGTTATACTACCTGCTCCTGGTCGGCGGAGTCCCAACCAAGGCCCAGGCCGAGGAAATGGAGGCCGAGTGGGCCAACCGGGCAGATGTCCCGGCCTATGTCTTCACCGTGCTGAAGGACATGCCCAAGGAAACCCACCCGATGGTTCTGTTTTCGCAGGCAGTCCTGGCGCTGCAGCACTCGTCGGCCTTTGCCAAAGCTTATCACGATGGGGTCAAGAAGGATGCTTACTGGGAATCGACCCTGGAGGACGCTCTCAACCTGACCGCCAAGCTGCCGGTCATCGCCGCCTTCATTTACCGCCTCAAGTACGGCGACGGCAAGACGCCCAAGTACGACGCCAAGCTGGATTACGGCGCAAACTTCGCCCGCATGATGGGCGTTAAAGACAAGGGCTATGAAGACCTGGCGCGGCTGTACTTCATCCTGCACTCCGACCATGAGGCCGGAAACGTCTCGGCCCACACCACCCACCTGGTCGGCTCGGCTCTCTCGGATGCCTACTACGCCTTCTCGGCCGGGCTGAACGGATTGGCCGGGCCGCTTCACGGGCTGGCCAACCAGGAATGCCTGGGCTGGCTGATGGAAGTGCACAAAAAATTCGGCGGCGTCCCAAGCCGCGATGAGCTGTACAAGTTCGCCTGGGATACGCTCAACTCGGGCAAGGTCATTCCGGGCTACGGGCATGCCGTGCTGCGCGTCACCGACCCGCGTTTCACCGCCCAACTGGATTACGCCAAGAAGCACTTCCCCCAGGACGAGCTGGTGCGCCTGGCGGAGCTGGTCTACGACGTGGTCCCGGCCGTGCTCAAGGAGCAGGGCAAGGCCAAGAACCCGGCGCCCAATGTGGACGCCATCAGCGGCACGCTGCAGTACTACTACGGCGTACGCGAGTTTGACTTCTACACCGTACTGTTCGGCGTTGGGCGGGGTTTGGGAGTGACCGCCAACCTGGTCTGGGCGCGCGCCCTTGGCCAGCCGATCGAGCGGCCAAAGTCCGTGACCACCGCCATGCTGGAAGAAGCGGCGAAAGGGACGTAGAGCGACCGCGGATCGATATTGACCTGAGAACACTTGATTACAACGTAAAGTACGGCGAGGCTGAAGCCTCGCCGTACTTTATTAATTTGGAATGCGCGCCTTGACAGGAAAATTACAATATGATATTCTACTATTAGAATATATTAGCTATAGGATATAAATATGACAAATGCCGAGCTTGCCGTCCTCAGCCTGGTCGTCGAGCAGCCCCGACACGGGTACGAGATCGAACAGGTTATCCACGAGAGAGGGATGCGCGACTGGACCGAAGTGGGTTTTTCGTCCATCTATTTCCTGTTGAAGAAACTGGAAAAGGCCGGCCTGGTCGAAAGCCGCAGCGAGGCAGCCTCCGGGCGGGGTCCGGCCCGCAAGGTCTATCGGGCTACACCGGCTGGAATAAAAGCTCACCATCAAGGTGTGTTCGAGGCGCTTTCGACGCCCCGGAATTTGTATCCTCCTTTCCAGTTCGGTCTGGCAAACCTCCCCAGCCTCCGCCCGGTCGATGTGCTGAACGCATTGCAGCAATACCGGAAAGGGTTGATCGAGCGCCGGGATGTCATCCGCCAGAAATGGGAAAGCCAGAAACCGTTGCCTTACTTTGTGGACGCCATGTTCGATAACAGCCTCGCTCAACTCCAGGCTGAGCTGGATTGGGTCGAGAAATTCATTCAACGTGTGGAGGCGGAAAATGATCAAGCTTGATTTCAAGAAGGAGTATAAGTACCTTTACCTCCCGTCGAAGAAGGAGTTCACCGTCGTGGACGTGCCGCCAATGAAATACCTCATGATCGACGGGCACGGCAACCCGAACAATGACCCGGTCTACGCTGAAACCCTGCAGACCCTTTACAACCTGGCGTATACGCTCAAGTTTGCTCTCAAACCGAAGGGGATTGAGTATTCCGTTGCGCCCTTGGAAGGACTATGGTGGATGCCGGACATGTCCGAGTTCAGCGTGGCGAATAAGGACCGCTGGGATTGGACGATGATGATCATGCAGCCTGACCAGGTCACGTCCGCGCTGTTTACCCAGGCGTGTGCCGATGTGACCCGCAAGAAAGACCTGCCCTTGGTCGGCAAAGCCAGGCTTGAGACTTACGCTGAGGGCATTTCAGTGCAGATCCTCTACTTCGGAGCGTACGCAGACGAAGGTCCGACCATCGCCCGCATGCACGCCTTCATCCGTGACAACGGCTATGAGACCAACGGCAAGCACCATGAAGTCTATATCGGAGACCCGCGCCGGACGGCACCCGAAAAGCTCCGCACCGTCATCCGCCAACCGATCCGCCGGTAGGGGCGCCGGAAAGATCGACTCTACGCCACCCAGAAATTAAAGGCGAAAAGAAGGGCGAACAAACCCAGCAGCAGGATACTGCCGAGGGTCCAGACTCGGTCGAAGACCTCGTCGTCCTTCCCGAGCTGCCCGAGCATGACGAAGACGGCGGGTGTGCCGAGAATGTAACGCGGCATCCCCTGAGGTTCGCCGCTGAAGAAAGAGATCAGGACGACCAACAGGCTGAAAAGCGCCAACCCCGCATGGCTGCGCAGGGTATAGGCGCAGGCGACCAGGGCCAGGATCACTGCCGAAAACTCGAGCATGTAATAAAAACTGCGCTGTTCATTGATCGTATTTTTATCCCACACATAGACCAACACTGCGCCGAAAGCCAACAAGAGCAAGTCGATCGCCAGGGTGACAGCCTTGTGTATCCTGGCTTCCCAGCGGCGCCAGACGAAGGTTTTGCAGACCAGGCAGAAAGTGAGGAGGATCATCCCCCGAACTAACCAATATGCCAAGTGGATATCGCCGAGCCTGAACAGGCCCAGGAAACTCCACCGCCAGGCATCAATGCTTTGTTCAACCAGGAGTGCCCCCCGGCCGAAAAAAGCCGCTTCGACCGCGTGGAACTGCTTCCCGAGAAAAATGTTCCAGGCCTGGTAGGCCAAGAGCGGGGTCAGGCTGGCAAATCCCTTCCAGATCAGGCTCCAAAGCTGCCGCAGCCAGGATCGATCGACATTGCCGTTCTCCATCCAGGTGCGGATGATAGGGAAAGTCTCCCCGAACCAGGTAATCCCGAAGGGGATGACCAGCGCTACGCCGACGGCCCGGGTCAGCGTGGCACAGGCGGCGAGCAGCCCCGCCCAAAGCCATTGCCTGCGCCGGAGCAATGCCAGTGCCCCGAAGGCCAGCCCGGCGAAAAGGCCCTCGGTGAGCACCATTGCCAGGAAGAAGCCGGTCGGGAAGACGATCAGATAGAATGCCGTTTTCAGCGCACCTGCTTCCCCCAACTTGTCCCGGGTCAGGTCGTAGAGCGCCAGCATGGCCCCCAGTGCTCCCAGCAGGGAAACGAGCACCCCCGCCAGGGAGGCGGTGGCGATGGGGTTCAGGTGGAAAATGCTCAGCGGGTAACCGAACCCCCGCATCACCAGCGGGTAGAAGGGGAAGAAGGCGTAGTTCAAGGAGTAGGCAACATAATTTGCCGGGATGAATTCCGGCCGGCCGCTGGGATAATCCTTGGGGAAACCCAACGGAAGCGGGGATTGCGTCCAGATCAGTTCCGGTTCCCGATCGGGAGGCAGCCAGATCGTGAACAGCGTGGGATCATCGTATCCGGCGACGGCGATGGAGATGTAGTACTCCGAGTCGTAGGCAACCTGCCGGTTCAGGAACGGCTCGTTGAGGTAGGGCTGGCGGGCGTGCGTGCCCGGGGCGGTCTCCTCCGCCACCCAGTCCAGGACCGTATCCGGGACCTGGAGCTGAAAGCGCATGCTGGCGGCTTTCTGGAAGCCGAGCAGCAGGAGCGCCCAGGCCAGCCAGATTAGCAAAATGGTCCTGATGGGTTTTTTGGTCGCCGGCATGGAGGATTAACCGCAGTTTGGTGGAATTAAAATAGGGAGGCCACCGTCCGGGGACCCGCCAGGACTTCGCGGGTAACACACAGCCGGCCGTCATCATCCGGTCTGACCCACCATTTGATCAGGCGGATTTCCCCGGCCTCGATCTCGATCCCGGTGATGCAGCGTGGATGGACACAGCTGCCGTCGTTGAAGAAGGGCAGATCCCCCTGGGCGGCAAAGCTGGGCCGGTGGGTGTGACCGAAGATCGTCGGCTGGTTCTTTTCCCGGATCCAGTCCTCGACCTGTTTTTCGAGCCAATCCCGTTTCTTGAAATTCACGGCGGGGCTGGTCGGATCGTTCACCCCCAGGATCTGGAGCGGGCGCCACAGGGTCCGTGACAGGAACCGTCCGACCTTCCAGAGTCCGTCATTGAGCAGGTCGCCTTGGTAGCCGTGCACAAGGAAGATCTTCCCGCCGCTGGGCGTATGCCGGAGCACCAGGCCTTCGTGAACGGTGATGCCGTCGAACAGGGGCTCCTTGTTGCCGGTGCGTTCATCGTAGTAGAAAGAGAGCGTGCGGGCTACAACCTGTGGATCGGTGCGCTCCATGTCGTGGTTGCCGTGGATCAGGTAAAAGCGGCCGGCGGTATAGAATTGGCGTAAAAGCCAGAAGACATGGCTGTGAGCCTGGCGGATGGCGGTAAAATGCCAGTTCTCGTAAAGCTCATCGCCGTCGCCGATCTCGACGTAAGTGAACCCGTTCCGGTTGTAATGCTCGAGGGCGAAAAAGAACAGGCTCTGGTTGCGGGCGAAGTTGTCTGCCCAGCTGTTATCGCCGCGGTGGCAGTCGCTGAAAAAGATGAACTTGGAGGCGTCGTCGAACGGGATTTCCTGCGCGGATTGGAAAACCTGGCTGAGACGGCTGGAGATCGACATAGGTACCCCTCCTCATGAAATGCTTTTTGGGCTGGATATACTTTACCGGATTTGAGTTCGAAATTCAATCCTTCATTGAGCGCCGGCCGCGCGAATAGGAATAGCGCTCCAGGTCGGGCGTCGGGTGGTTGTATTCCTGCTCCATCAGGGGTGATGAGATCATGAAATCCGCCGTGGCCCGGTTGCAGGCGGTCGGGATGTTCCACAGGACGGCCAGGCGCAGCAACGCCTTGATATCCGGGTCGTGCGGCTGGGGCTCGAGGGGGTCCCAGAAAAAGATGAGGAAATCGATCACGCCTTCGCTGATCCGGGCCCCGATCTGCTGGTCACCGCCCAACGGGCCGGAGGCGTAGCGGGTGATCTCCAGCCCCAGTTCTTTGATCAGCAGGTCCCCGGTCGTGCCGGTGGCGAACAGGTGGTGTCTGCTCAGGGTCTCGCGATTGAACTTGGCCCACGCCAGCAGGTCGTTTTTTTTGTTATCGTGGGCGATCAGGGCAATGTTCTTTTCTTTTGCGATCAGATTCTCGGTCATTCTGAACCTTCTCCTGTTAGGGCCGGTCTCAGGACTTGTTGCGAGCGGCGGTGCAAGGCGAGATAGCCGAAGGTGGCGACAAGTCCAAGGATGCCGCAGGCGTACCACAGCCAATTGGGGTTGGGGCCGTCCATCAACGTGCCTGCCAGGACGGGTCCGATGGCGAAGGAAGCGCCCCAGGATACCCCGTAGACGAAGGTGTACCTGCCGCGCATGTCCTCCGGGGCAAACTTGGCCACCAGCGCATTGGCCACCGGGACCATCACCATCTCGCCGACCGTGATGATCGCCATGGCAAGCATGAAGAACGCGTACGCCGGGAAAATGCCGTACATGACGAAACCGATCGCCAGCAGAAGTGCGCCGAAGGCCATCATCAGCATGGGGGGGCGCTTCTCCAGCCGGCGCGTGATCGGGAACTGGAACAGGACCACCATTAAGGCATTCAGGCTGAGGATCAGCCCATAGCCCAATTCGGGGATGCCGTGGCTGTTGCGCAGGTAAACTCCCAGGGTCGTATTCATGTTCATGTACACAAGCCAGGCCAGGAAGCTGACCCCCACGAAGATCATGAAGGGGGAATCACGCAGCACCCGCAAGTAACCTGCAAAGGTTTCGCTCATCGTCTCCTCCCGGGCTCCCGGCCGGACCTCGGGTTTGGTCTCGGGGATGAAGAAAAAGACGAAACCCGCCGCGATCAGGCTGATGACTGCGTCGGTGATGAACAAGGCCAGGTAGGAATGCGCGGCGATGAAACCGCCGATGACCGGTCCGATGGCGGCCGATAGGTTGAAGGCCACACGGATGATGCCGTAGCCCTGGGCGCGCTTCTCTTCCGGCAGCAGGTCGGCGACGACCGCCTGGTAGGCCGGTCCACCGATGTCGGTGAAGATGCCGGTGAAAAAACCGACCAGGAAGAAGAGCGCCAATGAGTTGACCAGGCCCAGCGTCACGCTGGAGAGCGAGGTGGCGGCCAGGCTGAAGATGATCATGCCCTTGCGGCCCAGCCGGTCGGTCAGGGCGCCGCCGGGGAAGCTGCCGATGAAGCTGGCCAGGGACCAGACGGCAAACAGGCTGCCGACCTCGGTCATGCCGACGTTGAAGCGCCTGGTCACATATAAGGCAAAAAAGGGGAACAGCAGCGAGCCGCCCAGCCGGTCGATGAAGTTGACGACCACCATCATCCAGAAAGTGTGCGGGTACTCGTGGTAGATCTCAGACAGATGCTGGCGTTGTTTGGCGAAAAACATATCGGTTACTTTTTTACCGCCCGGGTGGCGAGGAACGTCGGTGAGTAGCGGGCAATCGGATCGTCTTTAAAACGGTCCTCGTAGAGATCGGTAATGATGAAACCTGCCTCGCACTGCCCGCCGAGCAGATCGGCGAGTGAATGTCCGAACTCGAGCGGCTCGCCGGCCTCCTGGCGGGCGCTCAATTTTTCTTGATCCAGCGAGTCCATATCAGAATATGGGATCGGGTGCTTGACTTCCAGGATGCCGTCCGGGGAGAGTTCGGTCAGGTAAACCACCGGATTCATGAACCCGGCCATGAGGAGGCCTCCTTGCCGCAGGACGCGGTAAGCTTCGCGCCACACCGGACGCACGTCCGGGACGAAGACATTCGAGACCGGGTGGAAGACCAGGTCGAAGCTCCCGTCGGGGAAGACGGCGAGGTCGCACATATCGCCCTCGACGGTTCTCAGTTCCAGGTCTTCACGCTCCGCGACCAGCCGGTCGCGCTCCAGCTGTCTGGGTGAGTTGTCGAAGACCGTCACCCGGGCTCCAGCTGCTGCCAGGACAGGTCCCTGCTGCCCGCCGCCCGAGGCCAGGCAAAGCACCTCTGCTCCGGGCAGAGGCGGGAACCAGGAGGATGGAACGGGGATTTGCTCAGTCAGCAGCAGGGAAAACTTGCCTCGCCGCGCGGCAGCAATCACCTGCGCGCCGACCGGGATCGTCCAGGGATTCCCCATTTCGACCAAGTGATCCCAAGCCTGGCGGTTGTAGCGACGCACGTCGGAGGGAGTTTTCTTGGGGGCCATGATGCCATTATACACTGTTGAAAAAGAGAATTCCCCGCCCAGACACCGGCGGGGAATTGAACTTCATGATCATGCTGCGGTCACGGCGTGGGCGTCGGGGCGGAAGCTGCACCGCTCCAGGTGAACACACGGTTCTGGCTGACTGCGCCGGCGTTGGTCCAGATGGGGTTCCCCTGGTCATCGGTGCCGGTCTGGCGGACGGTCACGACCGACCAGAACATGGAGTGCGCCAGGTTGTCTTGAGGCCGGAAGGATACAGGGACGAGGTACTTGGTCTCGGTGACATAGTCGACCAGCTTTCGTCCCGTACCGGCGGTGACGTCCTCCACAGTGACCATATAGCGCTCATTATCGTTCAGCGTCCCGACCGAAGCCCATTGTAATGTGACACTGTCGTTTGCCAGCGTAAAAGGTGCACCGTTTGATGGAAGGAGCAGGTTCGGAGCCGGATAGGGCGGTGGGGGCGTGTACGTGGGAGTGGGACCCGGGGTGGCTGCCCGCTTGCAAAGCGGGATTACGAGCGGCATGCCCAGATAGACGTTATCCGTGGGCAGGCCGTTCCATTCCTTGATGGCGTCCATGGGCACGTTGTAGTTCACCGAGATGCTGCTCAGCGTATCATTGGCCTGAACCGTATAAGTCACGGTTGCGCAGGCTGCCTGGGTGGCGGCGGCCGGTTCAAGAGTGGGAGTAGCCGCTGGCAGGGGAGTTGCCGTGGGCTGTGGAATCTTCAGGTGCTGGCCGAGACGCAGGTCGGTGCACGTCGCGTTGAGGCCGTTTTCTGTGATGATGACCGTGTAAGAGACGTTGAAAAGGGCAGCAATCGAATAGCAGTTATCCCCGCTCTGGACGGTGTAATCTTTCGGCGGCAAGGGGGTCAAAGTCGGCGTGTCACTCGGGATCGGGGTGTCGGTAGGGGTGGGTGAAGGCGTGGGGGTCAGCGTCTGGCTTGGAATGGGGGTCGGGTTTTGAATCACATGCATGCCGCGCAGTGTGAAAAAGAGGGCACCGGCGCCGACCACCACGAAGACCACCAGCAGGACCAGCACGACCGGCAGGCTCAGGGTGATCTCCGGCATGCGCGTCCCCTGGACCGCCTTCTGCGATTTCGCCTGGGGTTTGGGGCTGAAGTCGGTGCCGCAGACCACGCAGCGGGTGGCATTTTCCGCCAGGCGCGTGCCGCAGGTCGGGCAAAGCTTGGTCGGGGTGGAAGAGGTTTCTGGGCTCATACGAAGAGCGATTATACCATGAGGCACAAATCCGGCGGTTTTTCGGATAAACGCGCCCCAAGGAGGGCTTTATGACCCCTGGGCACAGCCGGTAAGGGATATGGAAAGAAGTTAAATAAAAACCCCGGCGGCATTCACTACCAGGTTTTTTCATCCCAGCGGACCCGACCAAGTGCCCGTCATAACGTCGAAGACCCCTTGCCAAGCAACCCCGGAGGGTGCGAAGGGGAAGCGCAGCAGAGGGAAAGGCGGTCAGGTGAAGCCGGAGTTGGGTGGCCACCCCACCTGAAGAAGAGACCCGGCAAGCCTTCTGAATCTGGACAGTTCTAGCCCATTATTTTGTCGAAATCTGCCACACTGACTGCTGGTGCAGTGCTAAAGGAGATCCCCAATAGTGTGCTCAGTGCCGCCGAGGTTTTCATGGCGCGCTCCGTATCGGGCAGATCCACAATGAGCACCAAGTCAATGTCGCCAAGCAGGGCATACCCGGCCTTGAGTTCTCCGCCATTCTGTTTGATCAAGGTAACTGCCTTGTCAGTGCGCTTTGCACTGATTGCCTTCATGGCTTCCAATGAATACTTTCCGAACATGAGATAAGTCGCCATTTTTAACCTTTCCTTTCTGCACTCATAGGGTTGAGAGAATCGCTTTGGAATTGCTCCGGGTAAACTAGATGAACACCGTTATGGCTGTGGTGCGCAACTTGCCGCCCGCCAGCTTCAGGCCAGCTGGCCGGCGGCGCAAGCTGGGTTGCTCCCACTCTACGGTAACCTGGCTGGCGGAATAAGCCCCAGCTTTCAGCACGCCCGCCGGGTCAGCTGCAGCGACTTGTTGGGCGGTCGGGCCTGGCAGCACCCTCGAGGGATCGAATAGCATCATCACTTGGCGCAACCTGGACGCCGTAAGCAGCCTTTCTTACGGCTGATTTGGCACGACAAGAGGCATCACGCCATGGACCTTCCAGCTCTTGGAACCGCTTGTCCCCCAGGAGGTGGAATATTCGCCGTGAAGGCCCTCGATCTTGTTCGACCAGAGCCCGATCAATATGTGATGTTTCATCGGAGGATAGCCGTAGTCGGCAGAAGCGGTTCTGACTTCCCCACTTGGTTTAGTGCATGTCAACTGCCCTTTAAGGTAGCCGCCCGTCCCAACGACCTCCTCGATATCGAGGATCATCAGGTTATCTTGGCATATGCCAGAGATCTTCGCAGAGAACGCCGATGTTGCGATATATGTGCAGTTGTCGCCGCTCTTTCCTTCCATCTTGAAAAAACCTCTATCCGCGGCGCTGGAAGTCCAGACCCCGTACTCATTCTTCGTGAGGGTGCTAATGCCCCCGACAGTGACTGTATAATCTGAACTGGCGATGGTCACATGATACTTGTGATCGAACTCGAGGAACAACATATCCTCACTTCTACAAGCTACAGGATTTTCCAACGGTAACCCGGATTTGCCTCCCCCTCCGAGCGGTTGCTGGTTGGTTCCGTAAGTGCCCCCAGGGTCGGTTCCCTGATTCCCGGACGGGGTGGGCTTCGGCATGTTGCAGCCGGAGATGGCGACGACGGCGATGGCAGCCGCGATTGCCCTGAGTGCGAGGCCAAACAGAGTGCGTAAGCTGTTCTTATGCATTTGAGACCTCCGGGTAGAGGTGTGATTTTGGAAGTCAACAATGCTCGAACCCCCAACTGGTGAATGGGCTGCAGGCATCCTTACCGATGGGCTTGCACGGCCTGAGCTGCTGAAGTCATTCGGGAATTTGGACCGCCAGGCCGGTAAAATAATGCCTGTAATCAGTATAGCACGCCTGTCAACCAGGGAGCAGGGAGGTCTGATCCAGAGTCTGTAACATACACGGTGGGTGAGTTTGGGAAATACGTGGGAAAAAGGATATATTCGCGAGGAGCTCGTTCTCAGTGGATGCCTGAATCCATTATTCGAGAACCCCCCAGGAGGTTGGCGGTGCTCTCGCCGTGGCGCACGAAGCAGAGTCTCATCGGAGCCCAATCGTCAGATGCGGGTGTGCGACGGTGAATCTCAGCCGCTGTAGGTGGAGCACCTGACGGCGTTCTTGCCCTCGTGCTTCACCGTGTACATCAATTCATCGGCCATTCGCACCAACTCGTCGGTCGAGGCGGGCGCGGCGCGGCAGGTCAGGACGCCGATGCTGAACGTAACCGACCAGTCGTTTTGGCGCATCTCTTCCAAAAGGCTCTTCCGGATTTTGTTGAGGGCTGCGTTCGCGGAGGTCGGGTCGGTTTCGGGTAGGAGCAGCGCAAATTCGTCGCCGCCCAGGCGCGCGACCGCGTCGGTTGTGCGCATATTCCTCCGGACACAATCCACCACGATGCGCAGGACGCGGTCTCCCGTGGTGTGACCAAACTGGTCGTTCACACTCTTGAAGTTGTCGAGGTCGATGTAGGCCAGGGTGAACGGATGCCCGTATCTTTTAAAGCGGTCGATTTCCGTCTGCGCCAGGACGTAGAAGAAGCGCGAGTTCACCGCGCCGGTCAGATAGTCAACGCGAGCCAAATCCCGTTCACCCTCCATGGCGATTTTCAATGCCGAGAGAAGCCATGCAATGATCAAGAAGAAGGAGAGTCTGATCAGGGTGTTCCAGATGGGAATGAAGGGATTGACATAGCTGTGCCCCGATGCAACGTCCGCCCCCAACCAGACGACGGCGCTGATGACCGAGGCCATGATCCCGAAGCGCCGGCGTGTGAGCCAGGTGACAAGGAGGATGGGAAGCACATAGAAAAGCGAAAAAGCCAGTTGGTAGCCGGTCAGGTAGTCCACAACCCCGACCGCCCCGATGAGGATGAATCCAAGAACAATCTTGAACGGCTGGCTGAGCCTCTCGAGTATCGCTACGATATTCATAGCCAATTCCCTGTGTTATTTTAATCATAAACCCGGCGTTTTCGCCGGGCGTAAACCTGTTATGCCTTTTTATCCCACTCGAGCACTTTCCGGATGGCGGGGACCGGAATGCCGGTCTGGTCCACCAACGCCTGGAGCTCCAGGGCAAGCTGGCGCACCTCGTCGGGTGCCTGCGAAACGTGATAGGCCAGGCCGACCTCCCCAAGTTTCGAGTTCAGCAGTGCGCGCAGACTCGCCACCTGCAGAAATGACGGAACGATCCCGATGGCAACCTCGGACCACGGGATGATCCGGCGCCCGAGCGTCTGCAGGACTTGGTGCGCTTCGTGTCTGGCCTCGACGAAGAGCTTCAAGTCGTCCGTCGATCGCGCCAGGGCGCGCACCTCGCAGCCGTATTTGAGGACCAGCTTCCCAATCAGCGCCACGCCGATGGCATGGGTGGTTTGGAAATCCACGATTTGGTGGAGGACTGTGCCTTGAAGCCCGCCCGGCGCAGGATGCCGATGAGCCGCCCGAGCCGGGGGGTGATCGTCCCATCGATCTCGCCAAATGGGGCCGCGACCGAGGTGATCACCATGGCGCGGATCAGGCTGCCCTCCCGCCTGCCAGCGGCATACACGGCGCCCATCATGACCCGTTCCTTGCCGAGTGCTTTGATGAACTCGTCCGGGCCGGAAAGGTTGTTGCCCATGAAGACGATGTTCGGTGACCGGTTCTGGGCCAGCAGCGGCAGCAGGTCCAGGGCCTGGTTCTTCCTTACGATGACGAGCACGAAGTCGTAGCTGGCCTGCGGGTCGAGCAAGTCGATGACCGGAACCTTCGTCACGCTGCGCTTGTTATTGAACGGGTTCTCGATCACGATCCCCTCGTCGCGCAGCTCCTGGAAACGTTTCCCGCGGGCGAGGACCGTGACGTCGATTCCGCCGTTGTACAGGCCTGCGGCAACGGCCGAGCCGTTCACCCCGGCTCCAATGACGAGCAGCCTGGCGTTATCCATGAGTTTATTCTAACCTTTGTTGGGGAATTGCTGTATTAAATATTTTATCCCCACTTTATATGCCCAATGGTTTCACCTTTTTTTCAACACCCCCCGGCGTTGGTACTGCAGTTCCGGGTTGCGGTTTCGTCCGGCATGGGGGTCGGCGGGGTGAACGAAAAGCCGTGAGAGCCTTTGAATGAAAAATAGGTCACCTGGCCGGGGAGGATCTGAAGCTTGACCTTGTTGTCGATGCCGGCATATTGGCAGTTGATCTCGTAGACGCCGGCGGGCAGGTCGCTCAATACCAGATTCTCCTGGTAATAGTCGTCGCTGTTGATCGTGCCCGGGCCGTAAGTGATGACCGTCCACTTCTTGTCCGTCTGTACGTTGCGGACGTAAACTTCGTATGAGTAAAGCGGGAGATTGGCCCAACTATAGGCTCGCCCGACGAGCACGCCCCAGCCTTGGGCGGGCACCAGCCAGAGCTCGGGATTGCGCGTGGAGAAGAAGTCGTTTTTCCCGAGGCGGACCTCGAAGTGCAGGTGCGGCCCGGTGGTGAAGCCGCTGGTCCCGACCTTGCCCACCAGGTCGCCAGTGTTCAACCATTGGCCGACGATGACGTTGATCTCGGACATGTGGGCGTAAATTGTGTAGAGCAGCTGGCCTCCATAGCCGAAGTCGTGGCGGATGGCGACCGCATTGCCGTACGGATCTTCCTGGAAATTAGGCTCGCCGGTGAACAGGCCCACCCCGGCCCAGACAACCGTCCCGGGGCCGGCGGCGAGGACCGGCGTGCCGGTCGGTGCCGGGATGTCGATCCCCGTATGGACCTCGTCCGGTCGGAAATACACCCCGCCGTAGCGGAAATCCCAGATCGGCTCGCCGGGGTAGTCCGCCGAGATGGGACGGGAAAAGAAGAAATGGTCGTGGGGGGAGATCGCCCAGGGAATCGGGTACAGCGGCGGGCGGTGCTCTGTGCTGGCCGATGGGCCGTCGGTCGGGAAGAACAGCTGCAGCGCCTCCGGCGTGAGGGTGGGGGTGGTGGAGGTTGAGTCAGTAGAGGGAACGGCTGGGCTCGGTGACGATTGGGCCAGGAGAAACACCGGCGTGAGCGAGGGGGTGCTGGTCATGCCGGGGGTCTGCGAGGGTTGTGTCGATGTAGCCGAGGTGAGGGCCGTGGGCGCGCTTCCAGGTGGTGACTGGCAGGCTGCCAGGAGCAAAACGATCACGAACGGAATAAACCGCCTGAGCTTGGAACGGTTCACGGGGTGGAGGTCGGGCGTGGCGTCGCTGTGCGTGTCGGCGTGCGGGATTGGTACCAGCGGGGGGTGAGGGTGGGAGTCCGCGTGGGCGGCAGGACGAGGGTCGGGGTGACGAGGATTTCGGGAGGGTAGAGCTCCAGCATGGCGCTGCGCCAGTCCAGCCCCTGGGTCATGGCAAACTCGTTGAAGCGTGCACCCGGAAAATACATCTGCCAATCGGTTGTGGCCGGCAGGCGCTCCCAGCCGTACTGGATGGCCAGGGCAGTCAGATCGAGCCAATAACCGGCAGGCATGCTCGTCATCAACCGGCCTCCGCTGTCATAGGCATTCGGATCGCTGGAGCGGGCGGCGAAGTCCCAGGGGATCTGGCTCAACGGTTCCCCCTCGGAGCCGTCCTGGGCACGCGTGCGCAGATAGACCCGCCAGTACGTCTGCCGGCCGAAGTCCTCGCGTACGACGGCCATCCAGCCGGCGCTGACCAGGCCGGAATTGAGTGCAACGGCGCGGCCGGTGTAAAGCCAGTCGTCCTCCAGCCCGGGTTCGGGCGGCGTGGTCAGAGGCATGAATGCGCTTTGCAGGCTGCCCAGCGCGTCCCACCCGGTCAGCGCAGAGACACGGTTGCGCAGGGCCTGGAAGGATTCGTCCACCAGATCATGCAATTGCGGGTACGGGGCCTGGACACCCTTCAGCGCCACGATCCAGGCGCGTCCGGCGGGGACGTTTGACGGAGGATCGAGCGCCGGCTGGTACAGCGCTGGAGGGGTGACTGCCGCCGCACTCTTGAATGGCCCGGGCAGCGGCAGCCCTGAAACACCATAAGATAAACCGCGCAAGGTGCCCGGCAGCTGAACCGGGGGCAGGGTGATCTCGCCGTGAGGGATCGCGAAGCCGGTCAGGAAGTTCTGGTTCGGTGCCGTCAGACCGGAGGCAATGTGGCTGCCGTCCTGCCAGACCGGCCAATCGCCGCTGGCGATCCACCGGCCTGGCGTATCGGGAGTGGTCGCCGACCAGACGTAGATGCCGGTCAGGCCGGTGGCCGGGTCGGTGGCGCTCCAGGCGAGCTGCCTGCCGTCCGGCGACCAGGCGGGATGGGATTCGACCGTGCCATTTTTGAGGCTGACGTCGATGAAACGTTCTTTCCCGACCCGGTCAAGGTCCGCGATCCAGATTTCGTTCTCGCCGGTGCGATTGGAAACGAAGGCAATCTGACGGCCAAGGGGGGACCAGCTGGGAGTGAAATTGGTGGAGCTATCCGTGGTCAGGCGGATGGGAGCCTGTGCCGGGTCCGTCACCGAGCGGATGTAGATCTGCAGGGAGCCGCCGACGTAGGACTCATAGGCCAGCCAGGCGCCGTCCGGCGACCAGGAAGGGCTGGCGTCATATTCGAAGCTGTCCGTCAGGCGTGTGGTCTGGGCGGTTTTCAGGTCGAGCAGGAAAAGGTCCCAATAGCCGTTCCGCTTCGATGCAAAGGCCACCCGGGCACCATCCGGGCTGAGGGATGGGGTGGTGTCATCCCAGGCGTCGGAGGTCAGGCGGGTGAGAGGTAGGGATTGAGGCGAGTAGGCGAAGAGATGATCGTAACCGCCGTCAGGCAGGGCGAGGATGTAAAGGCCCTGCGGATTTGCCGTTGGGGCCGGGTCCACTTCCTGGGTGGCGGTGATGACATAGGGCGTCTGGGTCGGGGCGCCGGTAGCGGAGGGGCTGGCGGTAGGTGTAGCGGTGGGCGGGACAGGCGTCGGTTGGATTGTGGGTGGGGCTGCGCATCCGGCGAGCAGCAAGCTGGCTGCGAGCAGAGACAGGAATAATCGCCCCCCGAGGATTTGCCATGAAAGCGGTTTGCGTGACTTCTTCATGCAGTCGGTACGGATATTTCGACGGTAAGTTCGCGCCGGTCGATCTCTCCGGAATCAGGGTAGGAAAGGCGCGCAAGCAAAGTATACTTCCCTGCCGACGGATTGGGTTTACGGTTATGTAAGGTCAGCTCGAGTTTCCAGCTCATCGGCTCGACGATGCTGGCGGAGGCGACTTCCTCCCCGTCGGGATCCGCCAGCGTGAGCTCGAGATAGGGCCTCTGCTCGAACGGAGTCAGCTCCAGGGTGACCCTCAACCGCTTCCCATCCGGATAGGGCTCGGCGCGCAAGTCGAGCAGGCGGGTCTGATCGGGCGGGAGGCGCCGGATATGCGGGTCGTTGAGGAAAAATTCCATGGAAGTATTATATCCAAAAAAAAAGCCCGGTTCCGTGAAACCGGGCCTGGACGGCCTCAGCCGTTCTTTTGCTGGAATTCCTTCATGAACTGGACCAGAGCTTGGGCGGCTTCGACCGGCAGGGCATTGTAGAGCGAGGCGCGCATCCCGCCGACCGAGCGGTGGCCTTTCAGGCCGATCATGTCGTGCTTCTTGGCCTCCGAGGCAAACTGATCCTCGAGCTGTTCATTGGGCAGGCGGTAGGTCACGTTCATGCGCGAGCGATCGGCTTTGGCGTGGCCGCGATAGAAACCGCCGCTCTCGTCAATGGCTTTGTAAACCAGCTCGGCCTTGGCCTGGTTGCGCTTCTCGACGGCCGCCATCCCGCCGAGATCCTTGGCCCATTTGAACACCAGCCCGGCGATGTAGACCGACCAGCAGGGGGGCGTGTTGAGCAGGGAGTTTTCCTCCGCCAGGGCTTTGTAATCGAGCAGGTTGGGCAGGTTTGCCGGGACCTTCCCGAGCAAATCCTCGCGGATGATGCAAATGACCACGCCGGCCGGACCGGCATTCTTCTGGGCGCCGGCGTACAACATGGCGTATTTGGAAACATCCACCGGGCGGCTGATGAAGTCGGAGGAAGCATCGCAGATCAGCGGGACGCCCTGCGGGGGTACCGGCTCGCTGAAATACTCCACCCCATGGATGGTCTCGTTGGATGTGAAGTGCAGGTAGGCGGCCTGCGGGTCGAGCTTCAGCTCGGATTGGGTCGGGAGACGGTTGAAGTTGTCCGCTTCCAGGTTGGCGGCCGCTTTGGCTGTGCCCAGCTTCTGCGATTCCTTGAACGCCTTCTTGCTCCACGTACCGGTGACGATGTAGTCAGCGGAGGCGCCAGCCGGGCGGAAGTTCATCGGCACCATGGCGAACATCAGGCTGGCGCCGCCCTGCAGGAACAGGATCTTGTAGCCGGCCGGGATGCCCATCAGATCGCGCAGGTCGGTCTGGGCGTCGTTGACAATGGCTTCGAATTCTTTCGAACGGTGGCTGATCTCCATGACCGACATGCCGGTGCCTTTGTAGTCGAGCATCTCCTTCTGGGCCTGCTCCAGGACTGGCAGCGGCAGTGCAGCGGGGCCGGGGTTGAAATTGAAGACGCGCTTGGTGGATTTGGTCATGCTTCTCACTCCTGTCATTGATTTGCACCGGGGATTCCCCTGTAATTGGCTGGTCGAATTATAGCCCAAGAGCGGGCAATCTCACAATAACAATCGGCACCTTCTGCGACTGACGTTATTCGGTTGACAAGCAGTCCTCCCGTTGCTAAAATGGCAGAGGATTTCTGCCAGTACTCTGTAAAATCTCACCCGGAGGAGAGATATGAAAATCCTTGTTTGTGACAAGACCGAATCCGAAGCCATCGAGCGCATGCGCGCCGCCGGCCTGACCGTGGACACGAACTTCGAGATTACCCCCGAGGATCTGATGAAGGTCCTGCCGGCCTACGACGGCATGGTTGTGCGCAGCCGGACCAAGGTGCGCCAGCCGCTGATCGACGCCTGTCCGAATTTGAAGGTCATCGTGCGCGGCGGTGTCGGGCTGGACACCATCGACGCCGACTACGCCCGCTCCAAGGGTATCACCGTAATGAACACGCCCAAAGCCAGCAGCGCCTCAGTGGCCGAGCTGGCGATCGGTTTCATGTTCTCCCTGGCCCGCTCGCTGTACAAGGCGACCGCCACCATGAAGGCGGAGAAGTGGGAGAAGAAGAGCTTCGAGGGAGACGAGCTGGGCGGGAAGACCCTCGGCCTGCTCGGCGTCGGCAACATCGGCAGGGAAGTAGCCCGGCGCGCCGCCGCCCTGGGCATGACCGTCATCGCCTACGATCCCTTTGTCAAGGAATTTGAGGCTGTCAAGCTGGTCAAGCTGGACGAGCTGCTGGCGCAGGCGGATTACATCAGCCTGCACCTGCCGAAGACGAAAGAGTCGGAGAACATGATCGGCAAGGCCCAGTTTGAAAAGATGAAGACCGGGGTGCGCATCGTCAATTGTGCACGCGGCGGCATCCTCGACGAGAAAGCGCTGTACGAGGCACTGACCGGCGGCAAGGTCGCCGGCGCCGCCCTGGACGTCTACGCCGAGGAACCGCCCACGGACTGGAAACTGCTCAAGCTGGACAACGTCATTGCCTCGCCGCACATCGGCGCAGCCACCCATGAGGCCCAGGGGCGCGTCGGGACCGAGGTAGCCGAGAAGCTGATCGAATTTGCCAAGAGCCATTGATCCCGTAGGGGCGACCGGCCGGTCGCCCCTACTTACGGATGGAAATCATGAAAATCTACGACGACATTGGTGTTCTCGTCCCCCAGATTCAACTCCCCAGGAAGGGTACCGACCTGTCCAAATGGGCTGTGATCGCCTGCGACCAGTTCACCTCCCAGCCGGAGTACTGGCAGCAGGTCGAGCAGACCGTCGGCGAGTTGCCCTCGACCCTGAACCTGATCCTGCCCGAGGTCTATCTCGAGAAGTCTGGGGAAGCTGAGCGCATCCAGTCCATCCAGGAGAGCATGCGCAAGTATCTGCAAGAGGGCATCCTGCAGCCGCACGACGGCCTGATCTACGTCGAACGAGCGGCCGGCGGTAAGACCCGCCGCGGCATCGTCCTCGGCCTGGACCTGGAGCGCTATGACTATAACAAAGGCTCCACCAGCCTGATCCGCGCCACCGAAGGCACGATCGTCGAGCGCCTGCCTCCGCGCATGAAAATCCGCCAGGTTGCGGCCCTGGAGCTGCCGCACATCCTGGTCCTGATCGACGATCCGCAGCGTACGGTGATCGAGCCTGTCGGGGCGGCGAAAGGGAAGCTCGAGCAGCTCTACGATTTCGACCTGATGCTCGGCAGCGGCCATTTGAGCGGCTATGCCGTCGACCAAAAAATGGAAACACAGGTCATCAAGGCGCTGCGCGGCCTGGTAAAGCCGGAGACCTTCAGCGCCAGGTACGGCGTCGGCGCCGACCGGCCGTTGCTGCTCTTCGCCATGGGCGACGGCAACCACTCCCTGGCCACGGCTAAAGCCGTCTGGGAGAAGATGAAACCCAAAGTCGGGCTGGACCATCCGGCGCGTTACGCCCTGGTCGAAATCGAGAACGTCCACGACGAAGGTCTGGAGTTCGAGCCCATCCATAGAGTCGTGTTCGGTCTGAAACGCGACCCGCTCCTGGCCATGCGGCAATTCTACGAGGGTGGAATCGACTACCTCCCGGTCGGGGACGTCGAGGAAATGATCCTGCGGGTGGATGGGGCCGGGGGACCGCAGCAGCTCATCGGTCTGGTCGGGGGCGGGGAGGGCAAAACCTTTGGGGTCGTCGAGGTGGCCCAGCCGTCCTCCAACCTGCCGGTCGGCACGCTGCAGGCCTTCCTCGACCCGTTCCTGAAAGAAGGCGGGGCGGATAAGGTCGATTACGTGCACGGGGAGGAGGTGGTCGTCGAGCTGGGCGCCCTGTCGGGTAATGCCGGTTTCTACGTTCCGGGGATGCCCAAAAGCGACTTGTTCAAGACCGTCATCCTGGACGGAGTGCTGCCGCGCAAGACATTCTCGATGGGCGAAGCAAAGGAGAAACGGTTCTACATGGAGTGCAGGAAGATTACTTAAAAACGTAGAGGCGGTTCCCATGCCGCCGTTGAATATAAGCCGTTTCCGCCCGATTTTTCCAGGCGCGACCTACTTCATCACCAGCGTTGCCTACAAACGGCGACGCTGGTTTGTAAATCCTGCCCTGGCTCGGATCATAGTTGACCAGTTGGTTCACTATCAAAAGGAATATCAATTTGAGTTGCCTGCTTATGCTATCCTGCCCGATCATTATCATGCCGTCATTACAGTGGGCGATAGGAAAACCATTTCCCAGATCCTCCACGCGGTTCATTCGTACTCAGCCACCTTGATCACCAACAACTCGGAAAAACCACAAAAGAAAGAATCTGGCAGGGAAGAGCATGGGACGTCATTGCAAGGGATGATGGAATGTATTGGCAAATGATTGCTTACACACTTCTTAACCCCTGGCGGGCAGGATTGGTCGAAAATCCTTCGCTGCCATATCCTTTCTCGAATATCGCCGAATGGCGAAAACAAGAAGGTGATGAATTCCTATTGGATTTATTTGCACAAATAAGAGATTGGCGAGAGTTTGCCGAATAATAAGGGACGGGCATGGGAGCCCGTCCCGCAATCTTTTTGAAGCGTCGGCTCTCCTGCCACCTGAGCATATAAAAATGAGCCGGTCATAGACCGGCTCTAAGTCTGTTCAAGGCCTGCTTGAAATCCTCGGGGTAGGGGGCGGTCACGGAGAACGGTTTATTCTCGAATTCGAAGGCGAGCGAGTACGCGTGTAAGGCGGGTCGCCCGATCAGGTCGGTCGCAGGGGCGTGGTAGAGGGTATCCGCCAGGACGGAGAAACCCAGGGCGGAGAGATGTGCCCGGATCTGATGGGTGCGACCGGTGTGGGGAGCAGCCTCCAATAGGCACGTGTTTTTAAAGCGTTCCAACAGCCGGAAGGCCGTCTCGGATGGTTTCCCGTGGCTAGGGTCCACGACGGTGCGGTGGCTGTGGCCGACGTTTGCGCGCAGAAGGTGACGGGCAGTATGTTCGGTCCAGGCGGGACAGCCGTTCACAATCGCGTGATAAGTTTTCGTGACCGCCCGGGTTTCGAAAAGCAGGCTGAGGGTGCGGTGCGCTTCGGGAGTGCGGGCAAAGACGATCAGTCCGCTGGTGCCCTTGTCCAGCCGGTGGACGATCCACAAGCGGCCATACTCCTCCTCCAGCCTCTCCAAGAGGCTGGGCGTGTCATGCGTCCACCCGCCAGGGACCGCGTCCATCCCGGCGGGTTTGGCTGCCGCCAGGATCTGTTCGTCATTATAGATCACCAACTCCCGGGTAGAGGACATACGCCAATTGTACCGCAGCGCCTCCCGAGCCGTCAGCGGCCGAATCCCTGAATATGCTTTGCCCTGACTGTTGTACTACTTGACCGGGGTTTAGTGTTCGCCTACAATTGGACAATTCTGATTTACAATCGCGCTTTTGTCCTATATTCTTTATCACCACTAGGAGGTGGGGTATGCAGAAGAACAGGTTCATCATGCTCCCATTGGTGCTCCTGCTCATGATGGCATGCGCGTTTCCATCATTGACGGGCGCTCAAGGAGGCAGCTCGGGAAGCACCGGGGGCGGCGGCGCGGGAGGGACGGCGACAGCCGGATCACCGGAGTTCTCGGCGAAGGCGACCTCTCCCCAGAGCATCCTGCTGACCTAGAAGGCCGTGGATGGAGCGACCGGGTACAACCTTGAATACGGTTGGAACGGAAAGGATTTCCATCCTTTGGTGAATTTGCCGGCCAGTCTAACCCAATATGAGGATTTCACGGCATTACCAAATGTCACTCGGAACTATCGCCTCCAGCCAGTCACTGCTGCGGGAACCGGAGATTGGCTGCGCGCCGACGCGATGACGCCCGTCGCTGCCCCGCACCCGATCACGGTCATACCCACCTACGACAACGCGCGCACGGTGAATGCTACGATCGGTAAGGCGGGCGGTTCCATATCCCTCACGGATGCCGGCGGGGTAAAGTACAAGCTGGATATCCCCCAGGCTGCGCTCACCAAAGATACCCAGATCCAACTCATCCCGTTGATCGGTATGGATGGCTGGCCGTTGGATGGCGAGCGCCTGGCGGCAGTTATGATCGAGCCGAGAGACTTGCAGCTGGCGGAGGTTGCCACCCTGAGCATCACGCTGCGATCCGCCGGGAAGCCTGCTCTCGCCACGGTGGGGTTCGCCTTTCAGCCTTCAGGGGCGGAGTTCCACCTCCAACCCCTTCCATCGAACCAGCCCGGGAAATCGAGCATGAGCGCCCCTGGCGGCCAGCCGGCCAAAGTGGCTCTGCAGACGGCGCACGTCATCACACTGCCTGTCATCGAGCTGACGGTCCTTGGCGTCGGTCAGGGAAGCACGAGCGCGATCACTGACCTGGCCAAGAATGATGCCCCTACCGATCCCGGCGCGGCAGCGGACCAGCAGCAAGCCGCCGCAAATGCATCTCAGGATGATCTGATGCCTCTGGTCAATAATAATCCTCCGCCCAATACGGGTAATCCGGCGGCTGTCCGGGAAGAGAAAGAAGTGGTGCAAATCTGGGAACAAATCCAACAGGCGACCACTGGTGACCAGCTGGACGCAGCCATGCAGCAGTTCCAAAAATGGCAGGACGCCAGCCGTGGGCTGGCAGATGATGCCAAAAAATCACTGGTTGAAACCACCTTGGAGGATACGGCCAGCCAATTCAAAAAAATGCTGGACAAGGCTGCGCAGGATTGCAAAAAATCTTCAGTAAACTCGCCGCCTTACGGTATAGGTCCTCTCCAGGGCATGCTTCAGAATACGATGAGCCCGCCCTCGAGTGGCAGTGTATGGGACCAATTACAGAACAAGATGACCAGTGAATACGGTGATAACGTATTGAACGAAGCCTGGTCAAACCTGAAACAGGGTGTGTGCGGGAACTTTATCGTATATAAGCCAGCCGGATCTTCGGGTACGATCTGCAGTCTGTCCCGCCACTTCACAATCGAGGAGAGCGCGCCGCTCGTCAATATAACCATCGATTTCTATCCTATCAGTATGACCATGGGTGCTGTCTATGTCCATGAGGAATTTAAAGCGGCGAGAGGTGTATTCGATGGCACCGGGAATTACGATCTAGAATTCTATACCCCCAAGGAAGCAAACATCCAGGTGTCGTGGGCAGGTCATTATGTGCAACCCGGTATGAATATCCCCAATGCGGTACAGAAACCTTTGCACTACGACCTTAAAAATGTCATCGCGACGGATTGCCCATAGTGGACTCCGTTAATTCTGTTCCAAGCCTACAGGCCGCCGAAATGGGCGGCCTGTTTCATGTGTGTTTCTCTCATAGGTTACTCGTCGAAATTCTATGTTTTTCCCCTTGACATTAACGTTCCGTTATAGTTTATGATAGGGGTCATTGAGGCGTATGGTGTACACCGTCAAGCAGCTCTCCACCCTGGCAGGCGTCAGCATCCGCACCCTGCATTACTACGACGAGATCGGTCTGCTCAAACCGGAGTCCGTCGGCGCCAATGGCTACCGGTACTACGGCGAAGATTCGCTCATCCGTCTGCAGCAGATCCTTTTCTACCGCGAGCTGGATCTGCCGCTCGAGGACATCAAAGCGATCATGGGACGCCGTGATTTCGATGTGCTCTCGGCGCTGGAAGGTCACCGCCGTGCGCTGCTAAAGCGGGTGGAACGCCTCAACCACCTTGTCGAGACGGTGAATGACACTGTCTTGCATTTGAAAGGATTAAAGGAAATGAGCCAAAAACAACTCTTCAAGGCCTTCTCCGAGGAAGAGCAGGAGAAATACGCTCAGGAGGCCGAGCAGATGTACGACCCTGAAATCGTGCGGGTCTCTCAAAAGAAATGGAAGTCTTACACGGCTGCAGACAAGCAACGCATCGCTGACGAGGGCAATGCAGCTTATGAAGCCCTTGTGGCAGCCATCCCATTGGGTGCCTCCAGCCCGGAGGCTCAAGCCGGTGTGGAACGCTGGCGCAAGCACATGGATTACTTCTGGACCCCGAGTCCAGAGCAGTTGGTCGGGCTGACGGAGCTTTACAACTCTGATCCTCGATTCAAGGCAAACTTCGATCAGGTGGACGCGCGCCTGGCGGAGTTTATGCGGGAGGCGGTCAAGATATACGTTGCCAATCTCACGAAATAACACACAGGGGCGACCAAGTCATCTGGTCGCCCCTGCAGGTTAAACTTGGATAAGGAAATTTATTGATCGGCTTTCTTTGCCCGTTCCCTGCGGGCGGCCAGCGCCAGATATCCCAGACCGATGCTGATGAAATAGAGCGCGATCATGGGGCCCATGACGAGGGACATATTGATCGGGTCGGTCGTCGGCGTGATGGCTGCGGCCGCAACGGCTATGATGACAATAGCAATTCTCCATTGCTTCAAGAGCGCCTGGGGTTTGACGATCCCCATCAGGGTGAGGACGTAGATCACCAGCGGGAATTCGAAGGTCACCCCGATCCAGAACAAAATCCCGGTCACGAAGCCGATATAGGTGGAGGGACGCGGGATGGTTTGAATGCCCATGAAATGGAGCAGGAATTTCAATGCCGGTGGCATAAGAATGAAATAAGCGAATAACATACCGCCGACAAAAAAAATCAAGACCAGTGGAATGGCCAACAGGCCGACGATGCGCTCGCGCGATCTCAAACCCGGGGCGGCGAACAACCACAACTCAAAGGCAAGGTAGGGCGAGCAAAGCGCAACTGCCCCCAGGAGTGCCACCCGCATGAAGGCGCCGATGGACTCGGTCACGTCGATGGCCTTGAGCGCCGAAATGCCCCCGATCGGTCGGGCGAGAATATCCACCAGCTGCGGGGTGAAAAAGAACAGCACCCCCACGCAAAGCAACAGGCCGATAAGCATGCGCGTCAGGTGCCTGCGCAAGGCTTCGATATGTTCAAAAAGAGCCGAGGGTTGTTGGACGGTATCCACCAGCGCTTCGCTGATCGGGCGGTCTTCCGGCTCGGTTGTCAGGAAGCGGTGGATCTTTCGAAACGACTTGAAGGGGAGCGACACCAGCCACCAGATCGCACGCAACGGGAAAGTGATAAGGCGCCAAAGGGTACGAAAAAAATTGCGCATGAGATCTATTCAGGAGCCTTTTTATCGGGAGGTTCGATTTTCTGGGAGTTTGGAGGTGTGGGTTGTTCTTTGATCACGCCTGGAGGCGTGTCGGGGGTTGGGATGGTGGTTACCGATGGGTGGATAGACTGCTCGGTTTTGGTTGGCTCTCCGCGGGCAGTCTTTTCAAGTTCCTCCAATCCCGCCTCCCTCATGAGCTTGGTAGGAAGATTTTTCAGCTCCTGCGAGGTCTGGTTGATGGTTTTCCAGGTGTCCGAGCGAATTAATTTGTTCAAGCTCTTGCCGACCGTTTTCCCCGCGTTGGCGATGTCCTTGGGACCGAATATGATGATCGCCAGAAGGATGATCAGCAGGAGCTCCATCGGTCCGATGCCGAGTATTTCCATACGCAATTACACAACCTTTCGCACCATTATAAATGATTATTCAGTCACGCCTTTGCGATAGTGCACATTGGAGGTCGACCGCAGTCGTTCGGCAGCCGCCTCGGGGGTGATGTCCCGCTGCGGCATGGCAAGCATTTCGTAACCCACCATGAATTTGCGCACCGTCGCGGAGCGCAAAAGCGGTGGGTAGAAGTGGGCGTGCAAGACCCATTCGGGATGAGCCTGACCATCGCTGGGTGCCTGGTGAAAGCCCATCGAATACGGAAAAGAAATTTCAAACAGGTTGTCGTAACGGGTCGTGACCAGCCTGAGGATCTCGGCTAATGCGGAGACATCGGCTGCATCCAGATCGACTAGACGGTTCACCGGACGATGAGCGACGACCAGGATTTCAAACGGCCAGACCCCCCAAAAAGGGACCAGTGCGGTGAAGCGCGCGTTGGCGGCCAGGATGCGTTGATTTAATCGTTCTTCCTCGCCGAGATAGTCAGCCAGCATGGGCCGGTGATATTCGTTGAAGTACTCCGTTTGCCGGGTAAGCTCCTTGCTGGGTTCGTTGGGGAGGTTGAATTGAGCCCAGATCTGACTGTGCGGATGCGGATTGGAACAGCCCATCATGGCGCCTTTGTTTTCAAAAACCTGGACATAACGAATGAAATCCCTCCGTGACAGATCGGCACACTCTTTGGTCCAGGTGGCGATGATATTTTCGATGTCTGCTAGCGGAAGCTCGGGGAGCGTCAGGTCGTGCCGGGGGAAAAACACACCACCCGACAGTGGCCCCTCTCCGGGTCGGAGAGGAGCAGCGGATGCGCCGCCCCGGGCCGGTGTTTACTCTCATCGGGCAGCAGAGCGGCAAAGTCATTGTCGAACACGAATGTGCCGCTATAGACGGGATTGCGAATACCGCCGGCGCGCTCGTTTCCCGGGCAAAGGTAGCAGGTTGGATCGTAAACCGGCAGAGTTTCTGCGGGAGTCTTTTCGGTCTGACCCAGCCAGGGTCGTTTGGTCCTCTGCGGAGATACCAGGACCCATTCGCCTGTCAGCGGGTTGAAGCGGCGGTGCGGAGAGTCAAGCAATCTGGCCATACAGGATGGTTATTTTACCGCATTCTTCTGGAGCGTCAGGCGCCCGGTCTTGATTTCGAACGGGCGGAATTCCAGCCTCGTCTTGTAATCCTCAGACGGCAGCGGCATGGGATTTTCTTCCATTGATGGGACATTGAGGAGATTGCTTGAAGGGTTATGAGCACCTGACAAAATCAGATCATGTCACCCTGAGCGCAGCGAAGGGTCTCGTTTTTCAGGTGACTGATTGGAACCTTCGTCGCTTCGCTCCTCAGTATGACAGGTTTTTTAAAAGCCCTAAGTGCGATTCCATGGTTGGATAAACCTTTATCGTTCAGCAAGCGCCTCAATCTAAGACGGTGAACTTGGCGCTGACCGGCTGCGGGGCACCGAGCGCCAGGCCGCGTTTCGAGGGCGAGCACCCGCCGACCGTCAGGCGGAAACTCCCGGGTTCGAGCCTCTGCCTGCCGTCCTCGTCGAAGAGCATCATCATTTCGGGCGTGAGGGCGAATTTCACTTTTTTGCTCTTGCCCGGTGCGAGCGTGATGCGCTGGAAGCCGACCAGCTGTTCGATCGGCACTGGCACCGAGGCCTCCCTATCGTGCAGGTAGAATTGGACCACCTCATCGCCCTCCGCCTCGCCGGTGTTGGTCACGGTGACGGAAACCGAAAGCGGCTTCCCGGCCTTAATGGAAGCCGGCTTTAGCTCCAAGTCGTGATAGGCAAAGGTCGTGTAGGAAAGCCCAAAGCCGAATGGATAAAGCGGTTCGGCGCTGGAAAATCGATAGGTCCGCCCGGCCATGTCATACTCCTCGAACGGTGGCAGGTCGGCGAGCGAGCGGGGAAAGGTGACCGGCAGTTTGCCCGAGGGGACGGCATCGCCGAACAGCACCTCGGCGGCAGCCCGGCCGCCCTCCTGCCCCGGGTACCAGACGAAGACGATCGCCTCGACCATGTCTTCGATCTCACCCAGGGCGATAGGGCTGCCTCCGGTCAGGACCAGGACCACCCTGGCGCCGCGTTCGCAGATGCTGCGGATGAAGGCTTTCTGTACCTCGGGCAGGGCGATGTCGGCCCGGTCGCCGTTCTCCGCCGTCAGGATCGAGTCGCCCTCCTCGCCTTCCATCAGCGGGGACGTCCCGGCGCAGATGACCGTCAGGTCGCTGGTAGCCGCCTCGAACTCCGCCCAGTTGATGGGCGTGATGCTGGCGTCGGTCCATTGGCAGCCGGCACGATAGGCGAGCTGCGTGCCTTCAGGAATACGCCCGGAGATGCCCTCCAGGATCGTCACCAGGCCGGTGTTGACGCCATTGTAGTTGCCGAGCAGGGTGTCCAGGCTGGCAGCGGCAGGCCCGGTGATGAAAATACTGCCCACCTCCGGTTTGATCGGCAGAATGCCGCCTTTATTTTTCAGCAGGACGATCGACTTGACCGCGGCTTCGTGAGCCAGCCGGCGGTGTTTCTCGCATGCGACGACGGACATCGGTGTGGAGGCATAGGGTACCCTTTCCGGTGGGTCGAACATGCCCAACTTGAAACGCGTCGCCAGGGTTCGGCTCAGGGCGCGGTCGAGGTCTGCCTCGCTGATCAAGCCTTGCTCCAGGGCTTCGCCCAGGTGGTCGTACGTGCAGCCGCAGGAGAGGTCGCAGCCGGCCTTCAGCGCCAGGGCGGCCGTCTCGACCGGCCCGCTGGTCACCTTTTGGTCGTTATGGATGTTGGTCAGTGCCCAGCAGTCGGAGGCGACGTGTCCTTCGAAGCCCCACTCGCCGCGCAGGATATCCTGCAGGAGCAGCCTGCTGGCACAGCAAGGCTCGTCCAGAACGCGGTTGTAAGCGCCCATGACGGCTTCCACCTTCGACCCGGTGACCAGCTTCTTGAAGGCGGGCAGATAGGTGCCGTACAGGTCACGTCTGGAGACTTTGGCGTTGAAGACGTGGCGCTTGCCTTCCGGCCCGGAGTGGACGGCATAGTGCTTGGCGCAGGCGGCAATCTTCAGGTACTTCGGGTGGTCGCCCTGCATGCCGCGCACAAATGCCGCGCCCAGCTCGCCGGTCAGGAAGGGATCCTCGCCCCAGGTCTCCTGGCCGCGGCCCCAGCGCGGGTCGCGGAAGATGTTGATGTTGGGCGACCATAAGGTCAGCCCCTGGTACTGGCCGGAGGTTCCCTTGCGGCGCACGGCTTCGTGGTGCTTGGCCCGGGCTTCGTCGGCGATGGCGGAGGCGACCCGCCGCACCAGCTGGCGGTCCCACGTCGCCGCCATGCCGATGGCCTGGGGAAAGACGGTGGCGCGGCCGTTGCGGGCCACGCCGTGCAGTCCTTCGCTCCAGAAGTTATAGGCCGGGAGGCCCAGGCGCGGCACCGCATCGACCGGATGAAGGAACTGGCCGAGTTTCTCCTGCAGCGTCAGGCGGCCGATCAGGTTCGCCACCCGCTCCGGCAGGGGACGGTCGGGGTCGAGATAAGGCGAGGCAGTATTTTTTGAGTTGGGAGTCATTTGGTTCACCTTGTTCGATGGAAATCTCATGCCCGGTCGCGGACCAGCATTTGAAGGCCTTCCTCCCAATGCCAGCCCGGGGCTCGCAGATTCAATGGGCAGCGCGGCCAGCCGGCGGCCAGGCGGGCCATGGTCGCCTCCCAGCTGCGCAGACCGGAGAGGGCGTCCGGCGCCTCGACGTTGCACGCCCCGACCGCCACTGCAGCAGTCATGGCCTCGGCCGGTCCCAGCCCGCGCAGCAAGGCGGCCAGGAAACCGGCGATGGTGGCGTCACCGGAGCCGGTCGTCCCGGCCACCTCGACCTGGAAGCACGGCGCCCACATCTGGCATCCGGCCCAGGCGGCCAGGTTGGGCGGGCAGGCGCGGCCCATACCGGACAACGAACCAGCCGCAGCGGTATGCAGATACGCGCCGCGCTCCCCGACCTTGATCAGGACGACCTTGGCACCCAAGGTGAGCAGCTCGGCGCTGACCTGCTCGAGCAGCTCCGGGGTGACGTTCTCGAGCAGGCCTCCGGGAGCAGCCAGCAACTGGTCGTAAATCGGGCGGTGGAGCATGAAGAGCAGCTCGTCCGCGCTGGGGGTGAACAGGTCCACGTAAGGCAGGGCGGTGGTCAGGATGCCGTACCAGTCGGCGCGGCCGGCCTCGGAGTTGGGGTCCGGCCAGGCCATGTCGAGCGAGGTGGTGGCACCTGTCTCCTTGGCGCGATGCAGCACCTCGACCAATCCGGCGCCGGACTCGGTATACATGCGGCGCATGATCGGTGGATAGCCGAAGTGGAACAGGTCAGCCTGCGCCACCCGGTCGAAGGGTACGTCGGCGGCGGAGAAGGTGTCATTAGCGCCAGTGTAATGCCAGAAGGTGCGATCGCGGTCCGTGGGATTGAGAATCACCGTGTACGAGGTCCCGGTGCTGCCATCGGTCGTGATGCCCGCGCTCAGGTCCGGACCGTAGCCGTCCAGGACCGCACGGACGGCCGCTCCCAGCGGGTCGGTCCCCAGCTTGGCGACCAGGCAGGTGGGGATGCCGAGAATGTGCAGTGCCACGCCGGTGTTCGAGACGGCGCCGCCGGTCGAGAGCGCCGCCCTCCCGACGTTCAGCAGGCGGCCGGGCTGGAGCATGGCGGTCATGTCCCCACCCGGCAGGTGGCTCAGGTCCGGGATGATGTCCAGGCATAGATGGCCGGCGACAACGGCGGATTTAATCCCGGTCATTGGATTTGTCTCCTCGGTCTAGCGAGGCGAGCACTTCCTCCCGTCGCGGCATGGCCGACTGGGCGCCGGGATGGTGACGAGATCGCTGCCGCTGAGGGTTTCCCCGGGAGCAGGAGATGCAGGACGCGCGCCACCAGATCCATATTGATTGAGCCGAAGACGACGATGATCATGGTTGACAGATTGTTTGTCAGTGGATTGCATCCTATTCCGGGAGGCCGCGCGCACGCGCCTCGTTGAGGATGGCCTCACTCGCCGTCGTCCCGACGCGGGTCACGCCCAGGCTCTTGACGCGCAGCAGGTCGTCCAGGGTGCGCACCCCGCCGGCGGCTTTGATCTGCACAAAAGGCTTGCAGTATTGGCGCATCAACTTTAGATCATGGTCGGTGGCGCCGGCGTAGTCGTACCTGCCGTCGGGCTGCTTGACGAAGCCGTAACCGGTGGAAGTCTTGACAAAAGCGACTTTGATCTCCGAACATATCGTGCACAGCCTGATCTTGTATCCGTCGTTGGGCAGATAGTCGTTTTCGAAGATGACCTTCAGGATGGCGTTGTTGTCCAGGCAGTGGCGGTTGATGGTTTTTATGTCGGCGTAAACATAATCCCAGGCCAGGCTGAGGACCCTGCCGATGTTGACGACCATGTCGATCTCGGCTGCACCCTCCTTGAGTGCCAGGTTGGTTTCGGCGAGTTTGATCTCGGTATGGCTGTTGCCGTGGGGAAAACCGACGACGGCACACACCTTGACATCCGTACCTCTCAATTTCCCGACCGCCAGCGAGACGGCATAGGGTTTGATGCAGACTGTCGCAGTGTGATTTCTGGCAGCCAGCTGGCACCCGGCTACCAGCTCATCGTCGGTCATGGTTGGATGCAGCAGGGAGTGGTCGATCGTCTTTGCCAGGGAGAGGACCGTATCGGGCATGATGCCCTCCTATTTCCATAAGGCATTCAGGAACTTGACCTTTTCGAGGGTATGGTAGTTCCCGCCGCCTTCATGGCTGTTATAGGTGTAAGTGCGGATTTCCTTCGGGCCGCCCCAATGGTTGAAAGCCGCAAAGACGGTCGACGGCGGGCAGATGGTATCCATCAAGCCGGTCGAGAACAGGGCCTTGGCTTTTGCCCGCGCCGCCAGGTTGACACCGTCGAAGTACGAGAGCGTGCGGAAGACCGTTTCGACCTTGTCGCGGTGCACGTTGCAGAATTGGGCAATTTCCTGGTAGGGGAACGAATCGACCAGCTCCGTGGCTCGCCGATAGTGGCAAAGGAACGGCACGTCGGGCAGGGCAGCCTGGACATCGGGAACGAGACCGGCGGCGGCGATGGTGATCCCCCCGCCTTGCGACCCGCCGGTGACTGCAATGCGTTTAGCATCCACCTCCGGGTGTGAGCGGGCAGCTTCGACGGCCCGCACCGCGTCGGTGAAGACACGGCGGTAGAAGTAGTGCTGGGGATCCAGGATGCCCCGGGTCATGAAGCCGGGGACGGACGGGCTGCCTCCCCCGGCGTAGAGGTCGGGGGTGTCGCCCTGGGTCCAGCCAACCGAGGTTCCCTGGCCGCGTGTGTCCATTACCAGATGCGCAAAGCCGACACTGGGCCACAGCAGCCAGTCGATGGGGAAGCCTCGACCGCCGGTATAGCCCAGGAACTCCACCACGCAGGGCAGGGCTCCGGAGCGCTGTCTAGGCAGGGTCAGCCAGCCTTTGATGGGCTGCCCGCCAAAACCGTTAAAGGTCACATCAAAGCTTTCCTGCGCCTGCAGGCCGAAGTCGACGCGTGCGAAGCGGGCCTCCAGCGGATGCTGGCGGGCCTCCTCCAGCGTCGACTTCCAGAAAGCATCGAAATCGGGTTGTTCCGTGCGTTGGGGTTTATAGGACTTGAGCTCATCGAGCGGGAGATCGAAGAAGGCCATATTCTCCTCTGAAAGTTCGGGCGGGTGGTATTTTTTTGCCTACGCCAATTATCGCGCTTTATGGATGTAAAAGAGTCTACGGGTCGCGCCGCAGCTGTTCAGGCGCTCTCATTTCTCGGGAGTCGGGCAGAGCTGTTTCAACCTGCCGGGTAGCTCCTTCGGGGGGAGAGGCCGCTGATGGCGGCCAAGATCAATAAGTTGACGAATACATCCACAAAAATAATCACCATGGTAACCTGCGGTCCGCGGCGGACGAAGAGCTGCCCGATCAGCCAGGGCAGGAGCATGCCGCCAGCGCCCGAACCGACCAGGAACCAGCCGGTGATGGTTCCCGTCAGTCGCAGTTTCTCTTCGGCCAGGGCCAGGGCGGTGGCAAAGATCGAGGCCATGAAAAGCCCCAAGGCGATCGTACCGGCCCATAAAGCGGCTTGGGAGGCCGGCCAAAGGATGATCACGGCCAAAGCGGCCAGGCAACCCGGCAGGTCGATAAAAAGGATGGTCTTTGACTTGAGCCGCCTGGAGATTCCCACGCCAAGCAATCTGCCGACTGTGAAGGATCCCCAGAAAACCGAGGTCAGGTAGGCGGCCGTGGTGTCACTGGCCAGGTTGAGATGCGTGGTGTAAGTGTAGATCCAATTGCCAAAACCGACCTCGGAGCCGACGTAGGCGAGGAAGAACAACACAAAGAGCGCCGCCGGCAGTACGGAGACTTTTGCTCCCACCGCCTGGTCCTCTGCGGGGCGAAGCTCCGGGCTGGGCAGCTTCCACATCCAGATGGCAATCGGAGGCAGCAGGACGGCGAGCAGCCAGTAGACCAGGCGGATGTCCCCGCTGGTGGACAGCACCTGGGCGACGATGATCGGCAGGAGGAATGCTCCGACGCCGTAAAAGAAATGCAGGCCGTTCATGAACGGACCGACCTTGCTGCCGTGCACCCACATGAGCAAGGTGTTGCAACCCACGTCCAGGGCACCTTGGGCCGTGCCGAGCAAAAACAGGACGGCTGTCATCAGCCAAAGGAACGGGATGATCGGTACAAAAACCATCGTCGCGGCAATGACCACCAGCATAGAGGCAATGATGCGGTGACCCGGAAAGCGATCGTACATGCGCCCACCCAGCAGCGAGCCGAGCATGTACCCGAGCGAGCCGGCGATGAAGGTCACGCTGAACTGATCGAGGCGGCTGCCAGTCAGGTGCGCCAGGTAGGGGAGGGCCGGTCCGCCAACTGTAGCGGTCAATCCCAACCCAATGAAGGCCAGATAGTAGGCGGAGGTGGCCAGGAGGGGCCGAACGCGTGGGGTGGTAATGGTTTGGGATGTCAAGCAAGGCTCCTATATCAATCCATCATCTCCGGCTGACCGGCATCGCGTGCCGCGGCTTCCATCAGCAAGAAAAAGGCCTGGCCTTCCGGCGCCACGCCGGGACGGTCGAAGTCGGGTGCACCGCATACGCCCTGCACCAGGCCGTCCCGGTCGACCTTGGCGTGGGCCGCCCGGCGCATGCGTTCGGCGCGGGCGCGGTAAGTCTCATCCAGCCAGCCGCCCTGCAGGCCGCGAAAGAGGGTGTATGCCAGCATCTGAGCCAGGTTGGTCTCGACGAAGGTCCGCGGGTCGTCGACCACGTCATGGAACAGGCCATCCGGGCGCTGGTGCTTCAGGCAGCCGTCTACCGTCGCTTGAATATACTCGACAAGCCGGCGGCGCTCCCCAGTCCCGCGGTCGGGAAGGAGACTCAGAACCCGCGTCATCCCGGCAGCCGCCCAGCCGTTGCCCACTCCCCAGCAGGCGGCGCGGTCGAACTCCTGGCGTGCCTCATTCCAGATGTGGGCGTATAACTTCTTCTCTTCGATCCACAGACGTTTGCGCATGCCTTCGATCTGCTGCATGGCATCATCCGGATGACCGGCTGCGGCGAGAAACGGCGGAGCCATGTAAAGCGAGTCCGCCCAGATTTGGGGAGCGTTATTGACGTGAAAGAGCACGCCGTCCGAGTTCCGCGGGGCATCCCGGAGCAGGTAGGTCAGCATCTTCTGGGCGGCTTGGGCCAGGCCTGCCTCGCCGCTGGTCCGTGCAGCGTAGAGCAGCGCCTCACCGTTGGCAGCCGGATCGGTGACCTGGGTGTCGGAGCCGACCATGGCTAGGCGGCCGTCGGAAGACTGGCGGGATGCGGCTTCACGTGCCAGGCGGATGGCCCATTGCTCCTCCCCGAGCTCCAGAAATGCCTGGGCGGCGACGCCTTGTTCCCAGGCGTGGCGCTGCATGGCAAGGAGAGCGAATTTGACTTGTTCGATGCGCGGGCCCATGGTAATTTCTGAGTCACGATGTGAAGTTCATGATCGGGTCAGCCTGCTGATTACCCCCACGGCGTCGGATGAGGATCGAAGCTTGTCGGCTGGACGATCTCCCGTTAAGTGGATGGGTAGCGCTTTTTCACCTGATCGATGAATTGGATTATACTATATTGAGTTTCGTAAGCCCTGCAGTCACGATTTAGCCATCCTTGAGACATAAACAATACAGAACCGGTCGTTGGTATCCTGATCGTCCGGTGTAAGCTTTCATTGTTCAAAAATGATAGGAGCCAGCCATGTCATCAGAAACCATCCTCCACCTGCATGCCAAAATGTTCACCGAGCTTGAAAAGCCACTGGTCGAATCCGGCGAGCTGACGGCCAGCACTTTCCGATTTCCCAGCAGGGTGTGCGCCTTGCGCTTGAAGAACGGGCTGGGCGAGCTGGTGGTCCTGCCTTTCCAGGGGCAGCACATTTGGGATGCCAGCTTCCACGGCCGGCGGCTGACGATGAAGTCGATGTTCGATCAGCCGTATCCGACGACCGAGTTCCTGGCCACCTTTGGCGGTTTCATGCAGCACTGCGGTGCCACGGCCATGGGCTCGCCCGGGCCGCAGGATCATCATCCTCTGCATGGCGAGTTGCCCAACGCGCCCTACCCATCCGCCCATCTGATCGTCGGAGAGGACAAGCAGGGACCTTACCTTGGCCTGGGCGGGGAATACCGCCATACGCTGGCATTCAGTATTAATTACCTGGCTCAGCCGCAGGTGAAGCTGTACGCTGGATCGGCGATTGCGCACATCTCCATGACGATCACGAACTTGAAGAAAAGTCCCATGCCGCTGATGTACCTGGCCCACATCAACTTCCGCCCGGTGGACAATGGCCGGCTGGTCTATAGCGCCATCTGCGATCCGCAGCACATGCGCGTGCGTTCCGAAATCCCCAGCCATGTGCAGGTCAAGCCCGGCTACCGGGAGTTCCTGCAGGAATTGAGCGCTCATCCCGAAAAGCACCTGGTGCTCAAACCGGGCATGGCATTCGACCCCGAGGTCGTTTTTTTGGTCGATAGCCTCGCCGATGCCGAAGGCTGGGCGCACGGCATGCACATCCACCCTGACGGCAGCGCCGACGTTGCCAGTCACCGGCCCGACCAGTTGGGCCACAGCATTCGCTGGATCTGCCGCACTGTGGACCAGGATGCCCTGGGCATGGAGGCAGGCACCGCAGAGGTAAGCGGGTACACTGCTGAGAAGGAGAAAGGCTACGTGCACGATCTGGGTCCAGGTGAGGTTTTCCATTGCGACCTTCAGGCTGGAGCGCTTACGCCCAAAGAAGCTAAACAGGAAGAAGCCCTGATCCAGAAGATTGTGGGGAAATAGCACATTTCTTCTCCGGTTTCAACCCATGACGAGGCACACACCGCATCCGTGAGACTGGAACCGCTAGTTTCCTAGTCGCATGGTATTGCCACTTTTTTCAAAAAAGATGAGGAGATCCAACATGGCTGCGCGTAAAACCACTTTCGCCCTGTTTTTCGGCAACCGGGGTTTCTTTCCGGCGGCATTGATCGCTCAAGCCCGGCAGGACCTGCCCCGGTTGTTACAGGAGTGGGGGTACGAGTCGCTGATGCTGGAGGAATTGGCCACGCGCTACGGCGCCGTCGAGACGCGACAGGAGGGGGAGCGCTACGCCAATTTCCTTCGCGACGAGCACGGCAAATTCGACGGTGTGATTCTGTGCCTGCCAAATTTTGGAGACGAATTTGGAGCGGTGACGGCTCTTAAAGAAGCAGGCGTACCCATTCTCGTCCAGGCTTACCCCGACGAGCTGGACAAAATGGGTCCGGCGGTGCGTCGGGATGCCTTCTGCGGCAAGATTTCGGTGATGGATGTTTTCAACCAGTTCGGGGTAAAGTTCACGGCGTTCAAACCGCACGTTGTCGACCCGCGCAGCGAAACCTTCCGGCAGAACGTCGACCAGTTTGCACGCGTCTGCCATGCCGCGAACGGAGTGCGCGGCATGGTGGTGGGAGCGATCGGGGCGCGCACCACGCCCTTCAAGACGGTGCGTATCGACGAGCTGGCTTTGCAGCAGCACTCGATCACCGTGGAAACCCTCGACCTTTCGGATGTGATGAATCGAGTGGAGGCGCTCCCAAAGAAAGACAAGGCATCCCAGGCCAAAGCCGTCTTGATGAAGTCTTATGCCTCCTGGACCGACGTCCCCGAGGCCGCCTTCGACAAGATCGTCCGCCTGGGCGTGGTGCTGGACGCGCTGGTGGAAGAGTACAAGATGGATGCGGTCGCCATTCGCTGCTGGACCGAGCTGCAGACCCGCCTGGGCATTTCACCTTGCGTCCTGATGGGCGAGATGAATGACCGCCTCGTCCCGGCCGCCTGTGAGGTGGACACGGGCAATGCGGTGATGATGCACGCTCTCAGCCTGGCGTCCGGCGATCCGCCGGCCTGCCTGGACTGGAACAACAACTACGCCGGTGAGGATAACAAGTGCATCCTCTTCCATTGCGGCCCGGTTCCACGCGCTCTGATGAGCGCGACCGGGCAGATCTCGGATCACCTGATTTTGAAGAACTCGGTCGGCGAAGGGCGCGGCTACGGCTGCAATATCGGCCGGATCGCCCCGATGGACTTCACCTACGGCAGCCTGTTGACGAACGCCGGCCGGATCAGCATATACCTGGGCGAGGGGCGCATCACCTCGGACCCGATTCCGGGGGATTTTTTCGGCTGCGCCGGGGTCGCCGAGATCGACCGCCTGCAGGACGTTCTGCTCCACATCGGGCGCCAGGGCTACCGCCACCACGTCAGTCTGACCCGGGGAAAAGTACAGGCGGCCGTCCAGGAAGCACTCGGGCATTATTTGGGATTCCAGGTCGAGACCGTCTGATGGCAGACTACCTGCAATCCAACGCTCAAATCATGCAAAAAGCGAGCCAGACCGGGCTGGTCGTTCCGGCGTTCAATATCCCTTACCTGCCGATGATGGAACCGGTCATCCGCGCCAGCGTGGATCAAGATGCCTTTGCCTTGATTGCGACCGCCCGGCTGGAGTGGACCAAGTTCGGCGCCAAAGGCATGGCGGAAATTCAGGCCGAGTATCTACGCTGGGAAGCGCCCGGATATGTCCGCCTGCACCTGGATCACATCCCGGTGATCGATGAGGATAACCAGCGGGTGGATTACCTGCCTCTGATCCGTCAGGCACTCGACCTGGGATATGCCTCGGTCATGATCGACGGCTCCCGCCTGAACCTGGAGGAGAATATGGCGGCTACGCGCCAGGTCGTGGACCTCGCCCATGCCGCCGGTGCGGCGTGCGAAGCTGAGCTGGGCGCGGTCATGGGCCATGAAGCCGGGCCAATTCCGCCATATGAAGAGCTGTTTGCATCGGGGAGGGGATTTACCGATATCGAGGAATGCAAACGCTTCGTCCGCGAAACCGGGTGTGACTGGCTGTCGGTGGCGATCGGCAACATCCACGGGGCGGTCTCCGGCGCCGCCAGGGACGCCAAGAAAGTAGAGGCGCGCCTTAACCTGGATCACCTCGACCGGCTGCGTCAGGCGGCTGGCATCCCGTTGGTTTTGCACGGCGGCTCAGGAGTCCGGAGGGATTACTTGCTCGGTGCAATTGCACGCGGCATTGCCAAGGTAAATGTCGGAACCGAAATCCGTCAGGCATATGAGACCAGTCTGCGCGAGTCCGGTAAGGAAGCGATCGCCCGGCAGGCCGTGTACGAGCGTACAGCCTGGCTGCTGCGGGATTACTTCAACCTGTCCGGGAAGCGCCTGCAGGTGGTGGGATAACTGTAGATTGGTTGAAGGCCGGGCGACGATAACAGAATTAACCTCAAAAGCGGTGATCCGGTCCGCGCCCGCTCCCTAAACCCCCTACTTGTCAACGGATTTTTCAATCAAGCTTTCCCCACATCACTGACGAAAGCTATTGTTGATAATTGTTCCGCTCTCGGGGATTTTTTCCGCACCGTGGGAATAGTCGTGCAGACGCGCGGCCAGATCACGCAGCTGTCTGAACGAGATGGGTTTGAGCATGATAAAGTCGGCGCTGGTTTCGTGATAGAGGTCGGCCTTCCTGGCGTCCGCAGTGACAATGATGATGATTGTCTTTTCCAGCTTGGGATTCTCCCGTATCCTGGAGACGAGCGCCTCCTCGGATTCGCCGGATGGGTGGATATCCAGCAAGACGAGATGGGGGCAAAGCCTCTCGATACTTTTTTTGGCGGCATCCCCGTCCGGGAGGATTTTGGTTTTAAATTGAGCGGAGTGGAAGGCTTGTTTAAATATTTCGGCCAGGTCGACATTGTCTTCCACTATAAGCGCCAGTTCATCCATAAGCGCCAGTTCATCCATATCTCACCTTCTTGTCGGAGCACCCGTCACCTTATTGGCTGCCGATTATTTTGCCGGTCAATTCGTGATGGTAGCCGTGGAGTCGGCCGGTCAGATCTCTGAGCTGGTTGAACGAGATCGGCTTGATGAGGACGAAATCCGCCGAGCCGATGTGCAAATCCGCCATTCTTGCATCGGCTGTGGCGATGAGCACGATCGCCCTTGACAATCTTCGATCGGACCGGATTTGGTGGAGAAGGTCCTCGCCCGACACACCCGGCAGGTGCATGTCCAGGACGACCACATGGGGGATGATTTCGCCGAGCCGTAGCCGTGCTTGAACGCCATCGGGAATGACCTCGGTATCGAAGCCGGCGTTTCTAAGCGCCTGATCGAAAATCTCACTGATATCTTCGTCATCTTCGATGATCAATGCCAGATCGGCCATGATTATTTTCCTTCCTTCAGGATAAGTGGAAGTGTGACCGTGAACGTGCTGCCGATACCCACCTTGCTGATGACAGTTGCGTCGCCGCCCATCAAGTTGGCCATCTGCCTGACGATCGATAGCCCCAGACCGAATCCGCCGTGTTTGCGCGTGGCCGTGCTGTCCACCTGATAGAAGGGGTCGAATATGTGGGGGAGATCGTCTTCAGGGATACCGATCCCCGAGTCCTTCACTTCCAGGGACCAGTGTCCCTGGTCGACGCGCAGGACGCGGAAGACGACCGAGCCGTTTTCCGTGAACTTGATGGCATTGTTGACGAGATTGACTGTAATCTGCTGCAAGCGCGGCATATCGCCAAGCACGAATTTCGGCAAGTTCGTATCCAAATAACTGGTCAGAGAAAGCCCCTTTTCGGAGGCGAGATTATCCATGAGAGCGTGGATATTTTCGACCAATTCAGCGGGCTGGAACGCCTGCGTGTGGAGCGATATCTTGCCCGCCTGGATCTGAGACTGGTCGAGCAAGTCGTTGACAATTCCCAGCAGGCGTTGCGAGCTCGATATGATGCGATCCGATGCCCGAGCCTGTTTCTCGTTGATTGAACCGTAGACGGCTTCCTTGAGCATCTCGGCATAACCCAGGATGGCGTTGAGCGGGGTACGCAGCTCATGCGAGACGACTGCCAGGAAGGTGTCTTTCATCCGTTCTACCTCTGCCTCACGGGTGTAATCCCGGAAGACTGCCACGGTCCCGATTGGAATGTTTTCATCAAACACCTGGGCAGAGGTGATGGACAGGTTCTTCTTGCCCCATTGGAGGTGATTGCTGGCTAGCTGGCGGCTGGGATTGGAGAGCGCGTTTGCCAGGATGGCGCCATTCCTGGTGTCGAGCATTTTTGCGTGACTTAATTTGACAATGTCCGCACCATAGATTTCACTTTTGGGCAGCTCGAGCAATTGCTCGGATGCGGGGTTGGCGATGATCGCCCGACCTTGCACGTCGAACACAATGACCCCATCGGCGATGCTTTCCAGGATGGCCTCATTTCGTCCGGCATCGATGCGTTCGCGCGCGAGGACATCGGCTAGGGCTTGAGTGCGTTCTTGGACTAGGCGGTCGAGATTGGCGTTTACAGTTCGAAGCTCATTAAGAGCATTTTCAAGGCTTCGAGTTGTGACCCATGAAACGAGCGCCAGCATGAAAAAGCCCAGCATGACGACAAAGTTGGGGTAGATTCCCGGCGGATTGTAGAGTGAGTTCGCCCATGTGATGATCACGCAGCCAATGACGGCGGTGACGAATCCTGCCACCGGGTGGATCAACAGGCTGGCGATGATGATCGGGATGGCGTAAAAGAACACCGATCGGCCATTGGAGATTTGCTCCGGCGTGTCGCTGAACATGTAGCTGGCAATGAGCATGGCTAGGAAGAGCAAGATGGCGGGTTTTCCCCAGCGACGGTTCAGGAGGTAGATCATCGTGACGGAAACGATGAAGATCAGAAATAAATAGACCAGCCAAAGCGCATCCGCCAGGGACCAGACCTGAAAGACGATGCCCGTTCCGATGATCAAGCTTCCGACGACCGCGGTGGCAAAGATCCCCACCAGGAGAATGTTAAGCAAATTGCGCCGGCGGGTGTCCTCCGGATCCTCCAATTCCACGCGTAAGAATTTATTCAAGTCCATGGGAAGCAGCCTCCTCAATTTCACCGGTTGACCAGGAAAGCTTCATGCAGGCACCTTCACTTTTCGTCCGGCAGAAGAATGGCTGTGAAATGCGAGGACATTTTGAGCCCGTTCTGGGGAATCCACACACCGCCGCGCAGCGTTCGGGCACCCATGCCCAGGACTGCACCCAAGTTCTGCCTGTAAAACTTACGCAGCTTCTCCCAGTCGGTGCGGGTGAGTTCTCTATAGCTGGGATCGTCGTTGCGGGTGCACAGGTGATCGTACAGGATCCGTCGGAGGGTCGGCTCGTTCAGATAGGGAGAGGGGCTGACAGTAAAGTAAAGGTTGGTATGGCTGAAATCGAGCAGGGGCACGTCGAAAACGGCCGGTGCGCCGAAACCGATATACAGGTCGACGGCCTCGAGCGGTTCCCCGTAATATGCGGCAATCAGGTCGCGTTTCTCCGGCGGGCGCCCGGTTTCCTGTTGAAAGCGGATGGCGTAGCCGGTGGTGAAGTCCACAGCATCCTGCCCGAAAATGCCCCAGCACAGGGCGCGACTACGATTGGACGATGTCCGTCGGGTGATTTCCTCGAAATCGTCCATGGCTCCGGCACAGACGCTATTCTCCAGGTAGCGGCGGTAATCCCCGTAGAAATGCACGCGGATGTCAAAGGCATCGTAGAACTCCAGCAAGGTCCGGTTGCGGGCTAAGGCTATCAGCATCTGCGCCGCCAGCTTGAGATATTTATCCCCCCGCTCCATCAGGTCCGGTCCTACCATCGGGGCGATTAGCGTGTCGATCCCATGGGTAAAGATCATGCCGAAGATCTCGGCCATCTTTTGTGTGATGAGCCGTTCGTAGTCGTCGGGTGATGTCAGTTTCGGATGCTCCAGCTGAAGCCAGCGGCGCGTTCCGTTGAAGGGAAACGCGCAGACATTCACGCCAGCCTTGCGGACAAGGGGCGAAACATCGGGGCTCGTTAGAAAGGTTTTAAAATCGATCTCCATGACCAGAATCCTTCAACTTCCGAAGTTTGGGAACGAAGCCCGGCGTGCTCCTCATGTATTTCTGGTAACCTGCCACCGAGCTCGAAAGCAGCTCATCCTCGTGTCGCGCCGAACGGAGAAAATCCCAGAATGCGTAGACGGCCATGAGCAGGGTGGCGAGGGCGGGATCGAACAAGAGCATTCCGATGGCGAGGCCAAAAAACGATACGATGATCGGGTGACGGACGAAAGCATAAGGTCCGGTGTCCACGAGCCTATGGCCGGCCTGGACCTCGACCCTTTCGGCATAGTATTGACCCAGGTGCAGCCTCGCCCAGACATGAAGGGCTAACGAGCCCGCCAGCAGCCCAAGACCCAGGACCTGGACCACAAGGCCCCAGGTGCGAGGGGTTTGAAAGCCAAGCCCGGGCAGGAGAACCGGCTGGAGGACGATCACGGTGCAGGCGCCGATCATGAGCAGGGTGTAGGCCCAGCCCCAGGCCTGCTTGGACCCTACGGCTTGACGCTGGCGTTCGTACCGGCGTATTAATACAAAATCGAGTATAAAGGCGAAAAGAATAATGGACAACAGGATTAAAGATTGAGGAACTCCGGTGATCATGCAGCGCCTTCCAGGGTGTGCATGGTTTTTCCATGTACGGGCCACAAACGTCGGACCAGTATTCCGTAAAACACTAGGATCACGATCATCACGACCGGGATATAGATCGAATAATCGGTCAGGATGTAACCGTTCGCGTCCACCACCTGCGAGCCGACGATGGCATAGGTGATGAACTGCCAGAGATCGATGAGGACGTAAGGCATGAAAACCACCCACGCCAGGACGCGTGGACCTTTGTTCTCCCGCTGGCTGGCCAGAAGGAATATGAACACTGCGCAGCCCAGGGAAAGCTCCCAGACCATGTCCAGCCAGATGAAAACGCCTAGATAGAGGACGAACGCCAGCCCTAAGGCAAGTTCCGGCACCTCATACCCCCGGCGCCTCGCCGGGCGGACCAGGTTCCGGATGCAGACGACCACCAACGGGACGAGCAGCAGCAGTTTGATGATGAGGGCTAGGTAGTAACTCGATCCCGAAACACCAAAGACGAACATCACGATCTGCATGATGGAATGGTTATAGCCGATGAAGCCCGTCGCTGGCCCGCGCCAGGGAAAGCTAGTGCTCAGGGATGCAAGGAACGCGGGGTAGGCAAGGATCTGCTGCCTGGCGTACGTAGGGCCGACCGCCAGCAAGAAGATGCCGGTGATGAGCAGGTTGACGACTGTACCCCCTGCCAGCAGCTTGAGGAAGAATTTCCACCTTCCGAGCAGCAGGGGAACGGCCAGGGCGAAGGCCCATTGGGGCTTGGTCTGCAGCAAAATGGTCATCCAAAGCACAGACAGGGGCAGGTTTTCGGCAAGGACGGCATCGATGAATAACGTGGCGAACATGGCGGTAAGGAGATAAATGTTCATGTAGCTCAGGTCCGCCCAGAAGGCACTGAAGACCAGCCAGAGGGGAAGCGTCCAGGCCCATAATTCAACTGCCCGGCTGCTTCCGGATTTTCGGAAGATGCGACCCCACCAGAGGTAGAAAACCAGGTAGCCTGCCAGCCGCAGGACGAAGTTCAGCGCAAAATTCACGCCCTGCGGCAGCCACAGAATCGGCCGGATGGCCAGGGCGAAGGCAGGCGGATACTGGTAGTACTCCATCTTATGCGTGGGCGTATAGAGCGGCTCGTGGTTGACCAGCCGTGCGGCTGCGTTCATGTAGTCCTGAAGGTCGTTGGGGATCATCTGCGTCTGGCTCTGTCCCGGCAGTTGACGCTCGACTGCCAGCCAGAGCTGGGCGGCGGTGCGCACCGGAAAATAAACCAGCGTAAGCACCAGGATAACCCGGTAGATTTTCGACCTGGACCAGATTTGGCGAAAAGCGTCCATTTCAGCTTCAATCCTTTTTACGTTACCATGTGGCTGGCGAGCCTCAGTAGCGGATTGACTCCTGTGAACACCAGGTTATTGTTGGTCTCCAACTCGAATCCCAATCGTTGTTTCGTCTCATAGGCACCGCTGCCCCAGCGCAAGGTGCGAATTTTATTCTCGAACGCTTCTTGGATGGCTTCGTAAAGCAACATGAAGTAAGCGTAAGGTACCTTGTCGGTCAGTCCAGGCAATCTCGCAATCTGGACCTTTCCGTCCTCCAACAGGAGGAGACAACCGACAAGCCGATCGCCGATGTGCGCCTCCAGCCATGTGCCGTCGACCAGTTTCATCTGCTCGATCATGCCGCGTGCCCGGGGATCTGGCGCAGAGGTATGACGCCGCTCTACGTTGCGGATCAATTCCAATGCCATGTCGATACTGCCGGCTTCTTTGTGCCGGGTGATTTGGATGCCAAGGTCGGCGGCGCTCCGGCGGCTGCGCTTGTAATGCTGTCGGATTCTCCAATTGCTGGAGTTGATGTAATCTTCAAAGCTGTCCCAGCGTAAAACAAGCTTGCTTCCAGGATCGGCAACAGTAATTGCCTTGAATCCCTTCGGCCAGATTGACCAACTGGCCTGATCAGGTTCTAGGTAATCGAAGATTAAAAACGAGCCGCCCAAACGATGGATCTCTTGTTGGGAGGCCGTGAGGATAGCCTGCAGGGTCGCCTCGCAGTAGGGGGACTCAGGCAGGATCAGTCCGCTCAGGCCGCAATGTGGAGACCGGCAAATTAACGGAGGCCAGCGGCGTAGCACTTGCTGGAGAATCCGACGGGTTGCTGGGTGGACCGGCAAAGGCTCTTCACGGACCAGCCAGAAAGACGCTCGGCCAACGACCTTGGTCTCTCGTATCACGATGATATAAACGGGCAGGCTGTCCGCCATAGTTTTTTCCCCGTAGAGGTACCACCGATAACTTTGGAACGGCTGATCATTGCTGAGCGCATCCCATTCGTTCTGGCCGATCTCTGTTATGCTGTTGAATACTTGGACTTTGAGGCTTGGATCCATTCGGCTGCCCTTGACTCTCCCAGTCTGACCACGCAGAATAGAACCATTTTACAGTTAGAATGATCTACTTGCAAATGCATTTTATCATATTTGTTAAGCCGATTACTTTATCGCTGATAAAAACCGGCGTATGGGAATTCCCACACGCCGGTTTGTTCAGGCTGTCTTATCGTTATGTTGCTCCTTGGCTCTCCTTGCGCCGGAACCAGTTCCGCCACTCCCTGTTCTCCCAGACTACCAGGATGGGGGAGGCGTTGAAGATTGAGGAGTATGTCCCGCTGAATACGCCAACCAGCAGGATCACCACGAAGTGGCGGATGCTCGTCCCGCCGAAGAGGGCCAATGCCGTGAGCGTGATCATGACCGTCAGCTGGGTGTTGATCGAGCGGTCGAGCGTCTGAACGATGGAATGGTTGACGACCGTCTCGTAATCGACGCGGCGGTAGAGATTCGAGTTCTCACGGATGCGGTCGAAGACCACGATGGTATCGTGCACCGAGAAGCCGATGATGGTGAGCAGCGCCGTCAGAAAGAGCGAATCCGCCTGCCAGCCCAAGAAATGTCCGAAGATAGCTTCGGCGCCCACCGTCACCAGGATGTCATGGATCATGGCGATGATCGCAGCCGCGCCGTAGCGGAAGGCGTTCTGGACCTTACGAAAGGCGATGGTGATGTAGATCAGGATCACCAGGGCTGCTGCAGCAACCGCCTCGGAAGCCCGTACGGCGACCTCCTGGCCGACTGACGCGGTCACTTGGGTGAAGTTTTGGATGACGACGTCCTGTCCATTGCCGAAATGGTCCGTCAAGGCAGCCACGATTTTGGCCTTGAGAGCGTCATCCATCTCCTTGGAGCGGATGGACAAGGAGTTGCTTCCAAGGGACTGTACGACCGGATTGGAGATGTCCATCGTCGGGGTGGACATTTCGTTGTACAGGGCATTCACTTCGCTTATCGCGGGTGGCTTGCCCGAGGCGAACTTGACTTCCAGCAGGCTGCCGCCGGTGAAATCGATCCCCAGTGGCAATCCCCAAAGGATCAAAGCAATGAGCCCCGGGATGATCACCAGCAAGGAGATGCCGAAATACAGGTAACGAGACTTGATCAGGTTCATCTCTGGCTCTCCTAGATACCGAACCAGCGGGGGTGTTCGGCAAATTTGACGTTATCCAGCACCACGTGCAAGAAAGTGCGGGTAACGATGATGGCCGTGAACAGACTGACCAGAACGCCCAGCCCCAGGGTCAGGGCAAAGCCTTTGACCACCGTGGCGCCATACGCATTGCCAAACCCAAACAGGATGAGGCAGGTCAGCAGCGTCGAGGAGTTCGAGTCGCGGATGGACGGCCAGGCGCGTGCCCAGCCCAGTTCGATTGCCTGGCGCAGCGTCCGACCGGCACGCAGCTCTTCCTTCAAGCGCTCGAAGATCAGGATGTTGGCGTCCACCGCCATGCCGATGCTGAGGATGAAACCAGCGATGCCCGACAGGGTCAGTACGACCGGGATGAGTTTGAAGATCATCAGGCTGAGCAGGGTATAAACCACCAGCGCCAGGTCCGCCAGGAAGCCTGGCAGGCGGTAGTAGAGCAGCATGAAAAGGACCACAGCCGAAAGGCCGATGATCCCGGCCAGCAGGCTGCGGCGCACGGATTCGGCTCCCAGGGTCGGGCCGACCGACTGGCTCTCGACCACCTTGATCGGGATCGGCAGCGAGCCGTAACGCAGCTGGATTGCCAGGGTGTTGGCGGAATTGGCGGTGAAGCTTCCCTCGATCACTCCCTGGCCGCCGGTGATTTGGGAGTTGATCACGGGAGTTGAAATGACCTTTTTGTCCAGTACGATGGCCAGGTATTGCTGCACGTGTGTGCCGGTATAGTCGGCGAACATTTGGGCGGCTTCGGGTTTGAGTGTAAAAGCGATCTGATATTTCCCCGTCACTGAGTTGCGGGTGACGTTGACCGAGTTCGAGCGACGCCCCGGTCATGACCGTCTGGTAGATGACTTCCGGAGCGGCGGTGGCCGTTGCCGTCGGAGCTGGCGTTGCGGCGGTTTCCGCTGTCGTAGGTGTTTCGGTCGGAGCCGGAGTTTCCGTGGGAGTCGCGGTTTCGGTCGGCGCGACGGTCCCGGTGGAGGCGGCCGGCGTGGTCGCCGGACCGGCACTGGTCGCGCCGTAATCGGTCTGGATGATCGTGCCTTCAGGCACCAGATTGTTGTTATCCATGCCGACGAATTCGAGCAGGCCGGTTTGCTGTAATGCTTTCACCACCTGCTGCGGGTCCTGCAGCCCGGGGAATTCGGCAACGATGCGCCGCGGCGGGGCGGCCTGCATGACCACCTCGCTGACGCCCAGGGCGTTGGCGCGGCTTTCCAGGATCTGGCGGGCGACGGTCAAGTCATCCGAGCTGACCGAGGTGGTCTCCGGGACGTCAGCCTCCAGAAGGGTCTGGAGCCCACCGCGCAAGTCGAGACCCAGACGGATGTCGACATTGCGCTGTAATAATGTAGATTGGTTGATGGGATTGATGATGATAATTTGCTTGTTCAGGTCCACCCACAATCCCAGGGCAACCAGGATGAGGATGATGACAAGCATCAGGTAAGGACGACGGCTCATACAGCGTTTCTCCGCTCACAAAAATGCCAGCCTCTGGCTGGCGGTCGAAAGGATTATACTCCGATTGAGAAAAAGTGAACAGTTATCGGGGCGGGTGGGGACGGATCTCGCGACGCGCTTGGAGGAACTCGATTACTTTTTCCAGGACCTGCTCGACACTCAGATTGTCCGTAATGAGATAAAAGTTGGCATGCTGCCTGGCGTGCTCCAGCCGGTGTTGTTGCTCGGCGTACTCCAGCTCGGTCCAATCCAGCCTGCGGCGCCGGCAGGTGACCGGGTAGGAGGCATCCAGGAAGACCAGCACACCCGGCCTGGTCAGCCGCTGCCACATGTCCTTGACGTAGGAATGTTCCTGGGCGATATGCCGGGTGCGATATCCAAGCCGGTTCAGGCCCGCGGTCAGGGTCGTCTTTCCGGAGCCGCATGGGCCGACGACGCCGATCAGCACACGAGGCGGTCCGGGAGGTTTATCGTCCGGTTTCTCAGGAGTTGTCATGCAAGAGGTGGTTTAAAGGATCGGGGCTGCCGAGCACGGCCAGGGTATCGCCGGTCCGGAGCGGCAGGCTGTCGGTCGGGTGCATGTCCGAATGATCGTCGTGGCGGACCAGCACGATGCTCAGGTGGTAGTTATCTTCCACGAAGCCGACTGTCTTGCCGGAAAACCGGGAGTGGTCGGAGATGGTCAGGCGCGCCAGGCTCAGCTGCTGGCCCTCGACCGAGATCGGGTTTGTGACGTCCGCTCCGGCGGCTGCCGCGGCGAAGACCGGAGCGGCCATGCCCGTGGCGCTCAGGGCATTAAAGCCGAACTGTTCCTGCAGGGAATGGGCGAAGTCTTCGTCGAAGATGCGGATTACGACCTGGATGGACGGGTTGAGACTGCGCGCCTTGACGGCGATTTGCAGGTTCAGCGAATCGGTCTGGGTCGCCAGGATGATGGTCTTGGCACGTCTGACCCCTGCCGCCTCCAGCGTACCCGGTCGGGAGGCGTCGTCATGGATGATCGGGATTTTCATATCCTGTACACTAGTCAACGTCTCTGCCGACGGGTTCCTCTCCACGACTACCACGCTCTGGCGCATGTCGTGCAGTTGTTGCACCACCCGGTAACCCAGGTGACCCAGACCGACCAGGATCGTGTGATTTTTGAACGTGGAAGCGACGGCCATTTCCCACTCCTTGCTGCGTGCCCGGCGGTTGAAGAGCATGACGCCGAATTCGGCCAGACCCTTTGCCAGGGTGATGATGCCGATGACAGGCAGGAGAAAATAGAAGATTTGTAATATCCCGCTCCGGGGGAAAGCTCCGCTGGGTTGAAGAAACGCCAGGGTCAGCATGAGGTAAACGGCTTCCGGCAGGCTGCCCAATGGCTCGCCGGCCAGCCCGGCGAGATAATGATACAACGTGCCCAGGCCGATGATCGCCACCAGGAAGATCAGCAGCGGCTGTCGAAACTGCCCGAGCAGGATCAAGGTTTCTCGCCAGGCCGTCTGCCAGCGGTGAACCAAACTTTCCGACTGAGGCTGCATCCGTTACCCCAACTGGATCGGCAGCCGGACCGTCATCCGGCGGACATCGTCTCCGCGCCGCTCGGACACCTTGACCGCCACCACGCTGATGTCATCGGCTGGTCGTCCCTCGTCCAGGTTGACCGCTTCGGCCAGCAGGGCGTCGGTAATCTCCTGGGGGCTGGGGTCCTGGTCTTCGAGCATGGCCTGCAGCGAGGTGCAGACGTCCATTGGACGTCCGATGCGCTTCCCGGCATGCACCAGGCCGTCGGTGTAGAACACCACTGCCAGTCCCGGCTCGATGGGGAACTCGCTGATCACCGGCCGGGTGTTGCGCGAGACCCCGATCGCCGGGGCGCCCGCGTCGAGGCAGTCGACTTGGTCGTCGTGGGCGACAAAATAGGGCACCGGGTTGTTGCAGGCGACCACGACGGTTGCGGTCTGTAAATCCACTGAGACGATGTTGAGCGTGGAAGTCACCTTGCCGTGCTTGTCGGTGTAGAGCAGGTCCGAAGCGGCGCGTGCCGCCGCGCCGTCGCGCACGCCCTCGGCCAGCAGGCCGATCACCTTGCGCACCACCAGCATCGAGACGGCCTTGGCACCGCGGCCGGAGGTCTGCCCGTCGGCCAGCACCACCGACAGCCCGCCGTTTGGACGCTCGACGACCTCCAGCGTGTCCCCGCTCTCCGATACCGCATATTTACTCGTCTTGGCGACGGCAATCTGGACTTCCATGCTCCCATTTTACTACATCCCCGTACCGGCAGCCCTGTGTGTCTGCCGGTCGGCCCTTACTTCCTCGTCACGACGATCAGCAATGTGCTGCCGTCTTGTTTGACTGTTTCGCCGCGCACTTCGAATCCGGCCTGTTCCAGACGCCTGCGCCCGGCCGGGTGGAGCTGGCCCGGCTCGCCTTGCACCTCCCCGGTGACCCGGAACAGCCAGGCCGCCAGCCGCTCCAGCAGGTGCCCGCCGGTGATCCAGGCCAGCGGCAGGATCACGGTCTGCCCGCCGGGAACGAGCACCCGGTGGATCTCCGTCAGCGTCCGGGGATCAAAGATGTACTCGGAGGGGAAGGTGGCGGCGACGGTGTCGAACGAGTTATTGGCGAAGGGCAGATGCTGCGCATAGCCAAGCGAGAGACGAGCAGGATATTTTTTTCTTCTCAAGCGTTGTGATGCCTGCCGGCTCATGAAGCGGCTCTCGTCCAGACCGAAGACCAGGACACCCTTTTCGTTGAGCGCCGCCTGCAGGTGTCCGGGCCCGTGACCCAGCTCGAGCACGCGCGGCCCCTCGATATACGGTAAAATCCCGCGCACCCATTCCTGCCAGCGCCCCAGCGAGACGACCGCCGCGACGAAGTCGTAGCTCCAGGCGAATTGGTGGTAGAGCAGATAAAAGAAAGGACGAAGCAGGAGCGCGATCAGGCGCATGACCTTATCATACCATTGAGACCGTCCCGTTGCGTTATAATCGACCGGTAAGAGTGGCGAAAGATGTGGGCTGAAGGTCACCCCGGCGGATAATAGGAGCCCGCAATGATCAAACGATTGATTTCTCCCTGTTCTCTGCGATGAAGTATCATTTTTAACCACAAGATTATCCACTCCCCGACCCGTCATGACCGAAAATTGCGCCTTTTACACAACCATGCTGCTCATCCGCCGCTTCGAGGAGCGCCTGCTGGACGAGTTCTCGACCGGCAAGCTGGTCGGAACCACCCACGCTTATATCGGTCAGGAGGCCGATGCCGCCGGTATCTTCAGCCTGACCGATCCAGACGACGTGGTCTTTAGCAACCATCGCTGCCACGGGCATTTCCTGGCCTATGGAGGCGACCCCTACCAGTTGGCCGCCGAGCTGATGGGCAAGGCGACCGGCCTGGTCGGCGGGCGGGGCGGCAGCCAGCACATCCATTGGCGCAACTTCTATTCGAACGGCGTTCAGGGCGGCATCCTGCCTGTTGCGGCCGGCATGGCTGTCGCCGAGAAGGCCCGGCAGACCGGGAAGATCGTGCTGGTTTTCGCCGGGGACGGCACGCTCGGCGAAGGCTCCTTGTACGAATCCCTGAACATCGCCGCCCTGTGGAAGTTGCCGGTCCTGTTCGTGGTCGAAAACAACCGCTACGCCCAGACCACCCCCATCGAGCTTGCCGTGGCCGGTACGATCCCTGGGCGCTTTGCCGCCTTCGGCATCTCAACCTGGGAGCGCGACACGACCGACGTGCTGGAGGTGCGCAGCTCGGCGGCCGAGGCGATCCGGCACGTGCGCAGCGGGGCCGGACCCGGCGGCTTGATCCTGCACACCTACCGCTTCGCCGCCCACAGCAAGGGCGACGACGTGCGCGACCCGGCGGAGATCGCGGCCGCCCGGGAAAAGGACCCGCTCAGCGTCCACGGTGCCCGCCTCAGCCAGGCCGAACGCGCCCGGGCTGAGTCCGAGGTTGCTGCCAAAATTACCGACGCCTTCGCCCGCGCCGATACCGATCCATTCCCGAGCCTCCAACCATGACCACCGTCCTCGATCGCCTTAACTTCGCCCTGCACCACGCCATGGAGACCGACGCCCGCGTCTACGTCCTGGGTGAGGACATCCTCGACCCGTACGGCGGCGCCTTCAAGGTCACGCGCGGGTTAAGCACAAAGTTTCCCGAGCGCGTCCTGACCACTCCCATCTCCGAGGCCAGCATCGTCGGCGTGGCGGACGGCATGGCGCTGCGCGGGCTGCGGCCGGTGGCAGAGATCATGTTCGGCGATTTCCTCACCCTGGCCGCCGACCAGCTGGTCAACCACGCTGCCAAGTTCCGCTGGATGTACAACGACCAGGTGCGCGTGCCGCTGGTCGTGCGCACGCCGATGGGCGGGCGGCGCGGCTATGGGCCAACCCATTCGCAGTCGTTGGAGAAGATGTTCATGGGCGTGCCGGGGCTGCACGTGGTTGCCCCCAACACCCTGGACGATCCGGCTGCCCTGCTGGCGGCAGCGATCACCGACGAGGACCCGGTCCTGTTTGTCGAGCACAAGCTGCTTTACACCCGCTCCTTGCTCGAGATCGGTCAGGGTGAGCTGGCCGATTTCCAGGTCGAATCGACCGGCGGGGATTACCCGGCCGCCGTCCTGCGTTTCACAAATGGGCCAAAGCCGGCTTTGACCCTGGCGTGCTACGGCTACAACTTCGAACTGGCCCGCCGGACCGCCCTCGACCTGGCTTACGAACACGAGATCTTTGCGGAGATCGCCCTCTTCTCACGCCTCAGCCCTTTTAAGCTGGATCCGCTGTTCGACTCACTGAGGCGCACCCAGCGCCTGCTGACGGTCGAGGAGGGCGGGTTGACCCTCGGCTGGGGGGCGGAGGTCGCAGCCCGGGCAGCCGAAGCGGGCATCCCCGGCTTGCAGGTCCACCGTCTCGCCGCCCTCGACCTGCCGATCGCCAACTCCCGTACGCTGGAGGACGCCATCCTGCCCACGCAGGAAGCTGTCACTCAGGCGGCCCTTTCTCTCGCCTCGAATTAACTCTGCGATCTCTGTGTTCTCCGTGGTGAACCATGATCAAATCCGAAATCCTCGTCCCCCTCCTGAATGCCAATGAACCCGAAGCGCGCCTGGTCGCTTTGCACGTCACCGATGGACAGGCGGTGAAGAAGGGCCAGCTCCTGGTCACCCTGGAGACAACCAAGGCTGCCACGGACGTTGAAACCCCGACGGCGGGCTTTGTCCGCTTATTGGCTGTCGAGGGGGAGACATTGGCGGTAGGGGTACGTCTGGCGGTCATCACCACCACCGCCGACGAGGTGGTGGAAAAACCCAGCAAGGGCGGAGCGACCGTTGGGGACCTGCGCATCACCCAACCGGCTCGCCGGCTGGCGGAGTCGCTCGGCATCGATCCCGCCAGCCTGCCGACCGACCGGTTGGTCACCGAAGCGGTCGTGCGGGCGGCCGCCGGGGCTTCCCTGAAAGTCGAAATCTCCCTCCCGTCCTCGGATAAGCCCTACCTGGTCATCTATGGCGGGGGCGGGCACGCCAAGTCGGTCATGGAGATCGTCCAGCAGTTGGGGACCTACGCCATCGCCGGCATCCTAGACGACGGCCTTCCGGCAGGGACCGTCGTGCTGGGCATCCCGGTGTTGGGGACGCGAACGGCCTTTTCCGCACTGATTGAGAAAGGGGTGAAACTGGCGGCCAACGGGGTCGGCGGGATCATCGATATCAACGTGCGCGTGAGGGTCTTCGAGCTGCTATCGGCCGCCGGTTTTTCGCTCCCATCTCTCATCCATCCGCGTGCGACCGTCGAGCCGAGCGCCGAGGTTGGTGAAGGCGTACAGGTGTTTGCCAACGCTTACGTCGGCTCGGAAGCGGCGCTCGAGCCGCGCTGCATGGTCAACACCAACGCGGTTGTCTCGCATGATTGTGTGATCGGGGAATATTCACACATCGCGCCCGGTGCACTGCTGGCCGGGCACGTCCACGTGGGGAAGCGCTGCCTGGTCGGCATGGGGGTGACCACCTCGATCGGAGTCCGGATTGGTGACGGGGTCCGCATCGGCAATGGGGCGATCATTTTGGCCGACGTCCCCGACAGGACGATCGTCCAGGCGGGCCGCTTCTGGACGGGGAAAAAAGAGTAGGAAAAGGCCCGGTACCATTGCACGTCACCTAATTGGCGGCGGCACTCCCTGGCACTTGCGCTGGCGCTTTGTGCCAGGGCAAGTGTGCACCCCCCTGGCACCGCCCGCCATACCGTCCCGGTGTCCTGCCGGGAGGGCAGGTGTGCACGACCAGCCGGTGCGAGTGCAGGTGGGCAATCTTTCAACGGGTCCATTCCCCCGCAGGGTTCAGAATTGCGGGGGCTCGTTTTCTATGGGAAGTCACCGGGCTGATCACACCCCTTCCACGACGACCATCTTCGAGCGGGCGTACTTGTGGCGCAGCGCCCTGGCCGGGGCGTACTCGGGAGAGTTCAGCCAGGCCTTGGCCCGGGCTGTGTTCTCGAACTCCAGGATGACCAGGCGATGGATCGGCCAATCGCCCTCCAGGGTTTCGACGTGCCCGCCGCGGGCGATGTACCGCCCGTTGTAGAGCGCCACTGCCTCCTGGGCAAGCTTCTTGTATCCTTCGTAACCGACCGGGTCGGTGACTTCGATGTCGACGATCACGTAGACGGACATGGTTACTCCTGTCAGGGATGGGGTGAAGAAGAATGCATACCACGGATGAACACAGATAAACACAGATCAAAAAGGATTTAGCGATGGTAAACGGTCGCCTCGAACCATCCGTGTTCATTCGCGTTTAATTGTGGTTTCAACCGGCGGCTTTCCGGGAATGTGCGCGCCGATGAAGGCGGCGATCTTGCGGATGGACTGCACAGACTCGGGGATCCACGGCGCGGCGGTGGGGAAGACGTGCCACATCCCCGGCCATATTTCCAGCGTGACCTCTCCGCCAGCAGTGCGCAGCTTTTCGGCCAGGCGGGTGGAATCGCTCAACAGGATCTCGTCATTGCCGACGTGGATCAGGGTCGGCGGCAGATGATGCAGGTCAGCAAAGACGGGTGAGATAAGCGGATCCGAGGGATCGTGGCCGTCGGCGTAGGCGGGGGCAAAGGTCGAGCCCCCGCCGCCGCGGAATATCGGATCGACCTTGGCGCGGGTTTGATGGGACTTACCCGAGAAGGTCAGGTCCGTCCAGGGGGAGATCAGGAACAAGGCTGCGGGGAGCGGCTCGCCGGCTGCGCGCAGGCTGACGGCAGCGGCGAGGGTCAGACCGCCGCCGGCCGAATCACCGCCGACGGCGATCTGCTGCGGGCGAATACCCTGGTCCAGCAACCAGCGGTAGGCGGATAAGGCGTCTTCCAAGGCGGCCGGAAAGGGATGCTCGGGGGCCAGGCGATAGTCGATCACCAGCAGGCGGGCGCGGCAGGCCAGCGCCAGCTGGCCGGTCAGCCCGCGGTGGGTGGCGGGGGAGCAGATCGTGTAACCCCCGCCGTGCAGATACAGGATCACACGCTGCGTTTCACTTTTCCGGGCTTCGACCCATTCCGCCGGGACTTCCCGCGGCTGTGACCGGCAGAACGGAGACCGCCCGAGGCGGACGGATCCATTTCTTTGCCAGGGCTTCGATCTCTGCCCGTTCTTCCTGGATCGTCCGGCCTTGCCTCAAAATCGCCCGCTGCCGGAGGATGACGGATTTGAAGATGCGGCTGCGCAGGCTGGGCATGGGCAACCTAAAAGAGAAACGGGAAGAACAATTTGACCTTCTTTTTGTACACCGGAAATCCCGGCAGGGCAGCCAGGATTTTTTCCTTGCGGACGATGTTGGGAATCCAGAAGGTGACGATAAACGCCGCCAGCGGCAGGAAGGCCCAGGGGGTCAGCGGCAGGATGGCAAAGGCCAGGTAGATGAGCAGTTCGCCGAAGTAGTTGATGTTGCGGGAAAGCCCGAACATGCCGTCGGTGATCAATTCTCCAGGGCGCAGCTTCAATGCGGTAAATTTTTGCATATCACCAGCAAAGACGAAAAAGACGCCGAAGGTGTACAGGCTGATGCAGGCGGCCAGCAGCCAGGGCGGGGCCTGGATGCGGCGCGAGATCAGCAGCCAGGCCGGGATCCAGTACAGGACCAGCGCAGCCCAGGACACCAGCCCGAACCAAAGCGAAGTCTTTCGAATCCAATTCGCATCCGGGAAGAGCTGGGTCTTCAGCACCCACAGGACGCCGTAGGTGCCGTGCAGGGCCAGGTAGACCCAGGCGGTCGGGTTGGACCATTGGTGATAGACGGCCATCATCGCCAGGATGGCAAGGAAGGTGACACCCTTGTTCGAATCGATAAAATAGTTGAGTCTCATCAGGACCTCTTTCCAGGAATAAAATGGTCAGGGGGATTTCACCTGACCCGAATCCGGGCTGGCCATGAGCGCGGAGGTATCCACTGCCTCGAAGTCGTTCCCGGTGACGTCGTCGAGCTGGTGCAGCAGGTCGTTGTTCCAGCGCTCGTCGGGCGCTCCGCTGACGTACCAGTCCGAGCCGTTATCCGCTAGGATGAGGCCGTATTCCTGCATGGCGCGCAGGAGCACTTGCAGCTCCAGCGGATAAACGCTGATATCGAAAGACCCCTTCAGCCGGAAGCGCGCCCCCAGTGGCGGGAGGTCCGACCGGCCGTCGTTCGATGTCAGGTGGCGCGCCGGCCAGATGTAACCGTCCGTGGTTTCGGTTGTAAAGCGCAGGGCGTGACGGATCTCTCCGGCGGCCACTTCGTCATAGCGTACCAGTCCGGGCAGGATGGGCAGCCCGGCGGCGTCGGCGGAGGTCCAGCCGGCGGGGCGCAGGGCGTTCGAGCGCAGGTCCCAAATGGCGCCGGAGCCGCCGGACCAATGGCCGCCATCATTGCTGGCATCATAGATCTCGTAGAGTATGCAGGTGGATTCGTCGACCGACAGGATGTGGTGGTCGCTGCCCCACTCGATGAGCGGTTGGGCCGGGATGGGATAGGGGCCGGGGTCGGATTCATCCGGGTAGTAGAAGTCGAGGTTGAAGCGCGGCGTACTGGCATCCGCGAGGTTGAACGGGATGCCAATCGGGCCGCCGTCCCAGGTCCCCGAGCCGAAATCCATGTGGAAGCCGGTCGAACGGCCGATGGAGTTGATCCAGGCGTCCGACTGCAGGCCGACCGGTAAATTGTCCACGCGTGCGTTCCAGATGTTGTCGGCCGGGAAAAGCGGGCAGCCGGCCAGGGACGGTCCAGCAAGGGACGCAGTCGCTGGAATTACTGTTGGGATGGGCTGTTCAGGCGGGGTCTGCGTAACCAGTGCTGTCGGGGCGGATTGAACAGAATCAGCCGTCTCCCGTGGGACTGCGGTGACCGAAGCGCAGGCAGAGAGCAGGCACGTCAGGATGATCAGGGCGTTGCGCATTTCTATTTCGGGTACACCCATTGCTGGAAAAGCGGGGTCAGGTCGCAGGCGCAGTCCTTCTCGACGACCTTTTTCAGACCGTCGGTCGTGGCATTCTGCCAGGAATACGTCTGCACATAATCCCTGATGAAAGTGCTGAAAGTGGACTCGCCGATCTGGTTTTCGAGGGTGATAAAAAAGAGCGGCCCGCGCCCGTAGACGATGGCGCCATATTCGGAGTCGGTGTAATCCTGGACGCGCTTGCCGACAGGGATGTCGGCGTCCTGGAGGCGGTCCCAGCGGCTCTTGAACGCCTCGGTTTCGAACGACTGCGCTGCGGTCGCGCCGTAACGGTCCCCGTAATATTGCCAGGTGGCGAATTGGGCCAGCGCCTCGTCCAGCCAGGGCTCGTCCAGCTGGTTGTCCCCGACCAGGTTGTAAAACCATTGATGGCCGACCTCGTGGGCCACGGTCGATTCAAGGTAGATGCGTGCCTGGCCATCATCCGCCGACCGAGGTGTGTAGAGGTCCTGCTGGATGGCGACCTCGCCGGGATATTCGATGCCCAACGCCTGGGTCGGGATGGCAGCCAGGTTAAATTGGGTGTAGGGGTAGGGGGCATAGCGCTGGCTGTAGTCCTGGATGGCGGCGAGGGCGGTATCCAGCGCCAGGCGCGACTGGGCCTCGTCGCCGGACGGGGCGTAGGAGTTGACCGTCAGACCCCCGATCGTTTTGCTGATCCTGGCGTAGTCGGCACTGGCGGCCAGGTAGAAGTCGCGCGCCGGCCCGGCGGCGTAAGTGACCTTCTGCCGTCCGACGCTCTCCTGGCGCTGCACTTCCCGGCCTGAAGCGACCAGGGTCAGGCGTGCGGGCGCGTCCACGCGCACCAGGTAGAAGCTGGCATCGTTGTACAGGATGTCGCCCCACGGGGCGGGGACCTCCTCATTCCAGCCGCTCTGATCATAGACTGCCACCATCGGGTAGCAGTGTGCCAGGGCGAGCACCCCGCTGGTGTAGGCCAGGATGCCGTAGCTGACATCCAGGGTGGTCGGGACGGTCACGGTGAACGCGACCTGAAGGACGATCGAGCCGTCCGGGGACAATGAGGTCGCCAGCGGGATCGCCATCACGCTGTTCAGATGGCTGAAAACCGGCGTGACCGTTTTGCCGTCCACCTTCACGGCGGAGATTTCCGACTTGCCGCCCAACAGGTTGGCGAACAGGCGCATCTCGATCCGGTCCAGCGCGACACCCGTGCGATTGGTGTAAAGGACCTGCTCAACGCCGCTCACGTGGGTGGGATCGTCGATCAAGGTCAGGTCGAGGTGATAAATGCTGGCACCGGGCAGCTGGTCCAGGATGGGCTGTCCCGCCTGGCTCAAGCCGCCCCGGAAGATCGTCCGGTCGTTCCAGGCCAAGGTGTCAAAGAGGGAGGTTGTGACTGGATGGCGCGCAGACGGCAAGGGTAGGAATTTAAGAAGATCCAGCGGGGAAAGAATCACGATGAGGAACAAGAGCAGCAGCAGGAGGCCGATCAGGAGGAGATGCTGTCGTTTCATGGTTGCTTTTCCATGCCATCAGGAGCCTGGGGATCGATGGTGACCCGGTTGCGGCCACCGTTTTTGCTTGCGTACATGTACTGGTCTGCCCGGCGCAGCAGTGAAGCCGGGTCGTCTTCGAGGCGCAGCAAGGTTGCGCCCACGGAGATGGTGAGCGGGATGGCTTTTTTGCCTACCAGGATGGGGGAGCTTTCGACCAGGGTGCGTAACTTCTCGGCGGCGTTGAGCAGGCCGTCCCGGTCCACACCGGCGAGCAGGGCGATGAACTCCTCGCCGCCCCGAGCGCGCCACGGCGTCATCACCGCGCAGGTTGTGTTTAAGGGTGGAGGCCACTAGCTGCAAAGACCGATCACCGATTTCGTGTCCGAACCTGTCGTTCACGGTTTTGAAGTCGTCGATGTCCATAAACAGGATTCCGAAGGGGATGCGGTGCTGCTGGTATTCGAAAAAAGCCGAGTGGATGCGGATGTCGATGAAGCGGCGGTTGCCGATGCCGGTGAGCGGATCGAGCAGGACGGTCTGTTCCAGGCGGTTGACCCGCCGGCGGGTGGTTAGCAGCGAGCTGTTGTCGCTGAAGGATTCGACCGCGCCGATGATCTCACCGTCCGCGTCCCGGATGGGGGAAGTCCGCACAAGGACCGGGATGCGGTGGCCGTCGGAGTGGTGCAGGTACACCTCCGCTTCACGCGGCTTGCCGTCATCCATAGTCGCGTGCAGGGGACAGCCGTTCAGGCAGAGCTGGATGCCGTACTCGGAGACGTGGTTCAGGAAGTTGTCCAGGCAGCGCTTTCCCAAGACCTGGCTGGCCTTGTACCCGCTGATGCGCTCCGCTCCCCGGTTCCAATAAGTGATGCGGCGCTGGCGGTCGACGAAATAGACGCCGTCGTACAGGTTGTCGAGGATGTCTTTATAACGATTTTCGTCCGCTCTCATGGGCTCACCGTCAAAGGTTTACGAATAAAGTCGAGCGCTGCAGGCAGGCAATGTTGGTAACGGGGATCATCCTGTGAGGCATCGAGGCGCAGGATCCGGCTTGGGTCGACGCGGCCCAGCCAGTCGTCCAGCAACGTTTCGATGGTCTGCAGGTCGTCCCGGGCGGCGATCTCGAGCGGCCGGCTGCGGCGGGCGAAACGTTCCGCAATCACCTCCAGGGGTGCCGTCAGCCGCAGGATGCCCTCGGGGGGAGGGTGTGTCGCCCGGATCTGCGCATAAAGCCGTTCGCAGAGTTGATAATCGAGGAGCGAGAGCAGTCCTTTTTGATGGAACAGGCGGGTGAAGACGAATAAATCCATCTCCAGACCGCCGTCCTGGATGCCGGTCCGGGCGTCGAGGCGGATCGCTCGCTCCTGTTCGGCGCGCAGCAACAGGTAATCGACCTGGTTGGCGAGGGCAAAACGGGAGTCGTTTTTGAACAAGGCCTGGAAGGGACGCTCGGCATGCCCCTCCAGGCCGGTGGCAAAGTCTCCGGCAGCACATAAAACCCTTGTCAGGGTTGTCTTACCGACCCCGCTGTTGCCGACCACGACGATCAGTTTTCCCATGTGCCCTGTAAGGTTTGATCTGCGTCGCCTTCAGCTCTTGCGCGCCGCGGCGATGGCGGCATGGATCTGCTCGAGGTGCGAGAGACTGTGGGGCAGCGTGCCATCCAGGATGGTCGTCACGACGCTCACATAAGTGCGTTTCCGGGCGACGAACTCCGCAGGCAGCGAGGCGACGTAGGCAACGGCTTCATCGGACAGACGCCTGAGCTCGTCCAGCATGCCCCGGGCCGTGTGGAAGGCGGTGACGGTGGCATGGATGTGCAGGTCGATGTTCCCGCCCCAGTCGTCGGAAAGGCGCTCATAGCCGCCCAGGCAGTCATCCAGATTTTCCAGCCAGTGGCGCTCGTTTTGGACCAGGTGCGCCAGGACGTCCTTGGCGCTCCAGGCGCCTGGTGCTGGACGAAAGCCGGCCTCGTCTTCGCTGACGCCGGTGAAGCATTTCTCCAGCGCCGCCAGGCACTCGTCGTATTTGGCGCGCACGGTTTTAGCTAGCTCGGCCGGATTCCAGTTGACCTCCGGGACCGGACGTTTGCTCAGTTCCATGCTGGTCGTCTTCTTCTCCGGTCCGCGGTAGAAGACCACCTCGACTTTATCGCCGCCTTTCTTGCCCTGCAGAGCCACGACCAGCGCGCCGTAGTCGTTGATCAGAGGGTGACCGTCCAGGGCGACCAGCACATCGTCCTTGCGCAGCCCGGCCTGATGGGCACCGAGCCCCTCGACCACCTCGTCCAACCGGATGCCGTCGCTGACCGGGACGCCCATGGCACGTGCAATCGCCGGGTTGAAATCGTTCATCGAGATACCGAGCAGCGGACGGTCCATGGTGCGTTTGTCCAGCCCGGATTCGAGCACGCTGGCCAGGTTCTCCAGGCTGACGGCCCACTCGTGCTGGAATCCCTCCGGTGTGCCCTTCCAACCCTTCCAGGCGGGGATGGTATGCTCCAGGGTCACCTGGGTGCCGCCGTCCTTCGGCTCCAGGGTCACCTTGACCTGCGACGGACCGGGATCGCCGCGCCCGAACCAGGTGAAGGCGACGAGCTTGTCCTGCTCCAGAGCGGTATACTCCCCGGCCGAGTAGAAATCCCCGTGCCACCACAGGTACATGCGCCCGCCGGGATGTGGAGCCACGGTGGCGAAGTCGCACAGCCATTCGTGCAGGGCGATGGTGCGCGTGAAGGCAAAATAAATTTGTGCGGGAGGCGCCTGGATGAATTTCCCGACTTTGACTTTCCTGGCCATTTCAATTCCCTTTTTTGGTGAGCGGCTGGTCCGGATGCTTCAACCAGGACTTGATATCCTCGGCATGCTCGTGTTCGTGCTCCACAAAGACGTCGATCAGTCCGGTCACGGTGGCCTTTGGACCCCAGGGGACGACCAGCCGCGCGTGAAACTTGTCTTCGGGCATTTCTTCCAGGAGCTTGCGCAGGACCTGGCGCGTCATCCGCCATTCCTTGACCACGTGGTCGAGGTCGAGGTCCTGGCGAGTGGAGACTGTGCGGGCGTTGTATTCGTTAATCCCCCGGTCGGCGGGTGTGTCCGGCGGCTGGCCGGCGACGTGGGCGCGCAGCGAGGCAATGGTGGCATCGTCCCAGCCGGTCATGTGGGCCAGCATCTGGCGGATGGTCCATTGCGGATAGATTTCCTTGTCTGCGTCCACCGCGGGCAGCAAGCCTTCCACTTTCGCACGGGCTTCATCGAGACGCTGGAGGAGAGCCTGCTTTTCTTCAAGGATCATGGGTTATCTCCGCTGAACAATTTTACACCGCGGCAAGGTGATTCCGTAGGAGAAACGGGAAAAGCACCTAATGTTCCGTTGAGAGATTGAATTCCTCATCAATGTCGGGCTGAGCTTGTCGAAGCCCGACGGATAAATTAAAGATAACCTGCAATTTGCCCTTCGACAAGCTCACACCGTCCCGGTGTCCTGCCGGAGGGCAACCTTTTTTCAATGATTGCCCGTGTGTTTTAAACTATACCTGCTCCGCCGCGATCAGACCTCGGTCTGGATGGCGCTGCCGCTCTCGTAGCGGCGCAGGCCGGACTGGAAAATGAAAACCGCCAGTCCGAACAGGATGAGATCGGCCAGGAACAACTCGGCGAGGGTCGCCCAGGAGAAATGGCGGATGAACGCCGCCGGTACGGCGCCCATGAAAGCAGCCGGAACGAGCGTGTAAAGGATGAACCTGGCCGAGCCCTCGAACAGGCTGACGGGGTAAAGGGCAAAAGTTAACATGGCATTCAGGGCCAGGTTGGCAAACCCTGAGGCGTTGCCCAGCCAGAAGGTCAGGCTGTGTACGATGATCAAAAAGGACGTGAATGCGATCCAGGCCAGCAGAACCCCGAAGAAGAAACGCCCGAAACCGTCCAGGGTGAAGTAGCCCGAGAGCAGGTAGCTGATGATCCCGTAGGTGAAATCTCCGAAACCGCTGGCGACCGTCCGGCTGGCGACGGTATGCAGCAGGACAGGGCGGGGCAGGGATAGATAGTAATCCAGGCGGCCGCCGGTGATGATCTCGCTCAGGTTGAAGACGTTCCCGACCAGCAGGGAAGCCAGGCCGAAGGAGCTGGCAGTTACGCCGAAGATCAGGAACATGTCCCCCAGCTGCCAGCCGCGCAGCTCCTTGAAGCGGTCGAAAAAGATCACCCAAAAAATGAAATAGACGGCGTTGTTGAGCATCATGCCGATCATCTGCGACAGGAAGGCGACCCGATACTCCATCGTCGCCAGCAGGTTGGTCTTCCACAGGAAGAGCAGGAATTTGAATTCCCGGAACATATCAACCACCGTTGATCGCCAGCCGCCGCACGCCGCGGCTGTATGCCAGTGCCAGCAGGCCGCCCAGGATCAGGATCCAGAGCCCCTGCCCCAGGACCAGGCTGCTGAAATCGGCCAAGGTCAGGTGTGACGAACAGGCGCGCCGGGCCGTACATGGCGTAGGCGAAAGGCAGCGCCTTGGCGATGGACTGCAGCCAGGCAGGATAAAAATCCAGAGGGATCAGCATGCCGCCGAGGATGAAGATCATCTTCTGGTAAATCCACTCGTAGGGCGACACTTCCTCGGAGACGAAGGCGGCCAGCCCGATCAGAGCGCCGATGCAGAAGTTGATCAGCCAGGCGCCCAGGACGGCGACCAATACCAGCGGCCAGCCGCGCGGGTCGGGCGGCGGGCCGACAAGCAGCCAGACGATGGTCCCGCCGATGAGGGCGTTGAGAGCCATGCGGATCAGGCTCTCCCCCAGGCTGTTGCTCAATTGGTAAACGAGGAAATTGTACGGCTTGTTGAGCTGGTAAGCGATCGAGCCGTCCCGCACCAACTCGGCGATGGTGCGCGCCAGGCGCGGGCGACCCAGCTCGATGGTCTCGGCCAGCATCAGGTACCAGAGCGTATCGTGCAGCGTCAGGCCGCTGATGACCGGCGTCCCCGCGGCGGCAAAGGTGATGCGCCACAGCTGGGCGAAGATCCACATGAACAGGATGATTACCAGGCCGCGCCAGAGAAGGTCTGCCGGGTAGGCCAGGCTGTTGACCAGCTGGGTCGTGAGGATGGCCCAATATTTCCAAACGGCTTTCATCCCGGTGGCCATTCTTTTGCAGTGAAGTCCATCAAGCCGCCTCCGCTTCACGCGCTTCCGCCTGGTGGTAGATCAGACGGATGACGTCCTCCAGCGGCGGGTCGGAGACGGTGAGGTCGACCAGCGTGCCGGCCGCGCTCAGCTGCGCCATGACCGCCTCGACCGGCGTCTGGCGCGTGTCGAAGCGCAGCTTGGCCCCGTAGCGCTCCCTGGCAACCTTGAGCGTCTCGGTCCCCTGGATGTGGAAGCTCTCCGGGATCTGTTCGGCGTAGCGCACCTCGACCAGCTTGGAGGTCAGGAAGGAGCGCTTCAAGGTTGAGACCTTGTCCTGGTAGACGATCTGCCCGTGATTGACGATGATCACGCGCTTGCACAGCGCCTCCAGGTCACCGGCGTCGTGCGAGGTGAGCAGCACGCCGACATCCTCGAGCTGGCTCATCCTGCGGATCGTGTCGCGGATGTGCTGCTTGGCGACCACGTCCAAACCGATCGAGGGCTCGTCCAACAGGAGCAGTTTCGGTCTGTGCAGCAGGGAGGCAGCCACTTCGCAGCGCATGCGTTGCCCGAGGGACAACTTGCGCACGGGCGTCTCGAGCAGATCCTCGATCTCGAAGGCTTCCGCCAGGAAGGCGATGCGCTGCCGGGCGAGGCGGTCGTCCATCTCGTAGATCTTGCCGAACAGGGTGAAGGTGTCCACTGCCGGCAGGTGGTACCAGAGCTGAGGCCGCTGGCCGAAGACAGTCCCGATGTGATACGCCAGGTCCCGGCGTTGCTTCCATGGAATGTAGCCGAGCACCCGGGCTTCGCCCCCGCTCGGGAAGAGAATTCCGGTGAGGATTTTAATTGTGGTGGACTTGCCTGCCCCGTTCGGGCCGATGAACCCGAGCAGCTCTCCAGGCTCCATCTCGAAGCTGATCCCACGCACAGCCTCCACGTTCTCGACCTCCGGTCGGAAAAGCGATCGCAGGCTGGCTTTCATCCCCGCAGCTTTGCGCTTGGTGAGGAAGGTCTTGGACAGGTTCCTGACTTCGATGGCGGGCATGGGATTATTGTACAACATAAACAACACGGTTTTTCATGCGCCTCACTCACCCGCAGGTGTTGTACAATCGGTCCATGATCGAAATTCCCGAGGGCTTATTGGACGCGATGCGCAGGTCGGTCCGCGTGGTGGCCTTGACCGGGGCCGGCGTCTCGCAGGAAAGCGGCCTGCGCACCTTCCGCGACGCCCAGGCCGGTCTGTGGTCGCAGTACAAGCCCGAGGATCTGGCCAACCCTGCGGCATTTCAGCGCAACCCGAAGATGGTCTGGGACTGGTACAGCATGCGGCGGGAACTCATGGCGGAAGTCCGGCCCAACCCAGCCCATTACGCCCTGGCCGAAATGGCACGCCGCATCCCGGAATTCACCCTCGTCACCCAGAACGTCGACGATCTGCACCGCAAAGCCGGCAGCCCGGAGGTGATCGAGCTGCACGGCAATCTGGGACGGGTCAAATGTTCCGAAGAAGGCACATGGATCGAAGCATGGGAAGAAAATGAGGACGTCCCTCGCTGCCCACGCTGCGGCGCCTACCTGCGTCCGGACGTGGTTTGGTTCGGGGAGCAGCTGCCGCTGGAGGCACTGGAGCGGGCCGTCCAGGCGGCGCGCTGCTGCGAAGTCTTCCTGTCCATTGGCACCTCGGGCGTGGTCCAACCGGCAGCTTCGCTGGCCTATGCGGCCAGGAACCGGGGCGCGACGGTTGTGGAGGTCAATACCGAGCCAACACCCCTCAGCGACAAAGCCGATTGTGTCTTACGCGGCAGGGCGGGTGAGGTCCTGCCAGTCCTGGTGGAAAAAACCTGGGGAGTCGGCCAAGCCTGATAAACCTTTACCCATAGATTGCTTAATACTTGCTAGGGAAAAACAGAACTGTTAAATACCGGGGGGAAATTTGATGTAAGATTTCTTTGTGTTTTCTTAGCTTCGAACGGGAGGTGAACGATGAATGCCAAGGTTTATCTTGTCGGCCTGGGCGGAGGGGTTCTGGTGACCGGGGCCTTGATCTATCCGCTTTATTTATACTTTCCGAGCCTGATCGTCCCAGGCTGGTCGTCGGCGAACGCTCCCATGGCCTGGGCGTTCGGACTCCTGGCCCTACTGCTGCTCCTGGGGACAGGCGCGGCTGCGGCGCGGCTCGGCGGTTTGCGCGGCAAGCGCGGCGCGGCAGCCTCCGGCGGCGTGGCGGGAGGCATCACGGCCCTGCTGGCATATATGTTTATATTTTCCCCGGCGGTCGGCGTGTGGGCAAATCTGGAGCTGCTGTCGCACGGCCTGGGACCGGCCCAGGATGACTCCCACATGATCGCCCTGCTGGTGAATGCTGTCGTGTCGGTGGTGCATTGGAGCCAGTTCGCATTTTGGTTTTCAATTTTGATCGGCCTGCTGGCCGGCGCGCTGGCGGGTATGGCAGCCGGCGCCGCAGGAAAACCCGGCAACCACCTGGATTTCTTGGCGGTGCCGATGTCGATGGCGGGGATGCTCAGCGCAGTCTGGTTCCTGCTGGTTTCAATCGAAACATTCAGGACCCTGTCGACGGTCACCCAAAATGCGGCCAACCGGGTGAATTACACGGGAAGCCCTTATTCGGTCGGTTCGATGCTGACCTTCGCATCAATATCCAGCTTCCTTTACTTACTGTTCTGGCAGTTCCTGGCCTGGCTGGCGGTCCGGCGGGCAAGTCGTGGTGCAGCCTTTCGACCGATCTCCTGGGATGTTTGCGGTTGGATGGATGGCCTCATACCGGTGATTTTGTATTTGTCAACTCGGCTGGTTAATGACCTTTTATCATACAAGTATCCAACGGTGATCATAGTCGGCTTCCTGCTGTCTGCAGGGATGAGCGTTTTGGCCCTGCGTACGCTCTGGCAGCTGCGCCGCCTTCCACGGCTCACGGAACGCAGGCCGTTAGCCTGGCGTTGGTTCCTGGCTGGCGCGGCGGTTTTATTATCCCTGGCGCTGGCTGGGGCATACGTTGCTGGTGCTGGCCCGGCAATCAACGTGGTGACCATGGTGGCCAGCTTCGTCCCAGCCCTGGTTGTAGCCCACATCCAACCCTATGCAACCCTGGCCGGGTTGCTCCAGGCGCATTACCTTGTCCCGCTTAAGGTGCTGCTCTATTCCGTCCCGGTGCTTGTGATTTTGATCGTCTTGTTGACCGCCTTTGTGATCCCTTTTGATCGGGCGCACACGATCTACCTGTTTTTCCGAAACCTGTTCGTCCGTCGCCCCCGGGCAGAATAATGGCTCTCTTGAAAAAAGTGGCGGCCGCGAGGCCGCCACTTGGTTTAATCCGCCTGCAGGATCTTTGCTGCCACCCGGTCGGCGTTTCTTGCCATTCGTGCCGCCTCCACTTGGTCTAGGCCGTACTCGGAAGTGTTGGCGCGGGTGAGATAGGCTGCCATCGCCTTTTCACCGGCGCTGACCAGCAGGCTCCGTCGCTGGTCGCTCATGTTGAACTCGGTCGTGCCGTAACCCTTGGCGGGCAAGTGCACCACGATCTTCTCATAGGCATCTTCGACCATTTTATCATGCGCGGAAAGGGCTGTATCCAAGAGCCCTTTCAGGCGCCGGACTGTCTGGAGTTCGTCCAGACTGAAGGCGGGTTTTTGGCCCGACGGCTGCTCCGTCCCGGGGACCGGGAGTGACTCATCGATCAGCAGCCCCAGCACAGGGTCAGAGCCTTTCGGGCCCATCACATCGGTCACGTCTTTGAGGCTGGAGAGAAACAGCTCGATCGGGAAGCAGGAGACCAGCCCGCCATCCACGATCGTATGACCGCGGATGTCTTGCCCGCGATAGGATCCCCACTCCGGCTGCCACGTCACCTCCTGCCAGATCAACGGAATGCTCATTGACATGCGCACCGCCCAGACCAGTGGACATGCAGGCGCGGTCCGGTGGTTGAGCACCAGCATGATCTGGCCGCTGATGTCGGCGGCCACCACCGACAGGTCGGCCTGGGTTGCTGTATGAAATTCTTCCAAGGTCATTCCGCCGAAGTTGCGCGCCTTTCCTTGGAAGCTGCCGGTGTCCATTTTCGACCCCAGCCAGGCCAGGAAGTTGTCCGCGGAGAACCATCCGCCATACTGCACAAAGGAAAAAACATGACGGTCCTCCGGCTTCTCGGCCAGCCAATCCACCAGGATTTGGTCGATTTTTATCTCGATGCCCTTGGGCAGCAGAGGGATGTTGATGTTCTTGAGCAGGGTGAGCAGGTCGTTATCCTGAAGATCCTTTTTCTTGAAAGGGGCAGGGAGGCCCATGAAGCCGGTGAAGATGGAGGCGCCGTCCTTTTTTTCGGCTAGGGCTGCTTCGAGCTCCTGTGACCCGTAACCGGCGGCGACCAGAGAGGCGGCAATGGCTCCAGCCGAGGTCCCCAGCAGGCGCCCGTGGGTGTTCCCGCTGGCTTCGAAGGATTTCAAAGCACCGACGAAGACCATCCCCTTGGCGCCGCCGCCTTCAAATACCATGTCGTATATCATCGTTCATCTCCAATCTCAATGTGCTCAATTACATATTCCCTAAATAACCTTAATTATCATATTTGTCAATACAAAAACGACCGCAAGCCGGTTTGCGGGCAGTAGGCTCGCTTAGCCGAACCAGGACCCGCTCCAGGGCGGGAGGTTAATTTTCAGCTTACCGGATTTGACGGTCAGCTTTGCATGGGTGATCAGATGCTGAACGCATTGCCCATCGGCCCAGTTCAACGCCGCGCATGGGATATCAAGCTGGCGCGTCCGCCCGGAGGCGTTGAGCGCCACGAGGACTTTCTCCTCCCCCAGGACGCGGGCGCAGGCATACAGGCCGTCGTCGGCCAGCAGGCGGACGAAATCCCCGCGCCGCAGGGCTGGAGACCGCTTGCGGAGAGCGATGAGCGACTTGACCCAGGTATGCAGATCGTGGTCCCACTCGGCTTCCTGCCATGGGAATGCCCGGCGCGAATCCGGGTCGCTGCCGCCTTCCTGGCCGATCTCGTCCCCGTAGTAAATGGCCGGGGTGCCTGGGAAGGCCATCTGGAAAAGGAAGGCGAGCTTGGTCTTCTCGGGGCTGCCGCCGACCGAGGTCTTGAAACGCTCGGTGTCGTGCGAGTCGAGCGGGACGTACATGGCATACAGGTTCTCGCGCGGGTAAGTTGTGAGCACCGCCTCGATGCGTTCCGCGAACTGGAGTGCGTTCTCACGTCCCTGGAGCAGGGCCAGCAGCGCCTCCCGCACGGGATAGTTCATCAGTCCGTCGCAGTGAGTATCGTTTGCCCAGCGCGGGTTGAGGTCCCAGATCTCGCCCAGCAGATAGGCATCCCGGTTGGCGGATTTGACCACCTGACGGAACTCCTCCCAGAAGGCGTCGTCATCGATCTCGTTGGGGACGTCCAGACGCCAGCCGTCCGCCCCCTGTTCTATCCAGTAACGGGCGACCTGGAAGAGATACTGGCGCACCTCGGGATTGCCGGTGTTCAGCTTGGGCAGGGATTTGTGATTCCACCAGGCAAGGTAGTTTTGGGCTTCGCCGGCTGTATAGGCGTCGAGGGGGAATTTCTTGATGTAAAACCAATCCTTGTACGGAGAATGCTCCCCGTTTTCCAGCACATCGACGAATGCGAAAAACCCCCGACCGCAGTGGTTGAAGACTCCGTCGAGGACCAGGCGCAGATTATTGCGGTGGACGGTCTCGACCAGGGTGTGGAAATCGTCCAGAGTGCCCAGCTTCGGGTCGATCTTGAAGTAGTCGGACGTATCGTAACGGTGGGTGGAAGAGGACTGGAAGATGGGGTTGAGGTAGATGGCGGTGATGCCCAAATCGAGCAGGTAGTCGATGTGCCGCACGATGCCGCGCAGGTCTCCCCCTGGAATCCCCAGATGGTTGGTGGGGTGCCCCATTTTTGCACGTTGGGTGGATCGTTGCTTGGGTCGCCGTTGGCAAAGCGATCGGGGAAGATATGATAGAAGATCGCGTCCTGGACCCAGTAAGGAGTTGTCACGGATGTGTCTCGATGGTGGAGTATTTTAACCAGGCGAATTTTACCTTATTCCCGGGGTCGCCGGTATCCTGCCCGATAATCTGGATCAAGGCGAATTCGAACGTCGAATCCGGTCGACTTCAACCGGATACCGACACGCCGATGAGTTTGCCGATGCCGTAGGTGATCAGGGCGGCAGCCAGCCCGATGATGACCTGGCGGAAGCCGGAATAGAAGACGTTGCGCCCGGTCATCAAGGTGATGGCTGCGCCGGTCATAAAAAGCGCCAGCGCGCTGACGGCCATGCCGGTGTACACCGCGCTAACGCCGGTCAGGAAGGCGAAAGGAAGCAGGGGAAAGAGGGCCCCGAAAGAAAACAGAAAAAACGAGGTCAAGGCGGCGACGTAAGCCGAGCCGCCCAACTCCTGCGGATCGATGCCGAGCTCCTCGCGGGCGAGTGTATCCAGGATGCTGTTCTTGTCCGCTGTCATGGCGGCCGCGAGCTCGCGAGCCTGCTTCTCCGGCAGACCCTTAGCCTGGTAAATGAGCGCCAGCTCCGCTTGCTCCTCGGCCGGGTTTTGCTCGAGCTCCTCTTTTTCGATTTTGATCTGATGCTGGTATAGCTCGCGCGAGCTCTGGACGGAGAGCCACTCGCCCAGCGCCATCGATCCGGCTCCAGCCAGGAGGCCGGCAATCCCAGCGATGAACACATCGTGGCTTGGAAGGTTTGCCCCGGCTACCCCCATGACCAGGCTCAAAATCGAGACCAGGCCGTCGTTGGCTCCCAGCACCGCGGCCCGCAGGGCATTCCCACCACCGGTCCGGTGGCGGCCTTCCATCTGGGCAACCGTGCCTCCGGAAAGACCGCCCTGGCTGCCTCCGGCCAGGCCGAGCAGGCGGGCGTGGGATTTTTCGTCGGCGGCCATGCCTCCCGCCTCGGCCTCGGGTTGGCCGTCATAGGCGCGGCTGTCCGACTGTTCGTTTCCGGTGATGGTCGGCAGCACGAAGGCCGCCCCGAAGCGCTTCGCCAATAAGCCGAGCAGACGGGCACGGCCGGAAGGGCGGGGAGCAGGGAGGTTCACCCCTGCCTGTTCCAGCCGTTTTATCCAGGCCGCGGCGTGTTTCTGCTCGCTTGCGGCCAGATGGCGAAAGACTTCAGCCATCTGCGCCTGTTTCTCAGATTTGGCTAGGAGGGTGTAAAGGTAAGCCCCGTCGGTTTCCTTCTGCAAATTGTTGCGGTAGCGGACGATGTCTTTTTGGTCGGCCATATTTACCTGATCATTTTTTTCAAGCGCTCGAATTTTACCCCAAGTCACGCCCGTCCGGTTTAATAATACTGCGCACGTTGGCGTGCGCAGTTTGGGTTTCGTATGTGATTCGCGGGCTAGTGCTTCAGGGCTTCCCAACCGGCATACTTGGCCGTGTCGCCCAGCTCGGTCTCGATGCGCAGCAGCTGGTTGTATTTGGCGACGCGGTCGGAGCGGGCCGGTGCACCGGTTTTGATCTGGCCCATGTTCAGGGCCACGGCCAGGTCGGCGATGGTGCTGTCCTCGGTCTCGCCAGAGCGGTGGGAGGTGACCGCCCGCCAGCCGGCCCGGTGGCAGGTCTCGACCGCCTCGATGGTCTCGGTCAGCGAGCCGATCTGGTTCAGCTTGACCAGCAGGGCGTTGCAGGTCTTCTCGCGGATTCCTCGGCGGACGCGCTCGGGGTTGGTCACCAGCAGGTCGTCACCGACGATCTGGATCTCGTCGCCCAGTTTCTTGGTCATCAGGATCCAGGATTCCCAGTCATCCTGAGCCAGGCCGTCCTCGATGGAGACGATGGGGTAGTCCTTGACCCACTTGGTCCAGAACTCGACCATCTGCGGGCCAGTCAGCTTCTTGCCTTCCTTGCGCAGGTTGTAGGTCTTGCTCTCCTCGTCGTAGAGCTCCGAGGCAGCCGGGTCGAGGGCGATGGCTACGTCCTGGCCGCGGCCGGCCTTGAAGCCGGCCTTCCCGATGGCTTCCAGGATGACCTCCACGGCCTCGTTGTTGGCCTTGAGCGCCGGTGCGTAGCCGCCCTCGTCGCCGACCAGGGTGGCGTAACCCTTGGCTTTCAGAACCGATTTGAGCGCCTGGTAGATCTCGGAGCCCCAGCGCAGGCCTTCGGCAAACGATGGTGCGCCGAAGGGCATGACCATGAACTCCTGTGCGTCGGTGGATTGCCAGTTGGTGTGCGTGCCGCCGTTGAGGATGTTCAACATCGGGACCGGCAGCACGTGGGCGTATACGCCGCCGATGTAGCGGTAGAGCGGCAGGCCGAGGGAGTTGGCGGCTGCCTTGGCTAAAGCCAGGCTGACACCCAGGATGGCGTTGGCGCCCAGCTTGGACTTGTTGGGCGTACCGTCCAGGGCGATCAGTTCGGCATCGATGGCTTTCTGCTCGGCGGCGTCCCAGCCCACCAGGTCTTCGGCGATCGGGCCGTTGACATTGGCGACCGCCTTCTGGACGCCTTTGCCGTTGTAGCGTTTCTTGTCGCCGTCGCGCAGCTCCAGCGCCTCGTGGACGCCGGTCGAGGCGCCGGATGGGACCGCGGCCCGCCCCCACGATCCGTCCGCCAGCACGACCTCGACCTCCACGGTCGGGTTGCCGCGCGAGTTTAAAATTTCCTGCCCGGTGATGATTTCAATTGTCGTGTCCATTTCTCACTCCAGTGTTATAGATTAACGGATGCCCTCCGTCGATTGCGAGTCGGTAAAGTATAATCCATTTGGGAATTCCCTGGAGGCCAAATTGTCCGTTTCCGAGATTCCGGCTGACGACCCGCGTGAACGCCTGCGCTATCCGCTCGAAGAGACGCGTTTCCATCGGATCATCCTGGCTGCGGCCGTTTTCTTCTTCCGCCCGTTGATGGCCCTCAAAGTGGAGGGGGGCGGGAACCTGCCTGCCAGTGGAGGGGTCATAGTGGCGACCAACCACCTGACCGACATCGACATCCTGCCGGTACAGATGGCCTTGACCCGGCCGATTTTTTGCATGGATAAAGCCGAGCTGTTTCAAGGCCGCCTGGCGCATGCCCTGTTGCGTGCCTTGGGTGTCTTCCCGCTCTATCGCGGCGGGCGGGATCAATGGGCACTGCAGCATGCCCAATATCTGCTTAAGGCCGGACAGGTGGTGGGGATGTTCCCGGAAGGGACGCCTTCCCAGGGACGGGGTCTGAAAGTCGCCCGCTCGGATGCCGCCCGCGTGGCTCTGGCCATCAATTGTCCCATCCTGCCGGTGGCCATCGACGGCAGCCCGCTCCTTTTCAAGAAGTTCCCGCGCCGGTCTCTCGTCAGCATAACGGTTTGTGAGCCCATCTACCCCGATCCGGGCGAGCTTCCCCTGGCCTTGACCGACCGCCTGATGTTCACCCTGGCGCGCGCCCTGCCTGTCCGGCTGCGCGGGGTGTACGCCGAATCCCCATCAGGATTCTAGACATACCGGGCGGCCAGTCGGCCGCCCGGAACCGTCATTTATGGATTTTCACTCCGGCCCTCTCCGCTGCCGCCTTGACCAGGCCGACGAACAGAGGATGGGGTCGCATCGGTCTGGACAGGAATTCCGGGTGGAACTGGCTGCCGACCATGAAGGGGTGGTCCTTGATCTCGGATATTTCCACTAACAGGCCGTCCGGGGACAGCCCGGAGAGCGCCATCCCGGCCTTGTCGAATTCCTCCCGGTAGAGGTTGTTGAACTCGAAGCGGTGGCGATGCCGTTCCTCGACCTGTTTCTCGTGGTAGGCTGCAGCGGCCTTGGTTCCCGGTTTGAACACGCAGGGGTACAACCCCAGACGCATTGTCCCTCCCATGTCGGTAATGGCGCGTTGTTCGAGCATCAGGTCGATGACTGGGTGGGACGTGCCGCGGTCGAACTCGGTCGAGTTGGCGTCCTCGTATCCCAGCACGTCGCGGGCAAATTCGACGCACATCACCTGCATCCCCAGACACAGACCGAGGTAGGGGACTTTGTTCTCGCGCGCGTACTTGGCCGCCCGTATTTTCCCCTCGATGCCGCGCGAGCCGAAGCCGCCGGGGACGATGATCCCGTTTGCCACCTGTACCAGGTCCCAGCACTTGCCTTTTTCCAGCTCGGTCGAATGGATCCACTGGATGTCGGCTTCCAATCCCAACGACAGGGCAGCGTGCTTGATGGCTTCTCGCACCGACATGTAGGCATCGTGCAGCTCGACGTACTTGCCGACCACGGCGATCTTGACGCACGGGCGGGGCTTCTTGACCTCCCGGACCAGCCGTTCCCACGGCTTCCAATCCGGTTTTTTACTGGGTTTCAATTCCAATTTTTCGACCAGATAGTCGCCGACGCCGGCCTTTTCCAGAAGCAGGGGTACCTCGTAGAGTACCGGCGCGGTGACCATGGGCACCACGGCTCGCTTTTCCACGTCACAGAACAGGGCGATCTTGTCGCGCAGGCTGTCGTCGATGGGGTAATCCGAGCGGGCGATGATCATGTTGGGCGAGATACCGATCGAACGCAGGGAGGCCACCGAGTGCTGGGTGGGCTTGGTCTTCAACTCCTGCGTCGCGCCGATGTACGGCAGCCAGGTCACGTGAACGAAGAAAGTGTTCTCCCGGCCGACCTCATTGCGCATCTGCCGCAGGGCTTCCAGGAAGGGCTGCGACTCGATATCGCCTACCGTGCCGCCCACCTCGACCAGGACGATCTCTGCATTCGCCTCCCTCGCCACCAGACCGACCCGGCGCTTGATCTCGTTGGTGATGTGCGGGATCACCTGGATCGTCCCACCCAGGTAGTCGCCGTGCCGCTCCTTCTGGATGACTTCGGCGTACACCTGCCCGGTGGTGAAGTTGCTGGAGCGGCGCAGGCGGATGTCGATGAAGCGTTCATAGTGACCCAGGTCCAGGTCCGTTTCGGCGCCGTCGTCCAGCACATACACCTCGCCATGCTGGTAGGGGGACATAGTTCCCGGATCGACGTTGATGTACGGGTCGAGCTTCTGGACGGTGACCTTGAAACCGCGCGACTTTAAAAGCAGGCCCGTTGCCGCGGCTGTCACGCCCTTGCCGACCGAGCTGACGACGCCGCCGGTGAAGAAAAGATATTTCGTTTGCATGGAAACCTCTCAAGAAGGGTGGGGGATGTTGGATAAAAAAGGAAGTGGGGAGGGCCTTTTTTGGCGCCCTCCCCACGTGGGTGTTCGGAAAGAAGGAGTTGAGGTAGGAAATTCCTGTTCATCCGACCAGTTTCATGATCTCTTCGGCCGCTCGGCGCATCTCGAGGAAGATCAAGCCGAGTTTGGCGTCCTGACGGGCAAGCGCGGTGAGGACGGCTTCCTCGCCGACGGAGGTGAGCACGATGAATCCCTGGCCGCCGCGAATGTAGACTTGTTCCAGCCCGCCGCGCCCGAGTTCGCCGGCGATGCGCTCACCCAGGCTGAGCATGGCAGCCGACATGGCGGAGACGCGGTCCTCCTCGACTTCGGCGGGCAGGGCGGAGGCCATGATCAAACCGTCCACGGAGACCACGGCCGAGGCTTCGATATCCGGGGCCGCGGCTTGCATGGCACGCAAGCGGTTGACCATCTGTTCGCTGCGGGATTGGCTCATACGGGCAACTTCGGAGAAACACGCATCTCGATCCTCACCCAATTATAAGGGAAACTGTAAAAATGTGCACGCCCTTCGAGCCGACATTTAGTTGCGCCTTTTCATCAGCGCCCTCCACAACAGCCGGCGTACCAAATTTCCCAACATCGCACCGACGCCGATGGCCAGCACGAGACCGCCGAAGAACGTGATACAAGATAGATTCGTATAGATTGTAGCCGAGACGGATTGTTTGATGCTCGAATCACGGAAAAGGAGAAAGGCTGTGATCCACAGGGCGAGACAGGCGACGACAGCGATGAATGTCAGCGCACTGATCACCCGTCCCAGGCAGGTACGCTGCAGGGCACTGTCCACCGGATTGGCGGCCAGGACACCCAGTCGATGTAAATATTTATTCAGTGTCTGCAAAGTTGCCTCAGCGAATGCAGTGGGATTTTTCCTTTTGCCTGGGTTATTCTACATCAAAATGAAAGCCCAGCAGACATGATTTTCAGTCTTGAAGCCTTTACAGCCTTCTGAAAGCCTTGTCCGAATTCATGTCCGAATATCGGGCACGGCTTGCTTAAAGTCGATTTGTTGCTCTTCTTCTCGAGGAAATGGGAGAAGTTTTTCCCCATCCCCCCGCACCCCTTTTTTCGCACAACTCTCCCCTCCCCGCATCGGGGAGGGGCCGGGGGTGTGGCAGGCTAGCGGGACTTTAAGCTGGACCTGAATATCGGGAAAAATCATTTGACCTCGCAAACCCTTCATGTTAAACTAAACGGTTGCGAATTGCGTCCTTCGTGGAGGTTTCAATGAAGAATCGACAGGGTTGCCTGGCCGCTTTGTTGGAATTATTCCTGCTGGATAAATTGATTAACTGGCTGCAGCGCAAATTTGGCTTCGGACGGGGCTGGTCCTGCCGCGGGGATCGGTTGCGGCATTATCCTGATGGTTGTCTTCATCCTGCTGGCCTGTTCCATCGTGACGAAGACGAACTGGTTGCGTCTATTCTGACATGTGCAATCCTCACAAGATTTTTCCTGTCCTCTTGCTTACCCTGCTGGCTGGCGGGCTCTCCTCAGTCGCGACCGCAGCACAGGCCGCCGCGCCGGTCATCACCGCCCCACAACCCGGCGAGGTCCTCCAGGGCGTCATCACGATTTCGGGGACCAGCCAGGTGGATGGCTTCGCCTCGGCCGAGGTTGATTTCACTTACACCGGCGACCAGACTGGAACCTGGTTCGTGATCGCCGCCAGCTCCCAGGCGGTCAGCGAGGAGATTTTAGCCGTTTGGGACACGACGGCCATCTCCGACGGGAGCTACGACCTGCGCCTGCGCGTTCACTTGGCCGACGGCAGGGACATCGACGTGCTCGTTCCCCGGCTGCGCGTGCGCAACTATACACCGGTCGAGACCCCCACGCCGGCTCCTACCGTCCCCGAGGCGACACCTCAACCGACGGCAACTACCACGCCGACGCCATACCCGACCCCGACCCCCCTGCCGCCCAATCCGGCCACGGTGAGGACAATCGATGTCTTCACCAGCTTCGGTTACGGCGTCGCGGCGGTTTTTGTCCTTTTCATTATTCTGGGGATCTATGTCTGGCTGCGGCGGAGGGTTCCATGACCGACACTTACCTGATCGTAGGATTGGGCAATCCCGGCCGTGACTACCGCGAGAACCGCCACAATACCGGATTTATGGTGGTAGACCGTCTGGCGGTGAAACTGGAAGCGCGTTTCACCCGTCTGCAATCCAAAGCCTTGATCGCCCCGGCTGCCTACCAGGACCGCAAGATCATCCTTGCCAAACCGCAGACGTTCATGAACCTCTCCGGGCAGGCGGTGCAGGGACTGGTGCACTTTTACAGGTTGCCCTTGACGAACCTGCTCGTCGTCCACGACGACCTCGACCTTCCGACCGGGACGATCCGCATCCGCCCGGACGGGGGTCCCGGAGGTCAGAAAGGCATGGCCTCGGTCATCGAGCGTCTGGGGACGGACGAGTTTCCCCGCCTGCGGCTGGGCATCGGCCGCCCGCCGGGACAGATGGAGGCGCCGGATTACGTACTGCAGGACTTCACGCAAGCTGAGCTGGCGCTGATGTCCGATACGCTCGGCAGCGCCGTCGAGGCGGCACTGACCTTCGTGGTCGAAGGACTGGAGGCGGCGATGAATAAATATAACGGCGTGGCCGGTTCATAGTAAGACCGACCCAGAGCCCGGCCCATTCAGGCAAAATCGGGAGTTCAATTCCGGAAAATAAGATGGAATTCCTTCTCAATCAGCTCCAGGCTCTCCCTGCCTACCAGCAGTTGCTGAAGGACGTCCAAGCTGGGGTGCGACTCCCCGGCCTGTCCTTGTCGCGCGCCACCCGTCTGCCGGTCCTGGCAGCCCTGTATCATGACTTAGACCAACCACTCGTCCTGGTCACTAACCGCGCCGACCACGCCCTGGCGCTGGCAGACGAGCTCGCCTTCTGGCTGCCGCAGAAAGCCCGCTTGGTATTTTCCGAACCCACGCCATTGTTCTACGAAAAAGCCGCCTGGGGGAACGCCACCCGGCGCGAGCGGCTGCAGGTGTTGACCGTGCTGGCTGCCTACCACCTGCCCTTTGGCGAAAAGCCGGCAGCACCACCGGTGATCGTCACCTCGGCGCGCGCCTTAATGACCCGCACGCTGCCGCGGCGCGACTTTCTCAAGGCTTCAAGACAGCTCAAGCTGGACCAAACCATTTCCCCTGAATCGCTGCTCGCCGAGTGGCTGCGTATCGGCTACCAGCCGTCCGATACCGTCCTCGAGCCGGGGCAGTTCTCTCACCGCGGTGGGCTGCTGGACATCTGGCCGCCGTCCAGCGCCCATCCCGTGCGCCTGGATTTTTTCGGAGACGAGATCGACACCCTGCGCAGCTTCGACCCTCCCACCCAGCGGACGATCGAAAAGCTTCAGACGGTGATGATCACGCCGGCGCGGGAGTATCTTGCCACGGGCGATGGGGAAACCAGCGAATTCGACATCCCACGCCTGCACCCGTTCGCCTCCAACCTGCTGGATTACCTCCCGTCAAAGTCGCTGGTCCTGGTCGACGATCTGGGGCTGCTCGAGAGCCTTGTCTCCGAGATCGAGGAGCAGGCCGTCAAGCTGCGCGCCGAAAGCATCGCCGAGGGAACCCTGGCCGCGGATTTCCCTGTTCCCTACGTTCCCTGGTCCGATCTGGCCGAGGAACTGCAAAGCCATGCCTGCCTTGAGCTGGGACGGTCGACGACACTGGACTCCCACTCTACCGATGGGAGAGGGGATAGGGGTGAGGGCCTGGCAGCGCAATTCGGCCACCTCGAGCGCTTCGGCGGGCGGCTGAAGCCGTTCATCGAGTTTCTCGCGCAGACGGTTGCGGCAGGAAAGACGGTCGTCATCGTCTCCCGCCAGTCCTCCCGCCTCGAGGAGCTGTGGGCGGAACGGATGATTGACGCTGGACGGCAGGCAGCAGTGGGCAGTCCACCGTCCGTTACCTTCCTGGAGGGCAGTCTATCCGAAGGCTGGACGCTGGGCAACTCAACCCTGATCACCGATGCGGAGATCTTCGGTTGGGAACGCCCACAGCCCCGTCAACGGCCGCATCCCTTTGCCGAGACGCCGGAAGCCGCTTATGCCGACCTGCAGCCCGGCGACTGGGTCGTCCACGTGGATTACGGCATCGGACGGTACCTCGGCCTGGTCCAGCGGGTGCTCGAAGGGCTGGAGCGCGAGTTCCTGGCGTGGAATACCAGAACGGCGACCAGCTGTTCGTGCCCATCTACCAGGCTGACCGGCTGACCCGCTACATCGGCCCGGACGCGCGCGCCGCCCGGCCTCGGGCGCCTGGGCACGCCAGGAGTGGCCGGAGGCCAAGCGCAGGGTCCGGGAGGCGGTGCAGGAGGTGGCCCGGGAGCTGCTCGACCTGTACGCCCGGCGCCAGGTCGCCGAGGGTTATGCCTTCAGCGCCGACACCGCCTGGCAGCGCGAGCTGGAAGCCAGCTTCCCCTACGTCGAGACCGACGACCAGGTCAAGGCACTGGCCGAGATCAAGCGGGACATGGAAACGCCGCGCCCGATGGACCGCCTGCTGTGCGGCGACGTGGGCTACGGCAAGACCGAGGTGGCCCTGCGGGCGGCCTTCAAGGCGGTGATGGACGGCAAGCAGGTGGCGGTGCTGGTGCCCACCACCGTCCTGGCCCAGCAGCACTACGACACCTTCCGCCAGCGCCTGGCGGCCTTCCCGGTGACGGTCGAGATGCTCTCCCGCTTCCGCACGCCGCGCGAGCAGGACCAGATCCTCTACGCGACTGGCGCGAGGGCGCAGGTGGACATCGTCATCGGCACCCACCGCCTGATCTCAGCCGGACGTGCAGTTCAAGGACCTCGGCCTGGTGATCATCGACGAGGAGCAGCGCTTCGGCGTGACGCACAAGGAGCACCTCAAGAAGCTGCGCACCGAAGTGGACGTGCTGACCCTGACCGCCACGCCCATCCCGCGCACGCTGTACATGGCCCTGACCGGCGTGCGCGACATCTCCAACCATCAACACCCCGCCCGAGGAGCGCCTGCCGATCGTCACCCACGTTGGGCCGTACTACGCCCAGGCTGGTGCGCCAGGCGATCCTGCGCGAGCTGGAGCGCGGCGGGCAGGTCTTCTTCGTCCACAACCGGGTGCAGACCATCCGAGGCGATGCAGATGCACCTGGAGAAGCTGGTCCCCGAAGCGCGCATCGCCATCGCCCACGGGCAGATGCCGGAGAACGAGCTGGCGGCGGTGATGCACCGCTTCACCGCCGGCGAAGTCGACATCCTGCTCTGCACCTCGATCATCGAGTCCGGGCCTGGACATCCCCAACGCCAACACGCTGATCGTCGACCGCGGCGACACCTTCGGCCTGGCGCAGCTCTACCAGCTGCGCGGGCGGGTCGGCCGCGGGCGCGGCGCGGGCCTATGCCTACTTCTTCCGGCACCGCAAGCTGCCGCCCACGACCGAAGGCCAGGAGCGGCTGGAGGTCATCGCCGAGAATACCCAGCTGGGCGCGGGCTACTCGATCGCCATGCGCGACCTGGAGATCCGCGGCGCGGGCGAATTGCTGGGGACGCGCCAGTCGGGCCATATCGCCGCGGTCGGTTTCCACCTCTACACACGCTTGCTCGCCGCGGCCGTCCGGGTTTTGCGCTTGGCGCGTGGTCTCCCGGAGCCGGTCCGGGCTGCCGCGCTGCTGACCGAGGCCGGCCTGCCGGTCAACGTCGACCTGCCGCTCGCCTCCGGCATCCCGGCCGACTATATCCCTGATCAGAGCCTGCGTTTGCGCTTGTATCGCCGCCTGGCCGACCTGACCGATGAAGCCGCCCTGGAGGCTCTGACCGCCGAGTTCAACGACCGCTTCGGCCAGCTGCCGGAGGCAGTTGCCAGCCTGTTTTACCAGATGCGGGTCAAGATGCGCGCCGAGAAGGCCGGCCTGGTCTCGGTCGGCACGGAGAACGGGCAGATTGTCCTGCGCTATCCGCCCCCGCCCGAAGGGATCGAGGCGAAACGCCTGCCCGACGCCGGTCCCGGGGTGCGTGGCGGGAAGAATGCCTACTGGTGCACCTTCGGGAGGGATCCCGACTGGCAGGATAGATTGCTGGAAGTCCTGGACCGGTTGGCGAAGTAACCCCGTTATATTGCGATGAGATTGCACACCTGCTCTCGCACCCCCTGGCACTGCCCGCCACACCGTCCCGGTGTCCTGCCGGGAGGGCAGGTTTGCTGCTCGTGCAGGCGCGAGTGTCGAACCCTCCGGCCGCTCGCGATGAAATGATCTATTTCAGGATCTCGTAGAAGACTGGGGGTCGGCGGCGCTCGACGACCTGCTCGGCAGCATAAGCGATGCGCAGCAGGGTGCACTCGTCCCAATAATTGCCCATGGCCTGCATCCCGATGGGGAGGCCCTCATGGTCGTATCCGACCGGGAAACTGATCGCCGGCAGGCCGGTCAGGTTGGCCTCGAAGGCATAGCGCATTTTTTCCGTGGTCACACTGAGGTCCGACCAGCCGTGAGGGATGCCGTTGGCGGGAATCGGGGGTGCGGTGATGGCCGTGGTCGGGGTCAGGATGGCATCCACCTCCTGGAAGGCTTGCCTGAAAGTGGCGATCGCCCGGCTGCGGATGCGCTGTGCCTGGATGTAATCCACGGCGGTAAATCCATTCACCAGCGACCAGGTGACGCGCGTCGGGGCGCCCAGCTCGCGGATGTGTTCGCGGCGGTCTTGCAAATTGGCGGCCTCTTCGCCCAGAATGGTCACCACATGTGCGATGCGCATGGCGTCCAGCCCGGGCAGCTCGATTTCCTTGACCCGAGCACCGGCCTTGACAAGTTCCTCCAACATCTTCTGGCAGGCGGCCACGATCTCCGGTGCGGCGTGCTGAAACCAGGCGGGGTACACGCCGAATTTCATGCCCTGCAGGTCGGGGTTGTTCCAGCCGGCGAGCTCGACCGGCGGCTGGAATTGCGAGCGCGGGTCGAGCGGATCCGGGCCGGCAATGAGCCCGTAGGCAATGGCCACGTCCTCGACGTTGGGGCCGATTGGCCCAATGCTGTCCACGCTCGGGCAGAGTGCCACGGCGCCGTTTTCGCTGACCCTGCCGAAAGTTGGTTTCAATCCTACCATCCCGCACAATGCCGCCGGGATGCGGATGGAACCTCCGCCGTCGCAGCCGATGGACACCGGGCACAGGCCGGCAGCCGTGGCAGCCGCCGGGCCGCAGGAGCTGCCTCCCGGATCGTGTGCCAGGGAATAGGGATTGCGGGTCGTACCGAAGTGGGCGTTGAAACCGCACGGATCCAGACCGAGCTCGTTCATGTTCGCCTTGCCGACCAGCAGGGCGCCCGCCGAGCGCAGCCGGGCGACCGCCGTGCAATCCCGGGCTGGCTCGGAGCCGAGGAATGAGGTGCCGACATGGGATGGGTAGGGGGCCTGGTCGATCTCGTCCTTGATCGCCACCGGCACGCCGTCCAGGAGGCTGAGCGGTTTTCCGGTCCTGTAGCGTTCAGTCGAGGCCTGGGCTTGCCGCAGGATATCCTCCCGGTCGTTGGCGATGAAGGCGCGCAGCGGCGGCTGGAGGGCTTCGCTTTCGGCGAGGACAGACAGGAAATGTTCCGCCACTTCGACCGGAGTGATTTTTCCGGCGCGATAGTCAGCGGAATAATCCCGGGCGGTCGGGAAAGAAGCGGGATGGCGCAGTGGGAGCAGGGTGGTTTCCACTTCAACCGGGGTAAGCGGACCGGTTGCCCGTTCCTCTGCCGGGGCATACGGGTACATGGTCGGGTCTTCTGCCAGCCTCAGGGCGCGCAGCCGGTCCACGCCGCCTTGTCGCAGCAGACCGGGCAGGAGAAACCGGCGGGTGAGAGGCGAATCCAGCAGGGCGGCGAACAGGCGTAAACCGAACCCGGAAAGCTTGGGCAGGGAAAGGGATTCGAGATCGTATGCGGACATGGCAGCCTCCTCGTGTGTTGTGCTCCAGTATAGCACGAGTGTCCTGCCGGTGTTCTAATCCGAGGCGGGAGCTGCCCGCTGCATGGATCAATAAAAATACTGGCCGCATGGAATTGCAGCCAGTATTTTTACTGCTTCATAAATAAATATCTGAAATTGCTATTGCCGAATCACCCGTAAGTAATGTGACTTTGGTTTAGATATTTACGCAGTACTCTGTAATCCGCGCAGCGTTCAGGAACTTGTCACGGTCGCCTGCGGCGGTGAGATATATTCCAGTGTTTTCAGCTCACGGTAGGTCAGCGTCCAGACGGAGGAGGTGAAGATTTGCGCCCACCCGCCGATCAGTGCCAGTGGAGACCCCAGGACCAGGATGAAGAACGGCAGGCCGACGAGCGCGGCGATGATCCAGGCCAGAGGGGCGATTGTAAACAGGCTGGAAATACCGAAGGCGATCAGCGCCGGGACAGCCGCCACGATCAAACCGACTGCGCCGGTCAGGATAAACGCCGGGATCAGGACGATCACGGCGACCACGGTGGCCAGGGCAAAGCCAATCCCCAGGCCGACCATGACCAGCCACATCAGGCCGGCGTCTTTCCAGTTGCGCTTGAACATCTGCCAGCCCTGCCGGAAGGATTCGCGGACGCCCAGGTTCTCCAGGGCGGCCTTGCGCACGAAGAATTGGCGCAGCAGGCTCACGAATATCATCAGCAAGACGAACAGTACGATGAATGGCAGGAAGCAGGCGACGGCAAATGCCACACTGGTCCAGAGCAGGGCGTGATTGCTGGCCCCCGCGCCGGAATAGACCGCCAGGCCCAGGCCGATGAGCAGCAGTATCAGGACGAATATCGGGATCGCGATGATCAGCAAATCGATCAACCAGATACGGAAGGCGGCGCGTGACCAGCCCTTTTTCCAGCCTTGCCTGAAACCGACCTTTGTGCCGGTCTGCTCGTACTCGTCGACCATGCGCAGGACGGCCGTCTCGGAAACGTAGCGGACGACGGTCAGGATGGCGGAGACGACGAGGATGAAGAGCAGCAGCCCAACCCCGATCCAGATGAACGTGGAAATGTGCTGCGCGGGCTGAACGAACAGCGGGACGAGATTCTGCTGGAACCAATCGTTTAACTGGCGGATCCACTGCGGAGCCTGGGACAGATCAGGCTGACCTCCGCCGAATTCGTAACCGCTCCCGCCGCCACTTCCACCTCCACCGTTGCTGCCCCCGCCCCTTCCGCCGCTGGTGATGGCCAGCAGGATGCCGAAGATCCATAGGATTTTATAGTTCCACAGGATGTGCCAGGCTCGCTTCAGGATCTTTCCAATGTCCAACATATTACACTCTCCTTTTGATTATTTTCCATCGGTCCCATCGAGCTTAGAAGAACCGGTTGTCGCATTCACGATAAGGATGAAGTCCGCGGAAGGTGCGCAGATTGCACCGCAGTCTTTTTCCGGAAGCGGATCCACCCGGAGAATATCCAACCCAAATAGATCACCCCAAGTGCGATTTGCCAGCTGAGCTGGAAGGTCGTATCTTGGATGAAAAGGTCGACCCAGTTTAATGTTTCCAGCGTGATCAGTTTGTTTCCGACAAGTTGGTTCCCGAATATATTCATCGTCGTGGTGAACCATTCGGTTTGCTGGGTGGCAGGTTGAAACCAGGGACTGAGGTTCGCCAGCAGACCGGCATCCCCGGCGGCTGAAATCAAGAAGCTCAGCCTCGCTGCAATTTGCAGGCAAATCCATACCGATAAAACCGCAAACGGGATCAACCACCACCCGACCTGGAGGACCTTCCGGCTGAAATCCTGCACCGGGCGTCGCGGGAGCCTGAGGGCCAGGTTGGAGGCGAATTTCTCGGTGGAGGCTAACCCTTGCGGGAGAGGCTGCTGTAAAAGCCCTGATAACTTGCGCAGACTTTCGAGCTCGGACCGGCAGGCGGCGCATACCCCCAGGTGGGTTTCGACCTGGCGCAGCCTCAGGCCGTGCAACTCGTTATCCAGATAAGCGCCCAGCCATTCGGTGACATGCTCAATCATATTCTTTCTCCATCATCAACTGAGGCTCCAATATTTCACGCAGTCGATCGCGGGCATGGTTGAGCCTGGACATGACCGTGCCGATGGGGATGTCCAAGGCGGCGGATATTTCCTGATAAGACAGTCCGCCGTACTCCCGCAAGACCAGCACCGCCCGGTTGGTCCCGGTCACCGACAGGATGGCCCGCTGGACCATGCAGCTCTGTTCGGAGCGGATGAGCTGCGCTTCCGGACCCGGTCCCGGGTCGTGATCCGGGAGAGAGTCGAGCGGCGGCATAGGTTTTTCCTGCGCCCGTCTCAGTGTGTCCACGGCCGCGTTTACGGCGATACGGTAAAGCCAATTGCGCAAGGAGGAGCTGGGGCGGAACAATTCGAAGTGCTGCCAGGCCTGCAGGAAGGCCTCCTGGGCGGCGTCCTCGGCGAGCTGGACATCGCCGCACATCCGGTAGACGACATTCACGACCCCGGGATGGTGCCAGCGGACGAGCTCGCCGAACGCACTGCGGTCGCCCTGTCCGGCTTTGATCACCAGGGTTGCTTCAGTTTCCACAAGAGGCACTGCCAGCACGCTCATTCCTTTTGACCTTGCTTTCAACGCTCTAAGTAGTTAACGAGGTTCGGGCCTGTTATATTCACTTATTACTGACTGCTGGATGATTAAATTTCTATCCCCATATACGTTTTTTGCCGGTTTCTGTTGGCAGACGGCGGTTTTGCCAGTGATAAAAAAACGCTGCCAGATGGAAAAGGCAGCGTTTTTAGAGCTGAAAAATGCAATTTGTTATTCTTCATGTTTGCCGTCGCAGAACGGCTTGTTGGTCGATTTTCCACAGCGGCATAAGGTCACGCGATTGCGGATCTCGTAGACCCGGCCGTCGGCGGATTCGATCGGGATCCCGCCGCGCACCCAGAGGGGACCGAGCACGTTCAGGACGGGATCGATCACCAGGCCAATCGAAGGCTCCAGCCTGGGCTCGAGGTCGTTGCCTTGCTTATCCCGCAAGACGAGACGGCCGGCCGGGCAATCCGCAACTTCCTGCAGGGCAATTTTCCTGGCTTCAGGGTCGTCGGACTGGCGCGTGTTGTCCCAGACCCCTCCAACCCGGTCGCAGAAGCGGGCCAGGGCGCACAGCGCAGGGACGTCGATCAGGTTCATCTCCGGACCGACCGTAATCGGCTCGGCTTGGCTGATGAAGGACGTGCGCTTGGCGGTCTCGGTGCCGTCGAAGAGGATTTCGTTGTGCGTCCCATCGCAAAACGGTCTGTTCTTGGAGTGCCCACAGCGGCATAGCTCGTACTCGCCCTGCGTGGGATAATCTTTTCCCTGTCGCCAGGCTACGGACAGCCCGGCTTCATCCGGGACCATGATCTGGTCGGCGAGCGGAATCCCTGCGGAAACGACATACGGGCCGTCTTCGCATATTTTTATTTTCGGGCGATCTTTTTTCGTCATCATTGGCTCTAATCGATATTATTGAGACGCAGGTGGAGAAAGCAAGAAAATATTGTAACAGAAATCACGATTTTGATCTTCTCTAGTCTCCATACTTCCGGTAGAACCATGTCTTGATGACCTGCGTCAGCACCACATAAGCCAAAAGCATGCCTGCCAGCAGTAACCAGAACAACGGCGGCAGCGGTACAAAGCCCAGCGTACTTGCCAGCGGTGAGAAGGGCAGGGTTCCGCCAATCGCAACGATCACCAGGGAGGTGATGAGCAAAGATTTGCTCGCCCGGCTTTGCAGAAAAGGGACTTTGTTCGTGCGGATAATGTGAATGATCAGGGTCTGGGTGAAAAGCGATTCTACGAACCAGCCGGTATGGAAAAGCTCCTGGTAGTATTAATTCATCTGCGTCGAGATCCCTGGCGCGCCGAACAGGATGCACTTGAACACGAACAGCATGATAAAGAACGTCAGGTAGTCGAAGATCGAGCTGATCGGTCCGATGAAAATAATGAATCGGCGCAGCTCGCCGATGGCCCATTTGCGCGGCCTGGTCAGCCACTCGGCGTCCACCTCATCGGTCGGGATGGTGGTCTGGGAAAAATCGTACAGCAGGTTGTTGGTCAATACCTGAATCGGCAGCATGGGTACGAACGGCAGGAAGATGCTGGCGCCCAGCACACTGAACATGTTGCCGAAATTGGACGAGGCTGCCATCTTGATGTATTTGATGATGTTGCCGAAGACCCTGCGGCCTTCCATCACGCCCGCTTCCAGGACCAGCAGACTGGTCTCGAGCAGGATGATGTCGGAGGAATTCCTTGGCGATGTCCACCGCTGAATCCACAGAAATGCCCACGTCCGAGGCTTTCAGCGCCGGGGCGTCGTTGATCCCGTCGCCCATGAAACCGACCACGTGACCCCTGCCCTGTAGGGCGCGGATGATGCGCTCCTTGTGGGACGGGGAGAGCTTGGCGAAGACCGTGGTGGCAGCAGCGGCCTCGGCTAACTCGGCGTCGTTCATCCCCTCGATTTCTTCGCCGAGCAGGATGTGCTCGACGGGCAGGCCCACTTGCTGGCAGATGCTCCCGGTGACCACCTCGTTGTCGCCGGTCAGGATCTTGACGTCGACGTTATGCTGGTGGAGTTTGGTGAGTGCTTTGGGTGCGGTGTCCTTGGGCGGGTCGAGGAAAGCCATGTAGCCGAGCAGGGTCAGCTTCAGATTCGTCCTGGACCGTGTAGTGCGGCTGGTCATTCTCCCCGGGGAAGACCCGGTAAGCCACGGCAATCACGCGGAAGCCTTCAGCGTTCAATTCCCTAACGCGCCGCTTGCGGTGCTCATCGTGCTCGGGAGTCACTTCCAAGACCTCGCCGCCGATCTCGACGTGGGTCGAGAGGCGCATGATCTCCTCGACCGCGCCCTTGCAGATCAGGATGTGCTGGTTCTTTTCGTTCTCCACGATCACCGACATGCGCTTGCGCTGGAAGTCGAAAGGCAGCTCGTCGATCTTGCGGTACAGCTCGTCCACCTGCAGGTCATCGTTCAGGTTGACGTGGTTGAGGATGGCCTCGTCCATCAGGTTCTTCAAGCCGGTCTGATAATAGCTGTTCATATAGCCATAATGCAGGACCCGCTGGCTGGGATTGCCCTTGACGTCCAGGTGTTTTTCCAGGACGATCCTGCCCTGGGTGATCGTCCCGGTCTTGTCGGTGCAGAGCACGTCCATGGCGCCGAAGTTCTGGATCGAGTTCAAGCGCTTGACGATCACCTTTTTCCTGGACATGGATATGGCGCCCTTGGAAAGGTTGACGGTGACGATCATGGGCAGCATCTCGGGGGTCAGTCCGACGGCGACTGCCAGGGCGAAGAGGAAGGCTTCCAGCCAGTTGTGCTTGCTCAGGCCGTTGAATAGGAAGACCAGAGGCACCATGATGACCATGAAGCTGATCATCAGCCAGGTGAACTGGTTGACGCCCTTGTCGAAGCTGGTCAGCACGCGTTGTCCTACGATGCTGCTCGCCAGCGATCCGAAATAGGTCTGGCTGCCGGTGTGGACAACCACGGCAGTGCCTGTGCCGCTTTCCACGTTGGAGCCCATGAAGCAGATGTCCGGCATTTCCAGGGGATTATGGCTGGATCCATTCACCGGGAAGGGCGTCTTTTCCACCGGCATGGATTCGCCGGTCAGGGCAGCCTGGTTGAGGAACAGGTCCTTGGCGGTCAGGACGCGCACGTCCGCCGGGATCATGTCCCCGGCCGCCAGGACGACGATATCCCCCGGGACCAGTTCTTTGAGCGGAATTTCCTGTCGCTGACCGTCCCGAATCACCGTGGCCGTGGTCCTGACCATGGCCTGGAGTTTTTCGGCAGCCTCGTCCGCCCGGCTTTCCTGGACATACCGCAGCACGATGCCGAGCAGGACCATGACCAGGATGACGATCGTGGCGCGCAAGTCCCCGGTCAAAAAAGAGATAATTCCCAGAATTGTTAGGAGAATGACCAGGGGGTTCTTGACGTTATCCCACAGGCGCATCAACCAACTGCGCCGTTTTTCTTTGGCAACTTCGTTGCGCCCGAATTGCTCCAGGCGCGCTTCCACCTCTGCCAGAGTCAGACCGTTGTTGCGGCTGTTCAATTGATCCAGGACGGCGGGAATTTCAGCCCGGGCACAATCCACCAGTTGTTTGGAGACGTTGATTCCGTTCGTGCGGCCGAGGCTGATGGGGCGCAGAGGGATTTTGATCGACGGCAGGAAGCTCATGGCAAACCTCCGATAAAAAAATCTGCCCCTGCGCTGGTGGAGACGCGGGGGCGAGGTCACATAACCGTCAAGGCGGGTTTTAATAAGGCTTATACCCGGGCGTCATCCAGAAGGCAGGGAAAAAGACGATCTTGCGTCTATGATCCAAGTCATGTGAAAGATGAGGTTTCATATGGTTAACCCGGCGCAGTATATGCCTGCCCCGGGCATATGTCAAGAGGCCAGTATCCAGAGGCCAGTATCCAATTCTTAGGTTCTTCTCAAAATATATTTTGTTCTATAATTAGTGCAAACAGCCACCAGGAGAGAGATATGGCGGAACTTATTTCCCTTGTGTGCCCTTCCTGTGGGGGGAAGTTGAAAGTCTCAAAAAATGCGACCTCCATGACCTGCCAGCATTGTGGAACCGAGCATATGGTCAAGCACGACGCCGGTGGTGTGCTGCTGGAAGCGTATGCGCGCTGTCCCCAATGCGGTCGGAATGACAAATCCGAGAAAGTGACCGCAATCATCGCCAGCCAGACGCAGGAAATAACCGGTAACGAACAAAAGAACGAAGTCACCGTTGGCTCTCAGGGGCAGCAGAGCGTGGTGATACGCGAGGTCCCTTTTACCCGGACGCAGGTCTCCTATCTTGGTCAACGCCTTGCCCCTCCTCCTGACCCCCAGTATCACCCGGATGAGCCCCCGGCACCCTCGCGCGGCAGCCTGATCGGCTGGGTCGTCCTGCTCATTTTGATTGGACTGGCGGCAGGTGTTTTAGGATTGTTCATGACCGGTTACAGCATTGTTTCGATCGGGAGTTATTCTTTGACGAATAACACCCTTTTTTATATATTCTTTGGCTTATTCATTTTTATAGGTGCGCTGGCCTTTATTGGTGGGGCTGTGTTGCTTGGCATCCTCGGAACGAGACGATATCAGAAGAAGTACCAGGAATACCAGGACCTGATAAAGAAAATCGCCCAGGAGGTTGAGAAAGTCAATTCGGACTGGAAACGTGCGTTGAACCGTTGGGATCAGCTATACTACTGTTCACGTGATGATTGTGTGTTTATCCCGGGGGATAATTCCTCGGCTCCCATTTCTCAGTTGAAGGAGTATGTTTACAAATGAGACTTACAATGTATCGGTGCCTATCCATTTTTCTGGCTACGGCTTTCCTCGTCGCATGTAACTTGCCAAGTGCTGGCCCTTCTACTCCGGACGCGAACGCGGTCGCCAGCATCGTGGCGGCCACCCTGCAAGCTCTCTCGACCCCAACCGGGCCGCAAGCCCCGCTGACCAGCCCTATGGCCGTCTCACCGACGACGGAATTGCCCACGGCTTCCCTGACCCCGTTGCCTTCGTTGACCGCGACGCTCGAGGCCACCTCCACGGGGGTTCCGGTTCCCGGGACGATCGAGGGAAATATCTCGGGATATCCATACGGATCCATTCCACAGTTGACCATCGTAGCGTATGAGCAAGAATCCCCATACAACTATTCTTATTGGAGACCTGGGATGGGTGCCACATATTATTCGATGACCAGCGATTACCTCATCCCGGGCACCTATCAGGTGGTGGCCTACGACCCCTCCGGGCATGCAGGCGGATGTACCACCATTGTTAAAGTAAAGAGCAACGAATTGGTAACGTGCGACATCACCGATTGGTCAGGCTCCTATCGGTCTAAGCCGGCTGGTGTGCCTTAGCATATAGTCCCGGAGGAGAGGATGAAGATCAAAAGCTGGGTCGGTTTCCTGCCTCTGCTCTTGTTCTCGGCCGTTTTTTGCAATTTCACGGCGCCATTGACACCCACCCAGACAGCCCTAAATCCTGTGGATATTCAGGTCACCGCCACCCTCGTGATTCCCAGTGCCACCTCAGGGCCTGCCAGCGGGTCGATCGCGGGTCATCTTTCTTATCCGAGCGAAGTGATCCCCGAGCTGCGCGTGGTCGCATTTGACGCGGTCGATGTGACCAAGTTCTATTTTGTGGATACCGTCCAAAACCAGAGCACCTATCGCATCGATTCGATCCCTGCGGGAACCTACCATGTCGTCGCTTATGTGCTCGACCCGGCATCCAAAATTGCGGGCGGGTACTCCCAGGCTGTCCCCTGCGGCTTGCAAGTCGGCTGCAACGATCATACACTCATGGATGTAGTCGTGGTTGAAGCGCAGGTGACCGAGAATATCAACCCGGGGGACTGGTATGCGACGGAAGGGGCGTTTCCGCCACGACCGGGTCCTTAACCTGTCGCAAGGGCACGAGAGATCGTGCCCTTCTTTTTTTGTGGTAAAATAGAACTCCTGTTCTAAGAATGCAAGTATATACCAAATCGGGGAAATGTCAAGAAAAAAACCAGCGGAGAAGATGAGCTGATCTACCTGGTCGCATGGCGAAGAAGCTCGCCCCGGCCATCCGGAAAGCCATGCGCGGCAGGGGATCAAGTCCACTTCGGGAAAGGATTAACACCGATCGATTGCCATCCAGTTAGCAGGAAGCGAATAAGAAGTAGGTCATGCTTCGAGCATGACCTACTTTACGTGGGTGCGCATGCACCAGTGAATCGTGGCCTACTTATGGGTTTCTGCTCTCCAAGAATGGCACCGGCAGATGGTCATTTCAGATAAAGCTAAGGCATGGAGTAATATCCGTACGGCTTTGTATTTAGATCGCGATCGAACATGAAGTATGTTGTATAGTCTGGATCAAAGCCATCCGTAAATGAGTTACCCGGCAATCCGGCAAAAGTGTATTCTATACCAGACTGATCCTTGACGACCGCGACGACAACATGCACCGTCGAAGGATCGCCCAAATCCGCCCAAGAAACGTGCAGCTCGACGAAATTGTCCTTTCCCTGAACGATCAGGCTCGGCGCGTTTGCCATCGACCAGCTGCCGCCATCGGTTTTCCAAAAAACAGTTTCCCCGTTGAATTTCGATTGGATCGCGTAATTCGCCACGAATGGCAGTCCCGGCTGCTGGCTATTGAGGGATAGACCGGTGCTGGTCCCGCCGCCCGAACTCCCCAGATAGATGACCATCTGAACGTGGTCGCTGCCGCTGCCGACATCCGATCCATCCATCCCAAATGTAAGATAGTCTGCATCCCAAGTGATATAGCCCGTATAATCCCGGCTCGAGGTCGTGAAGGTTTCTTCTGGCAGGAAATCATTTTGGCCATCGATCAGGATGGTATGGGCATACTTGACAAACGGGGTAACATTGAGTACAGCTTCCCGGCTGATTGCGCTGCCGTAGAAATTAGCAACCACGCAGGAGAATTTCGCCCCGTTGTCGGCAAGCTGGACTGGATTGATTGAATAGTGGTCAGATTTCGCGAATGGGATGTCGATGCCATCACGCCGCCATTGGTAGAATGGAAATGTCGTCGAATTGGCGACTACGGAAAAGATTGCGCCCTCCCCTTCGGCGACCGTGACATCGGCCGGCTGGATCGAAATGGATGGAGGAGATGGGGGGATGGGTGCCGCAACGCAGCGGAGTTGGACCTCACCATCCTGCGCATAGGTGATTGTAATCGTGCCGGCTCCTGCGGGTCCCACACATGCAAGCCCGGAAAGTGCATCGAAGGAGTCCAACCCTGATCCTGCAGGACCGGCAGGTCCTTGTGGACCGGTATCACCTTTAGATCCTTGAGCCCCGTTACATGCATATGTGATGGAGTCACCGGAGGTGAACTTGGTACCTCCCATCGGGCAGTTAGGATCCCCAACTAGGAGCGTCACGAGAATAGGAGCCGGGCCTGTAGCACCCGTGTCACCCTTCTCGCCCTGTGCACCTTGAGCCCCTTGATCGCCTGTATCTCCCTTTGGCCCCACAGGCCCAGCCGGACCCGCCTCCCCTTGTGGTCCGGTGGGTCCGGTGTCGCCTTTTGGCCCAGGCGCGCCCTGGTCACCCTTGGGCCCACGTTGACCTACGATGTTCCACTGAATATGCGTCTCCTGGCCCTTGCATTCCGAAGCGGATTTGACGATGCGGACCTGGCCGTTATCTTTGACGCAGGCATGGATTACACCGTTATCAGTGAATGCGTAGGCGGCTCCCACTCCAAGGACGAGTAAGAGGAGTAATAATCCCCCGCCCGATAGGAATTTGGTTTTCATAGAAGTGACCCTCCAACTATGCTTTCATCTACGGAAAGGATGTGTTCTCTATTTTACAAATAGAGCCACTGTGGGCGCAACCTGGCCCGATGATTACCTTTTATCCCCTCGGCAATACATCCTGCAATATTCGCCCCTTGGGTTGCTCGAAATTTTAATTTCGAAAATCAATCTGCAATGGCAGACAAGAATTAGTTTATCCTTTCACCTCCTGATTGATATGAATTCGGTCTTTATTAAAGTGTGTGAGATATACTCACTAAACTGTGGTCTCTTAATTTCCCTAATGTTTATACATAATACTGTGCTTTTTATCACAATTCAAGCACTGTTAGAAATACATCCCGAAATCAGATATACCTGAATACCCTCCTTGTTTGTTACCTTTCGTAATTTCAAACCTCCTCTATCGCGCCTAGTATAAGGATAATATGCGCCTATCTTGTTGCCCACTAATCGCCTGCGTGGTTAGCAAACTGTCCTGGCCGTGACGATTAACGCATCATTCAATGGTCGTATTGGGTGAGGAGGCCGCCCAGGGCGTTTCCCAATTGACCAACTCTAACAGAATGCTAATTTTGTTTAATACCGGTTTTTGAGGATAATAATCGACATTCAAATACCCGATTGCACCCGAAACAGGAAAGGCGACTCTGAGTGATGACTGCTTTATTAAATTTTTAAATCGCAGTATACTGATTTCAAGGTTACTATTTCACACGGGGAGGTGCGTAATGACCCGGAGAAAAATCAAGGTCGGTGACATATCCGGTGTAAGCGGGGAAGTCAATATTGCAGCCGGCAATATCGTCAAGAACATTCAGACCATTTACGAGCGCTCGCTGACCGCTTCTGAAGAAGCGGCGCAGGGGCGCGAATTCGAGCGGCAGTTGCTTGCCCAGGGCGTTGGTATTTTCATCCAGAACCTGAAGAACCAGGCCAGCCAGAAAACCGGCGAAGGCGGACCATACAAAGGCTTACTAGCCTATAACCTAAACGAAGCCGAGATCTTTTTTGGTCGGCAGCAAGCTACGGGTGATTTGCTCAAGTGTCTTAAACGCGACCCGCTGACCATCCTGCAGGCCGAATCGGGTGCAGGCAAAACTTCGCTGCTGCAGGCGGGAGTTGCGGCTCATTTGATTGCCAATGGGCATCTCGCCATCCGCATGCGCACATTCAAGGACGACCCGGGCGAGTTCATCAAGAGGACTTTCCTGCCAGATTTAAGGCAGGCACCCGAACTAGCACAAGCTCCACTGCGCGAGTTCCTGCGGCAGGTGTGTGGCATTCTTGGTCCAGAACATACCCTATATCTCCTGCTCGACCAGTTCGAGGAATTCTTCAACCTGCTCGATAAGGATGATCGAAAACCCTTCTACGAAGCGCTGGCAGACTGCCTGAACAACTCCAGCTTGAAGGTGAACTGGATTATCGCCCTACGGGAGGAAGATTTTGGTAAGCTGTCTGAACTGGAAGCCTTTGGGGTCACTCCCTTCAAGAACACCTATCGCCTGAACCGCCTGGGCCACGACGAGGCGCAACAGGCACTGGTAGAACCTGCCAAACTTCATTCGATCGAATTTAAGCCTGAACTTGTCGAAGACATCCTTAAGGAACTGGAGAGCAACGGCGAAATTGCTCCAACGCAGTTGCAGCTGGTTTGCTCGGCTCTTACCCAGGACCTGCCTGATGGTCAGATCGTAACCCGTGAGATGTATCAAAAACTGGGAGGCGCAGAAGGTATCCTGCGTGATTATCTGAAGCACCAATTAGATCAACTTCCTCGGGACGAACAATCTGTTTCCTGGAAGGTATTGCGTGCTCTTATCACGGCCGACCGCCAGCGCGCCGTACGCACTTATAACGATCTGGCCGAAGAATTGCGTATCGGAGGAGTAACCAAAGGACAGCTGGATACCGTCCTGGCGCGCCTGGTTGAACGGCGGCTGGTCTCGATCCAACCCTCGGCAGTAGAAACCCTTGAATTGGTACACGATTACCTGGTCAAGGAGATTGAACTTGACCCCAAAGAGCAGGCGCGCAAGGCAGCCCAGGAACTGCTCGACCAGGAGGTGCGCACCTATCAACGCTACAAGACCTTGCTGAGCGCTGAACGGCTGGCAATCATCGAACCTCACCGGACCGAACTGCGATTTTCACCGGAGGCGGAGACTCTTTATATTGAAAGCCAGAAGGTTGCACGCCGCGAGCGCCGCGCCCGCGAGCGCCGCAGGAATGCTTTATTCATCGGCCTGGTAGTTGTAGCACTTGCGATGTCACTGCTTGCATTCTGGGGACAGAGAAATGCAATCGAAGCATCTCGCAATGCTGAAACTGCTCAGGCAGCCAGCACATTGGCGGTCGCACAACAAGCAACTGCGCAGGCAAACGCGGCAGAGGCTCAACGGCAGGCAAAAATTGCTCGCGCCGGTGAATTGGCAGCGCAATCGGTTGCCTCGCGCGAGAAAAACTTTCTCCTTAGCTCATTGCTGGGGATCGAAGCGTTCAGGATGAACAACAATCTTCAGACATTCAGTGCTTTATTAGATAATGCCCAGGCAAATCCACAATTAATTCGATTTCTAACCGAGCATAAAAATGCAGTAAGGAGTGTTGCCTTCAGCCCGGATGGCAAGACCCTGGCTTCGGGAAGCCCAGATGGTACTATTATCCTGTGGGATGTGGCCAGCCGGAAACCCATCGGCGAGCCGTTTAGCGGGCATATGGATTGGGTAACAAGTGTGGCCTTCAGTCCGGACGGCAAGACCCTAGCCTCGGGGAGTTGGGACCATACCATCCACCTGTGGGATGTGGCCAGCCTGAAGCCCATTGGCGAGCCGCTCACCGGGCATACGGATTCGGTAACGAGTGTGGCCTTCAGCCCGGACGGCAAAACCCTGGCCTCAGGGAGTTGGGACCATACCATCCTCCTGTGGGATGTGGCCAGCCGGAAGCTCATCGGCCAGCCGCTCACCGGGCATACGGATTCGGTAACGAGTGTGGCCTTCAGCCCGGACGGCAAGACCCTCGCTTCAGGAGGTTATGATAATACTATCATCCTTTGGGACGTAGAGACCGGCCAGCTCATCGGCCAACCACTCACCGGGCATAGAAATTGGGTAACAAGTGTGGCCTTCAGCCCGGACGGCAGGACCCTGGCTTCCGGGAGCCTGGACCACACTATCCTCCTCTGGGATGTGGCCAGCCGGAAGCCCATCGGCCAGCCTCTCACCGGACATAAAGACATAGTAAATACCGTGGCTTTCAGTCCGAATGGTAAGACCTTGATTTCAGGAAGCCGGGACAATACCATCCTCCTCTGGGATGTGGTCAGTCGGAAGCTCATCGGTGGGCCGCTCACAGGGCATTCAGATTCGGTAACAAGTGTAGCCTTCAGCCCGGACGGTAAAATCTTCGCTTCAGGAAGTGATGATCATACTATCATCCTGTGGGATGTGGAAACCCGCCAGATCATCGGCCAGCCGCTCCCCGGAAATAACAATTTGGTAACGAGTGTAGCCTTCAGCCCGGACGGCAAGACATTGGCTTCGGGTAGTGAGGATGACACTATCCTCCTATGGGATGTGGCCAACCGAAAGCCTATCGGCGGGCCGCTCACAGGGCATACGGATTCGGTGATGGGGATAGCCTTCAGCCCGGACGGCAAGACATTGGCTTCGGGTAGTGAGGATAAAACTATTATTCTGTGGGATGTGGCCAGCCGGAAGCCCATCGGCGGGCCACTCATAGGTCATACGAGTAAGGTAACGAGTGTGGCTTTCAGCCCGGACGGCAAGACATTAGCGTCGGGTAGTGAGGATGACACTATCATCCTATGGGATGTAGTCAGCCGGAAGCCCATCGGCGAGCCACTCTCAAGGCACATGGGTTGGGTAACAAGTGTGGCTTTCAGCCCGGACGGCAAGACTTTGGCTTCGGGGAGTGAGGATGACACTATCCTCCTATGGGATGTGGCCAACCGAAAGCCTATCGGCGGGCCGCTCATCGGGCACACTGATTGGGTCGAGAGCGTAGCCTTCAGCCCGAACGGCAAGATCCTTGCTTCAGGAAGCGATGATAATACTATCCTCCTATGGGATGTAGCCAGCCGTAAGTCCATCGGGGGGCCACTCACAGGGCATACAAGTTATGTAACGAGTGTGTCCTTCAGTCCGGACGGCCGGACCCTGGCTTCAGGGAGTTGGGACAATACCGTCCTCCTGTGGGATGTCGCCAGCCGGAAACCCATCGACGGGCCGCTCAAGGGGCATGCGGATGATGTAACAAGTGTGGCCTTTAGTCCAGACGATTGGACCCTGGCTTCAGGGAGTTTTGACACGTCCATTATATTGTGGAGTCTTGATTCGCCATCATTGATCGAAATAACGTGCAAACGTGTTGGCCGCAATTTCACCCGGGATGAGTGGAATTTATATTTTCCTGACCAACCTTACCCTACGAACGATCAACTACCCTGCCCAAATTTACCGGCAGATCAGTGACCTTGAATCAGTGAGGCAAACATGGCAAAGAAAAATATAACAAACAAAAAGCAAGTGAACATTAAGGTCGGAACCATCTCAGGTGTCAGTGGGGAGATCAACATTGCGGGAGGGGATATTTCCATCCAGAAGACGTCGACCGGCCTGAGCGTGGCGGAAATTGGAAAGTTATTCGAGCAAATCTACAACACCATCGAGTTCACGGCCAGATACTTCGCCTGTCATTAAGGCGGATTTAAAATCCGAGGTACAGGAAGTCCAGTCCGTTGTTACACAGGCTGCAACGAAAAAAGAAGAGGTAGACGAGAATTTCTTATCACGCCATTTTCGTAATATCGTACGCATGGCACCGGATATCCTGGATGTAGTTGTGGCAACGCTGGGAAATCCGCTGGCAGGGATTGGGGTTGCCATCAAGAAAATTGCCGAGAAGGCAAAAGAAGAAACAGCCGGAGACTGATTTACTTTATAGAATGTCAGTTTTGTTTATAAATCCGGGGAATCAGACCTGCACAAAGCTGTGAATTGGCTCGGATATCAAACCCCGCCTTTATAACCAGCAGGTCCTATATTCCACCGGGGTTCGAGCCTCCTTGGGGGCACTACTATATACGGGTGTTAGCAAGGCCGTCACGGTTGAATGGACCGGATGACCATGCAAAACACCCGCCTCGTTTTAAACCTGGGGAAATCGTCCCGCAGACGCGGGAGGTACCCAAACGGATACCCGTCAGTATTGACGGGTGTCCGTGATTCCATTCAACCACTAATCCCAACCTTGCACCTTATCAACCGTAAAACACACCCGCCCGGCGGCTCACGAGCCGACTAGAAAAGACAGTTTGAGAGACACGGTGTGCAAAATACAATTAACGAGGAAATAGTTGGGCAAAATCTGGTTGACTCCATTTCCATATTTGTTATATAGTAAATACAAGATAGCCTTAGTGGTGTATGGTTACTTACCCTTTCGAGTTTCGCTCTTTCGCCGTATAAACACCTGAGCAATTAAGGTTCTATACGGATCGCCCCTATGCCGTTATACGATCCGCTTCTACGTGAGTTGTGTGGCCCGAAGCTCCACAACACAGACCACACATTATATAGTTCCAATAAAGGAGGAAATATCGTCCGCAAATTTTTGGTATCAGTTATCCTGATGGTTGGGCTGGCTGGCTGCAATCTGCCAAGAGCTACCGGTGGAGGAATAACCTCCGCCCCGACCAATGATGTGCAAATCATCGGCCAGACTGCCGAAGCGACAGGCGAAGGCACATCCACGCCCATCGCGATCGTCCCCGTCCCGGTCAGCTCAATCCAAATTGAGGGAGTGCCTTACAAAGCATATCAAATTCCTGGCGACCCGTTCCGGTTCGTTTGCCAGGATCCTTGCCCGCTTGATCAGCAATACATTTTTGCAGAATACACCGGCTTTCGCCTCGCACATGCCAAGCTGATCAAATTGACCGGAGTTGATACCCTGACCGAGCTGCAGCCAGTCGACATGCATTTGGTATTCGAGGACAGTATATGCAGTGAATTCCCAGGGGGACATGCCTATATCTACTCCGGCATGCATCAGGCATACACCTGCACCGATGGACCCGGATACTACCCCACGGTCGAGGAGAAGATCCGGATGGCAGCTCAGCTTGATGGACAATACTTCCCCGTTCACGAATACATGCACACGATCTTCTTTGGGAGGATCTCTGGGAAGGCAGGGAATTTCCAGGATTATATAGCGGAGTCCTTGCACGATTTTGTAGTACCGATTCCCTCTTATGCGGTCGGGATATTGGACCCTGCCGGATTCTGTTCCTACCGCAATCCACTTCCTCCCGGGGACTATGGCGGATGGTTGATCTCTGAACTCTGCCAGCAAAACGGTTTCAAATTGACGGACCTGGCTCTTAGTCTGAACGAGTTGGACAGCTTATATCAATCCGGTGGAGGCCAGGTTTATGTGGAAGGGTACAAACAACCTGTACCGAGCGTGGCACAATACCGTGACATCCTCAACCACATCCTGGGTAGCGACACAACGAATGCCTTTGCCGATGCATGCTGGCCTCCCGAGTTGTTTGGCAACAGTTATAGTCTTCCTCCTGCCTGCCTCACCAAAACGACAGCAGGTACTCCGACACCGGTTAAATGACGGTCACTAATATGTTACGTACCGCGAGCATCTTACAAAACCGCCGCCCAACAAAGCATGCCTTGGATAGGTGGGATTCATTGCCATGATCAAGCATTTTCCCGACTTCGCGCTTTTCCTACATATCACACATTGTCCACACCCGCCACCTGCCAGTAACGCAAACTGTTGGCTGTCCGAATGTTGCGATGAAGATCATCTGAAGTAATTCCTGCAAGGGTTCGACCCCAACTGAGGGTACCGTTATATACGATTGTCCATAAGTCAATCATCCTGGAATGGGCTTGATCTCTACAGAAGAATCACTGCTTACCCTATCTATTATAAAATTATGCCGTAACTACACCCCAGGGGTATCAGACAGCCAGCAATTAAGCTGGCTGTCGCGATTCCTGGCTGTTCACAGCCGATAAGAAAAGGGCATTGGAGGAATAGGAATAGTGGCATGGTTGCAGAGTGAGAGGGGGTGGCATATACTGGAAGGGACATCAGCATGGAACATAGGAATATAGGGATGAATTTATTCGCCATTCCAAAATGGAACCCTGGCTGTTGACAGACTTCAAAAGGAGAAAATGCTATGAAATTCCCGTCGAAGTTATCGCGAACGGCGCTCCTGATCCTGGTGCTGGGCTGGGTGCTCGCCTCATGCGGAGGAGGTGGAGGAGGTGGCGGTGGTCCCATTCTCATGGTAAATACCAATAACGATGTCTATGACGGCACCTGCGACGCCTCCCACTGCAGCCTAAGGGAGGCAATCCTCGCTGCCAACGCGATGCCGGAACCCGCCAAGATCAGATTTAATATCGGCGGCGGAGGCACGCAGACCATCCAGGTGGCAGGCAACCTGCCGGCGGTCACTGCCCCGGTGATGATCGACGGCACCACCCAGCCCGGGTATGTCTCCGTGCCCCTGATCGTTCTGGATGGAAGCCTGGCCGCCGGGCCTTATGCGGATGGCCTGCTGCTGGTGGGTGGCAATACCACCGTAAAAGCCCTGGTCATCAAAAACTTCTCCAGTGCCGGCATCCACACTGCTGATATAGGCGGAAATCTCATCGTGGGCTGCTACATCTTCAACAATGCTGTGGGGAGCTCGGGAGGACCTACCACCAATGGCGGCATCTGGATCCAGGGCGGGGATGGGAACATCATCGGCGGATCCGGATACGGTGAAAGGAATGAGATCTCGGGAAACCTGGGGAATGGGGTCAGCATCGCCTCGGATAATAATCTGGTGATCAATAATTACATCGGCACGGACAGCATCGGTGCGGCCGCTCTGGGAAATTCAGCCAATGGCATCCTGGTGGCCGGAAATGAGAACACGATCGGCGGATTGTCTGACAGCACCGGAAACCTGATCTCCGCTAATGGCGGGGACGGGGTGGTTGTCAACGGCGCGCGCAACGACGTGCAGGGCAACCGCATCGGCACCAGTGCCACCGGGAACGTGGCTTTCGGGAACACCGGCAACGGGGTGACCATCAACGGGGACTTGAACCTGGTTGGGGGTACCACGGTCCAAGCCCGGAATGTCATCTCGGGGAACATGGCCAACGGCGTCAGGATCCAAGCCGGCGCCGTGCTGGTGCAGGGCAATTATATTGGCACGGATGTTACCGGAACGGCTGCCCTGGGCAACCAGGCGAGCGGGGTGTATGCCTTTGGTATGGGGAGCATCCAGATCGGCGGGAGCGAGCCGGGAGCCATGAACGTGATTTCCGCCAACCAGCTCTTTGGCATTTATGTGGAGGACGGCTCCCGCGATGTCTCTGTTTACGGCAACCGCATCGGAACCAATGCCGCGGGAATGTCCGCCCTCGGGAACGTCAAGGGCGGAGTCCGCGTGGCGGGCACCAATCACGTGATCGGCGCCTCCTTTGAAGGAGGCCGCAATCTGATCTCGGGGAATGGCGGTCCGGGTATTGCAGTTTTGAGCGGGTCAACGGGCATCGTCATCCGAAATAATTACATCGGTACCGATCTGTCCGGGACCGCAGCACTTGGGAACGGAACCGGGATCGAGGTGGGCTTGAACATGGGCGATACCAGCCTGACCATCGGCGGCTCCACATTTGGGGAGGGGAACTTGATCTCGGGCAACGATGGGGATGGGCTGCTCCTGTATCGGGGAGCCACGGTAATAGGCAATTCAATCGGCGTGAGTACGACCGAGATACAGTTGGGTAACGGCGGCAACGGGATTCTGATCAAGGGCTCGGGTAACTTCATCGACGGGACGGACATGGCCAATGTCATTGCCAATAACGGCCTGAATGGCGTGGCCGTGATCTCGGAAAGCGGGGGCGCAACGGGCAATCGCATTCTATCGAACTCCATCTACGACAATGGATTGCTTGGCATCGCCATCAGCGAGAATGCGGTGATCCCCAATGATCCGCAGGATCTCGATTCAGGCGACAACAACCGCCAGAACTATCCCGTGCTCATCTCCGCCATCCTCGATCCGGTGGCGGAGAATACCACTTACACCGGGACGCTCAACGCCGCCCCCGGAACGGTTTATACGGTGGAAATTCACTCCGATGCCTTCTGTGATCCGTCCGGTTACGGAGAAGGTCGCGCGACGATCCATTCATTTACGCTGACCACCAATGTCAACGGTCAGGCATCGTTTAGCCAGGTTGTCCCTATCACTTATTATGAAGCCGGAGACGTCATCACTTCCACGGTAACCGATCCCGGCGGGAACACCTCCGAATTTTCCAATTGCATCCCGGTGACGGAAGCAGTCGCGGCCTCGGCAACCCCTACGCCTGCATCATTCTCTTTCACCCCAAGCGTCAATGCCTACTGCCGATCCGGTCCGGATCCGATCTTCGGTTCGGACCATGTAGCCATGAAGGGACAGATCTATCCGATCGATGGGCGCAACCAGGAGAACACCTGGCTGCGTATCATGGTCGAACCCCAGGTCGGCTGCTGGGTGCCGGTGGGTGTCGGGACTGCCTCGGGGGACACCCGCGCGGTGCGGGTGCTGTTCGCCATCCCCACTCCCACCTTTACCCCGGTCCCGTTCAATTGCGGGCAGTTCAAGAATCCCTCATCCTGTGCCCAGCACCCCGAATGTACCTGGAACCGGCTGGTGACTCCCGGCGTCTGCCAAAATAAATAGGCCTCCGTTGGGATGATCTTGCCTTGGGCGGGAAATGCCCATGCAATGACGGCGATGTGCTTGGAATTTGGGCCGTAGTAAATTAAGCACCGAGCGGGAGGAGATGGACAACTTTCCCCCTAACTAGTTTTTGGTGCGAAAGAGACGAGAACATTAGCAATTGACAATACAAAAGCCTCTTTGGTAAATATAAGGTGATTCAGGCCAAATATCTACCAAGGAGGCACTTCCAATGTTACGCGATAGCCATCCAATTGACAAGCTTTTTGAGCAAATTGTTGTGCTGGTGCCCAAGATGGACCCTGTTCTGGCCAAGATCGACCGGTATTTGGAAGCGGAAGTATTTTTTCAACTGGTGAGGCATGATCTGGCCAAGCGTTATCCGCTGACCTTGCGAACTGGACGGAACTCCACGCCGGTGGAAGTGATCCTGCGTATGCTGGTGGTCAAGCAGCTGTACGGATACAGCTACGAGGAACTTGAACGGGCGGTGTGTGACAGCCTGGTTTTGCGGCAATTTTGCCGGGTGTACCTGAACACGGTGCCGGATGACACCACACTCATCCGTTGGGCGAACCTGGTGCAGGCGAGCACCTTGGAGCAATTCAATCGACGGATCAGCGAAATGGCAGTGAAGCTGAAGGTCACCCAGGGGCGTAAGTTGCGGACGGATGGGACGGTAGTAGAGACCAACATCCATCCACCCCGTGACAGCCAGATGCTAGCCGACAGTGTGCGAGTGGTGGTACGCACGCTGGAGCGGGCGAAGAAGGTTTTGATCCAGAGCAGCCAGTGGGTCCAACAAAACTTTATGAACTTGAACCAGGAAGCCAAAGGCGTGTCCCATCAGATCAGCGAAGCCATGCGCAAACGCAGCGATGAAGCCAAACAAGTTGGCAAACAGGCTTATCGGCGGTTGATCGAAATCACTCGGACAGCCCTTCAGTATGCTCAAGAGGTCCTGCCGTTGCTTGAAGAACACGCCAGCGCCCAGGCGCAAAAACTGGTTGCCACTTTGAAGACCTTTGCGCCACGCGCCGAGCAGGTGATCGACCAGGCCACCCGCCGTATTTTCAAAGACGAGAAAGTGCCTGCTGCGGAGAAGATCGTCAGTATCTTCGAAGCTCATACCGACATCATCAAACGCGGCAAGGAAAACCACCCAGTGGAATATGGCCACAAGGTCTGGCTCGATGAAGTGGATGGCGGCCTGATCAGTCATTACCGCATCCTGGCTGGCAATCCCAGTGACCAAGACCAATGGCTGCCCAGTTTGCACTCCCATCGTGAACAATTCGGGCAGGCGCCGGAATTGGCCAGTGGTGACCGCGGCTTATACTCAGCCTCGAACGAGACCGAAGCCTTCCAGTTGGGAGTGAAACAGGTCATCTTACCGAAACCAGGTTACCGATCGAAAGAGCGCAAACAATATGAAGCCCAGGATTGGTTCCAGGAAGGGCGTAACTGGCATGCAGGTGTGGAAGGACGGATCAGTGTCCTGAAACGTTCCCATGCTTTGGGTCGCTGCCTGAACCATGGGCTGACCGGGTTTGAACGCTGGGTAGGCTGGGGTGTGATCTCCGCCAACCTGCGAGTGATGGCCAGAGCGTAATTGGAAGTGTATGCAATTGTTAAAGTTCAAAGTATTGATGGCACAAATTGTGTCATATTCGTTTCGCACCAAAAACTAACTACTATGGTTGTTGTTAGGAGGAATTTCAATGGTGGTATATCGATTTATTTTTGTTCGTCGATCTCTCCTTGGCTACGATGTTACTGATTTTTGAGAATCAAAAGTCCGTTTTTGCTCAGTGAAAAAGTCAAGATTACCCGTAATTTTAGGCTTTTAGAGCCGTTCCAGCGGAAACAAGTTATTCAAAATAGATATATTGCAGAACGGTATTGGCAGGGAAACAATGACATAGTGTATCTGAATGCCCGCAGGGGTTCGTACCCCATTGGGGGCACTACGATACGCGGGTGTTTGTAAGGTTATCACGGTTGAATGGACCTGATGACCAAGCAAAACACCCGCCTTGTTTTTAACCTGGGGAATCTGACTACGAAGCGGGAATTTGTAATCAGAACAGTCATTTTATTTATTAATCTAGGGAATCAGATTCTCAAAGGGTAGTGAATTAGTCCTCAAAGTTTTATATCGACACCTGCAAGTATTTATGCGAGATTAATAAATATCCACTGGTCAAATGCCCCCCTCATCCAGCCGAGGAGCAATTTAAGGTACGGCTGTCTATTCTATTCCCTCCTGTTCCGTGCTAAACTAAATATCGTACACCATTAGCGGGAACCCCATGCCTACACCCGAAGAACTCGCCCGCCAGCAGATTGACCAGCTCCTCGCCGACTCCGGCTGGACGATTCAGGACCGCGCCGGGATGAACTTGTATGCTGCCCTGGGCGTGGCAGTGCGCGAGTTCCCGCTGGAGACGGGCGAGGCGGATTATCTGTTGTTCGTTGACAAAAAAGCCGTCGGGATAGTGGAAGCCAAGCCGGCCGGCATGACGCTCTCGGGAGTAGCAGACCAGGCGGCAAAGTATTCGGTCGGGCTGCCGGCCAACATCCCTCACGTGAGTCTGCCCCTGCCGTTCCTGTACGAGTCCACCGGAGTGGAGACATACTTCCGGGACGAGCGCGACCCGGAGCCGCGCTCGCGGCGCGTCTTCTCGTTCCATCGCCCGGAAACGCTGGCCGAATGGGCCGCGGATTCGTCGACGGTGCGTGCTCGGCTGCAGGAAATGCCCTCCCAGTATCCACTCATCACCGCTGGATTATGGCCGGCGCAGGTGGAGGCTATCAATAACCTGGAGCAGTCCTTCGCCGGGGATAAGCCGCGCGCCCTGATCCAGATGGCCACTGGGTCGGGCAAGACTTATACGGCGGTCAGCTTCGTCTACCGGCTGGTCAAGTTCGCCAAAGCCAAGCGGGTGCTTTTCCTGGTGGACCGTAGCAACCTGGGCCGGCAGGCCTTCAAGGAGTTCGACCAATACCGCACGCCCGACGACGGGCGCAAGTTCACCGAGTTGTATAACGTCCAGCACCTGCAGTCGAACACGCTCGACCCTGTCAGCAAGGTGCACATCACCACCATCCAGCGCCTGTACTCGATGCTCTCTGGAGAGGCCGAGTTCGATCCGACAGAATGAGGAGGGATCGCTCTTCGATATGGGCGCGGCACTCGACTCCCAGCCGCCGAAGGAAGTGCACTACAATCCCAACCTCCCGTTCGAGTATTACGACTTCATCATCGTCGACGAGTGCCACCGCTCCATCTACAACCTGTGGCGCGGGGTGCTGGATTATTTCGACGGTTTCCTGATCGGCCTGACAGCCACGCCCTCCAAGCAGACCTTCGGCTTCTTCAAGCAGAACCTGGTGATGGAATATTCTCGCGAGCGGGCGGTGGCCGACGGTGTCAACGTGGATGGGCAGGTCTACCGCATCCGTACGCAGATCAGCGAGCAAGGTTCCACAATGGATGCCGGGACGTTGGTGGGAAAGCGCAACCGGCTGACGCGCGCCCAGCGCTGGGAACTGTTGGACGAGGACCTGTCGTACGACCCGGAGCAGCTCGACCGGTCAGTGGTGGCTGTGGACCAGATCCGCACTATCGTGCGCACCTTTCGGGACCGGCTGCCGGTGGACATCTTCCCCGGACGGACCATCGTCCCTAAGACTCTCGTCTTTGCAAAGGACGACAGCCATGCCGAAGACATCGTCCGCATTATGCGGGAGGAGTTCGGCAAGGGCGACGAGTTCTGCCAGAAGATCACCTACAAGGTCACCGGCAGGAAGCCTGAGGATCTGATCAGCGACTTCCGCAATAGCTATTTCCCGCGCATCGCCGTGACGGTGGACATGATCGCCACCGGCACTGACATCCGACCGCTGGAAATTTTGCTTTTCATGCGCGCCGTGCGGTCGCGGCTGCTCTACGAGCAGATGCTCGGGCGCGGCACGCGGGTCGTCTCGCCGACCGAGCTGCAGAACGTGACCAGCGACGCCTCGCTCAAGGACCATTTTGTCATCGTGGACGCGGTCGGGCTGACCGAGCAGGAGTTGATGGACCCGCAGACACTCAAGGCGGCGTGTGAGGGGAAGTTATTTGGGGATAAGGGAATAGAGAATGGAGAGTTGCCGGATGGGTGGCGGTGGGTAAGATTACCCGAATTAGGGTTATTGGCGCGCGGAAAATCAAAACATCGCCCGCGAAATGCGGAATTCTTGTATGGCGGTCCTTATCCATTTATTCAGACAGGTGATATTCGACACGCTGACGGATTTATCACGAGATACGCTCAAACATATAGCGAAGCTGGTTTGGCCCAAAGTAAGTTATGGCCAACGAGGACTTCTGGACCTCGACCAGCAACAAGCAGTTGAACTTCGTCCAGCACGTACGTTCGATCCTAAACATGAACGGAACGGCGGCGGTGGTCGTGCCTGACAACGTCCTGTTCGAGGGCGGGGCAGGGGAGGTGGTGCGCCGGAAGTTGCTCCACGAGTGCGACGTCCACACCTTGCTGCGCCTCCCGACCGGCATCTTCTACGCTCAGGGCGTCAAGGCCAATGTCCTGTTCTTCGATCGCAAGCCGGCCAGCGAAACCCCCTGGACAAAACAGCTGTGGATCTATGACCTGCGCACGAATATAGATTTCACGCTGAAGACCAATCCCCTCGCGCGGAGCGACCTTGACGAATTTGTGGCCTGCTACCATCCCGAAAACCGCCATGACCGAACACCAACCTGGTCTGCCGAAAAGCCTGACGGCCGCTGGCGCGTCTTTTCCTACGACGAGCTGACGGCACGCGACAAGGTCAACCTGGATATCTTCTGGCTGCGGGACGAGTTGCTGGAAGACTCTGCCAACCTTCCAGATCCGGATGTCCTGGCTGCGGAGATTGCGGAAGATTTGCGCGCTGCACTCACTCAGTTCGAAGGAATTGAAGAAGAGTTGAGCGATAAGGCAGAATAGCGATTTTGTTTCTAAATCCGGGGAATCAAACCCCCTTATGTGTGTGAATTAGTTCGGATATCAAACCCTTTCATTTGGCTATTTCGGTGCAGTCCAAAACCCGTCCGGTACAGGTTGTTCACAGTATGTGCAGGTATTCGTATTTCGCGGCAAGGATTTCCCACAGTTCGGGCACGGCTTTTGCATTGGTTTCGGGACATAAGATTTGTTGTCTTCAAATTTCATACCAACGGAAAGCAAGGCCTGTTGGAGCTCTGACTCGTGTACCGGTTCTACTTCAAGATAAAAAGAATTACGCTGTTCAACAGGATTGAAATTAAAACGAATAACGTCTTTTGTGACTGTTACCCCACCATACTACTCCTATGAGTAGATCAGCCGGCAAAATGGTAACGGGCGGCCCAACGGATGGGTTCACTCCACTTCGTGGGGCAGGTTGGTAGCGTCGTATTGGCAAGACTAAACACCCCCTTAAAACCGTTTTAATCTCACAAAGATTTGAACCATTTCTGACCGCGCCAGACAGCATCTTCAAAGGCGAGATTGAACCGCGTTTGTTCTGTGTCGAAATCCACCACAGACGTTGTTATAAATACTCTCCCTGAGATTTTTTCACTTAACTTGAGTGTGTAAACCTTGTCACTTAATTCCGGCTTGTAGCCTTTCATTGTCAATGTTGCTTTGTATTTATGGCGCTCAGTTGAATATGGAGGCGGAATGAGAGATATATCAACTGTTACCTCGGCTATGAGTTGATTGTTATTCACGTCCAATAGCTGACCGGGCGCACTTTTAGTTTGAGGAGACATATTTCCTCTGATGAGAATTTCGATATCCTTTTTTTATTATCGCGCTAATTTTATTTATTATTCTAGGGAATCAAACTCTCATAGGGTAGTGAATTGGCCTAGATATCAAAACCTGCCTTTATAACCAGCCGGTCATAATCTCGAACGGGGTTCGTACCCCTAAGTGAGTACGAACCGTTGTCCCTGGTTTGACCACTATTGGAATAACAGGGAAACTGATGAACCTTGAAGCCGGCGAGTTGTATAACAACAAAAAAACTTTCAGGCAGCATCCTGGGCTGTTATCGCGTTGTTACATTAGCTAACCCGATCTGCTTGTCATTGCCAGCGTTGCAATCCTGTATAGAAATTGCGGTTTTGTTTAGTTATGTGCGTTCATGGTGTTCCGACTAGATGGCGGCTGATTGGATGGCCGATGTATGCTCATAGCGCAAGGCGGACCAGTCGAACAATAGCGTGTCGTCGGTTGCCGTCCTATGCGGTCGCTGTCCTATGTCCTCAATTCCTTGCTGCTTGCGCGCAATGGTATTCAGGGTATCGCGCTGGGTGGCCTGACAGGTAAGGGGAATTCAACGAACGAAGATAGACAGTCATGGGGTTTTGCTTTCCTGCTACGGTTGTTATAATTTCAACATTGTCATTTTTGCGCATAATACCCCTCCCACTCTATGTTATGTTCTTTATCTCTGAAATGATCCTTGCCATTTTCGTTCATTTGTTCTATACTCCTTTCCATTGTATCGCGGTATCAGGATAGTTAAATAAAACCTTGTTCTGCTTTGGATAGTACGGCGGATACCTATGGACTTCAAACTACAAGCTCCCTTCCAACCCACCGGCGACCAGCCGGAAGCCATCCGTCAGCTCGTGGACGGTGTCCAGCATGGCTTCAAGCACCAGGTTTTACTCGGCGCTACCGGCACCGGTAAAAGCCTGGGGTACTCGGATATGGTTTTCATTGCAGAACGTCGATCTGCTGGCTGGATTCCGCAGCTTTGTAAAATAGGAGAGTTAATCGACTCTCTTGTATGCTCTGAAATTCCACACCATTGGGAAGGCGACACTTTAGTATTAGATGTTACCGGGCGTTTCGCTACATTAGCTATTCAACCGGATACCTGTCAGGTTGAGTTGCGCTCTATCAGTGCATTAACGCGCCATTCCGCCCCTGCCAAAATGTATTACCTGCGAACGTGGTGTGGTCGTTCTGCGATTTTGACTGGAGACCACAATATATGGGTATTGCGTTGTGGAAAACTGATCCTGCAAAAAACAACGGAAGTCTGCGAGGGAGATTACATCCCTCTGCCGGAGAACATCCCCTTTGATGGCGTGCCGTTAAGGGAATTAGATGTTCTTTCCGTTCTACGCGGTGAGAGGCTTTTTGTCGAGTCGCCCAGTACGATTTTGCATTACGCCACGGCAAAGAGAGAAAATAGGAATGTCCTTTACGAAACCCTGACCGCGCAGGGCCTCCAAGCCCCATTCGCAAAGCTTAATGCTATTCGCAATGGGCATCGCGGACGTGGGATTCGAGTGGACACTTTCCTATCACTTATGGAGAGAACGGATCTATTTAGTGGTTTATGGGACGCTCATGAAACTACTGTTGGTGCCAAGATGGCACATGATCGGATTCCTGCCCGAATAAGCTTAACGCCTGAGTTTTTACGGTTGCTTGGATATTATATAGCGGAAGGAAATTCGCAGAGAAGATACATAATTCTTGCTAACCGTATGAAAGGCGTGCGGCGAGATATTCAGACTGCACTTAATCAATTGTGTATTCCGTTCAGTGTACGGCCATCTTCTGATTTTCAGATTTCATCATTCGCCCTCACGCGCCTGTTTACTCGTTTAAGTGGTTCGATTGCCCGCGAAAAGCGATTGCCATCTTTCTGGACACAGCTATCGAATGAAGACTTAGCTACGCTATTACGAGCATATTACGATGGTGATGGCACAGTTGGACATAATAGTGATGTGTCTACTATTACAGCTAGCGAACGTCTGGCTTCTGATCTGGCATATGCCTTGTTTCGGTTTGGTATCTGGGCCAGAATTAGCCACCGATGGAAACGAGCAACCAACTCGGATCGTGTCGGAGATTGGTATTATCAAGTAACTGTTTCTGGCCAGGGAGATTTGCTCCGTTTTGCGGAGAATATTGGTTTTTCCCTGAAAACGAAATCACAACACTTGGCAGGGCAAATTGGAAAGATCGCTAACTCTAATGTGGATGTTGTGCCAATAGACGGTTCTCTGCTACGCTCTTTGAGAACAGCCTGTGGATTGACGGCCCAACAGTTAGGTGAATTGGCTGGTCTAACGCGTGGCGCGGTTCAAAGTGTTGAAACAGGGAAACACCTGCCCCAGCGTACTTCATTGTTGCGCCTACTAGCCGCGCTTGAAAATAACCAGGCTGATAAGGACGATTCCTGGCGTCAAACATGGTTATCTCTTCGCAATTTATGTCGCGTGCGTTGGACGCGCATTCAATCCGTGACGCCTGCGTCGTATGATTTCCCATATGTGTACGATCTAACTGTTCCGGGCGCAGAGACTTTCTTGGCGGGGGCTGGAGGATTTTTTGTTCACAATACTTATACGATGGCCTCGGTCATCCAACAGCTGCAGAAACCCGCCCTGGTCATGGCGCACAACAAGACACTGGCGGCCCAGTTGTACGCCGAATTCCGCGAGTTCTTTCCCGAGAACGCCGTATCCTACTTCGTCTCTTACTACGATTACTATCAACCAGAAGCTTACGTGCCGCGACAGGACCTGTATATTGAAAAGGAGACCGACATCAACGAGGAGATCGAGCGCTTGCGCCTGGCGGCGACTACGGCGCTGATGTCGCGGCGGGACGTGATCATCGTCGCCTCGGTTTCTTGCATCTATGGTCTGGGCAGCCCGGAGGAATACGGCAAGGGTGTAGTCAACCTCAAGGTGGGGGAGATCTACCGCCGCAATGCCCTGATCCGACAGCTGGTGGATGGTCAGTACCAGCGTAATGACATGGAGCTGCGCCCCGGGACTTTCCGCGTGCGCGGCGACACCCTGGAGATCATTCCTGCCTATGATGATAAGAGCGGTTACCGCATCACCTTTTTTGGGGATGAAGTCGAGCACCTGATGCAGTTCCAGCCACTCACCGGCGAGGTCTTGACCGAGCCGGCACAGGTGGATATCTTTCCGGCCAAGCATTATCTGGCGCAGGAGGACCGCCTCAAGGAATCGATTACCGGCATCGAACAGGAGCTGGAAGAGACCATCGCGTATTTCAAGACCCAAAACAAGCTCCTTGAGGCCCAACGCATCGAGCAGCGCACGCGCTACGACCTGGAGATGCTCAGGGAGGTGGGCTACTGCTCCGGGATCGAGAACTACTCGCGCCAGCTCGACCGGCGGCCTGCCGGCTCGCATCCCTGGACGCTGATCGACTTCCTGCCCAACGATTATCTGCTGATCATCGACGAATCGCACATGACCATCCCGCAGGTGCGTGGCATGTATAACGGCGACCGCACGCGTAAGGAGACTCTGGTCGAGTACGGCTTTCGACTGCCCTCGGCGCTCGACAACCGCCCGCTCAAGTTTGACGAGTTCGAGGCTTGCATGGGATATACGATTTATACCTCCGCCACACCCGGACCGTACGAGATGAAGCGCGCCGACCAGGTGGTCGAGCAGATCATCCGTCCGACCGGTCTGGTGGACCCGGAGGTGGAGGTGCGCCCGGTCAAGGGTCAGATCGACGACCTGGTAGCGGAAATCCGTGCCCGGGTCGAGAAGGGCGAACGCGCCCTCGTCACAACCTTGACCAAACGCATGTCAGAGGACCTGGCGGATTATCTGATGGAGCTGGGCATCAAGGTCCACTACCTGCACTCCGAGGTGGAGACGCTGGAGCGCATTGGGATTTTGCGGGACCTGCGCCTGGGCGTGTTCGACGTCGTCGTGGGCATCAACCTGCTACGCGAGGGATTGGACCTGCCGGAGGTCTCGTTGGTGGCGATTCTGGATGCCGACAAGGAAGGCTTCCTGCGCTCGGACACGGCTCTGATCCAGACCATCGGGCGCGCCGCCCGTCACGTTAACGGCAAGGTGATCATGTATGCAGACCGGGTCACCGATTCTATGAAGCGGGCGATCGATGAGACCAGCCGCCGGCGTGCCAAGCAGGTGAAATTTAACGAAGAACATGGGATCATTCCGGTCAGCATCCACAAGGCCATACGCGACCTGACTGACCAAATGACCCCACGCGCCGTGGCCGAGATGAAAGGTGAGTATAAGTCGAAGCGCAGCGATGTCGCCAGCCGGAACGAGCTTCAGAAAGTGATCGCCGATCTGGAACGGCAGATGAAGGAGGCGGCGAAGAATTTAGAGTTCGAAAAGGCGGCGGCCTTGCGCGACGAGATGTACGAGTTGAAGTCCATCCTGGCGGAAGACGAGAGCCTCAAGCCGTGGGAGAGAATCAAGCTGCTAACAGGTGAAGAGTAATAAAAACGACGTAATATACCTAGCTGGCGCGTTGTATTGTGCATCTATCGGGTGGGGTAAGTTTACAAAGGGGATTGACTTTTAATTTGATTTTTGCTAATATACTTACATCATGAAAGTAATACTTACGAAATGTAAGTAACTCAGAGGCGGATTTTTTCGAGGATCTATGCCTTATCGACTCACAGTTACTGCCTCCGCCATGCGGGATATCAATCGGTCGGCGATCCTGGAGATCATTCGTCGCGAAAGCCCGATCTCCCGCACGACCATTGCCCAGAGGTTGTATGTCAGCCTGCCGACGGTCATGCGCATCGTGGACGGGCTGATCGAGGAGGGTTTTGTGCGTCCACACGGCGGCACCGAATGGAGCGGAGGACGGCGAAGGACGCTGCTCGAATTCAATTCGCAAGGGTTTGTCGTCTTGGGGGTCGACATGGGCGGGACCAAGATGTATGGCGCCCTTTCTGACATCGGAGGAAACATCCTCGATGAAGTCAACATCGGTCAGCATGGCACCTCCGGGGAGGACAGTTTTTGTCGCTTGCTCACATTAATCGACAGCCTGTTCGCCAGCCCAAAACTGGAAGGTCGCCGGGTGCGCGGGATCGGCGTCGGAGCGCCCGGCGTGACCTTACACAAAGATGGCATTGTCACCTGGGCTTACACTCTGCATTGGGATCAATTCCCCCTCAAAGCACGTTTGGCCGAGCACTATGATTTGCCCATCACGGTCGATAATGACGTAAACATGGCGGCCTTGGGTGAACTTTGGTTCGGCGCCGGTCAGAATGTACAGGACATGATCCTGATCGCGATCGGTACCGGTATTGGGGCGGGCGTGATCATCGATGGTGCCCTCTACCGGGGATCGAACGAGGCTTCGGGGGAGATCGGCAACATGGTCACCGGCCGGGAGTTCTTGGGAAAAAACTACCAGGATTTCGGGGCCTTGGAGAGTGTAGCTTCGGGAACCGGGATCGCCGAGCGCGCTCGCTCGCTACTGAGGTCGAAGCGCACTCCAACCGAATTGGAGGCGTTGACAGCAGAAGACGTTTTCGACGCTGCCCGCCTTGGACAAGATTGGGCCTGGACGGTGATCAGCGAAACGGTCGATTATCTGGCCATCGCCATTGCGAACCTGGTCGCATCCTTCGACCCGGAGTTGATTGTACTTGGCGGAGGCGTCTCGCGTTCAGCAGACTTGCTGATCGAGCCGATCTTATCCCGGATTAAAGGCGTTCTTCCAAAACAGCCAAAACTCGTGGTGTCCAACCTGGGTCTACGTGCAACCGTCATGGGTGCCGTGACCAACGTGTTGCATAACACGTCCAATTTCTATGTCGTCCATAAATTGTCGTGAAAGTCAATAAAAATGTGAAGGAGGTGATTTGTCTATATTTTGAAGGCTGCCCATCTTGTAAACCGTCTTAACTATCTCAAACGACAGAAGGAAGGAGAATTCTATGCGTAATACGAATAAAGTCTTGATGGGGATTTTAACCATCATGCTGATCGTCAGCTTGGTCGCCTGCGGACCCAAGCCGTCCGCCGGACCGGTAACCATCCATATCCTCACCATGGACCAGGCTGGCCTCAAGCCCGCCGAAATTGATCAAATTGCCCGGGATTTCGAAGCCAAGAACCCGGACATCAAGGTCAACATGGAATATGTCGGCTACGATTATGTGCATGACAAGATCGTGACCGGCATGGCCGCCAAGCCACCGGCATACGATGCCGCCATGATCGACGTCATCTGGCCGGACGAGTTCATTAAGGCCGGATATCTCCTGGACGTGACCAATCGGGTCACCGCGGACATGAAAGCCAATATGTTCCCGGCCTCTTGGAACGGCGTCACCCGCAACGGCAAGATCTATGGCATGCCCTGGTTGATGGATGTTAAATACTTTATGTACAATAAGGACATCCTCGATAAAGCCGGCATCACCGCACCCCCGAAAACCTGGGAGGAACTGGTCGATCAGGCCAAGATCATCAAACAGAAAGGTTTGTCGGAATTTCCGGTCATTTGGTCCTGGAATCAGAAGGAAGGCGTCGTCTGCGATTTCACCGTCTTATTGTTCGGCAACGGTGGAGCTTTCCTGGACGCCAATGGAAAACCGGTGTTCAATGACGACAAGGGCGTGCAGATCCTGACGTGGATGAAACAGACCATTGACGATGGCTTGACCAATCCGAGCTCGATCTCCTCCGATGAAGGTGGCGTGGAGACCGATTTCCTGGCAGGCAAGAGCGCTTTCGCAGTCAACTGGCTGTTCCAGTTCAGCGATTCGAACGACGCGACCAAGTCGCAGATGGTTGGCCAGGCTGCCTTCGCTCCTATGCCCGTCTTTGCAGCCGGGGCAGCTGCGGGCATCAAGGGTTCCAGCGTGGACGGTTCCAGCTCGTTCGCCATCATGGCGACCACCCCCTACGCGGACCAGACCTGGAAGTTCCTGACCTACCTGGCCAGCAACGAGGTACAGATCAAGTATTCAGCCGAGATGCTGCCTGTCTGGCAAAACGATTTTCAGGGGGATGCCTTGGCTAAGCTGGAAGCCGCGACCCCGACCAACCCCATTACCGTGCCGGCTTTCCTGGCCCAGTTCCCATTCGCCAACGAACGGCCGACCGTCCCATATTACAATGAGGGTTCAGCAGCACTCCAACTGGCCATCCAGGAAGCTTTGACGGGAGTCAAGACCCCCAAGCAAGCCTTGGATGAAGCTGCCGCAACTTGGGTTCAGCTTGCCAGTAAATAATTCATAACGAGAGGTGTGTGGGTGGATTTACGCTTTCTCGCAAATCCACCCACATGATTATTATGTCATTGCATTCGCAGATTCTTGCTAAAAGACATCTCTCCTTGCGCCAGCAGGACGCCCGCACCGCCTGGCTGTTGGTCGTCCCCAGCCTTGTGATCATCCTGGGGGTGACGCTTTGGCCGATCATCTACACGTTCATCCTGAGCTTTTATCGTGCGCCCACCGGTATCAATCAGGTGCGAACTTTCGTGGGATTGGGCAATTATTTCGAGATGCTCAAGGATCAGCTCTTTTGGGATACCATCCGGCGGACGCTGTATTTCACGGTTGTCTCAGTCGGCCTGGAAATGTTACTCGGTTTAGGGATTGCTCAATTGATCCACTCTCATCCGTGGGGTTGGCGTTTCTTGCGTTTTGCGTTGATTGTCCCCTGGGCGGTTCCGACGATCGTCAACGGCGCCATGTGGCGTTGGATTTATAGCTCTGATTTTGGGGCTTTGAATGCCTTGCTGATGCAATTGGGGTTGATCAAACACTATATCGCCTGGTTGGCCTTGCCAAATGCGGCCATGAATCTGGTGATCGTCGCGGACGTCTGGCACACGATGCCATTTGTAGCCCTGGTATTGCAGGCCGCCCTGGCCACCATTCCAACGGAGCTGGAAGAAGCCGCGGCGGTGGATGGTGCCTCTGCATTCCAGCGCTTTTGGAGCATCCGGCTTCCGCTGCTCCGACCGGCAATCCTGGTGGCATTGATCGCCCGCACCGTGGATGCTTTCCGGGTGTTCGATATCGTCTACATCCTCACCAGCGGTGGCCCGGCCTATAAGACGCTGACCATCACCTTCCTGACTTACCTCAACTCATTTCCCTTTGGGAAACAAGGCATCGGCGCCGCATTGTCTTTCCTGATTTCCATCTTTACGATCGCAATGGCATTTATTTTTATCCGTTTGCTTTACCGTCCGGAGGAGACACAATGATGGCCGGTCGAAAGGTCACTCGAAAAGTCCTTTTGTTTCTTCTCACCCTTCCGGTATTTTTCTTCATCTTCTTCCCGGTTCTCTGGCTTTTCAGTGCCAGCCTGTCCACACAAGTGGAGCTATTTGCGATACCGATGCACTGGATCCCCCAACATCCCACCCTTCAAAACTACCTGGATATTTTCTTCCCCAGCTTGGCTGCCTCGACCGTGCCGCGCACCTTCGCCGTCTCCTTGATCAACTCGGTCAAGATTGCCTCGGGCGTGACGTTTGTGAGTATTGTGATCGGTAGCCTGGCAGCCTATGCACTCGTGCGCATCCCATTCAAACTTAATCGTACGATCCAGCTCGGGATCATCGCCACGCGTATGATCCCGGAAGTTTCGCTGATCCTGCCCTTGTTTATTCTTGCCACCAGCCTGCAGCTGATCAATAAACCCATTTTGCTGATCGTCACCTATTTGAGCTTCGCCTTACCATATGCGATCTGGATGATGGCGGCTTTCTTTCAGACCGTTCCTGTCGAGCTGGAGGAGGCAGCCCGCCTGGATGGATGTTCACGTCTGGGGATTCTATTCCGGATCGTGATGCCGATCTCCGTGCCAGGATTGATCTCGACCGCCATGTTCACCTTCCTGCTTGCCTGGGATGAATTTTTCTACGCCCTGATCTTTACCAGTACGCTTGCTTCCAAGACGGCTCCTGTGGCCATTGCAGAATTCATTGGACGTTATACGGTGAACATCACCGGGATGATGGCGGGCGGTGTCCTGGCAGCGCTGCCTCCCGTTATTCTGGCGTTCCTTTTCCAACGCTACATCGTAACGGGTATGACTGCCGGAGCAGTCAAAGGATGAATGAAGAGTAGCAGAAGAATGCTGAAAAGTAAATCATGGTAACAATATATAAATGCCGGGAGCCGCAATGGGCTTCCGGCATTTTTTATTCAATTCCATTTCAGCGTTTATTTTAACACGAGCTCCTGGTAAAGGGCTGCATTTTCAAACTGGCTGTTATACAGCTCGGCGTAGAAGCCGTTCTTTGCCAGCAGCTTCTCGTGTCTGCCCTGCTCGACGATGTCGCCGTTGTTCATCACCAGAATCCAGTCCGCGTCCCGGATGGTGGACAGGCGGTGGGCGATGATGAAGCTGGTGCGCCCCTTCATCAGGTTGTACATGGCCTTCTGGATCAAAATTTCAGTATGAGTGTCCACCGAGCTGGTGGCCTCGTCTAAGATGAGGATGCGCGGGTCGGTCAGTATGGCACGGGCGATGGTCAGGAGCTGCTTCTGTCCCTGGGAGATGTTGGAGGTCTCTTCGTTGAGCACCAGGTTGTAGCCTTCCGGTAGCGTGCGGACGAAGTGATCCACATGAGCCGCCTTGGCTGCTGTGATAACCTCCTCGTCGGTGGCGTTGGAGCGGCCATAGCGGATGTTCTCCATGATCGTGCCGTTGAACAGCCAGGTGTCCTGCAGAACCATGCCGAAAGTGCAGCGCAGGTCGCCACGATTGAAGTCTTTTATATCGTGGCCATCCACCAGGATGGCGCCGCTGTTGACATCGTAGAAGCGCATCAGCAGCTTGACCATGGTGGTCTTGCCGGCGCCGGTCGGGCCGACGATGGCGATCTTCTGGCCGGGCTCGGCGTAGAAGGTGAAGTCATTGATGATGATCTTGTCGGGATTGTAACCAAAGTGGACGTTCTTGAAATCCACGCGCCCGTCGACATGATCCAATACCACCGGCATGGCCGTATCGGGGATTTCCTCGGCCTCGGCTAGGAACTCGAAGACGCGCTCGGCTGCTGCCAGGGTCTGCTGGAGAATGTTGGAGATGTTGGCGATCTGGGTGATCGGCTGGGTGAAGGAGCGCACGTACTGGATGAATGCCTGGATGTCGCCGATGGTGATGGTGCCCTGGATCACCAGGTAGCCGCCCAGGATGCAGATGGCAACGTATCCCAGGTTGCCGACGAAGTTCATGATCGGGAACATCAAGCCGGACAGGAACTGCGATTTCCAGGCCGAGTCGAAGAGCGTATTGTTGATTTGGTCGAACTGCTCAACGCTCTTTGCTTCGCCGTTGAAGGCCTTCATGACGACGTGGCCGCCATACATCTCTTCGACGTGGCCGTTGATGTGGCCCAGGTAGTCCTGCTGGCGCTTGAAGTAAACCTGCGACACATTGACGATCAGGGCGATGATGCCAAAGGAGATGGGCAGCATACCCAACGCCACCAGCGTCATCTGCCAGCTGATGGTCAGCATCATCACCAGCACGCCGACCACCGTCGTCACGGAAGTGATAATCTGGGTCAGGCTCTGGTTCAGGGTCTGGCTGACCGTGTCGACGTCGTTGGTGATGCGCGAGAGGATCTCGCCGTGATTCGTGCCGTCGAAGTACTTGAGCGGCATGCAATTGATCTTCTGGGCGATGTCCTTGCGGAAGCGGTAGGTGATGTTCATCGACACGTCGGCCATCACCCAGCCCTGGATGTAGCTGAATATGGCGGACATCAGGTACAGAATCAGGGTCAGGACGATGATGTTGCCGATGTAGGTGAAGTCGATCGTCCCCGAGCCGGCAATTTGGGCCATGACGCCTTCGAACAGTTTGGTGGTGGCTTGGCCTAATATTTTGGGACCGGCGATCGACAGGATCGTGGAGACGATGGCGAGGATCCATACCACCAGGATCAGGAACCGGTATTGGCCGAGGTACTGGATCAGCTTCCTCATCGTACCCTTGAAGTCGCGCGGCTTTTCGCCTCTGCGCATCAGAGCCATCGGGCCGCCCCCCATGGGTCCCCGGCCGCGGCCGCCCATGGGGCCGCGATTGGCGGGTGTGCTGCTGCCGTGCATCATGCCAGTTCCTCCTTGCTCAGCTGCGACAGGGCGATGCCTTGGTAGACCTCGCAGTCTTTCATCAGCTCGTGATGCGTACCCTTGCCGACGATCTTGCCCTCGTCGAGGACGATGATCTGCTCGGCGTTCTTGATGGTGGCGATGCGCTGGGTGATGATAAACAGGGTGCTGGAGCCGGTGTGTTCCTTGAGCGCTTTGCGCAGCGCCGAGTCGGTCTTGAAGTCCAGGGCTGAGAAGCTGTCGTCGAAAACGTAGATGGGCGCCTGCTTGACCAGGGCGCGGGCGATCGCCAAGCGCTGTTTCTGCCCACCGGACACGTTCGTCCCACCCTGGGCAATCTCGGTCTGTATGCCTTCCGGCGTGGTCGAGATGAACTCGGTGGCCTGGGCGATGTTGACAGCCAGCTTCAGGGAGTCTTCGTCCGCGTTCTCGTCGGCATAGCGCAGGTTGCTTTCGATCGTACCGGAGAACAGGTCGCTCTTTTGCGGCACGTAGCCGATCTTGTCGCGCAGGTCGTGCTGGGTGACCTCCCGGATATCGAGGCCGTCGACCAGGATGGACCCGCCGGTCACCTCATAGAAGCGCGGGATCAGGCTGACGATGGTGGATTTTCCCGAGCCGGTGGTTCCGATGAAAGCCGTGGTCTCGCCGGGCCGGGCGGTAAAGCTGATGTCGCGCAGCACATCCTCCTCCGCCCCTGGATACCGGAAGCTTACGTCCCGGAACTCGACCGTGCCCTCGAACGGCTTGGGGAATTTCTTTGGCTCTTTTGGGTCGATGATCACCGGTTCCGTCTCCAGGACGTCGGCGATGCGGTCAGCGGAAACGGCCGCCCTCGGAAGCATGATGAACATCATCGACATCATCAGGAAGGAGAAGACGATCTGGATGGCATATTGCATGAAGGCCATCATGTCGCCGACCTGCATCTGCGATTGGGCCACCTGGTGCGATCCAACCCAGATGATCGCCAGGGTCAGACCGTTCATGATCAGCATGATCACCGGCATCATCACGACCATGACCCGGTTGACAAACAGATTGACACTGGTCAGGTCGCGGTTGGCCTGATCGAAGCGGGTCTCCTCGAAGGGCTGCATGTTGAAGGCCCGGATGACCATCATGCCCGAGAGGTTCTCGCGCGTTACCAGGTTCAGTCGGTCGATCAGGCCCTGGATGCTCTTGAATTTGGGCAAGGTGATCGAGAAGACGGTCAGGATCAGGCCGAGCAGGACGATGACCGCCAGGGCGATGATCCACCACATCGAGGTGGCTTTACCCAGGGCACGGATGATCCCGCCTACGCCGATAATGGGCGCGTAGATGACCATGCGCATCATCATGATCACGACCATCTGGATCTGGGTGATGTCGTTGGTCGAGCGGGTGATCAGCGAGGCGGTTGAGAATTTGTCGAACTCGGTGCTCGAGAAGCTTTCCACGCGCTTGAAGACGCTGCGGCGCAGGTCGCGCGCCAGCCCGGCCGCGGTCCTGGCCGAAAGGAAACCGACGATGATGGTGCACGTTCCGGAGACCAGGGTCATCAGGAGCATCAGCAGCCCGGTGTGCAGGATGTAATTCGTCTGCAGGGAACTCGTATTCATACCCAGGGCTTTGTACTCGTTCCTGACTGCCCCGACTGACATTTGAACGATCATGCTGGTGCCCAGGGTGCTGAACTTCTGATCAATCGCACTGGTCATCGTCGAAAGCTGGGAGGCGGGCAGGTTTTGCAGCAAGGCGAAGACGTCCATCCCGGCGGGGATCTTCGACAGGTCGAAGCCGAGAGGCTGTCCCAACGCCTGGGCTTTGGCTGGATCGGCCAGGGCCTGCTCGAGGGTCGAGACGATCAGGAACGCCTTGCCCATGACCGGGTCTAGCTTGTCGATCTCGTTCTTGCCCACGCTCTTGAGCACGTAGATCGGCTGGTTGGCGAGGGCGGGATACAGCTTCTCGTTGGTGCTGTAATCGGGCGAATCCTTGGTGACCAGCGTGTAATCGTTGAGCACCAGGGTCTTATTCTCGGCGCTCATAAAGATGAGCAGCCGTTCCATCTCGCTCTGGCGGATGGCGCTTGGGACCGCGCTCTGGATGCCGCTTTGTTGGATGCCGTAGTTGACGATATTGGACAAATAGTCTGGCAAGGCCAGGTCGGCATTCGCCTGCACAAAGAGCAATGCGATGGCGATGATGATCAATAGAATATAGGGTTTCAGATACTTGGTCAAACGTAGCATGGGCGGAAATACTCCTAAAAAAGGATGGGCTACTGATCTCCCCCGGAGATAGGTTCGAGCTGGTTGGCTTTTTTGATCAAGAGGTTCAGGGCGGCGATGACCTGCTTTTTCTCCTCGGCCGACAGGACCTCCGACAGACCATTTATCCAGGACTGTCGGGCTTGAAAGCTCTCGTCGAGGATCTGGCGGCCTCTATCCGTCAGGACAAGCTGCTTGGCGCGCCGATCGTCCGGGTCCTCCGAACGCAGGATCAGGCCTTGCTGCACCAGGCGATCCAACATCTGGCTGACAGCGGCATTGGTGATCCCCAGGCCGCCGCCCAGTCGGGAGACGCTGCTCTTGCTCTCGTTGATGCGGAACAAGGCTCCGATCTGGGACATCGACAAGCCGCACTGCTTGGAGTAAAGAATGAATTCGCGCATGGAGTGGCGCATGAAGATTTTGGTCCAACTGTGCAGTGTGGAAACAAGGGGATCGTTTGGGTCCATCGATTCACCTTCCTGAATAGTTAAGTAATCTTGAATATATAGCTTTATTTAGAAATTGTCAAGGGATTGAGGTTAGAGGCTCGATTGAATTGTTTCCATAGGAGGAAAATCAGATGACCCCTGAGATAAGCTGATTGATTGACCCAGATGATGAAAAGGCACCCTGGCAACTTGTACAGGGTGCACTTTTTATTGATAGAAGATTTTCTATTCTGGGAGCGGGATGAGCAGGAGTGGGATTCCGGTCCGGCGGGCGACATTGGCGGTCACACTGCCGCGCCAGAATGCATCCAGGCCGGCGTTCCCATGGGTGCCGAAGACGATCACATCGGCCTCAGTTTCCTCGGCCGTCTTGGCGATCACAGCCGCCGGATCTCCGCGGGCGATTTGCGCGCTGGCGCGGATGTGTTTCTTGTTGAACTCGTCCAGGTGTTCCTGGAAATGCTGGCGTGCATTTTCCTCTTTCATATCGAGGTACAAGGTCGCTGTCGTCGGCAGCATGCTTCCAGCCGCTGCCCGCTCACCGGAGAGTGTCCCCCGGGTGGGGATGACGCAGATGATGTCGAGCTCGGCTTTGTATGCGCGCGCCAGATCTTCGGCGTACGGCAGGCTGGCATCGTGAATGGATTCATTATCCAATGGGACGAGGATTTTCTGTAATTTAAACGTTGAAGAGCCTGTCTCGCTTGGCTTGATCAACAGAACCGGGATCGTGCTCTCGGCGACAACCTGCTGCGCAATGCTGCTGGAAACCAGGTCGCGCATCCCGCTGCGCCCATGCGAGCATAAAACAATCAGGTCCGGCTGCATCTCCTCCTCTGCGTGGAAAACGATGCTGTGGACCACATCCTTCACTGCTGACGTGTGCACGTGCCAGTTTACTTTAACGCCCGGAGGAAAGGCATTTTTGGCAACCGCGGCGAGATATGCCCTGGCTTCCTTAAACTCGGTGAGGTGCCGGTCTTTGTGAACTTCTTCCGGGGCATCCTGTTCGATGACGTGAAGCAGGGTCGCCGGCGCGCCCAAGGTCACTGCCAGCGATGCCGCGGCAGGTAGGGCAGCTTCGGCCAATTTTGAGCCATCCAGGGGGACGAGGATATGTTTGAACATGGGCTATCTCACTGCAAATGTCTGGTAGAGCAGAAAGATGTTCAAGCAAATAATGATGAGGGCGGCCAGGCATGCCAGGGCGGTGGTCAGTTGATTGTTCACCAATGTACCCATGATATCACGCCGCCGGGTAAACATGACCAATGGAATGACCGCGAATGGAAGCCCGAAGGAAAGCACGACCTGGCTGATGACCAGTGTGCGGGTCGGGTCGAGGCCGATGAATATGACGAGCAGGGAGGGCAGCATTGTCACCACGCGGCGCACCCAGGGCTGGATGTGATAGTGTAAAAAACCTTGCATGATCACCTGCCCGGCCATCGTCCCGACTGAAGAAGACGATAGACCGGAGGCCAGCAGGGAAACGGCAAAAACCCAGCTGGCGGCTTTTCCCAGGAGCGGCTCGAGGGTCCGGTGAGCTTCCTGGATGGTTGCGATCGAGGTCAGGCCGTGATAGAAGAAGGTGGACGCCGACATGATCAACATGGCAGCATTGACCGAGCTGGCGATCACCATGGCGATGACCACATCGACGATCTCGAAGCGGAACAGGCGGCGCTGCTGCTCGGGTTTTTTGACCACGATCCGGTCCTGGGTCAGGGCCGAGTGCAGGAAAATTGCATGCGGCATGACCGTTGCCCCAAGGATGCCTGCTGCCAGCAGCACGCTTTCGGATCCGGAAAAACGCGGGACAAAGGTATTATTGGCAACCAAATTCCAATCGGGGTGAACGAGGAAGATCTCGATCAAATAGCTGACCGCCACCACTGCCAGCAGGGCGGTGATAACCGCCTCCAGCGGCCTGAATCCATAGCGTTCCAGGCCGAGTATAAGGAATGTGACGATGGCTGTCAGGATTCCGGCAATCCAAAGCGGCATGCCGAAGAGCAGGTTGAAACCCAGCGCGGCACCGAGGAACTCGGCCAGGTCGGTGGCCATGGCGACCAATTCCATCAGGACCCACATCGTCCAAACAACCCAGCGAGGAAAATTCGCCCGGCATTGTTCCGCCAGGTTCTTGCCGCTGGCAATGCCCAGTTTGGCTGAAAGCGCCTGGAGAAGCATGGCCATCAGGTTGCTGGTTAGAATGACCCACAGCAGCATGTAGCCGAACTGCGCCCCGCCCTGGATGTTGGTGGCGAAATTTCCTGGATCGACATAGGCAACACTGGCAATAAAAGCCGGTCCCAGGAAGGGCAGCAGGCGAACGAACCAGTTCTTCTTGCTCCGTCCGGTAAGAACGGCACGGGCGGACCGCACGGTGGAAGCCGATCCTTGGGTGGGATGGTTGTTTCGGGCTGGTTTCATGAAGAGACCCATAAACCTTCAGGATCAGGATTTTGCCAAAGCATTTCGGTTGGCGTCAACTGCATGGGTCGCCACAATATCGACAGGCGCAGTCATTTGGATGTGCGCAAAAGGATAACAAAGAAAGATGATCGTGTCAATCGATTTGAGCAATTATTTACTTCTCTCGGCGTTGTGAGGCTGTTACTCCGTTGAAAAGGTCGATTCACTTATCAAGGGTAGGCCAGAGGCTTTCAATTCTGTGAAGTGTCAACCATTCCGGCTTTGTTTCTCGGATTCCAAGTAAAATAACCCCGAGGTCATTATGGTATTTTTTGCTATCTGCATTTTTATTTCCGCTTTTCTCTTATTTCAAGTCGAGCCGATGATCGGCAAGTATATCCTGCCCTGGTTTGGAGGGACACCGGCCGTATGGTCGACTGTGATGCTGTTCTTTCAGGTCCTGCTGACCGGGGGATACGCGTATGCCTACTGGCTGACCGGAAAAGGCCGCCACAAGGAGATTGTCCACCTGGTCCTGCTCGGCCTTACCCTGTTTCTGATGCTGTTCCTTGGACTGTCTTGGAAATCTCCAATCACACCCGGTGTGGGTTTGAAGCCGACCGGGACATTTTCCCCGATCTGGGAGATATTCAAACTCCTGACCCTATCGGTGGGCCTGCCCTATTTCCTGTTGGCGTCCAACAGCCCGCTGATTCAAGCGTGGTTTAACCGTGCCTACCCGGGCCGTACAGCCTATCGATTGTACGCCCTTTCGAACGCCGGTTCGCTGCTCGCGCTGGTCAGCTACCCGGTCCTGGTGGAGCCTAATTTGAGGCTTTCCTCGCAAGGGTGGATCTGGTCGTTGGGGTTTGCCGTTTATGCAGGCCTGGCAGCTTATGGGGCGGTCAAGGCATGGCATGCTAGGCGAGCTCCAGCAACAGAAGCGAGCTCTGCGACGACTGGACCGACCCTTTTAAGTTATTCAGATCGATCTGCTTCGGCGGATCCGCCTCCCCGTCCGTCTGCTGGGAATTATCTCTTATGGATCGCCTTGAGTGCCTGCGCCTCCATTCTACTTCTGGCGACGACCAATCACATCACCCAGGAAGTGGCGGTGATCCCATTCCTGTGGGTTCTGCCCCTGACCATTTACCTGCTGACTTTCATCCTGGCATTTTCCGATGAACGCTGGTATCGGCGCCAACTCTATCTCATCCTGTTTTTCGTGGTCACCATTTTGTATGCTTGGGCGATGCCACAGGGCTCGTTGAATATTCCTTTGAAGCTGTATCTTTTCTCCCTGGTGCTTTTCTTCGGTTGCATGGTCTGTCACGGAGAGCTGTACCGCTTGCGCCCGCACCCGGATCATCTCACCTCCTTTTATCTGATGGTTTCGGTCGGTGGAGCGATCGGGGGCATTCTGATTAATTTCGTTGCCCCCTATGTGTTCAAAGGATTTTGGGAACTCCCCCTAGGTTACCTGCTGTGCTGGCTCTTATTTCTGGTCGTCTCGCTCAGGTCGGATACGCTCCGGCGTTCACGCTGGGCTTTTGTCGCCAACACGGTTCTCTTGTTTAGTGCGCTGGCCATTTCCGGGATCCGTGCCATTCTATTCATCCGCTCGGATCTGACTGGCTCGCTGGGTTCCTGGCGCAACTTTTACGGCGTGGTGCGCGTCTTGCAGTTCGATAAACCCGGATCACAGGCGTACTCTTATGGATTAATTCATGGCATTACCATCCATGGCCGTCAGTTCCTGGAGGCTGACAAACGCGATCTGCCGACGGCATATTTTGGTCCTAGGAGCGGAATCGGTCTGGCACTGCTGAACTTCCCCAAGCGCGGCGGCGGAATGCGCGTCGGCGTTTTGGGGTTGGGGATTGGTACCATTTCAGCTTACGGCCGGCCTGGCGATGTCTACCGGTTCTACGAAATCAACCCGACCGTCATCCAGCTGGCTGAGGGCCAGGGCGGTTACTTCTCCTACCTGAAGGATAGCCGTGCCAGGGTGGAAGTCATCCTCGGGGATGCCCGCCTCTCCCTTGAGGAGGAACTTGTTGGAGGGCGAACGCAGCAATATGACGTGCTGGCGCTGGACGTGTTTTCCAGCGACGCCATTCCTGTCCATCTGCTGGACGAGGAATCTTTTGATTTGTATTTGAAACACCTCCAGCCGGAAGGCATCCTGGCGGTCCATATCACCAACAGCTACCTGGACCTTGTGCCGGTCGTCTGGACCCTGGCGGACCACTTCAACCTGAGCCGCGTGCTGATCCAGAACCCCGGTGACCCGCCCGATACCTTCCCCTCGATATGGATGCTGCTGGCGCGCGATCCGGCTGTATTGAATGTTCCCGCAATCGTGGCTGGCGCAACTCCACTGGATGGGTATACCTCCCATATCCGCCTCTGGACCGACGATTACAGCAACCTCTTCCAAATCCTCAAGCATTAATAAAAAGACCTCCGGATTTTCCATCCGGAGGTCGGTCTGATATTATGCGTTGATCCTGTCGCTGGCTTCGTCGAGGGCTCTGACCTGATCGGGTGTCAGGCGCCAGCCGATGGCGCCGGCATTTTGCATCGCCTGCTTTCCGGTCTTGGCGCCCGGTATCGGGAGCGCTCCCTTGCAGATGACCCAGTTGAGTGCCACCTGTCCCGGCGTCTTATCCCCGTGCTCCTTGCCAAGCTCGGTGAGCAGGCCGATCAGGGGTTGGATATCCTTCAGGATCGCGGCGTACTTTCGCCCTCGAATCCCCGGGGGCGGATTCTCGGGGGTGTACTTTCCGGTCAGCAAGCCCATCGCCAGCGGGCTGTATGCGATCAACCTGACGCCCAGCTCTTTGCAGCGGTCGAGCAGACCGTTCTTCTCGACCGTGCGCTCGAGCAGGTGGTATTCCACCTGGTTGGCTGCCAGCGGGATATTGTGCCCGGCGAGCACGGTGTAAGACCGCTGCATCTGGTTCTTGGTGTAATTCGACACGCCTACGCTGCGAGCAACTCCAGCCTTGACTGCCTCGGCCAGTCCAGCCGCCCAAGTCTCGACGGGGAGGGGCGGGAAGGGTTGGTGAATTTGGTACAGGTCCACTTTTTCCAGACCGAGACGATCGAGGCTGTGGCGCAGCGCGCCCAGCACAGCCTGTTTTCGGAGTCGCCAGGGGTATGGAAAGAATTTGGTCGCCACCATTACCTGCTTGTCTACCTTTTTGATGAATTGTCCCAATAAGCGCTCAGAGCGTCCTTGACCATATACTTCGGCTGTGTCGACAAAATTGATGCCGGCATCCAATGTAATCCGGAAGGCCTCCTCGATATCGGCGTCCGTATAGCCATGACCGTAATTCCAAAAAGTGCGATCGCCCCAAGCCCAGGCGCCCAACCCCATTTCAATTTTATTCATGAAAGAAATAGCCTCTGAAGCTGGCTCAGGCATGTTTTGCTCCTTATCATACAAGCAGCTGGAATTCCCACGGGATTGCACCGATTGTATCACAGGCGTGGATGCAGGGTGGTCATCCGGCAAGTTTCCGATTACAATCGATGTCAAATCGAACAGATGGAACTGATGGACCTCCAGCCGACCTCACTGCAGCCTTGCGATCCGGGGGATGGTGAGGGGCTGGCGTTCCCTGAGTTCCGGGAGAATCCTATGAGTCACTACCCGGATGACGGAATGGAGGAGTCCAGTGCCTCCCTGGCGGAGCGGCTCGGACTGCCCTTCAAAAACCAGCTCCTGTTGACACGCGCGCTGACACATCGTTCGTACGTAAACGAGCACCCCGAAGCCTTGGAGGATAATGAACGCCTGGAATTCCTGGGCGATGCCGTGCTTGATTTTCTCGTCGGGGCCTGGTTGTACAACCATTTTCCCGAAATGGCGGAAGGCGAGCTGACCCGCATGCGCTCCGCGTTGGTGCGTACGGAGCAACTGGCAGCCTTTGCACGTAAGCTGGATATCGGGCGAGCCATGCGGCTGGGCCGGGGCGAGATCCAGGCCGGAGGCCGGACACGGCCGCTTCTTCTGTGTTCGACCTTTGAGGCCCTGGTGGGCGCATTGTATTTGCAGACCGACATTGAAATCTGCAGGCGGTTCATCCATCCTTTATTGGAGGGAGCCAGTCAGGAGCTCTTCACGCAACTCGATCGCTACGACCCCAAGAGCCGTCTGCAGGAATGGTCCCAGGCTCAAAAATTGGGTGTCCCGCACTACGTGACCGTCCAATCCAGCGGTCCGGACCACGCCCGCATGTTTGAAGTGGAAGTCAGGCTTGGAGAGAAAGTTTACGGTCGGGGGTTGGGCCACAGCAAGCAGGTGGCTGCCCATGCCGCCGCCCAGGCCGCGTTGGACATCATCGGGACCGGCCATCTGCCAGATTCCGATCACTAAAAAATCCTTTTCCTATAAATCATTATGCCGTTGCGTCTCAAATCCCTTGACCTTCACGGTTATAAAACTTTCGCCGCCAAAACCACCTTCGAGTTTGCCGAAGGCATTACTGCCATCGTCGGTCCGAACGGTTCGGGGAAATCCAACATTGCCGATGCGATTCGCTGGGTGTTGGGTGAGCAGACCTACAGCCTGTTGCGCGCCAAGAAGACCGAAGACATGATCTTCGCCGGCTCGGAGCAGCGCCCACGCGCCGGGATGGCCTCGGCCAAGGTGACCTTTGATAACAGCGACGGCTGGCTTCCGGTGGATTTCTCCGAGGTAGCCCTGGCCCGCCGGGCGTACCGGGATGGGCGGAACGAGTATGTGCTCAACAGCCAGCAGGTCCGCCTGAAGGATATCAACGAGCTTCTGGCTCAATCCGGGCTGTCAGAGAGGACCTACACCATCCTGGGGCAGGGGCTGGTGGACGCATCCCTGGCTTTGAAGGCCGACGAGCGGCGGCGCCTCTTTGAAGAGGCTGCCGGGATCGGACTTTACCGTGCCCGGCGGGAAGAAGCCCTTCGCCGGCTTGAGACCACCCGCCGCAACCTGGATCGCGTGCTCGACATACTGGCCGAGCTCGAGCCGCGCCTGAAAAGCCTGGAACGACAGGCGACCCGCGCCCAGGAGTACAACCAGGTACAGGTCGACCTGCGCGTGCTGTTGCGCGAATGGTACGGTTTCCACTGGCACCGGGCGCAGCGCGAGCTTACCGAAACCATCGACCTGGCTCATACCCAGGAGACCAAGCTGGCAGAGGCGCGCCATGCGTATCAAAATATCCGCCAGAGTTATACCGCTTTTCGCGATCATCTCAACGGCCTGCGCTCGCGTTTGAATTCATGGCACCGCCAATCGGCACAGCTGCACGACAGCCGGGAAGGGAGCAGCCGCGATCTGGCTGTTTTGGATGAGCGCCAAAGGTCCCTGCTGGACAACCGCCAGGCTGATCTGACCGAGCAGTCTCGCCTCTCCGAGGAGCTGCGCATTGCCCAGGAGCGGCTCGACGAAGCTGAAGTTGAGTTGGCCAGTTTGCAGGCGGAATATGACGAAGCCCAAGCCCAGGTCAAAACCGTCCAGGGCAACCTGGCGGGACTTCAAGCCGAACGGTCACAGGCAGAGGCGGATCTTGAGGCGGCGAGGCTGAAGCTCGAGGAGCTCACCTCGCGCCGCGCCCAGTCGCATGCCCGCTTGAACGAGCTCGCCGCCCGGGCGGAGTCGCAAAAACTAAAGGCGGAGGCCATTGCCCAGGCCATCGCTGCGGCGCAGACGGAATTTCGTCAAGCCGAGGTCCAGAACCAGGAGGCGACCTCAGAACGCAAGGGGGCGGAATCGTCCTTGCACAAAGCCGAAGAACGCTTGCAAGCCGCTCGCAAGCAGCTGGTCAAATTAGAAGATCTGCTCAAGGAAAAACAATCCGCCCGGGCCGAGAAGGAGGCCGAGCAGGCCCGCCTCAACGCGCAGCTGGACGTGCTCGAGCAGGCCGAGCAGTCCCTGACCGGCTATGCGGACGGGGCCAAGCTGCTCCTGGAAGCGGCCAAGAAATCCCGCTTGGACGGGGCGCGCGGTGCCCTGTCCGCCGTATTGGACGTACCGGCAGAGCTGGAGCTGGCCATTGCCGCCGCATTGGGGGAGTATACGGATGCAGTTTTGATCGAGTCGGGGCGGGAGGCGGAGGCGGCTCTGAAACTGCTCGAGTCCGACCAGTCGGGGCGGGCGGCGCTGCTGCCGCTGGATTGGCTGTCACCCGGGGAGCCGCTCAAGGCGGTGCGCGATACGGATTGCCTGGGCGTGGCCGCCGACCTGGTTAAAACGCCCGCCGAGCTGCGTCCGGTCGTGGACCTGCTGCTCGGCCAGGCACTCATCGTCCGCGACCGGGCGGCGGCGCGCCGCCTGCTGGCCGGCAGGCCGGGGTATGTCAAAGCCGTCACCTTACGGGGGGAGGTCTTTCATGCCAGTGGTCAGGTGCAGGCAGGCAAGCCGCGCACCGGGGCGATCGGCCGGCCGCGCCAGCGCCGCGAGCTGCAGGAATCCCTGGAGGAAGTGCAGCGCCAAATCAAAACCCTGGAGTCCGAGCTGAAGAAACTGGCCGGCAAAATCGAGGCCGCCCAGGAGGATGTTGCCTCACGCCAGGAGAGTGAGCGCCAGGAACGCGCCGGACTGGAATCCGCCCGGGTAGCGGAACAACAGGCTCAGGTCCAGGTCAATTCGGCCCGGCGCCAGTTGGATTGGCAGGAAAACCAGAAAAAGGAACTCGATGAAGAGACCGCTCAAGCGGAAAAGGAGCAGGCGGAGACCACCGCAGCCCTGGCCGCGCTCGAAGAAGAATCTACCCGCCTCCAAGAATCTGTCCGTACGAAGACGGTTGCCCTGGTAGGATTGAGTCTCGAGGAAATACAGGAACAGGTGACATTCTGGTCGACACGCTCCGCCGTGACGGAGCGCGCCCTGAGCGACGCCCGCAGCCGCCAGGGGGAACGCCTGCAAGCCGGGACCGAGCTGCAAAACCAGCTGTCCGGCATGGAGGCACGTCTGGCGGAGATCGACCGCTCCCTCCAGGCCATAGAGGTCGAGCGGGAGGCGCGCCGCGCCTCGGCTGCCGGTATTAATTCCCAGCTGGAGGAACTGCGCAATCTGATCGAACCGGCCGAGAAGGAACTTGGAACCGCCGAGGGGCAGGAGATGGACCTGCAAAAACAGGAGTCGGACGGGCAGAGCTCCCTGGCGCGCGTCGAGCGGACCTATAACCAGATCCAGTTGGAGCTGGGCCGCAAGCAGGAGTCCCTTGATTTGCTGCGGCAAAAAATCGAGGATGATTTTGGTCTGGTGGCTTTCCAGTATACCAAGGACGTCTCCGGCCCAGTCCCGCTGCCGTTCGACGGCATGGTCGAACAGCTGCCGGTGGTGATGGAGCTCCCGGCCGATCTGGAGGAAAACCTCGTCCGCCAGCGTTCACAATTGCGGCGCATGGGTCCGGTCAATCCGGAGGCGCAGCAGGAATTCCTGTCGGTCAAGGAGCGATACACCTTCCTGACCAACCAGATGGACGACCTGCATCGAGCCGAAGCCGACCTGCAAAAGGTGATTGCCGAACTGGACGAGCTGACGCGGCAGGAATTTCAGAAGACTTTCGAGGCCGTCGCCGAGGAGTTCCACACCATCTTCCATCGCCTTTTCGGCGGCGGTTCGGCGCGCCTGACGCTGACCGACCCCGAGAACCTGACCGAGACCGGGATCGACATCGAGGCGCGGCTGCCCGGCCGACGCGAGCAGGGCCTGTCCCTGCTCTCGGGGGGCGAGCGCAGTCTGACCGCCATTGCCCTGGTGTTCTCCCTGCTCAAGATCTCCCCGACGCCTGTATGCGTGATGGACGAGGTGGATGCCATGCTGGATGAAGCCAATGTGGGCCGCTTCCGCGATCTGCTGCAGGAGCTGAGCAAGAAGACACAGTTCGTCATCATCACGCATAACCGCAACACCGTCCAGGCCGCGGATGTGATCTATGGCGTGACCATGGGCCGCGATTCGACCAGCCAGGTGATCAGCCTGAAGCTGGACGAGATCTCGGAAGATTACCTTCGTTAGGTTGAGCAGAAGAAGACAAAAACGGCTCGCCGCATGGATGGCGAGTCGTTTTTATTTTTTATCCGGGCTAGCACTGCTCGATTACGGCGTGGCTTGCGTTTGAATGGCCGCCTGGGTCTGCTGCTGTGCGGCGGTCACCTCGGCTATGGTGGGCGAGGTAGGGAGGTGATTCTTATCGTTCCAATAAGAGTAGACTGTCACCTTGGCCGTGGCGATTTGCTGGTTGAGCCATTCCTGGAAACCCTTATCGCGGGCGGTTTGATATGCGCTAGCGGTGAGGGTGCGGTCTTCATGTCCGAGCACCTGGATGACGTGCCAGCCATAAGTGGACTGCACCGGCTGGCTGATTTCACCAATTTGCCCGGTGAAGGCGAAGTTCTCGAATTCAGCGACCATCGTGCCGGTCCCGAACCAGCCCAGATCGCCACCGTTATCCTTGGTCCCAGTGTCGGTGGAATACTGGGAAGCCAGGGACTTCCAGTCGCCGCCGGCCACCAGCAGGGCACGCACCTTGTCGGCAGTCGCCTTGTCAGCGACCAGGATGTGGCGTGCCCAGACCTGGGTCTGGGTGTGCGGGAAATCGGCCATGATCACATCCTCGACCTTCTGGCGATAAAGACGATCTTCGATAAAGGCCTGTTGGAACTGCGCCCGGGTCATGCCAATTGTCTTGTAATAGGTTTGTGCCTTCTCCAGCTGGTCCTGGTAGGCTTGCAAGGTAAAGGGCGTGGGAGAGGCGGTCGGGGTTTGGGAGGCGGAGGATGTGGGGGCAAACGTCGCGGTCGGTGTGGCGGTATTTTCGGGCGTGGGGGAATTTACCGGCGTGAGGGTGGGTGTTTCCGTAGGTGTCTCGGTCGGGGTCGCAGTCGGAGGCACCAGGAACAGCTGGGTCGCGTCCAGCGTGGAGATGGCGAAAGTGGTGGCTGTCGGCGTCGGGGAAGGTGTCCCGTTGGGGTAGTAATTGAAAGCCGCCTGCATTGCCTGATCGATAGCCTCCTGGCTGACGACGATATTGTTTGCCAGGGCGTACTGCCGGATGGCAAAGTTTTCTTTGGCAGCCTGGACGACCTGGTTGCCGATTATGGTAGGATCGTCCAGCTGGCTTTGAATCTGGGTGAGGTAACTGCTCACGTCCATTCCGAACATCTGGCCAAGCTGCTGGTCTTGAAAATACTGATCGATCAGCTGCTGCCGGGCAATTTTCACCCGTACCTGGAACTCGTGGGTCGTCAAAACGTCTTTGTTTACCTTTAGGATGGGCTGTCGGGCGAGCAAGACGGTTTGATTGAGAATCCCATAACCGAGCATGAGGAGGACGATGGCCACAACGGCGATGGCAACAATCGTGATGACGGTCGTCTGGCGGCGTTCGCGTTCCAGGCGGGCAAGATGTTTTTTGGACACGATTTTCGAGGGTCTGTCTTTTGCCATTTAAACCTCAATTTTTCTTCCTTTTTCGCCGATGCATAAAATGCATTTTTAGAAAGATGAGCACGATCTTCCGGCGAGGCGATGATTGCAGGGATGGGCAGGAAATGTTGCGGGGCATGGAAAACCATGCCCTAGCGGGGTCAGGCGGGAGGATCAGCGCTCATCTTCCACGCGCTCACCGGTGAAGGGGAGCAGGGCAATGTGGCGGGCCCGCTTGATCGCCACGGCCAGGGCGCGCTGGTGCCGGGCGCATGTGCCGGTCTGGCGGCGGGGCCGGATTTTTCCCTCATCGGTTACGAACCGGCGTAAGACGTCTGACTGTTTATAGTCAATGGCCAAGGATTTATCGGCGCAGAATTGGCAGAATTTCGGGCGGGCGTAATAGCGACGCTCCTGGCCTTGCTCCATTTCATCAACTTGTTGTTCCATAAAAAAGGACTCCAATCTTTTACTTATCCAAACCTAGAAGGGAAACTCGTCGTCCGAGGTTTGGTTTGATCCCTCTACCTCGGCGGCGGCAGGCTCTTCCCCGCTTGGACCATGGTTGGTCTCGCGGCGCTCACCGAGCATCATCATCTCCGCCGCGACGATCTCGACCGTGGAGTGCTTGACACCTTCCTTGTCTTCCCAATGCCGGGTCTGGAGACGGCCTTCAATGTAGACTTGTTGACCTTTCGTCAGGTATTGCTTGCAGATTTCGGCCAGGTTGCCCCAGGTAACGACGTTGAACCATTCGGTCTCGGTGTGACGCTCACCTTCTGCAGTGTTCCATGAGCGGCTGGTCGCGACGGTGAAGGTGGTGACAGGCCGCCCCGAGGGCGTGTAACGCATCTCCGGTTCACGACCCAGGTTGCCGATAATCATGACTTTGTTCAATCCTCAACTCATGTCAGTCTCCTTACGTGAGCAAGCGGGCTCCAGCGCAGGTCAGATCTAGTCGACGACGGTGATCATGTAGCGAATGACCGGCTCCAGGAAACGCAAATTCTGGTCCAGGGCTGTCGTTCCGGTTGTGGGCATGCTGACGTTGAATAGCACATACTGCCCTTCGCGCTGCTTCTTGATGGCGTATGCCAGGCGCTTGCGGCCCCATACGTCCACCTTGTCGATGCTGCCGCCAGCTTCGCCGACCCAACCTTTCACCTTTTCAAGAATGCCATTAAATGCGGCCTCGTCCAGGTCGGGATGGATAATGCAAACCAACTCATATTTACGCATCGGGGTAACCTCCTTTCCTCGGGGTAAGCTCCCGGATGATCACCGTGGGTGAGCCGGGGGCGGAAGGCAGGCCACACGCACGGGCATGACCTGAACGGGCGATAGTTTACTATAAAGTGACGGATTTGCGAAGGGGCTCTTAAGACGGCTGGTTTCGAATGCCCTCGTATGATTACCTGACAAAAATTGGATTGCTGTAAATCCAGCCTCGCTCTTTCCCCAAGTAACGGCGGTACACCTCCACACGGTAAACCCCGGTCTCACCCGTTATGAGGACTAATGCCTCGCCGTGTGTCGTGCGGATGACATTGCCGTCCTTGAGCAGGCGGATTTCAGCCGGGGTCGGGATCTTGACTTGCACGGTCACAGGATCCTGGGCGGTGATCTCATCACCCATGAGGGCGCTGCTCCCCCGACCCTGGGCCGAAAATCGAAAGCCTGCGGTTGGGGCTGCCAGGTCATATCCGATGAAGCAGTGGCCAGCTGCCAGGGCGTCGAAGACCATTTGTCGGTCATGACTTAGGTCGCCGGTCAGGCCAGTGGGGGTCAGGATGTGGGTATTGATGGCGGAAAAATGGAATTCGTAGGGGAAAATGGTCCGGTGTATGGGTCCAAGGGACATCCTGCGTGCGTGTGCGTCCGAGCCGCCGACAGCCATGATGCGCTGACCGCGCGTCTGTAGTTCGTCCCAACGACGCAGCACTTCAGGCAAAGGCTGGTGTGCGATTGCTTCCGGGAAGAAACCGTAGAATAAACCGTCCAGCTTGCCCCTGGCAACGGCCTTGAGCTCGCTGAAACCATTCCAGAGCTCGAGGCCGGTAAAACTGTGCACATCCCAGTCCACCCAGGAGATATCGGTCTCGCCGAAGGCGGGCAGTGCGGGGTCCACCGGGTGGGCCAGAAAGCAAATGCCGCCCGCCTGCTTGACCGCGCTGATCAACGCCTGCGGGTCTTCTGCAAGCATGGAGAGCTCCCGATTCGCACCAAAGACGAGCAGGTGGTTCTTCTGCGGGTCGCGTGCCTGGTCGTGGATCTCTTCGCCGGTCATCAATAGGAGACGTTTCTTCCCCTGCCGGTGATACCTGTCAACCCCTTGAACCCAGACGTTGTGATCGGTGACCAGGAGGACATCCAGATTGCTTTTCAGGGCTGCTTGTGCCAGGTCGGCGTGCGTCCCGGAGCCGTCTGAATAGACGGTGTGCATGTGCAAATTCACGATCAATTCTTGCATTGTTCCTCGGGTTTTACCAGTAACCGGCGTTTCCAAGGCCGGCCAGGAATTCCGATTTGACGTTTTACCCTCATCACAGGTATAATTTGGCGGCTAAATTGACTGGAGGCATTTTCAAATGTCGATGACAACTCTTCTGGATGGCGCATTGATTTTAACATCAATCGCTTTGGTGGCCAGCATCATCTTGCAAAGCAAGGGAGCAGGACTTGGGGGTTTGTCGGGTAACGATGCCGGCGGTGTATTTACGGCCCGGCGGGGTATTGAGAAAACCCTTTTTTGGGTGACGATCATATTCAGTGCATTGTTTTTCATCCTGGCAATTACGGCGGTGGTCCTGGCTGCCCACTAGGCGCAGGGACTGAGCAGAAAGGCCATACCGGTCCGCCTGGCGCACCCCGGGAGCGGCCTTTCTTTTTTTGCAGCCCATGAGAAAATTACGCTGGCAAATCCTGGTCGTTGTTGCGACGCTGATCGTGGTTGGGATACTGCTTGTGACCCGTCAGCCGGCGTTGAATCCAATCCTGCCCCAGCCGGCGAGCGGTGGGATTTATACCGAGGCACTGGTCGGTTCGCTCGGGCGCCTCAATCCACTCCTTGATCTGAACAATACCGTCGACAGGGATGTAGACCGGCTCATCTTCAGCAGCCTGATCCGTTTCGATTCCACTGGCGCGCCTCAACCTGACCTGGCTGAATCATGGGGAGTTTCTGCCGACGGGAAAATCTATAACTTCACCATCCGGGCAAACGCCAACTGGCAGGACGGAGCGCCGGTCACCAGCGATGACGTGATCTTTACCCTCAACCTGCTGCACAGCCAGTATTCCGACTATCCGAGCGACATCCGTTCCTTGTGGGATCAGGTCCAGATTACCCGCCTCAACGATAAAAACCTCAAATTTGTCCTCTCCGAGCCATTCGTCCCATTCCTTGATTACCTGACCTTCGGGGTCCTGCCCAAACATTTGCTTGAAAGCGTACCGGCTGACCAGCTTGCCAACGCCCAATTCAACCTGTCACCGGTCGGCAGCGGACCTTACAAGTTCGATCACCTGATGGTCGAAAACGGTCAGGCGATTGGGGTGGTATTGACCGCTTCGACCGGTTATTATGGCCGGGTGCCGTACATCCAGCAGCTCGTGTTCCGCTATTATCCCAGCTCCGCTGCGGCTCTCAACGCGTACCGACAGGGGGAGATTCTCGGCATCAGCCAGGTCGCCCCGGATATCCTGGCATCCGCGTTGGCTGAGCCAAACCTGGCCTTATACAGCAGCCGCCTGCCCCGCCTGACCATGGTCCTGTTCAACCTGGGGAGCAAGGATCTCCCCTTCTTGCAGGATAAGAATATCCGCCTGGCTCTCTTGCACGCCCTGAATCGTCAATGGATCGTGGATCGGGTCCTGCAAGGGCAGGCGATCATCGCCGACAGCCCCATCCTGCCCGGCACATGGGCATATTACACTGGCGTGCCGTCCATCAGCTATGATGTCGACGCCGCCATCGCCCAACTCAAGGCGGCAGGTTATGTCATTCCGCCCAGCGGAACGGTGCGCGCCAAAGATAATGTCTCGATGTCTTTCACACTGGTTTATCCGGATGATCCTCTGCACACCCAGCTGGCCCAGACCATCCAGGAGAATTGGGCCGCGGTCGGCGTGGAGGTAAAGATCCAGGCAGTCGCGTACCCCACCCTTCTATCTGATTACCTGGTCCCGCGCAAGTATCAGGCAGCCCTGGTGGACCTGGACCTTACCCGTTCCTATGATCCGGACCCGTATCCTTTTTGGCACCAGGCCGAGGCTGCCAGCGGGCAGAATTTTTCCCAATGGGACAACCGCACCGCAAGCGAGTATCTCGAGCAGGCGCGCGTGATCGCCGATCCAAATGTGCGCCTCAGGCTGTATCGCAATTTCCAGGTGATCTTTGCCCGTGAATTACCGGCCTTGCCGCTTTATTACCCGGTTTACTCATATGGTGTAGACGTGCGCGTCCTGGGTGTGCAGATTGCACCGCTTTTTGAACCCAGCGACCGCTTCGACACCATCTCGAGCTGGTACCTGGTCACCGGACGATCCTTGCAGCAGACAAAATCGCCCACCTCTTCCAAATGACCGACCATCCCAGGTCTCTATGAAATAACGCCCCATCGGGGGAACAGGGAAATGCCCACTCTTAACCAGGATCTTGAATTTTACAAAGCCGGGGTTGGGGGGATGGAGGCATATTTATTATCGAACGAATTATTTTGGCCTCTTTCCGGTGGTCACAACCAGCCGCGCCTGACAGTTGGCAGCCTGCTGCTGGCGAACCGGCGTCTGGGTGCACGCACAACCACGCCGGCAGATCGTGAGGAAATGAACTCGCTCGAGGCTCAGCTAGCAGACATTCGCTCGAGGTGGCGCGTGGCCTGGGAGCGCAAGGCAGGCCGCGAGGTCCACTCCCGGCTTGGTCTCTGGCAGGCTTACCTGGACGAGTACCAGCGCTCTCCCGACCTGCACGCGGACGAATACTCGCACGAGGTACAGGAACGGGCTGTGTTACACTTGCTCGGAAATGAGCTCCGGTCGCTCCCGGATGAATATGTGGCCTTGCGTGATCTGGATAAATTTCTGAGAAACCACCTGCGTCCGGGCGGGTTCATCTGGGAGGCCGATTTGACCGCCTCCTTTCCGGCAGGCGAATACTGGTTTTTGTATGGCAAATTACAGAGTACTGCGTAAATATTTAAACTGAAATCGTCATTTCCTCCTTACTTTTTAGCGGATCCAGTTCAGATATTTATGCAAGAAGCAGTAAAATCATCCTGAGCTCGGAGGATACATGGCTGACCAACGTACCGCTGCTTTGCAATACGTGCACCAAAACAAGGAAAAATTCCTGGGCCAATACAAGGAACTTCTGTCGATCCCTTCCATCTCCACAGAAACGAGCCACGCTCGTGACATCCGCAAAGCCGCAGGTTGGATCGCCGAGCAGCTGCGCGGCTTGGGCATGAAGAAGGTACAGATCTTCAAGACGGCCATGCATCCGATTGTGTACGGTGAATGGTTGGAGGCGGAGGGTGCTCCGACCTTGCTGGTCTACGGTCATTACGATGTCCAGCCGGTGGACCCGCTCGAGCTGTGGAAATCCGGTCCCTTCGAACCAGTCATCCGGGACGAGAATATTTATGCCCGCGGAGCCTCGGATATGAAAGGGCAGGCCATGATTGCCCTCAAGTCCGTCGAGGCGCTGGTCGAGACGGGCGGCCTGCCGGTGAACATCAAATGGCTGTTCGAGGGTGAAGAGGAGGTCGGCTCGCCCAACCTGGAAGGCTTCATCGCCGGGCACAAGGACCTGCTCGCCTGCGATTTTGCCGTCAACCCGGACTCGGGCATGATCGGCAAGGATGCGCCCACCATCACCTATGCTTTGCGCGGCCTGGCTTATTTCGAGCTGCGCATCTACGGTCCGGAGCACGATCTGCATTCCGGTATTTATGGCGGCGTGGTGCACAACCCTGCCAACGTGATGGCGGAATTGATTGCCAAAATGCACGACGGCCAGGGACGCGTGACCCTACCCGGTTTTTACGATAAAGTCCGTGAATTGAGCGCAGAAGAGCGGACTGAGCTGGCTCGGATGCCAACAGATGAAAAACATTATCTCACCCAGACCGGCGTGCCCGCCCTTTACGGTGAGCAAGGTTATACCCCGTACGAACGCACCAGCGCGCGGCCAACCCTGGATGTGAACGGACTGCTTTCCGGTTTTACGGGCACCGGCTCCAAGACGGTCATCCCGGCCTGGGCCATGGCGAAGATTTCCACCCGCCTGGTCCCGGACCAGGACCCGGACGAGGTCCACAAACAACTGCTCAAGTTCCTGGAGGATCATTCCCCGAAGGACGTCCGCTGGGAACTGACGGTGTTCCATGGAGGCATGCCGTCCATTTCCGACCGGAACAACGCTGGCGTACGGGCGCTGGGTAAGGCATTGGAAGCAGTCTGGGGAATACGGCCGTATTTCCGCCGCGAGGGTGGTTCGATCCCGGTGGTCGGCCAAATGCAACACCTGCTGGGGATCGAATCGGTGATCACCGGTTTCGGCCTGCCCGATGACAACGTTCATGCCCCCAACGAGAAACAATACCTGCCGAACTGGTACAAGGGTATCGAGGCGTTTGTCCATTTCTTCATGAACCTGAAATCTGAATAGACGCCCCAGGACCGGGAATGGAGCTTAGCGGTATGGAAGATAAATTGATTACTTATGGCGGGCAGGCAGTCATCGAAGGCGTGATGATGCGCGGGCGGAAGGCTGTGGCGGTGGCCATGCGCGCCCCGGATGGCAAGATCGTTACCCACGCGGAACCCCTGGGCAGCCTCTACAAAAGCGGTATCGCCAGGATCCCATTCGTGCGCGGCTTGATCATGCTCTGGGATTCGCTCGGTCTGGGGATGCGTTGCCTGACCCTCTCCGCAAATATCCAGACCGGGGATGATGAAAAGCTGGAGGGCCCGGCACTCTACCTGACTTTAGGATTGGCACTGGTTGTCGCCGTCGGGGTTTTCTTCCTGGCCCCCGCGGGAGTTGGCTGGCTGAGCGAGCACTACCTTCATTGGAACGCCTGGTGGAGCAACCTGCTGGAGGGCGTCATTCGCTTGCTGTTCCTGGTTGGCTACGTTTGGGTGATCGGATTTTCTCCCGACATCCGGCGCGTCTTTGCCTATCACGGCGCCGAGCATAAAACGATCAACGCCTACGAGGCCGGCGGAGACCTGACGCCTGAGTCGGTGGCAGGTTACTCGGTCCAGCACCCGCGCTGCGGAACGGCTTTCCTTTTGACCCTGGTGGTGCTTTCGTTGTTATTTTTCACCCTGCTTGGACCCCTGCCGCTCGCCTGGCGCTTCATCAGCCGCGTCCTGATGCTTCCTGTCCTGGCTGGCGTCGCCTATGAATACCTGCGTTGGACGGCCAATCATATCCAGTCGAGGATCGTGCGCCTCATCGTCGCTCCCAATCTGGCGCTGCAGTCGCTGACCACGCGCCAGCCGGACCTCTCGATGTTAGAGGTTGCCATTACGGCTTTCCGGGCGATGCGGCAAGCGGAAGGGTAGCCTTCTCAGTCAGGTGTAACGGGCGACCGAACTTGGTCGCCCGTTTTTCGTTAATTCGATTTCCCTTCGATCAAGGCCCTCCGGCGTTTGCGGTAGGTCACGATCGGGCTGTCGCCCTGGATCAGGATCTCGCCCAAGCTCAGGTCAGGGCGGTGCGGCCGCTGGGTGACGACCACCCGACGATCCTGGCGTTCGATCACCAGATTGCCCAGGCTGCCGAGCCAGCCGTATATCTGGCGCAGCACGGGTATGCGCAGCGCATGATAGTACCGGATGTACATCAAGGTGTTCTCATGATCGATCGGGGCAAAGGCGATGAGGATCCGCAAGTCATCCGCGATCCAATTCTGCCACAGGTTGCCGAAACGGAACTGGAGCTGCGGATGCCGGTCCGGAATGCGGATTTCGGAGGGTTTGAGCGGTTTCTGGCCTCTGTCCATGTCGTTGAACACCCACAGGTTGATCAGATGATCACCCGGCCAATGGCTCTCCTCGGTCGCGACCGGCCCATTGACCACGGTGCGGTTCCCGCGCCCGATGGTATTGTGGTGGATGAACGGCAGATGGACCACGTCGAGCTGGTTCTCGATCGCCCGGGCGTAGTGGTTGGCCCAGTGATCTTTCAAGGTGGTGTAAACCATGGTCGCGGGGATCGACTCGAACCAGGGTAATTGCGGGTACTCTCTGCGCGGCTCACCCCACCAAAGGAAGATCAGATCGTGCGCCTCGCGCGTCGGGTAAGTCATCACCTTCAATGCCTTGGGCGGCTCGCCGTTTTTCCCGTTGGCAGGGATCAGCCGGCAAGCTCCGCGGGTGTCATATTGGAAGCCGTGGAAGGGGCACTGGATGCAGTCGCCGAGCAGCTTGCCGGCGCTGAGCGCCACGCCGCGGTGCGGGCATAGATCGCTCATCACCGTGATTTGACCCTCCCCGTTCCGCCAGGCAACCAGCTTCTCGCCCATGCGCGTCACGCCGACCGGCTTGCCTTTTTTGACCTCGTTTGACTCCAGGATGGCATACCATTGATTGGGGATCATAAGTTCCTTCTTCGTTTGGATGTGCGGATGGAAGATATATTTATTATACTGGTCAGGTTGAGATCAGTTTGGTCAGATTATAAACCGGGGATATAATAATGCCATGCCGAAAATGAGAGCCCGAACTATTCTTGCTTTGATCATTTTGGCGGCAGCACTTGTCCTATTATTGTGGGGATTCTGGCCGCTGACGCGTGTGACGCGCGTCCTGCCGGTCCCGCCCAATACCCTCCAGCTTCCAACCCCCGCGAGCTACCTTTCTGGACTTTTGACCGTCGGCTGATCCTGGACAATCCCATGGTGCACAGGTTATCCCGGTCTCACTTGATTGCGGCAGTGATCTTGCTCTCTTCCAGCCTGGCATGCGGTCTGGGGTCCGCTGCGCCGCTTGCACCGGGAGCTGCTCCGACTGCCGTCCCGGAGCTCACTTCGCTGCCCACTCAAGCTCCATCAAATCTAGAACCCGTTCCCAATCTCCCGCCGGCCTTGCTCGAGCCGCGCAAACTGACCTTGGAATGGCCATCGGCGATTCGCATGGGCGACACGGACATCATCCGTCTGACTCTGGAGGTCGATGCACGCGGCTTTCTGACCCCGACGGCCGAATACGCCGGGCATGTCACCAGCGGGCAGACGGTCTACATCCCTGACGTTTACGCCACACATAATCTGTTGGCCGAGGCGCACCTGGAGCTGGCCGGCATTCAGATCGATCCGGCCGAAATGACCAGCCAGCCGCTTCTACGCGGCAAGAGCGTGACTTTTTACTGGAGCATCCACCCGGCAAGCGAAGGACACTACCGCGGTGTCGTCTGGTTTTACGTGCGTTTCGTGCCACTGGCTGGCGGGCAGGAGAGTGAGCAGCCTCTGGCCGCCTTCCCGGTCGAGTTCGATGTGGTCTCCTTTCTTGGTTTAAAGGCCGGAGCAGCCCGACTCTTGGGTGCGGTCGGCGCCCTGCTCAGTTCCATCCTGGGGGTCCCTTTCATGGAGGACGGTCTGCGCTGGCTTTGGAAGCATCTCAAACGCCCCTGAAATTTATATGACAAAACTAATGGGAAACATGGGAAAAAGGGAGGTATTCTGTGCATTTCCTATATGGTAAAATGTGCCAGTTATTTTGGTTGTATGACAACTTAAATTGCAGTCGGAGCGCCTATGCAGAACGAATGGCTCTATATAGGTCTGTTTTTAATTATTGGCATCATTGTACCGATCGTGCCGCTGGTCTTTGCAGCACTGGTCTCCCCGCATAAACCCAACCCGATCAAGCAAAGCACCTACGAGTGCGGCATCGAGACGGTGGGGGACAGTTGGGTGCAGTTCAAGGCCCAGTATTACATCTTTGCCCTGGTTTTTCTGGTCTTCGACGTTGAGACGGTGTTCCTGTTCCCCTGGGCCCTGTCTTTGAATCAATTACCGATTTTTGCAGTTCTGGAAGGCATCCTTTTTATCGGCATCCTGGTGGCTGGACTGGTCTATACTTGGCGAAAAGGGATGTTGGAATGGGTATAGACCATCGCTGGTTGCATGGAAAGGCTGACAGGAATCTCCTCTCAGCCTTTTCTTTGTGTGTAAGGAGAACTCGATGAGCTTACAGGATTTCCTGGCGGATCCGATCCTCTTCGTCTCGACCTGGTTGCAAAACCTTTTAGTGGGTTGGAAACTTCCATCCGGCCTGGTAACGGTGATCGTCTTCCTCGTCGGCATCCTTGCGCTGGTGATCTTCGCCATGGTGTTCGATATTTTCCTGGTTTGGGTGGAGCGCAAGGTGGTCGCCCGTTTTCAGGACCGCCTGGGCCCGAACCGGATCGGGCCCTTCGGGTTGGTCCAGCCCCTCGCCGACATCATCAAGCTGGTCATTAAAGAAGACATCACTCCAGACGGCGCGGACAAGGTGGTTTACAACATTGCTCCGGTCCTGGCGGCTGTCTCGGTCATCCTCTTGTGGGCGGTTCTTCCACTATCATCGAAAATATTCGGCGTGGATCTGAATGTCGCCGTGCTCTACCTGGTGGCAGCTGGCGCATTGGGGTCTCTGGCGATCATCATGGCCGGCTGGTCTTCGAATAACAAGTATGCGTTGCTGGGCGCCTACCGCATGGTGGCGAACATGGTTTCCTATGAGATCCCCATGGTGGTGACCCTGCTCATCCCGACCATCCTGGCCGATACGATGAGCCTGAACGGAATTACCCGGTCCCAGGAAACGATCTGGTATGTTTTTCTTTCTCCGCTGGGCATGATCATTTTCCTGATCAGCTCCATCGCCGAGCTGGGACGTTCGCCCTTCGACCTGAACGAGGCCGAATCGGAAATCGTAGCCGGCTTTCACATCGAATACTCCGGGATGAAGTTTGGCTGGTTTTACGCCAGCGAGCTGCTGCACGCATTCACCTTCGGTGGTTTCGTCGGCATCCTGTTCTTCGGTGGCTGGCAAGTGCCTTTCCTGATGGCGGACGGCTTCCACTTCGGTGGTTACGCGGTGGCTTTGCCGGGCATAGCGGTGATCCTCCTGCAAGCCCTCGCCTTCATGGTAAAAGCCATGATCGGCTACTGGGTCATCATGTGGGTCAAATATTCCATGCCGCGCATCCGCATCGACCAGATGCTGGCCTTCAACTGGAAATTCCTGACCCCGCTCTCGCTGGTCTTGCTGTCGGTGACGGCAATTTTAACCAAGCTGTTGAGCGGATTCCCAGCGTGGGTTTTCGGTGCCGGGATGTTCCTCTCCAACCTGCTCATCGGCTGGGTCACGATCGAGATCCTTCGCTTCTATGCCCGCCGTCAGCGCAGGCTGGAGGAGCAGCTTGCCCAACCTGCCCCGGCGGCTGCCCACCATTGAGTGGAGTTTAATCCATGCACCCTGATCAGATCATCTTTTTCCTGTGTGCCGTGTTAATTTTGGTTTCAGCCGTTTTGGTGGTGATCTCGCGCAACCTGATCCATGCCGCGCTGTGGCTGGTGGCGGCGCTTTTCGGTGTGGCCGTGTTATTTGCGCTTCTGAACGCCAACTTCCTGGCGGTGGTCCAGGTGGTGGTATACATCGGTGCCATCGCCGTCCTCTTCCTTTTTGCCGTTATGCTGACGCGCAAGGACCTGCTCGACCGCGGCCCGCAGATGCGCCGCAGCTGGTGGATCCCCGCCTTGCTCGGCCTGCTGATCCTGACCGGGCTGGTCTTTGTGATCTTTGCCCAGCCGGACGTCAGCCGTACGGCGGTAGCAATCCCGGCGGGCGTCGATCCGCTGCGGGCGCTGGGAACGGCCCTGGTGTCCCCGGGCGGTTATGTCCTGCCGTTCGAGGTCGCATCGATCTTGCTGCTGGCCGCGTTGGTCGGCGCGGTCTACGTGGCGATTGCGAAGAAGTCATAGGAGGCCGAGATGCACATCCCGCTTTCCTGGTACCTGATCCTGGCTGCGGCGCTATTTTGCATCGGCCTGTTCGGTGTGTTGTCCCGCAGGAACGCCATCGCCATCCTGCTCGGGATCGAGCTGATGTTGAACGCGGTCAACATCAATCTGGTGGCTTTCTGGCGCTACCTCGATCCGGCCAAAATGGCGGGGCAGGTCTTTGCCGATCGTCGTCTTCGCCGTGGCAGCAGCCGAGGTGGCAGTCGGTTTGGCGCTGATCATCTCGGTGTATCGCCGTCGCAACACGATCGTCGCGGACGAGATCGATTTGATGAAATGGTGAAATTAAAGGATAAAACGTAAAACGTAAAAATATTTACATTTTTACGTTTTACTCCGGAGGTTGCATGACGAACTGGATCATCTGGCTTATCCCCTTACCGCCGTTGCTGGCATTTTTCGTTATTATTTTATTTACGAATAAAAACCGCGCCTTGAGCCACGGCCTGGCGATCGGCGCTGCGGGGCTGTCCTTCCTGGGGAGCATGGTCGGTCTTCGTCCAAGCGCTCGGGATACCGGAGTTCGGCAAGAATGTCTTCGAGTCTGCCATCAACTGGCTGCCGACTGGGAACACCTGGCTGCAGATCGGCGTGCTGGTCGATCCGACCACTGCGGTGACACTGTTCTTCGTGCCATGGACGGTGTTGATGATCTTCATCTACAGCGTTGGCTACCATAATTTGGCCAGCCGGCCGGCGATCACGACTCACGCGGCTTGCCGCCGCATGGCGCAACAGTGACTGACGAGCACGGTCACAAACATACTGTGCCTTCGATCGAGCCGATGTACTCGCGCTTCTTTGCGTTCATCGGCTTGTTCGCCTTTGGCATGTACACGCTGGTGGTCTCTGATAACCTGCTGACCCTGTTCGTGGGCTGGGAGATCATGGGCTTGTGCTCGTACCTGTTGATCGGTTTCTGGTACGGCAAGCCCTCCGCCCGCGATGCGGCAGTCAAAGCCTTCATGACCACCCGCATCGGCGATGTGTTCATGCTGTTGGGCATTGCCTTCCTGTACTCGGCGACCGGCACGCTTTCCTTCCGCGAAATTTTCCAGCCGAAGATGCTTGCATGCTCTCGCCGCCACTCCGGCGGCGTCTTCGGTCTTATCTGCGGCCGGGCTTGATCGGCTTGCTGCTCTTCATCGGCACGATCGGCAAATCGGCGCAGTTCCCGCTGCACGTCTGGCTGCCGGACGCGATGGAAGGCCCGACCCCGGTCAGCGCCATGATCCATGCGGCGACGATGGTCTCGGCGGGCGTGTACATGGTCATCCGCATGTTCCCGCTGCTCACCGCCGGCTGGAGCGAGGGCATGCCGCTGACTCCGACGATGAGCATCATTGCCTTCATCGGCGCGTTCACGGCGCTCTTCGCCGCCACCATCGCCGTGGCGCAGAACGACATCAAGCGCGTGCTGGCTTACTCGACCATCTCGCAGCTCGGCTTCATGATCGCCGCGCTGGGTATCGGCGCGTATGTCGCCGCCGCCTTCCACCTGGTCACACACGCCTTCTTCAAGGCGCTGCTCTTCCTCGGCTCCGGTTCGGTCATCCACGGCATGGAGCATGGCGTGCTGCACACCGGCAATCACAAAGTTGACCCGCAGGATATGTTCAACATGGGCGGCCTGCGCAAGAAGATGCCGATCACATTCTGGACCTTCCTGATCGGCGGCTTTGCCCTTTCAGGTTTCCCGATGCATCACGGCCGGCTTCTGGTCGAAGGATGAAATCCTGGCGGATGCCTTTGGTCAACGGTCATCTGGCGGTCTTCATCACCCTGGCGGTTGCTGCCTTCCTGACCGCCTTCTACACCATGCGCCAGATCACCCTGACCTTCCTCGGCGAACCCCGCACCAAGGAAGCCGAACACGCCCAGGAAACTCCCTGGACGATGACCGTTCCGCTGGTCATCCTGGCGGTCTTTGCGGTCGGCTACGGCTGGGTCGGCATCCCGGAGCATTTCCCGGTCCTGGGCGGACTCCTGCCCAACTGGTTCCACGAATTCGTCGGCGGGACGCTGATCGAACATCCCGAAGCGCTGGCCTTCAACCTCGTTCCGCTGCTGACCTCGCTGGTCGTGGCGCTCGGCGGTCTGTTCTTCGGCTGGCTGGTCTACCGCAAGGTCGAAGTCCGCCGCAGAAGGACTTCACTGCAAATTCCGCTTCTCAAGAACAAATATTACTTCGACGAGATTCTACGACTTCCTGTTCGTCCGCCCGGCAGCCTGGTTCGCCGAGAAGTTCACTTACCTGTTCATGGATCGCAAGGTCATCGACGGCATCCTGCACACCATCGGCCCGCTTTGCCCTTTTCCTGGGTCATGCCTTCCGCAACTACATCGACAAGCCGGTCATCAACGAGTTCATCGGCGATGGGACGGGGAATGTCGTCAAGGGTTCCGGCTCACGGGCTGCGCAAGATCCAGACCGGTCGCATTCAGCACTACATGGTGGTTTCGATCGCCGTTCTGGTGGTCGTTGCACTCTTGTATTATTTCCTGTATTTCCTGCTGGCCTAGGCAGACGGAGTGAACGATGGACTTCATTACCACATCACCTGCTGACCCTCATCCTGTTCCTCCCCGTTCTGGCGGCGCTGGTGATCTTGTTCCTGCCAAAGGACAAGCTCAAAGCCATCCGCTGGACGGCTTTCGTCGCCAGCCTGATACCCGTTCGGCGCTGTCGATTATCCTGTGGATGCAATTCAAGTCTGACGCAGCCCGGCTTCCAGTTCACCGAGCAGTACGCCTGGTACGCGGCGATCCACTCGACCTTCCACCTGGGCGTGGACGGCCTGTCCCTGACCATGGTGCTGCTGACCACGCTGCTGACGCCGCTGGCACTGCTGGCTTCCTTCAGCATCACCGACGCGTCAAGGCCTACATGATGCTGTTCCTGTTCCTCGAGACGGGCATGCTGGGCGTCTTCATGGCGCTCGACCTGCTGATCTTCTTCGTCTTCTGGGAAATCGGCCTGGTGCCGATGTACTTCCTGATCAACCAGTGGGGCTCCGAGAAGGGCGAACGCGAGCTGTGGAAGGGTGTCAAGGTCCAGGCGCGCAACTACGCCTCGCTCAAGTTCATCATCTACACCATGGGCGGCTCGCTGGGCCTGCTGCTGGCGATCCAGATGCTGGGCGTGCTCTTCCAGACCTATGACCTGCAGACGCTCTACCTCAAGTGGGCGGCACTGCCCGCCGATTTCCCGATGTTCCATTGCTTCAACGGGATACTGACCGTGGCGACGGTCAAGACCATTGCCTTCTGGGCATTCGTCATCGCCTTTGCGATCAAGGTCCCGGTCTGGCCGTTCCACACCTGGCTGCCGGATGCGCACACCGAAGCCCCGACCGCTGGTTCGATGATCCTGGCGGGCGTTCTGCTCAAGCTGGGCGCGTACGGCTTCCTGCGCCTGGTGCTGCCGTTTTACCCGGTGGAGAGCCAGCGCTTCGCCGGGGCGCTGGCTTTCCTGGCGGTGATGGCGATCGTCTTCGGGGCGTTCGCCTCCTACGGGCAGACCGATTTCAAGCGCCTGGTGGCCTATTCCTCGGTCAACCACATGGGATTTGTCCTGCTGGGCATCGCCGCCGCGGCACGCGTCGGCATCTCGACGGCCGACGCGGCCCTCAACCTGAGCAAGAATATCGCCCTGAACGGCGCGGTGCTGCAGATGTTCAATCACGGTCTCTCCGCGGCGGGGATGTTCTTCCTGGTCGGCGTGATCTATGAACGGACACACACCCGCGACCTGGACGATTACGGCGGGCTGTTCCCGCTGGTGCCGGTCTACGGCGGCATCCTGATTTTCACCAGCATGGCCTCCCTTGGTCTGCCGGGATTGAATGGCTTCGTCTCCGAGTTCCTGGTGGTGCGGGGCGCCTGGCCGGTGCTGACGGTCTACACGGCCATTGCCATGCTCGGCCTGCTTTTCACCGGCGCCTACATCCTGAAAAGCGTCAAGCAGGTGCTGCACGGCCCGCTCAACGAGCAGTGGGCGCACGGCGAGCACAAACTGACCGAGATCACCACGCGCGAGATCGCTGTCATGGCGCCGCTGATGGTGCTCATCCTGGTCATCGGCATCTATCCGGCCTGGATCCTGGACGTGATCAACAAAGCCATGGTCATGCTCTTTCATTAAGCACTTATTCCTGTCATTGCGAGGCGGCCTGACCTGATACGCAGCGAAACGATGGATCAGTCGAAGGCCGGCGAAGCAATCTCCGTTGAGGTCGCGATGCACTTTCCAATCCTGAGCATCATCGTCTTTACTCCCATCACCGCCGGCGTGCTGATTTTCCTCTATAAGCCGGAGCAGAAGAAGGCCATCCGCATCACCGCGCTGGCAGCGGCGGCATTTGCGTTGACGCTCTCCACCATCGTCTATACCCTGTACCGGAGAGACGTCGGCGGCTACCAGTTCCTGGAGGAATACCGCTGGATGCCGTTCCTGGGCATCAGCCTGAAGTTCGGCGTGGACGGCATGAGCGCTCCGCTGGTCCTGCTGACCGGTATGGTCATGTTGACCGGGGTGATGATCTCCTGGGGCGTCGACGACCGCCCGCGTGAGTTCTTCGCCTTCCTGTTCATCCTGGCGAGCGGCGTGTTCGGTGTTTTTGCCTCGCTCGACCTGTTCATGCTGTTTTTCTTCTACGAAATTGCCGTCTTCCCGATGTACCTGCTGATCGCCATCTGGGGCTGGATCAAGACCCGTGAGTACGCCGCCATGAAGCTGACCCTGTACCTGTTCATCGGCTCGGTGGTCTCCCTGGTCGGTGCACTGGCCATGTACTGGCAGAGCGGCATGCACACGTTCGACATGCTCCAGCTGGAACACGCCAACTTTTCCCCCGAGTTCCAGCGATTGTGGTTCCCCTTTGTCTTCCTGGGCTTTGCCGTGCTGGGCGGCATTTTCCCCTTCCACAACTGGTCGCCGGACGGCCACGTCGCCGCGCCGACGGCGGTCTCCATGTTCCATGCCGGCGTGCTGATGAAGCTGGGCGCCTTTGCCGCCCTGCGCGTCGGCATCATGCTCCTGCCGGAGGGCGCCAAGGACTGGCACTGGTGGATCATGGGTCTGGCCCTGGTCAACATCGTTTACGGCGCCTTCATCGCCATCGTGCAGACCGATTTCAAGTACGTCATCGGCTTCTCCTCGGTCTCGCACATGGGCCTGGTGATGATGGGCTTTTCCACCCTGACGCGTGAAGGCCTGCTCGGCGCCGGGGTGCAGATGTTCTCGCACGGCGTGATGACGGCTCTCTTCTTTGCTGCCGTCGGAATGGTCTACGACCGGGCGCACACGCGCGATATCCCCAAGCTGGGCGGCATGGTCAAACCGCTGCCATTGGTGGCAGTGGGCTTGATCATCGGCAGCCTGGTCTCGATGGGCATGCCCGGTTTCTCCGGCTTTGTGGCCGAGTTCCCCATCTTCATGGGCATCTGGAAAACGCAGTGGATGGTGGCGGTGGTGGCGGCGATCTCGATCGTCGTGACCGCCTCCTACGTCTTGCTGGTCGTCCGGCGGGTCTTCTTTGGAACGATGCCGGCCGAATTGGAGGGCCACATCCGCCCGATCGGACGCCTCGACAATATCGCCCTGGTGCTGCTCTGCGCACTGATGGTCGGCCTGGGGCTGGTGCCCAGCTTGATGGTTCCGTGGGTCCAGACCGGGGTCCAGCATGTGCTGACCCTCCTGGGAGGTGCATGATGACTACCGTCTTGCCCATCCTCCCCGAAGTCCTGCTTCTTACCCTCGGCGTCGCCATCCTGAGCCTCGACCCGTTTCTGAAAGACGAGCGCCGCCGGTCGGTCCTGGGCTGGACGACGGCAGTCGGGCTGTTGCTGACCTTCGCTGCCAGCCTGGCTTTCGCCCGACCCGGTGAGCCGGTTCTGGTTTACGGCGGCATGCTGCGCTTCGACTGGCTGGGCTTTGCCTTCAAGAGTTTTTCCTGGTCGCGGCGGCTGTCACGGCCCTGTTCTTCATGGACGTCGACCATCTCAACCGGCGCGCCGAAGCCTATCTCCTGCTCCTGGCCGCCACGCTGGGTATGTGCCTGATGGCCTCCGCCGCGGACCTGGTCATGGTCTACCTGGCCATCGAAACGACTTCCATCCCGCTCTACCTGCTGGCCGGCTTCCTGAAGGACGACGAGAAGTCCACCGAGTCGGGTTTCAAGTACCTGCTCTTCGGCGCGCTGACTTCGACCGTGATGCTTTACGGCTTCAGCCTGGTCTATGGCTTTTCCGGGACAACCAGCCTGTACCAGCTTAACCTGCATTTCGGCAGCTTCGACCTGCTCACCATCGGCGTCGTTTTCCTCGTGCTGGCGGGGCTGGCATTCAAGGTGTCGCTGTTCCCATTCCATTTTTGGGCCCCGGACGTGTACGAAGGTGCGCCCACCCCGGTGGCGGGTTTCCTGTCCACGGCTTCGAAAGCGGCCGGTTTTGCCGTCATCCTGCGCCTGTTCCTGGCGGCCTTCAGCGTCCAAGAGATCTCGGCCAACCTGGGCTTGATCCTGGCCGTGCTGGCGACCCTGACCATGACGGTCGGCAACCTGATCGCCCTGACCCAGAAGAACATCAAACGTCTGCTGGCTTACTCGTCCATTGCGCATGCCGGGTACGCCATGATCGGGGTGGTGGCCTTCTCGCAGCTGGGCGCGGCCAGCACGGTTTTCTACCTGCTCGCCTACATCCTGACCAACCTGGCGGCTTTCGGGATCGTTGCTGCAGCCGGCAAGGTAACCGGGTCGGACGAGCTCGAATCCTACCGCGGCCTGAGCCGGCGCAACGCGACCCTGGCCCTGGCAATGCTTAGTGGCGTTCCTGTCCCTGGCTGGGATGCCGCCCTTCGGCGGTTTCGTCGCCAAGGTTTTCGTCTTCGCCGCGGCGGTCGAGAAAGGCTAGGTCTGGCTGGCGGTGGTCGGCGTGCTGAACTCCATCGTCGGCCTTTACTACTACCTGAACGTCCTGAAATACGTCTACCTTTACCGCATGGAAAGCGAGGACGAAGACAAGCATCCGCTGGCGGTGACGCGCCCGTATGTCCTCGGCCTGGTTCTATTGATCGTCGGCATCATCGTGGTCGGCGTGATCTTTGCCCCCTGGTTCTCTCTGGCGAACGGCGCGGCTTTAACCTTGTTCTAGACGTCACAAAAACCCTTATGATATAATTCCGCCGCCATGAACGAACCCGAGCAGCAAAACCAGGATCAGTTCAGGAGCGCGGTCACCATGACGGTGATCTGGGTGGCCGGGCTGACCCTGGCGGTGATCTTCGCGGCGTTGTTTGCCGGGATCTATCTGGACAAACTGCTGCATACCTCGCCGCTCTTGACCATTCTGTTGACCATTGCGAGTATTCCAGCGACGATTTATCTTACTTTTCGAGTCGTAAAAGCGGCCACAAAACGCATCCAACCAGTGAGAAAGAAAGAGACCCCCAAGGAGGATTCCCATCGTGGAAACGACGACTGACCAAAAGACGCCCAGGAAGTGGTGGCGTTGGGGTGTGAACCGCTGGTTCGTGCTGGCCCTGATCATCCTCGGCTACATTGGTGCGCAGATCTTTTCCCCGGTACGGCCCTTCGTCCAGCTCCCGGCCGAGCATTGGAGCAAGGAGCCGCTCTTCACCCTGCCGGTCATCGGCCCCTTGTACTTTACGAATACCATGCTGGCGCTTTTGATCGCCGCCGTGCTGGTCACCGTGCTGGCTTTTTCCTTCAACCGGGCGGTCAAGAAGGGCAGCCTGGTCCTGAAGGGCATCCCCGGTGCACTGGAGGCTTTGCTGGAGGCGCTCTTCAATATGACCGAAGGCACGGCCGGGAAATGGGCCTGGACGATCTTCCCCTGGTTTGCGACCATCACCATCCTGGTGCTGTGCGCCAACTGGATGGAGCTGATTCCCGGCGTGGACAGCATTGGCATGCTCGAAAAGGCGGAGGCTGGAGGATTTGCCATCCAGCAACTGCCTTTCGGCCTTGCCACGCTGGTCAATCATCCGGTCGCCGAGGGCGGCTACCAGCTGGTGCCCTTCGTGCGCGTCGTCTCGACCGACCTGAACTTCACCGTGGCGCTGGCGCTCATCGCCGTGGTTGCCGTCCAGGTGGTCGGCGTCCGCGCCCAGGGAATTGGGTACTTCACCAAGTTCTGGAACGTCAAGACCTTCTTCAGCCGGCCGATCTTCGGCGTGATCGACTGGGGCGTTGGCCTGCTCGAGCTGGTCTCCGAGTTCTCGAAAGTGCTCTCGTTTGCCTTCCGTCTTTTTGGCAATATTTTCGCCGGTTCGGTGCTCCTGTTCGTCATGGGCTCACTGCTCGGCATGATTGCCATCATGCCCTCGATCTTCTACATGCTGGAATTCTTTGTCGGTGCCATCCAGGCGCTCGTCTTTGGCCTGCTGACGATGACCTTCATGGCCCAGGCCACGCAAGGTCACGGCGAGCACTAGAATACGACCAACATCCGGGCGGAGGCATAAGCCCGTAACCATTTCCTGACGGCGGACTTTCCGCCCGAAACCATATACGGAGGTAAGTCTCATGACGGGTAATATCATTATGGCGGCAAAGTTGATCGGCGCGGGCCTGGCTATGATCGGAGCCATCGGCGCAGGAGCGGGGATCGGCATCGTCACCAGCGGCGCGGTCCAGGCCATGGGCCGCAATCCAGACGCCACCGGCACGATCCAGACCAACATGATCCTAGGCATCGCCTTCGCCGAAGCCGTGGCCATTTATTGCCTGGTCGTCGCCCTGCTGATCCTGTTCGTCGTCGGCAACGTTTAGTCAGAGGGTCACAGGAAAGATCAAGGAGGCATCCTTTGGAACAACTGGGGCTCAACTTAGGATATCTGCTGGTGCAGATCGTATGCTTTTTTATCATTTTTATTGTCGTGCGCGCCTGGATCGTGAAGCCTCTGCAGGGGCTGCTGGAGAGGCGCCGCAAGACCATCGCCCAAAGCCTGGAAGACGCCCGCATCGCCGAGGAGGCCCGCGCCAACGCTGAAAAGGAAGCCGCACAAATCACCGCCGATGCCCAGGTCAAGGCGGCGCACATCGTCGCCGACGCCACCGAACGGGCCGACGCTTCCATGGTCGACATCAAAGCCACAGCCGAGAAAGAGATCATGCGCGAGCGTGAGGCGACCCTGCGCGAGGTCACCGAGGAGCGGGCCCGCATGCTGGGTGATCTGCGCGGGCAGGTGGCCGTCCTGGCCATCGCCGCGGCCCAGCGCCTGATCGGCGAAACGCTCGACGAGAAACGCCAGCATGCCCTTTTGAAAGAGTTCTTTTCCGGAGTTAAAACGGGGAAGGTCGTCGCCCTGGAGGGGATGGAGTTTACCGGGGGTTCGGCCGAGGTGATTTCAGCCCTGCCGCTGACCGCCGAGGAGCAGGCTCAGGTCAAGAAGGACGTCCTGGCCAAGATCGGCAAGCAGGCCACGGTGGCCTTCCGCGTCGACCCGTCCATTCTGGGCGGTCTGGTTATCCGGGTCGGTGACAAGGTGGTCGACGGGTCGGTAGCCGGCAAACTCGAAAGCCTGCGCCAGAATTTGCATTGATGATATCCCCTGTGTTCCCGAGGGTTTTGGCGTAAAATCGACGTCAAAACCCTCTTTGATTAAGCAGGCTTTGGATGAGTGCCGAAAAAGACAAACCGGTCCGGTTGAGTGAACTATTCGCCGGTTTCCCATTCGCCCTTTTGGCGGGGAAGCCCGATGACACGCCGATCCTCAAGGTGACGGCCGATTCCCGTCAGGTGGAGCCGGGGACGCTCTTCGTGGCTTGCACCGGCGGGGAGACGGATGGCCACCGTTACGTCCCGGATGCGATCGGCAAGGGCGCAGCCGCCGTGGTCGGCGAGCAACCTCTCGACGGGCTGCCCGTCCGGTACCTCCGGGTCGAGAATTCGCGCCGGGCGCTGGCTCACCTGGCTGCGGCGTTTTACGGCCATCCTGCCCGCCGCCTGACCGTGGTCGGCGTGACCGGCACGGACGGAAAGACGACCACCTGCAACCTGATCTACCAGATCCTGCTCGCCGCGGGGATCCAGGCCGGGTTGATCTCGACCGTCAACGCCGTCATCGGCGACCAGGTGCTGGATACCGGTTTCCACGTCACCACTCCGGACGCCCCCGACGTCCAGCGCTATCTCGCCATGATGGTCGCAGCCGGCCTGACCCACGTTGTCCTGGAGACCACTTCCCACGGCTGGGCGCAGTACCGTGTCGACGCCTGCGAGTTCGACGTCGGCGTGGTGACCAATATCACCCACGAGCATCTGGATTACCACGGCTCGTACGAGAATTACCGCGCTGCCAAGGCGCGCCTGTTCCTGTCCTTGCAGGAGACGCTGCCCAAACCTCAGGGGAATCCCCGGCTCTCGGTTTTAAACAGAGATGATGACTCCTATTCCTACCTGTCCAGCCTTGCCCCCGGACCTCAAGCCTGCTACGGTCTTGACGCCTCGGCGGACATTCGCGCCACTGACATCCACTACAATCCAGACGGGATCGAATTCACCGCCCGCGGGGAGGGGATGGACGCCCGTGTGAGCAGCCGGCTGGCCGGGGCCTTCAATGTCTCGAACTGTCTGGCTGCGCTGACCGCTGCGGTGAGCGGGCTGGGGATCGACCCGGCGGCCGCGAGGCGCGGCATTGCCGCGCTGGAAGGCGTGCCGGGTCGCATGGAGCGCATCGACCTGGGACAGCCTTTCACCGCCATCGTGGATTTTGCCCATACTCCCAATGCGCTGCGTGTAGCCATTGATACCGTACGCCAGATGACCAAAAAGCGGGTGATCGCCATATTCGGTTCCGCCGGTCTGCGTGATCGGGAGAAACGCCGCATGATGGCCGAGGTTTCGACGGAGCTGGCCGATGTCACCATCCTGACCGCCGAAGACCCGCGCACCGAATCTTTGGATGAAATCCTGGAAGAGATGGCAGCCGGAGCACGCGCCAAAGGCGGGGTGGAGAAAAAATCCTTTTGGCGTGTCCCGGACCGGGGCGAGGCGATCCGCTTGGGGGTCAGGCTGGCAGAAGCGGACGATGTCGTAGTGGCTTGCGGAAAAGGACACGAGCAGTCGATGTGCTTCGAAACGACCGAATATCCCTGGGATGACCGCATCGCCATGCGTGCCGCTCTATCTGATCTGCTGGGTATCGCGGGTCCCCCAATGCCCTACCTTCCAACGCGGGAAAAATGAACAACGATCCAACGTAATATGAGGTGGCAAAATGGAGATGAAGGTATTACCGGTGACCCTTGAAGGAAAGGTTGTCCGCATAGAGCCGCTTGCCCTGGCTCATGTGGAGGACATGACGAACGTCGCCCGGGATGAGCACATCTGGCGCTACATGCTCTACGGCACCATCCGTAGCCAGGCGGATATGCGTCTTTGGGTGGAGGACATGCTGGAGCGCCAGAAAGCTGGCACCGACCTGCCGTTCGCCGTCATCCACCTTGCCAGCGGCAGGGTGGCCGGGGCGACGCGTTACCTCGACATCCGACCCGCGCACCGTTCGCTGGAGATTGGCGGCACATGGTACGGGACGGAATTCCAGCGCACGGCGGTCAATACCGAGTGTAAATATCTCCTGCTGACGCACGCCTTTGAAACCCTGGGCTGCATCCGGGTTCAGTTCAAGGCCGACGCGCGCAACGAGCGCTCCCTGCGCGCCTTGGAGCGGATCGGCGCGGTGCGCGAGGGGGTGCTGCGCAACCACATGATCCTGGCGGACGGGTCCTTTCGCGATTCGGTCTACTACAGCATCCTGGACCGGGAGTGGCCGGGGGTCAAAGCCGGCCTGGAGGCGAAACTGGCCCGGTAGGAAAAATTGCCACGGACGTTCAAAGTATATGGCAATTTTTTGTTAGTAGCGTATATCGCCTTTGGAACCAAGGTATTCTTGTCATCAACCACGGCTTGCATAATATCTGGGATATCTTGGCTTGAGGTGTACATCTCACCGCGCAGGCTGCCGATGACGCAGAGAAATTTAAAGAACTCCGCGGTCTCTGTGTGCTCAGCGGTGAAATTCCGTTGTTTGTGCAGTCCGCCTCCGACTTTCCGCAAGCCCTGGCCATCAGCCGCAATACCCAGTCCCACGGCTGTAGACATGCTGCGGCTGCCAGCTCACCGTGGCACCCAACAGCATGCGCGGGGCGCGAATCGTCTCCTGGAAACCGTGCTTTTGCAGGAATTCAACCGCCGTCAGGTTGGCATCCGGCACGACGGCCATTTTTAACCCCAGACCAAGTGTAAAGCCGAGCAAGGCCAGGCCGGCCTGGTCATTAACAGCCAGGATCAATCCATTGCCCAGCCCGGGAAGGAAAAAACCGTCCGGGCTTCCGCCCGGGACGGGTTCGTGCACCCAGGCGTCCGCCAGGAAATTGCTCAGGAACGGCTGCCGCTCCTCGCCGGTGATCGCCCGGTCGAGGGCGAAGATCCGGTCGGCGTCCGCCGGCCCGGGTCTGCGTACGCCGGGGATCGGACCAGTTGCGGGAGAATCTTCTCTTTTGAAAAAGATATACTCGGCAACCCTCTCGAAGCCCAATCTGCGATAAATGGGTTCACCCATGGCCGTGGCGATCAAGAGCTGGCTGCGACATCCTTTCGATTCCAGGACGTTGATCAAACGAGCCGTCAGGGCCGTGCCGATGCCCTGGCCGCGGAATTCCGGCAGGACGATGATGTTCCCCAGCCAGCCCGTATTCCCGTTGAGCAGACCTTGGGCACAGCCAACGATATTCCCGTCCTGCTCGGCAACGATCGGGTAGAAATAAGGCCGGTCGAAGTACTGGGAGAAGATCACCGACAGGTCACTGTTCCAGTCGGGTGGGGCGAAGTCTTTCAAAATGGGGATTTCGCGTGCTTCGATCAGTCTGATCTTCACTATCATCCATCCACTGAGACGGCGGGTTCCGTCTTAGTTTCCTTTCTGCGTGCCGAGATGACCAGCAACCCAAAGGTGCTGACCAGGCCGATTGTCACAGCGGCGTACCAGATGGAGTGCGGGGAGAGGTTGTCGTTCAACCAGCCTCCCAGCACCGGCGCCACGGCGCGGGCGATGCCCCAGGAAAACCAGTAGATGCTCATATACCTGCCGCGGGCATCGGTGGGTGCCAGGTCGGCGACGTACTTGCTGATGGTCGGCACCAGGATCAGCTCGCCGAAGGTCATCAGGACCATGCTGGTCCAGAAACCCCAGAAGCTGCCCATCAACGCCACGCTGCCTACGCCCAGGGCATAGACCAGCATGCCGGTGGCGATGACCGGCAGCGGCCGGTGGCGACGGGAAATCTGGGTTACGAAAAACTGCACGAAGACGCACATGAGCGCGTTGGTGGTGGGCAGCCAACCGTACAAGCTTTCCGAGAGCCCGTAGTTCTGTTTGGTGTAGACCGCCAATAGATTCCAGAACATGGACGGGGCGATCAGGCCGAGTCCGATCAGCAGTGCGAAAACCACGTAGGGCCGGTCGCGCAGGACCCGTCCGTATCCGCCCCAGCGCTCTGCCGCCGCCGTGCTCTCCGGGAGCTGGGTCTTGTCCAGCGTTTCCCGGGCGCGCAAGACGAGCAGCAGGCTGTAGGTCAGCATACCCACGGCAGCACCCGCGAAAGCATAGGCATATGAGACCGAAGCGACAAACCCGCCGATCGCCGGGCCGAAGGCGATGCCGGCGTTGTTGACCATGCGCAGGATGGCGTAGGCATTGGTCCGTTTTTCGGGGATCACCAGGTCGGCCAGCATTGCATCCGCCCCCACCTGGTAGAGCGGATTGGACGCCCCGGCGAGCATCATCAGAAGAGCAAACCCCCAGTAAGTGTGTGCCTGGCTCATGAACAGGTAGACCAGGCCGTTGACCGTCAGGCTGATGACCATGACCAGCTTGCGCCCCAGCCGGTCGGCGACGGTCCCAGCAACAAAGGAGGCGACCAGCCCGGTCCCGGCGTTGATGCTGACCAGCGTCGCCACGGTGCTGAGCGACAGGCCGAGCGTCTCGCTGACGTAGATCATCAGGAACGGCCAGATCATCGACGAGCCCATCGAGCTGATGAACAGCCCGACGTCCATCAGCCAGAATTGGGATGGGAAGTCGTCGTAGGTCTTGCGCAGGCGGGAAAACATGCGGGAATTGTACCAAAATAGCCGTAGGAGTGACTGGCGGATTGATAAACTCAACGCGTCAGATTATTTATCAGATAGACTTACCTATTCTTAGCCTCTAAAAACTTATCCCTTAATTAATCGTAAAACCGCTTTGCTTAAGACAAAGCGGTTATTTTAGTTCTAACAGCCTGTTCTGGCCATTCATCCGTATGTTACATTGACACCCATATGAAGAATTATATACTCCGCTTGATGTGAAATCGAAAATCTGTTGACGGACTATACCCTGTTGATCGCCGTCGATGGGAGCCCTTGGCTAGGTGGCTTTGTCAGCCGCGGCTTTTACCCGCTGGCGGCGCTACAGGAGGCCTCCGCCTCGGTGAACGGCAAATCCGCCGATGACTAACTATGGCATTGGTTAGGAAGGTTTCTCGGGGTGCGCATTAAGCTTTACAATCCATTTCCCTGGACGGCCGCTATCTACTCGCTTAAGGGAACACGAATCCGATATTTTGCAATGCGATCATGGCTTGGATTACCAAAGTACAGGCGACCGCAAAAAATAAGATCGTGCTCTTCGGGACCTTGCTGATGAACAAAGCCGCAGGAATGGGGAAAAAGGCCGCCAGGTAAATCCATAGGCGCGACACTTCACCCCGGTTGACTCCTGAGAACAGGACCACACCGAAGGTCACCAACATGGCCCAGGTAACAATATTTTCCAATGACCATCGCGCAACTCCCTTGGAGGTTCTCCATTTTACCAAGGATATAATGTTTGCGAAAAAAAATAACAAAATGATGGGCGTGCCGGCACTATATAAGAATTCTTTAAGGTTTTCAATGACCCACAACCAGTAATCATTTCGATGTGTGGCATTAAAACCGGTGTTGGATTTCATGATAAAAAGGAAGGTCTTTAGAAGGTCAAAAGAGAAAATGACGAGGAAGATGGCATATGTACAAAGAAATGCCAACATTGTGTAGAGAAAAATCTTGACAATATCCTTACTGGACAGTCTTTTTTCCAAAATGGCATTCACCAGGATGCCTATGAATATCAGTCCAATGACCAGCAGGGATGGCTCAAAAAGAACCACCAGATACAAAGAAAATCCTAGTAACCATAGAAAGACAACATTCTTTTTCTCTATAAATAATATAAAAAGGTACAAGCAAACGAAAATAAAAAAGGGTGTAACCGTGTTAAGAATTGGGAAAAAGAAAAGCCTGGCAGGAATCAACATATAAAGTAAGAAGGCAAAAAAAGCAGCCCGTTTATTCTGAGATATATATCTGGCTATCCCATAAATAAGAAATGCCCCGAGGGTGGAAATAAAAATGATCTGATAACCCATCCTTTGTGGGGATTTTGTAAATATTCCAATGAATTGAAATAAAAGTATTTTCCCGGGCATATTTGCTATTGCGTGCTTGGGAAAGGAAGGAGCCAAATGTAAATATTCTGATAAAACTTCCAGCGGTGAATACCGCATTGCTACTGAATAAAAGGAAGTGGTCACATCGCTTTTTACGACTATCCAAAGAGGAATGGGATAGATACGATGGAGCAGAAACTGAACAAGGACCGAAATAATAAAAGCAACGATCAATATGATTGTCTCGTATTTCAGGATATATCTATCTCCAATCAGAGCAACGAATCCTAATAAAAGAGCTATCAGTAGTGCCATCCACAGTGGTATAACGCCTGGAGTGGTCAATTTCGGATAGGTCCACCCTCCTTTTACAGAGCCAAACACAAAATTGTTTATCGAGACCAAATAAGCCAACAGAAGACCAATTAGGCAAGCAAATATAATCAAAGTGACATTTAATCAATTCAGCCGGTGTTGTGAAACCGGTGCGGAATGGAAGGCCGTTGACTTACTCACTTATTTTTCCTTTCGAATAATATAATCGATGGGTGATTAAATATTACATCGAAATTCAATAATTCTGGATGCCATCACAACTATATAAGCGGGTTAAGGAAAAAGCGAACTTTCCAACCAAAGAAAAGTTGATCAAATATTTATTAAATTAAGTTACCCCTTATCCAGACAAAGCTGTTGTAAACGGAAATATCCCCATTATCCAAGGTGACGTTTTGAATTCCGTAGATGGCCGTTCGCCTATACTTGTCGCCCCTACGGGATGATTATCTGCGGTCGCGACCGCCGCCGGAGCGGCGATCCCGATCCCCACCTCGGCCGCCGGAGCGTCCTCCGCCCGGGCGTCCGCTGGAGCGGCCCCCTCCGCCGCGCTTGTTGTCGCGCTCCTGGGCCTCCTCCACTGTCCAGCCTTCAAGCACGGCCTGGCGGCTCAGACGGATTTTGCCCATCGGGTCGATGCCGGTCACCATGACGGTGATCTCGTCACCGACTTTCACCAGGTCCTCGACCTTCTCGACGCGCTCACTGTCCAGCTGCGAGATGTGTACCATGCCGTCGGTGCCGGGCAGGATCTCTACAAAAGCACCAAAGTCGGTGGTGCGCACGACCTTGCCGGTGTAGATGCGGCCCAGCTGGGGTGTCTCGGTGATGGATTCGATGCGCTCGCGCGCCGCTTCGGCACCCGCACCGTCGGTGGAGGCGATGTAGATCGTGCCGTCCTCCTCGACGTCGATCTTGGTGTGGGTCTCGTCCTGCAGGGCGCGGATATTCTTGCCGCCGGGACCGATGATGGCACCGATCTTGTCCACCGGGATCTTGACCGTGGTGATGCGCGGGGCGTGCGGCTTCAGCTCCGCCCGCGGGCCGGGCAGGACCTCGAGCATCTTGTCCAGGATGGCCAGACGGGCCTCGTGGGCCTGTCCCAGCGCCTGCGACATGATCGCCGGGCTCAGACCGGAGATCTTGATGTCCATTTGCAAGGCGGTAATGCCCTTTTCGGAGCCGGCGACCTTGAAGTCCATGTCGCCCAGGTGGTCCTCGGTTCCCTGGATGTCGGTCAGGATGACGTATTTGTCACCTTCCATGATCAGGCCCATGGCAACGCCGGCGACGGGAGCTTTGATCGGAACACCGGCATCCATCAGCGCCAGGGTCGAACCGCAGACCGAGGCCATGGAGGTCGAGCCGTTGGACGACAGGACCTCGGAGACCAGGCGCAGGGTGTAGGGGAAGGTCTCCTCGGCCGGGATGACCGGCTCGAGGGCGCGCTCCGCCAGGGCGCCGTGCCCGACCTCGCGCCGACTCTGGCCGCGCAGCGGTTTGACTTCACCGGTGGAGAAGGGCGGGAAGTTGTAGTGGTGCAGGTAACGCTTGGTATCGATCGGGGTGAGCGTGTCGAGCTCCTGGGCTTCGGACAATGTGCCCAGGGTTGCCAGGGTCAGCACCTGGGTCTCGCCGCGCGTGAAGAGGCCGGAGCCGTGGGCGCGCGGGCTGATGTCCACCTCGCACCAGATCGGGCGGATGTCCGTCGGGGTGCGGCCGTCGATGCGCTTGTTCTGGTTGAGGATGCGGTCGCGCACGACGCGCTTTTCGGCTTCGGTGAAGGCCTCTTTAACGGCCTCCAGGCTCAGGGTCCCGGACGCCGCCCCCTCGGGCAGCTCTTCAACATCGGGCTCATCGGTGACGGTGACTTTCTCACCTGCGGCGGGGATCAGCTCTTCGGCGATCTGCTTGACCAGCTCGTCCATGCCGGTGTAGAACTCGACTTTGCTTAAAGGCTTGTCGAGCAGCTCGCTCATCGGGCCGCGCACGCGCTCGTAGACCTTCTCCTGCAGGGTTGGATCGGGCAGGGCGTAGACCGCTTCGCGCTTGGGCTTGCCGACCTCGTCGCGCATCTTGAGCTGCAGGTCGATCAGGGGCTGGATGGCCTTGTGGCCGAAATCCAGGGCGGCGATCATGGCGTCCTCGGGGATCTCGTCGGCACCGCACTCGACCATCAGGATGGCGTCGCGCGTGCCCGCCAGGCGCAGGTCGAGGTCGGATTTTTCCATCTCGGCAAAGGTGGGGTCGACAATAAACTGGCCGTCGACGCGCCCGACGCGCACCGCCCCGACCGGTCCGTTCCAGGAGATATCGGAGATCATGACGGCGGCTGAGGCGGCGTTGATCGCCAGGATGTCGAGCGGGTTGTCGTTGTCGGCCGAGAGCGAGAACATCATCACCTGGACTTCGTTGCGCATCCCGTGAGGAAAGAGCGGGCGCAGCGGCCGGTCGGTGAGACGGGCGGTCAGGATGGCCTCGGTGGAGGGGCGGCCTTCGCGGCGGAAGAACGAGCCGGGGATCTTGCCACCGGCGTACAGGCGCTCTTCATACTCGACGCTGAGCGGGAAGAAATCGATCCCTTCGCGCACGCCGCCCATGGTGGCGGCAGCGAAGATGATTGAATCGCCCAGTTGGACGGTGACGGCACCGCCGGCCTGGGCGGCGAGTTTGCCGGTCTCAATGAAAATAGACCGGTTACCCACCATGGTGGTGTAACGTTTTACTTCTGGTTTCATTATGTACTCCTTTTCCCACCTGGTCAGGGACTGAAAGATGGCGGCAACTTCGGGTTGCCAGCATGTTTCAATTCCCAACCGGCGGGTACATGATCTCTCCATCCCCCTCCTGGCCTCCGGCCATCCTCCCCCTTCCTCCCCTGTAGGGGAGGAAGGGGGAGGGAAGGGTAGGGGATGGTGAGGTAAATAAAGAGTAGATGGGCACTTGCCCATCTACCCGGGCGAACCACCTTCTATTTACGGCGCAGCTTGAGTTGATCGGTCAGCGCCAGGTAACGCTGGTATTCGCTTTTGCGCAGGTAAGCCAGCAGTCGGCGGCGTTGGCCGACCAGTTTGAGCAGGCCCCTGCGGCTGGACTCGTCGTGCGAGTGGGTGCGCAGGTGATCGGTAAGCTGGTTGATGCGGCTGGTCAGGATGGCCACCTGGACCTCCGGCGAGCCGGTATCCGTATCGTGGCGGTGGTAATCGGTGATGAGCTTGGTCTTTACTTCCTTATCGAGGGGCATGACGTATGCGTCTCCTTCAAATGTTTTGGCAGGTCTCCCGACCGGCAGGATCGGCCGCCGGTGGGACCAGTCAATGCGCACGGGATTATACCAGAAAAACCGAGATTATCAGTCTTGACTCACTTCACCCGCGGCCCTTCTTGCTGCATTCGGATCGAGAAGCGTTCTGATCAATCCCCGGACGGATTCCGGGCTCATCTTGTGTCTGCGGGCAGCCAGGTGCCGGTCGGGACGTACGACGAGGAGGGTGCCCGGTCGGGCGTTAAGCAGGCGGCTCAGGTTGCCATCGGCGTCGTGAATAAAATCTCCATCATCCAGACGATAGGCGGAGACAGGATAGACGGCCAGCGGGAAGTCCTGATTTTCCATGGCGAGCAACCGGGTTAACTCCCGGTCTTCCCGCCCGTTCTCCATGAAATGCAGGACGACGAATCCCGAACCGAGCAACCTGCGCAGGAAAGTCGGCTGTTCCCGGTCGTTTTGGTGCAGGACCAACGGGGCATCCGGCAGCTGCGCGCCAAGCCCGGGCGCACCGGCCCAGGCAGACGCCGGCTCATTGTCCGGGATGACTAGCGGAGTCTGCCGGTAAACGAACGGCACGCTCATCTTGCCGCTGTCCACCCATTTGCGCGCCGATGGCAGGAAGGCACTCAGTTGCAGGATCGCATTGCGCATTAACCACAGTCCGAGGTTTGGCGGTGACATGAAGCGCATGGTCCGGTCGGTGACCTTCTGGTTTTCCCGCTGGGCCGGCCAGCGTTCGAGCTGGTAGGTATCCAGCAGGGACTCGGGCGCGTAACCCTTCAGGACAAAGGCCAGCTTCCAGGCCAGGTTTTCCACGTCCTGGATGGCGCTGTTCATGCCGCGCGCCCCGAAAGGCGCCACCAGGTGAGCCGCGTCCCCGGCGAAGAAGACCCGTCCGTGGCGGAACTGCACCAGCAGGCGCTGGTGGAAGCGGTAGTCGCTCAGCCAGACGATCTCATAGGGCAGGTCACCGATCAGGGAGCGGATGCGTTCATCCATCTGCTCGGGGCTGCGCTCGCGCTCTACATCGACTCCGGCACCGATCTGCCAGTCGATGCGCCAGACCCCGTCCGGCTGGGGATGGATCAGCACCGTGTAGCCCGGGTTGGTGGGATGGTCGAAGTAGAAACGCGGCTCGGGCGGGGAGTTCAAGTCGACGCGGATGTCGGCGATCAGGAAGCAGTCGCGGTGCGTCTTCCCGGGGAAGTCCAGGCCGAGCAGGCGGCGCAGGGTGCTGCGGGCGCCGTCACAGGCCAGGGCATATTGGCCGCGCAGCTGAGTCTGACCGGCCGGCGCTTCGACTTCCAGGGTCACGGCGGAGTCGTCCTGCTGCAGGCCGGTCACCTTGTGATCCCAGCGCAGGTCGATCAACTTGTTGACTTTGATCTGATCAACCAGGAATTGCTCAACATAAAACTGTTGGAGGTTGACGAAGCGCGGCAGCAACCCCTCGGCGGGTTTGGTGAAGACCTGGGTATAGAGCTCTTTTTCCTTGAAGTAGGTACGGCGGGTCGTCCAGGGGACTGCTTTTTCCAGGATGGCTTTGCCTGCCCCCAGCTTTTCCCAGACCGCCAGGGCGATGTGGTGGAAGGCGATCGCACGCGATCCGTCGCTGAGCTTGTGGTCTTCGTCCAAAACGATGCTCGGGATGCCGTAATGCGCCAGGTCCAATGCGGCGGTCATCCCGGTCGGGCCGGCACCGACGATCAAGACCGGCGGTAGGTCTGATTCACTCATCGAGAGGCTTCGAGCTCGGCCGTCACAGCCCGGATCAGGCTGCTGGTGTCGCTGGCGACGTTGACGAATTGAAAACCTTGATGGATGCGCTCGGCCGCCGCCTTGCCGTTGGTACAGAAAATCCCCAGGGGAAGATGATGGGCGCGCGCCGTCCCCAGGATGGCCTTAAGCGCTTCCTGGAAGGCCGGGTGGGGATTCTCAGGCAGCGGCTCCAAACCGAGGGAGATCGACAGGTCGACCGGGCCGACGAAGGCCAGGTCCACGCCGGGGACCTTGAAGATGGCATCCAGGTTGTCGAGGGCTGTGCGGGATTCGATCTGGACAATGCAAAGAGTCTCGTCATTGGCCGCTTTCAGATATTCCCCCATGGACATGTCCAATGCCAGCCCGGCGTAGGCGCTGCCGAAGCTGCGCTGGCCTTGGGGTGGGATCTTGCTCCACTGGACGACCGCCTCGGCTTCGGCGGCAGTGTTGATCATCGGGGCGACGACGCCATACGCGCCCGCGTCGAGGGCGCGCTTCATGTTCTCGACACTGGCTTGGGGGACGCGCACGATCGGTGCCGGACCGTCCGCCTCGGCGATGGCGCTTACCATTTGCGTCAACAACCCGATATCGATGGGGGCGTGCTCGGTATCGATCAGCATCCAGTCCAGGGGCAGGCGCGCCAGCAGGCGGGCGCTGTGCGGGCTGGGGAGGCCAAGCCAGATTCCCCGGCTGGCCTCGCCTTTCTTCAACTGTTCTTTTACCCGGTTGGTTTTCATAGGTCTTTATATTTTACCTTGATTGTCCAATTATTAGGATCTGTATGCAAATTCGATAATATGGTCTCGACACCTGCACTCCCTGGCACTCGCCCTGGCTGCTCGTGTCACACCGTCCCGGTGTCCTTCCGGGAGGGCAAGTGTGCAGCAGGTGCAAGTGTACGGGCGTTGCGATGGTCGAGTAGGCCGTTTTCTGCCGTATCGAGACCTGCAACGCCCTACTCGACCGACCCTTTTTCTATTTTGCATACACACCCAAGACAGACTGTAAACCACGGATGAACACAGATAAACACGGATTGGTTATCCCTCATTTTCATCTGTGGTGATCGGAGGCGAACAATGGACACCCGGAAATGGTTTAGGTTGCCCCAAGTTTAGAGCGCGCCGGTTTCGCGGAGAGAATCTCTGAGCCCAGGCTGCATGTCCACCGGCAACGCCGGCAGCATGCGCCGCAGGGTTCGCAGCAGCGTAGGACTAGGGTGGCTCTCCAGGGTTTCGCGCAGGAAAAAGAGGGTTTCGGTCAGCGAGACATTTCCCAATGCAATCAGACAGGCTTGCAAGTCCATTTGCGTGGACGGGCCGGCGGACTCGACGGCAGGTCTTAGGATGCGGAAGACGGCAGGCAGGTTCTCGAAACCCGGCTCGTTGAACAGAGGGATCAGTGCTCGCAGACCCCAGATCTGCAACGAGGGCCGCGGCGATTTCAACCAGTCCTCGATCAGGATGAAGAGCGCATCGGGATTTTCCTTGCGCAGCCGGGTCAGGGCTCCGGTCAGCAGCGCCTGCCGGATGACCTCGTCGCTGCTCTGGTGTAGCCATTCCGGAAGGCGCGTCAGGGCGGGCATGGCCTGGGCGGGAGGGATCATCCCCAGCAGGCTGGCAGCCAGCAAGCGGCTTTCCAGCGACCTGGCCTTCCATAGGGCGGCTGTCAGCGCGACCGCTTCGATCGGGTGCGATTCGGCCAGCGGCTTGAGCTCCATCTCGACCTGGCGCATGACCGGCTTGGGCGCGCGGAAAGTGCGCAGCGACAGGCGCCTGGCGATCTGCTCCGAACGGATGGTACGGTTGGTATAGAAGTCCAGCAGTTCGTTCAGGTCGTGGACGAATGTTTCCGGTTGGGTGAATTTCTCTGAGAGCAGAGCGGCCTGGGTCTTCAGGCGGGCAAGATCGATGGCGGGCATGGGAGCAAGGGATCGGGGAAAAGGGATTAGGGATCAGGGTGTGCGGAATAGAATTTTGGAAATGGCCTGGATATCCCTAATCCTTATACTCCACTGGGAGGACTTGGGCAGAGAGCTGGTTTTCCAGCGTGGCGATCTCGGACTTCAGCCGGGGGACAGTTTCCTCGGCTGGGATGATGACTTTTTCGGTTTGGCTGCGCAGCTTCAGCTCCAACCCGCCCTGACCGAGGGCGCGCTCGCTGACGGTCAGGCGCAGGGGCAGGCCGATCAGGTCGGCGTCATTGAACTTGACGCCAGGGCTTTCATCGCGGTCGTCGAACAGCACTTCGATGCCGGCAGCCTGCAAATCGGAGTAAAGTTTTTCCGCCTGGGCGATGCCCTGGTCGCCCCCCTTGCCTTTCAGCAGAACCAGGGCAACCTGGAAGGGTGCAACGCTGATCGGCCAGACCAGGCCGTGCTCGTCGTGATGCTCCTCGGCCACGCAAGCCAGCAGGCGGCCAACACCAATGCCGTAGGAGCCCATGACCACTGGTTTGGTCTGCCCGTTTTTATCCAGGTAAGTGCAGCCCAGGGCGTCGGAGTAACGCGTGCCGAGCTGGAAGATGTTGCCAACTTCCACACCGCGCGAAACCTTCATCGGCGAACCGCAGGAAGGGCAGGCTGCGCCTTCATCAGCTGCAGCGATGTCGGTGAGGACGTCGGCGGTGTAGTCGCGACCGTAGTTGGTGTTCAGCAGATGGAAGCCCTCGTCATTGGCTCCGGCGACCAGGTTAGGCGAAGATGGTATGGCCTCGTCGACCACGACCCTCACCCCAACCCCTCTCCCCCCGGAAGAGGGGCGCGGGGTGAGGGCAACAGGCGAAGCATAACCAGGTACGGCCCCGACGGCCTTGATCTCGTCTTCGGTCGCCGGGCGTAAATCGCGCGCTCCCAAGGCGTTGGTGAGCTTGGTCTCGTTCAACTCCATGTCGCCGCGCACGATGGCAAAGATGAAGTTCTCGGTCAGCTCCTGTCCGGAGGGGATCTGTGCCATGAAAAAGACGGCCTTGGCGGTCCGGGATTTGGGTACGCCAAGAAAATTAGCCAGCTCCTCGATGCTCTTGCACTCCGGTGTGGAAACCTTCTCAAGCGGTTTCGGTTTTTCCTCCTCTGCTGCCGGCTTGCGGAAGCGGGCGATCTGCCGGTTGGCAGTGTAGTCTCCGTTGGTGCAGATCAGCAGAGTGTCCTCGCCGATGGGGGTCAGATACATGAACTCGTGGGCCAGCTTGCCGCCCATCATGCCGGTATCCGACTTGACCGCCATCACCGGCAAGTCGCAGCGGTGGAAGATGTTGAAATAGGCCTGGTAATGAGCCCGATATTGCCGGTCCAGTCCCGCCCAGTCGGCATCCAGGCTGTAGCTGTCTTTCATGGTGAATTCCCGCACCCGGATCAACCCGGCGCGCGGGCGAGGGTCGTCACGCCACTTGGTTTGGATGTGGTAGATCAAACGAGGCAAGTGCTTGTAGGATTGGATCTCGCGGCGGACGAGGTCGGAGACGGCCTCCTCGTGCGTCATCGCCAGGACCATGTCGTGCTCATTTTTATCCTTGAAGCGCCCCATCTCCGCCCCGATCTGGTACCAGCGCCCGGTCTCCTTCCACACCTCGGCCGGCTGGACGACGGGCATGGTGACCTCCTGCCCGCCGATGGCATCCATCTCCTGGCGCAGGATGTTCTCGATTCTGGTCATCGCGCGGCGTGCCAGGTGCAGGTAAGTGAAGATGCCCGCGCCGAGAGGGCGGATGTAACCGGCACGCATCAGCAGCTTATGGCTTTCCGTCTCGGCGTCTGAGGGCGCCTCACGCAAGGTCTGTCCAAAGAGTTGTGAGAATCGCATGGCGGTAATCCGTGTTTTAGTGTCAAGTGCTTCCGTGTCAAGTGTCCCGTCGCACGTGCCACGGGGTCACTGGAACCCATGACACTTCAATATGCCCTGGCGAAATAAGCTTTCTTGGTTGCCTCCCGGCTGCAGACGATGCACTTGCCCTTACCTCCTGGCTGGTCGAGAGGGATGCAGCGGGTGGTGGCCTTGGTATCTTCCTTGATTTTGGCCTCGCACTCGGCGGATTCGCACCACCAGGAGAAAGCCCATCCATTTTGAACGACCTCGGTCAGTTCGGCGTAATTCTTGGGGTCGAAGATGTGCGCGTCGCGGAAGGCGGTCGCCTGCTCGAGCAGCGACTGCTGGATCTCGGACAGGAGCTGGCCGATGGTCCCTGCCAGCCCCGCTTGGGAGGCGAATGACTTGCCTTGTTTGCCGGGAATGTCCCGGCGGGCGAGGGCAACGGTACCCTTCTGCACGTCCTTGGGGCCGATCTCGATCCGCAGCGGCACTCCGCGCATTTCCCAATCGTTGAACTTGAAGCCGGGGGTGACCTCGGTGCGGTCATCGATCGTGAGGCGGATGCCGGCGGCCTTGAGCTCGGTGAAGATACGGTCCACCGTTTCCATCACCGGACCGCGCTCGGCATCAGACTTGAAGATAGGCACGATCACGACCTGAGCGGGAGCCAGGCGCGGCGGCAGAATCAGACCCTGGTCGTCGCCGTGGGTCATGATGATCCCCCCGATGACGCGGGCGCTCAACCCCCAGGAGGTGGTCCAGACGTACTGCAGGGTGTTGTTTTGGTCCAGAAATTGGATGTTGAAAGCTTTGGAGAAATTCTGGCCCAGGAAGTGCGAGGTCCCGGACTGCAGGGCGCGCGTGTCCTGCATCATGGCCTCAATGGTGGTGGACATGCTGGCGCCGGCGAACTTCTCGGCCTGCGACTTCACGCCCTTGATCACCGGGATGGCACCTTCGTTGATGGCGAAGTCGGCGTAGACGTCGAGCATGCGCATCGTCTCCTCGCGCGCTTCCTGCTCGGTGGCGTGGGCGGTGTGACCTTCCTGCCAGTAGAATTCCAAGGTACGCAGGAACAGGCGCGTGCGCAGCTCCCAGCGCACGACGTTGCCCCACTGGTTGATCAGCACCGGCAGGTCGCGATAGGACTTGATCCATTTCGCGTACATGTAGCCGATGATGGTCTCTGAGGTGGGGCGCACGACCAGCGGCTCTTCCAGTTTTTCCCCACCGCCGATGGTGACCACGGCCAGCTCCGGTGAGAAGCCCTCGACGTGTTCCTTTTCCTTTTCGAGGAAGGACATGGGGATGAGGAGCGGGAAGGCGGCGTTGACGTGACCGGTTTGCTTGAATCGCCGGTCCAGAGCCTGCTGGATGTTCTCCCACAGCGCCCAGCCGTACGGGCGGATCACCATGCAGCCGCGCACCGGAGCGTAGTCGGCCAGCTCGGCGCGCTGCACGATCTGGTTGTACCATTCGGAGAAGTCGACATTGCGGGGGGTCAGTTTTTCGTCTGCCATAAGAACCTCAGGAGTTAGGTAATTAGGGATTAGATAATTAGGGATCAGGACTTGGGGAGCAGACTTACGGCGGTTTTTACGTCCGCGGCAAACTGCAACAACTGCCTCTGATGCAGTGGGGTCGTCGCGGCGAGGGCGCGAAACATCTCTTCGAAGACGGCCTTCCAGCCTGCGCCCACCAGGATGAGAGGTTTGGGCGGCATGGAATCCACGATCATCAGGTTCCAAGTCAGGGCGATCTCGGTCAGGGTGCCGGGGCCGCCTGGGAGGGCGATGGCTGCGTGGCAGGCGTGCACCAGCTCGTCCAGGCGCTGCTGCAGTGTAGAGAAGCGGCGCTCTTCCTGTACCCAGGCGTTGGCTTTGACTTTGCGCCAGCGCTCGATCTCGTCACATGTCACTCCAATCACGTGTCCGCCAGCCTCGGCCGCCCCGCGACTGGCGGCTTCCATCGTTCCGATGTAGCCGCCGGTCAGGACGATGTGTCCCGCCGCACCGAGCAGGTAGCCAAGTTCGTAAGCCTCCTGGTATGCCGGAGAGCCGGGTTTGGGTTCGGAACCGCCAAAGACAGTCACGTTCATGGCAATCAGTGTTCCAGGAAATCAATGAACAGTGATCAATAAAAGGATGTTCATTGTGACTCGATTTCATCCTTTGGATAGAAAAAGCGGCTCACCAGGTCTGGGAGCCGCCGGTTTTCAGCATGAACTGAACCTATCCAGACCTGGCAGGGTATCGGGTCGCAGGGGCCGGGAACGGGTTCAGGAACATGGCGCTATTATATCGCATAATCCGAGGCGGGGAGTGATGTAAAATTAGTTGATTGGAGCCGGCATGCCCCCTTTCATCCAGTTTCTGGTGAAACGGTTTTTATCCATTCCCATCTCCCTGGTGCTGATTACCATGGTGCTGTACGGGGGTGCCATGTTGACCCCGCCAGAGGCACGTGCCGAGCTGTACATGCCCCCTCCGGGACACCAGACGGAGGAACAGAGAAGGCACATGGTTCAACTCACCATCGTCAGAAATCACTTGCGTGACCCGTTCCCGATCCAATATGCCATCTGGGCGAAAACCCTACTCAACGGTTCCTGGGGCTACAGCCCGGTACTGCGCGAGGATGTGCTCCCGGCTCTGCTGCGCCGGACACCGGCTACTGCCGAGCTGGCATTGTATTCCCTGGGCTTATTCATCCCACTTGGATTGTTGGCGGGGGTGATCGCAGGATGGTACCAGCGAAAGGCGATCGACAACACCTTCCGCATCTCCGCCTTCATGGCTACCTCATTTCCGCCTTTCATCCTCGCCATCATCCTGATCGCGGTCTTTTATGTCAGCCTGGGGTGGTTTGCACCTTCCCGATTAAACTCAGCACTCTCGCTGGACCTTGCTTCGCAAGGATTCGTACCATATACCGGCTTGTACACCCTCGACGGTCTGCTCAACGGTCGTCTGGATGTCACCCTGGACGCCTTTCGGCACCTTGTGATGCCGGTGGTCACACTGAGCCTGTTTCATTGGGCCACGCTCGGGCGGATCACGCGCTCCACCATTATCACCGAGCGGACGAAGGAGTACATCATTTCTGCCCGGGCGCGGGGGGTGGCCGAGCGGCAGGTGATATGGAAACACGCCTTGCGCAATGTTCTGGCTCCTTCCTTTACCAGCCTGGCGCTTTCGGCTGCCTCGCTCTTGACGGGTGTGTTTGTAGTTGAGATCATTTTCAATTACTACGGTATCTCGAGCGTGATGGTGAGCGCCATGCAGGAAGTTCCAGACGCCGCCGCGGCACTGGGCTTCTCAATCTACAGTGTGGTGATTGTCCTTTTGCTCATGCTCGTGCTGGACGTAACCCTGGCCATCATTGACCCGCGCATACGTCAGGAAATCTTACGCACATGAGAAACCTGAATCGATTCCTGGCCCGATGGCAGAACTGGATCGGCATTCTGCTGGTGCTCCTGTTTATTTTGACTGCCCTGATGGCTCCCTGGATCTCTCCCGATGATCCGCGCTCACCCGGACCCTTCAAGCGTGTTCCGGGAATCATTCTGGGCGAACATACTCCACAATCGCCGGCAGTAGCTCCGCCATTGGGAACCTTGCCGTCGCAGATGGATGTTTTTCACGCCCTCATCTGGGGGACGCGCGATGCGCTTTCCTTTGGCTTGAAAGTGACCATTTCGACTGCGCTGGTTGGGGTATTACTTGGAGCCATCGCCGGATATGCAGGCGGGATTGTCAATATTATCATCATGCGCATCACAGATTCTTTCCTGACCTTCCCGGTTATCGCTGGCGTAGTATTGCTCGACCAGTTGTGGGTGTCGGCAATGACTGCCGCTGGCGGGATTTACGAGAGCTACTTTAACACATGGCTAGGGCTCCCCACCAAGGCCGCCTCGCCGATTTAAGCTCTGCTAGAGGTGATCGATCCGCTCGTGTTGACTTTGATCCTTTTTTCCTGGATGCCGTATACGCGCATCACCAGCGTCATCGTCACCACCCTCAAGCGCACCGAGTTCGTCCAGTCTGCGCGCGCCCTGGGGGCGAGTCCGGCGCGCATCATCCTGCGTCACCTGATCCCGAATTCCGTCACACCTTCGATCATGCTGGCAGCCCGGGACGTGGGCGGCATGGTGATTCTCCAATCGACTTTCACCTTTATCGGCCTGGGAGGTTCGTCCACCTGGGGAACGATGCTGGTCATGGGTCGTGACTGGGTTCTCGGCCCCGGGGGTGGTATTTTTACCTATTGGTGGGTTTTTGTCCCGGCTACGTTGATCCTGGTCCTGTTCGGAGTCGGCTGGAACTTGCTCGGGGATGGGCTGGGGGAGTTGCTGGACCCGCGGGATTGGTGATTTGGTGGGAATACGTCAGGGGGGAAAGCGAGATATACCCCGTACCTTGCTTTGCCTTATAATGGGAGGGGTGCCTCCCATGGCAAAAATCCTGACTTACCAAAGGTCCGATTTCGAAAATCTGCTTCCGCCTGACTGGTCGATCCTATTGGGCGCGGTCAGGCAGGTGGCTGCGTCACAGCACGTTCCCCTCTATATCGTCGGGGGTTTTGTGCGCGACCTATTTCTCGGCCAACCCGGTTCTGACTTCGACCTTGTCGTGGAAGGGGACGCAATCGGACTGGCAAAAAGCGCGGCGGCCACGTATGGCGGACGCGTGAACTCCCACGGGCGCTTCGGAACAGCCAAATGGCTCTTGGCCAACTCGAGCCTGACAGCCAGGCTTTCCCACCCTCTGCCAGCTCTCGATTTCGTCCTGGCGCGCAGCGAAACGTACGCACATCCCGGGGCCCTTCCGACCGTCCAGCCCGGAGCGCTGTCCGATGATTTACGGCGCCGGGATTTCAGCATCAACACCCTGGCCATCCGCCTGGACGGCCAGCACTATGGGGAATTGCGGGACGACTTGGGCGGTCTGGAAGACTTGCGCGACGGGCTGGTGCGGGTGCTGCACCCGCTCTCTTTCGTGGATGATCCGACCCGGATGCTGCGTGCCGTCCGTTACGAACAGCGCTACGCGTTCCATATCCCAAATTCAGATCTGGAGCTGATTCCTCCCGCCAGGCATCTGCTGGCGAAGCTTTCCGCTGACCGCGTTCGCCACGAATTGGATCTGATCCTGGGCGAGAAAAAAGCCGGGGACATGCTCGCTCGGATGGCGGAATTGAATTTGTTGGCCTCCATCCACCCAAGTCTACCCTGGGATGCAGACCTGCAGCGTGCCGTCGAGAGCGGCCTGGAGGCAACCCCGCCCGAGGGGTGGGGGCGCCTCCCTGACCTGGTGCGGATACCGCGGCGCGCGGCGCTGGGCTATCTTCTGTGGTTGATGCGTTTATCCCACGAAGATATCGAAGCCCTGGATTTCCGTTTGCATTTCCCCGCCAGCCTGCGGGAGGCGCTGCAGGCGGCTGCTTCGGTATGCAAGGATCTGGCCGGGCTGGTAAAAATGAAACCAAGCCAGGCATTTGAGCGCCTGGCAGAAATACAGCCATTGGCGGTCTTTGCCTGTTACCTTGCGTCGGGGAAGGAGGGGCGGGAAACCCTGGATCACTTCATGACAAGCTGGCGGCACGTCCTGCCTAGAACCAGCGGGAATGATCTGATCGCGCTTGGTCTGCCGCCCGGTCCGTTATACCAGACCATCCTGCGTTCCCTGCGCAATGCCTGGCTGGATGGGGAGGTGAAAACGGTCGACGAGGAACATTCCCTGCTCACCAGATTGATCGAGAAGGATGGCGGGAATTCTCATTAATTTGATCACGCAGATTGATCGGCCAGACAGTGCCATATCAACAGCGTGTCGATATTATCCTCCGTTTTTCAATGACCCCTGGAATAAAACTAAACTCCAGGGGTATTTTGATCGTTTGATGGACTTAGACATCGAACTCACCGACCTGGATGCCGTTGAGCCAAACCGTGTAGTGCCCTGCCGGGTAACTGCCCAGGTTGACGCCAATCTGGGAGGGCGTGGCCAGGCGCATCAGGGTGCAAACCTTCTCCGGTTTCCTTAGCGAGTAAGCCTCGACGCTGATTTTCTTATCGGTTCCCGGCTGGCTCACCACCAGGCGGAACTGGTGACAGGGCGTCGGCGTGAAGTAGGATATGGTCAGTATATATTGCACCGGATTGCTTGTCATGGCGGTCAGGTCAGTTTTGACGATCTCGACACTGTCCCGCTCCAGACTTGCGTCACCGGGCTGTGGGGCGTAGGACGAGTTCCCGTCCGTGGTCGGTGGAACAGCGGAGGGGGTTTTAACTGGAGAGCAGGCAACCATAATCGTAAAGGCCAAGATCATAAAACTTGCGTTCTTTATCTGTTTGAACATATTATCCTCCATATTTGGTCTTATTTATATTCTATGAGGATAAGACGTCCGTTATTTGGTTAAAGTTCCCTCAACCTTTGATAACCGCCACCGGACGCAGGCGGGCCACTTTGCGGGCGATGCCGGCGGCGACGACCGTTTCGACCACGGCATCCACATCCTTGTAAGCCGACGGCGCCTCCTCCGCCAGCCCGGGCAGGGAGCCGGCGCGCACCCGGATGCCCCGACTTTCCAGCTCCCGGAGCAATGCGTCGCCCCGCACCTCATGCTTGGCCTTGGCCCGGCTCATCGTCCGCCCCGCGCCGTGACAGCTGGAGCCCCACGATTGCGCCATGGACGCCTCCGTCCCGACCAGCACCCAGGAGGCCGTGCCCATCGATCCCGGTACCAGCACCGGTTGCCCGGTCTTTTGGAATTCCGGCGGCAGTCCCGCTTCGCCCGGGCCGAAGGCGCGCGTCGCCCCCTTGCGATGCACGCACACCTTGATACGCTGCCCGGTTACCACGTGCGTCTCGATTTTGCCCATATTGTGGGCAATGTCGTAGACCTGGACCAGCTGCCAGCCCTTGTGTCTCCCGGCAAAGGCCTCCTCGAAGGCGCGCCGCGTGGAGTGCGCCAGCAGCTGGCGGTTGGCGAAGGCGAAGTTGGCCGCGGCGCGCATTGCCCCCAGGTAGGCCTTTCCCTCGGGCGAATCCATCGGCGCGCAGACCAGCTCCCGGTCCGGCAGGTCGATGGCATAGCGCCGCACCGCAGCCTGGAAGTCCTGGACGTAGTCGCTGCAGACCTGGTGCCCCAGGCCGCGCGATCCGCAGTGGATCTGTACTGCCAGGCAGCCCTCCCGCAGCCCGAAGGCGGCGGCAGCGGCCGGGTCGAAGAGTGACTTCGACCAAGTCGACCTCGATGAAGTGATTGCCCGCCCCCAGCGAGCCGAGCTGCCCGCGGCCGCGTTCCCGGGCGCGTCCGCTGACCGTGGCCGGGTCCGCACCATCCAGGCAGCCGGCTTCCTCGGTGCGGGCCAGGTCGTTCTCCGTTGCGTAACCGTTCTTGAGCGTCCAACGCGCACCCTCGCGCAGCACCCGCTCCATCTCGGGCAGGTTCAGGCGTACGCTGCCGGCGCTGCCCACGCCGCTGGGGCAGTAGCGGTTCAGCAGGGTCGCCAGCCCGTCGATTTCCTCCCGGACAGCGTCGAACTCGATTCCCGAAGCCAGCAGACGCACCCCGCAGTTGATGTCGTAACCGATGGCGCCCGGGGAGATGACTTCGCCGGGATATTCCGTCGCTGCCACCCCGCCGATGGGGAAGCCGTAACCTTGGTGCATGTCGGGCATGACCACCACGGGGGACACCAGGCCAGGCAAGGTGGTGGCGTTGACTGCCTGGTCGAGGGACTTATCGTCCAGCACCTGCTCGAGAAGCTCCTGCGTGCAGAAAATGCGCACCGACCCGCGCATGTCGGCGCGGAACGACTGTGGAATTTCCCATTCATAGGGGGTGAGGCGTCGCATCTCCTGCAGGCGGATCATATCATCCTCTTCAAGACTCGACCGGCTTGCCGATGCCGTCCGGGTTAGACGTCGAATACAATCTCGACCTCGCAGCCTTTTTCCGTCTTACGGATGTGCAGGTTGTGGTAGGTCACCGCTTTGACAGCCCGGCCCAGGGTTCGCAGTGGGGCCGCGGACATCCTGGCATCCAGATGGAACCCGTCCACTGGTCCGGCGGACTTCACCTCGACCTCGAGATGCTCGAAGACCAGGCTTTCATGCTCGGCGGCATAGACCAGCTCGGAGAGGAAGGCGACCAGCAGACTCTCGGCGTCCGGAGCCTGGAGGGCGAGCGCTCGCGGCTGGCGCCAACCTTCGGCCGGTTGCGCCCCGCAAAGTACGTTCAGACCCCGTGCAGCTTCAGCGAACAGCCCGGCCAGATCTGGTGCCCAGACGTGCAGGCACAAATCGGCGGTGTGAGGCAGCTCCTCGAAGCCCGACCGTCGAGATGACTTCATGCTTTCATTTTACCCAATAATCGGGTGGGGGACGAGATTCCTTGGTTCCGCCCGGGCAAAGTGGAGGCGGTAGGCGTGCGTCTCGGCCAGGACGGTACGGATGCCGTTTTCCAGCTCCCCGACGGCGTAAGGGTTGGCCGCGTCATTGCCGACTGAAAGGTGAAGATCCTCCCCGTCCACCTCGAAGACCAGCTGACCCTTGGCCGCCAGCCACTCCAGCCCCAATCGGACGGCGCTCTCCCCTTGAGCGGTGGCCGCGGCCAGCCCGGCGAAATTTGCCCTGCCGCCGCGCCGGTTGAGCGCGAACTTGACCAACCCGGTCAGGCGCTCCAGGAAGGATCGCGCATCATCGCTGGAGGGGGGCACGGCAAACAGGATCAGCTTCTGCGGGCAAACTCGCTCAATGGCGGCAGTAAAAACCTCCAGAGCTGGTGGTGCCGTCCAGACGGCCAGAGTGGGGGAGGGCACTAACCCATCCCGGTCCACGCCCGCGACGATTTTCTTATCTTCCCCCTCCACCCAGACGAGTGTGTCCGCTGGGAGAGATTTCAAGAGAGCGAGGCCGTCTTCAGCCTGGCGGTAATCGACTACCTCGAGCCGCGGCTCTTTGACTTCAATGGGTTTTGCCTCGACGAGGCGAAAATCGACGAATTCCAATTGTGCCTGACGCACGCCGCGCCAGTCGCTGGGACGGACGGTATAAGCCAGGTCGAACTTTCCCCCGGGAGGAGTCTCTCCAGCCCCGTTCCACCATAAGACGGTCTGCACCGAGCCGGTTTCGTCGGCCACTTCCAGCTTGAGGTGTTCCTTGTTGCGCCCAATGGCAGTTGTGGCTCGTAGGTCCTGTCCGCGTGACGCTAGGACGAGCTTCTCGTTGCCGGGGCCGAAGGGGGCCAGCTGCTCCAGGGTCTCGGCCAGCCCGAGATCGGCTTCTGCCAGGTCCAGCCAGGCGTTCACCTGCAGGGTTGGTTCGCGCTCGGCTGCACCGCCCATTTTTTCTATCGTCTTCGCCAGGCGTTTACGGAACTCGGGGATTCGATCCGCCTCGAGGGAGAGCCCGGCGGCCATGGGGTGGCCACCGAAGCCGAGCAGCAGGTCCTTCTGGGCGGCAATGGCGGCGGTGATGTTCACGCCTTCGACGGAGCGTGCTGAGCCGCGGGCGGGCTCATCCAGCGGCGTGCACAGCAGGATCGTCGGCCGGCAGTAGCGTTCCACCAGGCGGCTGGCGGCAATACCCACCACCCCGCCTGGCCATGCCGGGTGGGCGAGCACCAGGACTGGGAAGGATAACAAGGAGGGGTCGGCACGCAGTTGCGCCTCGGCTGCCCGGGTTACCTGGTCGGTCAACAGCTGGCGTTGGGCGTTAAGACCCTCGAGCTGCACGGCGAGCAGGCGGGCGCGGGCGGGGTCGGAAGTGGTCAGCAGCTCCACGGCCGGGTTGGCGTCGCCGAGGCGGCCCAGGGCATTCAAGCGTGGCCCCAGGTTGAAGCCGATGTGCTCCTCGGTCAGGTGGTCCGGATTCAGCTCCGCCAGCTCGAACATGGTCTTTATCCCCAGGCGCCGGGTCCGGCGCAGCGCCTCCAGCCCGCGCTGCACCAGGTAGCGGGCGTCTCCGGTCAGCAGGGCCAGGTCGGCGACCAGGCCGAGGGCGACCAGATCGAGCAGGTCGGACGGGGAAAGGGCTGAAGGCGGGAAGCGGGTGAGCAGCTCCTCCGCCAGCTTGTAGGCCACACCTGCGCCGGAAAGCGTCGCGAGCGGGTGGCTGACTGGAAGCAGCTTGGGATTGGTGATTGGCGCCTGCGGCAGTTTCTCGGGCAGGTCGTGGTGATCGCTGATCAACATCTCGACCCCGCGTGAGCGGGCGTAGTCCACCGCCTCGACTGCGCCAATGCCGGTATCACAGGTCAGGATGAGCCTTGCGCCATCCCTGATGATTTCGGTCAGACGCGGGAGGTTGACCCCGTGGGATTCCTGCGCCCGCACCGGGATGTGATAAACGACGTCGGCGCCAAGGGCCAGCAGCGTGGAATATAAAATGGTGGTGGAGGTCTGGCCGTCGACGTCGAAATCCCCCCACACGCAGATCGGCTCGCCTTGTCGGACGGCAGCCACAAGTCGGTCGGCGATCCCCACGAGGCCCGGCAGCTCACCGGCCGGGGAAGGGGAGAAGGCTGCCGGGTCAAGGAAGGCACGCGCCGCCGCGGGCGTGCGGATGCCGCGCTGGAGCAAAGTCTGCGACACGAGAGGATGCAGATCGGTCAGGGGATTGGCGAGGGGAGGCGGCGGCTCTATCCAGCGCATGGGATTTTCGAAGGTTACGAGGAGCTCGAAAGGATTTTAAATTCGTTATGTCGAAATGAAATGGAATGAGAAGATCACCTTCGTGTTCTTCGCGGATCAATACTCGATCTCGGCGATCTGCTCGAAATTGATCTCAATCCCGGCCAACTCGGTTTCCAGGTCGAGCTCTTCCAACTCGCCGGCCTTCTCGCCGCGATTGCAGTACGAGCGGTAGGAACAGAAGGCACACTTCTTAACGTCCTCGGTCAAGGGAAAGTGGCGATGGTGGAGGATCTCGGAGACGAGCCCGGACAGGGCATCCCAATCGCGTTTGTACCTGGAGGCGGTGTAAGCGAAGCGCGCCGGCTCGGTCGGAAAATCAGCGTACCAGTAGACCATCTCGATTTGTTCGGGCTGAATCGGCCGGGTGCCATTTAGAAATGCACCCGCCTGGACCAGCAGAGCAGGGTAGACGGAGGTCTGCATGCGGGTTGCCATCCACTCGTCTTTTGGCCGTTTGTGGTAGGTTTTCCAGTCGAAAATGATCGCCTTTTCCCCCGGCCTGATTGCCACCAGGTCGTATTTTGCCACCAGGCGGTGATCGGCGAGCGGAGCGAGCAAGGTCAGTTCTGTATGCTGCGCGTAGCCATCAATATTAAAATTTTGGTTCAGATAGTTTTTCCACCAGCGCATCAGGTCCGGTCCGGCTGCCAGGCGGGTCAGCTTCTCGACCGGTAAGCCGAGGCGGTGCTGCTGGACCAAGCGATGGAAGAGCTGTCCCTCTTGCTGTCTGCGCTCGTTTTCCAGGACTGGCTCGGTCTCCACTGCCGGCCAGGAGAGCCGCTCAATATAGCGCAGCTGGAAGCGGCGCGGACAGTCGCGATAGTCTTGCAGGGAGGATTGGCTGAAGGTGAAAGAGGAGGGAATTTCGGACTTAAGACTTTCAATATTTGTTGCCATGGTCAGGTCCTTAAAGGTGAAACGCCTCTGAAGATCGATTTATACCCGGCGGTCTCTTTCCTAATTTGATTGCGATTATAACCTCCAAGCGGACGAACTGTTTCTTTCGGATTTCACTTTCTGATAAACGTCACTGGACAGAAGGCGTTTTACGGTCGTATACTATAACTGGTAAGACCACTTACCAGATGAGGATAAAACGGATGGATTGGCAGCCACTTCCCAAACCGGCCGAGTTGGCCGAGACCCGCCTGCTCGAGGCGATCCTGACCGGTCACTTTCCGGTCAATGGCAGCCTGCCTGGGGAACGCGACCTGGCGGCACAACTGGGCGTCACACGGCCCACGCTGCGCGAGGCGCTCCAGCGCCTGGCTCGCGACGGCTGGATCGAGATCCAGCACGGCAAGCCGACACGTGTGCGAGATTACTGGCGGGAGGGCAACCTGGGAGTGCTGTCCGTCCTGGCGCAATTCCCGACCCACCTGTCCACGGATTTCGTCGCCCACCTGCTCGAACTGCGCGTCCTGCTGGCGCCCGAGTATACCCGCCAGGCCCTAGCGTCCAGTCCGGAGGAGGTCGTCCTGCTCCTGGAGGGTTACGCCAGCCTGGAAGATGATCCTGCCGTCTTTGCCCGCGCCGATTGGAATCTGCACGTCCTGCTGACCCAGCAGGCGGACAATCCGGTCTTCCGCCTGCTGTTAAACAGCTTCCAGGAACTCTATATCCTGATGGGGGAAAAATACTTTGCCTATGCAGAATGCCGACGGAGCTCGCGCCGGTTTTACGGCGAATTGCTCGCCTGCGCTCGCCAGGGTTCCGAGTGTGACGCCGAATCCCTCGCCCGGCAGGTAATGGAAGAGAGCCTGAGCCTCTGGAAGAAAATGCAGAAAAAGTAAACAATGTGCGACGCACTTTCAAAGTGCGTCGCACATTCTACGCCCGGGATAGAAGTGCATGATACATTCTTCCTGCTCGAAAGGAGCTTTTATGAAGCGCTGGAATGGATGGGGAAATATAGAAACGAGCTACTATGTGCCGGAGTCAGCTTTGATCTACCTGCGCGGTGTCCTGGGCGAGCTGAGTGCCTCCCCGGACGCTACAGAGGAGGCGATTCTGCCGTACGTGCCGAATTCACGCCTGCCGGCGCACCCATTGGTGGTAGTAGACTCCGGAACGCGTTTGCGGCATGCCCGCGGCCAGAGCCTGCCCGATTGGGTGGCATTACGCACCGGGCGCATCCCGGCTTTTCCGGACGGGGTGGCCTGCCCGACTTCAGAAGACCAGGTGCCTGAGCTGTTGACCTACGCCCGCGCGGCCGGTGTGCGCGTGATCCCCTACGGCGGCGGATCGAGCGTGGTCGGGCACATCAATCCGGTCAAAAGCGACATCCCTGTCCTGACCATGGACATGGGTCGGCTGAACAGGTTGATTGATTTAGACGAAACCAGTCGCATAGCGACTTTCGAAGGCGGCGTGACCGGTCCGGCACTGGAAGTCCAATTGGGGGAACATGGTTACACCCTCGGCCACTTCCCTCAGTCCCACGAGTACTCCACCCTGGGCGGCTGGATCGCCGCCCGCTCCAGTGGACAGCAATCCTACTATTACGGCCGCATCGAGAGCCTCTTTGCCGGCGGGCGGGTCGAAACACCTGCCGGGCGACTGGACCTGCCGCACTTTCCGGCCAGCGCTGCCGGCCCGGACGTGCGTGAGATGGTGCTCGGGTCGGAGGGGCGGATCGGGATCATCACGCGTGCCCAGGTCCGTGTGCGCCCGCGCCCGCAAGCCGAGCAGTTCCATGGCATCTTCTTCCCAACCTGGGAGCAGGGCATGGAGGCCGTTCGAATGATTGCACAGCAGGGCGTCCCGGTCTCGATGCTGCGCCTGAGCAATCCGCTCGAAACCGAGACCACCCTGATCCTGTCGGGCAAATCCTGGATCGGACCAGCGGATAAAGGCTTACGGCTGATCGGCTTCGGCGACCAGCGCTGCCTGCTGATCTTCGGTGTGACCGGTGCAGCGGCTCACTTCCGGCAGGCACGGAGGGAGGCGGCGGCTGTCTGCCGAAAGTTCGGCGGCCTGTTCGTCGGAACGATTGTCGGGCATTCCTGGGAAAAGAGCCGTTTCCTGGGGCCGTACCTGCGCAACACACTGTGGGAGAAGGGCGTGGCGGTGGATACGCTCGAGACCGCACTGCCCTGGAAGGATGTCCCGGCCGCGGCGACGGAAATCTCGGCCTCCATCCGCGAGGCCATGGAAGCGCAGGGCGAGAAAGCCCTGGTCATTGCCCACCTGTCGCATGTCTACCGTGACGGGGCCAGCGTGTACACTACTTTCCTTTTCCGCCGCACCGAAGACCCCGACCAGCTGCTGGAGCGCTGGCGGGCCATGAAGCGCGCCGCCAGCCTGACCATCCAGCGCAACGGCGGGACGATCAGCCACCAGCACGGTGTCGGTGAGGTCCATGTCCCTTACCTGCTGGCGGAGAAAGGTCCGCTGGGCATGTCGGCCATCCGGAACGCTTTCACGACATTCGATCCGGACGGCATGATGAACCCGGGAAAGCTGTTCTAGACCCCCACCCCCAACTCCTCTCCCATAGGGAGAGGAGGGCAGTATTTGGAGGATTTATGGAGTGGACAAAAGGTTGGCGCGATCAGGCTTGGTCGCAATTGGATCAGGAATGGGACGTCCTGATCGTTGGCGGGGGCATCACCGGTGCGGGCATCCTGCGGCAGTGCGTCCACGCCGGCTTGCAAGCGCTGCTGGTCGAGGCGGACGATTTTGCCTCCGGCACGTCCAGTCGCTCGTCCAAGCTTGTGCACGGAGGGCTGCGCTATCTGAAGAACGCCCAGATCAAGGTGACGCTCGAATCCGTGCAGGAGCGTGAGTACCTGCTCAAGCAGGGCCGCGGCCTGATCAACCGGCTGGGCTTTCTCTACATCTGCCTGCCAGGCGATCCCATGCCCGGCTGGGTCTTCGGCGCCGGACTGACCATCTACGACATCATGGCGCACCAGTGGTCGCACCGCTCCTACGATGCCGAGGACCTGCGCGAGCTCTGCCCGCCTCTGACCGTTCCCGGGCTGCGCGGCGGATACCGCTACTTCGACGCCAACACTGACGACGCTCGCCTGGTATTGCGCTTGCTGCGCGAGTCCGTGGCTGGCGGCGGGCTGGCGCTCAACTACGCGCGCGTCGAGGGACTGCTGCGTACGCGCGCCGGCCAGGTTTGCGGTGCGGTGGTGCGCGATACCTCCGGCGATACCAGCCGGCAGTTGGAAGTGCAAGCCCGTGTCGTGATCAACGCCACCGGCGCCTGGGCGGACAGCCTGCGCGGTCAGGTCGGCGAGAAGCCGCGCCTGCGCCCGATCCGCGGCAGCCACCTGGTCTTTTCCTGTGCGCGCCTGCCCCTGACCCGCGCCGTCACCTTCCTGCACCCGTCGGGCGGAATCCCGGTGTTCGCCGTTCCGTGGGAGGGGGCGGTCGTCTTCGGCACGACCGATTGTGACTACAACGCGGACCCGGTCACCGATCCGGCCATCAGCAGTGCCGAGGAGGATTACCTGCTTTCCGGCCTCCAGTACGTTTTCCCGTCCCTGGAGCTGACCCCGGCGGATGTGGTGGCAACCTTTTCCGGTCTGCGGCCGGTGATCAACACCGGCAAAGCAGACCCATCGAAGGAATCGCGGGAACATGCCATATGGGAGGAGAACGGTCTGTTGACCGTCAGCGGCGGCAAGCTGACCACCTTCCGCATCATGGCGCGTGACGCCCTCAAGGCGGTACGCCGGCACCTTGGTCGCATCGCCTTCGATCCCGAGAGGCCGGTCCTGGACGCCATTCCTGCCACGGCGGAGGCGTTATTCGCCCCTGCAAAGCTGACCGCCGCTCAGCGGCTGCGCCTGTTGGCGCGTTATGGGACCGGAGCCGCAACATTCTTCTCCACCGCGGGTGCGGACCTCGAGCCGATCTGCGGCGTCCCGTACCTTTGGGCCGAGCTGCGCCAGGCGGCGCGCGCCGAGGCCGTCGTACACCTGGACGATTTGCTGCTGCGTCGCGTGCGTCTTGGACTTCTCTTACCGGAGGGCGGGATGCAAGAAATGGCGCGTAGTACGCGGCCTGGTCCAGGCTGAGCTGGGATGGGATGACGCCCGCTGGCAGGCTGAGTTGGATTCGTACCGGGAGTTGTGGTGCAAGTCCTACCGTTTCGGATAAAATCATCCTTAACCACAGATAAACAGGGATACAACTATTTTTCGATCTGTATGTATCTGTGGAGAGCCTTCGTGCCTCTTCGTGTCATTTGTGGACAAGGAGTCTTCCATGCCCGAAAACCTGCTGGCGATTGACAACGGCACCCAGAGCGTTCGCGCCCTGGTGTTTGACCCGCACGGGAATCTGCTGTACAAGTCCCGCATCCCGATCGAACCATACTACTCGACCGCTCCCGGACTGGCAGAGCAGGATCCGGAGGTCTTCTGGAAGGCCGTCTGCCAGGCCTGCCAGGGGCTGTGGAGTCTGGGCGTGGACAAGTCCAGCCTGGCCGCGGTCGCCCTGACGACCCAGCGCAGCACGGTGATCAATGTGGACAAGCACGGTCAGCCCCTCCGCCCGGCCATCGTCTGGCTGGACCAGCGTCGTACCGAGGGACTCAAGCCGCTGGGCGGTTTGTGGGGGGCGGCTTTCAAGCTCGCCGGCGCCTCTGAGACGGTTGCCTACCTGCAGGCGGAGGCGGAGGCCAACTGGATCCGCATCCACCAGCCTGAGGTCTGGGATGCCACGTATAAGTACCTGTTCTTGTCCGGCTATCTGACCTATCGTTTGACCGGCAGGTTCGTCGAACTCGGTCGGCTGCCAGGTGGGGTATATCCCCTTCGATTATAAAAAGCAGGATTGGGAGGCATCCTGGGGCTGGAAGTGGCAAGCCGTCCCGATGGATAAATCGTTGTTGGTGGACCTGGTGCCGCCGGCCGGGCGGCTGGGGGACATCACCTCGGAAGCGGCAGCTGGCACAGGCCTGCCGGTCGGGCTGCCGCTCATCGCCGCTGCGGCGGACAAGGCGGCGGAGGTTTTGGGCGCGGGCTGCCTGGAGGCTCACATCGGCTGCCTGAGCTACGGCACGACCGCCACGATCAACACCACGCATAAAAAATACATCGAGGTCATTCCGCTCATCCCGCCCTACCCGGCAGCTGCCCCCGGGATGTACAGCTTCGAGATCCAGATTTACCGCGGCTATTGGATGGTGACCTGGTTCAAACAGGAGTTCGGCCTGCGCGAGCAGAGGCTGGCAGACGAGCAGGGCATCGAGCCAGAGGCGCTGTTCGATGAGCTGGTGCGGGCAGTCCCGCCGGGCTCGGACGGGCTGGTGCTGCAGCCGTTCTGGTCGCCCGGGCTGCGCTTCCCCGGGCCGGAGGCGCGCGGGGCGATCATCGGCTTCAGCGACGTCCACACCCGGGCACACGTCTACCGGGCGATCCTGGAAGGGCTGGCCTATGCCCTGCGGGAAGGCGCCGAGCGGACCGCCAAGCGCTCCGGGGTGCCGATCACCGAGCTGCGCGTGGCAGGCGGCGGCAGCCAGTCCGATGCCGCCATGCAGCTTACCGCGGACGTCTTTGGACTGCCGACCTCACGCCCGCACCTGTACGAGGCTTCCGGCCTGGGGGCCGCCATCGACGCGGCGGTCGGCGCGGGGGTGCATCCCGACTTCCCGTCAGCCATCCAGGCGATGACCCACGCGGGCGATGCCTTCGAGCCGCATCCCGAGACGCATGCCCGTTACGATGAGTTGTATTTCGGCGTCTACAAGAAAATGTATAGGCGCCTCCAGCCGCTCTATCAGGTGATGCGTGCCAGATAAACCACCGCCCGGATGAAAGGTCCGGGCGTTTTTTTGCCGGGCCTTAAAATAATTTGACATGGCCAGATTCGAGGCGCATAATGATTTCAGCACCTTTCACAATTCATCTTCAGGAGGGCACAGATGACTGAAAATTCAGTCGTAGTGGTTGGGGCGGGCATCGCTGGATTGACTGCAGCCTATCAACTTAAGAAAGCCGGGTATGCTGTGCTCGTGCTCGACGTCAATGACTACGTGGGTGGACGCATGGCAAATGTGGACTGGGAAGGTTTCCGGGTGGATATCGGGGCTAAGTTCGTTACCACCGCCGACAAGTCACTGATCGACATGGTCACAGAAATCGGACTGGCGGATCAGCTGGTAAAGTCGGACGAGGGACTGACGATCACCATCTACCGGGATGGCAAGCTGCACAGTGCCAATTTCCTCTCCATCCCCTCTTACTTCGGCTGGAGCGGGGTTTCGGTCAAGGCGCGCCTGGCCATGGTCAAGCTGCTGCCCTATTTCCTGAAGCAGGGCAAATTGGAGAACGCCTACCACCTGGAGCGCGCGGCCGGCGCGGATGTGGATGAAACCTTCGAGCAATTCTTCAAGAATCGCATCAGTGAGGAAATGTTCGAGTACTGGGCGATCCCCATGTTCGAGACGATGTGCGCTTACAAAGGCGGCGACGTCTCACGCAAGGCCTTCCTGGCCATGATGATGAGCTACCTGAACGCCGATTCGGTCACTTTCCGGGATGGGATCGGGATGCTGCCCAAGGCCCTGGCGGCACAGGTCGAGGTGGAGCTGACCGCCCTGGCGAGGAATATCCGCCTGCTGCCCGACGGCAGCGGAGCGAAAATTACCTATACCGTCAACGGCCGGGAGAAGACGGTTGAGGCGCGGCAGGTCGTCGTCGCTGTGCCGGGCAATCACGTCCTGACTCTTTTCGAGGCGCCGCGCCCGGCCTGGCAGGCGCTTTTCTCCCGGGTGGCTTACAGCACCGGGGCGTTACATTACCATGTCGCCGAGACGGACTACCAGCCGCCGGTCAAGGGCACCTTTGTGCCGCGTTCGACCGGTCTGCCGATCAACAGTATGGGTTTCGAGAAGTATAAGAATGGGCGCTGGCTGATGTTGACCGACCCGAGCGTTTACACCTTCGACATGCGCCAGGACCCTGACCTGCTTGCCGCCCAGGCGCAGGGAGTGATGGCGTCCATCTTCCCGGAGCTGAAAGGCACCTTCAAAGCTCACCGCATCTTCAAGTGGCAGGACAAGCTGCCGACTTTCCGGCCTGGCTACTTGGATGCCCTGCAGTGCTTCTGGGAGGACCCGCAAGAAGGACCGGTGTTTTTCTGTGGGGATTACTTTGCCGGGCCAAGCACCGGCGGAGCACTCTACACCGGAATGGAGTGTGCCGGGAGGGCTTTGCGCTCGATCTGAGCGGTGTACAGAAAAAACAAGGTGGCAGCCGAATGACTGCCACCTTGTTTTTTTCAGGGAGCGTACACCTGGAATCGTCCGTATGTGGTTTCTGAAAACAGGATGCCATTGGCGGGCGGGTCCTCGCCGGATAACACGTAAACGGTGCGCGGGTCAGCCAGACAATTGGCCAGTCCGAAGGTATACCTCCCCAGGCTGATGACCTTGCGAAAGCTTGAATATGGGTCGTCGTACTGGATCGTTTTCAGGTACGTTGCTGGATCTGGTTTATCGGAAAACAAGACGAAGATGTACGGCATGTTGACCCGGTCGGTGACACAGACGGGCTGGTCGACCGCCCGGCCGGCATGCTCCAGAGCCGGGAGCAGGCCCGTAAAAAAATAGCGATCCGCCTGTTGTCGGTAATCAGGACCGTGGTATCTTTCAGTAAAAAAGGAAAAACCGATCAGCAGGGTAAAAATTGCGAGAAAATAGAGGATTCTCAAATGTTTTCGCAGCCACTCAAGAGGAAAGGCCATACACAGGAGGAGCGGGATAAAAAGGAGGTTAATCCTATTGACGTTGACTTCCTGCAAAATGCCTGTCAATAGGGATACAGTAATCCAACCCATCAGCAAAATTTGTTCCATGCGATGAGCGGATTTCCGGTCCAATAAAATCTGGATGCCTCCGATGATTGCCAGGGGCAGGGTGTATACATAAAAATAGCCAAATGGTCTTACGGTGTTCCAGATGAGGCCGTCGTCCTGTTTTAGCAAGAGTGATAACAAGATACCAAGATTGTGAAGCATGGTATCAAAGCCATTGCGGTTGAATACCAGGCTCATCTCCTCATAGCGTGCCTGTGCGGGATAGCGCGGAATGGTAAACAGGCCAAGATGGATACTATTTAGATGCAAAGAATTAATCAATACCAATAAACCAATCGGCAGGCTGACCATCACAAAAACGATGAGCCCGGCGAACAAGCTTTCCCGGGATACCCTTTTGAAAAATAACACGGCCGCGATGGTAACCAGTATAAAAATAGGGACGGCAGCATAGGCGGGGCCGTACACGTAAAGACTGAGCGCAAAGAAGAAGCAAGACAAAATGAACCAATAATTTTTGGTTGTGGATTTCAATAAACAGGCATAGCCAAGCAGGAATGTGAATGGGAGAATGTTTGACTCAAGCCCCCATCGAGATAGAAGGATATGCCATGGGCAGATTGCAAGGAGAAACATTGCCAGGAGGGCAAATTCGATATTCAGGGTGCGCTTGGCAACGAAAAAAACCAGCGGCAGAGTCAAGATACCGGTCAGTAACATCGGCAGCCTGACGGTCAAGGTCGTGAGCCCTCCAACCGCAATGAAAGGCATCAATAAGTAACCGTAAAGGGCATTTTGGCCGCTTCCCCAGGAGATGAAATTGACCGGGAGAGAGACCCCATTGCGGTCGACGCCGAAATGGAGCAGGTCATAGGCCTCCACCCCGATCGAGGCCTCATCCTGGTTCAGCCCCGGTGGGAGCTGATCGTATTCCCAGACCCGGGAAAATATCCCCACGGCTAATATCAGCAGGAAGAGGACCATCGGGGTGAAGATTTTTCGGCTGAGGCTGCGGATCAAATCAACTGCGTCTCGCAGATGTGAAGTGAATAGGGTGGCAGGACCGGCCGGTTTTTGTCCCGTCCGGGGCATTTGATCGGAATGCCCCCCGGCTTCATTGGCCGCAGATAAAAGGGATAAGGACATGCTCATCATTATAGCGTAAACCTTCCTGCGGATGAGATTTTCACTTGGTGGGAGGCGAGATGGCGGGATGGAGCGCATCCCCGGCGGGGGCGATTTTTCGAACGACAGAATGAAAATCAGGCGATGGTTTGGGTCATCGCCTGATTTTTTGGTGGCTTGATGAATAATTTACTCGAGGGGGCTGTTGTAGGATAGGTTAATCATAACTTCTGAAGGCGCAATCGGGAGCGCTGTCGGATCAGCCGGGGAAGGGCTTAAGATCAGGGTTAATGAGGTATTTTCATTGCGCATCCTTTCTTCTGATTAATTGGATCATGACGCACTTGGTATTAGAGAGTTATTTTGAATTTGTGCAGGCCTTGTTGAGAATGTATTAAGTTTTCTCTGGCTTTCTCCCGATATTAAGCAACCGTTGCAAGCAAAGCGAGGCAACCCTGTCGACCATCCAAACCTGTCGTTGGTTTAGTCATGAGATTGCTCACCTGTACTTTCATCTGCCGCAAGTGCCGGCGCAAGTGTCGTCGCGACGCTCCTTGCAGGGATTGGAATCTAGCTTTTTCTCCCCTCCCACCAGCCCTGCAGGGCGGCCAAAGGCAATGACGGGGTCTGGTCACCCTGGCGGCCGGAATTCCAGGTGACGATCAGCTCTTTCTTCGCCCGGGTGATTCCCACATAAAGCAGGCGCAGGCGTTCGCGCACGTCAGTCCAGGCGCGCCGACTGGGTCGCCGCCCCTTCTGTGTAGAATTCATACTCGCCGGTCGAACCGGCTGCCTCCAGCTGGGCCAGCGCCTCTGCCTCCAGGTTCAAACCATCCCGGAGAAACCATTTTTCTGAGATGTAGCGGTCATTGGCCTGATCGGAGGGGAAGTCGTAATTGTTGACCGACATCAGGTAAACCCGGTCCCACTCCAGCCCTTTGGCCTTGTGCATGGTGGTGACTACCACCTTGCCGGCGTGGTGCGACGGGTCGAAGCCTGAGTCGTCCTCGCTGAATCCCAGGAAGCGGCGTTCGTTGCGGGCGATCAGTCCAAGCTCGCCATTCAGCTCGGGCAGTCGCCAGTCGGCGTGGTCGTCGCTCGCCTGGCGCAGGACCAGGGCCAACTTGTGCGCCAGGGCCAGGTCATTGGAAGCGGTGAACAGATCCTGCGAGAGAGCCAGGATCATCTGGTCGATCGGCAGGGCGATCGCCCCCTGCCAGCGGCGCATGACCTGACGGAAGGCCTCCAGCTCGGTCAGGAATTCCGTCGCCACGGATACCCCCAGCATCTCCAGCCAGTCATGCTCGCGGTGGGGGGCCAGGAAGGTCTCCACCTCGTCCACCTTGCGGATGAACTCGGACACCTGCTTGTGGAAGTCGCTGTCCGCCGTCTCCTCCTCGTTCCGCCGCCAGGCCAGGTAGGCGCGTGCCAGCCGGACCGGTGACTGCGGATCGGACAGGGCGCTGACGATTTCGCCCAGCCGACCGGCGGCGAGACGCGTCGAGGCGGTGCTGCCCAGCAGCTCCACGAAGTCGATGTTGAGGCGCTTGAGCGCCTCGATCACTTCCACGCCGCGCTGGTTGCGCGGCACCAGCACGGCCACGGTTGACTCCCGGTGCTTGGGCAGCCACTTGGCGATGGACTTGACCACCGCCCCGACCTCCTCGTCTGGGTTGTATTTTTGACCGATCAACTTGACACCTTCGGGATCGTCAGGCGGATTGGGCTGCGGATCGCCTTCCAGGACCGGACGGATGTATGGGACGGTCAGCGCGTCGCGCGCGGCGGGTCGGGGATGATCGTCATTGACCCATTTAATTAGCTGGTTGGCTAAAGCGATGATCGACGGCTGGCAGCGGCCTGAATCGGGAAGGGTCTTGTGCTGGTCGGCCTCGGAGTGGATGAACTCGAGCAGGTGCTTCGGGGAGGCAGTGGTGAAGGTCTCGAAGATCGCCTGGTTGGGATCGCCGACGCGCACCCAATTCCCCTCCGCGCCGGCCAGCGCACGTAAAATCTGCTCCTGGAGCTGGCTCGAATCCTGGGCTTCATCCTCGAGAATGTACGGCCAGCGGTAGCGCAGGCGCTCCAGATATTCCGGATCGTTTTCGAGAAGGTCGAGTGCCAACCGGATCAGGTCGTCGAAGTCGACCGCGCCGCGGTAAGCCAGGGCACGCTGGTAGTCGATGTAGATCGCCAGGCCCATCTCGGCCAGGGGCAGGGGAGCCGGTGCCTGCTCCAGCAGGTGGCGCAGTGCTTCAGGGCTGAGACGGTTGTCCTTGGCGGTGCGAATGAAGGCCAGGGCAATGTCGTTGACCAGCTCGGGCAGCTGCTGACGGCGGATCCAGTCGTGCTTGGACTCTTCCAGGTCGGCCGACAGGTAAACATCCAATTCGCCGGGGTGGGCGTGCAGCCAAGACGTGGCGGCTTCCTTGCGGATGAAATCGGTTTCGCGCTCGTCCAGGATATTGAAGCGGTCCTCCAGGCCGATTGCGGCGGGTTTCTCCCGGACGATGTCATTGGCCAGCCCGTGCAATGTACGCACTCGGTAACCGAAGGGCAGGGGCAGGGCGAGAAACTCCTTGATGCGTCCGGAAAAGTTGTCGACCGCCGAGTTGACCAGGGTGACGATCAACACTTCCTGCTCGTCGGCGAGCCGGCCGGAACGGATCAATTGCGCAGCCAGGGCGGAGAGAGTGTGCGTCTTGCCCGAGCCGGGCACCGCGGATATGCCCATTTTCCCGCCGGTGTAGGCGAGGATTTCCAATTGGGCGGGACGTGGGGTGAATTCCATAGCGGTGCTTGCTTTAGTACACAAGATGATCGAGAAAGGATTTTAACGAGTTGGCGTGGGCTGGAAACCTGGTATGTTGGTGACCAATGCTCGAAGGGTGGGTGATTCAACCGGAGTATCGGTTAGGACGGGTGCGGCCGTATCGCTGGGTGTTGGGGTGGGCGTGGCGGTAGCCGTAATTGTGGTTGTCGGCGAGAAAGTCGCCGTTGCTGTGCGAGTGGCCGTGGGTGCGATGGTCGACGAGGGCGTGCCGGTTGGCGTGGCTGTCCGGCTGGGCGTCGGTGTGTGCGTGGGAGGATTAAAGAAGAGGTCAATTTGTGGACTGGCGAAGATCAAAAGAGCACCAATGAGGATGCCGAGGATGGCCAGGATGCCGATCGTGTTTTTATATTTCATAATGGCTGCTTGATAGTTATTTGCTCAGGTTGATCTTGCGCTGGGCTGCCAGGCGCTGGATGATGGCTTCAAACTCTTTGCTGTTCTGGACATTGGCAAGCGGGATGCCGCCGTGCCGGGCGGACAGTCCGCGCGGCCCCCAGCCGGTCACGTCCTTGTATTGGATGATGATCCTGGGGAGGAAGTAACGCTTGACGACGATCGCCTCCCCAAAGCGGGCTTCACGGAAAATGATCATCGGCATGCTGATTGTGGTAAAGCCGAAGATAAAAGCAAATAGGAGATTCGGGAACAGCCTGCCAGTGATGAGGGCAAGCCAGGTGAAGAACACGCAGGCAAGCAGGCCCAACGGAGCCAGATAGACCGTCAGACGCACCCGGAACGGGTATCGAGGTTTGAAGATGATTTCCTCTTTCGTGGATTGGTTTTTACTCATGAGCATTCTCTCTCTATTAATGGTTGCCCAGTCATTTTATCTGTGGTTCCCCTCCTGCTGGACCTGAAGCTGCATCTTCCAGACGGCCTTGAGCAGCGGCCCGCGCTGCTCGAAGCCCTGCTCACCCAGGTCGCTCAGGCCGAGGTAAACGACCTCCCGGCAGCGGCGCAGCAGCCCACTCACCAGGCGTCCCAACGCCTGCTGGTTGGCGTCCCGGTCGTCGGCGTCGGTCCATAGTCGGCCCGGCTCCCAGCCTCGGCTGAGCACGTATGGTTGGGTCAGGGGCTGGAACAGGCGCTCCCACCAACCGCCCGAGCCCACGTCCAGCCAGAACTGGACCGCCACCGGACGGTTGCCCATCAGGAAGGTGTAGGCCGGAGCGAGAAGAACGGCCGCCTGTGCTTCATCCGTCCATGATTCGACGTACTGCGCGGCGATGACTCCCTCCTGCAGCATGGTGAGGTATTCCTTGCCCAGCGCCAGTTGGCCGGCGTCTTTTCCGGCCGTAGCCTCGTTGCCCGTTTCCATCACCTGACGGAACTTCTGGATGGACTCGATCAGGCTGCCGGCGGTGCGGGCAGCGTCGAAGTTGCGATGAAAACCGTAGCCTTTTTGTGACAAAAGCTCTCCGAACAGACGGCGCAGGAAATGGTCCAGCGGCTCGACCTGGGTGGAACGGTAATCCTCCAGCCAGCGGCGCAGAAGCTCATAGTGCTGGCCGAAGACGAAGCTGATGCGCTCCTGGACCTCGGTGCGAATGGCTTCGAAGCTGGAGAGCGAGGCATCCTTTTGGCGGTAGACGATTTCGGCCAGCAGCTGGGCGCGCACAAGATCCATGTCATCGATGGCAAACAGCAGGGCATAAGCCACGTCGAAGCGGGTCGGGGGGATGCCCCAGCCCGGGTGGGCCAGCTCGGCCAGGGTCAGCAGGCAGCGGCTGGCGGGCTCGTCGCGCAGCGACCGCGATGGACGGTGCGAACGTGCCGGAACCTGGCGTGCCTCCAGGCGGTGCATCAGCGCATAGCGCAGCGCGTCGGAAAAGTAGGGCGCCAGGACGACGATCTCGGAAGGGGGGTAGCTTTCCTTACTGACAAGGCGCTGGATTTCGTCCGCCACCCAGTCCAGCATTTGGGGATAGAAACGGGTGGGGACCTCCGGGGGTGGGAATTTCAGCGCCGTCAGGCTTTCGGCGTTGATCGCGGCCGGGGTGCCCGGGAGCAGTTTTGCGGAAAAGGCCGCCTCCAGGGCGCGGACCTCTGGCGGGGCGACGAACGATTCGCGCAGCTCGAACGCCGGCTCACACAGCTCCTTGAGGCGCAGCGCTGACTCCGGGTCTGCGCCCAGGAACCGGCGGTAACCACCGTCCTCGTCGCAGATGACCAAGGCGGATTCGAAATCCGGAAGCCATTCGATGAGCAGATCGTGGGCAACCGGCACGTCCTCCTCGGCGTTGTCGTAGATCAGGTGTCGATACTGGCGCTTGAGATACTCGTAGCAGGCCGGCGTGCGCCACAGGACGCGCCAAAAGATGTCCATCTGCAGCGAGTAGTCCAACAGGTTGTGGTCAAGGCAGTACTGGCGAAAGCGTATGGCGCATTCCTGCGCGTCGGCGTAGACCCGCCGCTGGGCCGGTTCGCCGACCCAGGCGGAGGACAGGCGCTCGCCGATCTCGGTATGCCAGAAACCGACGGCGGCGGACTTGTTCAAGTTGTCGATGATCTGGGAGTAGAGGCGGTTGCGGTCGATGGTGACCGAGGCAAAGAAGCCCTCGTCGAGTAGGGGACGTACCAGGCGTGCCATGTAATACTGGGCCGTCTCCAGGGTCAGGAAGACCGGCGGCTGGTCAGGGGCTGCGAAACCGGCCAATTCGGAGGCCAGCGGCCAAAACAGGTCGACCATGCGCCGCGCCAGACCCCCGATGGTCGCCAGTGCCGCCTGCCCGCCGGCTCCCAGGGCCGGGTCACGCAAGGCTGTTTCATAAGGGGTTTGCAGGGTACGCTGCGGGGTCAGGACGAGGATCGCGTCCGCGGAGGCACCGGAGACCAGCAGGCGGCGCAGGCGTTCCACGCCGACGGTCGTCTTGCCACAGCCGGACGGTCCGGAGAGGAAGATTCGGGTGTTTATATGCTCAAGTGTTTTATTTCGAGATGGGGTTAAGATTACTTTTGATAGATTTATTAGACGTTTTGAGGGAACAGGGAGAGCTAAAAGACTAAAAATTGTAATTGGAAATGGTAAATGATTTGCTATTACTTGTCTTGCCCATGTATTACTACATATATTAAACTTCAATTCATCTTCGTAGCGAAACACCTGTCGTGCTGCTCGCGTTTTTTCAACAACAGCGCCTGGTGTTTTTTCATAAACACAGCGGGCATACATGCACCATAATGTTCTAATACCTATATGCCCATGCGTAGCCCACCTTGCTACATCAGATGTAGTTCTCTGTACAATTCCTGACCATTTGTCGTACAGCTCGACAATTCTCTCTACTTGATCTGCAAACGCCTGCTCTAAATTCGAACGCCATAAGTTTATATTAACAGCGTCAAACGAAAATATTTCCCATTGGATAGTTGAATTGATACGGTCTATATTTCCAATTTCCTTACCCACATGGCTAAAGACGCAAGCTAGAAATATGGCATAGTCTATTTTATTTTGGAATAATTCAAATGCTTGAATAAATGTATCAGGATTTGTTACCTGTTGGAAAGGATCTCTAAGAATATTAGGATCAAAGAAATAATTTTCCACTGAATGACCTCGCAACCAAACCAATCTGTTTTGATTAAAATGGTTCTTTATAGTATCTAAAATGACTTCTCTATATTCAAATCCTCGGAATTCTCGGTCTACAAAACCAGCTAATTTGCTTGCGATTTCTAACCTTTCAACACTATGGCATATTTCCTCTACTTTTTCTCGGTTGCCGATTACATTTGGGTCGTCAAATCGCAAAAGTCCTTCTGCTTTATCGATGTCAATTTTATGTGTGTCTTTCCAACCTCGACCAACTAGATTATCCAATAGAACATTAAAATAATAATGGTCGTTTTTACCCTCAACAAGAAGATGCTTATGTCGACTTATCTGTATTAGAGCTCGATATTCTTCAGGTGTGTATTTCGTAGGACACATTATCTTCTTCTTAATCTAATCAGTGAAATGTAATTCTATTTCTTGTATTTCGAAGTCTGCACCGATTACAGGGGAATGTGAACAAACAATTATTTGGGATACCGAAAAATTATCATAGATAGTTCGTATTATTTTCCTTTGCCAATCGATATGAAGCGATATTTCTGGTTCGTCAATTAAAGATTATTCCAGACGGCTGCATCATACTAACTGCAAAGAGCATTGTCAGTATTTGACGTTCGCCAGATGATAAAGTTGTTAAGATATTTTGATCGGTAGCCATCACCGTATATCAGTTCAAAAGGCAGTTGTTTGGGATCATTATTCAATGCTAGTTTTTTATCAATGAAATAGGAATTTACTAGTGTAATAAAATTATAAATATTAGCGTTATGAGTTAGCGAACGAGCTTCGCTTTCTAGCACAGACGAAATTTGCCGCAATGATGGGAAATATACAACGGGAGTAAATGGAGAAAAATAACGACCGATAATTTTCCTCTGCGCATCTATACTATCGTCGATTTTTTCATTATTATCAAACATGTCAATAATAGCTCGATGTGCTGGAAAATATATAACTGTAGCGAGCTCTTTGAAAGCTCGAACTTTCAATTGTTTGTCGTTCAACCTCATGACTTCAGGAACAGAAAACGACAGTAAAAGTTTGTCATCCAAATATATATTGATAACATCGGATAAAGTCACCGTATTTTCAATCTGTTTACTTCTACTGAGTAAAAGAGTTGAATTATCGTCGAATTGGATTTCAATTGATTGAAATTCTAAATATGCAAATTGATAAAAATCCCCATTTAAGGCATTTGCTAATATATTCAAAAGTGTGGTTTTGCCCTCGCCGTTATCTCCATATAGAACATTTATCCCAGGATTGAAGGTATGTCTAATATCAAAGTGACCATGAAGGCGGTGAGCTTCTAAATACCTTATACTTTTTGGCATGACTTCACTCCGATCTATCTATTCAAGATTAGCGGAAAGAAGGGGATTTGTCAACCGCAACGCGCCGAAGTCGGTATGATGTTCTCCGGTCAGATGAAGCGTGCTGCGGGTTATTTTTTCCGCACCAGCTCATATCCATCCAGCAAATATCCATCCTGCAGACCTTTATTTCCCGTACCTCATCGTAATATTGCTTGATGAGTGCATCCGCTATATTCCCCAGGCTCTTCCTCCAGAAAATGCGGATCGTGTAGGCATGCTGTGGTAGGCTAGAAATATCGATATCTCCTTGATAGATCTGCGCCTTCAATAAGGTGTTTCCATTCGGATTATAGGTACGCGTCAGCGATCGAGGATCGATGTAGAGATTACCAGTCCAGTCAGTGCCAGTCCAGTTATAACTGATGTTGTGACTGATCAGATAATTGTCAGTCATGAAGACGAATACATCCTTTTCGGGGTTGAATTTCGCCTCTTGAAGGAAACGATCGAATAAGCGGTTGTAAAAAGTATATTCCCGGTTATACAGGGTCAAGTCGCAGAGCGTGAACTGCGAATTATAGAAGCTCATCCGGTGTTCCCCAAACATGAAGGTGGGAAACAGGTGTATCAGAACTGGATCGACGGTGCGGAAGCACCCGACGAAGAAGAGAACAAAACTGATCGCCAATATACCGGCCCTGAGCGGATATTTGAGTTGGGAGACTTCCAAAGCTTTCAGAAGGAAGATCAGCTCGAAGAAAATGACCGGGATGATATAACGGGCATTATCCCAAGTCTTGAAAATGTAGTTTATGGCGAGGAATGGCAGCAGCGTAACGCCAAGAATGATGAGCCAGATATTTTGTTCCCCGCTTTGCCCTATTTTGGACGGAAGGCGCATTCGCCAGAACAGGCCAACGAAATATCCTGTGATAATCAATCCCCAGATTATCCAATTGAAATTTGCCAGGAAAATTTGGACAGATTTATCGAAGATCACCGTGCGATCGAGAACAAATCTCGATTGGCTTTGTAAAAGGTCTTGAGGGGAATTAAAAATCCACATCTGGCCTATCGTCAGAAGGTATATTCCAAATAAAAGTACCGGAACGATCAGATATGAATTCTTTATCAAACTGCTGATATATAAACGACCGTTGAAGCGTGAGTTCCCCCGGGATACAGAATAAGGCAGGAAGACGGCGAAAAGGACGATGACGAAAGAACCGTAAAGAAGCGCTCCTGCTTCCTTGGAGAAGCACAGCATGATGCCTGACACCAGGGCTAAGATCGTTTGATTGTGTAAATAAAAATAAAAGGTCAGGCAGAGAAAAACCAGCACAGCAAAATCTACCGATACCGTCAGGGAAAGACCGTAAACCAACGGAGTGAAAGCAAACAGTCCAGTGATCAAAAGCCGTTCCAGCATTCCCAGTTTTCCTGCAAACAGAGCATCGACGATCCCAGCGAAGGCAAGTATGGCAGCCACCGCCAGAATCCGGGCCTGCAGGTTTGCGATCCAAAAGTTAGCAAAGCTGATGAATTGCCCCAACATCAGATACGCCGCGTACCCAAAGGCGGGATGGCCGAAAAGTATCATCGCCTTGAGGCTCGCTCCGGGGATGAAGTTGAAACCCTTGACCGCGTCCAAGACGCTTTTGAAATACGCCCCGCTGTCACACATCGGGATGACGGTCAGGTCCGAGGTGGATAAAATCATATAGAGAATTGCTACCCAAATCTGGGGGTGGTCGATGATGGTTCTGCGAAGATTGACCTTGCGGGTCGCGAACCCCTTGAAGGTGAAGATTGCGGACAACCCCAAGAAAAGTACCAGTATGATCTCGCCGACGACAAAGTACTGCCAGGCAGATTTATTGGTATACGGAGAAATGAAAGCCAGTGTCCAGAAGAGGGTCAGCAATGTGAGTACGATTGTTGCCTGCCATGCAATCTTGAAGGCAGTCAATCGACTCCCCCAATCAACACGGACCTTCCTCTCTTCCCTGATGTCGCCCATTGGCCGTCCTCTGTTTGCGGGGTGTTTTGGAACCACCGGCGTGCAACTATGCCCAAGTATAACTCACCCCTCATGTCCGACGGGTATATTACTTTTTCAGGGTGGAAGGCTTTACTGCCTCTTGCATAAATGGCTGAACTTTTTTTACCTCGAATTACTCGCAAATTACGTGACCTCGGTCCAAATATTTGCGAAGCCCCCTGTAGGTCGAAGATTGCAATCTAATCAAAAGGCGGCTCGTCCAGCCGCCTATTTCTTAGCGCAAGTATTTCCGGAAGAATTTGGTCACGCGCTCCCAGGCATCCCTGGCTGCAACGGGGCGGTATGCTTTCGGGTCGAGGTCGCGGAAGAAGGCGTGCCCTGAATCGGGGTATACGACCACCTCATGCTCCACACCGACCTGGTCAAGCAGTCGGTCGAATTCCTGGATCGTGCCGGCCGGGATGGAGACGTCCTGGTCGCCGAACAGACCGAGCACCGGGCACTTGAGGTTCCCGAGCTGGTCGAAGAGCTGCTGCATCCCGCCGCCGTAGAACGTGCACACGGCGTCCACCGGGCGGCTGATGCCGAGCGCCAGGGATATCCGACCGCCGAAACAGAATCCGACACTGCCGACCTTGCCGCTGCAGTCTGGATGCTGCTTGAAGCCGTCGAAAGCCTTCTGGACCTCCGCGGGCGCGCCGGGGCCGTATTTTTGGACCAACGCCTGGGCGTTGGCACTGTCGCCGAGCTGGGCGACTTCGCCGTGGTAGAGGTCCGGTGAAAAGACCAGGTAGCCGGCGGAGGCGAAGCGGTCGGCAATGTTTTTGGTCTGCTGATCAAGGCCCCACCACTCCTGGATGACGATCAACCCCGGCCAGGGGCCTTCTCCTTTCGGCTTTGCCAGATAGCCAGGGACCGAACCGAGCTCATATGAAGCACCCATGTGACCTCCTGAAGATAATAATCGGATCAACCTGGTAATAATTCGGTTGATGGTAATCGCGTTTGGATCAATCTGTCAAGCGTCCAAACATACGTGGATGCCATACCGAGACAGGCAGGATGAAGGCTGCCATAAAACTTATTTTCCATACGATTAGACAATTAATCTTCGCTTCATATGGATTGTGTATAATTACTCAATTCCATGCTTATAAGACAGGAGGAATATAAATGGCTTTCATCCAGCGCGTTATTCATGATCTGCTTTATGTCCATCCTATCCACACCCTGATTGTACATTTCCCCATCGCCCTGACCGGCGCGGCCCTGTTTTTCATTCTCCTGGCGTTGTGGCGGCGCAGCAACACCCTGGAACAGGTCGCCTTTGCCAATATCTCGCTGGCAACGGTCAGCACCCTGGTGGCAGCCCTCACCGGCATCCTGGATAATGCCCGTTTTTACAATGGCCAGGCGCCCAACCATGTGGCGAAGATCATTTTGGGATCGACCCTTCTGGTGATTACGAGCGTCACCGCCATCACTCGTTGGCGGGACAAGGAGCTCTTCCAAGCCGGTGCGAAAAAAGGCTTTTATGTCGCGGCCTATTTTGTCAGCTTCGGGCTGGCGGCCACCCTGGGTTTCCTGGGCGGGATCATCTTGTACGGTTTCTAATCGAGAGGAGCAAAGGTGTCTTTTCATTTGTTTGTGGAAAGTTTGAAAGAATGGATTAACCGCCGGGCAGTCATCCTTTTGGCGATTTTTGCCGTCACGGCTGTATTTCTGACAGCCTGTGCCGGGCAGTCGGGGACGGTTTCGGGGTCAGGTTCAGCCGCCACCTCAAGTCAGTCCTCTGCAAACCCAACCGTGGCATCAGGGGGTTCCTCTGCAGCCGCCGTGAGCTTCGCGAAGGACGTCGAGCCCATATTCCAAAGTCGCTGCGTCAACTGCCATGGCGGGCAGCAGACGCAGCGCGGCTTGGACCTGACCCAATACAGCAGCGTGATGACCGGGTCGGTGAACGGTGCCGTGGTCGTCCCCGGGAAATCCTGATTCCAGCACCCTCATCCAGATGGTTGTTCAGGGAAAGATGCCCAAGCGCGGCCCGCAGCTTCTGCCCGGCCAGATCCAGATCCTGACCGACTGGGTCAAGGTTGGTGCACCGAATAATTGATCCTTTTTTGCCCTTGAAGAAGTCCGCTCCTTGATGGACGATCGGTCACGTCCATTCGGTTGTTATCATCATTCTCCGGTGGATCACAAACGGCACCCGCGCAGGGTGCCGTTGGGCTATTCATTGTGTCATCAATATTTATCCTAAGGGAGTGGTGTGGGAGTGGGGGCTGAAGGGGTGAGATACGGTGTGAACTCCGGGGTATAACTCGATATTTCAAGCGACGGGAAATTCACAATAGATGAAGATCCTGAGTAGCTTCCTCCTCCCGAGCCGACCGCGCAGACTCCCACATCGCCATGCACGACGCAGGAGGTGAGATCTGCAGCCGCCAGCGAGCTGATCAGCGAAGGCAGGTCGCTTTCTGAATCGGTCAGGAGGACCAGCGTATTGCGTGTCGATGTGTGCTGATAGAGCATCAGGCCGATTCCGGCGCGGGTGATCGACCCAAAATCTGGAAGGGTGATCGATTGGGGATCGTCCATTCCCATGTCGAAGGGCTCGAGGTACGGTGCGAGGTCTTCCCCGGGGCTGATGGTTCCCAGCACCAGGCGGTCGGTATCTGAATCCGGTTTGGGATTGAACTTCACCGTGATGCCGGTTTCTTCTATGGCTTTTTGGAAACTGGCTAATGGCCTCAGGATGTCGGTACCCAGCTGCAGTTTACCGGTCGGCACGATGGACACGGTCCGGTCGAAAACATACGGAAAGTCGGTGATGACGTGGGAGTGCGATCCGCTCAACGCAAAGTCTGCAATCCGGCTGATCAGGAGGCTGTTATCTGCCACGCTGTTATAGGGTGGTACCAGGAAGCTGAAATCGCCGAACACCAGGACGTTGCCGTCCAGGCTCAGTGCCGCAGCGACCAGACCACCGCCCGCATCGGTATTGGATGATAACGTATTGTCATCGCCCAGGATGAGGGGTGTACCGTCTTCGGTCTGCATGGAGTGCACGCCGTAGAAAACGACCTGCGACAGGCCAGCGGTCAAAGCGTGTTTCCCAAATTGCGCGAAGAAGATGTTGCGGAAATTCCCCTCGTGCTTGTCCAGGTTATAAAGGTAATCCTTGTTCACCGCGATGCCGTAAGGTGCCAGGACGGGATTGAGGTAATCGACATCCGGTTTTGAATAGGTCGAGCCGCTTAAATAATCGATGCCGGTCAGGCCGCGCGTGGGATCGGCGAAGACGATCAACCGTCCGCCCTGGGTCACGAAAGCCTTCAGCTGATTGACCTCTTCCGCGGAGAAGTAGCTGGAAGGTGAAAATATGATGTAGGCACTGGCGTACCTGAGGCGGGTAAACAGGGATGGGTCTCCAGTGTCCACTTCGACCTGCGCTCCCCGTTTCGTCAACTCGGAGATGAAATTCTCCACCTCGCTCGGGACGAATTGGTTGCTGTGAAAATCGTCAAGGACGACGACTTTCCCGGCAGTCAGGGTTACCTTTTCCGATGCGGGTGTGGAAACGGGCGGCTGGGGGATGGCATTCGCCGCATAATCCGGCACCTCGACTCTGGAGCGGCTTGGCAGTCCGTGATAGAACCAAAGTCCGCGCAGCAGGATGGGCAGGATCAGGACGACCAGGGCGATCCAGTAACGGAAGCGTTTGATGGTTTGCATGTCGTCCTCCTTATTTTTCCACCGGCAGCGGCGGGATGTAGAGGAGGTACAGGCCCGGTTTGTTGGGATAGCTCAGGGTGATACCGTCCTTGGTCTGATAGAAGAAATTGGTCGAGGAGAGGAGTTGTGCATAAGCCGGCACCGCCAGGTCGACGACCTGATAGTGGCCGACGTTGGCAAGATGGGCGGCCTTGGCGGCTGCGTCCGTCGGAGACCCGAGAGAGTCGATCAAGCCGACGCGTAAAGCCTCACTCCCGGGCCAGATACGCCCGGTCAGGATGACCTCCGGCCCGACCTTGAGCCGGCTTCCGCGTCCGAGCTGCACCGCCTGATAGAACCCCTGCTTGATCATCTCCATTTCGCGCAGATAGGTATCGCGCGGCTCGCCCCACAGCTTGTACGGGCCGGTCGAGACCGTGCTTTCGAAGATGGCGGGGCTGTCGGGCAGGTAACCGATCACGCCGATGTTCCCGACCTCCGATGTCGGATTGGCGATGATATAGTCCGTCCCGCTGGCAAGATAATAGGCTCCGCTGGCGGCCATGCTGCCGACTGAGGTAACCACTGGCTTGACCTTGCGCAGCGCCAGCAGCTCTTGGTAGATGGTTTCGGTGTCCGCTACAGTGCCACCCGGGCTGTCCAGGGTCAGCACCACGGCGCGCACGTTCGCATGCGTCCGGGCGTAGTCGAGCTGGGTGAGGATGTACCTGGCACTGTAAGTGTCGATTGGCATGTCCAAATACACCACCCCAATGACCGGCCGTGGAATCGCAGCGGCGATCAGCACGCCGATGATCAACGGCAGGGCAATCCAAAGCAGGACCATGCGGACCTGCTCCCAACTGATCTCCCATTTGCCAACTTTCATATACTTCTCCTTTGGTTGGAATCGTGGATCGGAGGGGATGCCTTCAGAATAGTGCAATTAACTTTTTTTGTCAATCAACCTGTGCGAGGCAATCCGTTGCCGGTTACCCTGCCGTTATTAGATGTATTTTCGCCCCCAGCCGTTGACAGCCTTGCCTCCCGCAGGTATAATATCGTCCGCTTCTGCCCCGGCAGCAGTCTGCTGGGGCGGGTGCTTGTATCCCGGCTTCCCCGCCCTTTAGCGTAAGGTTTCCCCGGACTCGTTGATGAGCTGAAAACCGTATCGCGGGAGCTGCGGTGAAGCGAAGACCAGGAGAGAAAATGATGAAGTACGCAATCGTGGAGAGCGGCGGCAAGCAATACAAAGCCGTCGAAGGCAGCCTGCTCGAAGTGGACCGGCTGCAGTTGGAGACCGGCGCGAGTTTAAAGATCGATCAGGTGCTGCTGGTGGCAGACGGAGAAAGCATCGCCGTCGGAACACCGGTCGTCAAGGACACCCCCATCTGGACAAAGGTCGTCGAACACTTCAAAGGCCCCAAGGTGGTCATCTTTAACTACCGGCCGAAGAAGCGCATTCGCGTCAAGACCGGTCACCGGCAGAGCTACACCCGCCTGCTGGTCGAGCAAATCGGTGGAGCCTCACTTCTGCCGAAGAAGGAGCCGGTGAAGGTACTTGAGGCCGAAGTGGAAAAGCCCACCAAAAAGGTAAAGGCTGAACCGAAAGAACAAAAACCGGCTGAAGCCGGGGCGAAGGCCGAAAAGAAATCCAGCGCGGCAGGCAAAGCAGCTTCCTCCAGGGGGAAGACTGCCGCGCAAGAGAAGAAGCCGGCCGCGAAAGGCAAAGCCGCAGCGACCAAACCTGCTTCCAAGTCAAAGTCGGCTGCCAAGAAACCGGCAGCCAAGAAGACAACGGCCAAGAAACCGGCCGGGAAATCTTCGAAGAAGGATTAGCGTGAGGTAACTATGGCACACAAAAAAGGTGGCGGTTCCAGCCGCAATGGACGCGACAGCCAGTCCCAACGCCTGGGCGTGAAGAAATACGCCGGCGAGTTCGTGCTTTCAGGCAATATATTGATCCGCCAGCGCGGCACACCTATCAAACCGGGACTGAACGTCGACGTAGGTAAAGACGATACCATTTTTGCCACGATGGACGGCGTGGTCGTTTACGATGTGGTGCGCGGACGAAAACGCGTCAACGTGATGCCAGCCGAAGATAAAAAGCCGGCGAAAGGATAAATGACATGAAGGAAGGTATTCATCCGACCTATTACCCGGATGCCCGCGTGACTTGCGCCTGCGGGAATACCTGGACGACCGGATCGACCCAGAAGGAAATCCGGGTTGAAATTTGCTCGAAGTGCCACCCCTTCTTTTCCGGGGAAGGCGCCCGTCTCATCGACATCGAAGGACAGGTCGATCGCTTCTATAAGAAACTGCAAGCCCGCCAAACCTATGTCGATGATAAACGCTCCCGTTCTCAGGCGCGCGTTTCCCCAAAACGCCCCATCGCGGAACTCGAGTTGAGCACCCGCACGGTGGCCGCCTTGGAGAAAGCCGGCATTACCGAGGTGGGTCAATTCCTGGACAAATTGAACCAGGGCGAAGAAGCCGTTCTGAGCATCGAGGGCTTTGGACGCAAGTCGCTGATTGATATCAAGAAGAAATTGCGCAGTCTGGGTTATCCTCTCCCCGAGACGGCTGAAACTCCTGCCGCCTAGGGCTTGTCGAACGCCAATTATCGGTTAAACTTACGGGCAGATGCAGAGCGCATCTGCCTGTTTGTTATTCCATCCGTGAGGTGGTCTGATGCCCTCCCACATCCCCGGCTCGATCGAAGTCATTTGCGGTTCCATGTTCAGCGGGAAGACGGACGAGTTGATCCGCCGCCTGCGCCGTGCCACGATTGCCCGCCAAAAGGTGTGCGTCTTCAAACCGGCGATCGACGTGCGCTATGCCGTCGAGAAGGTCACCTCACACGCCGGGACGGATTATGATGCCATCCCGGTCGAACGGGCTGCCGACATCCTCACGCGCCTGGAGGCAGGCACGACTGTGGTGGCGATCGACGAAGCCCAATTCTTCGACAACCAGATCGTCCAGGTCGTCGATGAGCTGGCAGCCAAAAATCTGCGCGTGCTGGTGGCCGGCCTGGACACCGACTTCCGCGGCGAGCCGTTCGGGCCCATGCCGATCCTGATGGCCAAGGCCGAGCACGTGGATAAACTCCAGGCCATTTGCATGGTGTGCGGCGAGCCGGCCTCCCGGACGCAGCGCCTGGTCAATGGGCAGCCGGCCCGCTACGACGACCCGGTGGTCATCGTCGGCGCCGCGGAAATGTACGAGGCTCGCTGTCGCGCCCATCACGTAGTCCCCCGCTAGGGGGGTGTTGTATCCGGCTGAACTTGGAGGACGAATGCAGGACTATCACGAATTTCTTGCCGAGATCCTGATCGACGAAGCTGCCCTGCAAAAGCGCGTCCGCGAGCTGGCAGCCGAGATTGATCGCGACTACCAAGGCGAAGACCTGCTTTTAATCTGCGTCCTGCGGGGCGGGATCGTCTTCATGGTCGACCTGATGCGCCATCTCACCATCCCGCATGCCATCGATTGCATGGCCCTGACCTCTTATGGAGTGGGGGCACGCTCCACGACCGGCAACATCCGCATGAGCCTGGACCTGCAGACCAACATCGAAGGCAGGAACGTGCTCCTGGTCGAAGACATTGTCGACAGCGGGCACACGCTTTCCCATGTCCTCCAGATGCTCCAGACGCGCAACCCGAAGAGCCTCAAGGTCTGCGCGCTGCTTGACAAGGCCGAACGCCGCGAGGTGATTGTTCCGATCCACTACCGCGGTTTCAGCATCCCGAACAAGTTCGTCTTCGGTTACGGCCTGGACCTGGATGAGTACTACCGCAATCTGGCATTCGTCGCGGTTGTCAACGCCGACAAATACCACCCGCCCTCGACCTAGCAGGAGGGTTAATGCAGGATTTTCATGAATTTATCGACGAGGTCCTGGTCGACGAGCAAGCTATCGCTAAACGCGTGGCCGAGCTCGGAGCCCAAATCAGCCGGGATTATCAAGGCGAGGAATTGCTGGTTGTGTGCCTGCTGCGCGGCGGGCTCACTTTCACTGCCGATTTGAGCCGTTCGATGACTGTACCGCATACTCTGGATTGCATGTCCCTTGCCTCATACGGCGTCGGGCGCTACGCCACCAGCGGCAACGTGCGCGTCAACCTGGACCTGCATTCTAATATTGAGGGCATGAACGTGCTCCTGGTCGAAGATATTGTGGACAGCGGGCGTACGCTGGCCCACGTGCTCGAAATGCTGCGCACGCGTCACCCGAAGAGCCTCAAGGTCTGCGTCCTGCTGGACAAGAAATACCGTCGCGAGGTCCCCGTGACCGTGGATTACGTCGGCTTCGACGTCCCCGACAAGTACGTTTTTGGTTATGGGATCGACATCGACGAGCATTATCGCTATCTTCGTTTCATCGCCTCGGCTGACCTCGGCAGGTATCAAAAGCCCACCTAGATCTTGGCGTACAGAAGGAGGGGATATGGCGGGAGAGGATCAAAATCCGTATGCCGGCCGCTGGGTCGCCCGGGTGCGCGGCCGGGTTGTCGCTCAAGGTGGGACGCCCGAGCAGGCCCGGCGAGCCGCTCGGAGCGTGCGCTATAAGGAATCGCCCGAGATTGTTTTTATGCCGACTTATGATTCGTTGATCTTTTCTTCCTTGGTGGAATCCGTCCGGGCAGTTCTGCCGGAGGATTTGACCATTTACCTGGTCGGCGGAGCGGTGCGGGACGCGATGCTCGGACGGGTCAGCCACGACCTCGACTTTGCCCTGAGTCGTAACGGCATCCGGACCGCCAAGCGGGTTGCCAATGCCTTGAAGGCCGACTTCTATCCCCTCGACCCGGAGCGCGACACCGGGCGGGTTATCGTCCAGGCGGAAGACGGCACGCGCACCTTCATGGACTTTGCCACCTTCCGCGGTCCGGACCTGGAGGCCGATCTGATCGGTCGCGATTTCACGATCAATGCCATTGCCATGGACCTTCATTCCCGGGAGCTGCATGACCCGCTCGGCGGGGTGGTGGATTTAAAGGACAAGCGCCTGCGCGCCTGCGCGCCGTCGGCTTTCAGCGACGATCCGGTGCGCATCCTGCGCGGCGTCCGGCAGGCAGCAGGATACGGCTTCCGTCTCCAGGCGGAGACGCGCCGGGGAATGAAGGCGGCGGTCGGACGGCTGGGGAACGTCTCCCCCGAACGGCTGCGTGACGAGCTCTTTCGCATCCTGGAAGGTCCGCAGCCGGCAGCCTGTTTGCGCGCCCTGGATAAGCTTGGTGCGTTGCAAATTATCTTGCCGGAGCTGTTCGCCCTGAAGGGGATGGAGCAGCCTGCACCTCACGTCAGCGAAGTCTGGACGCACACGCTGTCTGCCGTTCAGCATCTCGAGTCCATCCTGGCTGCGCTGACCCCCGATTATCACCCGGAGAGCGCCGAGGATATTTTTAACGGCCTCCTGGTCTTGCACCTGGGACGCTACCGGCGGAAATTGGCCGAATATTTCGGCACCCCGCTCAACGTCAACCGTTCGATCCGCGGCTTGCTCTTCCTGACCGTCCTGTATCATGACGCAGGCAAGCCGTCTTGCAGAACCATCGACGAGCAAGGACAGGTGCGCTTCCTTGGGCATGACCAGCGCGGGGCCGAACTGGCCGCCGAACGCGCCCGCCAGCTTTCCTTGAGCAATGACGAAACGGAACATATGGAGATCGTCATCCGCAATCACATGCGCCTCCATTATCTGGCTGACCGGCTCGTCAAGGAGAAGAAAGCGCCTTCACGCCGGGCGATTTATCGTTTCTTCCGGGATGTCGGCCAGGCGGGCATCGATTCTGTCCTGCTGGGATTGGCAGACTGCCGGGCGACCTACGAGCATGGCCTGTCTCAGGAAACCTGGTCTGCCTATTTGGATGTCTCCCGTACTCTGCTCGAGAACTGGTGGGAGAAGCCGCAGGAGAGCATCGCGCCTCCAGCGCTAATCAATGGCAATGATTTAATGAAGGCTTTCGGCATTTCCTCCGGCCCGAAGCTCGGTGAGCTGCTCGAGGCGGTACGGGAGGCGCAGGCGACCGGCAAGGTGTGCACGCGGATGGAAGCGTTGGAGCTGGTGCGCGGGATGATCAAGTAGTTTTATTATTACATGTTGGAGAGGTGAATATGAACCTGGTTTTCTTTGACCTCGAGACCCAGAACCTGTTCCAGGACGTGGGCGGACGGGACCCCGGGCGGCTGCGTCTCGCCTGCGCGGTAACCTGGTCGACGGTCCGGGACGATTTCGTCGTTTATTGGGAGCGCGACGCGGCTGTGTTGATTGCCGAGTTGAAATCGGCTGACCGGGTGATTGGTTTCAATATCAAAGGTTTCGATTATGAAGTGCTCAAGCCTTATGCCCCGAACGAGCACCTCAACTATCTTCCCAGCCTCGACTTGATGGACAGCCTGTACCGCAGGCTCGGTTTTCGTCTCAGCCTGGACGCTTTGGCGAAGGCCACCCTGGGGGCGGAGAAGACGGCCGATGGGGTGCAGAGCGTGGCTTGGTACCGTGCCGGTCAGCTCGACAAGGTCGCCGAGTACTGCAAAATGGACGTGGACATCACCCGCCGGGTCTTTGAATTTGGCGCTCAGAACGGTTTCGTATATTATCTATCCCGCCTGGGGAGCAAGCAAAAAGTGCAGGTTAATTGGAAGGTGTGAGATGCACAAGACTTACCTGAAGGGGATCACGATTGCTTATGAACGCCTCGGGCGCGGCACACCCTTCGTCCTGCTGCATGGGTATCCGCTTGATCATACCATCTGGCAGCCGGTCGTGCCTTTGATGCGAGATCGCGCCGATTTGATCCTGCCCGATCTGCGCGGGTTTGGGGAATCTGAAACAACTGCAGACGACTATTCCCTGGCTGACATGGCCGCCGATGTAGCGGGTCTCCTGGACAATCTGAAGATCAAACAGGCGGTCATCGCAGGCCATTCGATGGGCGGTTACATTGCCCTGGCTTTTGCCCATGTTTACCCGAAGCGTGTCCTCGGCCTGGGACTGGTTGCTTCCCAGGCTCTTCCCGATACTGCTGATCGCCGCCGGGGGCGATACGACATGGTGGAGCAGGTCAAGGCCCATGGCGTGGAAATCGTCGCCGATGCGATGCCTCCCCGCCTGACCCCAGCCCACGAGCTCCAGGCCGTTTTACGTGAGACGGTTCTCCGACAACCTCCGGAGGGGATCATCGGCGCATTGAAGGCATTGGCCGAACGGCAGGATGCCTCGCCCTATCTGGCTGGTTTCGATTTTCCGGTCACGATCGTCCATGGTCTGGAGGATGCGTTGATTCCCATCGAGCGAGCCCGTGAGGTTCAATCCAGCGTGGCTCAGGGCTATCTGGTTGAATTGAACGGCGTTGGGCATATGCCGATGATGGAAGCTCCCCGTCTGACCGCTGAAGCATTGATCACTTTGATCTAAAAAAAACGACCAGGATTGCCAAGGCCCCATCCGGGCCGGAAACCTGGTCGTCTTTAATCAAGGCAACCGCTCACTTCACGATTTCTCCAACCACAGCAGTGTCCTCCAGGACCGGCTCGTAGAAACACCGGCAGCCGTGGTCGTGGCTGCAGCCTTCGTGAGGCAGATGAGGCACCTTGTTTTTTGGATAAGTCTTGAGCAATTCATAACAGTATGGGCAGGCGTCATAAGCCACCGAGATGCGGATGGCCTTGACGCGCGGATTGGCCTGCAGGCGCTTCAGCGCCACGGCGGTGGATGAGAATTCACTCAAGTTGGAGTTGCAATTTACACACGTCTGGGCAGTGTCTGGTGAGGTGGCATTGCATTTTGCGCAGGTTTGCATGGATTTCTCCTGAAATTTGATACCGGCCCAACCAGGGCGTAGGTCATTTTTCTCAGCAGGCCTATTCTAGCATAAATAATAAAGCGCAGGCTTTTGCCTGCGCTGGGAATAATGGATTTTTTCTTAGGCGGAAATGGGAGCGGTTTGTGGCTTGAGGCCCTTCTTGTCGTGCATTTCCGGCCGGCGGGTGAGTTTGTTCACGTGGGCGATCAGTACCCCGCTGGGGACCGGTTTGACCAGGTAATCGTCAGCACCAGCGTCCAGGGCGCTGGCAACCAGCCCCGGTGAGTCCAGGGCGGAGAAGATCAGGATCGGCACGGTGCTGAATTTTCGCACGGCAGTGCACACCTGCCAGCCATCCATGCCGGGCATCATCAGGTCGAGAATGACAACCTGAGGAGAAAAGGATTTGATCAGTTCTATGCCTTCCTCACCGGTGTTGGATGTGACCACGTCAAAACCATGCGTTTTAAGTAGCAGTGTGAGCAGGTCGGTCATGGCCGGGTCGTCGTCAATGGCAAGGACTTTTATCGACATTGGGTTCTCCATAAATGGACTTTCATATTATGCTTCAGATAAGGCGCAACGTGCTTTGCAGATGCTTTACAGATTGACTTCGGTCAGGGTTATTAGATTGTGGTAAACTTGCCGATTGGTATGTCCGTGCCGAGGCATCATCCAGAAATCATTTTTCCTAATCCAGGAGGCCCGAATGGTTAATAAAAAAGCAACAAAGAAGGCGCCGAAGAAGGCTGTCAAGCCGACCAAGGCATCCAAAGTAGCAGTAAAGAAACCCGTCAAGCTTTCCAAGCCTGTGGCAAAGAAAACATCCATACCGGCAGCTCCCAAAGAAAAACAGTGGGTCTATCTCTTCGAGGAAGTCAACAAAGTCGAGAAATATGCCGGTTCATGGGAGGGTGTGCGCGGCCTGCTCGGGGGTAAGGGCTCGGGTTTGGCGGATATGACCCGCGCAGGCGTCCCGGTCCCGCCCGGCTTTACGGTCACCACCGAAGCGTGCAATGAATTCCGCAAGACCGGTAAATTCCCCAAGGGCCAGTGGGAGCAGGAACTGGCCGCCCTCAAGGTGGTCGAGATAAAGACTGGCAAGAAATTCGGCGATCCGACCAACCCGTTGCTCGTCTCCTGCCGCTCCGGCGCCAAGTTCTCCATGCCGGGCATGATGAACACCATCCTGAACATCGGCCTGAACGACCAGGTCGTGGACGGGCTCTCCAGGCTGACTGGCAACGCCCGCTTTGCCTGGGATTCTTACCGCCGCCTGATCGAGATGTTCGGCACCACCGTCTTCAACCTCGAAGACGAGGCCTTTGCGAACCCGATGGATGAGTACAAGGCTCGCAAGGGTTACAAAGAGGATACCGAGATGACCGCCGAGGATTGGAAGGCGCTGGTCGTTATCTTCAAAGACGTTTTCAAGAAGCACGTCGGCTTCGATTTTCCCCAGGACGTCTATAAACAGCTCGAGCTGGCCACCAAGGCCGTGTTCGAATCCTGGATGGGTAAGAAAGCCATTGACTACCGCAAGGCGACCAAAATCTCCGACGACCTCGGCACGGCGGTCAATATCGTCACGATGGTCTTCGGCAACATGGGCTACGACTCGGGCACCGGCGTGGCCTTCACCCGCAACCCATCCACCGGCGAGAAGAAGATGATGGGCGAGTACCTGCTCAACGCCCAGGGAGAGGATGTGGTCGCTGGCATCCGCAATGCCGACCCGATTGAGCATCTCAGCACCAAGATGCCTGCAGCCTATAACCAGTTCATGGATATTACTGCTAAACTGGAAAAGCATTACAAGGACATGCAGGACGTCGAGTTCACCATCGAGCGCGGCAAGCTGTGGATGCTCCAGACCCGCAATGCCAAGCGCACCGCCAAGTCCGCGATCAAGATCGCGGTAGACATGGTCAACGAAGGCTTGATCACTAAGGAGGAGGCCGTCCTGCGCGTCACCACCGAGAACGTCGACACGCTGCTGCACCCGCAGTTCGACGAGTCGGCGCTCAAGAGTGCCGAGCATAACGGCACCTACCTGGCAAAGGGCGTCAATGCCTCGCCGGGCGCGGCCGTCGGCCAGGTTTATTTCGATGCCGACAAGGCCGAGAAGATGGCGAAGGAGGCCAAGCAGGACACCATCATGGTGCGCCCGTTCACCAAGCCGGATGACGTGCACGGCATGATCGCCTCCAAGGGCGTGCTGACCAGCGAAGGCGGCGCCACCTCCCATGCCGCCGTGGTCGCCCGCCAGTTTGGCATCCCCTGCGTGGTCGGCGCTACCGCCGTCAAGATCGATCTGGAGAGCCGCGATTATGACCGTCGGCGACAAAGTCGTCAAGAAGGCGAATGGATTTCCGTCGACGGCACGACCGGCAAGGTCTACGCCGGCAAGATCCCGACCACTGCTGCATCCATCGAAGAACAGACCGAGCTGATGACCCTGCTCACCTGGGCAGATGAAATCGCCGCCCGCCCGAACATCCGTGTCCTGCCTGACGGCCGCAAGAGCCGCGGATTGCAGGTCTGGGCCAACGCCGATTACCCCAAGGATGCCCGCCGCGCCCGCTCCTACGGCGCCGTCGGCATCGGTCTGTGCCGCACCGAGCACATGTTCTTCGAGACCGAGCGCCTGCCCATCGTCCAGCGCATGATCCTGGCCGAAACGACCGAGGTGCGCAAGGAGGCCCTCGACGAGCTGCTGCCTTACCAGCGCAAGGACTTTGACGGCCTGTTCGAGGCGATGAACGGCTACCCGGTCATCATCCGCCTGATCGATCCGCCGCTGCACGAGTTCATGCCCGACGAGGAAAAACTCTTCGAAGAGGTCGTGACCATGCGCGCCCTGGGCCAGACCGAAGGCCTGGCGGCCAAGGAGAAGCTGCTGAACTCGATCAAGGCCATGCACGAATCCAACCCGATGATGGGCCTGCGCGGCGTCCGCCTGAGCATCTACATGCCGCAGATCGTCGAGATGCAGGTGCGCGCCATCTTCGAAGCCGCCGCCGACTGCACCCTGCGCGGGATCGTGGTCAGGCCGGAGATCATGATCCCACTGACCGGCACGGTCAAGGAGCTGGAGTGGATCCAACCCCGCCTGGAGCGCATCGGCAAGGCCGTGATGGAAGAGAAAAAAATCAGTTTCTCCTACAAGTTCGGCACGATGATCGAGATCCCGCGCGCCGCCGTCACCGCCGGCGAGATCGCCGAGCTGGCCGAGTTCTTCTCCTTCGGCACCAACGACCTGACCCAGATGACCTTCGGCTACTCGCGCGACGACGCCGAGCGCAACTTCCTGGTCCAATATGTGGCGGAGGGCATCCTGCCCAAGAACCCGTTCCAGACCCTGGACCGCGAGGGCGTGGGCAAGCTGATGCAAATGGCGGTCAACGACGGCCGCAAGACCCGCCTCGAGCTCGAGGTGGGCATCTGCGGCGAGCACGGCGGCGACCCCAACTCGATCGAGTGGTGCCACATCATCGGCAACAACTATGTCTCCTGCTCGCCCTTCCGCGTCCCGATCGCCCGCCTGGCGGCAGGTCACGTGGCGCTGAAGTACAGTGGGAAGAAGATCGCTGAAGACAAGTAAGCTTTGAAAGAAACCCGGTTTCTTGCAGGAACCGGGTTTCTTATTTGACGGAGGAAATTTCTATGGAAACGCTCGAAGCAATTCGTACCCGTCATTCCATATCGAAGGTCAAGCCGGACCCGATCCCGCGCTCATTGATCGAGAAATTGCTCGAGGCTGCGATCCAGGCGCCGAACCATTATCACAACCGGCCGTGGCGCTTCATCGTGTTGACCGGCGCGGGGCGCGAACGCCTGGGCGAGGTGATGGCACAATCCCTTAAAAATCAGAAACCCGACCTGCCCGATTCCGCCCTGGAGGTCGAGCGCCTGAAACCGCTGCGCGCCCCGCTGCTGATCGCCGTCGGCGTGGACAAGGCGGCCGGCCCGCGCGTGCTGGAGATCGAGGACGTCTGCGCCGTGGCCGCGGCAGTGGAGAACCTGCTCCTGGCTGCCCACGCCCTCGGCCTGGGGGCGATGTGGCGCACCGGACCGGCAGCGCGCGACCCGCTGGTCAAACAGTTCCTCGGCCTTGCCCCCGACCAGCACCTGCTGGCCTTTGTCTACGTCGGCCATCCGGACATGGAGCCGGCCACCGAGGCACGGCCTTCCCACGCGGACCGGACGGTTTGGATGGAATAAATTAAGCGCGGAAAAAATACATCCCCGGGAAAAAAGCTCCCGGGATGTTTTGCGATGAATTCCTGCGGTTACTTTTCGGATTTCTGCGAAATTAAAGTACCAAAACCGCGAGTCTCCTAAATTCTCTGGAGTTGCAACCTGCGACGGTGGAAGAGCGCACCCCCCACCAGGACCAGCACGGCCAGTCCGGCTGCCATCCAGGCTACCAGGGCGAGTCTTGTACCGGGCCCAAGTTTTACCGCAAGTCCGGCGAAGGCCCAGACGATGACGAGCATGTATGCTGCGTCCCCGCGGGTGAAGCTCACCAGGGCGGCGATAACCGAGGCCGCAGCTACCATCACAACGTACCAGATTTTTGGGGAGAGGCCCCAGCCGTTCCAGTTCCAATAGGTGAGCAGATCGGTCACGTTGGCGATCGCGGCCACCGTGATCCAGCCCAGGTAGATGCTGAAGGTCGTGTCAACCAGCCAAGTCTCGAGGCCGGATACTTTTTTGAGGCCAATCTCCAGCCGTAGATAGATGAGAACGAGCAAGACCAAAAGACACAGCATCATCACCAGGGTCAAGGGGAAGAAGCCGAAATGCCACAGGGGAATCCAGGCGCTGTTGGCCACACAGCTCAGGGCAAACAGGTAACCAATGCGGCGCAGGCGCGGATTCTCCCTCTGGGCGGGCAGCGCCTGATACACGCCGAAACCGATCAGGAAGAGGTAGATCACTCCCCAGATGGCGAAGACATAACCCGCCGGAACGAAATACACCTTGAATTTGTCCGAGACAGCACCGGTGGTGATTCCATTGAATGGAATGGCATTTGCCAGCCCGTTGACGGTCAAGGTCACCAGCACTGCCAAGATGTTGACAAATTGTCGCAGCGTATCTTTATTCATAAGAACCTCCTTTTTTATTTAAAGCAGGACGATCGGTGCGACCTTTTCTTCCGGTGTCAAATATACCATCTTCGACGCCCTTTTCCCTCCCTCGATCTCATCGAAAAAAAGACCCGATTTGCTCACGGCAGGATCGGGTCTTGGATTGGTCACTTTGCAGGTGGCCAGTGGATGTCCACCCAGGCTGTGTAGCCATGTTTTTCCACGGCCGCGATGGAACCGCCGGAGGGTTCGGAACAGCCCTTTTCGTCGGTGAAGGTATAGGAAGTCTTATTTTGATTGGTGAGTACGCCGTCACCGACCGGCCACCAGATATAGTTCCCTTTTTGACACACGAACACGTCCAGCATGTAGCCTCGGTCGTCGTCTTCTGTCATATATAGCGCATCCCAGGAGACGGTCACTTTATCCCCCTGCCGCCTGGCAACGACGCCCGTCACCGAGCCATACAGGCTGGAAGGCGGCAGTCGCAGGTACGGTTGGTAGGCTACGCGGGTGATATCCCCGCTTACCTGGACGACCGAAGGGGAAACCCAGCACCAGTAATTCAGTTTATCCATTTTGACGTATAACCAATTGCTGGCTCCCCAGCGTCCCTGGACAAGGCCTTTATCCCCGGCATACAGGTCGGCGGCGTGCAGGTAGGCTTTCGCCGGGCCGAAACGACAATGTGCCTGCATTGTGACCAAGACTTTGGGAAAGTCGAAAGTCGGTGAGAGTGTTACGGTGAAGGTTTCCGTGGGGGTGAGCGTTTCAGTTAACGAGGGGGTCAGGGTAAAGGTCGGGGTGTAAGTCTCGGTGGGGGTGAGGGTATCGGTGGGGGTTTCCGTGTCGGTTGCGGTCGAGGTCAGAGTGGGTGTGAGCGTGGCGGTGAGGCTGGGGGTTTGGGTCCAGGAGGCTGCCGTGGCGCTCTGAAAAATAGAAGTCATGGTTGCCTGTTGCTCGACGGAGGGACCGCAGGCCGTGAGCAGTGCCAGCACCAGGATCAGTGAGAGGGGAAGATGTTTCAAGGGTGCATCCTTTCCTATACCGATGGTCAACTCCCCATAATTATAAGAGAATCCCCTATCCTGTTTCTCCACGAATTTGTTAAGTCAATTTGGGTGAAGAGAACATACCCCCCTTCGATACTTAATAGCATTATTGCCGTTCAGGTCAGGCGGGCAATGTCGACCTGACCCAGGGCGCGTTTTAAATAAATGGACTTCAAAATGACGGCTGTCCCGCGCACGCCGGAGCCGATGGAGACCTCCTCGGGCAGGAATACACCCTCGTCGGCCAGGAGGGGAACGGGGACCGGCAGTCCAAGCGGACCGACGGCCCCGATCACCGCCCCGGTCACCTTCAGGACCTCCGCCTCGCTTGCCAGGCTGAGGCGCGAGACCCCCAACCTGGCGCGCAGCTTGGGCCAGGAGAGCTGCGCAGGGCCGGCAGCCAACACCAGGACAAAGTCGTTCTTCCCCAGACGGAAGAGGATGCTGCGGACGACCTGCTCGGGGAGTTGGCCGCGTTCCCGCGCGGCCTCTTCCAGCGATGTAGGCGGACGGAGATGCTGGTAGACGCGATAGGGGATGGCGAGCTGGTCAAGTGTCCGCGTGGCGGTAGTGGAGGCGGACATGGCTGGGAATATACCACGATTTCTCAGCTCATCTGTATTTCTTACAAAAAAGATATAAATATTGGATATAATTATGCCCGGCTTGTGATGGAATCAAATTCGGTGCGGAATTTCATTGAATTCCATTACCAGTCCATGGAGAACATCAATGAACAAACAACAACACCTGGATTTATATTATCAAATGGTCCTTATTCGACGGGTGGAAGAGAAGGCAGCGGAATTGTATCAAGAAAACAAGATCGGCGGCTTCCTGCACCTGTATATCGGTCAGGAAGCTGTTTCGACCGGACTGATCGCCGCCCGGAAGCCCCAGGACCGTGTCATCACTGCCTACCGCGACCATGGTGTCGCCCTCAACTGCGGCTTACCGGTTAACCAGGTCATGGCGGAGCTGATGGGCAAAGCAACCGGCGTATCGAAAGGACGCGGTGGGTCGATGCATATGGCGGACGTCACCAAGAACTTCTGGGGTGGGCACGCCATCGTGGGTGCGCACTTGCCGATCGCCTCCGGCTTGGCTCTCGGAGACAAATACGCCGGCCGGGACGGTGTGACCATCTGCATGTTCGGCGAGGGGGCTACCAACATCGGCTTCTTCCATGAAGCGGTCAACCTTTCCAAGGTCTGGCAGCTGCCGGTGCTGTGGGTGTGCGAGAACAACGAGTACGGCATGGGCACGGCGGTTGAGCGCGCCTCGGCCGTCTCCGAGATCCGGCAGAAAGCTGAAGGTTATGGCATTCCCAACGCCCGCGTCGGCGACGGCATGAACGTGATGACCGTCTATGCTGCGGCTAAGGAGGCGATCGAAAGAGTGCGTTCCGGGAAAGGACCATTCCTGTTGGAAATCGCCACGTACCGCTTCCGTGGTCACTCGATGGGTGATCCCGAACGCTACCGCAAGCAGGAAGAGGTCAAGAAGTGGGAGGAGAGCGATCCAATCGGCATCTATCGCAATTATTTGATCAAGAACAAACTGGCGTCCGCCAAGGCGTTGGACGAGGCCGAGGCACGCGCCGGCGAGGATACGCTCAAAGCGGTCGAGTTTGCCGAAGCCAGCCCGGAGCCGGACCTCGAGACGCTCTTCGACAACGTCTACGCGGAGGAGGTGTAACATGGCTCGCATTACCATGCGCGAAGCCATCTCCCAGGCGTTGTGGGAGGAAATGGAACGTGATCCGAACGTCTTCATCATGGGTGAAGAGGTGGGTGTATGGGGCGGCTCCTACGCTGTGACCAAGGGCTTTTACGACCACTTCGGCGGGGAGCGCGTGCGCGACACGCCCATCGCCGAGGCGGCCATCGTCGGCGCGGCCATCGGCGCAGCCCTGACCGGTCTCCACCCGGTGGCGGAGCTGATGACGATCAATTTCGCCTTCGTAGCCATGGACCACATTGTCAATGAGGCAGCCAAATTGCACTATATGTTCGGTGGACAGTTCACCCTGCCGATGGTCATTCGGGCGGTGACTGGCGGCGGGCGCCAGCTGGCTGCCACGCACTCGCAAACGCCGGACGTCATCTTTGCCCATTTCCCGGGCCTGACGGTCGTCTCGCCCGGAACCCCGGCGGATGCCAAGGGCTTGTTGAAATCCGCCATCCGGGGCAGGAATCCTGTCCTGTTCCTCGAGCACGCCACCATGTACCAGGTGCGCGGCGAGGTCCCCGACGGAGAGATGCTCGTGCCGATCGGCAAATCGACCGTCCAGCGCCCGGGCAAAGACGTGACCATCGTCACCTACTCCAAGGGGCTGGAGATCTCTATGAAAGCCGCAGACGAGCTGTCCAAGGAGGGTATCGAAGTCGAGATCGTTGACCTGCGCACGCTGCGCCCCCTGGATATCGACCCGGTGATTGAGTCGTTCAAAAAGACCAACCGGGCGGTGATCGTCGAGGAAGGTTGGAAATCCTTCGGCGTGGGAGCTGAAATCTCCACCCGCATCTACGAGCAGGCTTTCGATTACGTCGATGCGCCAGTCAAGCGCGTTGCACAGAAGGAAGTGCCGCTGCCGTACAACCGCCGATTGGAACAGTCCGCCCTGCCGCAGCCCGCCGACGTGGTGGCGGCGGTCAAGGAGGTGCTGTAATGGCCGAGACCATTTCCATGCCCAAGCTGGGCTTTGACATGGCCGAGGGCACGCTTGTGCGCTGGGTCAAGAAGACCGGCGAGGCGGTTAACAAAGGCGAGGTGCTGGCCGAGATCGAGACTGACAAAGCCACCGTCGAGGTCGAAGTCAACCGCCAGTGGGGTGGTTCGCCGGCTGATCGTGGACGAAGGTGCGGTGGTGCCCATCGGTTCGCCGATCGCCATCATCGGCACGGCGGATGAGAAGATTGAAGAAGTTGCGCAGGGACCAGGTACTCAGGAATCAGGGAAAAGGGAACAACCGGCAGTCCGCGAACCGAAAGTGGAAGGTGTCCCAGCAGGATTTCCCCAATCCTCAACCACCAATCGTCAATCTCCGATCCTCATGGCTTCACCGCTGGCCAAACGCATGGCGCGCGAAGGCGGCGTAGACCTTTCGAGGATTCAGGGCACCGGTCCGGCTGGCCGGATCGTGCGCCGTGATGTTGAAGCGGCCCTGGCTGGCAGGATGGCCCCGCCCAGTGCAGGTGTCCTTCCGCCGGTTTCCGCCATTCGGCCCGTGGCTGGCGACCGGACCGTCCCGCTGACCAAGCTGCGTCAGATCATCGCCCGCCGCATGGCTGAATCCAAGTCCAGCGTGCCGCACTTTTACGTCACCCACGAGTACAAGGTCGAGGCCTTGTTGGCCTTGCGTGAACAATTCAACGCCATCCTGCCCGAGGACCAGAAAATCTCGGTCAACGATTTCATTGTAAAGGCCGCTGCCCTGACCTTGCTTCAGTTCCCCAATTTGAACGCCGCCTTCAACGGCAACTCGGTCATCCAACACGGGGCGGTCAATATTGGCGTGGCGGTTTCCGTGGAGGGCGGGCTGCTGACCGTCGTCTGCCGGGATGCCGACCAGAAGCCGCTGCGCCAGGTCTCGACCGAGCTCAAGCAGCTGGTCGCCCGGGCGCGCGAGGGCAAGGTCCGACCGGAAGACATCGAGGGCTCGACCTTCTCGATCAGCAACATGGGCATGTACGACGTGGAAAACTTCGCTGCCATCCTCAACCCTCCTGAGGCGGGCATCCTGGCGGTCGGGTCTACGCGCGAGGTCCCGGTTGCCGAAAACGGCCAGATAAAAACCGGCTGGCGCATGAAGGCTACCATCTCGGTCGATCACCGCACCAGTGATGGGGTCGAGGCCGCCCGTTTCATGCAGGCATTGGCGGTCTACCTGGAAGAACCGCTGAGGTTAATAATATAAAGTGAGATGAAAGGGACATACGCGGATGAGGCTGATTCTCATCCGCGTTTTTTCTATGCCGCAACTATGGTTATAATTCTATTCGTAAGCCCTGGTTATCATCACAACTCATCACGACAAGGAAGGATTGGAATGACGGTTCACCTCTTCAATGGCTTCACCTGCAACGCCCGCGTCCCCCGGCACTGGGAATGCGGCACGCTCGACCTGCTCGTCGAGACCGATCAGGGACTGGTGCTGGTGGATACCGGCCTGGGCACGGACGATTACGTCCACCACAGCGGCATTTTGAAAGTCTTCCGGATCATCACGCGCGTGCCGCTTGATCCGGCACAGGCCGCCGTGCGGCAGGTCGTTGCGCTGGGTTACGACCCGCACGATGTCCATCATATCGTGTTAACCCATATGCACTTCGATCACTGCGGAGGATTGCCGGATTTTCCCTGGGCGAAGGTCCATGTTTATCGAGGCGAGTACGAAGCTTTTCTTGCCCGGCCGCGCCAGTTTGCCGACCTGGCCTATGTCCGCCGGCACATTGCCCACGGACCAGACTGGGCATTCTACGACGACACTGGCGAGAAATGGTATAACTTCGACGCTATCCGTTTGCCGTTCGAGCCGCAGATGTGGCTGCTGCCGCTTCCGGGTCACACCCGCGGCCAGTGCGGTGTGGTTGTCAAAACTTCGGATGGCTGGCTGTTCCAGACCTCCGATGCAGCCGCCCTTTTCAATGAAGAGGCTCCGGATTGGTTGATCCGGCTGGTGCTCGGTCCGCACCAGCCGCGCATCCGCCGTTTTGCCGCCGACCATCCCGAGGTCCGGGTGGTCAGCGGTCACATGTGGCTGGATTGGTTCCAGGAGAACAGGCATGCATGAAATCCAACTCGCGCCCGTCGCCCGGGTCCACAATTCTCGCCGCCGGGTGGTGGACGATTACTGGGGCGGGATGGTTTCGGAGATCGTCCTGGAGGCATCTCTTCCCATGGAAAGCCTGGACGGAATCGAGGCCTTCTCACACGCCGAGATCATTTTCTATTTCCACCGGATCGGACAGGAGAAGCCCGTCGGCGGGACCCGCCGCCCGCGCGGCAACCCAGATTTCCCGTTGGTCGGCATCTTCGCCCAGCGCAACAAGGACCGTCCCAACCGGCTCGGTCTGACCACCGTGCGCATCCTGCGCCGGGAGGGCCGCAGCCTGTTCGTCGCAGACCTGGATGCCATCGACGGGACGCCGGTGCTGGACATCAAGCCGGTCATGGCCGAATACCTGCCGAACGATCCCGTCCGGCAGCCGGACTGGTCGCACGAGATGCTCAAGGATCTTTGGAAGGTCAAACCATGAAGGATGGTTTATGAAAACCGAATCCCTTCGCAAGTCCAACCGGGAAACGCGCGCCGCCTGGAATGCCAACGCCGCCTTCTGGGATGCGCACATAGGCGAGGGCAACGATTTCTTCAACCTGCTCGAGTGGCCTGCGGTTGAGCGCCTGCTCGCCGTCCATCCTGGCCAGCATATCCTGGATGTGGCCTGCGGCAACGGCCTGACCTCGCGGCGGCTGGCCAATCTTGGCGCGACGGTGGCGGCTTTCGATTTCTCAAAAGAGCTCATCCGGCTCGCGAAGCAAAAGCCGATCCCGGAAGGTCGCATCAGCTACCGGGTCGTGGATGCCACTGACGAGCGCGCCTTGCTGGATTTGGGTCCGGTGTCCTTCGACGCAGCCCTATGCAATATGGCGCTGTTCGACATGGCCGATATTGGTCCCCTTTTTCGCTGCCTTCCCAGGCTGCTTAAACCGGACGGGGCGTTTGTCTTCTCCACGACCCATCCGGCTTTCAACAACTCTTCAGCGGTTCACCTGGCCGAGGAAGTGGATGACGGGGGCCGGATCAGGACGACCTATTCGGTCAAAATTTCCCGCTACATGACCCCCTATCAGGCGCATGGAGCGGCCTTGCGCGGGCAGCCCCGGCCGCAGATCTACTTCGAGCGCCCGCTGCAATACTATCTCAACCTCGGGTTCCAGAACGGGCTCGTGCTGGACGGGTTCGAGGAATGCGCCTACCCGCCGGACGGCCCGCAGAAGCACCCGCTCAGTTGGGGTGGCAGCTTCTCCGAGATCCCGCCGGTCCTGGTCGCCCGCCTGCGCTTCCTCCGCCCCTGATTCCTGATAACCTGATTACATGATTACCCGATCTCTAATCCCTTTTCTCTCCTCTCTATTCTCTAATCTCTAGCCTCTACTTTCCTCCCATCATGCCTTTGATCCTCCTTCTGATCGAATTCCTCGACGAGCTGACCTTCGGCGTCACCGACGCGGCCTGGCCGCTCATCCGCACCGACCTGCAATTGAACTACGTCCATATCGGACTGGCTCTCAGCCTGCCGGGGATCGTCGCCAATTGCATTGAGCCGTTCCTGGGTATCCTGGGGGATGTGTGGAAGCGGCGCGTGCTCATCCTGGGCGGCGGCGTCTTCTTCACCCTGGCTTGTCTCCTGACTGCCGTCAGTCACAACTTCCTTTTCTTGCTGATTTCATTCATAATCTTTTACCCTTCATCCGGGGCGTTCGTAAGTCTCTCGCAGGCCTCCTTGATAGACAGCGATCCCTCCCGCCATGAGCAAAACATGGCGCGCTGGACGTTTGCCGGCTCGGTGGGCGTTGTCTTGGGACCGCTGGCTTTGGGCGCGGCCGCCTTTCTGGGCTTCGGCTGGCGGGGGATGTTTTTCGTACTGGCGGGAATAACGGTTTTGATTCTGGGCGGCGCCTGGCGCTTGCTCCCTGCCGCCTCGAGTGATCATCCTCCATTGCCGTCTCTCTCCGCCGTCTGGGATGGAATACGCACCGCCCTGGCTGCACTTAAACGGCGCGAGGTGCTGCGCTGGCTGGTCCTGCTCGAATTCTCCGACCTGATGCTGGACGTGTTTTACGGATACATGGCACTCTACTTTGTCGACGTGGTGGGCCTGACGGCCGCCAAAGCCGCCCTGGCAGTGGCGGTCTGGACCGGTTTCGGTCTGCTGGGCGATTTCCTGATCATCCCGCTGCTCGAAAAGGTGCGCGGCCTGGATTATCTGCGCCTCAGCGTGGTGCTCGAGCTGGTTCTCTTCCCGGTGTTTCTGCTGATCCTCAATCCCTGGCTGAAGCTGGTCGTCCTCGGGGCGCTTGGCCTGTTCAACTCTGGCTGGTATGCGATTCTGCAAGGCAACCTGTATTCCTCCATGCCCGGTAGGAGCGGCACGGTGATGACGCTTGGGAACGTGGCTGGCTTTTTCGGCAAGCTCATCCCGTTCGGGATCGGCCTGGCGGCGCAGCGCTTCGGCCTCGGTTCGGCGATGTGGATCTTATTGGCCGGCCCGCTCGCCCTTCTCTTCGGCCTGCCGAAGGGGTATCATTCCCGTCTCGAAGAGCAGGCATAAACCTTGGAACCCGTCAGCCTTTACTTCCACATCCCCTTCTGCTCCCACCGCTGCGCCTATTGCGATTTCAACACCTATGCCGGGCAGGAAGGCTCGATCCCCGCCTACGTGGAGGCGTTGTGCAGAGAGATACGCCTCGTGGCCGAATCCGCCCCGGGTCGTTTGGTTGTGCATACCGTCTTCTTCGGAGGCGGGACGCCCTCGCTGTTGAGCGCCACCCAGTTTGATGCGATTTTCCGCACCATCCGGGAGCACTATGATCTGGTCGACAAGGCTGAAATTTCACTGGAGGCCAATCCGGGTACCTTGTCATTTGCATATTTGCTCGATTTGTTCTCTCTTGGATTCAACCGCCTCAGCCTGGGTGTCCAGTCCGCGCAACCCGACGAGCTGCGCATGCTTGAGCGCATTCACGATTATTTTGAGGTCATCCAGTCGGTGGAATGGTCGCGTCGTGCCGGATTCGAGAACCTGAACCTGGACCTGATCTTCGGTCTCCCCGAACAGAGCCTGGACCGCTGGCAGGCGACGGTAAACCTGATCCTCGGTCTTCGGCCCGAGCACCTCTCGCTCTATGCCCTGACCCTCGAGCACGGCACCCCGTTTGGCCGATGGGCGAGGCACGGCCTGCTCCCCATGCCCGACCCGGATGCGGCCGCCGACATGTACGAATGGGCAGAAGAGGCGCTGGCATCAGCGGGTTACGAGCATTATGAAATTTCCAATTGGGCACAGTCGGGACAGGAATGCCAGCACAACCTTCAGTACTGGCGCAATCTCCCCTATCTGGGGTTCGGCGCAGGGGCACACGGTTTTGCAAACAACCTCCGCTATTCAAATGCTTTGCGCATCAAGACTTACATCGACCGTCTTACGCCTCCCATCAGGCACCTTTCGTTCCCTCTTTCGCCGTCAACCGTGAACCACCAGCGCATCACGGTGCGGACCGAGATGCAGGAGACGATGATCACCGGCCTGCGCCTGACCCAAGAGGGGGTGTCGGCAGCGGCCTTCCGGGAACGCTTCGGGCGAGGGTTGGTGGACGTATTTGGGAAAGAGATCGATGAGCTGATTGGGCTGGGATTGCTGGAATGGGTAGAAGATTCTGCTCTCCATTTGGGAAAGGGGTTAGGGGAGAGGGTTCGCCTGACGGTGCGGGGCAGGCTGTTGGGCAATCAGGTGTTCGTGCGGTTCGTGGATTGAGTCACCCGGTTTTATTAAACCAGAACCAGGCACTGGGGCGGTCATTTTTATCCGTCCCGTCCTGCCGTCGGACCAGGGTCAACCAGCTTGAGGCTCGCTCCAGATCCGCCGGAATAAAGCCGGGACCGGGAGTTTCCTCCGGCTTGAAGAACCCGTACAGCAGCCAGGTCCCTCCGGGGGCAAGCAGGGAGGTCAGGTTATCCAGGTAGCGCAGCTTTTGTCCTGCCGCCAGTCCGTGGAAGCAGCCGATGTCCAGCACCAGTTCGAAAGGACCCGCGATGCCTCGCAGGCGGGTCACGTCGTCGACCCGGAAGTCGACGAAGATGCCCTCGCTTTTTGCTTTTTGTTTTGCGCTTTTAATTGCCCGCGGGACGAAATCCACCCCGGTGACGTCCCAGCCAGCTCGGGCCAGGGCGAGGCTGCTCGTGCCGGTGCCGCAGCCAAGGTCCAAGGCTCTGCCCTGAGCCTGCCGAAGGGTGCGACCGGCGGGATGTTCCCGGATGAAGCCTTCGACTTCGGGCGGGACGATGCCGCTGTCCCACGGGGCGCGGCGGGTGTACCAAAAAAGGAATGACAGGCGGCGTAAAAAGCTCATAATGCTTTGACTTTAGGGGGAAGTTCTTTTATAATCAGGCGTCTGGCATCATCCCATTCTTCACAAGAGGTCATCGCATGAAAGAGTATACTACCGAGTTCATCCGAAACATCGCCCTGGTTTCCCACGGCTCGGGCGGGAAGACGATGCTGGCCGAGGCGTTCCTGCACGTCACGAGCGCCACGACCCGCCTGGGCAAGATCGACGATGGGACGACGGTTTCGGATTTTGAAGACGAAGAAATCCGCCGTAAACTTTCCCTTTCGACCTCCGTCATCCCGGTCGAGTACAAGGATCATAAGATCAACGTCCTGGATACTCCCGGTTACACCGATTTTGTCGGCGAAGTCATTTCCGCCTTGAGGGTGGCCGATGGTGTGGTGGTGCTGGTCGATTCGGTCGCCGGCATGGAGGTTGGCACGGAGATCGATTGGGGTTATTGCGACACCTTTAAGCTGCCACGCTTCCTGCTGATCAACAAAATGGATCGCGACAACGCCGATTTCAAGAAGGCGCTGGCCTCGGTGCAGGAGTTCTCTTCCATCCGCCTGATCCCGGTCCAGCTGCCCTGGGGAGAACGACAAGCCTTCAAGGGCGTGATCGACCTTCTCACGATGAAGGCATATGCGAACGAAGGCAAGACCGCCGAAGACATCCCCGCGGATCTCAAGCCGGCGGCGGACGAAGCCCGCACCAAACTGGTCGAGGCCGCGGCCGAGGGTGAAGATGCCCTGCTGGAGAAGTACCTGGAGAAAGGCGAGCTGACCAATGACGAGCTGATGCGCGGCCTGAAGGCTGCCGTGCGCTCCGGGCTGTACGTCCCGGTCTTCGTGGCGGCCGGCGCACACGAGAAGGGCATCCTGCCGCTACTGGACGCCGTGCTCAGCCTGATCCCCTCCCCGGCGGACGCTCCGACCGTGACTGCGAAGGGGAAAGGAGGGGAAGAGGACTTGAGCACGGTCGATTCCGGGCCGCTGGCACTATATGTCTGGAAGACCACCGCCGATCCATTCGTCGGGAAGCTGACCTATTTCCGTATTTACTCGGGCACGCTCCAGGCGGATGCCCGCATCTGGAACCAGACCAAGAGCGCAGAGGAGCGCATGGCATCGCTGGCCGTGCTGCGCGGCAAGGAAACCATGGCCCACAAAGTCCTGCATGCCGGTGACATTGGCGTGGTCGCCAAGCTGAGCGTTACTTCCACTGGCGATACGCTGTGTGACAAAGCCCACCCACTGACCCTGCCGGTTCCCAAGTATCCCACTGCCCTCTACCGCGTGGCCATTCAACCCAAAACCCAGGTCGACGCGGCCAAGATCAGCCCCACGCTGACCCGCCTGTGCGAGGAGGACATGACCCTCTCCTGGTACCAGGAGCAGTCTACCGGCCAGACCATCCTGCAGGGGATGGGCGACCAGCACATCGACGTGGCCATCCGGCGGGCCGAGGGCAAACTGCAGGTCGGGCTGCTGACCGCCGAACCGAAGGTCCCGTACCGTGAAGGTATCACCAAGAAGGCGGATGCCATGTACCGCCACAAGAAGCAGACCGGCGGTGCGGGCCAATTTGGCGAGGTCTGGCTTGAAAATCGAGCCCTGCCCGGAAGAGGACTTCGATTTCACCGACGAGCTGGTCGGGATGAACCTTTCGAAATCGTACCTGCCGGCGATTGAAAAAGGCATTCACGCCACATTGCTGACCGGCGTGGTCGCCGGGTTCCCAATGAGCAACGTGCGCGTCATCGTCTACGACGGCAAGGAACATCCGGTGGATTCCAAACCGGTGGCTTTTGAAATTGCGGGACGCGAGGCTTTCAAGCTGGCGGTCAAGGATGCCGGGCCTGTACTCTTCGAACCGATCATGAACGTGCGCATCACCGTCCCGGATGCCAACATGGGCGATATCATGAGCGACTTGAACACCCGGCGCGGGCGTGTGCAGGGCACGGAGTCTGAGCACGGTCGGACCGTCGTCATCGCCCAGGTCCCGCTGGCCGAGATGTTACGCTACACCACCCAGCTGCGCTCGATGACCGGCGGCCGGGGTATCTTTACGATGGAGTTCGAAAGATACGAGATTGTCCCTGCATACCTGGCGGCGGAGATCATCGCCGCCCACCAGAAGGAGCTGGAGGCGAAGAAGGAAGAATGAAATCACTCCGGGCGGCCAGACGGTCGCCCGAATGTTTTAAATCAAGAATTGACGAACTTTCTCACCCGAAGTATTTGAAAGCCCCTTGACAAGGCAGGATATTATCGTATAATATTTATCATTATTATCTTATATATTCCGGAGAATCACCGTGATCCATTTCATGTGTTTGGGGCGGGGATCGTAACCACCGCCTCTTCGAAAAGACAGCTTCGCCAACAGACGAAGGACGGTGGACGACCCCGCTTGCGACAATCGATGCTCGCATGACGTCCGCGCCGTCCTTTTTATTTGTCTGTTGGCGGTTTTATTGGTTTTTACGATGGAGAATTTAATGGCAGTCACACTAAATAAAATCCAGGTCGGCACGCCCCGGCTGGCAGGCCTGGAGGCATACGTCGGAAATACTCCGCTGGTACCCTTACGCCAGGTGACCAAGGGCTTGAGCCCCCATGTCCAGGTATTGGCAAAGGCGGAGTGGTTCAATCCAGGTGGCTCGGTTAAAGATCGGCCGGCGCTTAACATCCTGCGCACTGCCCTCGCCGAAGATAAATTCACCCCCGCCCGTCGCTTGCTCGATTCGACCTCCGGCAATATGGGCATCGCCTATGCCACCTTTGGTCCGATTTTGGGAATACCGGTGAAACTGGTCGTTCCGTCCAATGCCAGCCCGGAACGGATCGCCATCTTGCGTGCCCTCGGAGCCGAGTTGACCCTGTCGGATCCGGCGGAGGGATCGGACGGCGCCATCCGCCTGGCGCGCAAAATTGCTGCCGAAGCCCCGGACCGCTACTTCTATGCCAACCAATACGATAATCCAGCCAACTGGCAGGCGCATTACAAGGGCACCGGGCCGGAAATCATGGCTGACACCGCTGGCACCGTCACGCATTTCGTAGCCGGTCTGGGCACTTCGGGAACGTTGACCGGCGTCGGTCGGTACCTGCGTGAATTTAACGCCGTGGTGAAGATCATCGGCGTACAGCCCGACCAACCCCTGCACGGGATCGAAGGCCTCAAGCACATACCCACTGCGCTGCGGCCCGGTATCTTTGACCCGGCTTTTCCGGATCGTATCCTCCCGGTCTCGACCGAGGCTGCCTACGAGATGGTCCGGCGGCTAGGGCGCGAAGAAGGATTGTTCGTCGGAATTTCTTCCGGCGCAGCGGCGGTCGCCGCCCTGCGAGTCGCATCCGAACTGGAGCAGGGCGTGGTCGTCACCATCTTCCCGGATGGCGGTTATAAATATCTTTCCGACCGCGAGCTGTGGGAGGGAGAGCATGCTTGAGATTCCAACCACCGTCCTGGCGGAAATTCACGCCCACGGCGAAAAGTGCTACCCGGAGGAAGGGGCAGGTTTCCTGCTCGGGAAGGACGGGGAAGTACGGCAGGTGTTACGACTCCTGCCCTTCTCCAACAGTCGGGAAGACGGAGCCCGTCACAACCGCTACCTGATCACGCCGGAGGATTATCTCAATGGGGAGGTGGAAGCCGACCGCCAGAATATGACCTTGCTGGGTGTCTTCCATTCGCACCCCGACCATCCTGACCTGCCGTCTGAGTTCGACCGCGAATGGGCGCAACCGAACTTCTCGTACGTCATCACCAGTATCGAAAAAGGCAAGCCGATTGCCTCGCGGTCCTGGCGCCTCCTGGAGGACCGGTCCGCGTTTGTCGAAGAACCGATGGAAATCGGATGATAGGTTGAAAGGAGCATCCCGTGTCACTGTATTTCGTTCGTCATCAGCACACCCCCGAAACCTGCCCGGCTAAGGACCCTGCCATGGGCGAGATGTTGTTGAATCACTTAAGCCGCATGAACGCCCGCAAATTTGGCGTGGATTTGCAGGGCGAAGCCGTCTTGGACGGGCAGCATACCCTCAACCTGATCATGGAGGCCAAGGATAAGGGCAGCGTCGAGAAATTCATGCAGCCTTTTGCCATGGCCGGGACGGTCGAGATCACCCAGGCTTCCTCGTGCGAGGCTGTCATCGAGCGGGGCGGTTGCTAAAGTTGTGAAAAAAGGAATAAAATAGAACTATGCCTGTGATTCGCATCCCGACCCCGTTACGCTCGTATGTCAATGGTCAGTCCGAAGTCCCCGTCCAGGGGAAGACCGTGGCGCAGGCGATGGAGAGTCTGATGGTGCAGTTTCCCACCCTGCGGCCGCACCTTACCAACAGCGAAGGCCATCTGCGGCCCTTTGTCAATCTATTTCTGGGTGAGAACAATGTCCGCGACCTGCAGGGTCTCGAAACCCCACTCGGGGAGGGGGACAAGCTGCTCCTGATCCCGTCCGTGGCCGGCGGCTAGGAGGCGCAATGCTGCCCGATCTTTCGCGGGACGAAATCCTGCGCTATTCGCGCCACCTGTTGATCCCGGAAGTCGGCCTGGAGGGGCAGAAGAAGCTGCTCGCCTCCTCGGCCTTGATCATCGGCACGGGCGGCCTGGGGTCGCCAGTGGCGATGTACCTGACCGCAGCGGGCGTCGGCCATATCGGCTTGGTGGATTTCGACGTGGTCGACTCGTCCAACCTGCAGCGACAGGTGATCCACGGCACGCGCACGGTTGGCGAGCTCAAGGTCGAATCTGCTCGCGCCCGCCTGCATGACTTGAATCCCGATGTCCTAATCGACATTTATAACGAGACCTTCACCTCCGCTAATGCGATGCGCATAGCCAACGATTATGATATCCTCATCGACGGAACGGACAATTTTCCGACCCGTTACCTGACCAACGATGTCTGTGTCATGCTTGGCAAGCCCAACATCTACGGTTCGATCTTTCGATTCGAAGGTCAGGCGAGTGTCTTCTATGCAAAAGAAGGACCCTGCTACCGCTGTCTCTTTCCCGAGCCGCCTCCACCGGGACTGGTGCCGTCGTGCGCCGAAGGCGGTGTCCTGGGCGTACTCCCGGGGACGATCGGGACGATCCAGGCGACTGAAGCGATCAAGATGCTGCTGGGAATCGGCTCCTCGCTTGTCGGGCGGCTGCTGCTATACAACGCCCTGGACATGTCGTTCGAATACGTCAAATTGAAAAAGAACCCGAAGTGCAAGGTGTGCGGGCCGAACCCAGAGGTCACCGAGCTGATCGACTACAACGCCTTTTGCGGTGTCCCCGGCCTTGACCACGAGCAGGGCTCAGCCGGGGTGGATTGGGACATCGACGCCAAATCCCTGGCGGAGAAATTGAAGGGCAATCACCTGACTTTGCTGGACGTGCGCGAGCCGCACGAGCTGGAGATTTCAGCGCTGCCGGGGGCGGTCAACATCCCCCTCGGGACACTGGCAGCCCGCCTGTCGGAGCTGGATTCCGCAAAAGACATGGTGGTCTTCTGCAAGACAGGCGTGCGTTCCAGCCGGGCGCTCGAGCTTCTGGTCAGTGCCGGGTTCAGGAAAGTGAAGAACCTGAAGGGCGGGATCAACGCCTGGGCCCGGGAAGTCGATCCGGATTTACCCATCTACTAGAAATCGAAAATCCCCGAGAATTCGGGGATTTGATTTTTATTTATCGTTCATGTTGGCAGGATCGGGTAGGTGCTGCCGCCGTGGGGGAAGACGAGCACCCCGGCCTTGCGAGGGAAGCGGGCCCGGGCGCGCGCCAGCGCCGCCTCGATGCTGTCCATGAAGGTGACGAAGGGCAGGTTGGCGCGTGTGCTGGTGGGGATGGTCGGAGCATAGACCAGCAGATCGCCGCGGCGCATGGCCTGTAGCGCAAAGTAGAGGAAGAAGCGGTCTTCCTCCCCCATGCCCCGCAGCTTGAGGCGCGGGACGAGCGGCAGGAGTGCCGGGGCGAGCAATTTGAGGGCGCCTCTCCCGACCGGCAGCTTGCGGTTTGCCAGACCGAACACGCCCACACCTTCCTCGGCGCGGATCAAGGTGAGCATCACACCGCCCGGGCGCAGTGCTCGGATGGTGTTGCCGAGTGCCTTGACTCCCTGGCGCAGGTCGATGTCCATCGGATGGGAACTGCAAATGACAACATCGGCCAGTGACGGGATGGCTGCTCCGTAGATCTTGGCACTCGTCCGCATCCCCTCGCGGTGCGCTTCCAGCGGATGACCGCTGACCACCTGGACGACCTTCAGCGCGCTGTCCAACACGGCGTTGACGATGAAAACCGGTGCCTTAATCATACCGGCGGCCTCCTCGAGGTCCATGCGCATCGGGTTGTGCTCGAGGGGCTGGCCGATGCTGTTGAACGTATCCGGGCGGCAATTAAGCGAGTGGTTATGAGCGATGGTCGGCCGGCCGGCCACACCTGGAACCAGGTTCTTATAGCCGCCGCCGAAGCCGGCGATGATGTGCGGCTCAATGCAGCCTAACGAGAGGATTAGATCCGCCTGGGAGACGGTTTTGTTGATATATACCGGGGTGCCGCGTCTCGTCGTGCCGAGGAAGGCTAGTTTTTCGGCAGCATCGCAATCATGAGAACTCCCAATGCAGCTTGGAAAAAATCGACTCGCCGACCCGGTGGGCGAGGGAGGCCTCGCTCATGGCGTGGTGGACACCCAGGGCAGGGATGACCGTCACCTGGTCCGGGCGCACGCCGCTGCGTTGCAGTTCGGTCAACACGGCTGGGAGAAGCTGGTCGACCGGAGTTCGGGCGACTTTCATCGTCGATCACCAGGGCAATCTTCATCCCCGGGCGAGCCAGCTCCATCAGAGGTGGCAGGCCGAGGGGCGCTGAAAGGCTTTTTTCGGCTTCAAGCCGAGGGTTTTGAGGAGTTCGAAACAGTCGAGGGCACCATCACACCCAGCAAATCCCATCGTTCAGGAATCGGGATGGTGAGATGATCTTTTCCCCAGGGGACATTCAGCAAATGGTCGGTCATGGGAAGTCGCCTTGTGGATAGATGTTTTGGCGTTAGGTAATCGATCGAATGCCAGTCAAATCGGGGGGGTTCAAATCCAAGGAAAGTGGTGAGAATCACCTTGAATTTTCACGCAGATCCCTTGAATTTATTATATCTTACTGTAGCAATATGAAAAAAGGTTGGGCGCAGTCATCCATCTGGAAAATTGATGGAAATAGGCGGTAATCTGATGGAATTTTATGATATCAGTGAATTTATCGGGCTGCCTCGAGTAGACTTTCGATCTGACGGGTCTTCAAAATCAGCCCGAAGTTATCCCATTAAGGTAAAATATTACCCATGTCCAAATACACACTGCTGGCAGTACTGGCCCATCCGGACGACGAATCCTTCGGCATGGGAGGGACTTTGGCTCTTTATGCCTCGCGAGGGGTGGATGTTCATCTAGTCTGTGCCACGCGGTGGGAGGTCGGGGAAATGGCCCCGGAGCTGCTCGAAGGTTATCAATCGATCGGCGATCGGCGCGAATCCGAGTTACGCTGTGCTGCTGGCATCCTTGGATTGGCGGGTGTCCATTTCCTCAGTTATCGCGATTCGGGCATGCCCGGTTCGACTGACAACTCACACCCGCAGGCGCTGGCAGCCCAGCCCCTGGACCGCGTGGCGGAGAACGTGGTTTGTTACATCCGCGAGCTTCGGCCTCAGGTGGTGTTGACCTTCGATCCCATCGGCGGCTATCGTCATCCCGATCACATCGCCATCCAGCGGGCGACGGTGCGCGCCTTCGAGCAAGCCGATAATCCCGCCTTCAGTGCTGGTAGTCCACCGGTTCACACTTCGCAGCGCCTGTACTTCCACGTCATGCCCCATGGCTTCTTGAAGTTTGCCGTCCGGCTGCTGCCGCTAATCGGTCGCGATCCGCGCAAGTTCGGTACCAACGGCGACATCGATCTGGTTTCAATTGCCGAAGTGGATTTTCCCACCCACGCGCGCATCGATATCCGCTCGGTGGCAAAGAAGAAGGAACAGGCCGGGGCATGCCATGCCAGCCAGGGCGGAGGAAGGATGGGCGGCAGCCTGGTCGGCTTTTTCCTGCGTCTGTTCAGTGGCAACGAAAGCTTCATGCGTGCCTATCCTGTGGTCGCACCTGGGGAAAAGATCGAAAAAGACCTCTTCCAAAATGTATATTGACCCCGTCCTGATCCTGACTCGACCGGAACCGGACCAGAGGCTCCGGTATTCCACCTTGACAAAAAAGAACATATGTTCTAGAATTGTTGCCAACCACAAAGGAGGTGCCTATGCCAAAAAGAAACATCGTTCATATCGAGATCCCGACCCGCAATGCGGAAGAGTTGGCCGACTTCTACCATCAGTTATTCGGATGGAAGATCACCCCTGTTCCCGAGATGAATTACACCATGTGGGAACCGGAGACCGAGCCCGGAGGCGGCTTTAGTCCGCTAGGCGAATCCACGAAAGTCGGTGAAATACTGATCCACGTGGATAGTGCGGATATAGAAGCCGACCTGAAGAAGGCGGTGAAGCTGGGCGGCAAAGTGGTCCGGGAGAAATCCGAAATCCCCAATGTCGGTTGGTTCGGGATATTCAAAGACCCGACCGGGAACATGATCGCTCTTTATACAAGCCAGGATCCAAATTACAACAAGTGAGACAGCATCTTGTCTTGAATTGAAGAGCGCAGTGCCAGACCGGTGCCGCGCTCTTCAATGTTAATTAATATGGTGACAAGTAACCTCTTGACAAATAGAACATATGTTCTATAATATAGGTGGTTTATTAGTTATATGTTAGGAGGTTCTCATGAACAACGCACCGACTCGATTTCTTGGTTTACTGCGCGGCGGCGTCGTACGACGGGGCGCGATCTTCGGTGGTATCCTGCTGCTGGCTCTCCTGGCGTTCGAGATCTTTAATTACTCGACCACCGAGTTTGCCTTGAACGATCTGCTTGGTGCCGACCTGCGTTTCTTGGGCATCCGCTGGGCGACCATCCTGTCGATCGCCTTTTGTGGCATCGACTTCGCCGGGATTGCCCGTCTGTTCACCCCGCAGCAAGGCAGGCAAGAGTCCGGTGAAGTCTGGTATCTCTTCGGCGCCTGGCTGCTGGCCGCGGCGATGAACGCCACCCTGACCTGGTGGGGGGTAGCTGTCGCAGTCCGCAGCCACCGCGAGCTTTCCAGCTTGGTGATCAATCAAACGACCCTGGTAAACGTGGTGCCGGTATTCGTCGCCTTGATGGTCTTGCTGATCCGCGTGCTCATTATCGGAACTTTCTCCATAGCCGGCGACCGGATGTTCAGCGTGGCCGACGACCAACCGACCATGCTCGCTTCGGCAGTACAGTCCCGCTTCGCGTCGCAGCAGGCGATGCGGCCCTCGACGCTGCCGCGTCCCAAGCGGCCGGTCCCTGCTCCTGGAGCCATTCGCCCGGTTCCACGACCTGAACCGAGCTACCATCCGGTGGGGATGGCGGCCAAACCTCATGACGAGGTTGAAAACACCCGTCGATAGCCTATCATCCTGACGGATGCATATCTAGATGGTTGAGATTATGACTGAGCCATTCGGTGAGGGTAATATTGGTTCCGATTGAAGTGGAAAGGTCCGGATCGATGGATCCTAAACGTAGGTTTTGGAACCAGCAGTAACAAGCTTTACGAACTGCACTCTTACATCCCGGGGATGGCCGCAAGGCATTCGATCTATTCCTTCACCAGCACGGCATGGTCCATTCGAACAGGATGGCGCCTGCCGCGGGGTTTTCATTTGACGATGACCTCTGGCGGGATTTGTCCGAGAGAGCTGCCAGGTATATTCCACCAAAGTGCGAACATTCGATTGTCTGGATGATCTGGCACATTGCCCGCATTGCAGATGTAACCATGAATATATTGGTGGCAGGCAGTCGGCAGGTTTTGGATGGTGACCGGTGGCAGGAGAATCTTGGGGTGGCTATCCCAGGCACTGGAAATGCGATGACCGGGATTGAAATTGCTCAACTAAGCGCCACGATCGACCTCGAGGCGCTGAAGGCCTATCGGCTGGCAGTCGGATGCCGGACGAGGAAGATCATCCAGCAACTGCGGGTTGAGGAATTGAAGAGAAAAACAGACCCTATGCGGCTGCAGCGGGTGAAAGAGAGCGGGGCAGTCGGAACAGCGGCCAGTTGGCTGCTTGATTACTGGGGCGGGTTGACGCTGGCAGGTATATTATTGATGCCGCCGGCGCGGCATAATTTCGTCCATCTGACCGAAGCTGCTCGTGGCAAGGTAAAGGCAAAGAAGGTTTACAAATAAACAGCCTCGCGGCTGCCCGTCATGGGGGTCGATTCCTCGGGACAATTTACTTCTTCTTTTTGGGCAACTTGAATTCAAAGGGAGGTTTTAGGTTGAGGGCGATCAGACGCGCGCCGGAATCACTGAGAGCCAGCATGCTCGCCGAGCCGGCATCCACGTTAAGCTTTTGGAAGCTGTCCATGGGTAAGCCCAGATAATAAGCAACAACAAGCTTGATCGGGTCAGCATGAAAAATCACGGCGACAAATTCGTTCTTATGAGCTGCCTGGATCGATTCGATCGCGTTGACCACCCGGGCTTGCAGTTCCAGGAATGATTCACCCTGAGGAAAGCGGACGCGTGAGGGCGATCCCTGGACGATTTTCCATAAAGGTTTTTTATACAGCTTCTTCAGCTCCGCGCCTTCCCATCTCCCCACGTGGGTGTCCAACAGACCCGGGGCGAGCTGAATTTCCAGTTTGAGGGCCTGGGCGATGGGTTCGGCGGTCTCGACGGCGCGCTCGAGTGGGCTCGAGTAGACCGCCTTGATCGGCAGCTTCCCCAGGCTTTGTGCCAGGGCGGCAGCCTGTTCCCGTCCACGTTCGTTAAGATGGATTCCGGCGGTACGTCCCGGTAGACGCCCTTTTTTGAGATAGTCGTTTTCGCCATGGCGGACGAGAAGGAGGAAAGCCATGTCAATGATACCCCTCAACCTGTAGCGATTGGATTTTCCAAATTCTTCAATACCCTCAGGGCGCGCAACGTGACCCATTTATTGGCTTTCTTTTTCGGACCGAACTCCACCCAGGTCTTGCCGGAATAGTCGTATTCCAAGAGCCAGCGTCCCTGCTCATCCTGCTTTCCACGGATGAGGGCCAACGCATTCGCCAGGCGCGGATCGCCCCCAAAACCCAGGTTTACCAGGGCTTCCACCAGTTGCAGCAGGTCAGTGACATAAAACACCGGAAAGCCGAACTTCCACCAATTCTGGCTGGGTTTGTCGGACCAACCGGCAGGATAACCGGCCTTTGCCGGATCCGTACTGAATAAGAAACCGACGCCGTGGTCTATCGCCCGGCGGATCAGCGGCGTCCGTCTGGCCTCGGGGAGTTTGCCGAAAGCCAGCATGACCTTGGTCGCGCCCCAGGCGCAAGGCAGTTTGTTGTTGGCTCCGCAGGCGAAGGTCGGGCCGCATTTGCCTGCATAGTAGCGGATTTCAGCGCGTTTGTCTTCCAGCGAAGCGATGCCCTCGCCGGTGACGCTGCGCGCCATCCACTCGAAGGCGGAGTCCAGACGGAGGTCATCGTAACCCAGTTCCAGCAGCGCCCAACAAAGATTTCCCTGCAAGCAGTCGACCGTCCCGGAAGGCGCCCGGTTTGTGCTTAACTGCCCACCCGGAGCCAGGGCATGCTCGAGCAGATAGACGCAAGCCCGTCCGATGCGCGGGTCCTCTTTTACCGAGGCGCCCAGCTGTGCCAGCAGGATGATCGACCAGACGGTCGAGCGATATTTGGGATTGTAGCCCGGTCCGGGCTCGGCCCAATAGCCCTCGTTTTCCATCCCGGCCAGAAGCGCGGCGATCGGACCCTGGGCATGCGCCGCCGCCCGCGCGGTTCGCATCGCCGGATCATCCGCAGGAGTGTCGAGCAAGTCTCTCGTTGCCAGGTAGCGGACACTTGGCGTATCGGTTTCCAACAGCCAGGCAAGCGAATCGCCTTTCAGTCCATCCGTCCAATGCATGGTCCACCTCACTTGATGTGCCGCTTCATTTCATCGATCTGCTCCTGGGTCAGATCGGGGATTTCCTCGCGACGGGTGATGCCGAGGGCTTTGCGTTGGGCTTCCCGCCAGCGCTCCAGCCGGTCGGCGACCTGATTTTCATACCCCACGCTGGAGGGTTTGTAGAAGTAAGTGCCAAGCAGCTCTTTGGGCAGGTATTGCTGCGGGGTGAAATGTTCCTCGAACATGTGGGGATAGATGTAGCCCTTGCCATGGCCCAAGGCGACCGCGTCCCGGTTGTTGTCTTTCAGGTGGCTGGGGACGTCCCCGAGGCCTTCCCGTTCGATCCGTTCGAAGGCTTTGAAATATGAGGTTGCGGTATTGGATTTCGGCGCCGTAGCCAGGTAAAGCGTGGCCTCGACGATCGGGTAGACGCCCTCCGGCAGTCCGATGTAGTCGAACGCCTGCGCGGCCGAAGCCGCCACCACCACTCCCATGGGATCTGCCAGGCCGATGTCCTCTCCCGCCAGGATGATCAACCGGCGCAGGATGAAACGCGGGTCTTCGCCGGCATAGATCATCTTTGCCAGCCAGTACAAGGCTGCATCGGGGTCCGAACCGCGCACAGATTTAATGAAGGCGGAAATGGTATCGTAATGGGCATCACCATCCTTGTCATAAAGCACGGCGCGGCGTTGGATCGATTCCTGGGCCACCTCCAGTGTGACGTGAATCCTGTCTTTCGCATCCGGCGTGGTGGACTCCACCGCCAACTCCAGGGCATTCAGCGCGTTACGGGCATCGCCACCGGCGACGCCGATCAGGTGCAGACGGGCGTCCGGGTCGAGCACCACGTGCCGGATCCCGTAACCGCGCTCCGGGTCGGCGAGGGCCCGATCAAGGATCAGGCCGGTCTGCTCCTCGGTCAGGGGCAGGAGCTGGAAGACGCGCGAGCGTGAGACCAGCGCGCCGATAACCTCAAAATACGGGTTTTCGGTGGTCGCCCCGATCAGGACAAAGGTGCCGTTTTCGACGTGTGGGAGCAGGGCGTCCTGCTGAGCCTTGTTCCAGCGGTGGACTTCGTCGACGAAGAGGATGGTTTTTTTCTGGTACAAGCGCCTGCGCTCGAGGGCGGCATCGATCACGTCCTTGAGTTCGGCCTTTCCGGCCAGGACGGCGGAGAGGGTCTCGAATTGGGATTTGGTCTGATTGGCGATCACCTGGGCGAGGGTGGTCTTGCCGGTCCCGGGAGGTCCCCACAGGATGATGGACGAAAAAAGCCGGTCGGATTCGATCGCCCGGCGGAGCAGTTTCCCCTTTCCCACGATGTGATCCTGGCCGACGAACTCGGCCAGTGTGCGCGGGCGCATGCGCGCCGCCAGGGGGGCTTCGGTTTTCATCCTCTGCTGCAGATTATGCTCGAACAGATCGGTCATGAGCCTGATTATAAACCCTCGCGAGGCATCGAACTCGCGACCGGTTTCATCAAAAGAGAGGCGGAAATATTTTCTGCCTCTCCTTTTACTCTATTAAGATTGTAAGCCTACTTTGCCGGGATGTAAGCGATTGCTGAACGCTCGATCTTTTCCAACGGGTAGACGTCTACCAGCTCGTAGTCGCGGCTGCCCAGTCCGTGCTGCTCACCGAAAGCAGTGACCAGATAGGGATCCTTGAGCGGCCCGTGCAGCTGCTGGAATGGATGCCCCTGGTGGGTGACCACCTCCATTGCCAGGGGAAGGTTCTCCTCGATCAGTTTCATCTGTCCAGTGATGTCCAGAACGGCCTGTTCGATGGCGACGATGTCCTCCGAGCCGAAGATCCCGGCGTCCGGAAGGATCGGCATGCTGGTGAATCCGAAGCAATCGCAAACCGGGGTCATGTGAGTGGCCAGGCTGAGATGGATGACTTTCTCGGGTGCAAAGGTCGAGAGGACAATACTGACGGCGATGGCGCAGGCCTCGAAGAAGGGGTGGAAGTTTATCGCTTCAATCTTCAGGCTGCCTTGCGGAGCCACTTCGAGACAGCGACCACACTGGTTGCAGCATTCATTGTGAAGGTGGAGACGGTCCGGACTGTTCTTATCCACCACCAAGGCACCAAACGGGCAGGCCGCCATGATGCGCTGGCGCGTCGCCTCGTCAGGGCATTTTTCCGGGAACCAGTAGGGTTCGAACTCAAAGGTATCGTGCATGGCACTGCGCGTGCTACCGTCCACACAGCCCAGCGCCAGGTTTTTAATCGCCGCCCCGACGCCCGTCCACGGATGCCCCTTGACGTGGGCAAAGTTGACCAGAAAGGATGCATCCTGGACCAGACCGGCTACTTTCCACACCTTCAGGTTTTTATAAGGGCGCGTGTGTTCGTAATAATATTTTTCATCCGGCCCGGCGGCAGGGTAGACCGGGCAGCCGATCACATCGGCGGTATAGCCGCGCTGCTCGGCTCCGGCTGTGTCCCAGTTCACGTCGACCACGTACGGCTTGCCGCCGCCTTCCTTGATCGACTGGACGAGGCGGCGGACGAACACCGGATGGATCGTCGAGTAAACCATGTTGTTGCCGGTGTGCATCTTGATCACCACAGTCTCCCCCTTGACCCGTTCTCTCACCTGGAGCTTTTCGAGGATCAAGTCGAGTTTGGCTGGCAGGGTTTCTTTGGCCTCCAGGCGGGCCTGACGGGCTGAACCGAAATACACTTTACTTGGCATAATGAAATTATGTTCCTTTCTTAAGCATAAGTAAAAAATACATATTATCAATAAAAAGGGCTGCGTGCCTGCAGCCCTTTGGGAGAGAAGTCAGGGTTGTTACCCGACGGGCAGCTTTTCGTCCGGGTTGACGCCCGAGCCGCGCACATTGACGATCTTTTTCAGGATGTCGAACCAGAAGGGTGCACCCTGGGCAGCCGCCATGCCGGTCAACACCAGACCCAACAGCTTCGTCAACCAGCCGAGGATGTTGTCCTGGTTGAGCGGAGGTGCATTCACGACCGGGTAGCAAGTCTTTCCGATGACGATTTCGAGGATGTGCGTCGGGGCGCCCTGCTTGTCGTACGCCGATAGTGCTGCCAGGTTACAAGGCACTTTGGAATCATACACAACCGGGGTATCCGTCCAGCCGAACGGGAATTTCAGCACCTGCAACTGCTGCTGCAACTGCGGGATGGATTGGATCGGACTGACCGTGGTGCCGGGAGCCGGTGTGCCTGCGGGTTGAGGGTTTTGGTTGGCATACGACTGGGCTTCGGCGACAATTGCCTGGCGCAAGGTCGGCTCACGCCATAAATTGGTCGCCGCAAGTATGGAATCTACGTTCAGGAGGAGCGCCAGAATCAGACCGATGAAGAAGGAAGCGAGCTGCGCCTTGCGCTTATACGTCCCGGAAAGGCGATCCATGGCATCGTTTAACCAATTCTCGATGCTGATGCGCGCCGTGGCGATGGACTGTTCGGCCTGCAGGGCGTACGCCTCTCCACTCCTCAAGACAGCTTCCATTGATTCCTTGAGCTTGGGACTGGTTGAACCAATGGCTGCCACGCCGAGGCGGATGTGGCGCAATGCCGGCTGTTTATCCGCACCGGCCGCTGCCACCTTGCTCTGTTCTTCCAGGAATTGTTGATAGTAGGCGTCCAGATCAGGCATCACCTGGTCGATCACCGGTTGGACCTCGGGATATTTCAACGCGTAGGCCTGGATCTGACCCTTGAGGGTATCCACGGCTGCTTCCCCGGCCGGGCTGGCCGCGATCTGTTTGACAGTTTCAAGGATGCCCTGCCAGTCTTCCTGGGCCAATTTCTGCAAGTCCGGATTTTCCAGCGCGGCCAGCTGCATGTCGATCTGCATGGTCAGGTTTTTGATGGGCGAGGCTTCCGTTCCTGCCTTGGTCAAAATGTCGAACAGGGCCAGGGCAAATTTATTTGCCGGGATGTATGATGGCAGACGGGGTTTTCTGCCCGGCTTTTTTGCCGGATGATACAGGTTGGCGATTAAAGGATGTTCGTAGAGCTGTTTGGTCAACACTGGATCGGCAAGCATCTCCCGGACGCTCTCTTCGAGCGATTTGGCGCGCCACTGGAGAACGTTTCCGATCCATTCCTGGATGGTAGCAAGACCGCAACCGTCGGCAGGAAGA